>NZ_QPIW01000012.1 GCF_003339505.1 Runella aurantiaca
TGACTGTGCAAAATCGTTACGATTTGCTCCTCTGTAAAATTGCTTTTTTTCATTTGGATACCGTTTAAAAGTGAAATTTATAATTTTTTCTACTTTTAAATGGATACGGTTCGGGGAATGAGGACATTGGCTCGCAATCAAAGATGAATTACTCAATCAAGTACAAAAGAACTATCTTTTGTATGACGAGTATCAAACTATATGCCAACAACAACAGGTAGCTGAAGAAAACATTCAGAGAGGGTTGGCTGAAATGCTTGATACGGTTGGCACAATTACGTTTTTTGACAGACCATTTGGAGATAAATACTATATTTTGAATCCTGATTGGCTCACGACAGGAGCATATCAAATCATTTTATCAAACCATACAAACCAGAAACGTGGCCGTATCAACGCACAGGACTTAAAAATCATTTTCACGGAAAGACTACTTTTTGAATACAAGCCTTCTGATTATCAGTTTTTGTTGGATGTTATGGCCGAATTTAATCTTTGCCATGAATTTAATAAGCATGAATGGCTAATCCCATCCTCCTTAGAAGGCCAATCAAAAACCGATTTGGTGGCATTTAAAGCACAAGATTATCGGCTTTATTGCCTGAAATATACAACATCGCTACCTTCATCGGTTATTCATCGTTTTATCGCTCGCAATGTCAAGCACGCTTACGAAGAAGACTATTGGCGCAACGGTATCGTCGTCAAGCACCCTGATAGCGACACGCTAATGTTTGTAGAGGCTGATGCCAAAGACAAAGAAATCAGGCTTTGGATTAAAGGCGAACGAATTCGAGATTGTTGGGAGTTCTTCCATAAGGATTTTAAAGATTTTTCAGAGAAGTTTGACTATGAACAGTTAGTTATGTTGCCTCAAGGCGATAATATAAGCTACCAATTTTTGATAGAAGCTTGGGAATCAGGAGAGGAAAGTGTTTTTATCAGTAAGAAAACGGGGAAAGTCAATGTAATCGAGGCATTAGGTTTATTTGAAATACCCCAATATAAAGGAGGAATCCATAGAAAAGATTCTGAACATATCGCTCCAATTTTTAAGAAAACACCTATTACTTTAATGGCTTTCGCATCTAATGGTCTTGCAGAAATCCAAACTGAAGCCAATAACGTTTACAAGGCAATTAGCAAAAGTGTACTGGTCACCGCACAAAAAATAGAAGATACCACTGTAGAGAATTTGGCTGATGCAATGCTGGATTATGGCGAAGAATTATTGTTATTCCATTTTGGAGGGCATTCAGAGCAATCTCATGTGGTCCTCGAAGGATTGCAGAAAATGGATAAAATCCGTTTTTCTCGTTTACTAATTCCCGATGATAAACATCCTGTCCCAATTGTTTTCCTAAACGGTTGTCTTTCTTCCGGTCACGTCGGCATTCTCACTGCCAAGGGCGTGAAGGCCATTATTGCGACTAATGCCAAAGTCAACGATGTGGAGGCGGCGCGATTGGCTAATTACTTCTATCGTTGGTTTTTTGAGAAAAATGCCACACTTCGCAAAGCTTTTGAAAATGCTGAAGCTACGGTTTCTTCCAACTCGGATTCTTCCAATAGGGGATTGGGAACCGACAGAACGGCTACAAACGGGCACAATTCCTTCATTGTCACCGTTAACCCGGGTGAAATAGATGATAAACAGTCCATGCCTGCGTCTTGGACATTATTTGTGCATTCAGGACACACAAAAATGTTGGATTGGACTTTACAGGATTTTGTAAATGAGTTCAACAAATAGTGTCTTTGCTATCTGTTTATTTTTTTTACTAACAACTTTTTTCCCTGCCCAGTTAGTTACCGATAAAATCATTCATAAACAGGAAAACCACTCACTACAATGCGAATCTTTTTTACGGGCGGCTCGGGAAAAGCCGGAAAGCACGTCATTCCGTACCTGCTCGACCAAGGCCATAAAGTGCTGAATGTAGACCTGACGCCTTTGCATCATCCGAGGGTGGATAACCTGACCGCCGACATTACCGATTCGGGACAAATGTTCAATGCCATGACTTCCTATACGGGCTTTGAGGAATTGGAACCGGGAACCAGCGTTCCCACATTTGACGCGGTCGTCCATTTTGCAGCCGTTCCCCGCATCTTACTTAAACCTGATAACGAAATGTTTCGGGTCAATACTGTAGGCACTTACAATGTGATTGAGGCGGCGGTGAAATTGGGCATCAAAAAGATTATCATTGCCTCGTCAGAAACCACCTACGGTATCTGTTTTTCGGACGGCCAAACCGACCCTAAAATGTTGCCGTTGGAGGAGGATTACGACGTCGACCCCATGGATAGCTACGGATTGTCAAAGGTGGTCAATGAAAAAACGGCCCGCAGTTTTCAGCGACGGTCGGGGTTTGATATTTACGCCCTCCGCATCGGAAATGTGATCGAACCGCACGAGTACGCCGAACTGTTTCCCCATTATTTCAAACACCCCGAAGTGCGCCGCCGAAATGCCTTTTGTTATATCGACGCCCGCGATTTGGGGCAAATCGTAGATTTATGTTTGAAAAAAGATGGCCTAGGCTATCAGGTTTTTAATGCTGGCAATGACCACAACGGGGCTGTTATTCCGAGCAAAGAATTGGCCGAAAGGTTCTTCCCTAACGTGCCCATTACACGCGAATTGGAGGAGCATGAAGCCTTGTTTTCCAATCGCAAAATCCGTGAGGTACTGGGCTTTAAAGAACAACATAACTGGCGAAAATACGTAAATTTGGATTGAATTGAAGGGCGGCCGGTCATAAGACCGACAGCGGCAAAAATGATAAAAACAATGAAAACACACGATGAACGTTTCGCGAACATGACCTTCTCTTCGGTGTATCCGCACTATCTCAACAAAGTTGAGAAGAAGGGAAGAACAAAAGAAGAATTACATCAAGTCATTGAATGGCTGACGGGTTTTGATGACCAACAACTGCAAGCCCACATCGACGATAAAGTAACTTTTGAAATCTTCTTTCAGAATGCCGATTTAAACCCCAATGCCCATCTCATTACGGGGCTGATATGCGGTTATCGGATTGAGGAAATAGAGAATCCTTTGACGCGAAAAGTCAGGTATTTGGATAAGTTGGTTGATGAGTTGGCGAAGGGCAAAAAAATGGAAAAAATCCTGAGAAATTCATAGTCTACCAAAGCCAGTGTACCCACCCCCACTGAGTCCAACAGTAAGTACCCTTTTCCCAGCTACAAACGAGGCTTTATCAAAAAAATACCAAAGCAGTCCAATACTACTCAAGCCCGCAAAAGCATCAATCCAAAGCAACTTTTTGAGTTTTATCGCAATATTCATGGCCAACCCTTATTTTTCTCAGATAGATTGACATCCTCCTGATTTTATGAAATTGTATGTCTTGAATTTGTAATAAAATCAACGCTGTGGCACTCCTACGGCTAGGCGGCAGATGCATGTAGATAGTTAAGGACAGCCCTTAAAATTTCTCTCTTCCCCAAAAAATTGGTTTCTTTGTAAAGAACCTCAAAAACGAGGTATATTTTCATCCAACAAACCGACTTACCCCCTTTTTATGAAGAAATTACTACTCCTAACCCTTTTTTCTTATTCGCTTTTTGCCCAGAACCCTATCGAAACCTTCACCAAAGACATGGAAAAGAAGGACGGTTTCATGCCCTACTATTGGGACGCTAAAAAGGGTAAAATTTATTTGGAAATCACCCGATTTGATACCGAATTGTTGTATTATCCAACTTTAGCCCAAGGCATCGGCTCCAACGACATCGGCCTCGACCGCGGGCGATTGGGGCAGGAACACGTCATTAAATTTCAACGTACTGGCAATAAAGTCTTGATGGTGGAGCCCAATTACGGCTATCGCGCCCTCAGCAACGACCCGCTCGAACGCCGCGCCGTGGAAGAATCCTTTGCGCAGTCGGTGCATTGGGGGTTTGAAATCACCGCCGAAAATGCGGGAACGGTGCTCGTCGAATTGACGCCTTTTCTGTTGCAAGATGCCGTCGGAGCCATTCAGGACATTTCACGTACCCGGCAAGGCACCTTCAGATTGGACGCTTCGCGCTCGGCTTTGTATTTGCCCAATACCAAAAACTTCCCCCAAAACACGGAATTTGAAGTAACCATTACGCTCACTGGAGATGCTCCCGGGGCTTACCTCCGTGCTGTAGCCCCAACGGCCACCACGATGAGTATGCGTCAGCACCATTCCTTTGTTGAACTGCCCGACAACAACTACCAACCGCGCGGTTTTGACCCACGCATGGGATATATTTTTACCTCTTTTTACGATTATGCCTCTCCCGTGAGTGAGCCAATCACAAAACGTTACATTGTGCGCCATCGTTTGAAGAAAAAAGACCCCTACGCCGCCATCAGCGAGCCCGTAAAACCCATTGTTTACTACATCGACCCGGGCGCGCCCGAGCCTATCCGCTCGGCCTTGGTCGAAGGTGCCAAATGGTGGAATCAGGCGTTTGAAGCGGCAGGCTACAAAGATGCGTTTCAGGTAAAACTTCTTCCCGCCGATGCCGACCCGATGGATGTGCGGTACAATCTGGTGCAGTGGGTACACCGCTCTACGCGCGGCTGGTCGTACGGTGGCAGCATCATTGACCCGCGTACAGGCGAGATTTTGAAAGGCAAAGTCACGCTGGGTTCATTACGCGTTCGTCAAGATTACCTCATCGCACAAGGACTGGTAGGCGATTATAAAACTGATTCTACCAACACCGAAGACATGATGGGCATGTCGCTCGACCGCTTGAAACAACTGTCGGCGCACGAAATTGGGCACACATTGGGACTCCCCCACAACTACGTGGCCAGCGTGCACGACCGCGCATCGGTGATGGACTATCCGCACATGCAGGTTGAATTGAAAAACGGCAAAGTAGATTTATCCAACGCGTACGACAAAAAAATTGGCGATTATGATAAATGGTCCATCATTTGGGGCTATCAGGATTTCCCTAAAGGTACCGATGAGAAAAAGGCGTTGAATGCGATTGTAGACCAAATGTATGGCAAAGGCCTGTATTTCCTCACCGATCAAGACGCACGTCCCGAAGGCAGCGCACATCCGCAAACGCACCTCTGGGACAACGGTGTGAATGCCACCGCAGAGTTAAAACGAGTTTCGGAAATTCGCAAGCTGACCTTGGCTAACTTTGACGAGCGAAAACTCCGCACGGGCACACCGATGAGCTCATTGGAAGAGGTTTTTGTGCCGATGTATATGTTTCACCGCTT
Source organism: Runella aurantiaca (assembly GCF_003339505.1). Taxonomy (GTDB): domain Bacteria; phylum Bacteroidota; class Bacteroidia; order Cytophagales; family Spirosomataceae; genus Runella; species Runella aurantiaca. Next base: position 5,252 of record NZ_QPIW01000012.1, read on the forward strand.
TCAGGTAGAAGCAGCCTCTAAAGTATTGGCGGGGGTAAACTATCGTTTTTCGGTAAAAGGCGAGAAGAATCTAGAAACTTTGCCCATCAACGGAAAAGAGCAGCGCGAAGCATTGGCGGGGTTGTTACAAACCATTCAACCCGACTTTCTAAAAGTCCCCGATGCAGTCTTGAAACTAACGCCACCACGGGCATTTGGGTATAACGCCAATCCGCGTGAGACCTTTAAGCGCCGTACGGGGCTGGTATTCGACCCACTAGGGCCACCAGAAGCCGCCGCTGGACTAACGCTTCGAATGTTGCTTAATCCTGAGCGTTTGAGTCGCTTGGTGATTCAATCGTCGATTGATGCCTCATTGCCTAGTTTGGAAGAAACCTTGGATCAATTGCTCAATGCCACTTGGAAATCCGCCGCGCCGCGCGTAGCCTACAACGGAGAGATTGAACGTTTGGTAGAGAAATTGGTCTTGAGTCATTTAATTGACCTCAGCCGCAACAAAGAAGTTACTCCGCAGGTCCGGGCCATTGTAGGACTAAAAATTCAGGAATTCAAAGTCTGGCTGTCGACCCGCACCTCCAACGATACGAAACAAAAAGCGCATTATCTCTTTGCCAAACAACAAATTGAAGAGGCAAACACCAACGTCAGCGATATTATTTCTATAACGCCCATGACTCCTCCCGACGGCCAACCTATCGAATCAGGTTATGATTGGTTAGCGCCAGCCTGCGACTGGGAATTGCCTGCGTTTTCGAAGGGAAAATAACCGAGGTAGAGGCGGAAGATTTTCCGTCTCTACTAATCAAAAAAGATGCTGGAGATGATGACCAGTAAAAAGAAGACCACGATCACGATTAAATAATAAAACAAATCAATGAAAGGGTAATCTTGACGATTCAGTTTATCTAACCACTTAGAGATCATATCTTTATCGCGTATTTTAATATTATTCAATGTAGAATATCAGGCTAGCGAAGGACGAAGAACGGCCTTTCGCTACTGACTTTTTCGCACTAATTTTCAGCAAATCTAATGCAAATTTTCGTAAATACGTCCCTCAATGAATCGCTTCGCCAAGCATTGAAACAACAGTTGCCCGCGGGGCATTCGGTATTTTTCAAGAATGAATGGTCAGAAACCGAGCAAGCAGCGGCCTTCCAACAATCACAGGTGATTTTGGGAAATCCACCCGCCGCTTGGTTGACAACCGCCCCGCCACTGCTCAAATACTGGCAGTTGGATTCGGCGGGTTTTGACGGGTTTAAAAACCTGATTTTACCCAACGTGGCTATTTGCAATCTGGCCGATTATTTCTCCATTCCCTGCGCCGAAACCATCGTGGCTGGTATTCTGGCTTTTTACCGCGGTGTAGATGAGCTAACCTCGCTCAAAGCCGAAAAACGCTGGGTTGGAGCGCCAATTCGCTTTCGACTCAATTTGCTCACGGGCAAACGCGTGGTGATTTTGGGCGCTGGCAGCATCGGACAAGCCGTCAAAAAAATGCTTTCGGGCTTTGATTGCTCCATTCAAATGGTAGCGCGTTCTCACCCAAGTGCGTCGATTCATTCGCCCGAAGAATTGATGACTGTATTGCCCCAAACTGACTTAGTCATCAACTGTCTTCCTGGCACCGCCAAGGGCTTTTTTACGGCCCAAATGATTGATACTTTGCCATCAACGGCGGTTTTTGCCAACGTTGGACGCGGAACCACGGTAGACGAGCCAGCACTCATTGCCGCTTTGCAGCAAAAACGACTGGCTGGCGCGGTCTTGGACGTGACCGAAGTTGAACCTTTACCCGTCGAAAACCCGCTTTGGGATATGCCTAATGTGATTCTTACCCAACACACAGGCGGCGGACAGGCGAGTGAAGATGAAGGAAAAATTGCTTTTTTCGTCAAAAACTTCCAACGCTTTTTAAATGGACAACCTCTTGAAAATCAGATTGATTTAACCCGTGGCTACTAACTCAACATTTATCTGCATTGACATGAAACTCTTCTCATTCTTTTTGATTATCGCCTGTTTGTTTACTGGAGTCACTGGTTTTTCCCAACAAAATGCCGACGAAAAAGTGATTTTAAAAATTCTCCAAAAACAGGAAGCTGACTGGAACGCGGGCGATGTAAACTCATTCATGGAAGGCTATTGGAAATCGGACTCCCTCGCATTTATTGGTGCAAAAGGCCCTACTTACGGATGGAAAAACACCCTAGAAAATTACAAAGTACGCTATCCCGACCGCGCCACGATGGGCACGCTAAAATTCACGATTTTACGGTTGAATGCGTTGGACAAAAACGCGTATTTTGTCATCGGCAAATGGCACCTTACCCGCCCAGAGAAAGGAGATATTGGAGGACATTATACACTTGTTTTCAGAAAAATAGGTGGAAAATGGCTCATCGTCAGCGATCATACATCTTAAAGCGCATAAAGACTCCTGAATCAACTGCATTGGGCAAAATTCAACCCTTTTACATTTTTCAGTTTACCAGTTTTCGGTTTATCATTTTCGTTTCAGTCCTCATATTCCACCGCTTTCAGGAGCATTTTTTTCTCAGACTCCCGCAATTCATACCAAATTTTGCGAGTGCCTCCCGTGGGGCGCGCGTTGGTATCGCCAGCGTGGTAAATGGGAAATTCGCGCACCAATTGTCCATTTTCAATTTTAAACGAATCGTGCCCCATGTAGCCTTCGGCCAACATCGGCAAAAACGGCTCGGTACGAATGGCATCAAACGACGTAGGCAGAAATTCGAAGGCATAGATTTTGCCAAATGAGCCACTCCCGTACGTACTCGAATAAACGTAAATCTCGGGAGAACCGTTACGATTCAAATCAGCCGCTTCGGCATTGACCACCCATCCATCCGTTTTTTGTCGGATAAGAATCAACTGCTTATTGTCGCGGCTCACTTTAATGACCAACTCCCTGATGGCACCAGATTCGTTGGTGCTGATGTCAAATTGATGCTTTTGGAAGGCAATGGTTTTCTTAAAACTGTCGAAAGCGGGAATATCGGCTTCTTTTTCATTAAAACGTGAAAATCCCACCAGTGCGAAAATCGCAACCAAAAGTACTGAAATGGAGGCTATTTGTGACTTTTTATGCACTAAACCCGATGATTTGCAGAGCCTAAAGAAAGTTGGAGATTAACCATTTTTAATTAATACTTAACCACTATCAAAAAAGCGGCCAAAAAGCCGCTTTTTTGATTTTATTTATGCTTTGGTTAAACTTTTTCCAGTTCCACGCCCTTATCTCTCACCAGACGAAACTCTCGAAAACGCCGGATAGTCGACATCATAAAACCGATGATCAAGACAATGGTTCCGATCCATAACACATTGATAAGTGGTTTTTCGACGGCTTTCATCACAATGTAGTCACGTTGTTTGGAGTTGACGGCAAAACTGAAGGTTCCCGTTTTGGGGTCAATCTCCATAAATTGAACACGTAAACCCAAATCTTCATTTACTTCTGGCTTGCGCATCACCATACGATCTTGGTTAATGGCAAAAGTTGGCGTAATGAAGTATTCACGCTCTTTATCCAATATCTTAATTTGTGCCTTTACGGCCACGTCGTTGGGCGTAAGCGCTATTCCTTCCACCTTATCGGTACGGCCTACACTTTCGAGCACGGCCACAAAATCATTGACAAAAAATGTGTCCTGCATCGCCACGCGGAAGTTTTCGGTTGGCGACCACTCTTCCGCTTTCTTGGGGTCACTTCCCACCGTTACGTAAGAATACAGGTCTTTATTAAGCTCGCGTTTAATATCCGGCGATGTCACCAATCCCATTTTTTCGTTGAATTGCACCCGTGGATACAACGTTGCAATTCGACCATTAGGCTCGCGGTATTCAACTTCATAATGCGCGTTTTCGGCGTAGACTGCCACCGTGTCGCCTTTTTTGTGGTACGTTTTTTCGCCGATTGTAATGTCACGCAGACAAACCGCGTGGAAATCACCTTCAATCACGTCGACCCAAGTGTTAGGAACAAACTCAGGCACATCACGGATTTCGATGCGAGGACCACGATAAGTCAACAGATAATCGCCCATACGCGTCGGCTGACCAAGCCACAAGAGGACGTTTTCCTTATTTTCTTTGTTGTCTTCCTTCGTAAAATAATCATCTTTTGAAATCAGTAAGCCCGACGCATTCAGCGACACCACTTTTTGATAACCCGATGACCACAAAATACCAATCAGCATCAACGCCACACCAATGTGGGTAATAGACCCGCCCGATACGCGATAACTACCGCGTAAAACACCGATAATGATGGTAGTATTGGAAACCAGCGCAAACACCGCCGCCGTTAACAAAGCGATATAAGGTAGTTTATTGATGCCACCAAATGTAATCAGCAAAGCGCTGATAAACAGCGAAATCCATACCGGTGTAAGCAAGTCCTGCATTTTTCCTTTCTGCACCCGCTTCCACCAAAAATACTGGCCGATGCCCGATAAGATGGTAATAACGGCAAAAAACCAAAGCTGAAATTTGGTATAATAAGAGATAGCGTCTGTGGGAGGAGCCAATTTGGAAACTCCACCAAAAGCCTGTACAATACTGTTCCAAACGGGAATAGAAGTCGGAATAATGACCTGAAAACTCGCCAAACACAGCACCGTAGCCCCCATAAAAAGCCAGAATTCCCGCGAGTAGGTTGATACTTCATCTTTGTCGGAAGGCATAAGTTTCCACACCCGAACGGTCAAAATCGTTGCCACGATAATAAAGGCAAACAGATAAAGCAGCAATTGCCCCGAAAGACCCAAATCGGTAAACGAGTGAACGGAGGCATTGCCCAAAATCCCGCTGCGCGTGAGGAAAGTAGAATAAAGAATCAGAATAAACTGCGCAATAACCAAAATCACCGAAGTTTTGAGCGCAGTAGCGTTTTTCTTGGCAATAATCATCGTATGCAAGGCCGCAATCACGATGAGCCAAGGCACATAGACGGCATTCTCAACGGGGTCCCAACTCCAATAGCTGTTGAAGCTCAGCGTCTCGTAGGCCCAATAACCGCCCATCAAAATACCAACCCCGAGAATAACACCCGTCAGCAACGTCCAAGGCAAAGCAGGCCGCAACCACTCCACCACTTGCTTGCGCCAAAGGCCCGCCATCAGATATGCAAAAGGCACCAATGTAAGGGCAAAGCCTAAAAACAAAGTAGGCGGGTGAATCACCATCCAATAATTTTGCAACAACGGATTGAGACCGTTTCCGTCTTTGGGCACAAAATCAGGATTGAGTTGTAAAAACGGAGCGCCGGGGTTGGCTTCGGCAATGGTCAAGAAGGGCGTACTTCCTATTTTAAAATCCAATCCTGGAATGATAACACCCAGAATCATGGAAGTTAAAAAAGCCTGTACCAACGCATAAACCGTCATCATGGGCGCTTCCCAAAGCTTATTGGTGCGAATCAGAATCACGCCCAAAACCGCCTGCCAAAACATCCAGAGCATAAAGCTGCCTTCCTGTCCTTCCCAAAAGCAAGACAGCATATAGTACCACGGAAGCGCCCTAGATGAGTGGCTCCACGCATAGTGGTACTCAAAATGATGACCGTAGATAATAACATACAGCGTAGCACACACACCGACAACGGCCGCTACGTGAATATAAAAAGCACCTCTAGCGAAGCGCTTCCAGGTTTCTACCTGTAGGTTATCAGTCGATAAAAGAGTGGCTCGTAAATACGCATACGTAGCGACCAACGACGTTACGAAGGAGAAAATTACGAGAAGGTGTCCTAAATTTCCGAGAGTCATGAGTTGGGTTGTTGGACAAAAAATGCCAGTCGGTATGTATCACCCGCCGTCATTTTTTGTCTATGAATTATATTTTCTCCGCCGTAGCTTCCTTAAAATCAGGCGCTTCGTTGGTGTATTTTGAAGGACATTTCATCAGAATCTTATTACATTCAAAATAGTCTTTCTGCATCCGCCCAATCACCACTACCTGCTCCGATTTATCAAAATCCTGCGGTTTAGGACTCAGATAAACGACTTTTTTGACAATTTTGTTGGTATCGACCAGCATAAATTCAAAGCGATTGGCATCCATGACGGGGTCGTATTTCATGCCTACGATTTGCCCGTTGGCATCTTTGGTCAATTTTCCCACCACGTGCACCTCAGAGGTTTCTCCTTCCTGGGCCAGTTCTTCAGCTTCCGTGAAGTTTGAGTATGTACTTGCACTGCCGTAGGTTGACACGATGATTCCGATGGCAATGGCAATGACGATTAATCCGAAAATGTGTATTTTTTTCATTGTTGTACTGATTTTTGATTCTTTACTACCAAAGGCGTGTTACGCCATACTCTTCAAAAAGTTTTTCTTTTGTAATAATGGTTAACTTTTCACTTAGTGCCTGTGCGATTAGAGTGCGGTCGAATGGGTCGCGGTGGTGAAATGGAAGCTGAGAAAGTTGGATTATGTTATCAAAACGAATTGGCAAAATATTAATTCTGTTATTGACAACCCAATTTTCCAAATCCACAAATGGCATATCTAATTTTAATTTACCCAAACTAATTTTTATGCCGATTTCCCAAAAAGAGGCTACACTGACAAAACATACGGTATCTATATCTTCGATAACTGATTTTGTAGTTTCCGGCAACTTTGGATTGCCTTCGGTAAACCAAATAAGGAAATGAGTATCAAGCAAGTATTTCACGGATACATATATTCTTTAAAGTCTTCCAATGGCTCGTCGAAGTCATCCGAAATAGTTATTTTTCCTTTAAATACCCCAAATTGGCGTTTTTTAGGAATTTCATCATGAGGCTGTTCACTCATCCATGAATCTACCAAATCCTCTATTTTAGCCAATTGTTCTGGAGGCAATTTTTCAAGTTTTGCTACTAAGTCTAAGATGCTCATTTCTTCAATTGTTTTTCAAGCTTCGACACTTTCCTGTCAATGTTGACTAAAAACGTAATAATCCCCGCAAAAATCACCGAAATTACCGCTACAACGACCCAAATCTTGCCGTCGGCCCGCATTTGGTCGGCCATCGCTACTTCCTCAACAACAGATTGTTGGGCAAAGAGGTTTACATTAGTTACCAGCGTAAAAAGAAAAAAATAAAATATAGTTCTCATCGGTTTATCAAGTTGTAAATGGTTAATCATTTAAGGTCAACGCCCGTACCCGAATGCGCAGCGTAGCAATCCAGGTTCCGAGCAACATCCAACCAATAATGATGGGATAAAACACCCGCCGCATTTGGTTGTCCATATCGTATTCGCCAAAGGCTGGATTGCCGCCATTGCCGGGGTGGAGTGAATCGGTCATCCGGGGCAGGATATAAATGAGCGGAATAAAAACCGCAAAGGCAAAAATGTTGTATACGGCCGAAATTCGGGCTTTTTTCTGCTCATCTTCTAGCGAGCTTCTCAGCACAGTATAGGCAAAATACATCAACATACTGATGGCCACACTGTTGAGTTTGGGGTCGTTGGGCCACCAATCTCCCCAAGTTACGCGTGCCCAAAGCGAGCCTGTAGCACAACCGAGTGCGCCAAAAAGCAAAGCGACGTTGGTAAATTCTACGGCTTTAATATCATGGGTCAGGTTATTTGAACGCAGGTAACGAATGGAATAAATCGCCGAGGTAAGCAAAAACAGCGTCGTAGCAAACCACAGTGAGACGTGAAAGTATACGTTTCGAATACTTTCGTTCAAAATATTGCGTCGAGGTACCTCGCCCATCAATCCAAAATAAAACCCGTACGTCAACAAAACAACGGCCAGTACTTTCCACCAGTTATTTTTCATAGTTTATGCGCTGAATGAACGATGTTTTAACACCACATTCCTTCTGTTTTTATTATTTTAAAAGTTCTTAAAACAGCCGTCATGACTAACTTTTCCATAAATACGGAAACAAAATTAATGACAAACTGACTACAATTGCATCCAAGGCCAACAATACTACGATTTCTTCGCCGCTGACACTCCGATCCAGACCATCAAGGGCATTTTTTGCTAATTTCATGACCATCAACAACATTGGGATAATGGCGGGAAAACTCAGAATAGACATTAACGCGGCGTTGTTTTCGGCCTTCGACGCAATACCCGCTACCATCGTAAGCGTAGAGGCAAACCCAATACTTGCCAATACAATGGTAAGCAGATACATCGGTATATCTCCTACCGGATTTCCCATTACAAACGCATAAAATCCGAAACCCGCCAACGATAAAACAATCATCAGCCCAGAGTTGTACAGGATTTTGGAAAGAATAATGCCCCGTGGACTCGCCAGCGTGTAGTAATAGAGCAATCGGCCCGCGCGCTCCTGCGTAAAGCTCTTTGAAATGGCACTCACCGCCGTAAAAAGCACAATAATCCAGAAAAGGGTATTCCACGTGAGTGGATTGAGTTGATTGGATTTGAGCCGAAAGCTCAAATAACACACAAAAACAGTGCTTACAATGTACAGCAACATGCCGTTGAGGGCATAGCGTTGCCGCCATTCCAACGTAATTTCTTTTCCAATCAGGGTGCGAAGTTCTTGCATTGGTGTTAGTTACAACGTCACTATCATAGTGATAGGTGGTTGGCGCGTCAAAATTACGACACAAACCAACGCGTTGTACTGAGGGAAGTCATTAGTTTTTAATTTTTATCAGGCTAGCACCTGTTTCGCACGCTTCCACCAAAGTAAATATCCCAATGAGACCACCGCCAAAACCGCCGAAATGAAAAACGCAAAAGGCATGTTATGCACATCTCCTTGGTACCACCAGCCTGACCACCAAGCCCCTACGCCAATACCCGCTTCCAACGCAATGTACATTGTAGCAAGGGCACGGCCTCTATAATCTGGATGACTCAAATCAATGGCCCAGGCCGTCAGCGTTGGCGTGTTCAATCCCCACGAAAATCCGAACAGAATTGCGGCAGCCCAAAAACCAAACGGTGATTGGCTCAAACCCAAAATGGTCATTCCAACCGCTAAAATCACCGTAGAGATAATCAAGACTGGCACTCGCCCATGAATGTCCGACGACTTGCTCGCAAACACCCGAATCAATAAAGATGCCACCGTATAGACGGTAAAAAACAGACCCTTATTGCCTACGCCCAGGGTTTTGCTCATGTCGGGCACAAGGGTTAGAACCACGCCCGACGAAAACGACACACAAAACATCACGATAAACACACTCAATACCCTCGGCTCAAAAATATCGCGTCGCGAAATTTTAAACAACTTCAAACTAAATGGTTGTTTGTCAACAAGCGTCTCTTTCATGTTGAGCAATATCAGAATTGAAATCAGCGCAAACGCCGACGCTACGTAAAACATAGGATTGATGCCAAACCACAACGTCAGGTAACTACCGATGGACGGCCCGATTGACATCCCCGTGGCCGTAAAAATCCCCAGCATCCCCGCTGCTTCGCCCCGACGGTTTTCAGGAATAATGTCGGCCACGTAGGCCGCCGTCGCCGTAGGTTTGGTTCCCGTTGAAAAACCGTGTAAAAACCGCAACAACAGAAAACCCCATACTACATGCACAAAGGGATAAAACAAACTACACACGCAACACACCAATGACCCGAAGGCCATCACAGGCACACGCCCAACGGTGTCGGTGAGTTTGCCACTGAAAGGCCGCGACAGGCCTGCAGTGAGTGTAAAAAGAGCAATGATAAGACCGATGTGTTCCTTGCCACCCATAGCAGTCAAGTAATCGGGCAATTCAGGAATCATCATCTGAAAACTTGCGGAAAACAGAAAGTTACTGATGCAAAGAAGCCAAAACTGAAGGTTGTACATAACGAAAATAACGGTGGAGAATGAAAAAAGAAAGGACTGAAAGACGCTTTTGGGGTATCTTTCAGTCCTTTCTCATGTTTTATTAATGATTGTTTATCTTATTTCGAAAACAGTTTCGGGCAAATCTTCCGTGTTGACGTACAAATCTGACAGCGGCAAGTCCATCCCGATGGTTTCTAAACAGAGTAATGATTCCAATGATTTTCCTTCAAATACCAATGACCAAATTCCCTCGTTGCTTTTTCGCCACAACTCCGCCCAAACTCGGCGAGAATCAATCAAAAGATATTCTCTAAACGTCGGAATATCACGGAAAAGTTCAAATTTTTCGCCTCTGTCGTAATTAGCGGGAGAAAAATACAAAAATTTTATACCTAAGAAAATTTTGTATATAGAAATGTCATGTATATTTGCGTTATGCAACAACAAACCTACCTCAAAGGCTGCCTAAGTGCCATCGTGCTACAATTATTGCAGGACAACAAGCGCATGTACGGCTACGAAATCACGCAACGAGTGCGCGAAATCACGGCGGGAGAACTCCAACTCACCGAAGGAGCGCTCTACCCTACCCTGCATAAACTGGAAGCTGAAGGCGTATTGACCACCGAAAATGCGCTAGTGGACGGGCGTAACCGCAAGTATTATAAACTCACCGAAAACGGCCACCAACAGGCCCAAAGCGCCGTGTCGGAATTGGCAGATTTTGTTTCTAACCTTCAAAAAATCTTACACCTAAAACCTTCAATCGGATGAAATTAACGGCCCACCAACTTGACCTCATCAGCAAGGAAATCATCGCAGGCGGTATCAAATACCAAGACCTGTACGAAGAGCTATTAGATCATTATATTTTGGCTATCGAAGATCGTGTAGAACAAGGGCAGACGTTTGGAGAAGCGTTTGGGGAAGTGCATTCCGAGTTTGTAAATTACAAACGCCCCGCCCGCACATGGGATCATTACGGTGTTTGGAAAGATTATACTAATGGAGGCCAACCCGAATATGGTTTAGAAAAACTCCAAGCCGAATACATAGAAAGCCTAACGGGAGAAATTTCCCAAAGACATTGGCAAATCATGAAAGACTACTTCCGCTGGCCCACGTTCGTAACTACGATTTTGGTGGGATTACTTACGTTTCAATTTGCCTATTTGGTGCCGCGTACATCTTTTGTATGGGTCATTTCAGCATGTGTTCTCTTTCCTATTTTAGTGGTATTGCCTCAAGTGGCCAAGCAAATTTGGGGTTATGGATTTGGGCAGCAAAAATTTATTAACTCACTTAAATACAACGCTATATATACAAGACTTGGGTTCTTGTTTGCCTTAGTTAGCGTTATGCTGAACTTGCCACGTGCTTTCTTTGATTATAATGTATTCAAGGATGGCCCACTCTTCATCGTAGCCGCTTTACTTTGCTTTTACATCGCCTACGCGCTCAGTTTTTATCAACTCTACCGCGAGCGATTTAAAGTAACTATGACGTAAAATAAAATAACCACAGAGAAACGGAGGTACACAGAGGAGTGATTTTTCTCTGTGTACCTCCGTTTCTCTGCGGCAGGCGTTCCTGTGGTTGAAAACAACTATATCAACTCCAAAATACGCTGCTCTGACACCGCGTAGCCAATCTTGGCTTTCAGCTCGCTAATGTGCACACGTTCTTGCTCCATGCTGTCGCGGTGACGAATGGTAACGGTATCGTCTTCCAAGGTCTGATAATCCACCGCGATACAGAACGGCGTACCGATGAGGTCCTGACGGGTGTAGCGCTTACCGATGGCATCACGCTCTTCATAAAACACCCGAAACTCGCCACGGAGTGCTTTGACGATTTCTTCCGCTTTTTCGGGCAAACCGTCTTTTTTCACCAACGGGAAAATCGCCGCTTTGAAAGGAGCCAGCGCGGGATGCAGTTTTAACACGGTGCGCTCTTTCTGGGCATCGCCCTCTCCTACCGTTTCTTTGGTAAAGGCATTGCAGAATACCGCCAAAAACAGACGGTCGGCCCCTACCGACGTTTCGACCACGTACGGGATGTAGTTTCCGAAAGGTTTGCCGTTTTCGTCGAGGTCATTATCAAAATACTGTTGTTTCTTTTTGGAAAACTCTTGGTGACTTTTTAAATCATGATTAGTTCGTGAGTGAATCCCTTCCATTTCACGAAAACCAAACGGAAATTGGTATTCAATATCCACGGCAGCATTAGCATAAAAAGCCAATTTTTCATGATCATGAAATTTCAACTTCGCGGCAGGAAGTCCCACGGCTTGGTGAAATTTCAAACGCGTATCGCGCCATTTTTCGTACCATTCCATTTCGGTACCAGGGCGCACAAAAAACTGCATTTCCATTTGTTCAAACTCCCGCATCCGAAACGTAAACTGCCGCGCAACAATCTCATTCCGAAAGGCTTTTCCGATCTGGGCAATGCCAAACGGAATCTTCATCCGACCTGATTTCTGTACGTTCAGAAAGTTCACAAAAATCCCCTGCGCCGTTTCGGGACGCAGATAGATCAAATTGGAATCCTCTGCCACCGACCCTACCTGCGTGCTGAACATCAGGTTGAACTGACGTACTTCGGTCCAATTGGCAGTGCCTGAGACTTGACATTTAATTCCTTCGGCAATGATCAGTTCGCGGACGCCTTCGAGATTCTCATCCCCCAACAAACGACCCATTTCGTTCAACAGCGCCTGTGCTTTTTCAGGTTGTCCGTCGGCCGCGTATTGCTCCGCTTTGCCTTCCAGCAACTGATCGGCACGGTAGCGTTTTTTGGAATCTTTGTTGTCGATCATCGGGTCACTGAAACCGTCTACGTGTCCGGAAGCTTTCCACGTAAGCGGGTGCATGAAAATCGCGGCATCAATTCCGACTATATTGTCGTTGAGCTGCGTCATGGCTTTCCACCAGATATTTTTGAGGTTATTTTTCAGTTCTACGCCGTTTTGACCGTAGTCATAAACCGCCTGTAGACCGTCATAAATCTCAGAAGAAGGAAATACAAATCCGTATTCTTTGGCGTGCGCCACAATGTCCTGTAAAGAAGTAGCCGGTGCTTGACTCATGGGTACGTTATTCGTTTGTTATCTATTGTTCAAGATGATATAAGCGCGCAAAATTAGGGAATTTGTGACGTAATGATGCAATCTAAGTCAAAAAGCCGCTAGACAAGCTTCTAATTCTCTATGCTAAAACGCCTTCTATACTTAATTCGCGATGAATTTGGCCTTTCGCGCAGTCAGGCGCGGGGATTTTTGGTGGTTGCGGTCGTGATGGTTTTGTGCTGGTTTGGGCCATTGACCTACGACCGTTTTACGTCCGAAAAATCAACTGTCATTCCCGAAACTGATAGCCGAAAAGCCGACAGTTTGTTGGCTATTTTAGAAAAGATACAACCCGAAAAACCGTATTATTCCAAATCAAATGGGGCAGACTATTCTCAAAAAGACCGTGAAGAAAATCCAGAACGGCCGTTGTCGCTGTTTTATTTTGACCCTAATATCGCTTCTGTTACGCAATTTCAAGAGTTGGGAATGCCAAAATTCATTGCCGAAAGGATTATAAAATATCGCACCAAAGGCGGACAATTTCGCAAGAAAGAAGATTTACAGAGAATTTACGGCTTGGCTCCTGCTTTGTACGAACGTCTCGAACCCTATATCAACATTCCCGAAAAAAAACCGTTTGCTGCAACTACAAACCCACCCGTTCCTGAGCCAGCCTTTACCCCTGCGGCTCCTAAACCTGCGTTTACAAAACCTGCATTGACGACTTTCGACATCAATACGGCCGATACAAGTCAGTTGATTCGTTTGAAGGGGATTGGCAGCAAACTCGCCGCCAGGATTGTGAAATTTCGGGATGGATTGGGTGGCTTTGCTTCTACGACGCAGTACACCGAAGTTTTCGGGCTGGATTCGTTGGCGTTGAGTGAGTTAAATCGTTTTGCGCAAGTACGTAGTTCGGTACAGAAAATCAGCATCAATACCGTTTCACCAGAAGAACTGGACCGACACCCTTATCTTTCCAGACGCCAATCTGAAATCATCGTGCGATACCGTGAGCAGCATGGTTCTTACAAAACCCCTCAGGACTTATTGAATATCAAGATTTTGGACGAGAAGCTTGTCAATAAGATAGCGCCTTATTTGGCATTTTGACAAAAAAAATCACGCAAAGTCGCGAAAGAGTGGTCCGTCGCTGGGGCAAAGTTTTTCTCTGCATCTCCGCGTCTTTGCGTGAGTATACTTTCAGGAGTTAATTCCTAGAACTGACGGTGATTTGACTCTTCGTAGAGGCGCTCTTCTGGCAAGTTTCTGAAGTAATCGTACGTAATTCTTAAACCTTCTTCGCGGGACACTTTCGGCTCCCAACCCAACACCTTTCTTGCCAACGTAATATCTGGCTGACGTTGTTTTGGATCATCTTGCGGAAGCGGCTTGTAGATAACTTTCTGCGAAGTTCCCGTCAATTTGATGATTTCTTCGGCAAACTGCCCGATGGTAATCTCGGCAGGGTTACCTACATTGACCGGCATGGGGTGGTCGCTCAAGAGCAAACGATAAATCCCTTCCACCAAATCATCGACGTAGCAGAAAGAGCGCGTTTGCGAACCATCACCAAAAACGGTTAAATCTTCACCGCGCAAAGCCTGACCGATAAACGCAGGCAATACCCGCCCGTCGTTTAGGCGCATACGAGGGCCGTAAGTATTAAAAATCCGCACGATACGCGTTTCTACGCCGTGATGACGGTGGTAGGCCATCGTTATGGCTTCCTGAAAACGCTTCGCTTCATCGTAACAACCACGCAATCCGACGGGATTAACGTGGCCCCAATATTCTTCATTTTGGGGGTGAACCAACGGGTCGCCGTATACTTCTGAAGTTGAGGCAACCAAGATACGAGCACCTTTTGCTTTGGCCAGACCAAGGCAATTGTGTGTACCCAGCGAGCCTACTTTAAGGGTTTGAATCGGGATTTTTAAATAATCAATCGGGCTTGCCGGAGAGGCAAAATTGAGAATATAATCCAAGTCACCATCAATCACGATGTGCTTAGAAACATCATGATGAATGAATTCAAAATGAGGATTTGAACGCAAATGCTCGATATTGCGCAAATCGCCCGTGACGAGATTATCCATCCCGATGACATAATAGCCTTCCTTAATAAAACGGTCGGAAAGGTGTGACCCCAGAAATCCTGCTGCGCCGGTGATTAAAACTCTTTTCATTTATCAGTAAACATTTATCATTTAACAATTTTACCAGAACCACATCAAAAACATTTTGATAGGGTTTATTCGGGTGGTTTATAAGAATTGAGAACAGGATTTTAGCTAGTTCATCAGCATCGTTATAAATACTTTCAAAAGCCTTTTGCTCAATATAGCCCGTATCTTTCAGTAAAGAAAGCCAATATTTCGTTTCTAGACATTCCTTGTAAGCAATCGACATTTTAGCAGAAAAATCTGATTTTGCCATTTAAATGCTCAATATTAACTGGTCAATGTTAAATGCCAACCGTTTCTCTTCCAATGGAATAATACGTAAATCCAAGTTCTTTCATTTGGTCGAGTTCATACACATTACGACCGTCAAAAATTACTTTACTCTTCATCAGCAACGCCATTTTTTCAAATTCTGGCGTACGGAACTGCGGCCATTCCGTAAATATCATCAA
Organism: Runella aurantiaca; assembly: GCF_003339505.1. Classification (GTDB taxonomy): domain Bacteria; phylum Bacteroidota; class Bacteroidia; order Cytophagales; family Spirosomataceae; genus Runella; species Runella aurantiaca. The sequence continues at coordinate 20,765 of NZ_QPIW01000012.1, forward strand.
CGCGTCGGCCTCATCCAAAGCAGCGTAGGGCGTATGTGCGTACGTGATTTTGTTGCCCAACACGTAGTTGCGCACATTTTCCATTCCTTCAGGGTCGTATGCAATCACTTTGGCGCCCTGTTCGAGCAATATACTGATGTTTTCTAATGCCGGTGCTTCACGAATATCGTCGGTATATGGCTTAAATGACAATCCCCACACCGCAATGGTTTTGCCCGTCAAATCTCCGTCAAAATGTTTTTTTACCAGAGGAATCATTTTGGTTTTTTGCGCCTCGTTGACTTCCATTACTGATTTCAACACTTTGAAATCGTAATTGTATTCCTCCGACGTTTTGGCCAAAGCCTGAACATCTTTCGGGAAGCAGCTTCCGCCGTACCCGATACCCGCAAACAGAAAACGTTTTCCGATGCGGCTATCCGTTCCGATTCCTTTACGAACATTGTCTACATCGGCACCCGCCAATTCACAAAGGTTCGCAATTTCGTTCATAAACGTAATCTTCATCGCCAAGAAAGAATTGGCCGCGTACTTGGTCATTTCTGCCGAGCGCTCATCCATAAAAATAACGGGGTTGCCCTGACGTACCAGCGGTGCATACAGTTTTTCCATTACTTTTTTAGCTCTTTCCGAACGCGTTCCTACTACCACCCGGTCGGGCTTCATGAAATCCTCCACCGCTACTCCTTCTCTCAGGAACTCAGGATTGGAAACCACATCAAACTCTACTTTTGCATTTTTGGCAATGGCGGCACTTACTTTTTCTGCGGTGCCGACGGGTACGGTACTTTTATCAACGATAACCGCATATTCTTCCATGATTTTTCCCAAATCATCGGCTACCTTCAAAATATATTTTAAATCGGCCGAGCCATCTTCACCGGGAGGCGTAGGCAATGCCAGAAAAATAACCTGCGCATCTTTGATTCCTTCAACCAGATTGGTTGTAAACTTCAACCGGCCTTCTGCCACGTTGCGATGGAAAAGCACGTCCAACCCGGGTTCATAAATCGGAATAATTCCGTTGTTCAGCTTTTCAACTTTTTTAATATCAATATCAACACAAGTCACTTGAATCCCTGTTTCCGAAAAACAAGTTCCCGTTACAAGTCCTACATATCCGGTTCCTACTACTGCTATTTTCATAAATCGCTGTTTGTTGGTTGTTATTTTATTCCGCTTTGGAATTCTATAAATTTAAGAAATCTAAAAATTGTATTTTTTTTAGCTTATAAAATCGCCTCAAAATTAGAAGAATTTTGGCAATCCCTCTAAATCAAACGCATATTTGTCTATGCATCATTGATTTTACGGCAAACACCCAATTTTTTCAAGAAATAATATTACCTAAAAATTCGTTGTTAAGACAAATTTTATCTAGCTTTTTACTCCTTGCTTCCAAATACCTTTGAACCGTTATTCAATCCACACCAAATTCAAAATAGCGCCTTCTAACCAAATGAGCAACGGTTGTTGGCATAATCATTGACTAAGCATACATTAGAGAAACGGAATCAACAACTATACCTTTCACTTGTTACGACTATGATGGCAGAAATTGCAGAAAACCAAGAATTGATTGCACAGTCAGTCCGCGATTTTGCAGCGCGTCTGATTCAACCTCACGTTAGAGATTGGGACGAAAGTCAGTATTTTCCCGTCGAAATTTTTCATCAGCTTGGAGCATTGGGCGTGATGGGCATATTGGTTCCTGAGTCTTACGGTGGCGCAGGATTGGGCTATCGCGAATACATAACCGCCATTGTTGAATTGAGCAAAGTTGACCCTTCCATCGGTCTTTCGATGGCCGCCCATAACTCGCTGTGCACCAATCACATTTTAATGTTTGGCAACGAAACCCAAAAGCAGAACTACCTTCCAAAACTTGCGTCGGGCGAGTGGATTGGCGCATGGGGCTTGACCGAACCCAACACGGGCTCCGATGCTGGAAATATGCGAACCGTTGCCGTCAAAGACGGAGAATATTGGGTCTTGAATGGCGCTAAGAACTTCATTACCCACGGCAAAAGCGGCAATGTAGCCGTCGTGATTGCGCGGACGGGTGCGCCAGGCGATAAACGGGGAGCGACGGCTTTTATCATCGAACGAAATACCCCCGGATTTTCGGCGGGGAAAAAAGAAGATAAACTCGGTATGAGGGCTTCCGAAACGGCAGAACTGATTTTTCAGGATTGTCGGATTCACGAAAGTCAGGTGTTGGGGGAAGTGGGAGAAGGGTTTATTCAATCACTGAAAATATTGGACGGTGGACGCATTTCCATTGCCGCTTTGAGTCTAGGAACCGCCATCGGTGCCTACGAAGCTGCTTTGGCGTATTCCAAAGAACGCCATCAGTTTGGAAAAGCGATTTCGCAGTTTCAGGCCATTGCGTTTAAATTGGCCGATATGTTCACCGAAATTGAAGCCGCTAAATTACTGGTTTATGACGCTGCCGATCGCAAAGACCGGGGCGAAACCGTTACACTACAAAGTGCAACGGCCAAATATTACGCTTCTGAAGTATCAGTACGCGTAGCCAATGAAGCAGTGCAGATTTTCGGCGGATACGGTTTTACGAAGGATTATCCCGTAGAGAAATTTTACCGCGACTGCAAACTGTGCACCATCGGCGAAGGAACGAGCGAAATTCAGAAACTGGTTATTTCAAGAGAAATTTTGAAATAACATCCGTAGGGGCAGGCCCGCGGCGGACCGCTTGCGTCTGCCCCTACCGCGTTGGTAGGGATAGCACCTCTGTTCCAAATAAAAAAGGGCAGACGTAAAGCCTGCCCCTACCATTAATTTAAAAACCTTACTCAGGTTTTCCGTCATCGGCGATGTTTGGCTCAAGAGTATCGACGAGCGCATTTTCATCTTCGTTGACTTTGGCCCGGATTTTGGCTTCCAGTTCTTCCGTCAATTCAGGATTGTCTTTCAGCAATTGTTTTACAGCATCACGGCCTTGCGACAAGCGGTTGCCGTCGTAGCTGAACCATGAACCTGATTTTTTAACAATCTCCAACTCCACCGCCAAGTCGATGATTTCACCCACTTTGGAGATACCTTCTCCGTACATGATGTCAAACTCAATCACTTTAAACGGCGGTGCCAATTTATTTTTCACCACTTTCACTTTGGTACGGTTACCCGTGATGTTGTCAGCACTTTCCTTGATTTGACCGATACGACGAATATCCAAACGAACCGACGCGTAATATTTTAGGGCGTTACCACCCGTGGTGGTTTCGGGACTACCAAACATAACGCCGATTTTATCGCGCAACTGGTTGATAAAGATACAGCAGCAGTTGGTCCGGTTGATTACCCCCGTCAATTTACGCAAAGCCTGCGACATCAAACGGGCCTGTAAACCCATCTTGCTGTCACCCATTTCACCTTCAATTTCTGCCTTTGGTACAAGGGCCGCCACGGAGTCAATCACGATGATGTCAATGGCCCCCGAAGAAATTAAATGTTCGGCAATTTCGAGCGCTTGCTCCCCGTTATCAGGCTGTGAAATCAATAAATTTTGGGTATCAATCCCTAATTTTTGGGCATAACTGCGGTCAAAAGCGTGCTCGGCATCAATAAAGGCGGCCAATCCGCCTGCTTTCTGCGCTTCGGCAATGCAGTGCATGGCAAGGGTCGTCTTTCCTGATGACTCAGGACCATAGATTTCCACGACCCGGCCGCGTGGCAATCCGCCAATTCCTAACGCTAAGTCCAACCCAACGGAACCCGTTGAAATGACTTCTACGTCCATTACTTTTTTGTCACTCAGACGCATGACTGTGCCTTTTCCGTAGGCTTTATCTAGCTTCTCAAGTGTTGTTTGCAAGGCTTTAAATTTCTGTTCTTTGTTGTCTGCCATTGGATTAAATTGTTGCTTTACAGCTAATTATAAATGTTAAAATTATCGAAATTTTGCTGCCTTGAGCAGCCACCTTTATAGAAGTAAAATTACGGCTTTTCTGTGACATTACAAACTCTTTTTTTGAACAAAATCCACCCGTTTCTGTCTTTATTGGAACAATAAAAATAAGGGCAAAAATTCTGTACATCAACGGTACTATTGGACGGTAATTGCGGTCAACGTCACGAGTATTCTTGGAAAATTTGGGTTATTTAACGTACCTTTGCGGCTGGAAACACAAGCAAGTTCTTTTCCTTGCTGCTTATTTGCACAAATTTCAAGACTGAATGTTAAGTCGAAGACACCTGCGCGTAAAGGTGCTGCAATCCCTTTACGCTCTGCAAGCTGCCCGCGAGGCAGACTATCTATTGGCGGTAGATTTCATCACGGAATCTTTCAAGCCAGACCTCAATTCCATGACACCCCAAGACCCCTTGAAGTTGGAAGGAATGAGAAAAATGACCACTCTTTTGCTGGAGGAAAATTATCGCAAAGGGGAAATCCCACACGATGATGATACCCCACCCACGGCTTTGGTCACGGCCAAAAATGCCCTCCGGTATTACCAAGATTTGTTCAAAAAAGACAAGCAACGCATCGCTCGGCAACTGACGCCCGAAGTGGAGGCCATCTACAACACGTACCTGCTCCTTTTACAGCTTTTCATTGAATTTGGCTCGCTATCTCAAGCTGAACGCGAACGCCAGTACGACGATCCAGACAACAAACCGCTCTCAAAAATTGCGGGTTTTGATACCAACCGAGTCGTGGTTGCGCTGAGTGAGAGCAAAACCTTGGAAAATGAGTTTATTCGTCGCGGAATCACGTGGGGGCAAGAAACCACTGGACTTGTACGTACGCTGTTCAGGGATGTTTTTCGGAACGACGATGCCTATCGGGCCTATTGTGAAACCAAAGAACACACCGCCGAAGAAGACCTGCAACTCATTCTGAATGCGCTCAAAGATGTGGTTCTGAAAAATGAGGATGTTGTTAGCTTTTTTGAACTCAAAGACCTGTACTGGAGCGAAAACGGCGACCTTGCCCGTAAAATGGCCAACAAAACATTCAAATCAACCATCGAAGACAGCGGGCTTCAGCTCACTCCTTTGACCGATGATTGGGAAGAAGATCGCTTTTTTATGGAAGAATTGTTTGAGCAAACCACCACCCGAAACGACGAAATCGAGCAAATCATTGCCGAGCCACTCAAAAACTGGGATTTAGACCGTTTGGCCCCGATGGATTATTTAATCCTGAAAATGAGTGTTTCCGAGATGATGTCTTTTCCCGGAATCCCCGTCAAGGTGACAATAAACGAAGCAATTGAAATGGCCAAAGAATATAGTACGCCAAAAAGTGGTAAATTTGTAAATGGAATCTTAGATACCCTTTCAAAAACGCTGATCAAAGAAGGCAAAATCCGAAAAAGCGGAAGGGGATTGTTGGATAATAAATAAATCCGAGTTGACTGTAGGTATTTACTGCCCGCACAATCACTGAAAACAATAAACATTTAAAACAACATGAGCAATTCATCAAAAGTATTGATCGCATTTTTGGCAGGCGTTGCTACGGGCGCCGCCGTTGGCGTTTTGTACGCACCCGAAAAAGGCGAAATCACGCGTGACAAACTGTCGTATCGTCTTTCAAAATACCGTGAGCAATTACAGGGCCTTATCTCTGATTTGCTAGAAGGCAAAGATTTGCCCGAAAGTCTGGCAAAAGCAGAAGGACAAAAAGTGGTCACCGATGCACGCGAAAAAGCCGAACGGCTCTTGGAAGATGTGGACCGTCTGATGGCGCAAATCAAAGGACAAACTGCTTAATTTCAGTCCCCCATGCGATACCTATTTTTAGCTTTAGTAAGTACGGTTCTTTTATCCTGCGGAAGCAATCAGGATAAAAACGCCACGAGCAACCTGGATGATAAACTTCCAAAGTTTGAATTTGCGGAAGACATTAAAAATGTTGACTTCGGTTCTCTTAAAGAAGGCGCTCAAGTAGAACACACGTTTAAATTCAAGAATGTAGGCGATTTTCCGCTCATCATCAACAACGTGAGCGCTTCGTGCGGCTGTACCATCCCCGAGTGGCCCCGCCAACCCATAGGCCCAGGCGATGAAGGTGCCATTTTGGTTCGGTTCAACAGTAAAGGCAAACAGGGGCAACAGTTTAAAACAGTCACGATTTTTGCCAATACCAATCCAGCAACGACGGATATTCAGTTCAAAGCCGACGTTGAAGCCGCTAAAGATTCAGTGACCACCAGTTCGCTCTAAAAACCAACGACAAACCTTTTATTTAACCCTAATCATAAACCCATGCTCAACAGCATTTTTTTACAGGCCGGCGGCCAATCTTCCATGATTTACCAACTCCTTCTTTGGGCGGGTATCATTGGTGTATTTTACTTTTTCATGATTCGCCCTCAGCAAAAGAAGCAGAAAGACCAAAAGAAATTTTTGGAAGAACTAAAAAAGGGAGACGAAGTAGTTACAATCGGCGGTTTGCACGGTACGGTAGTATCCGTATACGAAACGACCGTTACGCTTGAAGTAGACGGCAGCAAAGGCACAAAAATGAAATTCGAGAAATCATCCGTTTCGCGTTTGGCAGGTACAAGTGCATCCTAATTGACATCAAGTGGCGCAGATTCCCCTTTCATCCCAACCTTCTCGTAGCCGCATCATCCTGTTTAGTTTGGTGGCGGCTACGATTATTTGGCTTTTCAATGAGCTTAACAAAGATGGATATACTCTTCGGGTCCAGTACCCCATTAATTTAACCTACAACGATTCGCTTTATATTCCCATTACGCCCCTTCCCAAAAGCGTCAGCGCTACGCTCACTGGAAACGGCTGGATGTTGCTGCGAAAATCACTTCCTTTTACAGTTTCGCCCGTTCAGTATCCCATTCTCAACCCGCTTGCTACCCAAACCCTCAATCCGGCGGCATTGACCGCCATCATGCACGAACAAGTGAAAGATGTGCGAATCAGCAACGTGATGCTGGATGTAAATCGCTTGGATTTTGAAGAACGAATGATCAAAACTACGGTGCTGAGAGTAGACAGTGCCGGATTGCAACTCTCGCCGCGATTTGTGGTATCAAGTTTCATCAATCTCCGCCCAACAACGGTCACGTTTGACGGCCCAACTTCGTTGGTAAGCGATATTGCAGACACTATTTTGGTACGGGTACCCGCCCAAAAAATAAGGGGTAATTACGATGAAGAGCTGCCCATCCGGTATCCCCAATCTCCCCTCTTGAAAGCAAGCACCGACCGTGTTTTTGTGAGTTTTGAAGTAGCGGAGTTATTCGGCAACATCCCCCCAACTTCTTCCCCAACCACGGAAGAAAAAACGACTCCAACGCCAAAATCCAAGTCGGGCGGCAAAAAATCAAAAAAGAAATAGACTTATTTCAAACGGCAGACTGACTACCTTCGATTTTTAAAATCGTAAATCAACCCTCCATTGGAAATGCTCCAAATCGGTATCACAGGCGGTATAGGCTCGGGCAAGAGCATTGTTTGTCGGATTTTTTCGGCTTTGGGCATCCCTGTATACTCCGCCGACGACCGCGCCAAATGGTTGCTTAATCACGACCTTACTCTCAAAAACGCCGTTACTGAGTTATTGGGTAGCGAGGCCTATTTACCAAACGGCAGTTACAACCGCGCTTGGGTGGCGAGTCAAGTGTTTCAGAATCCTCCGCTGTTGCAAAAACTAAACGCTATCGTACATCCTCGGGTGAGTGAAGATACGCAGAAATGGGTCGAGCACAACACCAACGCGCCTTACCTCATCAAAGAAGCGGCCATTATGGCCAAAGCGGGCCAAAACAACGCCCTCGCTCAAGTGATTGTGGTTTATGCCCCCGCCGACCTACGCGTAGCCCGCGTGCTGCAACGTGACCCTCAACGCTCAGAAAAAGAAGTCCGCGACATTATAGCCCGTCAAATTTCTGACGAAGAGCGCCATAAAATCGCTGATTTTATCATCTACAATGATGAAAGCCAACTGCTGATTCCGCAGGTGTGGGGGCTTCATCAGTTGTTCAAAAAATAATATTCTGGCAACGTTTTTCAACGTTCATCCATCTCAAACGCTACCGTTTTTACCCGCTTACTGACCGTCCCGTCGGGCAGCGTTTCTTCCAAAATCATGGACTGCGCCGCGGCCAATTCAAATACTTCTTGCATGTTACGAATGGCGGCGGAGGGTACAGATGCAACTTCCAGTTGCTGAAGCAATGAGGCAGCATCAACAACCGAAATTTTCTCGGCCAGTTTTGCATTCAATGCTGCTCGGTTTTTGACCCGTTCCACATTTGAACTAAATGAGGGCTGCGTTAAAATTTCTGATAAATCCAGCACTTGACACAAATTTCTGAACTGCTTTTCGGTGCCAACGGCCAATAAAATCGCTTTTCCATCGCTGCAAGTGTACATATCGCCGTAAGGGGCAATATTGGGATGTTGCGTGCCCATCCGTTGAGGAATGTGGGTGGCCATGAGCCAATTAGTCGCCTGATTGACCAACGACGCCACGGCCGAGTCAAACAAAGAAGTTGCCACATAAGCTCCTTTTCCCGTTTGGGTACGACGCAACAACGCCAACAATATTCCTTCTTTCAACTGATGTGCTGCCAACACATCAATCAGCGCAACGGGCATTTTGACGGGCGGCCCGCCCGCTTCGCCATTCATGTACAAAAAACCCGCTTCGGCTTGCAGTACCACGTCAAATGCGGGACGTTCGCTGTGATCATCAAAGGCATTGAGCTGCGCAAAAATCAATTTTGGATTGATTTGGGAAAGCGTTGGATAATCTACCCCCAATTTTTCGGCGACGGTTGTTCGATAATTACTAATCACAATATCGGCATTCTGAAGCAATCCATACACTTGCTCACGGTCATCAGCATCTTCTAAATCAAGCAGATAGATCTTTTTATTCCAGTTGACACTTGCGTAATAGGCCGAATACGAAGAAGAGGAATCTTCGGTGGGTAGTTTCCAAGAACGTGTCATGTCGCCACCCGTTTTTTTATTCTCAATTTTTATCACTTCTGCGCCCAATTCGGCAAAAAACATCCCCACGGCAGGCCCCGCCAAAACGCTGGCCAATTCGACTACTTTGAGCCGGTTTTTGAAAAATTGTTCGGTCATACATTCGGCTTATTTGTCCCAAATTTGCCAACTATTCTTTGATTTTCAGTAATGATTCGGTTACTTTACCAACTCTTACTCATCATTAAAATCAGATTGCGATCATGAATGAAGGATATAACCCCGAGGAAATCAAATTATTAAAGGAAGAGTGCCAAGAAGCAGGCACCAACTTCATTCATTGCGACGATGAAGATGTCAGTACCTCCGAAAATGGCGAATTGGCCCACGTCCAGTTTGTAGGTAGTTATAAAGGTCAGGAAGTTATTTATGATGCCATCATTTATACGTTGCGCCTGCACCACAGCAGTTTGGTGTACGAAAAAGCGGTAGAACAAGCCCAAAAAGTATATCCTGATTACCTGCCATTGGACGAACGCGCTCCCGGCTATAAAATCAGCCCTGCCGTGGAAGAAGAGGCCGAAGAACTCATCACCGAACTTATCGAATCCATTGAGGAAGAAGAGGAAGTAAAGGTCAAAGAACATTTGGAAATTGAGCCAGAATTTGAATATGGCGTAGGCTTAGACGCTTGTCTCAACATCGAGGCCGTTACCGACGAAGTGATTACGAAATTTATCGAAGACTTTAACCACGGTCGTCTGAAATTGGATACAACGCTGTATTCTTTCACCAGCGACGAAGAAGACGAAGATTAATTTGATACAAATGCAGTCTACAGTAGGCAGTAAACAGTTAGCTTAGGTTAAAACCAATCTAACATTGATTCGTTGACACTGCCTACTGTCATACTATAAACTGCCAGCTCTATTCTGACCGTTTGGCAAAGGCCAGATAAACTCCCAAACCCAACATCATAGCCCCCGTCACCTTGTTTTGGATGCGAGAAAAATGAGGTAGTTGGTTTAGATACCTTCCTGCTTTCCCAAAAAATACCGCCACGGCCGCGTTTACCAGCGTTCCTGAAACGTTAAACCAAATACCCAACACCAATACCTGCCACTTGAAATCTTCGGAATGAACGTCGGCAAATTGGGGCAAAAAAGCCAGAAAAAATAGCGCCACTTTGGGGTTAAGCACGTTGGTATAAACTCCCTGCCAAAATATTTTTTTTAAAGGTGTAGATTCCAGAGATGATTGGGTTGACAGGGTATTTTTGCTCAATAAAGACGTAATTCCTAAATAGCACAAATACCCCACTCCCAGAAACTTGACAATATTGAACGCCACCGCCGACTCAGCAATCAGCACCGAAAGCCCCAAAACCGCCGCAAAAGTATGTACCAAACATCCACCTGCGATACCCAAAGCCGATACAATACCCGCTTGAATTCCTTGAGTAGTACTGCGCGTGGCCACGTAAATCATGTCGGAGCCTGGCGTAAGATTAAGCATTAAGGTCGCAAAAGCGAAAAGTAGAAACTCGTTTGGATTCATACAAAAAGCGTTTTGGTTTACTGTTTTGGTAACGCAAAACGCCTAGTGATAATTCGGGATATTCTTCCCTAAAATAATGTCTCTTTTGCCAATCCAAACTCCTTGTTCATTTTTGGTCAATTTGATAATACCCGACCCACCTCGGTTCTGGGCGTTTGAGCGGTCTTTTTGGGTCAATAGTGAATCACCTTCAAATTGATATTCATCAATCCAATATTCATTCTTGGCGGTTTCTTTGATGATGGGATGCACATGCGCCGCAAACTTTTGACCTGGATACGCCGCCGGACGAATGGTACTGAACTGATACCTTCCCTGTGCGTCGGTTTTTATCCAGCCCCGCAGATGCCCATGCCGACGGGCATGGACCTGCGTGGCGGTGGGTGTATATTCTCCCTTTACATCGGTATGATACACGTACAAAATTACATCAGTCGCGGGGGTTTTGCCATCAGCTTGGTAAATCTTACCGCTGATTTCCATGCGCTCACCCGCTTCTTTGGCATCAGCGATAGTGGTTTGCCAAGATAGTGTTTTCGGCATTCCTTCAAACATCATTTCGCAATCTTCACAGCTGTCGCCCACTTTTTGGGCTTGAGAAAGCACACCTACAAAAAGCAAAATTGAGAAAATAAGAAGGTTTTTCATGGCCGTATCGTGTTGGTTTTCTGATACAAACCAAAAAAAATGGCTGAACATGAGCTAATTTATTAGGTGAGATGTCAGAATTCCTTGACATGCTACTTTATACGCAATTAGTTTTAGTGAATTTTGAAGCAGGATTGCCCGGGGATAGAAACTACAAAATGCACCGGAGGAAGGGCTTGCCGATTTTTTGATTATTTTATGTTGATTAGAATAGATAGAACACGCAAAAGTGTATCGCAATAAGCCAGTGTTTAAATCAGTACATCTACTATAAAAATTGAATAAGCCAAGATTTAAATAGGCACTTGGAAGTTTTGAAAGCTATATTTAGTAGTGAATAAAAATCATTGAATAGCTTTTACCTGACTTCTCAATGTATTTGTTGCATTTTCCCAAACAAGAACTGTAGTCGTTTTTTTATTGACTGCGTTCATAATATATCTATTATGAATATTATCGGCCTCAGTAATGAAAGGCTCAATTTGTTTTGCCCAAATATCCAACTGAGAAAGCATTTTATTGTTTGCAACGAAATTAGTCTGGAACCGATTTTTAATAAAATTATATTCTGAATCAAAACTTACCCATGCCGCTGTTAGCTTATCACAAGCGGCCGAACGCTGTTTTAGGGTACTGCTTCCACTTGTAAAAGGCAAACAGTCTTTCGATGTTTCTCCCCATTTATCGGCTAACGCCGTATTATCATTAGCATTTCTGATTATATGCTCAAAAGTGCCGTCCATATCCCATGGAATGAGATGCATTTTTCTGTTTTTTTTGTCTTCAAACCAGTAAAAATTCTTATTTACACAAGAATTTACCATTTCATTGCTGCAATACCAATGAAATGGGCCATCGTCGTGCCTGATTGCTCTGTCTACCACAATATAAGACATTATTTCGTCGATTTTCATGTATTCTCTTATCACTTCTTTGCCCGTTGATGCGTTAGAAGCAGCAATTGCCTGACTAAATTCTTTGATTAAATTAATATCTTTTTCCGCCTCATTGGTTTTTAGGGCGTCTATAAAAGCATTATCCGCCTGGAGTTCGCCGTTGGCTTTTACCGGCCAAACTTCCTTGTAGATATTACCATTTCCTTGCTTATAAAAATACTTGGCAAAGCGATTATCAATTTCTTCGGTTAGACCGTATAAACCCGAATATTTATTATTAATCAGCAACCTTGCATGAACCGAGCGAGGAGAAGGAACCCCCATTTGGGCAAAAAGCCAATAGGCCAAGCGTTCACGGAGCTGCGATTTATCATAGTTTTGCGCATGGAATTGAAGTTTGTTTACGTCGAAAAAACGTTCTTTACGGTCTTTCCAATTGATTTTTATCTGCATACTGAGCTTCTCACACGTTTTTTGTCCTGAAGGGTTCGCCCAATCAGGGTTCGACAAACAGCCTGCAAAAGCCCCAATCGAACCTTTGTAACGCACACCAACCGGACTGATAGTATCACCCTCAAATATCAAAGCGGCCTCTACATATTCTTCTTTGGCGGGGTCGGAATCTAATTTTGACAGGTCATCGTTTTTAATAATCAGTTCATACGTTCTTACTTTTTCCTGGTTATAGATATAATCGGAGCTTTCTTGTAGATACTTTTCATTGCCTTTGGGTATTATGTTGGGTAGGATTTGATTTGGAATAGTAGAATTTATTGGAGTCGGCATATCTTTTGAGCAGGAAAGAGTTATTACTAAGCCCAAAGTGGCAAGTGTCAACAATTTATAATACTTATTTAATCGACAGCCAGTCATTGATGTGGGTATTTTAGCGTAAAAAACAGTAAGTACAGGGGATAAAATAAATCGTCAATTTAATGCTTTATAAGTAGAAGAAGATAAATTTCTAATCAAAAATTGACTGCAATAAAATAGCTCACTTAATACTCCTTATTCAGGTGAAATACCTCTGGCATGAGAGACCCTGCGAAAACAGACTGTCGACACAGTAGGGTATATAGAAAACGTTAATCATAAAAACGCTACTTTCAGGGATTGGGCAAAAATTCAAACTACATCATGTCTAAAATGAGCATTTCCGGGTTGTCCCAAAAAACTTTTACTCTTCGTTAATCTTCATTAACAAGTCCTTAACAAAAGCTCAGCATAAAACCGGTAGGTTTGTTGAAAATCAAAAAGGAATGATGATAAAATACGCAAAATCAGTTGCTCCGTTGCTGATGTTTGTTTTTTGCAGTTTCTGTAACGCACAAAACAAAACTGAATTACCAACCGGTCATACCGAGTACAAAAACAAAGGCGTAATCACCTCTTACGGACCTAACACATCGGTTCGTACCATCAGGCAAGATAGAAAAGGAAACATTTGGCTTGCTTCAAACGAAGGGATTATTCGATACGATTCCAACCAGACAGTTGGAAAATCGTTTACCAATATCACAGGCGACTTGAGTCCCAATCGCTTCTTTTCTGTGTTAGAAGATAGAAAGGGAAATTTTTGGTTCGGTAATAATGGCTCAGGTGCTTACTATTACGATCCGGTTGAGAAATCCATTCAACATTTCACCACCGAGGACGGACTTCCCAGTAATCAGATTATTTGTATGTATGAAGATAGAACCGGCAATATTTGGTTCGGTACCAGCAGTGGAGCAAGTTGTTATAATGGAAAATCTTTTCGAAATTTCACAACTAAAGGAGGACTGCCCGATAATTGGATTAGTTCTATTATTGAAGACAAAACAGGGAAGTTGTGGCTTGGCACAGGAGGCAATGCCTGCATTTATGATGGAAAAATATTTACAATTTTTACTGTGAACGGCAGCACTTTTAGGAATGTTTGGTCTATCATCGAAGATAAAAAAGGCAATATTTGGCTTGGAGGAAGCGATGGCCTTTGGCGCTATGACGGCAGTACATCTACCACTTTCACCGAGAATTTTGTTGGTTATGTTTACGAAGATAAAAAAGGGAACATTTGGACCAGTGGAAAAAATGTGAATGGAATTTGGGTACTTTCTCGTTATGATGAAAAGTCATCCTCCGGTAAAAAGCCAACGGTCATTGAAATAACCCAATCACTCAACCTGTTTGGGATTTTAGAAGCGAATGATGGCAGTATTTGGTTTGGCTCATTTGATGGAGTATATCGTTATGACTCCAGACGGGCAGTTGGACATACCATTACCGACTTTAAGAATCAGAAATAATGTGTATAGCCGATAACTTTAAAAATGGCGGGAAGTTTAATTCTCCCCACCCTTCTTATCATCGTTATTGATGCTCTTTTTCTGGCGTTGGGGCGCGTTGGTCATTTTACCGAATTCATACGAAAAACTGACTCTCCAGCCGCGATTAAAGAATTTACTGCCGCCTTCCTGCACAAAAGTGGGGGAAGAGAACGACATTTTTTGTTCAATAAAAGGAGCAAAGAAGTTATCCAATCCGGCACTGATTGAGCCTTTTTTCTTCAATACTTCTTTCTGTAAAGCAATGTTATAATAGGCATAGCCACTCATTTTCCCCTGCAACATCACGCGCGGAGAATTGAAAAACCCGAAAAACTGCGCTTTGAAACCTTTACCGAAATCATAGGTTGAATTCAGGTTGACACGGTACATCCAGTTGGCATTGCTTGCCTGCAAAGCGGGGCTATTCAATACGTTATAATAGAGGTTGAATGAGCCATTGGTTGAAAATTTCTTCTTGATTTTGGCCGTTCCGCTCAAAGTAAGTCCGTAAGAAATATTCTGCGCGATATTTTGAAAGGTAATATTGGCATTGCCTTCGCTGTCAACGGTGCGGATACGTTCCAGAGCGTTGTTGGTTTGGCGCATGAAAAACACCGCATTGACCGACGACTCTTTGATATATACGTTGTAGCTGGCTTCGGCGCTATGGGTGAGTTCGGGTTTCAGATACGGGTTTCCTGAATACGTCATTTTCGGCTCGCTGGCGTTGGCGTACGGATTCAAAAACCACAACATCGGGCGCTGAATACGTTGTGAATAGCTCAATTTCAATTTCTGGTTTTTAGGCAGATTTCTTGACAAACTGACGTTGGGAATGATATTGCCGTAATTATTAGAAAACGGCACGGTTCCCGACAAAAAAGCGGCCTGAATAAACGTGTGCTCATACCGCGCCCCGGCGTTGATTCCCCATTTGTTTTTGGAAGTACGCGAATAGGCAATGTAGGTAGAGGCCACCTGCTGATTATAGTCAAATACATTGGCCAAAGCGGGTACATCCGTAAAATTGGAAGAACCGTCGAGGGCCGTGGCTACGCGATAATCACTTTTTACGTTTCGTAAAATAGCTTTTGTTCCCATTTCCAAGGTGCTGACGCTGTCCAACGGATTTGTAAAATCAATTTGCACCGTTCCTTCGTAGTTTCGACTGGCGTTGGGGCTTTTTTCGCGGTAGTAGACGGCGTTTTCGGCATTCAATTGGTCGAGATTATAATAACTGTCTTCGGCTTCTTTGGAAAACATCGTCAGCACATTAAACTCTTTTTTCGGCTTTTTGAACGTCTTGTTGTAATCTACATTCAGCGTGCCGCCGTCCCAGTCGTAGATACGATACAATTTTCGGGTAAAAAGCGTTTTTTCGCTGCTGCTCGTGAAATTGTTGATGTAATCGAAGTTCATGGCATTTTTGCCATCGTAAAAATTGAGTCCGGCACTCAGGCGATTGAGGGAATCAATGTCCCACTCTGCCGAAATGGTCCCGTTCATGTTTTCGCCGCCGCCTCTGAAATAGGTATTTTGAAGCAATTCCGTTTTATAATTTTCAACGGTGGTGACTCGTCTCGTGTAATTTTCTCCCAAATTTCGCCATTTGTTGAAACCACCCCGGGCCGAAATTCCAAAGCTTTTTTTGCGATAATTGAGCGAGCCGTTGTAATTGTCATTCCAGCGGCCAAACGACGTAGTTGCTTTTCCGTTGATGCCTTGTAAATTGTTCCGTTTGGTAATGATATTGATGATTCCTGCGGTTCCTTCGGCATCGTATTTAGCAGACGGCGAGGTGATTACCTCAATTTGTTTGATGTCGTCGGCGGGAATGAGTTTGAGCACTTCGGCAATGCTCTTGGCCATCAAATTAGAAGGTTTGTTGTTGATTAACACCTTGATGTTGGAACTTCCGCGCAATTCCACATTACCGTCCAAATCTACCGCAATCGAAGGAATTTTGCGCAACACATCGCCCGCATTTCCGCCTTTAATGGTGATGTCTTTTTCAGCATTATACACCAAACGGTCGGGCCTGTCTTCAAACAATGCTTTTTGTTCCACCACCGTTACTTCGTTGAGTTGTTGGGCTGTCTGCGCAAACGGCAAAACGCCTAAATCCAAGTCATTGTCGGCTGTAACGGCCACATTCAGTAGGGTTTTGTCCTTGTACCCCACAAACGTAATCTTTACTTGATAGACCCCTTCTGACACTTTTGAAAACGTAAACTTTCCTGTTACATCAGACGTTGTACCTTCCACGATTTTGGTGTCTTTCATCAGGGCAACGGTGGCGAACTCAACGGGTTTGCGGGCGGTGGAATCAAGGACGAAACCCGTAATTTTTGATTTTTGGGCAAAAGAAGTCCCCATCAGCCCCATGCAAAGGGCTAGTAAGAATAGCTGTTTCATTGTTTAGAGTAGTTGGCTGTGAATTGGGTTGGTATGGCTGTATTTAGTGGTTATGAGAAATGGCTTTATGGTGGATACTCTCCTTTTTAAAATTAGTTACAGCAAAGAGTGGGATTTTTTTAAAGTGTTGCATGAAGCCCCAAATAAAATTTACAGCGCTTTCTTCTTCCCGTCTTTGTCGGTCATCGTAATGCTAGTGCCTTTCTTTTGGGCCAAGGCATGAATTCCAGGTTCGGTGGCATCATTTAAAAGAACCAAGCCTGAGCCAGCTTCACCTGCCCCCATTTTTACGCGTATGGCGCCTTTGGCATCCTTCATTCTAAAAACCACTTCTCCGTCGTCGTAGGATTGAATAGAGACGCGGGCTACGCCTTTTTTATCCACCAATTCAAACGCTCGAACCGTGATTTTTTCGTACACTTCATGGCGCGGCTTGGCGGCAAGAAAAAACAGTAGACCTACATTGAGCAGGCACATAAACAGCGCAAATCGTTGTGTTTTCATAGGAAGGAAGTTTAAAATGCAGTTAATCAGTTTTTATTTTTCGTTCAACACGGTTGAGCGTATAACTAAACAGCTCATTTCCGACCAACAGGTTTTTATTTTTATCCAGAAAAAAAAGGACATTTTCATCACCTTTCATTAGATAAACAGTTTCGTCGGGATTGTCGGATTCCAGTTGGTAAACCACCGTGTTGGGGTCATTTTTTGTGCCTTGCACAATCGACCAACTTCCTTTACGACGATTGGCTCGGTAAAAACTCCCGTCCAATTCATAAGTAGTAGGTTGCCGCGTTTGCGGGTCTTGAAGCAACGTAAGCGACCATTTGGTCTTAAAACATTCGGCCGATACCGACGCCTTTAGAAGTGTTGCCAATTCCTGACACGGGCACCTTCCCTCAAAAATCCCCATCACGCCCGCTCCCGTCGCAAAAACCCGCGTTGAGGTGATGGACGACGGTACATTTTGGGCACCAACCTCCGCCGACGCTATGCCTAAAAGGAAAAAAAAGAGCAGCTTTTTCATGGTCTGTTTTTGATTTTATTGAAGGTATAACTTTGACCTGAATTGCCAATCATCAAACTTTTGTCACTGTATAACAAGTGGATAACGTTGTCCTCCAGTTTCACAAACGACACCGACTTTTCGGGCTGGTCTGGATTTAATTGATACACTACCGCTTCCGAATCTGTCTTCGAACCTTTTACGATGGCCCATTTTCCTGCTATTTCTACTTTGGTTCCGCCCCCCACAAATCCAGAAGTGTTTGGCTGCCCTATTCCATAGACACAGCTTATATTGAAGGTGGTGGGAGCCCGCGTAGCTGAATCCTGATGGAGCATGATTTTCCATTTGGTAAATTCACATTCGGCCGTTAAGGGCATATTCAGCAACGGCCTGATTACGTTTCCGCACGGGCTACTTCCCACAAAAAAGCCAAATATGGACGATGTTTGTGAATAGCCGTTAATAAACATTGACAAAGATGTTACGAATAAAAAAAATACTTTCTTCATTAGGCTAATTTTTAAGACTTTACCACACGAACAACATTCAATTGATTGGTTTCCAAAATCCAAAGATTACCTTTTTTGTCAACAACCCCACCCGTAGGCATCCAACTAAAAGGGCTTTTATACACCACGAACACCCGACCATCACAGGTTACTTTTTTAACCATTTTTTTAGAGGTTACGGCTATGTAAACGTTACCCACAGGGTCATCCCACACCCCATAAATGCTGTTGTTCGGTTTTCGTTTCGGGTCTTCGCCCGTGATTCCGTCTAAATCCAGCGCCACCACTCGGGCTTTATTTCCCACTATCTTGCACAAATCGTTGTCGTCAACGTAATAAAAAGTACCGTCTTTGCCACAAAACTGACTGCGCACATCTTTGGTGGGCACCGTGGCAAGCCATTCAATTTTTTGGTTGGGCGACATTTTCATCCAATCGCTGCCGTTTTTGCTGCTCACCAGCCAATACATACAGCCTGCCGTATCACGCACAAAGCTATAATTTCGCAAAAAACCTTCGGCAGCAGGGCGCACTTTGCTAAACTTCCCTCTCGCATCGTATTTCCAGACATAATGCCCCCATTTATTTGTTGTTTCTCCTTCGTACCACAGATGTTCACCGTAAAGATTATCTTGGGCATCCATGTAGAGTTCGTGGGTATGCACATTGGGAACAACTAGCGTTTTCGAGTTTCCGTCGGGCGAAACTTTCCAGATACGCTCGGTATCCGTGTAAAAAATCTCACCCTTTGAGTTTTGAACTATGCCGATACCTGGATGGGCAACCGTAGTCAGCGCTGCCAATAAATACACCCATATAAGTTGCCATTTCATATCTTTATCCCGCTGTGTTTGACAATTCAAATCAACAAAAACAAGGCGTATCAATGAAAATAGTTTGGTAACAGGTTGAAAATTCTTGATGTCACGTCTTTTTATCGTTTGACGTAACTTTTTTGTTTCTGAATACCCTAATTTCCTAACTTTCACCATGGAAAAATTCTTCAGATACCGCCTCGACCATGTTCTCTTTTGGATTGCAACCATTTCTTTCCATGCCTACAATCGGAGTTATATCATCTATAAATTGAGTTTCGGTGATTTTGTGGGTGAGTTATTGGTCCGGAACATTCTTTTGGCGGGGGTTATCTACGGCAATTTATGGGTATTGATTCCTCGTTTTTTTAACAACAAACGATATGGATTGTATTTTCTGACCCTTTCAGGCGTTGTTTTGGGATATGTAGTACTCAAAAATCTGCACGATATGTATCTCTACGGATATGTTTTGGGGGATATAGAGCGGCGGTCGCTGCTCACCAATGCATTTTACAACGTATCTATTGCCGTTTTTTACGCCATTTTCAGCATGGCAATATGGCTGAGTCGAGAATGGTTTTATCAGCGAGAAATAGTCCAAAAAATCAAAAATGAACAATTAGCCACCGAATTGCAGTATCTAAAATCGCAGATAAATCCGCACATTGTCTTCAATACGCTCAACCTGATTTACGGCTCTATCCACAAAACAAACCCCGAAGCGCGACAACTCGTCCTGCAATTTTCAGATTTATTGCGCTATCAATTGTATGAATGTAACGTAGAAAAAGTGTCCATTGAAAAAGAAATCGACTACTTAAAAAATTACGTTATTCTGCAAAGATTACGAAAAAATGACAATCTCAACGTACATTTTACTCCCAACGAAAATATCACTGGCATCACAGTAGCTCCTCTGCTTTTTTCACCTTTTGTAGAAAATGCGTTTAAGTATGTCAGCAACCACGAAAACAAACACAATCATATTGATATTCAACTTTTTAGAAACGAAAACCTTTTAATTTTCAAGTGTGAAAATTCCAAAAATCAGCACCCTACAAACCCAATTTATGGCTCAGGAGGTATCGGGATTGCCAACGTAAAACGCCGCCTCGAATTACTCTATCCTCAGCACCACTCACTGAAAATTTCTGAGGAGAGCGATGTATTTAGCGTTGAATTAAGTATTGTGTTATAAATTCCGAAAACGCCCTATGAAAATCAACTGTCTTATTGTGGATGACGAACCCATAGCCCGTAAAATCCTACGGGAATATATCGAAGAATTTGACTGGTTGCAGCTTGTTGGTCAAGCCGAAAGCCCTTTAAAAGCCATTAATCTAATGGTACAATATTCGGTGGATTTACTATTTTTAGACATTGAAATGCCCCAAATGAGCGGGTTCGAATTACTCAAAAAGCTTACTAATCCGCCTGTGGTTATTATCACCACGGCCTATCCAACTTATGCAATCGAAGGATTTGAATTGGACGTGTTGGATTATTTACTAAAACCGATTTCGATTGACCGTTTTCTGAAGTCCGCCCTAAAGGCCAAGGCGCTCTTTGAGCAAAAAAACAAAGCTTCGTCGCCGACGATTGACTACTTTTTTGTAAAATGCGACGGCAACATTGAGCGTATAGAACTACGTGATTTACTATATGTCAAGGCATTAGAAAACTACATCATCATTCAGACCACCCAACGAAAATACATCACCTACCTGACAATGAAGGGTTTGGAGGAGTATTTACCTACCGAGCAATTTGTCAAGATTCATAAATCTTACCTTGTTCCCATTGCCAAGATTGACCGTATCGAAGGCAATGAGGTACACATTGGCAACGAAAAACTTCCGCTCAGTCGCACCCTCAGAGCCGATGTATTGCAGCGTATTGATGAGAAACTGATAAGACGCTGACCTATCTACTTGCCCTATTCTTTAATTTCGTTCCTTCATAGGGATTGTATTCATGTTTTTGACTTTTATAGCGCGATTCAAATTTTACGTTAGTTCACCCAATAACCTCGGGAGAGTCTCTTACTACGATGTTCAAAGCCCTAATTATGTTTAATTAGATTAAACATAATTAGATTTTTGGGGAAAATTCTTTTTTTGAAAGCAATTAAAAAATATACCTTTGAGACAAATTAAAGTAATTTTGTTTAATTTTAGATATATTCTAAATTTTCATCACTAAAATAAACAAAATAACCATCTAATCATTGTATTTGCTTCAACAGCGCAGGAGTACAAACAGAATTCATATCCCAGTAGATATTCAAACAAGTTAATAACTTGATTATTTTAAATGTTTTTGTATGTGACTCAGATGATTAAATAAAAAAGTAGATAACCATAAATAATTCTATTAAGTCGTTTTGTACATTGAATGTGGCACTAAAAATGCCGTTTAAAATACAAAACATCACTGAAACAGTATTAGCAAGCGAGTCAGAATGAAAAAAAATTACTACTCAACGATGAAGAAAAACATGGTAATTTTTCATTTAACCTCTAACTGCCATCAATTAGAATGAGCGCTTTACCCTCTGAAGAATTAACAAATAACGATGGAGAGAGTCCAACGTTAGAAATTAGAATTTTAAAGAAAGATGCGGAAACAGTCTTTCATCTTCTCTTACAAAGAGAAATTTCATTCAGTTGTTTTCAAGATAAAAAAGACGCCGACAATATTTTTTCATCTTCTCAAAAATCCCTCCCTACGCCCGTTAAAAAGGTAAATTTGAGTATTATTGAGCAGTTGTCAAGCCTGCATAAGGAGGTCACGAGTCATATCACCAACAAAATCCCCTCGGTTCAAGAAGCCTCTGAACGACTAGGGCTTAGCCCTTCTAAGTTTAAGACAATCTTTAAGAAAATTTACCAAGAACCTTATTATCAGTACTTTAAAACACAAAAACTAAAGCAGGCAAAAGTTTTGATTGAAAATGAGGAGTATTCGGTCAAAGAGGTTTCGGAATTGTTGGGTTACTCTGAACCCATTAAATTCATAATGGTGTTTAAAAAGAGATACAAAATCACCCCCGGAAAGCTGAAAACCAAATACCCGACAGAGTTTCATGCAGCCAAGAAACCGCAAATTTGATTTTCAGTCAGCCGTTGGAGTGATTTCCCTTTTCTCAGAATGCTACAATGGGATATTTCCGTGTTTTTTCTTGGGAAGGGTTGCCACTTTGTTTTCAAGCATTTTAAACGCTCGCATTAGTTTTTCTCTGGTCTGTTCGGGATAAATTACTTCATCAATGTAGCCCCTGTGCGCCGCACGGTACGGGTTGGCAAACTTTGTGGTATATTCCTGTACTTTTTCCTGCAATTTGGCCGCTGGGTCTTCTGCTTCAGCAATCTCTTTTTTAAAGATAATCTCCGCCGCTCCACTTGCCCCCATCACAGCGATTTCGGCCGTCGGCCAAGCGTAGTTCATATCCGCACCGATGTGTTTTGAGTTCATCACGTCGTAAGCTCCGCCGTAGGCTTTGCGGGTAATGACCGTTACGCGCGGCACCGTTGCTTCGCAGAATGCGTACAGCAGCTTGGCGCCGTTGGTGATGATGGCGTTCCATTCCTGATCGGTCCCAGGCAAAAAGCCGGGCACATCTTCCAACACCAGCAGAGGGATGTTGAAACTATCACAAAAACGCACAAACCGCGCCCCTTTGGTACTGGAATCAATGTCTAAAACTCCCGCCAAAACCGCGGGCTGATTGGCTACAATTCCGATACTACGGCCACCCAAACGGGCAAAGCCCACGACGATATTTTCGGCAAAATATTTGTGCACTTCCCAAAAACTGCCCGCGTCCACAATTTCGTCAATCACCTCGCGCATGTCGTAGGGCTGGTTGGGATTTTCTGGAATCAGTGTGTTCAGTTTAAGGCGTTTTTCATCCCCACCCGTATACGGAAGCATGGGCACGTCTTCCTCACAATTTTGGGGAATATAACTCAAGAGTCGGCGAATATCAGCAATACACTCCACCTCGTTGGCGCTCACAAAGTGCGTCACTCCAGATTTGGTAGCGTGGGTCATGGCCCCGCCCAGTTCTTCCGAAGTTACATCTTCGTGCGTCACGGTCTTGACTACGTTTGGCCCCGTCACAAACATATAGGAGGTATTTTCAACCATCATAATAAAGTCCGTGATGGCTGGCGAATACACCGCACCACCCGCACACGGCCCCATAATAGCCGAAATCTGCGGAATAACACCCGACGCCAGCGTATTTCGGTAAAAAATATCGGCATAGCCCGCCAACGACAACACCCCTTCCTGAATTCGGGCTCCACCTGAGTCATTGAGACCAATGACTGGCGCGCCATTTTTCATGGCTAAATCCATGATTTTACAGATTTTTTCGGCGTGGGTTTCCGATAATGAGCCCCCAAAAACCGTAAAATCCTGCGCAAATACGTACACCAACCTTCCGTCGATGGTGCCATAACCCGTGATGACGCCGTCGCCCAAATAATATTCTTTATCTAAACCGAAGTCTTTGCAACGGTGCATGACAAACTTGCCGATTTCTTCAAACGACCCCGCATCCATCAACAACTCAACCCGTTCGCGAGCGTGCAGCTTGCCTTTTTTGTGTTGTTGCTCAATGCGTTTTGCCCCACCACCGAGCAATGCTTCTTCGTTTTTAGTATCAAGGATTTGATTCCGGTTCACAGATTGATTCGTCATAGCGATTGGTTGGCTCGATTCAGGATGGTTTATAAATGTCGGTCACAAATTTAAGCGAGTTTATAGCTTAATCTAATGAGTTATGCGCCGAACATTTGCTAAAGAACTATAGAGAACCCGATTATTTGCGGTCAATACCCGACAGGATGCGCCGAATTTCGTTGGCTCTCTGCATAAAATCAACACTCGCCTTAATGTCGCGGTCGTCAATGAATGTTTTGTATTGTTGCAAAAACTCAATATAATCTCCCAACGCCCGCGAAAGATTTTCGCGGTTTTGGTCAAAAATGGGTGCCCACATCGCGGGTGAACTTTTTGCCAAACGCACCGTCGAACTGAAACCTGTACTCGCCATGTCGAAGATATTTTGCTCGTCGCGTTCTTTTTCCAACACCGTATATCCTAAGGCAAACGACGTTACGTGACTCAAATGCGATACGTACGCTAAGTGCAAATCATGCTCCGCCGGCGTCATGTAATGAATTTTCATACCGATATCTTTGAAAAGCGCTTCGACCAGCGCTACGCTATCGGCATCGCTTTTTTCACAATCGCACAAAATGACGTTTTTTTCGGGCAACAACTCCCGAAACGCCGCTGAAGGTCCTGAGTTTTCGGTTCCAGCCATCGGGTGAGCGGCCACAAAGCGATGGCGTTTTGGGTGCGCATCGGCCACTTCACAGATGAGCTGCTTGGTTGAGCCCAAATCTACCACGGTCGCGGTATCAGAAATCAAATCCAATACTCTCGGCAACAGTTCTACGATATAATTGACGGGTACAGCAAGCACTACCAAATCGGAATTAGGAATCGCTATTCCCATCGGAAGAACCTCATCTACAATGCCTTTGGCTACCGCCAAACGACCGTGAACATCGGAAGCATCCACCCCGATAAAATGCATTTTTGGGTATTTATCCCGTAACGAAAGCGCATACGAGCCGCCAAGGAGACCGATGCCGATAACTGTGGTAACCATTTTTTGAATTAATTAGAGAATCAGGGAGACGCTTGCTCCTGTTGGGATGCAAAAGTAGAAAGTTCCGGTTTTTAATCCGGCTTTTTGTTTCGTTAATTTGTCTCCTTCAAAAACGAATGATGTCTGATGACCGATTCTCTATCAATATTGGATAATGTATACATGCACCGCGCGTTGGAGTTGGCGGCGCTTGGGCGTGGCAGCGTCAGTCCCAATCCGATGGTGGGCTGTGTGATTGTACACAATGACCGAATCATCGGTGAAGGTTGGCACCAACGCTATGGCGATTGGCACGCCGAGGTCAACGCCGTCAATGACGCACTAACACAAAACGCGGCTTCTCTCCTACCAGAATCTACGATATACGTAACCCTTGAACCTTGTTCACATTTTGGCAAAACGCCCCCTTGCGCCGATTTATTGATTGAAAAGCAGGTAAAACGAGTCGTTGTTTGCAACGATGACCCTAATCCGCTCGTGGCAGGAAAAGGAATTCAGAAATTACGAGACGCAGGAATTGACGTTACGACGGGCGTATTGAACGAAGAAGGCCGCAAACTCAACGCCCGCTTTCTTACGTTCTTTGAAAAAAAACGCCCTTACGTCATTCTCAAGTGGGCCGAAACCGCCGACGGATTCATCGCCGACGAAGATAAACAACCACTCGCCATCAGTTGCCGACAATCGCGCACGTTGAGTCACCAATGGCGCACCCAAGAAGATGCCATTCTGGTAGGAACCAACACCGCCCTCAACGACAACCCTCAACTTAACGCCCGGCTGTGGGCGGGGCACAATCCCGTCCGAATCGTGCTTGACCGCACCTTACGACTGCCTCGTGCGCTTCATTTGTTTGATAATTCACAAAAAACGATTTGTTACAACGCCTTCACCAACGAAGCAGCAGGCGCAACCACATTTGTACAAATCAATTTTGATGATATGTTCCTCGATCATTTTTTTGACGACCTCCACCACCGCAAAATTCAATCTGTACTGGTGGAAGGCGGTTCTCAATTACTGCAAGCATTTCTGAATGATGGCCGTTTTGACGAAATCCGTATTGTAAAAAGCCCCAATCCCATCGGGAAAGGCACTTCGTCGCCGCTCTTGCCGCCAGGCGTTAGGTTCATGACGCAAGAAAAAATTGGGGTGGATTGGCTGACCTATTTTGAAAAAGAGGGATAAAATGACACTCCGCCGATTTTATACAACTAAAAAAGCCGATGATACCATCGGCTTTTTTAGTACTAAGGTATTTTAAATCCAAAACTTCTATTGTTCAGCCACCAACTCGTTGGTTTCGGGTACGAGCAATTGAGCCACTTCGCGTTTTTGATTCGCATTGTTCAACGCCGCTTTTACAAAATGAACAAACAGAGGATGCGGAGCCATCACCGTGCTTTTAAGCTCAGGGTGGTATTGCACCCCGATAAAATAAGGGTGTTTCGGCAATTCAATCACTTCCACCAAGTCATTCTCAGGATTAATTCCCGACAACACCATGCCCGCTTTTTCGAAGTCTTTGCGGAACTGGTTGTTGAACTCATAGCGGTGGCGGTGACGCTCGCTGATGTTTGATTTTCCGTAGATTTTATGCGCCAACGTTAGCGGCTGCAATTTACAGGCGTATGCCCCCAAACGCATCGTTCCTCCTTTGTTGGTAATGCTTTTTTGCTCTTCCATCATCCCAATAACGGCATGATCGGTTTCACTGTCCATTTCGGTTGAATGCGCATCGGCCCAGCCCAACACATTGCGGGCGTATTCGATGACCGCCATTTGCATTCCCAAACAAATTCCGAAGAACGGAATATTATTTTCGCGTACGTACTGCACCGCCGCGATTTTGCCCTCAATTCCTCGCTCGCCAAAGCCTGGCGCTACGAGTACTCCGTCCAACGCTGCCATTTTTTCGGCTGCATTATCTGGCGTAAGATGCTCAGAGTGAATCCATTCTATTTCCACTTTACACTCATTGACCGCTCCCGCATGAATGAATGACTCGGTGATGGATTTGTAAGCATCGTGTAATTCCACGTATTTTCCTACCAAGCCGATGCGAATCGTACTTTTGGGGTTTTTGAGTCGATCGACAAATACCTGCCACGCATCCAAATCTACGTCTTTGTCGTCGTAGATGTCTAGCATGTAAAGCACACGTTGGTCGAGTCTCTCTCTTTTCATCAAAAGTGGAACATCGTAAATCGTGGAAGCGTCCATGGCTTCAATCACCGATGCAGGCTGAACATTACAGAACAACGCGATTTTTTTACGCATTTCGACCGGGAGCGGATGCTCCGTGCGACACACCAGAATGTCGGGCTGAATACCTGACTCTTGCAACATCCTGACGGAGTGCTGCGTAGGTTTGGTTTTCAACTCGCCCGCTGAACTCAAATACGGAATCAAGGTCAGGTGAATTACAAGCGCGTCGTTGACGCCCAATTCGAACTTCAGCTGACGTACCGCTTCCAGAAACGGAAGCGACTCAATATCGCCCACACATCCACCGATTTCGGTAATGACTACGTCGTACTCGCCAGTTTCGCCGAGCAAAAGCATTCGGTTTTTGATTTCGTCGGTGATGTGAGGGACCACTTGAACCGTTTTCCCCAAAAAATCGCCGCGACGCTCCCGCATGATGACATCGTAATAGATGCGCCCAGTGGTGACGTTATTGGCCTGAGAAGTACGTACGTTTAGATAGCGTTCGTAGTGCCCTAAATCAAGGTCAGTTTCGGCACCGTCGTCGGTGACGTAGCACTCGCCGTGTTCGTAAGGATTGAGTGTACCTGGATCAACGTTGATGTACGGATCGAATTTTTGGATAGTGACCGACAATCCCCGTGATTGAAGGAGTTTTGCGAGGGAAGAGCCAATAATGCCCTTTCCCAAAGATGACGTTACGCCGCCCGTAACGAAGATATATTTTGCGGTTTTTTGCCCGTTAGCAGCCATGATTAGCAGTGAGTTTTTGACTGGTTACGGGATACAAAGGTACTAAAATTTGGCACTGAGGCACTATCAGATTTTACAAAGCACCTCTATTTTCAATGTAACACACTGACAATCAATATTAAAAAAAAATTTAAAAAGTTGAAAATAGTTTGTCGGTCACAATTTGGTTCAACTTTCTTACTTTTACTTTTCAAATCCCCGTCCCTTATGAGTGCTGTTCTTCGTCTGTTGCTGCGTCTGTTTCTTTTTGCGATTTTCACCGTTGGAATCATTTCGGTTTGGGAAGGTATGAAGACTGGCAAATGGTTTTCACTCGGTGCCGCTGGAGAGACCGAAACGACCCACGCCATGGTGCTTGAAGAGGTGCAAGCGATGGGAAAATTGGAGCTGGTGAGGTACAATTTTAAGGACATTGTAGAACACGAACAAAAACTCCAGTGGTTTCCGAATCCCAAAGCCATTTTGATTGTGCAAGGCGAAGCCATCGGCTGCATTGATTTAACCAAAATCACCACCTCCGACATCACGAGTGCCTCTGACACCGTCGTGGTGCATTTGCCTGAGCCGGAGTTGTGTAGCTATAAAATCGACCATACAAAATCAAAGGTCTACAACACCGAATATGCCTTTACGGAAGAGGCAAAATTGGTACAAGAAGCCTACCAACAGGCCGAAAAACAAATCCAAAAATCAGCGCTGGATTTGGGCATTTTGGAGCAAACAAAACAGAATGCCAACCTGATTTTGAAACCCGTATTAGAAAAAATATCGGGCAAAAAGGTAGTGCTGCGCTATCGCTTAAAAGCGACCATCCCCAACCCAAGGTAAGGGTCTAAAATGAACCAACAAAACCTATGATAAAATGAAGAATACGTTTACCCTTAAAGCTGTCCTCTACGTGGTCGGGGGGCTTCTACTCCCTTTTTTGCCGCAAGCACAGCAATCTATTTCCGTTACCTCTCCAAATCATTTCGTTGCGCTAACCACCACCTTGGCTACAAATGGCAATGTACAGTACCGCGTCAGCTACAAAAACAACACTTTTATCGAGCCATCTTCTCTGGGTTTTTCGTTGAGCAGGCCCAAACTTACCCTTTCCCAATTCAGGATTATATCCGTTGATTCCTCCACGACCGACGAAACTTGGCAGCCCGTTTGGGGCGAAGTAAACCGCATTCGAAATCATTATAAAGCCCTCAGCCTACTCCTGAAGGATAAATCAGGCGTGTTGGTCAAGGTACATTTTCGGGTGTTTAACGAGGGTATCGGCTTTCGGTACGAATTTCCCAAACAGGAAAATTTGACGCATTTTGTGGTTGCCGACGAGTTGACCCAGTTTAATTTGGCGGGAGACTACAAAGCGTTCTGGATTCCCGGCGATTATGACACCAACGAATATCTTTATAACACCACCAAACTCAGCGAAGTAAACGCCGTAGCGGCGGCGGCCAAAGAAACCGACATCGCGCTCAAGTCTGTCATCGGCCCCAATGCCATACAAACACCGCTGATGCTCAAAACGCCTCAGGGGCTTTACATCAACCTCCACGAAGCGGCATTGGTCAACTATCCAGTGATGCATTTGATGTTGGAAAAAAAAACGTTTACGCTTACATCGCACTTAGTACCTGATGCCGTGGGCAACAAAGCTTATCTGCAAACGCCTTTTCAAACGCCTTGGCGCACCATCAACGTCAGCGATAAAGCGACCGACATTTTGGCTTCAAAGCTCATTCTCAATCTGAACGAACCTTCCAAAATCACGGATGTTTCGTGGATAAAACCGCAAAAATTCATCGGGATGTGGTGGGAAATGCACGTGGGGAAAGCCACTTGGGAGAAAGCGGGCGGAAAACACGGGGCCAACACGGCCAACGTAAAAACGTACATTGATTTTGCGGCAAAACACGGTTTTGACGGTGTTTTGGTGGAAGGCTGGAACGAAGGTTGGGAAGATTGGTTTGGCAACTGGAAAGAAAATGTGTTTGATTTTATTACCCCTTACCCTGACTACAATTTGGAAGAACTGACGGCCTACGCGCGGCAAAAGGGCGTCCGAATCATCATGCACCACGAAACCTCTGGCTCGGCCACCAACTACGAACGCTGGATGGACAAAGCCTACAAATACATGAACGACCACCAAATAAATACCGTCAAAACGGGTTATGTCGGCAAAATCATTCCCCGGGGCGAGCACCACGACGGTCAATGGATGGTCAATCATTACCAGCGCGTCGCCGAAAAAGCCGCGGAGTACAAAATCATGGTAGAAGCCCACGAACCCGCGCACCCCACGGGCCTCCACCGCACCTATCCCAACTGGCTGGCCAACGAAGCTGCGCGCGGCAATGAGTTTAACAATGCCCCCAAACTCGGCCTCGTGCCCGAGCACGAAACCATATTGCCTTTTACCCGGTTGATGGGCGGGCCCATGGACTATACACCCGGCTTTTTTCATTTTCAGTTGAACCAGTACGACGCCACCCGTACTACGCGCGTCAAAACAACCCTCGCCAAGCAATTGGCGCTGTACGTGACAATGTACAGCCCTCTGCAAATGGCGGGTGATTTTCCCGAAAATTTCAATAAACATTTAGACGCTTTTCAATTCATTAAGGATGTACCCGTAGATTGGGATGACACCCAAATTTTAGAGGCCGAACCTGGCGATTATATCACCATTGCTCGCCGGGAAAAAGGCAAACCTAACTGGTTTTTGGGCGCTATTTCTGATGAAAACAGCCGGACAACCGCGCTTCCCTTGAATTTTCTGGAAGAAGGCGCCACTTATCAAGCTACCATTTATCGAGATGCCGAGAATGCCGATTGGCAAACCAATCCTGCGGCGTATTCAATAGAAAAAATGACCGTTACAAACAAAACAACACTGAATTTACGTTTAGCTAAAGGAGGCGGTTGTGCCGTCAGTTTTCGTAAAATGTAAGTTTTTATTCTTTTTTCAAGTCCAATATCCATGCAAAACACTACTTTAAAAGCCACACTCTTTACGCTTTTCATTGCCCTAATGTCTCATTCTTCAATGGGCCAAATCGACCCATTGAGACAAAAAATCCAGCAAATCGCCTCTAAAACCGATGGCACATTGGGCGTGGGGATTTTAGGGTTGGAAAATCGAGACACGCTTACGCTCAACAATCACGTTCATTTTGCGATGCAAAGTGTGTACAAGTTTCATCTAGGATTGGCCATTTTGAATCAGGTTGATAAAGGAAATCTCAAACTGAACCAGAAAATCCTCATTCAGAAAAAAGATTTACTGCCAGATACGTGGAGTCCATTGCGCGAAAAATATCCCAATGGAAACGTAGAAATCCCCCTCAGTGAACTGATTCAATTTACGGTTGCCCAGAGCGACAACAACGGTTGTGACATTTTATTCAGAATTATGGGCGGGCCAAGAGTGGTTGACAACTACATCAAGAGCATTGGCATGACGGATGTTTCGATCCGTACCACAGAAGAAGAAATGCATAAAACCGAAGGTGCACAGTTTACCAATTGGACTACTCCTTGGTCGGCGGTGCAATTATTGGAGAAATTTTACCAAAAGAAAATTCTTTCGCCTGCCAGCCACGCCTTTATGTGGAAAGTATTGACCGAAGCCAACACCGGAAGCGGAAAAATCAAAGGATTGCTGCCCGCAGGAACCCTCGTTGCGCACAAATCGGGTCTTTCGGGAGCAAACAAGGAAGGCATTACGGCGGCCACCAACGACATCGGCATCGTGACCTTGCCCAACGGTAAGCATTTTATCATTTCCATTTTTTACGGAAACACCAAATTGAGCGACAAAGAAAGCGACAAAGTCATTGCCGAAGTAACCAAAGCAGCTTGGGATTATTTTTCGGCCAAATGAACTAGTAGTTTGTCGTTTCAAATTCCGAAAAGCGTCGCTACCTTTGCCCATTGTCTCATTTTCCATTCACTACTACTCTAATTAGTTTACATCGTGCGTATCGGAATCTTTTTTGGCGGCCCCGCGCGTGAGCGCGAAATTTCTTATGCAGGCGGTAAAACGGCCTATGAAAACATGGACAAGGCGTTGTTTACGCCCGTATTGGTATTTGTAGACAGCCTCGGCAATTTTATCCTGACCGACGAGTCTACCCTTTATCATGCTGGCATCCGCGCTTTTTATCCAGGGCCTGCATTCAGAGAAGGCGGTTTTGAAGTATACATTGAGTCGTTACAGCAACAACTTTCGCAGGCTGAACTGGAGGCATTGATGCACGGCATCGGCACGCCAATTCAACCGCAAGATTTCAAAAAATATTTCGATTTTGCTTTCATTATCCTCCACGGCCCCGACTGCGAAGACGGCGCCATTCAGGGCCTAATGGAGTGGCACAAAATGCCGTATATGGGTCCGGGGCTGCTCGGCTCGGCGGTAAGTATTGATAAAATCTTGCAAAATGAGCAAATCGCCCGCGCCAATGGTCAGCAGAAAAAAATGAAAGTAGTCCGCTGGGAAGAGTGGAACGGCGGTGATATAAACACCATTTTTGAGGCGGCCAAAGCCGCCGTAGGATTGCCCATCGTGGTAAAAGCGCCGCACCAAGGCTCTTCGATTGGGGTAGCGATTGTGAAAGAAGACAGCGCTACGGCCTTTGCAGCCGCCATGAATCAATGTTTTTTCTCGTTGGAAATAAAGTCCGACGATTGGAAAAGTTGGTCAGAGACCGAAAAACACGCTTTTGCGCAGCGCATCGGCAACCTCGACGAAAGCATCGGTTATCCCGTAGTGATTCAGGAAACGGGCGAAACCATTTACCACCCAATCGACTTAATTGAAAAACTGGATTCTTCCCTCTTTTCTTCCCACGTATCGCTGCTATCCGTTAATGCCGAAGACCAAGTGTTGTTGGAAGAATTTATGACGGGGCAGGAGTTTTCGTGCGGGGTCATTCAGGACGACGACGGCACCGTCATTGCCTTGCCTCCTACCGAAATTGCCAAAATGGACGAAAATCAGACGTTTGATTTCAAGACCAAATATAAACTCAACGTTACCCGTAAGTTTATTCCAGTAAGAACGGTACTGGAAAACAACCAAAAAATTCAATACAACATTGCATTGGTATTTGAGAAATTGGGCATGAACGCCGTAGCTCGCATTGATGGCTTCCTCACTCCCGACGGGCGTGTGCTGCTTCACGACCCCAATACGCTGCCCGGCATGTCGCCTACTTCTTTGATTTTCAAACAAATGGCCGAAATCGGATTGGACGTTACGCATGCTATCACGTACCTGATTCGGCAATCATTGCGCGAGCGTATTCGTACAGGCAAAGACACGGTGCATTTACGGCAATTGCTGACGGCTTTAGATGCCAAAATTGAACAAAAACTTTCGGAGTTGACTTTTCAATCGGTTGAATTTGAGGCTACTACGGAGGCTTATATTGAAGCCCGCCGTACCTTCAGCCAACTTTCTGCCTCGGGTACAGTAAAACCCACAGCCGTGTTGAAAATCAGCGATGAAGAAAAATACGAATTACCAGTAAGTCTGCTTTTTAAAGATACAATTGAAGATGTATTGGAAATGGTTTCGCAACCCCTACACCCACTCATCGAAGAAACCCGCGAAAAAGCGAAAAATATTACCCGTCGTTTTGTGGGATAAAAAAACGATACTTGCCAAGTCTGGGCGACCCTGTCTAGGCGGCCCTGTCCAAAAACTTGGCAAGTATAAAATTTATTTTTCAGGTAAGTGTACCTCGGCCATCATGCAGCGGGCTGAGCCGCCGCCGTTTCCTTCAATGACCGACAAATCGAAGTGCAAAAGCACGGCGTAATCGTCGATTTCGTCGCGTTGCTTGGCAGAAAGAGATTCAAACGCCTGCGTCGACATCACCAACAGTTTTTCTCCGCGTTTGTTATTGACCAACAGCATATTACCCGCAAAACTATTCATCTGTTCTAAGGTGATTTCAATCACTTGTTTGCCCGTTTTTTCGAGTTCTTCACGAACCATGAGCCGCTCGTCGGGGTCTTGAATCGACTGCAAACATACCACCGCAAACGAATCGCCGACGCACATCACCACGTTGGTGTGGTATACGGGTTTTCCACCCGCATCCACCGCGTTGAACTTCACAATTTTATAGCCTGTTTCGTTGGCAAAAGCATCCAGCACTTCCTCGTGTGTGCGGGGTGAAAGGCAGGCATACGCAATTTTATAACGACGGTCTAGCACCATGCTCCCCGTGCCTTCGAGGTATTTTCCCTGCTGCTCAAACGACGACAAATCAATGATTTCTTCCACCTGATAGCGCTTCCTGAGGTCTTCGATGATATCCATCCGTCGCTCCAACCGACGGTTAGGGGCTTGCATCGGATACAGTACTACCTTACCACTTTGGTGAAAAGAAATCCAGTTGTTAGGAAAAATCGAATCGGGTGTAAAAGGCTCAGGCGTATCTTCATAGACGGTTACCTCTACGCCCGCCGCTGTAAGCTGCGACACCATGTGTTCAAACTCTTCCAAGGCTTCCTGTTGGGCAGCTTCTTTGGTCTTAGCGGCAATCTCAACGCTCTGAAATGCGTTACTTTCGGCGGTTTGTTCATTAAAAGCGAATCGCACCGGTCGAATCATCAGAATGTGCGATGTGGCTTGGGGTTGCATTTTGTGCGACATATCAACTTCTTTTTCTGATTTTAGGAAAACATTTGGGATACCTCAAACTGAAAATCAGCGATTACGGGCGCTGCTGAAATTACCTCATTACCTTTATAAGCCTTTGATTCATCAGGGCTCGCATAAACGTAAATTTTTTGTTGCTTAGGAACAATGTACCACACCAACAGCCCCCCTGCGTCAAAATAATCCTGTACTTTGTCAATCACATCTTCAAAAGATTCAGAATCAGACAGTATCTCAATGGCAAACTTAGATTTTACCCGCACTTTTTGGCGCATTTGCTGGATTTCTTCGGCAGTAAAATAAGTCAAATCAGGCACTCGCTTTCGGGTTTCGCTTACGTAAGAGTCTAACTCTGGCAACAGCATATCCCCTTTTTGAAATGCTGTAGTTTGCATGAAAGTGCGTAACAAAAAGTTTGCGATAAAAGCTTCGTCTTGCTTCATAGATTCCTTTTGAATGATTCTGCCATCTAAAAATTCAAAACTCCCTTCCGACACGTGTTGGCGCTGCCAATTTTCAAACTCTTCGACGGTTTGAAGGTCAGTAGGCAATACTTCAGTTTGAACTAATGTGGTTGTCATAGCTTTCTTAATTTTATCCTAAAATTAGCCATAAAACTGATGAATCAAAATAAGAAATTGACTAAAAATCATCCCGTAAAATCGGTAAACTCATGCAATGTGAGCCTCCACGCGCCCGCGAAAGCTCTGCCGAAGGCAACATGATAAACGTATCTGTGAGGGTATCAGGCGAGGAAATTCCCGCTTCAAATTCATCCAATAAATCTTTGGCCCGAACGGTCCTGAACCCTGCCGTCCGAAACGCCTCCAGTGTTTTGTCGTTGCGGTCATAGCCTATCACAACGCCGTCTTTGAGCGCCAGTAAATTGCAGGAATCAGTCCATTGTTCACGTGCGCCAAAAGGAAATTCGTTGTTTCCCGAATAAATAAATTGCACTGGTTCTGCACACCCCAAGTCATTTTTGCTGATGTCGGTCAACAAATCTTCCAAATTTTCGATTTCGGTCGGTTTGTTTTCCCAACCTTTATTAAACTGCATAATTTGCAGGCGGTCTGGGTCTTCTTTAGGCGCAAAAAAGTGCAGCACATCCCGTTTTTTTGCTTCGTCACCTTGCCGCGCAATCGCTCCCAACAACACCCACATATTGCGTTTTACCTGCGTAAATACCGTATCAATGTGCATATAATCCCGCTTTTTAGGAATTTTGACGATGGTGATGGTATCCACCACATTTCGTTCAAACAGCGCTTTCATTACCTGCTGGGCCGCATAAAGCGTGGTACGCTCACTACAACCAATCAATAAATGTCGGGGTGCTACCATCATCACATCGCCGCCTTCGAGGGTTGAGCGCAGATAATCACTTTTTAGCTCATCGTCGGTCAACAGAAAATGGTGCTCGTTGTCGGGGATTTCGATGATATTGTCACGATACACCTCAAACATCGAATGGTAGAAAAAGATGTACTGCGTCAGAAGCGACTCCCGCGTGCGGGCCGTTTTGGCTGGTTTGTTCAACAAAACATAATCGTTGATGACGATTCCTATATCACGCGTGAAAATGAAATTGGGAACGGGCGCAAAAATCATGGACTTATCGGGCAATGACCCTGAAATCAGGATTTTAGCCAATTCCGACGCGTCGTATTCTTTGAGTTTATGTTGTATTTTGAACGAACAACGCTCAACCGCACAAATCGACGCAATCAATTTGGTTTTGATGGTTTCGTTTTCAAGAATTTCGGTCAAAAGTTTCTGAATATCGACCACCTTATCCGAATTAAAATACTGAGGATTTCCGGGCTTATAAAACGACCGCGAGGTATCGGCATCTATTTCTTTCAACTTCCCTTTTACTTTTTCAGGGTCAAGGAAATACAACAAAATCTTGACGTAATAATCGTACTCCTCACGCCGCATCGTATCGAGGTGGACGATGTCTTCAAAAAGCCAATCTTGGGCTTTGGAAGGAACCACTTTTCCTAACCCACGGTCAGGACTGTGAATGAGGAGTTTGCGCAGCGTGCCAACTTCAGAAGAAACCTTAAGTTGATGAGTTGAATTCATGAGAATAAGTTAGTAGTGATTCGTTTTGGTAAAATTATTGGGGATAAAATCTATCCCGAATAATTTTGAGACGAACCTAAAAAGTTGTTTTTTCGCAAAATACAATTTTGACGCAAAACAAATATCTATCAAATCAAAATAGCTTAAAATAGCGATTTTGGGATATACATTAAATCAAAAATGGGACTTTTGAAGGCAATTTAACAATCACAGTTTATTGGATTGATACACTATGACTGGTAAAAAAGACCTGCTTTGACACGCGGTCGAAGGTAAAATCAAGCCGTCCCAAACTCGCGCCCCCCCAACCTGCCTGATTCACTAGCACGGGCTTGCCGACCAGATTTTTCAAGGCGGTAGGTTCATTCAGAAACGTGTGTGTATGCCCACCGATGATTAAATCAATGTCTTTTGTTTGCGGTGCCATCACCAAATCTGACATCTCGCCGTCACTCATTTTATAGCCCAAATGCGAAAGGCACACCACCAAACTACATTTTTTCTCTTGGCGCAAAAACGTGGCAGTTTCATTCGCTGTTTTGATAGGGTCGAGGTATTTGGTCCCGCCAAACAGTTTTTCAGGAATGAGCCCTTTGGGGTCAATTCCCAAGCCAAAAACGCCAATTTTAACGCCCTTTACCGTAAATATTTTGTAGGGTTGCGCCAAGCCCTCCATGACCGTCCCTTTAAAATCGTAGTTGGCCACCAAAACGGGGAATTTAGCGTATTCTTTGATTTGCTTTACGTACAACTCCAGACCACCGTCAAAATCATGGTTTCCCATCGTAACCGCGTCGTAGCCCATTTGACTCATCAATTCAATCTCGGGACGGCCTTTGTAGAAATTGAAATAAGGCGTTCCCTGAAAAATATCTCCCGCGTCAAAAAGTAGCACGTTGGCCTCTTCTGACCTGATTTTGCTTAAAATACGCGCCCGGTTGACCACCCCACCACGTCCAGCCAAGCGGTCTGTTTTAGGAAAAGGTTCCAAACGGCTGTGCTGGTCGTTGGTGTGCAAAATGGTGATTTTCAATGACTCCGCGTTGGTGCCCGCCCAGGTTTCAAAAGGCCATTGTCCCAATGCTACCGCACCACCGATACCTGCTATGTTTCTAAGGAATAATCTTCTTTCCATTTCTTGATATTATTTTACGGTGGTCCGTCCGTCTTTTGTTGGGTTAAGCTCTTGATTTTGTTGCCCTTTCCGTCGTAAATAATCAGCGATGGCATCCCGCATCAGGTAACGAAGAATCTGAAAACCCTGATTGTTTTTAACGATAGCCGCCATGTCGCTACTCACGGCCATGTAGTCGCTCGTGATGAGCGTGTAGGTTTGTTTTAAATCCAGCGGTTTGCCGCCGATTGTTGCCTCCAGCGGTTTATTGGTCGCTTTGTCGATGACCAATTTCACGCCCGATTGGGGTTCTTTGCGTTGCGCCAAATACTCAATCACCTTCTGCATGGTTTCGCCAGTGAGCGTAATGGCCACCAATTCATTATCAAACGGCATAACTTCGTACACATTGCCGAGAGTAATATTTCCCGCGGGAAAATCAGTTCTGATTCCTCCGTTGTTGGTAATGGCCAAGTCTACAGGTTTACCCAAGCGTTCCTGTCCCATTTCGCGCAAAATATCCGCCATTAAATTCCCTAATTCAGATTCGGGTACTCCTTTGGAAAGTCGACGCGGCGATTTTACCAATACTGTATTCATGTTTGTTTCCAAACTGTCGCGGTAAGGCTGTAAATACGCAGCAATCTGTTGCGAAAGCGCTCCCGAGGGGGCTGAAGCGGTATCACTGACCGCGATGGGGCGCAGTTGTGCGGGTTTTGCAATAAAATAACGCGTACAGGCCGTCAACGAAGATGCAAACAGCGCAATCAGCAGGATATTTTTTTTCATTTTTTGGTTAGGTCAAGAATGTTGATGGCCGAAAGTTAAGAAATTCTCCTTAGCCTACGACCTTTAACTCTTTTTCCAAGGCCTCCCGACTTTCGGCCACGATGCGTTCGTAATAGGCTTCGTATTGCGGCAAGATATTGGCCAAATCAAATTCTTTGGCCCTTGCCAACGCATTTTCTTTAAAACGGGGGAGATTTTCTTCCTGTAAAATATACGCGGCGTTTTTGACCATGTCTTCGATGTCGCCCACATTACTCATAAACCCAGTCACGCCCTGAATATTAAGTTCGGGCAAACCGCCTGCATTTGACGTAATCAGTGGCACTTCACAGGCCATGGCTTCGAGCGCGGCCAAACCAAAACTTTCGGTTTCGGAAGGCATCACAAACAAATCAGCCACCGACAACACCTCCTCGATGGCGTCTAAGTTGCCCAGAAAACGAACATCGTGCATCAATTTCAACTCTTTACACATGTATTCGATTCGGCTTCGCTCGGGGCCATCGCCGACGAGCAACAACTTGGAAGGAACAATGTGACGCAGTTTATCAAACATCAACACAATGTCTTCGATGCGTTTTACCTTACGGAAGTTAGAAGTGTGAACGAGCAATTTTTCGTTATTAGGACAAATTGCCAGCTTGAAGTGGTCTTTTTTCTGCTTTTTAAACCGATCTAAATCAATAAAGTTGGGAATAACTTCAATTTCTTTGGTAATCGGAAAGGAATCGTTGGTTGCGTTTTTGAGAAACTCCGACACTGCCGTTACGCCGTCGGAAGCATTGATACTGAACGTAATTACCGGCCCAAAAGCGGCATCGCGACCCACCAACGTAATGTCGGTTCCGTGCAGGGTTGTGATAAACGGAATATGAATTCCTTGTGATTTCAATATCTGTTTTGCCAAATACGCCGACGATGCGTGCGGAATAGCGTAATGCACGTGCAACACATCCAGTTTTTCATCGTTTACTACATTAACCATGGCGCTCGAAAGCGCAGATTCATAAGGAGCGTATTGAAAAAGCGGATAATTGGGGATATGAACTTCGTGGTAAAAGATATTTTCGCCAAAAAAATCGAGGCGGGTAGGTTGCGAATATGTGATAAAGTGGATTTCATGGCCAACCGCAGCCAGGGCTTTGCCTAACTCGGTGGCTACTACACCACTACCCCCAAAGGTGGGATAACAAACTATTCCTATTTTCATTCGTAAACGGAGCGTTAGATGGACTGATTTAGAATTACAACAAAAAAAATCCAACTTTTTCTCCTTAGTGCATGTAAAGATTTTGTGAACTCGCGAAACGCTTCAAATTTTTTTGGTGTTTCGTACAGAGTTGAAACCCAAATCCATCATCCTCCATACTCAATTTTTCATTGAAAAAACGACTAACCATAAAAGACGTAGTGCTTGGTTTTCTGCGGCTTATCCGCTGGCCCAACCTCCTGATTATCGCAGTAACTCAGTACATGGCGCGGATTTTTCTGGTTGGCCCAACCCAAGATTGGCGGTCGATTTTGGGCGAGTCTACTATTTTTTTTATTAGTCTTTCTACCGTACTTATTGCAGCGGCGGGCTATATCATAAACGACTATTTTGACATAAAAATAGACCTCATCAATAAACCCGACCGGGTGATTATCGGCCGCTACCTCAAGCGTCGCGTGGCCATGGGTGCCCATCAGGTACTGAGTTTTGTGGGCTGTTTATTGGGGTTATGGGTGGGGAAATGGATTTTTTTAATCAGTGTCTTATCCGTAACACTGCTTTGGTTTTACGCCTCGTATTTTAAGAAACGCCCTTTTATCGGCAATCTTATCGTTTCTTTATTGACCGCCCTTTCGCTTTTAATTTTGGCCGTTTACTATCCTCAAAATCGTAATCTAGTCCTTCTGTACGCCCTTTTTGCCTTTGGAATTACGATGATTCGCGAAATCATCAAAGACATGGAAGATGTACGGGGTGATGTATCGCACGGCTGCCGCACGTTGCCCATTATTTGGGGGATTCCGCGCACCAAACTCTTCCTCTATCTTCTCATTGGTTTATTCATTCCTAGTCTTTTTGCGGCGGCACATTGGCTCAATAATCCGCGTCTGGGATGGATGTTTGTGGGCTTGGCATTGTTAATCAGTTGGTTGGTATATCGCTTGGTTTATGCCGATACCAAACGGGAGTTCGGAGCGTTGAGCAGTTTATGTAAAATCATTACGTTGGTCGGAATGGTTAGTATGATATGGATAGTTTTTTAAATTTGGGTCATTATTCATCTTTTCCCCAATTTTCAAATGAAAAAATACGCATTGCTCAGTCTCATCTTAATCGCAACGGTAATCAGTACGCGCATTCAGGCCCAAACGTGCATGGGCGTAAACATGAAAGCGGGAATGGGCTACGAAATGGTTTCTTATAGCGCCAAAGACAAACCCACTGGAAAAATAGTGTATACCGTCAAAACCGTAAGCACCGATAACGGCGCCACACTTATGTCTATGGAAATGCAAAACTTCGATGCAAAAGACAAACTTCAAGCGACCAACAATTATAAG
The DNA here is from genome assembly GCF_003339505.1 of Runella aurantiaca. Lineage (GTDB taxonomy): Bacteria > Bacteroidota > Bacteroidia > Cytophagales > Spirosomataceae > Runella > Runella aurantiaca. The sequence continues at coordinate 61,715 of NZ_QPIW01000012.1, forward strand.
TGTGCTTGCAAAGGCAATGAATTGATGGTAGATATGACGGCAATGATGGCGGGCCAAGAAAACCCCATGTTGAAAGATGCCAAAATGACCTTTACTTCTACCGACCTGACGTACAGCGATAATTACACGGTTGGTGCCACCCTGAAAGATGCCGAACTGAAAGGGCAAGGCGAAATGGGCGGAGGAATGATGCTTAACTACTCCATGTCGATGAAGAATCGGAAAGTCGTGGCTCAGGAAAATATCACCGTCCCTGCGGGTACATTCAATGCCTATAAGGTGACTTCCGACATGACCGTAAGTACCAAAACCATCATGAATATATCTTTTGATTTTCAAGTGGTCAGTTTTCGCGCCCCAAATGTGTTGTGGGATATACGCTCCGAAACGTATCGCAAAGACAAACTCATGGGCTATAGCGTCTTGACCAAAGTATTTTAGAAATCAGATGGGGACGTTTTGTTGAATACAGTTTATCAACAAACCACCAGTTTTACTCCACTTCGGGTTGCCCAACGGCAACCCTTATTTTTTCCATTTCAGGGTATTAAGCAGGTGCATGACATCTTTTCTGAGAAAATCAATGGCGGGCTTTAGGGAATCTTGCTTGTCGGCAACGGTAAAATATAGCGCCCCCCGCAGGTAATGCTTGGAAGAATCTGTCGTAAAAAACTGGGTATAACTCGGCACATCCCCCGCCAAATCAAACACCACCGCCGTTTGACCCGATTTTGTTTTGATTACCTGTTCCCGAATCCCAGTAGCCCTTACCTGATGTTTTCCCGCTAGTCGATATGCATCATTGATAAATCCCGACAAGCGCTGCGGATTGTTTTGTACCGACTTGTACGTCAACTGAATACTCGCATTTAAGGAAGGATACGCCACAAAAATCCAGTGCGGCTCCGCCATGCGGAAGGTATCGGGCAAAATCACTGCGCTTTTGGAGTATTCAAACGTGTAAGGATGATCTTCCTTCAGGGTTTGGTAGGTTTGGGGGGGCAAATCCATGCGCGGGTAGCCTTTGGGCTTAGGAACATAATCGGGCGTGGACGAACTACAGGAACTCAGCAAAAAGTATAGCGGCAAAAGGCAAAGAGTCAAAGACCCAATGAGGCCTTTGCCCATTTCCTTACCCTTCCCTGCTCCCCTGTTCCCATTTTCCATTTTCCGTTTTCCGTTGTCAATGGCAAACCCCATTTGATTAAAATACATAACTGATTTCCTTAAAATCAAAATATTCAAGTTTATTATTGATTTGAACCGCCAAATGCCCCGTTTCGGCTACTCCCACAATCACCCCTTCTATCTCTTCACCAGCCCGTTGAAATAAGTGCGGCTCCTGATAACGAAAAAGATGCTGCAAATAACGTGTTTTCAGGAGGTCATACTTTCGATTACGCAATAAAAGATAGTTTTTTTCAATGGAAGCCATCAAATCTGGGAGAAGTGATTCCAACGAAAACTCCTTTCCGAGCATCAACCGCAGCGATGTGGCGCGGCCTTCTTCAAAATCAAGCTGATTGATATTCAGGCCAATTCCTACGACTGAACTTTCCAGACGATTTCCCTGTAATGTATTTTCAATCAAGATTCCGCCTAGTTTTTGATTGTTTACGTAGATGTCGTTGGGCCATTTTATTTTTAGGGGAGGCCCCATGTAAGGAAGTAAAAAATCAAAAACTCCCAACGACACCGCAATGTTTAACCGAAACTGTTCATTTGCCATCAAAAAATGGGGGCGTAAAATCACGGATAGCGTAAAATTTTCGCCTGGCTTAGCGAGCCACTGATTGCCGCGTTGGCCGCGCCCTGCCGTCTGGTAATCGGTTATGACAACGGTCCCTTCCAAGCCTTGGCCTTGGCGCAACAAATCAGCCGCTTCGTCGTTAGTCGACTGACAAGATGGCAGATAAAGGATTTTTTTTCCAATAAACAGGGTTTTGGGCTTACTTTTGTACAAAATTTTTTAATTTTAGAATTGAATTGATGCAATTTAAAACTTACGCATGAAACAACGCAAATCAAACATTATATCTTCAGAAGAACTGTGCCAGCTGGTTGTGAAGGGAATGCAGGAAAAGAAAGCAGTAGACATCGTAGTGATGGACCTGCGCGAAATAAAAAACTCCATTACAGACTTCTTTGTTATTTGTACCGGTAACTCCGATACCCAAGTAGACGCCATCGCCGATTCCGTCGAAGATGAAGTACAAAAAATCACGAACTCATTGCCTTGGCAGCGTGAAGGGCGTGAAGCAAAAGAATGGATATTGATTGATTATGTGGATGTTGTGGTCCATGTTTTCAAGAAAGAACGTCGTGAATTCTACGGATTGGAACAACTCTGGGGTGATGCCAAAGTTACCCACGTCGAGGAGGAATTTGCCTAATTGAACATTAGAGATAAAAATAGTGTTTTCTCATTGTACGTGAAAAACTCAACTCTTGCACGTGCAATCAACCATACCTGTTTACAATAATCCATTTGTTAATTGTTTTTCGTCCCCGCAGCATCAACCCTTTTTCATTGGTTTTTGACCGGCTCAACGATTAATTATTAACCATTAACCGTTAACGTTTCAATTATTATGTCCGAAAACAATGGAAATCCGCTCAACTCCAATAACCGCAATCCGCGCCGTTCCGGGTATCAGGGGTGGATTATTGCGGCATTGGTGTTAGCAATTTTGGGGATTACCTTCTTCAGTAAAAATACTGCGGTAAGGCCGATTACCCAAAAGAAATTTGAGAAGATGGTTCAAGCACACGAAGTGCAAAATATCGTCATTGTCAATAGCGAATTTGTAGAAGTAACGCTTACGCCCAAAGCGATGGAAGACCCCAAGTACCGCGCTTTGTTTGCTGACAAGCCTTATTTTGGCAATGGAGGTCCCCAATTTCAGTTTGAAGTTACCTCGGCCGATAAATTTTTGGATGACTTCCAAAAACTAAAACCTGATAGCGATTCAATCGACTATGATTTTGATCGCCGCAGCGACTGGACAGGCTTCCTCAGCACTTGGGGCTTCCTGATTATCATGATTTTGGCCATGTATTTTTTGCTTGGCCGCATGACAGGCGGCGGTGGTCCCGGTGGTCAGATATTCAACATCGGTCGGTCACGTGCCACTCTTTTTGACGCCGAAAACAAAGTTAAAATAACCTTTAATGACGTTGCTGGTCTGGAAGAAGCCAAAGAGGAAATCAAAGAGATTGTTGATTACCTAAAAAGTCCAGGCAAATTCACCAAACTTGGGGCAAAAATCCCGAAAGGTGCTTTGTTGGTAGGCCCTCCCGGTACGGGTAAAACCCTCATCGCAAAAGCGGTAGCGGGTGAAGCCGGTGTCCCTTTCTTCTCCCTTTCAGGTTCTGATTTTGTGGAAATGTTTGTCGGTGTGGGTGCCGCTCGTGTGCGTGATTTGTTTAAGCAAGCCAAAGAAAAAGCGCCCTGTATCATCTTTATTGATGAGATTGACGCCGTGGGCCGTTCACGTGGTCGGGGTGCGATGCCCGGGGCCAATGATGAGCGCGAAAATACCTTGAACTCTCTGTTGGTAGAAATGGACGGTTTTGCGACCGATTCAGGAATTATCATCATGGCGGCCACCAACCGTCCAGATGTACTTGACCCAGCGTTGTTGCGTCCTGGTCGTTTTGACCGCCAGATTTCGGTTGATAAACCCGACATTGTAGGTCGTGAGGCTATTTTCAAAGTTCACTTGAAGCCTATCAAACTTTCGCCAGATGTAGACCCTAAAAAATTGGCCGCTCAAACGCCCGGTTTTGCAGGAGCTGAAATCGCCAACGTCTGTAACGAAGCAGCCCTAATCGCGGCCCGTCGTGACCGTGAAGAAGTGACCATGCAGGATTTTCAGGACGCAATGGACCGAGTAATCGGTGGTTTGGAGAAAAAGAACAAACTTATCTCGCCCGACGAAAAGAAAATCGTAGCCTACCACGAAGCAGGCCACGCGGTAGCAGGCTGGTTCTTGGAGCACGCCGACCCATTGGTTAAAGTAACGATTGTTCCGCGTGGTGTAGCGGCTTTAGGATATGCGCAATACTTGCCGCGTGAGCAGTATCTGTACCGTACCGAACAACTCATGGACGAAATGTGTATGACGTTGGGAGGCCGCGCGGCCGAAGATGTAGTGTTTGGCAAAGTGTCTACGGGCGCCCTCAGCGACTTGGAACGCGTAACCAAATTGGCACACAGCATGGTAACCGTATACGGTCTGAACGACAAAATCGGGAACATGTCTTACTACGATTCCAAGCAGTCTGAGTACTCTTTCAACAAGCCTTATTCGGAAGAAACCGCGCGCATGATTGACGAAGAAATGCGGAAAATTATTGCGCAGGCCTACGACCGTTGTCACGCCTTGCTCTCGGAGCACCGCGAAGCACTGGAGGTGATTGCCAAAGAATTGTTGGAAAAAGAAATTCTGTTCCAGAGTGACTTGGAGCGTTTGATTGGCAAGCGTCCTTTCGAAAGAGAGACGGTATATCAAGCCTACATGAACACTGAAAACAGCAACGATCAGGTCAAAGAAGAGAAAGAGGAAGAAGCGACCAGCGAAACCGAAGCAAAATAAGCATTTCATTATCATACCGTAAAGGGTTAGAAATAGATGGGTTTTCCCTGATTTCTAACCCTTTTTCAATTCTATTCTGACCACAAATAAACCTTCACAAATAAACCCCTTTTGATGTATGCTTTACGTAATTCATGCCTACGATTTTACCGATGAACAAGCCCTTGAACGCCGCATGGCCGTCAGGCCCAATCACTTTGATGGCGCAAAACAGTTGAAATCTACTGGAAATTTTGTCTTAGGCGGAGCCTTATTAGACCCTGATGGAAAGATGATTGGGTCAATGATGGTGGTTGACTTTGAAGATGAAACAGGGCTCAACCATTGGCTTCAAAACGACCCCTACGTAACTGGCAAGGTATGGGAGAAAATAGATGTAAAACCCTTCAGAAAAGCTGACATATAGAAGCCGAAAAAGGCACTGCGACGAATCGCAGTGCCTTGATATATATGAAATGACTTTATAATCGCTTATAGTTCATCGCCCTCGCGCATTTTCTGCACGTAAGAGGCATGAATCACTTGCTGACGGCGTTTCACTGATTTCTTTTCGAAAGCAGAGCGTGAACGCAATTCTTTCAAAACTCCGGTCTTTTCAAATTTCTTTTTGAAACGTTTGAGTGCCTTGTCAATTGATTCGTTTTCTTTGATTTGTACGACGAGCATATGTGTTTATGTTTATATCTATTTTGAAACGGATTGCAAAAATAAAAGTCTGCTTCTAAAAAATCAACTTTATTTGTGTTTTTGTTTCAGTTATTTACATTCTCCGAGAGAATATCCCTTCCCAACCCATGAAATACGCCATTATTGACCTTGGAACCAATACTTTCCATTTGTTGATTATTGAACAAAACCCTGACGGGATTATCCCCCTCTTTAAGGCTCAAATCCCCGCCAAGATAGGCAAAGCAGGTATTAATCAGGGCATTATCACCGAAGAAGCTACCCAACGCGCATTGAATGTACTAAGTCAGTTTCGTCAAAGAATAGATGAATTTGGCGTTGAGCTTTCCAACACCAAGGCCATTGGCACCAGTGCGATTCGAAACGCAAAAAATGCGAAAGAATTTTGCGCAACGGTCAAAAAAGAAACAGAAATCACGATTGACATCATTTCGGGCGACCGTGAAGCGGAATTAATCTACCACGGCGTCCGACAAGGAATTGCGTTAGGAGAGAGAATATCTGTCATCATGGACATCGGCGGAGGCAGCGTTGAGTTTATCATTTGCAATGCTTCGCGCATCTTTTGGAAACAAAGTTTTGAAATAGGCGGGCAGCGGTTGCTGGAGCAATTTGTGCTTACTGACCCCATATCGCCGTCGGCAATTCGGCGAATGAATGATTATTTTCAGGAACAGCTTTTACCGCTGGTCAATGCCGCCCACCAATACGCCCCCCAAGTGCTGGTCGGCTCTTCTGGCTCATTCGATACGTTGATTGACATGGATTTTATGCACCGACTTGGCCATTTGCCGAATCCATCACAAACAGGTTTTGAGATTGCAACGGAAGAATTCTACCGCGCTTACCATCTCCTTACCACCCAGAGCCACGATGAGCGCATGACCATTCCTGGCATGATAGAGTTACGGGTAGATATGATTGTACCGGGTGTGGTGCTGATTGACCATGTTTTACGGAGTTTGCATATTCAACAGATTCGCTCTTCGACCTATGCATTGAAAGAAGGAATTATGGCTTGGGTTGTGTCAGTATAATTACTATCTCCTTAATATTTTTCGAGCGTTGGTTTGGTATATTTTTTTTAGCGTTCTGGGACTTAACGACAACCCATACAAAGGCCAATGGTACCCAAACCGATTGTGTTCGTAAAAGTGCTCATCTGCCGACTCAAGGATTCTGAACGTGGTAAGATACATGTCGCGTGAGAAACCCATGTCGGTACCATAGACCAACCGATTGCTGTATTTTTCCATGAATGCCTTGGCGAAGCGTGGAATCGGGGCAAATTCGGCAAACCGGGCTGATATATCAGCGTACAAATTGGGATACGCATCCAGTAGCCTCGCCAATTGACTCAAGTCAGCGTTGCAGTTAGCCAAGTGACAAGCGATAAAACTCGTGCGGGGATTGTCGCGTACAGCCTCTTCAAGCGTTGTAATCAACTGGTCATGGTTCAAAATACCCTCTTTGGTCATATCCACCCGCCATTTGGCAGCGTTCATCAAACCGTCATTGGTAGAGTCTGACGGCAAGTACATCCAGGCATCCTCCGCTACGTGAATACTGATGGGCATTCCCAGTTCCCCACACTTCATCAATAGAGGTTTCATACGGGGGTCATTGATGTGCATACCACGTCCCGGAGTTGGTTTAGAGTACAATTCACCCAAACCTTTGTCGCCCAACTCCCCCACCCCGCGCGCACCCGATTGGTAGCAGCGTACCAATTCTGCCACCGCCCGCTGCGACCAATCGGGCTGGTCCATTCCAGTATAGTCAAACCCACACCATACCTCAAAACGATTGGGATAACGGGCGTATTTATGCACCATGGCATCAAAAGCGGTTCCCGTACTGTACGATAAAATGACTGACTTATCAATGCCTACTTCATCCATGAGCTGCACCCACCTATCCACATCAGCATCGGTTTTGGGATTATCGTGTGTGTGAAGGTCTACAGCTGGATATTTGGCTTTCTGAATTTTCGATTGGGGCGTTTTGTAAATTGAGACTGGGCGATAATCTTTTAATTTGACTTGTTGGACATCCTCTGACAGTTCGGTACGTTGCAGGAAATTCAGACGAAAATCTTTCAATTTGGCTGACGGTGCTTCCTGACCGAAGGTAACACACTCTACTGCCCCCAAAATGACGGACAAAAGCGTACTGCGGTAGTTAAACATAATACTGTTTTGATTTAAGGTTGCTACTTACTAAACTGCTTAGAATCAAACCTTTCTATCCTTCAAATCTACTCACCATGCTACCTTGACGGTACTATATAGCGGCAGGAGTTAGTTCTATTTGACGAATACAGGAAGGCCCATCAGAAAGATACAACTTGTCTAAAAATTTTTCAGAGAGAATTAAAAGATTTCTACCAACAAAAAGGCACTCACTTAACTCTGCTGGCGTTGCATGTCATGGTGGTGCAATACGAACACATTTTTCAACAAAGCCTATTGAAAATCAATATATTGCAAACTTTTTTTACCCGCTGCGGCCCGAACTACACCCACTGGATAAGGAACGGGCTTGGGCAGGGAACAAAAAAGCGTCCGACAGTTTAAAACTGTCAGACGCCTAACCTATGACTATTTTCTGAGCCTCTTTTTTTAGTGTGACTCTCTACTCACTTTGTGCCCTGATTTGCCAATCAAAAAGTCAAAATCACAACCCTCGTGCGATTGGGTCACGTGCTCAATGTAAAGTTTGTTGTGGCCTCGGTTGTAGCCCAAATCAATCGGCGTCCAAGCCGCCCGACGACGCGCGATTTCATCGTCTGAAACGTGCCAGTGAATATAGCGTTCGTGAATGTCAACTTCGATGATGTCGCCGTTTTCCACCAATCCCAGATTACCGCCGATGGCACTCTCGGGAGAAGCGTGTAACAAAACCGTTCCGTAGGCCGTTCCGCTCATACGGGCATCAGAAATACGCACCATGTCCGTCACTCCTTTTTCCAACAGTTTTTTAGGCAACGCCATGTTACCAACTTCAGGCATTCCCGGATAGCCTTTTGGCCCTACATTTTTAAGGACCATTACGCAGGTCTCGTCAATGTCCAGCGCGGGGTCTTCGATACGAGCATGATAATCTTCAATTGACTCAAACACCACAGCACGGCCTTTGTGCTTCATCAAATGCGCCGAAGCCGCCGAAGGTTTAATAACAGCACCATTTTCGCACAAATTGCCTTTAATAACTGCAATTCCTCCTTCTTCCAAAATCGGCGATTCTCCCGATGCAATCACGTCAGGGTTCCAGTTTTTGGCATTTAATGAATTATCAATCAATGATTTACCATTTACGGTTATTACGTTTTTGTGTAAATGCTCCTTCATTTCATTGATGACCACCTGCAATCCGCCCGCGTAGAAATAATCTTCCATGAGGTATTTACCAGAAGGCATCACATTCAATAAAAACGGCATCCGTGAACCTACCCGGTCAAAGTCGTCCAACGTCAAGTCTACACCAACCCGACCCGCGATAGCCAGCAAGTGCAACACAAAATTGGTAGAACCTCCCACGCCCGCATTGAGCATAATAGCGTTTTCGAAGGCTTCTCGGGTCAATATTTTTGAAAGTGTCAGGTTTTCTTTGACCATTTCTACAATACGCATTCCCGTCATGTGGGCATTCATTTTCTTGCGAGAATCAGCGGCAGGAATCGCCGACAGCCCCGGCAGCGTAAGCCCCAAAGCTTCTGCCATGGTCGCCATGGTAGAGGCCGTACCCATCGTAGAGCAGTGACCAATACTGCGACTCATACAACTCTCCGCTTCTTCAAATTCTTCGGGGGTCATTTTGCCCGTTTTGAGGTCATCGGCAAAACGCCACACGTCTGTGCCCGAACCGATGGCTTTGCCTTGAAAACGACCCGCCAACATCGGCCCGCCGGGCAATACAATCGTGGGTAAATCGACACTCGCTGCACCCATGATGAGCGAAGGGGTAGTTTTGTCGCAACCCGTCAATAAGACAATCCCATCGAAAGGATTGGCACGAATACTTTCCTCGACCGACATACTCGCCAGATTGCGATATAGCATGGCCGTAGGACGAATAAGGGTTTCCCCCAAAGACATCACTGGAAATTCCAAGGGAAAACCACCCGCTTCGTAAATACCGTTTTTAACACTCTGGGCCAAGTCACGAAAGTGGCCGTTGCAAGGTGTTACTTCCGACCACGTATTACAAATACCAATCACGGGTTTCCCCTTAAATTGGTGCGGCGCATGGCCTTGGTTTTTCATCCAACTGCGGTAAATAAAACCGTCTTTACCTTCTTTGCCAAACCAGTCCTGGCTGCGGAGTTCATTTTCCATGTGTATAATTTCGGATTACTGAATGCTATTGTTGATTTACCATAGGAAGACCAAAATCATCAAAATCTAATATTTATTTAGCGAAGGGCGCGAGGGATTTTTTAATAAAAGCGCACTATCTACTAAAAAGACTTCAAAAAGAATCAAGAGAAGATACATTATTAGGGACACTTAGGCTATTTTTCGTAGGTAGAATGTCCGAATAAGCCAATACGCCAACAACCCAATCGGCCCCAACATAAAGCAGAAAAAAAGCGGTAGTACAATCCACCCTTGCGGGATATTTTTCTCTTGGGAATCTTTCAACACAAAACTTCCTGCTACCAAATCAAACGCTAAATAGTGAATCCACCCAGCCAACACCGCGCCGTCTCCGCCTTTAGAAAATAAACTTTTGACCCCCTCAAACGTACTGAAGTCATTGAAATTCAACGGCCCACCGCTGAAAATAAAATACGCATATAAGCACGCCAGCAAAACGGGAATCAGGTACGAGCGCACCAGCCACTCTGTAAAGCGCCAACGCGGCGCAACAATCATCAGAAGCCATTGGGGCAACACGAGGGCATTTGCAATTTGAAAAGCAGTTTCTATCATTGTATTTTGGATTGGGGTAAGCCTCTTTATTTCAATCTTCAATTTACATGTTTTAAGCAGAATTAAACCGTTTTACCCATTAGTTTGTTGGAACACTAAAAACAGGCAAGTCGAACAAAGAATGATTGACCAGCCAGACCAACAATACATGAAAATTTATACAAAAACGGGTGACAAAGGCACCACTTCGCTCGTGGGCGGGACACGCGTCAGTAAGGCAGATTTACGAATCGATACTTACGGCACGGTAGATGAGCTCAATTCCTACATCGGCTTAGTCCGCGACCAACCAGTGAATGAAGTACGCCGCGATTTTTTAAAATACATTCAGGACCGCCTCTTTACGATTGGCTCCATTTTGGCCTCCGAGCCTGACAACAAAAAACACTTTATCCCTGACCTCCACGAAGAAGACATCGTCGCTTTGGAGCTTGCCATGGACGAAATGAACACCGTACTTGAGCCCATGCGTTCGTTCATTCTGCCGGGGGGGCATCCTTCGGTCTCGTTTGGGCACGTGGCCCGGACGGTGTGCCGGCGGGCCGAGCGTTTGGTCATTGCACTCAATGAATCTGAACCCGTTGAAGCCGAGGTGATTCGGTACTTAAACCGTCTTTCTGATTATTTATTTGTGCTTTCGCGAAAAATGGCACAGGAATTGGGAATAGAAGAAATAAAATGGGCTGGCCGTAAATCATCATAGGGACAGACGCAACGCTACAAAAGGGCTGACGCAAGGCCTGCCCCTACGGGTTCAATTCATTTTTTTGATAACTAAACTGATATTTTCTTGTCTTTTCGCCGAAAAATAAAAATATTTGCATTGACAACTAATTTTGGTCTTTCAACACACTAAGTGCTGATACAGAACAGTTGATACTTAGAAATCAGATACAATAATTGCTTACATACAGTAAACCACCAACACGATGACAACGGACACATTGGCCATGGAAATCAAACGCGTAGAAGCTTCGCGTATCCATGAAGTAGATTTCGACAATTTGGTATTTGGTCGCCATTATTCAGACCACATGTTTGTCGCCGACTATATCAACGGCGAATGGACCAACCTTCAAATTGTCCCCTATGCCAACCTCAGCCTCAGCCCCGCCACCGCCGCTCTCCATTACGGACAAGCGATTTTTGAAGGAATGAAAGCCTACAAAAACGAAGCAGGCGAGCCACTGATGTTCCGTCCGCTAGACAACTGGGCGCGTTTTAACAAGTCGGCCGCGCGTATGTGTATGCCAGAAGTCCCCGAAGAAATTTTCATGGGCGGCCTCACTGAATTGCTCCGTACAGATGCGGCTTGGATTCCTACCACGCCCGACTCCTCGTTGTATATCCGTCCGTATATGTTTTCTACCGACGCATACATCGGCGTAAAACCTTCCGACACTTATAAGTTTATCATCTTTACGGGGCCTGTAGGTAAGTATTATTCAAAACCTCCCCGCGTAAAAGTTGAACAACATTATATCCGCGCTGCCGAAGGTGGCGTTGGTGCCGCCAAATGCGCTGGTAATTACGGTGGCTCACTCTATCCCGCACGCTTGGCACAACAACAAGGCTACGACCAAATCATCTGGACCGACGCCCGTGACCATGCCTTTGTGGAAGAATCAGGTACGATGAACGTCATGTTTGTGATTGACGGTAAACTCATCACACCAGCTACTTCCGATACCATTTTGAACGGAATAACGCGCAACAGCATCGTAGACATTGCCCATCACTGGAATATGCCCGTTGAAGAGCGTAAAGTTTCGGTCAAAGAAGTGATTGATGCCTTAAAAGAGGGTCGTTTAGAAGCGGCGTTTGGGGCAGGTACAGCCGTAGTTGTGTCACCTTTTGGGGTTATTGGTTTTGAAGGAACCGATTACGAACTTCCTGCCGTAACCGAAGGTTCATTTGCTTCTCGCGTTAAAGATTTTTTAACCGATATCCGTACTGGAAAAACAGAAGACCCTTTTGGATGGGTTGTGAAGGCATAAATTCATCATATTTCCTAGCTTATCTAAGCGTCGGACGGTTTGGAACCGTCTGACGCTTTTTTTATGCTGTCAACGTTTTGTTTTTCCTTTTCGAATGTTTTGAGACTTTGAAATGTTAGATTTGTAAAAATGACAAGCTTATGTACACCGCAATCAAAGGAATTTACGAGAATGGAGTGCTGACATTTCTGGAACCTGTACCAAATCTTGAAAAATCGGAAGTTTTGGTCATGTTTCTGAACGAAGAAAAGCCTACTAAAACAAAAAAAAGAATACCAGGCAGTTTGAAACGCCTAGGTGAACTCCAAGGAAAGCGTTATAGTATTCCAGATGACTTTAACGAACCGCTTGACGACTTAAAAGAGTATATGTAATGGACTATCTTGTTGATACTCAAATTATAATTTGGTTTCAGTTATTCGACGATAAATTAAAAACGTCCCTTTACGACTTACTTGCTGACGGAAAAACTCCATATTTGTCAGCCAAATCAGCTTATTTGAAATTGCTATCAAGCAGAGAATCGGAAAATTACCAGAACTAGAAACCCCCATAGAAGACTTAATTGAAATAATTCAAAATGATGGTTTTGAAATATTGTCTCTTAAAAACAGACATATCAATTTATATCATTCTGTTCCCTTATTAGAAACTCATAAAGACCCATTCGACCGACTTATCATTGCAACGGCAATGGCTGAAAGTTTACCAGTCATTTCAGCTGATGAGAAATTTAAGTTGTATAAGGAGTTCATTACCCTTATTGAAGCCTGACATTCTTCTGCAACACCTCCCTCATTTTGTTTCGCGCAAGGCCAAGGCGAGCCCTCCCTTGGATGGGCGGAGACGAGCGATGACTTTCCCTTGAATGGGTGTAAGCAAGCCCCGCCCCTACCGTAGTTTTTTGTACTTTAAATACGTATAACGGGCATTTTCTTTGGCAATAAACCAACCATAATACCCATCTAAGAAGCCAAATTTGAAGATATATTCTACCAAAAACCGAAATGCTGGACTGAGGTAGACTTTAATAAAAGAAGCTTTTTTACCTATTTTTCGCCCTTTTTCGGCAAAAAGTGTACTATATCGGTCGGTTTTATCGATAAATTGTTCGGGTGTATCAACGGTATAATGGTGTACGTACCCCGTCAGTTTTTTTACAATATGTTCTGGTTTGAGCGTCAACCCTTCATGGACCGCGTCAGTATTCCACTGAATCTTTTTTTTATTAAAAATTCGGACGTGGGATTCTGGATTCCAACCCCCAAAGCGAATCAACTTCCCCGCAAAAACCGTTCTGAAAGGCAAATCATAGGCATCAGCCTCTGGGGCGGGAGTGAAGGCCTGTTTTATACTTTCAATTAACTCCGGGCTTACTACTTCGTCATCGTCAACTGATAAAATCCAATCGTATTTTGCCCACTGATTACCAAAATTTTTCTGCTCGGAATACCCCGTCCAAGGTCGTTCGAGCACGTTGGCTCCCGCTGCCCGGGCTACTTTCCGGGTAAGGTCGGTGCTGCCAGAATCCACAACTACAATATCATTGGTGAGAGCTTTAAGGGCTTCAATCGTTTTAGCGATTTTCTTTTCTTGGTTTACGGTAATAATAACGGCCGAAAGCGAGGTCATGGCGTATTTTTTATACATTTCTAAAGCGCAACCTACTGTTTTCTCCCCAATGCAACAAATAATAACCCTCTAAGGCAATGGTTATTTAGGGGAAGATATACACTCAACTGCTTTTTGGGAGGCTTATCCCACTTCAACAAACGCTCTTTCAGTAAAAACCAAAGGCGTAGCAAGGGGCAAAGTGAGTTCGATGATTGTGCCCTGATTGGGTGCTGATTGCACCGTCATACTACCGTCAAGTTCTTCCACCCGTTTTTCCATGTTAAAAAGTCCGTTGCCGCTGCCTTTCACGGCTTCTTTGTCAAAACCTATTCCATCATCTTTAATCTCAAGATGAAGTTGCTGGTTTTTTCTACAAATCTTTATCCAAACATTCCGTGCCTGCGCATATTTGGCGGCATTGTTGATGGCTTCTTTAAAAATAAGGTAAAAATTATACTGTTGATTGGAGGGCAGTTTATAGCCTTTCAATTCTTCAGAAATACAAAAATCGTAGTGAATGTGCTTTGGTTCAAGCATTTCTGACGCAAAAATCTTCATCTTGGTCGTGATACTCTCCAGGCTATCATTCATGGGGCGAGTGGTCCAGATAATATCCCGAATTGTACTCACGGTTCGTTGCGAGTTAATGCTTATCAAGTCCAATAGTTCTTTTAGCTGTTCGTCTTTGTCCTTCAGTTGGCGTTTGGCCGCTTGGCTTAGCATCGCTACTCCGCTCAGCGTTGCGCCCAAATCATCGTGCAAATCGCGCGCAATCTGACTCCTAATTCGGTCCGATAACTGCATTTGACGAATGGTTTCGGCTTGTGCTTTTTGGGCATCGCGAATTTGTTTCAACCGGTTTCTATAAAATGCATAACTCAAAACCCCCATCAACATTACAATAACTGACGCCAACGAAATAATCCAATAGGTTTGGCTCCTCAATTCTGCTTCCTGCGAAACCTTAATTTGTTTAAGACGATGGTTTTCTTTGTCTTTCTCGAAGGCGGTATATTTCAATTCAACCAGCTCGGCACGAACCACATTCTTTTTACGTTCAATCGAATCGCTCAGTGTTTTGTATGCCTGAAAATAGCCCAACGCTTCTTTATAGTCGCCTTTTATTTCCTCCAACTCCGCCATTTCCCGGTTGATATGCGCGATTTCTACAATGGACCCAAACTCCGTAGCCGTTTCGAGGGCTTTTTGGAAGTATACTTTGGCGCTATCGAGTTTCTGTTGAAGCCGGAACGTCTTCGCTGATTCTTGATAACACTGAATTTGGAGTAGTTTTTCACCGTATTGTTGACTTTGTCGCGTGGCTTTCCCCATGTACCAAAGTGCCGTTGAAAACTCCCGACGGTCGTTGTAATTTCGGGCAATACCCAATAAAACCTGCGGTAATATCTGGTAATTTTGGTCGGCTTGCTCTGCCAATTTCAGGCCTTGTTCTAAGTACTTCAACGATTCTTCATAGCGGCCCATACGACGATATAAGTCCCCGATTTGCTCGTGATTGACCGCCATTCCCCGTATTTCATTCTTTTTTTTATTCAACTCCAAGGCGCGAAAAGTATAATCTAGCGCCTTATCAAGTTGGTTCATGCTCTTGTAATTTTCGGCAATATTGTTCAGGCAAATCGCTTTGCCTCGCTCCCACCCCGTCTGTTCAAAAAGCTTCAACGCCGTAAGATAATATTCCTGCCCTTTGGCATAATTCCCTTCCAAAGACTCCAAAATGGCGTAATTGATAAAACTTTGGCCGATATTGGTGTTGTTATTGAGTTTTTTGGCGAGCTGGTTGGCTTCATTGGCGTAACGCCACGCGGTAGTTTGGTCAATTTCGGAAAGGCGATAAGCCAACCGATGGAGTGTCACAACGCGCGCGCTATCTTGGACGGGATGTGTAGCCAGCCAATGCCGCAGACTGTCGACTATCCGGTTTTGGGCCGTCAATCCAATGCTTACCGCGTAAAACAAAGCAATAAAAGCCAATCTAATTTTCATAAGCGATAACGGGAAGCCATAATTATAAAACGAATTTGCTAATTTTCTTATATCTTACCTACACCAATTTAGTTAATGGTAATTGTATCAAGATACAGCATTTATCTGACTTACTAGCAAAATACCGAATACGTGCCAGATTCGCACCTCTAGCCTGTGTGAGAAGCAATTAAAACCTCGCCATTATGGAAAAACGCAAGGTTTGATAAAGAAAATTGGGCAGACACTTACTCCCCTTTCCGCAATACCTTTCCCGCCCGCAGTCCCGTGTGTTTTTCATTTTCTACGACCAATTCCCCGTTGACGAGGACGTACTTCATCCCGCGAGAATATTGATGGGGGCGGTCGTAGGTAGAAACGTCGATGATGGTGTTTTCGTCAAATATGAGTACATCGGCCACGCGACCAGATTGAAGCAGGCCGCGCTCTGCCAACTTGAATTTTTGGGCGGGCAACGAAGTCATCCGGCGAATGGCTTCTTCCAAAGCGATGATTTTCTTTTGACGTACGTAGTAACCCAACACGCGGGCGTTGGTGCCGTAGCCGCGCGGGTGAGGCACGCCAAAGTTATACACCCGAATGGAGGCATCGGAGGCAAACATATTTTGCGGATACCGCATGATATTTTCGACGTCCCAATCGCCCATGCCGTGAAATACCATACTAGCCCCACCTTTGACGGCCATTTCCATGATGGTCTCGGCTTCTACGGTTGCTTTGTGTTTACGCCCTTTCAGGAGATTTATCTCTTCAATATTTTTACCGTTGAGCGTGGTATCAGCGTCATAATAAGCCACTACGGCGTAGGTAAAGTGATTTTGCTTACGACGTTTGAGCGTTGCCACCATTTCTTTCACCATACGCTGACGCGTAGCGGGGTCATTGACGCGTGCTTTGATGGAATCCAATCCGCCCGCCAACGCCCAACTTGGCAATAATGTATTTAGCCCAGTGCTGCTGGCGGTATAGGGGTATTGATCAATGGTTACATCAATGCCTTCACGGCGGGCGTTTTCGACAGCCGCAATGGTCTCTTTGGAGCGCCCCCAGTTGTTTTGTCCGCTTACTTTGAAGTGCGAAATCTGAACAGGAATGGCGGCCTGCCGCCCGATATTGACGGCCTCTTCGATGGCGGTCAGGACTTCATCGCCTTCATAACGAATGTGCGAGGCATACACGCCGCCGTAGCGAGCCGCCACTTTGGCCAACCCCACGACTTCTTCGGTATTGGAATAGGTACCAGGTACGTAAATCAGCCCCGTAGCCAGACCATAGGCACCGTCTTTCATGGCTTTTTCGACGATGGCTTCCATACGCTGTTGCTCTTCGGTGGTTGCAAACCGATTGGCTGTACCCATCACGGCTTTGCGGACGTCATTGTGCCCAATCAACGACGCGACGTTGACCGATGTTTTGACACTGTCTAGTTGCTTAAAATACAGCCCTAAGTCTACGTTTGACAAACCGCAATTGCCCGTTACCACGGTGGTGACGCCATCATAAATGAAATTGTCGGCCGTAGGAAGTCGGAATTCGTCTTCTTCAATGTGGGTATGTACATCAATAAACCCCGGACTCACAATCAGCCCTTTGGCATCCAATATTTTCTTGGCGGTGGCATTCGGCCATTGGCCAACGCGCGCAATCTTGCCATTTTTGATGGCTACATCGCCGTAAAACCAAGCATTTCCGGTACCGTCTACAATTTTACCGCCGCGTATAAGTACATCATATTCTTGGGCAAAAGTTGCGATTGCAGTGAAGAAAACAAACGTGATGAGGGCGCAGAGTTGTTTCATGAAGTGGGGTTAATATTAGGTTAAACGAAGAACGTAAAAAAACGGCGCAAAAAAAATTGGTCGGCCTTTCGACCAACCAATTTATCATTTGTAGTAATGCAAAATAAAAAAACCAGTAGGGGCAGGCTTTACGTCTGCCTGATTTATAAAAACCGCAAAACCGAAGAACTGCTCGGGCAGCCCCGCGAAAAATAATAAATGTAAAATATACAGTGCTTTACAGGGTTTTGGAAACAATGCCTCCTTTGCGGCTGTCTACCTCAACGGTCCATTTGTCGGCTTTGCCTTTGACAATCCAGCGTACTTTCACGGAATTTCCGCCACCACCGCCGCCGCCAAAAAAGCCGCCGCCGCCGCCGCCACCAGATACGGTACCAGCAATGTTGGCTACTTCAATCGTTTGCGGATTGTATTTTTGTTCTCTCGTGATTCCTAAATCTTCATTTTCTACAATCATTCCCGCCAACACTTGCGCATTTTTGAGCGTGATGTAATCAGGTCGTTCGATTTTGAATCGTAAATCATGCGCGGAGTGGGTCGGAATAGCCCGTTGGTTTTGTACCACCGCCGTTACTTCCGTCAGGCCGTTGGCTAAGGCTTTGGTTTTAATATCAATGATTTCCAACTTAGGCATGTGGTAGGCATGAAGCATGGTAAAGGCCATGTTACGGTGTCCTTCTTCTTCCAACAAAAAGCCCGGCGTGTTACGAATATAGTTGCGTTTGGTTCCACCGATTTCAATATCGCCGTATTGTGGGTGTTTGATGGACTTCCATTTTACGTAACCGTCACCCAACAACAAGAACTTATCAAACTCTTCAAACTCGCTGTTTTGGTTGCGGTTTTCGGTAGAGTTTTTGTTGAACATCCGCCAAGACGTATTGATTTCGTTGGAGAACATAAACACGCCGCGCCCCAGTCCAATCCAGTCAATTTCGCCACCATACACGGTATAAAGGTCTTTCCAAAGCACATAATATTTATACCCCGGAATCATTTTCTCTCCCGTTTTTCCGATGACATCGTACACGGCAATGTCAGATTGTGGCACGTACATGGCATCTTCTTCCGCTCCAGGAGGACGCAAAAACATCCCGCCGAAATTGTGATAACTTTGGGCACCTGCAATGTTGGGATGTGAGTAGAAGAATTTCTTCACGTTTTTTGTTTCGGGCAATGTTCCCGGATAAAAAAGCGCCCCACCCTGAATATAATCAGGCTGCCAGCCCCAACCCCAGTCGCGGTTGGGGTCGTATGCGCCTGGATTGTCTTCGTTTACGCGACCATCACCGTCATTGTCAATCCCCTCAAAACCAAGCATTTCGTATTCTCCTTGCTCATCTGGCTTAGCCAAAATCATGCGCCCCGGAAAATCAGGGTCTACTTTATACCGCCCCGTTGGAGATTTGCGACGCATGGTCACGATGTTGCCATCACCATCCAAATCATCGTAGGTATCTTCATCCACCAAACCATCACCGTCGTCGTCGAGGGGCATCATGCCTGAGCGCGACGAGCTGGTGGTGTTTGATTTATAGATAAAATTTTCGTGCGCATCAGGGTTAAGTGAAGGCAATATGTAGAATGTACGTCCTTTCAACATATCGGTTACAAAATCCATTTTTCCAAAACTCTCGGCCAAGTACCAAGCCGTGTACATGGCAAACTGCGTTCCCTGCAACTCATTGGCGTGGATGTTTCCATCAATCCAAAAAGCAGGCTTACTTTCGGGTTTTCCGCTTTTAAAATCTGTAACGGTAATGACGTACATGTCACGCCCCTGAAACGATTTTCCGATGGATTCGTATTTGACCAAATCTGGATACGCTTTGGCCAATTCTTGCATCAGTTTGTTGAACCCAGCGTAGTCCATGTAATAATTCCAACCCCATTTTACTTTAGGATTGGCGGGGGTTCCAATCGCCCGCATACCGTTCAGGTCGGGGTCGGTTTGGGGTGCAGTTTGTGCAAAAGCGTTGACCGCTAAAGTGCAGCAAACGAGTGCATATATAAATGAGTGAATGTATTTTTTCATTGTTTTTACAATTAACGGATAACAAATAACGATTAACAGAAAGGCCTACTTCAACGTCACATCTGCTGATTTTACGCCTGCTGTAGGACATCCCGTTTCAATGGTCAATTTACCAGTTCCCGACACCAACCACGTGTATTCTTCCGACTCATCAGAAGCAAGTGCGGCGCGCAGGTTCAGGCGTTTACCCGACACAATGGCCTGTCCAGCTCCCAATTTCAGTTCGGTTTTTACTTTCTGAACAAAGCGAACACGGTCGCCAATTTCGGCATAGGTTGGCATCAATCCTTTATTGATAACGGTTGCCGTAATACGCGTCAGGCCGTTGCCCAAAGATTCCGTTTTTACATTTACCAGTTGAATCTCAGGCATCTGAGCGCCCAATCCTGTCAGGAACTTTACATGCTTATCGGCAGCAGCGGTCAAATAAGAGACCGGCGGGTTCAATTTAGAGAAAGGAACAATTCCGCCCACTTCCACTTTTTGGCCGGGGAAATCAGGGTGTTGAATGGTTTTCCAATCGACGTACACACCCGTCAATTTTTCTTTGTCGGCCCACTTCAGAAAACGGGCATCATCTTCACTTGCATTAGCCGTGCTTGTTGCTACGGCAGCACCACCACCGCCCATGCGTCCACCACCACCAGCAGGGCCGCCTGTGGCAGCAGGTGCAGTTGGAGAAGGGGTGGTTGGGGCCGTTGCGGCGGCTCTTTTGGTCGTATCTCTGGGGGCCTCTACTTTGGGAGTCCACCAGCCTGGGGTCGTAAAGCTATAACGACCCGCGTGGTAATAAGCCGTTTGGGAGAAATTTCCGCGTGTTTGCGGCATGGTCGGTGCGTCTTTCAAAGCCGTACGACCATTGTATAATTTTGACACCTGCTCCATCGCTTTGGCATCTTTGGCGAGTGGCCCAGTCAAAATCCGACGCGCCACTTTTGCCGCGTCAAAACGCGGAGCTTCGCTCAGGTTGTTGTTGGGGCCAAAGGTAAGAACCGCAAAAATATTGGGGGCACGATACAGGAAATCCAGTAAAGCGCGTACTTCTGGCTCCGAAGCGGCGTGTTCGCCCGAACCAGTTGTAAATATCTGATAATCAAACGTAAAGTTTTTCTCTGGGTTTACACCACCCGCACCATCTTCGTTGTATACCCCATCTTTGTCGTTATCAATGCCTTCGGTATAAACCAAATATTTACCGCTTTCACCCTTGGAAGGGTCAGCTTTGACCAGTATACGTGGGTCTTCTTTGCTCGCTACGTAGGTTCCCGCTGCATCTTCTACGCGAATCCAAGATACAACGCCATCGCCGTTGAGATCCTCAAACGGGTCTTCATCTACGCGGCCATCGCGATCGTCGTCGGTTTTGGAGTCATTGGTTGTACGTTCGTACTTTAGTTTGGCCGAAAACTGCTCCTGCGCATCGGGGTTCATGCTGGGCAGGAAATAGAAAGTCTTGGTTTCCAACAGCTTAGCAACGCTATCAGCATTGGCCGCTCCGAGCATTTTTTCGGCCGTTTGGATGGCCAATTCGCTACCTGCCAAGTGAGTGCCGTCTAGCCCAGCAACGATAAGAATGGCTGGTTTTTTGGTGGCATCTCCTTTTCCTAAGGTAAGAAGCCACAGGTCTCGACCACCGGCGCTTTTACCGATAGAACTCACAGAAGCCAATGCGTTGAACTTTGTCGAGAGGTTTTTAAGTCTGCCGGAGAGTTGTGCGTGGCTATTGTACGTCGTTTGCGCTTCCAAAGTCTGCGCAACACACGCCAATACCAGTACTCCTCCATAGAGTAATTGACGAATCATAAAGTTTGGTTTTTAGTGTTTAGTCTGGTGCAGAAAAACAGAAGTTCAAAGTCACAGGGAGTAATCTCTGTGCTTTTTATCCTTCCCCTTACACACCATTGACAAGGCAAGTTAGCTAAGAAACTTTATACCCAATAGTTTGTTGTACTTTTGAGCGATAAAAACCGAAATTTCAGAGAGGTAACCGATAGTTTTGCGAACAATGTCTTTTTTTAAACTCAATTCCGTTTCAAAAATATATCAACAACAATGGGTCGTCAAAGAAGTTAGCTTTGCGCTTTTTGAAGGTGAAATCTTTGGTTTACTGGGCGAAAGTGGCTCTGGGAAAAGCACTTTACTCCGCATTGCGGCGGGATTATTGGACCCCGACGAAGGGGACATTTGGCTTCAGGGACAAAAATTGCGCCTTGCCAGCGACCAGCTCATCCCCGGCCATCCCGACATCAAAATTGTTCATCAAGATTATAACCTTTCGGCACCGTTGACGGTCCGGGAGAACATAAATTACGCGTTACGGTACTACGAAAAAGCCTACCGCGACGAACGGGTGGACGAGTTACTCCAGCTTTGTCAACTGGAATCCGTGGCCGAACATACCGCCAAATCGCTTTCTGGTGGCGAAAAACAGCGCACCGCCATTGCCCGTGCTTTGGCCGAAGAAGCCAAAGTTTTGCTGTTGGATGAGCCTTTTGCCCATTTGGACTTACCCAACCGCCGCCGCCTCACCGAAACCATTCGAGAGCTAGCCGAACAAACGGGCATTGCCTGCATTTTTGTCACGCACGACGCCAATGATGCCCTCAGCCTCTCCACGCGCATGGGTATTTTACAACATGGAAATTTGATTCAGCTCGGTACACCAGAGATTATTTATCATTCGCCCGCCGATGCCTACGTGGCCGAACTGACGGGGGAAATAAATCTGTTGGATGCGGATTTTTTGAAAAACCATGTCCATTCTCACCTCCCCGATGGTCGCATTGCCATTCGGCCCGAAAAACTCACACTCTCCCTTTCGCCCACCATTTACGGGGTAGAAAGTGTGGTAAAACGGGTGGTGTTTGAAGGCAGTCACTACAAAATATACCTTCAAGCGGGGCCGCAACTGCTCAAAGTCAATCACCATGAAGTGGTACCTTTGGAAAAATCAGTATTTGTTGATTTACGCGCTTTATAAAATCGAAGATTGATAAGGTATAACACAAAAAACCGCAAGGATAAATTACCAGCGTACAACGGGGAAATAGATTTGGGGCGCATTGCAAATATGCGTAATTTTCAGCACAACTAAATAACCCTTCATCATGCGATTTCTACCCTTTCTAGCGTTGTTAGCTGGTTTTTGGGGCAACGGTAGCCACGCCTCCGCGCAAGGTACTCGTCTGCTGCGTCAACCCACCGTCAGCGACCGCGCCATTGTCTTTGTATATGCCGACGACCTCTGGCTCGTTGACCGCGACGGCGGCAACGCTCAACGCCTCACCACCCACGAAGGCACCGAATCTCTCCCTCATTTTTCGCCCGACGGTAGCCTAATTGCATTTTCGGCTCAGTACGCGGGCAACACCGACGTGTATGTTATTCCCGCTACAGGCGGCGAACCCAAACGCCTCACGTGGCATCCAGGCGAGGACGCCGTACAGGGTTGGACTCCCGACGGGCAAAGTGTCGTTTTTCGTTCGGGGCGCAGTGGCTATCCAACCGCCATTGCTAGGTTTTTCAAAGTCAATATTAAGGGCGGATTTCAGGAAGAACTGCCCATTCCACAAGCCCACGCGGGAGAGATTTCGGCCGATGGCCAAATGGCGGCCTACCAAACCATCGGCTTTTGGGACCCCGAATGGCGTAATTATCGCGGTGGACAGGCCCAGCCCATCTGGATTGTTGATTTAAAAACCCTTACGCTCAAAACTACTCCCCAAACCGACCGTGAGCGTCATACCGACCCCGTTTGGTACAAAGACATGGTCTACTTTCTCTCTGAACGCGATTATGCCAACAATATCTGGTCGTTCAACCCCAAAACCAATGAACTGAAGCAGGTCACCTTTCACAAAGATTTTGACGTAAAAAGTCTGGACGCTTCCAATGACCGCATCGTGTATGAACAAGGAGGCTACCTCCACCTGCTCGACCCGCAAACGGGGCAAGCCAAGCAACTGACAATCAACGTACAGGGAGATTTTACCTGGGCATTGCCCCGCTGGCAAGATGTGCGTCCGTCGGCCCTATTGAATGCGTCGCTTTCTCCCACGGGCAAACGGGCTTTGTTTGAATATCGAGGAGATATTTTTACCGTTCCCAAAGAAAACGGCGATTGGCGTAACATTAGCCACAGTTCAGGCGTGGCCGACCGCTCGCCCGTGTGGTCGCCAAGTGGTCAGAAGATTGCTTGGTTTTCGGACGCCAGCGGTGAATACCAATTGATGATTTCGGACCAAGAAGGACTCGAAAAACCGCGCGCCGTGGCCTTGCCCACTCCCACATTTTACTTTAAACCTCAATGGTCGCCCGACAGCAAATACATTTCATACACCGATACAGACTATAATTTATGGGTTATTGAAGTTGAGGGTGGGCAACCCAAAAAGATTGATACCGAGCGTTTCGCGCACCCAAATCGCAGTCTGAACCCCGTTTGGTCGCCCGACAGCAAATGGATTGCCTACGCCCGTATTTTGGACAATCAGCACAAAGCCATCAAAGTCTACAACCTTGAAACGGGCCAAACGCATCAATTGACCGACGGCCTGTCAGACGCGATTTCACCCGTATGGGACGCCAACGGTAAGTATTTGTATTTTTTAGCAAGTACTAATTTTGCGCTGAATACAGGCTGGCTTGACATGAGCTCGTACCAAATGCCCGTTACCCGTGGTGTATACATGGTTGTTTTGGCCAAAGGCGAGCCATCTCCTTTCCTGCCCAAAAGTGACGAAGAAACCGTAGAAAAAACTGAAAAGAAAGAAGAGCCACCCACCGACGACAAAGCTAAGAAAACGGACAAGAAAGGGAAAGAAGCGCCCAAAAAGGACGAAAAACCAGAACCTAAAAAGGGAGTTGTGGTAAAAATAGATCTGGACGGGCTTGACCAACGCATTCTGGCGTTGCCCAAAGTAGCGGTAAAAGATTATGACCAGATCATTGAAGGCCTCGAAGGTTCTCTGTTTTTTACCGAAAATATCCCCGACCAGCCTGGTTTTATTCTCCATAAATACACCCTCAAAGACCAGAAAAACGAAGATTTTTTGAAGGGTATTCAATACGCCGTTACCGCTCACGACCGCAAGAATCTGCTGTACCGCAGCGAAGGTTCATGGGGTATTGTAGCCACCGCCAATCCACCAAAACCGGGCGACGGAAAGCTGAACATGGCAGGCATGAAAATTCAGATTGACCCCAAAGCCGAGTATAAGCAAATCTTCCGCGAAGGCTGGCGCTACCAGCGGGACTTTCTGTATGTAAACAATACCCACGGCGCTCCTTGGAACGATGTTTATCAATGGTACTCGCCTTGGATTGACCACGTTCGCCACCGCACCGACCTCAATTACGTGGTCGATATTTTGGGCGGAGAAATTGCCGTAGGGCACTCATACACCTCAGGTGGCGATTTTCCAACCTTGGATAATAACAATCCTGCGGGACTTTTGGGCGCAGATTTTCGCATTGAAAACGGTTTTTATCGCATCAAAACCATTTTTACGGGCGAAAACTGGAATCCTGAATTGCGCGCTCCGCTCTCTGGCCCGGGCATCGACGTCAAAGAAGGTGATTATCTGCTGGAAATCAATGGCGTGCCCCTTACGGCAGAGATGGATATTTATGGTTTATTGGAAGGAACGGCCAACCGCCAAATCAAAATTCGCGTAGGTGCTACTACCGACTTAAAAACCGCTAAGCTGATTACGGTCGTACCCATTGCCAACGAAGCACAGCTCCGCACTCGCGCGTGGGTGGAAGGCAATCGCCGCAAGGTATCCGAACTTTCCAAGGGCCAGTTGGCCTACGTATGGATTCCCAATACGGGCAATGGTGGCTACGAGTTTTTTAACCGTTATTATTTTGCCCAACAGGATAAAAAGGGAGCGATTATTGACGAGCGCAACAACGGCGGCGGTTCGGCCGCTGACTATATTGTGGACGTTTTGGCCCGAAAATTACAAGGATATTTCAACAGTCGCGCCAACGACCATAAGCCATTCACAACGCCAATGGCGGGGCTTTGGGGCCCTAAAGTGATGATTATCAATGAGCGCGCTGGCTCTGGGGGTGATTTGATGCCGTTCTTGTTTCGCCAAGCCAAAGTCGGCCCGTTGGTAGGCACCCGCACGTGGGGAGGATTGGTCGGAACATGGGACACACCTCCGTTCATTGACGGTGGTCGCATGGTAGCGCCACGCGGTGGTTTTTATGATATTGACGGAAAATGGTCGGTAGAAGGTGAAGGCATTGCGCCCGATGTGGAGGTTCATCAAGACCCCGCCAAAGTAGCCAAAGGCGAAGACCCGCAACTGGAAAAATCGGTACAGGTAGCGTTGGAATTGTTGAAAACGCAAGGCGTAACGCTCAAACCCGAGCCCGAAGCACCTATTCGTTATAAAAGACCGCAGAAGTAGGTAACATCAAGCCTTGGAAAGGTTTCCCAACCTTTCCAAGGTTATTTTTTGCTTAAAGCAAATGGGCATCTATTATTTTTAAACCTGAAATCCCCTCAAAATCAGAAAGATTGTGCGTAATTAGAGTCAAATCATGCACTAACGCCGTAGCAGCGATGATGGCTTCATCTAAATCATAGATATTAGAGACTTCAACAAATTCTCGAATTTTTTCTTTGAGTGGTGAGATATAACCAAGCAGTTCTATTCGGCTGATTACCGACATATTGGGGGCTTTATTAACTACTGTATCCATGAAATCCAACCCCTTGATTGGTAGTCTTAGGCTCAAATAATCTGAGGTTACGTTGGTATCCATCAAAAATCCCTCTCCCATTCTTCTCGGCTTTGTTTGATATATTCATTCAACTTTTCGCCTTCTTCTGGACTAATACAGCCTCGAAACCGCTCTGATAATTTTTCTTTAGGTTTAGGGGCTTCTTCCCGTTTCAAAATCTTAATAATATCCATTTCTTCAAGGTTCCAAATCAAGTTCATTCCTTTAGGGTTACGGATTTCAATGAGTAATGTTTCCATGTTGGTTGATTTTTAACAAATATAACAGAAAACCAGCGCTTTTATTCCTAGCCTCACGACATCTTATCTACCAAATCGCGCACAATTTCCTGAAAATAGGCACCATTGTAAGGCCCAAACCAGTTCATGGTGAGGGTTTCGTAGGTGTCTCTTCCGTAGTATTTATCGGGGGTAATGTAGCCAATATACCCTCCGTTGAAGCTCGTAACCATCAATTTCAATCCTTTCTTTTCAGCATAGGCGCTCATTTCGGCCACCAATTCTCCCGAAAAATCACACGGAAAACCCACCATCAAAACATTACCGATGCGCATCACCTTGACATAATTGGGATAATCGCCAAAAGCCCAATGAAACACCCAAGGCCTCATGCTCAAACCCGTGGTAACTCTCGGAACCGGCTGGCGCAGCGGCAATGGGAGCGTTACCATTTGAAAAGCTGGATTTGGGAAAGGTTGGATTTGAGTAAGTTGCTTTTGTACATCGCTTTCTAAACTGTCGGCTTCGGTCCCCACTTTAACAAAGTCAGAATCGGATTCTATCCCAATTTTAGGCCCCATGCTCCCCACCGCCCCCGACATAAACAGCGCAAAATTGGCTTCTCCTTTTTCCAACGAATCTACCAACACCCCTGGGTAGTCGCGCGAGAGCACGATGTTGTCGGAACTCATAATCGTTGAATGGGCCGCGTAGGAGCACAGCAAGGCTTTTTGGCCGTCGTTTCTTACAAACTGCATGGTACGCACAAACGGGTCAATAGTCCCTTCGTCAAACGCTCGATTTCTAACACGAGCGGTATCAGCCAATTGATTGTACGCCACTGTTGCAGGTTGGAGGTCTTTTTGCGCCAAAGTCACTGCTTTAACCATCGCATCGGCAATCCACGTTACGTTTGCTTCGTTAAATTCTCCCCCAAACAACTTCCCGACAATCCCTTCGCTCCAACCACCCATGCTGTTGTGCGAGTGCGTTGCGCCAAAATAAACCTGCTCAAACGGAATTCCCGTTGCTTTGAGTTTCTCTTTGAGTTGTTCGGTAACGGCGGGCGGAATAATCAATAAATCAGCCGCAACGATAGCAGCTTTGGTGTCACCATTTTCGATGACCACCGCCCGAACATAAATAGAATCATGCACGGAGGTGTACAAAGCCCCCCGCCTTACGCCATATCCAGCCGTGGGCGTGGGTGATTTAGGCGTAAAATTCACTTTTGCCCAACCCGCTTTCAGTTGGTTAACGCCCGATGACGGTTTTCTAACTGGCAGCTCCTTCATTTGGTTCTTCCATTGTTGATAATAGGGCATTTCTTGGTAGGGCGTATCGTCGATGGTAGTCAACATACACACCAATACAACCGCAATCAGCGCGACCAGCCCGCCGAGAATTTTGAGAAGGATTTTGAGAAAACGCATTTTAGGAAGGAGCAGAAGTTTGATTTATGATGCACAAACTAAGAGAGAAATAACGACTGTACATAAAAAGGCGCAAAGAAATATAATCTCTTTGCGCCCCAGTACTTTTTATAGGATTTTTGTTTACTCCATCAAAAACGCCAACATAGACTTGGGGCCATGTGCTCCCAAGACCAAAGATTGCTCAATGTCAGCGGTTTTGGAAGGGCCCGCGATGAAGGCCCCAAACCCATAACGCTCTCCTCCAATACGGACGTAAGCATCATGCATCTTGGGGACGAGTTCTGATTTTTGAATTACTAAGGCGAGCGTTTCGGCAATAAAAGGCGTTACACGCTGCCCCATTTCGGTCTCCGTGACCCAAATAGAGCCATTTTCGGCCACCCCAAATTGGCCTTTCAAAATGGCCAAGCCCACATCTTCCAAAGAATGCGGGTCTGATTTTAGCCAACTTTCCTGCGCTACATCGGCCAACGGGTCAATGTTTGTCACAATGCGACGCCCACCAAAATGCGTTTGGATATACGCCCTGATTTCTTCCCAATCTTTGACGTACACCACCTCACCGCCAATTGCGGTCAGAACGGTCTTAAACTGTTCTACCAAATTCGCGTAAGGATTGCCAAAATTTTGAATTTCGGGCAACGGCGTCAAATCTGGTTTATTTTTGGCTACGGCAGCCAGTATTTTTTCACGACTCATTTTAATATATTTTTTTCATGCCCGAAGCATCTAAATGCAACTGAAGCAGCCGATAAATTTAGGTCAAGGTTTGGCTCTTTCTAACTCTAAACAAAGGTCAGACGATAGTCAGACCGTAGAACAGACAATTTACGATACCATTAAGTCCTTACAGGACGACAAATTAGCTCCTGTTTTTCTTGTACCATTCGCCAAACGATTCTTTCGGTGGCTCGGGCATTTCGCGTTGTTTGAACCAAGGATTGAATGAATTATTGACCACAAACGGGGCATTGGCCATGGTAAATCGACCGATTTTCCCCGACAAATGATACACGGTCGGATTAGACAATACTGCCGACATCACCTTCATGCTCAACGTTTTGGCGGTAGGAGAATGTCCGCTTTTCGTCAACACCTGACGCCATTCGTACAGCTGCTCGTGGATATTGATTTTGACGGGGCACACATTCGAACAACTGCCGCAAAGGGTACTGGCAAAAGGCAAATCGGCATTTTTGGTCATGTCCAAATTGGGCGCTAAAATGGCTCCAATCGGCCCCGCCACGGCATTGTGATAGCTGTGCCCGCCACTACGACGATACACAGGGCAGGTATTCATACACGCCCCACAACGAATACATTTGAGCGAATTGCGGAACTGCTCGCGGCCCAATTGCACCGTACGGCCGTTGTCGACCAAGACAATGTGCATTTGCTGCCCTTCGCGTGGTTTACCAAAATGACTCGAATAAGTCGTAATCGGCTGCCCAGTAGCCGAGCGCGTCAAGAGGCGTAGAAAAACGCCCAAATGTTCGCGTTTGGGAATGATTTTTTCAATGCCCATACACGCAATGTGTACATCAGCTAAGTGCGCGCCCATGTCGGCGTTGCCTTCGTTGGTGCACACCACAAACTCGCCCGTTTCGGCCACGGCAAAGTTCACGCCTGTGATGGCCACGCGACGCGTCAAAAACTTCTCGCGGAGGTTTTCGCGGGCCGCATGCGTCAATAAAACGGGATCGGCACAGCCTTCGGGTGTTCCTAAATGTTTATGAAATAATACGCCGATTTCTTCTTTTTTCCAGTGAATACACGGCAACACGATGTGGCTCGGTGGCTCGTCGGCCAGCTGCACAATGCGCTCACCCAAGTCGGTATCAATCACCTCCACACCGTTTTCGGTCAGGTATGGATTAAGGTGACATTCTTCGGTGAGCATCGACTTGCTCTTCACGATTTCCGTTACGCCTTGGCTTTTCAGAATCGAAAGGACAATTTGGTTATGCTCGTGGGCATCGGCTGCCCAATGCACTGTAATGCCGTTTTTCTGCGCATTTTTCTCAAATTCAATCAAATAATTATCTAAGTTAGACAACACATTGTGCTTGATTTGAGATGCGGTTTCGCGGAGTTGTTCCCATTCGGGGATGGCAAAGGCCGCGCGGTCGCGCTTTTGGCGCACCCACCAGAGCGTTTCGTCGTGCCAAGTAGTACGGTCAAAATCCTTATTAAACTTTTCGGCGGCGTCAGCGTGGTTCATTTTTTTCAGGTATTAAAGGTTGCTCACAACCCGATACGACAATCACGTGGCAGATTTGAGAATCTACCACCACATTCAACAATCACGTAGCAGATTTGAGAATCTACCACCACATTCGAAATCATTTCGCATTTAGAATCTCCGCGATGTGCATTACTTTGATGGGCAATTGACGACGGCGAATAACGCCCTCCAAGTGCATCAAACACGACATATCGCCTCCGGTCAGAACTTCGGTGCCGTTTTTGACGTGGTCATCTACGCGGTCGATGCCCATCCGTACCGAAACGGCTTCTTCGGCTACGCAAAATGTACCACCAAATCCGCAGCATTCATCCACCCGGTCGAGCTTTACTAACTCTAAACCAGTAACCATGTTCAATAGTTTTTCGGGTTTCGAAAATGGCGGTGCCACCAACTCCGACATCTGGGCTACGTGCAGCCCGCGCTGCCCGTGGCAACTCTGATGCACTCCTACGCGGTGCGGGAAATGAGCCGTTAAATTTTCAACCTTTAGGATATCAGTCAAAAACTCTGTGAGTTCATAAATGTGCGTCCGCACGTGCGTTGCTTCACCCTCGCGTTTGTCATCATGCAGGTGGTCTTTGATGTGCAGCACACAACTTCCCGACGGGGAAACGATATAATCAAACTCCGAGAAGTTATTGATAAACAAACGATTACAATCATGCGTCAGGTGTTCATAGCCAGAATTGGCCATGGGCTGACCGCAACACGTTTGTTTGGCAGGATACAAAACCTGACATCCAAACCTCTCTAATAATTGAAGCGTAGCAATACCCACTTGCGGGTAAAACTGGTCTACATAGCAGGGAATAAATAAGCCGACTTTCATAACACAAACTTACATTATTCCCCGCTAAAATGCTGTCCTGTGGACACCTGTAAAAGAATTTTAATGCCCCGAAAGGGTTACTTTTTTTGCTGCAAAAACACGTGCACCCCTTTTTTATTCGCCACCACAACATCAGGAAGGCGGTCGTTGTTCATGTCTTCCGTCACAACGTGCAAGCCTACGCCAGAGTTGTTGTCAATTTCGTGCGGGGCCCAAGTGGGCGTTGGGCCAGGCTTGAATTCAAACCAGTACAATACCGCTGGCTGAAACTCTCCAGGGTCGTTGCCATTGTGCGCAAAATAACGTTTCCCCGTCACCAAATCTTTTTGTCCATCGCCGTTGATGTCAACTAAACTTAGTCCGTGTGTCTGCGAAAACGCTTTATATATTTCATGCTTCGTCCAAGTTGGATTACCTTGTCCGTCTTTGCCCTGCTCATGCCACCACATGCCATAGGCGTGCGCTGAAGTGCTGATAACGTCTTTAAAGCCATCCTGATTCACATCAAGCAGGTACATTTGCGAGCAATCTTCGCCCAAATTTGCCTTATGAAATGCCCAATTGGGCTGTTTACGGTCGGAAGGTGCTTCCCACCACCCCTCTTTGATGAGCACATCCAATCGGCCATCATCGTTCATGTCTACCAAGCCAAGACCGTGGGTAAATCGGTGCGTTCCGGGAATATTCCCTTCTGCAATCACCGTTTTTTCCCATTGCGTATCGCCTTTTTTGGTGGGAGATTTCAACCAGATAATCTGTTTTGATTCAGAATCATTACCCACAATATCGGGGCGACCATCGCCGTCGATATCGCCAAAATACGGAGATTCATTGCCCAGCGATTTGCTGATTACATGTACTTTCCAGTGGCCCGGTTTATTCTGCGGGTTTTCATGCCACACCACCGGAATCCCAGGATAATCTACCCGTATCAAATCAATCCAGCCATCCTGATTGACATCCATGCTAAAATTCAAGAACGAATTACTATAGCCACCATTAACGGTAAAAGTATCTCCTTTGGCGATTTCGTGGCGCTCCCAGTTTGGGGCCTGAAACCAAAATGCCCCCGCCATGACGTCCTTTTTTCCGTCATGATTCACATCTCCCACCGCCACGCCTTCCGAAAAGAACATCTTGGTCAATACCTGTTTTTTAAAACTTACTTCTCTGCCTTTCTGCGCACAAACGGTCGTTATTCCTGCAAAAAGAGCCATGAGGGCAATCAATATTATTTTGTAATTTTTCATGTATCGGTTTGAATTAGGTGCTGAAACATAAAATGGTCAATCATTAGCTATCTACTTAATTCTGCCTTTACTTTTATCAATTTACGGCTATTTAACGTCTTTATGGCTTGCTCACAAAACAAAATGCCTCCAAAATTCGGAGGCATTCGTTTTTCCCAAAAATGAGGTAAAGGACAAGAAATCTCAAATAAGCAGATGAATCATGGCCCGTAAAACACCACCCGTAAAAGGCCATTTTAGATACGCCGTCGGTCGGTTAGGAATAGGCATCTCCGTAAAACCGCCTTCATTAGCTCCTACAAATACGATTGGGATATTTTTTTTAATTCTCCGCTCGGTGCTCAAAATGAGCTTACTGTAAGAGTCTTCGCAGATAATCAAATCAGGCTGAAGCGTAAAAATGCATTTGAGGAGCTCGTCAGAAGCTGAAGCCAACACACGAAGTACTTCGAATCCAGGCTCTTCTATCATTTTTTCAATCGGATGGATACAGGCCGTGTTGTCCTGAAGAAGGAGTGCTTTAATGTTTGTCATGAATGAGTTAGGGTAAAGTATTAAGCTGTAAAAATATGAAATAGTATATATAAACTTAACAAATGGTATATTTTTATACCTAAATTCTTCAATACAGAAAGGTATATATCAATATATTGAGATTTTATTAAACGAATTTAATTCACTCTTCACTTCTTTGATTTAACTTTACTTTTCAGGAAGGAAAGTAAAGTTCAAAATTCCAAAAACTATCCTGAATCCTCTTTTTTATCCTAACCAGTAAAGTATATATACGAGAACTAAATCTCTTTGGATTTTAAAGAGTTACATTTTAAAAAAAAAGCATAAACGCCCTCTTATTACATTTGAGTAGTTCATACCACAGATTCGGAAATTATTGCTGAGTTGCAGGGTTAGTTTTCATCCATAATCACTTTATTTATTAGATTCCCAATTGACTATTTTACGTATGAATACAAGATTCAAAAAACGCAATCAATACAAGACGTTTTGGTATATTATTTTTTATTTTTTTTCTCTTTCAACAACCGTAGCAAGCGGCTCCAAACCCTTCCCAAAAAAAATCCACCGAATTGTCTTTATCGGCAACAGTATCACCTATGCGGGGCAATTTATCACCGACATCGAGGCCTATCTCCTGACGCACTACCCCAACAGGCGTTTTGAATTCATCAATGTAGGATTGCCCAGCGAAACCGTTTCGGGGCTTTCGGAGCCCAACCACGCGGGCGGGAGATTTCCCCGACCCGATTTGCATGAGCGTCTCGAACGGGTACTTACCCAAACCAAACCTGACTTTGTTTTTGCCTGTTATGGCATGAACGATGGCATTTATCTGCCTTTAGACGAAGAACGGTTCCGAAAATTCCGCGAAGGTATCACGTGGTTACACACCCGAATTGCGGACATAGGCGTACCGATTGTCCACCTCACACCGCCTATTTATGACGAGTTCAAGGGCAAAGCAGTGGGCTATGCCGCCGTACTCGACACCTACTCTGAATGGTTATTGAGCCAACGCAAGGCCCAAAAATGGGAAGTAGCCGACCTGCATTTTCCAATGAAAACTTATTTAGAACAACACCGCCAAAACAATCCCGACTTTGCATTGGCCAAAGACGGCGTTCATCCCGACGCTTTGGGACATTGGCTGATGGCCAAGCAGGTATTGATGAATTTGGGAGAAAAAGGGCTGGAAGCGGCGGAGAACGTCCAAACGACTTTGACCATTCACCCACAAGGAGAGGAGATTTTGAAACTGGTCGCCGAGCGGCAACAACTCATGAAAGACGCTTGGCTGACCTCCACTGGCCACACCCGCCCCGAAATGAAGGTGGGTCTACCAATGGAGGATGCCCGAAAAAAAGCAGAAATGATAGAGAAACAACTCCGGGGGTTGCTCAAAAAGAAATAAAGAAGCAGATTGTAAAATCGCTAAAAATCCAAGTGACAATTAATCCAGCCCTCGTCAAAGCGGGTGCCGTATTTTTTATAAAACTGAATGGCTGGTTCGTTCCAATCCAGCACCTGCCACATCATACCAGTACATTGGGTATTTTTTGCTTCTTCTACCGTCACGTCAAAAAGTTTTTTGCCCAGGCCATACCCGCGCATCGACTCCGTCACCACGATGTCTTCCAAATAGAGGCGTTTGCCTTTCCACGTAGAATAACGATAGTAATACAACGAAATCCCCACCACTTTACCGTCGACCTCCGCCACAAATAGGCCAAAAATCGGCTCAGGGCCAAATCCATCTTTGAGCATCATTTCGGGGGTATTGGTGACTTGTTCGGGGGCTTTTTCGTACAAAGCAAGTTCCTGTACCAACTCAAATGCCTGGGGTACATCTTCAGCGGTACCTCTGCGAATCGTAATATTCATTCTTAAAATAAAAGTATAGTATAGTAAATTTTAATTCCTCCATTTGACCGCCGAAATGCATCTATGCATTTTGGGCCGACGCACTGGGCGTATTCAAAATGGGCAACCCATTTTCCTGAATGTATTCAAACCCCGTTTTGTAACCTTGAACAATCAACCGCACGATGTCGTCCGAATTAAACTTCAACATATCAAGGTGCAAGGGTTCATGCGGGCGCACCACCGATAATTTCAGCACCCGGCCTTTCAGCCCTTCTTTTTCAACGTAGTTTTGCCCCCAAGCAATGTCGCTATTAACAATCTGGTTTACGTTAATATCCTTGACTCGGTCCAGCAGTTTCAGCAGATTACGATAGTTTACTGGCTCATCATAAATATGCTCAGCATGGCAGGCTATGCACACAATTTCGGTGGCTCCATCTTCCAGTGCTGCTTTGAGCGGAGCAACTACCCGAAGCCCTCCGTCTAAATACGCCGCTTTCCGTTGACCTTTGATGTGGATAGCCGGCATCAGCGTAGGCAACGAACTGCTGGCCATAATGTATTCCAAAAAGCTTTCATCTTCGGGCGTGGCATACACCATTTTACCGCTTACAACGTCTACTGCCCCTACTTTGAGTTTAACGGGACTGTTTTTAAGAATAAACTCATCAAGATTTTTTCGGATAAGCGTATGCAGAGGAGTCGTGTCTAGCAATCCATCAAAACGACTCATCAGGGTATCTATCCCCAAGGTAAGGCGCGACCGCACGAGGGCGATATCCTCGGGGTGGGTAATGTTTTTTATCCAGAACTCAATCAATTGACGGCTGATACCCGGCCAGTCAATTGTCTTTTCCTCAATGTGTTGCTTGCCAGCAGCGTTTACCAAAAAGCCGGCGTTAAGACTACCGACAGAAATCCCGTATATCATTTCGGGTTCAAATCCACTTTCCAATATCGCCTGAATTACCCCCACCTGAAAAGCGCCCTTCAGGGAGCCTCCTCCAAGTACCAATGCCTTCATAGTATGTTATTATTATTTGTCAAAAAGTGGCCAATATCGCCCTTTTCTATCCTTTGTTTTGTATTCATAAACAATGCCGTTTTTGTTTTTTACCCTCAAAAATATTTTCTCATCCAAAAAAAGGGGAATGCCATCACAGTTATTGTCGCTCGGTTGAAACAAATTATAGAACTTTCGTGTAATGTTAACAGATTTTGTCCCAAATTTGGCGTTTGTCCCATAACAAAACAAGTAAAGATACCGATAGACTGAATTTGTCATTAGTATACGGCTAACCTGCCCACCCATTACTCGGGGTTGTCCGTACACTTTCCCAAGAAATTATGTCTCTTTCCATTAAAGATATTCAAGCCCCCATCTCCTCCGAAATGGACGCCTTTGAGCGAAAATTTCGGCAATTTATGAAAAGTGAGGTCATGCTTCTTGACCAAATCATGAATTATATAGTGCGTCGAAAAGGAAAACAACTCCGCCCGATGTTTGTCTTCTTGACGGCTGGTATCAGTGGCTCCATCACCGAGGCTACGTATCGGGGAGCGGCCCTTATTGAATTACTCCACACTGCCACGCTTGTTCACGACGACGTGGTTGACGACTCTAACTACCGACGCGGTTTTTTCTCGGTCAATGCCCTCTGGAAAAACAAAATTGCGGTTTTGGTGGGCGATTATCTTTTATCACGCGGACTATTACTTTCGGTTGATAATCAAGATTTTAGTCTCCTGCAAATTGTCTCAAACGCCGTTCGAGAAATGAGTGAAGGCGAGTTACTTCAACTCTCAAAAGCGCGGCGCTTGGACATCACGGAAGATGTCTATTTTGAAATTATTCGCCAAAAAACCGCCTCGCTTATTTCTTCCTGCTGCGGCGTAGGGGCACGCTCTGCGGGTGCATCCGAAGAATTGGTTGACAAAATGCGCCAATTTGGCGAGAAGGTAGGGCTTGCCTTTCAAATCAAAGATGACCTGTTTGATTTTGGAGATGCCGAAGTAGGAAAACCCCTCGGTATTGACATCAAAGAGAAAAAAATGACCCTGCCGTTGATTTACGCCTTGCGTCAAACTACGTGGACCAAAAAACGGCAGATCATCAATATCATCAAAAACCACAGCGACAAACCCCAAAAAGTAGCCGAAGTCATCCAGTTTGTTCGTGACTCCGGCGGGATTCAGTATGCTACGCAGGCCATGCAAAAACTGGTCGAGGAAGCCAAGGCTATTTTGCACTCCTTCCCTGAGTCTAACTACCGCAATTCACTAGAAGGCTTGGTTCAGTATACCATCGAAAGGAGCAAGTAACGAGCGTCTTTTATTTCCCCAATCTGGTGCGCAAGTAAGCCATCACCAGCATACCCACTCCGCTCACCGCTAATCCGAGCGATTCGCGGGCGAGCTCGATGTTGATGCTACGCATTTTCATTTCCCCCCAGAATACGCCTTCATACTGCGGCGGCCATTGCTGATAGGAAGCAAAAAAATAGGCCAGTGCCATTACCACAAAAACGTAAGAACGCGGCGCTTTTTCGAAGTAGATACTCAAGCAAGCGGCCACGGCAATACCGTAGATAGGCATCCATACCTGAGGGTCGGGGTCGTTGTATTGAACAACCACAAAATAGACAAACAAAAGGGCAAACAGCAGGGAAACAATCTTAGTTAGGTTCATAGTCAGAAGAAAAATTAGCGGATATTCAAAGTATGATTTCCGAAATACGATTACTAAAAAACAGTTATTGGGTGTGCGAAACGTTTTTGGCAAATTTATATGTTCACCCTCTCACAAGCAAAAGCCTTGCTCCAAAAACGGTCAGAGCAAGGCTTTTTATGATATAAATCAGGAATAGTTCCTATTTTTTCGTTACCCGAACTGAGATACGGCGGTTTTGAGCACGCCCTTCTTCGGTGTCGTTGGACGCTACTGGATATTGGTCGCCGTAGCCTTCTGAGTCAATCCGGCTGTTGTCAATGCCCATCGCTACCAATTCAGCCTCAACGGCAGCCGCGCGGTCGCTCGACAGTTTGAGATTGGCATTAGCATCGCCTGTGTTGTCGGTATAACCGCCCAATTTGATGTTTACCGCTGGAAATGCTTTCATAATTTCGGAAACATTCTTCAATTGCTCCTGCGACTCCGGCTTCAACGTTGCTTTACCTGTTTCAAACAATAAACGGTCAAAATCAAACCAAGTCGTTTTATCAACGGGTTTGTCAGAACGAATAAAGTCAATTAAGCCTACTTCAATGGGGTTGCCATTAGCGGCAATGTTGAGTTCTAAGCCGTTGTCAAGTTTCAAGGTTGCGGCGCTAGTGATGGTACCGTTTTCGTTGTTTTTGGTTACGTTTACCTCCATTGTTTCTTTCATGGCAGCATGGTCATGGCCACCTTTTACGGCGATATAAGGAGCAATTACCAACGACACGATAGACATCAACTTAATCAAAATGTTCATGGAAGGCCCCGAAGTATCTTTGAATGGATCCCCTACGGTATCTCCCGTTACGGAAGCCTTGTGTGGCTCCGATTTTTTGAAGTACATCTGACCGTCAATCATTACCCCTTTTTCGAATGACTTCTTAGCGTTGTCCCACGCGCCACCTGCATTTGATTGGAAAATCCCCATCAACACACCTGATACGGTCACCCCTGCCAGCAAACCACCCAATACTTCAGGCCCCATGGTGAACCCAACAAGTACCGGCGTAATCAAGGCAATCGCGCCTGGCAAAATCATTTGCTTGATAGAAGCCTCGGTAGAGATAGCGACGCATTTTTCGTATTCAGGTTCGGTTTTGTATTCCATGATACCCGGAATCTCGCGGAACTGACGACGAACTTCGTTTACCATTTCCATGGCCGCTTTACCTACCGCTGAGATACACAACGCACTGAAAATAAACGGAATCATACCGCCAACAAACAAACCAGCCAATACGTCGGCTTTGTAAATGTCAATTTGGGTAATGCCCGCAATTCCAACGAAGGCTGCAAACAATGCCAACGAAGTCAAGGCTGCCGAAGCAATTGCAAAACCTTTTCCAGTGGCAGCAGTGGTGTTACCAACGGCATCCAAATTGTCGGTACGCTCACGAACTTCCGGAGGCAATTGTGACATTTCAGCGATACCACCCGCGTTGTCGGCAATCGGCCCGAAAGCGTCAATCGCCAATTGCATGGCCGTTGTAGCCATCATTCCCGCCGCCGCGATAGACACACCGTAAAGACCCGCAAATTTGTACGAAAGAATAATACCCGCCGCCAACGTTAAAATCGGCAACACCGTTGACTCCATACCGACGGCCAAACCACCGATGATGTTGGTGGCGTGACCCGTTCCTGACTTTTCGATAATTGACAATACAGGACGCTTGCCCATAGCGGTGTAATATTCAGTTATCATTGACATAAGTGTACCCACAGCCAATCCTACAAGAATCGCGTAAAATACATCCATGGCCCCAAAAGGCTGACCGCCACGGAGTACCATATTTTCAGGCAATAAGTAAGTTACAAGAAAATAGCAAGCTACCAATGTTATACCGATAGAAGCCCAGTTACCGATGTTTAACGCATTTTGCACCGACGATTTTTCACCTTTGATGCGCACAAAGAAAGTAGAAACCAAAGACGCCAACAGACCTACGCCCGCAATCAG
Organism: Runella aurantiaca; assembly: GCF_003339505.1. GTDB lineage: Bacteria > Bacteroidota > Bacteroidia > Cytophagales > Spirosomataceae > Runella > Runella aurantiaca. The sequence goes on from NZ_QPIW01000012.1 coordinate 101,184, forward strand.
CATTGGAAGCAATACAGGAGAGAAACCTCCGTAATTATCTGTTACCTCGATTTCTTGGCCCAATACCATCGTTGCCAAAATAGTGGCCACGTACGAGCCAAACAAGTCAGCACCCATGCCCGCTACGTCACCTACGTTATCGCCCACATTGTCGGCGATGGTGGCGGGGTTACGAACGTCGTCTTCTGGAATACCCGCTTCCACTTTACCCACAAGGTCAGCACCCACGTCGGCTGCTTTTGTATAAATACCGCCACCCACGCGTGCAAAAAGCGCGATAGATTCAGCACCCAACGAAAACCCAGCCAATACTTCGATGGCAGTCTTCATTTCATCGGACGTCAAGGGTTTGCCAGCGGCAAAATAATTATAAAAGAAGATAAACAGGCCACCTAAGCCCAAAACAGCCAATCCTGCTACGCCCATTCCCATCACGGAACCACCCGTAAAAGAGACTTCGAGGGCTTTGGACAGCGACGTACGAGCCGCCTGTGCAGTACGTACGTTGGCTTTGGTAGCGACTTTCATTCCGATGTATCCTGCTAAAGCAGAAAGAAAAGCGCCAATCAAAAAGGCAACGGCAATGAGAGGCGAAGAATGAATGGGGTTTTCGGGTGTACCTTCCTGTGTACCCAAATAACCTAAAATAAGGGCCGTGGGAATGGCGAAATAAGCCAGAATTTTCCACTCGGCTTTAAGAAAAGCAATGGCTCCGTCGGCGATGTAGCCAGAGAGTTTTTGCATGTTTGCGTCACCGGCTGGTTGGTTCGACACCCAGCTGAAACGCCAGGCCGTGTACAATAGCCCCAAGACACCAAAAGCAGGAACGAGATAAACGATATTATTCATGCGTAGTAGTTAGGAAATTTGATTTAAGGTTTAAAAAAATTCGGGCAAATATAGCAGAACCTAACCCATTTACCCAATGCCTAAGGTAGGAATTTACTTATTTTATATCGCTTTTGTACTATTTTTACGAGAATCGAGGCTTTATGAATACCCTATTTTCGGCTGCAGTGGGCAAAATGCTGTTTCTCATTTCAACGCAAATAGGGTCTTTTGGTGTGTCCGTCTTAGCAAACCAGTGTATGTCTTATTAAAATATAATGATTGTTGTCTAAATTTGTCAAAGCAGCCACCGTCCCCCTTTGAACTGCAAACAGCCCCTGATCTATGAAAAGACTGCTTTTCCTCTGCTTTTTTTTACTTCCGTATTTCGGACAATGCCAAAAAACCGGAATTACTATTCAAACGGGGCAGCTATTTTTCAAGGATGACCGCTGGAAATTTATGGCCGGAGATTCGTCAGAATGGGCGAATCCAAGCTACGATGATCGTCATTGGAAAAAATCAAACAGCTCATTACGAGACAATAAGGCTCTTTGGAAAGCAAAAAAAGGCTGGTTTAGGCTAAAATTCAACCTTTCTAAAAAGTCCTTAAAAACAGACTATTCCCTCATTATAAAACAATTTGGCCACTCTGAACTGTATTTAGATGGAAAATTGGTGGCAACAACCAACACCTCTGATCCACAGGATTCAGCATCGCAGCTCAGGCTCATGCAAATCCCGTTTACCATCAAAGACACCAATACCCACGTTATAGCCCTGCGATACTCATTTCTTTCGTCCACGCTCTATTATGCCTCAACCGATGAGGACGCTTTCAAGCTCTGGCTTGAACCGTCGCATCAGTCCATGCTCAACCAACTGGTCAATACTGCTTGGAATGCGGGCGTCGGCGGTATGCTGACGGGATTGTTCGGGATACTCTCCCTACTTCATTTTCTTTTTTTTCGCGCCAATTCTAATCAAAAGGTACACCTGATTTTAGCCTTTGCCACTTTTTGCTTTACTGTCATGTTTGCGCTCAGTATTATTGATGGCTTTACGGGAACGCTTACCCAAAAATCATTGCTGGATGTAGGGCAGACGTTAAGCATTCATCTGGCTTTTGGCTTGTTGTTGACTGCCGTTTACACTTTTTTAAAACGCCGACACGGTTGGTTCTTTTACGTTATTATTGTTTTGTTGGCAGTAAGTTTTGGCTATCAATGCTTTATTGGCCCCTTACAAGACGGTCAATTTTTCATTCCTTTTTTTCTGGTGCTGATCGATTATATCAGGGTGAGTTGGCTGGGAAAACGGCAGGGTGGTTCTGATAATAAATTACCTTGGAATTCGCTCCGTTTCTCCTTTTTTGCTTTACTGCTGTTGATTCTTACGGGAATCATCATGGGAATTGTGCAAAGCCTCACCGGGCTGGGAGACAGTGCGTTTATCTTAGCTTTTGTGCTGCTTATTTTTGTTTTTTCAGTCGTGCTAAGCATTCCTATTGGCCTATCGCTCTCACTGGTGCAAGATTATACCCACACGTATAAGTCCATGCGGCTGCATTTGGAAGAAGTCCAAAAACTTTCGGCCAAAAACCTTGCGCATGAACAAGAAAAACAACATATTCTGGCTACCCAGAACGAAACCCTTGAGCGTCAGGTAATGGAGCGAACCGCCGAGTTGAATCAGTCGCTCGAAACCTTGAAAGCTACCCAAGCCCAACTCATCCAAAAGGAAAAAATGGCCTCATTGGGGGAATTGACCGCTGGCGTGGCCCATGAAATACAGAATCCGCTCAATTTTGTCAATAACTTCTCAGAAGTCTCCGTGGATTTGTTGGACGAGCTACAGGAAGAAAGGGAAAAATCTCCCGAACAACAAGACCCTGAACTAGAAAAGGAAATACTGGCCGACTTACAACAAAACCTCCAAAAAATCACCCATCACGGGCAGCGGGCCAGTTCGATTGTGCGCAGTATGCTCGCGCACTCACGCACATCGTCAGGCCAAATGGAGCCAACCAACCTCAACGCCTTGGCCGACGAATACCTGCGGCTCGCCTACCACGGCCAACGAGCAACCCACCCAACGTTTAACTGCCAATTAATCACTGATTTAAGCGCCGAAATTCCAATGCTCACCCTTGCCGCACAGGACATAGGACGCGTATTGCTCAACCTGTTTGGCAATGCCTTTTATGCCCTTCATCAAAAGCAGCAACTTATTGCCGAAGCCTACGAGCCAACCATTTGGGTAAGTACCGCTTTAAAAGAAGACAAAGCCGTAGAAATTTGCATCCGCGACAATGGGCTGGGCATTCCACAGGCCATTATTCAAAAGGTTTTTCAACCGTTTTTTACCACCAAACCTACGGGCGAGGGCACTGGACTTGGGCTGTCGTTGTCGTACGATGTTGTCACAAAGGGACATCAGGGAACGATGGAGGTGACGAGTACCGAAGGCGAAGGGACGGAGTTTGTCATCACGCTGCCTGTCAAATAAGCCATGAGTAAAACCAATCTGAATAAAGTGTAAAAATGCCTAACTTTGGTTTTTGTTAAGCAATAGATAAAAGGAGATACCAGCATCAAATGACTTCCCAAAGCCATGGAACAAATACTCATAAAAAGCTTCAAAGCGATTGTTAATAAAGAAGAACGGCCTATTAATGTCAAAAAAATGACAGTATTGATGGGGGAACAGGGCAGCGGTAAGAGTACGGTAGCAAAGTTGGTTTATTTCTTTAAGACAATCCGGGAGGAAATACTCACTCCTTTCATCGGCAATTTTTTGGTAACTGAAGATAACTTAAAGCAAGTTATAGAAGGACAAATCTACAGCTATTTTATTACACTGTTTGGCTCTTCCAGGCGTCTTACAAATTTTGAAATCATTTATACTTACGCCAATGACGAATTTATTAGGATCAGCCAAACTGAAACAGGAGAATTGAAGATTGAGTTTGAGCACTGGCTCTCGAAGTTGAACAAAGCTATTGGACTTAATCGTGAATTAAAGCGTTTAGATAATGCTTTTGGCGATTTGGAAAGAAGAGAAAGAGATAGGTTTGTTAATGGTATCGTTAAGATAGTCAATAATTTTTTCGGAAGTACTCAATTGAATCTTTATTTACCCGCAAGTAGAAACGCTGTGATTTCACTAGGCAATCATTTATTAGAAATTTACTCTAAATTAGACAACAATTTATCAGCATCTAATGACAAAGAAGCTCACAGATATATGTCTGAGAATGATATTATATTATTGAAATTTATTCAATACAACCGTTTTTTAAGAAACAAGTTTCTCCAATCAGGCAATTTTCAAACCTTCATTGAGGACGAGAAAGAACTAAACCCAGAACTTGATTGTACAGATTCAGAAAAAATACTCACGCGCATTGAAGCTGTTTTAAAAGGACACTATCTAAATGACAGTGAGGGCGAAAAACTGACGCTAAATGACAATCAATTCGTTTTTCTCCAAAATGCTTCTTCTGGTCAGCAAGAAAGCATCCGGACTTTTCAAGATATTTTCTTGCATGTGCTCTATGGCGATCCCGTATTTCGGGTCATTGAAGAGCCTGAATCACATCTATTTGCTGCTGCCCAAAAAGAGTTAATCGAATCCTTAGCCATATTAGCCAACAAAAACCCTGAAAGCCAACTACTCATCACTACTCACAGCACATTTATTCTTCGGGTACTTGATAATTTGCTGAAAGCATTTCAAATTAATGACAGTGATGCAGAACGAATCATTGACCGGGCAGCATGGCTGAACTTCGATGAATTTGCTGCCTACAACTTAGTAAACGGAGAAATAGAGGATGCCCTTAACCAAGAATTTAAAGGAGTAGATGCCCGTCTGTTTGACGACGTTACCCAACAAATCAGTAATGAATTTGATGAATTGCTAAATATCCAGTATCCGTGAAAGAGGGCGAAAGCATTTACCACAAAATTAAAAAGGAAGAAAAATGTTGTTCAACCAAGCGCAGTGTAAATGAACACGGTAAAACATTTTCCATCAATTGCAGCGATAAAAACATTAATATTTGTTGTGTAAAACTGGACAAATGTCTGATAACTGCAATTTCCAACCAGAAACAATGTGACTATTTATTTATGAGTGACAGGAATAATAGCCCTACTGATTACAGTTATTATTTTGTTGAACTGAAGGGAAGCGGTTGTGATGCAGAAGGGGCTTTTGAGCAAATCCAACAAGCCGTTAATTATATTAAAAGCCGATTTGGGGTTATCCCTAAACACCAAATTTGGGGTTTTATTGTTGGTGGTAAAGACACCCAAAACATGAGTCGTTTAAAAGAAAGATTTAAAAGAGATATCGGTAAGGAACTCAAACACAGCACCGGTATACGATATGAACATAAAATATAAGATACGCTTACAAACCTATACAATTCTCCCACCTCCACTGCCACCGAAGCGTCGACGGTCAGCCGCTGCTGTCCGAACCCAATACTCCCTGCTCGACGGCACGACTGATAGTTTAGGACTTTTATTTGATTATAAAAACATTGACTGATACCCCAACCATGCAATTCTCCCACCTCCACTGCCATACCCAATACTCCCTGCTCGACGGCGCGGCCGATATAAAAAAGCTGTTTAAAAAAGCCAAAGCCGACGAGATGCCCGCCATCGCCATCACCGACCACGGCAATATGTTCGGTGTGTTTGAATTCGTGGCCGAAGGCCACAAAACGGGCATCAAGCCCATTGTGGGCTGTGAGTTTTATTTGGTGGAAGACCGCCACAAAAAACAGTTTACCAAAGAACAAAAAGACGTACGCCGCCACCAACTGCTACTGGCCAAAAACGCCGAAGGTTATCGCAACCTAGCCAAACTTTGCTCGCTGGGGTTCATCGAAGGCATGTATGGCAAGTACCCGCGTATCGACAAAGAACTGTTGGTAAAATACCACAAAGGACTTATCGCCACTACCTGCTGCATTGGGGCAAGTGTGCCGCAGGCCATCATCAAAAAAGGAGAAGAAGCTGGACGGCAAGAGTTTAAATGGTGGTTGGATTTGTTTGGCGACGACTACTACGTAGAAATCCAGCGCCACGGCATCCGCGACCAAATCATTGCCAACGACGCCCTGCTAAAATACGCCAAAGAGTTCAACGTCAAGGTGATATGTTCCAACGACAGCCACTATGTAGAACAAGACGATGCCAACGCGCACGATATTTTACTTTGTGTAAACACCGGCGATAAACAAGCCACCCCCACCAATAAGGATTTTGACGACGCTAGCCCGATGCCCAAAGGTACCCGCTTTGCGTTTTTCAACGATGAATTTTATTTCAAAACCAAAGCCGAAATGCTCAAGACGTTCAGCGACCTACCCGAGTCGCTGGACAACACGCAGGAAATCGTCGATAAAGTAGAGCTGCTGAAGCTCAACCGGGATATTCTGCTGCCCAACTTCCCCATTCCAGAAGAATTCAAAAAGCACAGTATTTCTCAAATGATTGACTTCAACGGTAAGATGAAAGAACTCACCGCCGACGTACTCAATCAGTGGGAATACCTCAAACACTGGACATTTGAGGGCGCGTTGAAGAAATACAAAGAGATTACGCCAGAGATTGAAGAACGCCTCAACTTTGAGTTGAACACCATCAAAAACATGGGTTTTCCTGGCTACTTCCTCATCGTGGCCGACTTCATTCAAGCGGGCCGCGACATGGGCGTACTCATCGGCCCCGGGCGCGGCTCAGCGGCGGGCAGTGCGGTGGCCTACGCGATTGGAATCACCAACATCGACCCCATTAAGTACGACCTGCTGTTTGAGCGTTTTCTGAATCCTGACCGTATCTCCATGCCCGATATTGATACGGACTTCGACGACGAAGGCCGCCAAAAAGTGATTGATTATGTGGTGCAGAAATACGGCAAAAATCAGGTAGCGCAGATTATTACCTATGGCACTATGGCCGCCAAATCGTCCATCAAAGACGTGGCGCGGGTCATGGACCTGCCACTGGCCGAAGCCAACGCCGTGGTGAAGTTGGTGCCCGATAAGCCTACTTACAACATGAACCTAAACAAGGTTTTCAACGTACCCATCGAAAAAATGGCAGAAGTCATTTCGCCCGATGAGGTTGAAAACCTAAAAAAACTGCGCGAAATGCTCAAAGGCAACGACCTCACTGCCAGAGTATTGAAGGAGGCGCAGAAACTGGAAGGTACCGTCCGCAACGTGGGTATTCACGCGGCGGGGATTATCATTGCGCCCGAGGATTTGACCAATCTGATTCCCGTCAGTACGTCCAAAGAATCAGAATTGCTCATTACGCAGTATGAAGGAAAAATTATTGAAGATGCGGGCGTTATCAAAATGGACTTTTTGGGGTTGCGAAACCTCACCATCATCAAAGAAGCCCTGCGGATGATTGAGGCCAACCACGGCGTCAAAATCGAAATTGACTATATTCCGCTCGACGACTACAAGGTCTTTGAACTCTTCCAACGCGGTGATACCAACGCTGTGTTTCAGTTTGAATCCGACGGGATGAAAAAATACATGCGCGAGCTGAAACCAGACCGTTTTGAAGACCTCATCGCCATGAACGCCCTTTACCGTCCTGGCCCGATTGCCTATATACCCAACTACATTAACCGTAAGCATGGACGTGAAAAGGTAGAGTATGATTTGCCCGAAATGGAAGAATATTTGGCAGATACTTACGGAATATCGACGTATCAAGAACAAATTATGTTGCTTTCTCAGAAGCTCGCAGGCTTCACCAAAGGCGATGCCGACGTGTTGCGGAAAGCGATGGGGAAAAAGCAAATTGAGGTCTTGAACAAAATGAAGAGTAAGTTTTTGGAAGGCGGCAAAAAAAATGGCCTTGATGAAAAAAAACTCGACAAAGTTTGGACCGACTGGGAAGCCTTTGCGTCGTATGCCTTCAACAAATCGCACTCGACCTGCTACGCGTTTGTGGCCTACCAAACGGCCTACCTCAAATCGCACTATCCGTCAGAATACATGGCGGCGGTGATGACGAGTTCGTTGGGCAACATCGAAAAACTCACTTTCTTTTTGGAGGAATGTAAGGCCATCGGCCTGTCGGTACTCGGCCCTGACGTCAACGAATCGGAGCGGCGCTTTGGCGTCAACAAACGCGGCGAGATTCGCTTTGGGCTGGGAGGTATCAAAGGCACGGGCGACGCCGCCGTGGAAAGCATCATCGAAGAGCGCGACAAAAACGGCCCTTACAAAGATATTTATGATTTTATGACCCGCGTCAACTTGCGGACGGTCAACAAGAAAACCATCGAATCGTTGGCTTACGCGGGGGCGTTTGATTTGTTTGAGGACTTCCACCGCGCGCAATATTTTACGACGATAGACGGTGAGCAACAAAACCTCATCGAAAAGCTCATCCGCTACGCCAACGCCGTACAGGCCGAAAAATCCAACGCCCAAGCTTCGCTGTTTGGCGGATTTGGCGGCGGTCGGTCCGACATTGCGCGGCCCAAAGCGCCCAACGTGGAGCCATGGGGCGATATTGAGCGACTGCGTTTTGAGAAAGACGTGGTAGGCTTCTACATCTCTGGCCACCCGCTCGATATGTTCAGGCTTGAACTCGACAACTTCTGTACCTGTACGCTCGACCGCGTCATGGCAACCTCGGAACTCATCGAAGCCTCCGACGATGAAAGCCCCGAAACCGTTGGGCCCGTCAATGTCGAAATCGGCGGGAAGCCGCTGCTGTTTGGCAAGGATGTAACCGTGGCGGGCATCGTGAGCAGTTTTCAGATTCGGACCACCAAAACGGGCAATCCGTTTTGTATCTTCAAACTGGAAGACTACGCCGGCTCGATGGAAATGGCGCTTTTTGGCGAAGATTTTGTGAAGTTTTCGGCCTACATCCAAACGGGTCACTTCCTGTTTGTGAAAGGCAAAATCCAAAACCGCTGGAAATCAGAAGACCAATACGAATTTAAAATCAGCTCGATGCAGCTACTGAGCGAAGTGCGCGAAAAACTTACCAAAGAGATTCGGTTGCAGTTGGATTTGGACCTGCTCGACGGGGTATTGGTGGCAAAACTCAACGAAGCCGTGCAGGCGCATCCCGGCAACTGCTCGCTGTCGGTTTCGGTATTAGACAACCTCACCCGCACCGAGATAAAACTCCAATCCCGCCTCCACCGCGTAGCCCCCACCAACGCTTTTTTCAAGCTGCTGGAAAGCATGGGCGGCGTGAAGTTTTCGGTGAATTAAGGGTCTCGTTTTCGAGCCATCATATAGATGCGCATTTTGTATGGTTGCTCTTTAAAAGCACAAATACAAAGTGCGCATTTCTTTTAAATCACTTAAATTATGCGACAATTAAGGAATTAGCAGCAAGCCAATCTAAGCCCTAAAACATTACACAATTTTTATAACTTTGTAGAAAAATAGACAATTGACAAAAGTAATGGAGAGCAAAAGCAAAGAAATTCAATTTGATGATTTTATTTGGATAGATATTTGTAACCCCGAAAAAATTAATCTTGACGGTATTGCTAAGCAATACAACTTGGACTATTTTCAAATAAAAGACAGTTTAGAAACTGGACATTTACCTAAATTTGAAAAGCAAGAAACGTATAATTTCTTAATCTTAAGAGCATATACATCCAACATTGACGACAGGACCACCAATGTCACTGACCTTTCCAACAAAATAGCTTTTTTTTATAGCGAGGAAAAGGTAATCACAATTCATCGGGCTGAATTTGAGTTTTTACAAAATGTATCAAACAACTACATAAAATCCGAAGATTTATTGCTATTTTTTATCCATAAAATGTTAGATACGTATAACAATCCTCTTAAATTTTTGAGCGACCAAAATGATGAAATTGAAAAAACAGTTTTTTTAAAAGATTATTCAAAAATATCATTAGAAGACCTTTACTATCAAAAAACACGAACCCGAATCACAAAAAAACTTTTACAAATCACCCAAAATGTAATCAATCAAATTGAAGTATCCGAACAATCTAAAACGGCTTTGCAAGATATTAAGGATAAATTACTAAGCCTTATTTTGGGGTATGACGAAGTCTTAGAAAACTCTAACAACCTATTAAACACATACTTATCTGTAAATGCTCAAAAAAGCAATGATGTAATGAAATTGCTAACTATCTTTTCTGCTTTTTTCTTACCACTAACTTTTATAGCAGGAATTTATGGTATGAACTTTGAAAACATGCCTGAACTTAAATGGGATTATGGCTATTTTTTTACATTAGGCATTATGATTGTTATTGCGATTATAATCTTCTATTGGTTTAAACGTAAAAAAATAATTTAAAAATGGCAAAAATTTATGTAGCAATACTGCTTTTGATTTTTAGTAGTTGTGCAACTTTACAAAACAATGCAAAATATGACTTGGCAAATGCAAAATATAAGTTAAAAATTGATAGAAAAGCCTATAATTGTTATGTTGAAAACAATACCGACAGTATAACAATTTATAATCTTACCACAAAAATATCGACCATCCTTCCCCAGAAAATGGAGACTTATCTACCTACACAGCAACGCCTTATAAAACCGTCTTTAGATATTGACATTTTAACAGCATTGTTCAAAATACGACCAAATATTATAAACAGTTTGCCCACTCAACTCAATGCCAACTTTAATGGAAATATTTATGTGGGGCATAGAACAGATGTCTATCAGATACGCTACAAAAAGAACCCATTAAATAAATATCAAAGACAAATAAACCATTTTGGATTTAGTGGTGGTTTTTTTGTTGGACTTGGGAATACCCCAATGACGCCTTCAACAACCATTAACGGCATCTCGACTGAATATGACGGACTAATTTTACAAAAAGGAATAGCAGGTATTATTGCAGTAAATAAACTTACCATAGGTTTAGGCCTTGGCTATGATAATCTTTTAGACAACAATAAAAATTTGTGGATTTATGAAAATAAACCTTGGTTCGGACTTATGTTAGGACTTAATTTGAATTGATAAGTACACATGACAAAATACCTATTGCTCACATGGTTTTATCAAAATATGAGCAAATAAAAATTATTTAAACAGCATAAATTCTATTAAGTGATTGTACTAAAACTTCCTACACTTCGCTCAGAACCATCCCATCAATAGCCATTTTAACGAATATTACACCAACAATAAAATTCTCCCAAGATCTATAGAACAATGCAGACCGATAATTTATTAAAACAGGTAAGCTTCATCAAAGAGATAGACAAGTTGAAATACATTCAACGTAAAACTAAATTATTCAACAGCGATAGGCACGAAAATGACGCTGAACATAGTTGGCATTTAGCAATGATGACAATTGTATTGGCCGAACATTCGGACAAACCTATTGATGTGCTGAAAGTTGTAAAAATGGTTTTAATTCACGACATCGTAGAAATTGATGCTGGCGACACTTTTATTTACGACGCTCAAAAAAACCATACAAATACCGACGAAGAACTTATTGCCGCAAAACGAATATTTGGGCTTTTACCCGCCGACCAAGCAGAAGAGTTTATTGCCATTTGGAAAGAATTTGAAGAAGGTGTGACCGACGAAGCAAAATTTGCCAAAGCAATGGACCGATTTGAACCATTGCTACAAAATACGTCAAATAATGGCGGTACTTGGACAGAATTTAATGTCCCCTATCAAAAAGTTTTTGACAAGAAAAAAGCAATTAAAAACGGTTCGGTATCCATTTGGAGTTATGCAGAGAACTTAATCAACGAAAGTGTGGAAAAAGGAATCCTCAAAAAAAGGTTGACTGACCGAGAAGAAAAACTTCGCTAACACGGGTTGTGCATCGGTCGGGCTGACGTGCAAAATTCAACACGCAGCCTCCGCGCTTCCATTTCGTACCCGAATGCAAAGAACCAAAACTTTAGCCTACAAAAAGTCTTTCACAAACCTAGAACACCAATGCCAACAAACAGCAGTGAAGACACGCCAGACCTGAGTTTACCGAAGTTCTATCATGGCACGAAGGCCAATTTGAAACAGGGAGACCTGATTGAGCCCGGCTTTAATTCAAACTACGGCAAAAGCAAGAAAGCGTCTTATGTCTATCTAACCGCCACCTTGGATGCGGCCATTTGGGGAGCGGAACTTGCTTTGGGCGACGCCCCTGGCCGAATTTACATCGTAGAGCCAACCGGCCCGATAGAAGACGACCCCAATTTGACGGACAAAAAATACCCGGGCAACCCAACCAAGTCTTACCGTACAAAGAGCCCGCTTCGGGTCTCGGGCGAGGTCACCGAATGGCAGGGACACGCTCCAGAACAGCTAAATGCCATGAAGGAGCATCTTGAACGGCTAAAACAACTGGGGATTGAGGCAATCGAGGATTGAGTGAAATAAAAATAGTGAGCCATTTTCAGACTCACTATTGACACATTTAGACACTGGCGATAAATGGCGCTTTTCTAACAAACGTCTGGGTAAACAGCTGTTGAATAAGAAAATGAGCCAAATCAGTCGCGCTTATTTTGTCCCCAAGACAATCTTCCAAACTGACATGAATCTGACCATGGTCGCCGGTTTGTTCAATTAAAGGAAGTCTCACTAAGGTCCAATCAACATTGCTATTTGTCAAAATATCAAACTCAGACTGCTTATTAGCCGTTGAAATTGGATAATTTTTTCTCATCCAGTCTGTTGCGAAAGCGGTTTTGGGGCTTTTATTATCCAAAGGAGTATCCACATTCAGCCCAGTGGTTACGATATAACGATGAACATTATACTTATTCATCGCCTGAATAACATTGGCAGTTGATTGGCCAAAGATAGTAGGTTCGCTTGGAGGAATTCCCAAACCTAGTGTGCTAATCACGGCGTGACAACCTTTAACTAAGGTATCGACAGTACTATAAATGGCTACATCACCCTTAACAACTTCGACAAGTGGGCTATTGAGAGGAAAATTATCGGGATTCCTAAGAAGAATTTTGAGTTGAAACCCTTGATTTATCAGTTGCTTTACAAGGTATTTTCCCGATTTACCCGTACCGCCAATTACTGCGATTTTTATATTATTTTTCATTTTTGTACTTTATAAAATTTCAGCCAACAATTATATCCGTGCTTGACCAAATGGACAAGACGAATGCGCGAAAGCCTTTTTGGCTTTCGTAATAAGAAGCGTCAATATTTTATAAAGAGATTTGAATAGGTCAAAAGTACAAAAAATAGGACATTACACAAGCCAATGGTCTATTTCCAAATCATGGGTAACGCAAATAAGAAGGGAATTCAACGGCGCTATTCCAGTTCGAAATTGAACCCCATTGCGTGGTGTTTCTGTAATTCTGTTAATTTAGGGGCGATAATTATTCAAACCTATGATGAAACATAAACACTTCCTTGGACTCTTTTTCGCCTCAGGAATCGGCTTTCACCTTCCTGCGCAAAAGGTTATTCCGCAAAGCATTGCCCCCGTTTTTGCCAATGCTGAAAGCATCACTGGCCGACCAAACTATCTCGATAGTCCTTTCAACACCGCTGGCGACAGGCTTTACATGGTAGGACACCAAAACGGTACGTTTCCCGATTTGGGCTGGCACGTCAAAGGCGAAATGGGCGGCATTTGGCATCATCCCATCAAACTCATGGATGGTTTTGAGGCGAGCGTCACCGTCGACGATGCCACCGTAGCACTCACCAAGGCCGATACGTTTGTCAATTACCCATTTGGCAACAAACATATTTTCAATACTTTTTCAGAAAAAATAACCGTCGAACGCCTTCAATTTGTAGCCGATGGAAAAAGTGCGGTCTACGTCGAGTTTTTGGTCAAAAACAAGACCAACAATAAACTCAACGTGACGCTAGACCTCAAAGCTATTTCCAACCTCATGCCCGTTTGGCTGGGTGAGCGCACCGGAATGGTGGACGGAAAAGATGCCGCGACCTTTCGTTCGGTGGACAATTTTTGGGTGGCCAAAGACGCCCTCAATCCGTGGTATGCGGTGTATGGTTCTAGCATAAACGGCACACCCTCAAGTACTTCAGAAGTCAATCTCACCAAGCCCAATGTCTCAACGAGCCGCACCCAATACACCTTTGAAATCGCGCCCAATGGCGTTTTTAGCTTTCCGTTGATTATTGCGGGGTCTTCAAAAAGCGAAGCCGAGGCCATACAGGCGTTTAAGGAAGTGCGCGAAAATGCCTTTGCCTTGATTTCAAAAAAGAAAGCAAGATTTGAGCAAATCAATCAAAAATCCCGCATTACGCTCAACGACAAAGAACTTGAAACGGCGTTTCGTTGGGTCAAATACAACACCGACTGGCTCATCGTCGACGTGGCGGACCAAGGTCGTGGCGTAAGTGCGGGCCTGCCCGATTATCCGTGGTGGTTTGGTGGCGACATGGTCTACACCCTCAAAGGACTGATTGCTACTGGGCAAAAGTCGCTGACTTACAGCACGATTGACCTCATCCAGCGCATCTCCGAAAAGACCAACGGCAACGGCCGAATCGTCCATGAAGTATCTACTAATGGCGCGGTTTTTAACCCGGGCAACGTCAACGAAACCCCGCAATTTGTGTCCCTGATTTGGGAGGTGTTTTGCTGGACGGGCGACCGCGCATTTCTAAACAAATACTTTCTGGGCATTGAAAAAGGGCTAGATTGGCTCATCAAAGAAAACGACAAAGACGGCAATTCGCTGCCCGATGGATTTGGAATGATGGAGATTCACGGCATGAATTCCGAGATGATTGACGTAGCGGCCTACTCCCAAAAAGGTTTTGCCGATGCGGCCCAAATGGCGGCGATTTTGGGAAAGAATGCGTTGGCAAAAAGCTACCAAGACAAAGCAGACCTCATCAAAGCAAAAATCAATAAAGACTTTTGGGTGGAGGAATTTGGCTCATATGCTGATTTTATCGGCACCAAAGAACAAGCATTACACTTGGTTCAAGACGCCATCGTGCGCGCCGACACCCTCAAAAAACCTTGGGCCGTCAAAGAATTAAAAGACACAAAAACCAAAATTGAGACTTACGAAGCAGGACTAAAAAAGGGATTTGTGATGCACCACAACTGGGTCGTAAATACCCCGATGGAAATGGGCATTGCCGATAAAGAAAAGGCCATTGCAGCGTTGGAAACCGCTAAAAAATTCACCAATCCCTTCGGAATGTTTGTGACGGGAATCGACCGCGACGAAACCGCTGGAACCGACGAAGGCTCTTTTGCCGCCGTATCCGACAAAAAAATATTTACCTACACGGGCGCCGTCATGACGCTACCCACGGGGGTACAAGCCGTGGCAGAAAACAACTACGGGCGTCCCAATGAGGCCTATAATTTGCTCAAAAAGATGACCAAATCGTTCAGTTACGCGTTTCCCGGCTCCATTTATGAGGTTTCACCCGACTACGGTATGATGACCCAAGCTTGGAACATGTACGCTTTTGGGGAGCCCATCATCAAGCAGTTTTTTGGCATCAAACCCCTCGCCCACCAAAAAAAAATCAGGCTTTCGCCGCTGCTCCCTGCGGCATTGACGGAAGGAAAAGTTGAAAATGTGGCCGTCGGAACAAATGAAATTTCGGTGGTGTTCAAACAAACGACGGGCAGCGATACGTTTAATATCAACCAAAAATCAGCCGACTGGAATATTGTTTTGGCCCAGCCCAAAGGCAAATACACCCGATGGATTTTGAATGGCAAACCAGTGCAACCTGACACCTTTGGTGACACAGAGCAGGTTTCAGTTTCGGGGAACACTGTTCGTTTTGAGCTTTTTAAATAAAAACACAGCCACTAGAAAATGGACAACGCTCAAAACAAGGACCTGATTTTACGGGAAAAACTGGCCATCCAACGAACAATTTTGGCCAATCAATCCACTTTTTTGTCATTTTTGCGCACGTCCATGTATTTTCTGGTGGCTGGACTGAGCATGAAAAGTCTGTTGAAAATAGAAAGCGCTTTGTCCATTCAAATCCTCTTCTTTGGGTGTTCTTTCATCCTTCTCACCGTGGGTACCATTAACTATTTCAGGCAAAGCAAAAAAATAAAGGAAAGTGAAATCCACATTGGCAATTACAAAAAAGAGCATCTCGAATAAATACCAATCCAATGGAGATAAGACAATACAACAGTGCTGATCAAGAACAGATTATCCAACTCTTACGGCTCAACACCCCAGAATACTTTTCGCCCGACGAGGAAGATGATTTAGTGTATTATTTAGCGCACCACGTCGAATATTATTACGTGGTGGAAAAAGACGGCGTAGTGGTTGGTTGCGGCGGCATCAATCTCGCCGACGACGGCATCACGGCCAAAATCTCTTGGGATATTGTACATCCTGACTATCAAGGAAAAGGCATTGGCAGCGCTTTGACAAAGTACCGAATCGAACGAATCAAGGAAATGGAAGGGATAAAAACCATTTCGGTCCGAACATCGCAACTGGTGTATCCTTTTTATCAAAAATTCGGTCTCGAACTCAAAGAAATTGTGGAAGATTTTTGGGCCGAAGGCTTCGATATGTACCGCATGGAATGTGATTTAGCAACGACCCAACCCTAAACTTACTCATGCAAAGTCGCCGAGAACAGACTCTTTGCGTCTCGGCGACTTTGCGTGAAAAAATGCGGCTTAAGGCCGTTTCAACAACTCTTCCAACGTATATATTTTTCCATTGACAAGCACGTAGCGTACGCGCTGCGCGTCACGAATATTTTGGAGTGGGTTGCCCTCTACGATGCTGATATTGGCAATTTTTCCTACTTCCAACGTTCCCAAATCTTTATCAACATTGAGGCTTTTTGCGGCATTAATCATCGAGGTTTGTAAGGCTTGAAAGGGCGTAAATCCACTTTCTACATAACTCCAAAGCTCTACGTGCAAGCTCGTGCCGTAGGGCATAATAGGCGAATCCGTGCCGCTCGTGATGCGCGCCCCGCTGTCCAGAAGTCGCTTGGCAACTTTGCCCGAATTGGCATAATTCAGCACAATGGCCGAAGGTTGGCTTTTCATCTGTTGGGCCGTTTCCAGCATCCCAGTGCGGTAGTAAGCAGGATACAATTGCCGAAACTGCGGCGTATCAAACAGGCTCGTATCTCTCGTAATGGTGCTCCAATACCCGCCCGAAAGCGCCAATGTAGGCGTAATCACCATTTTTGACTGACTGATGATTTGCACTACATCTTCATAGCTATGGGCCGTTGAGGTCAGCTTGGGCGAATACCCCCGGCGACTCGTAGCGCCGAGGTGCTCCACCGCATCCACGCCGTACCGAGCGGCAGGAAAAATCTCGTGCGACGATATAGTCATGCCGTTTTGGTGGGCGTATTCGGTGATTTTTTGCTGCCATTCATCGGGCATCCGCACGTAGGTTTTGATAAGGTCGTAGCCCAATCGGTTGGCGCGGTTGAGTTCGAGTTTAAGCTGTGCTTCCGAGCCGATGGCCGTGGCCATGTTGTAATAAATGCGACCGCCGTCGGTGAGGGCCCCCGTCAAAAAGTGAAACGGCCCGGGGCGTCTGCCGCTGTGCCATGCTTCGCGCTGCTCTACGGCATCATAAGGGTCAGAACCCGGCTCGCGCACCGTCGTAATGCCATAAGCCAGCCAAATCCGTCCCGTTTTTTCGCCAAACTGCGCATCGAGGTGAGAATGTGTTTCAAACAACCCGGGCATCACAGTCAGGTTGGACGCATCCACTTTGCGGTAATTGGCGGGGTAATTAGTGCGGTGCGGTTGAATCGCTTTGATGCGACTATCTTCCACCACCAAGTCGACGTTGGTAAGTAATTTTTCATTTTTTCCGTCAAACAACCGCCCCGCATGAATCACGACGGTGCCTTTGGGCTTGGCATTGGTCCACGTCAAGTCGAGCGGAATATCCTGCTTGCTTGTGTCGGCGAGGGCTACTTTCCGCAGGTGGTCGGTGGCCACGTACACCAACGATTTTGAATCACCCGTCCACGTAGGTGCTTCGGCCAACTCCGACGTAACGGCGCGGGGTTGACCCTTAAATTGACCATCTTCGTTGACATCAATGACCCACAGCAAAGCGTCTTTGACGTAGGCCAGTTTGGTGCCATCGGGCGACCAAATCGGGCCGTTGCGGTAGCGCATCGCGGGGGTTTGGTAGGGTATGGGCGTATCGAAACTAACCGCTTGTCCGCTTTCGGAATTGACCAATAAAAACTTACTTACCCCTTCGCGAAACTTGGAAGAATACGCTTCCAACGCCGCCAGCAACACGTATTTCCCATTCGGCGACCACGAAGGTTGCCCTGGCTGAAACATAGGTTTGTAGACCGCTTTGGTCACATTGGTGGTCAAATCCATGATTTGTAGCACCGTTCCTACGGCCAGCGTATTACGCAGGCCCTGTTTCATAAACGCAATCTTTTTACCGTCGGCCAACCACGAACCCTGAAATTCATCGTCGGCGGTTTGGGTCAATTGAGTGATTTTTCGGGTCGAAAGCTCTAACGTGTACAAATCCATGTTGCCCGTTCGGTCGGCGGAAAAGAGTAGCTTTTTTCCATCTGGCGACCACGCTAAGTCGGTTTCATAATACACATCGTCAGTCAGCTTTACCGGTTTAGGTAGGCCAATCGTCAGCAGCCACACATCACCGAGCGCAATAAAAGCCACCTGCTTGCCATCAGGCGATACCACTGGGCTACGAATGCCTTTTACTGTTTTTAAAGAAGGGCCATCAAAATCATAAGTTTTTCGTTGATACACGGGCGTACTGACCGTCATCGTCACCTGAAACGGCACTTCTACGCTGCCGCCATCTTCGGCACCACGCCGCTTGATTTTTCCGTCAGTGGTGTACAAAATACTCCCGTTGGCCTCCCACGCCGCCCGAAAAGGAAACACATCATCGCCTGTTTTGCTCAACGGAACAATTTTGCCCGTTGCCACTTCGACCGACAACAGCGAAGTTTCGGCAACAGTCAATAATTGGTAACTAATCCATTTACCATCTCTGCTCCATGCTGGCGCACTCGGCGTGCCTTTTCCCGCTGGAGCCAGCAATTTTTCAGTACCATCCTCCAACAGCAGATAAATACCCGCGCCATTGGCCCGACTTGACGCAAAAGTCAATGTCTTGCCATCGGGCGAATAAGCAGGGGTATAATCGTGCTCCAAATGAGTGGTGAGGGCGGTAGCGGTACCCGTTGAAAGGTCAATTTTCCAGATGTCATAATTTCCCTTTCGGTCCGAAGAACAAACAATGCTTTTGCTATCGGGTGCCCAGAAAGGTTCGCGGTGGTCGTAGGGGCCAGAGGTATGTTGTTTGAGGTCTTTTCCTTCTTTATTTACACTCCAAATATGGTACGTGCCTCCCCGATACGACTGAAAAGCAACCCGTTGCCCATCGGGACTCCAGCAAGGTTGGCGGTCGTCGCCCATGCCGTCGGTCAGTGATTTAGCCACTCCGCCTTTGGCGGAAAGCGTGTAAATGGTTCCCTGCAAATCAATGGCAATGGTTTGGCCGTCGGGCGAGAGCGCCATCGCCATATTGGTTCCTTCATTGACCGTAATTTGTTTGGAATCAAGACGCTGGGCCGCGACGTGCATCGAAAAAAATAAAAATGCGATGGTATAAAATTTCATTTGCAGCAGGTTAAGATACGGAGAATAAAAAGGTTTGGGTGGAAACACGTTTGCCCATTTACTGGGCTGAATCAGCAAAGGGGCAAACGTTCCTAAACTACGAATAAAAAAGCTTATTTATAAATTGCCATTGCGTCAAAAACCCCCGGTACGGGTTTGGGTGAAAGCGGATTTCCGTTGATTTCGTTTTGCGAATAGATAAAACGCATCGGCAATTTATCCCCCGCGTTGGGAGTCAACTTTATCCCTGTTGGGCTGGTGCGATTGCGGCGTTCATCGTTCCAACCGATGGTTTGACAATAAAAAGCCACGTAGCGTTCTTCCAAAATTTCCCGCATGAGCGCATCATTTTGGGCAATTCCGTCGGTATTTTCCATGCCTCCTTTTACAAAATCAGCTTCTGCATAAGGCAGGTATTTATACGAAAAATTGGCCGCTGTCACGCTATTTATGTAGCCGCCACCCGTGTTCATAAACGCCCGGTATTCGTTCAGATACGCGAGTGCATCCGCAAAACTGCCCGCCCGTAGGGCCATTTCGGCCTGAGTTAGTTTATTTTCCTGAAACGTCACCAACGGAAACGCCGCATCTACGCTCATAAAACCTACCTGCGTAGCCCGTTTTTGGGTATTCGGCTCCACGCGATTGGGCACGTTGACCCCCTGACGCAAATAATAAAAATTAAAACGGGCCGTTTCGTCGGTTTTGGCATTGCCCCGGTAGGTGGTGGTGAGCGTTGGGTCAATCAGTTTTAACAAATGACAAGGAGCATTGGCTTTAGTAACGGCCGCCCCATCGCCAATCCTACTCACTGCTAAGAAGTTATAAATAAAATTTTGATTTTGCCCCTGAATAGCCCCGTGCGGCATGTACATGGAATTGGTGGCTTTGCTTACGCCTTTTGCCGCCGCGGCCGCCGCCAATGGGTACTCTTTGGTATCGGTATAAAACCGGGCTTTGAGCGTGTAGGCCACTTCAATCCACTTTTTTGGGTCCCCACCCAGCAGCACATCCGTGCCAGCACGCGGTACGCCCACGCCCGTTTCGAGGTCTTTGATGGCTTCGTCCAGCAGTTTTTGCACACCAGCGTAGACTTCGGTTTGGGTGTCATATTTTGCATTCGGAAATTCTTCCAATTGAGCCGCCTGCGAAAAAGGAATATCTCCGTAGAGCGAAGTCATGGTTCCCATGTTGTGGGCCATCAGTACTTTGGTCATTCCCGCCAATACCTTGACGCCCTGCGGTTCAATTTTGGCCAACAACAGGCGTGCATTGCGGTGAATACCGTAGTAGCTGCTGCTCCACATGCCGTCAAAATAAGAACCCGCCACATTGTAAACGTGAAAATCGGCCCATTGACGGTCGTAACCGAAATAATAGCCGCTCCAAATACTCGACAAAAGCGAGTTGTAGCCTTCGTGTACCGAGGCCGCGGCCAACTCAATGCCCGTAAACATCAACTCGGCGGGCGCATCGGTCGGGTTGTTCAAATCATCGTTCAGGTTACTCACAAGGGAGTCGCAGGCCGTCAGGGATAACGTGATGGCAAGTGCGGCGGTGGAAATATATTTTTTCATTTTTTTGTCATTTTGGAGATTAAAAATCCGAAAGGCAGGTATCTGTATTTATCAGTAATTGATTCTGACCGAAAAAACGACCGATTTAGAGCCTGGGTTGTTGAAATAATCTTGACCACGACCGTTGCCAGTACCATTGAGCGACGTTTCGGGATCAATACCTACTACATCCGTCCAAAGCAATAAATTACGCCCCGTAGCCGACACGCTAATCGAACCCAATTTGAGTTTTTCTTTCAACCAAGGGCTGCGCCAGTTGTAGGCAAGGGTAGCCTCTCGGAGTCGGGTCCAACTGCCATCTACCATGAATTGTTCCTGTAAAGCACTGAATCCCTGCCCCAAAGTGGTGTACCAAGCTTGATCCAGCAATACAGGCCCTGCGCCGAAATCCTGAATATTGCCGCGTACGGCACTACCCGCTTCAAACATTTTTCCGTCGTAGTTTTTGAGGCCGCCGGCGGGAATCGTCACTTCATTTCCTACGTCGGCGTGTGTACCGAAATTATAGAGTACAGATTGGGTATTGGGCGCGAATGTTGAGCCTTGGAAGGTTTCAAAAAGCACATTGAGAGAGAAGTTTTTGTAATTGACATTGGTTCCGAAACCTGCGCGGTATTTGGGGTTAGGATCACCAATCACGCCGTAGGTAGGTGCCAATTGCGGAAAGCCGTTGGCGTTCAAATCTAATGACCCGTCGGCCTTACGGAGATACGTACCGCCATAAAGCGCTGATAATGAATAGCCAACTTTAGCTACTGAGCTAGTAAGCGTGCTAAATCCTCCCAAAACAATCTGGTCGGTTCCCGCCAAATCTTCCACCCGGTTTATGTTCTGGCTGATGTTTCCAATGAGTTGAATATCAAGCGCTCCTTGGCGAAATACCTCGGCCGACACTTCGCCTTCCCAGCCTTTGTTAGACATGGTTCCAGCATTGGTGTAACGACTCGTAAAACCCGTACTCGGCGCGGCGGCCACTTCCAGCAGCAGGTCTTTGATGGTATTGCGGTAATACGTAAATCCCAACGAAAGACGGTCTCTAAAAAAGCGCATATCGCTTCCGATTTCCCACTCCGTTTTACGTTCGGGGCGCAAAAAAGCATCTCCCTGTTGTGACGACTGCACAAAAGCACCGTTGCCATACGCCACTCCGCTGGCAGTACCACCCCAGCCCCCAGAAAACTCCGCCGTCACAAAATCGGTCGTACTTCTGTACGGTTGCGGCTGCACTCCCACGACGCCGTAAGACCCGCGAAGTTTGCCAAAACTCAACCAACCGATTTCTCGCAGCGGATCTAGTTTGGTAAACTGCCACGCCACATCTACCGAAGGATACAGAAAGGTTCGGTCGGTTTTTTCACCAAACGGTGAGCCCGACTCCGCTGCCGCACCGAGGTTCAGATAAACTTGATCGTAAAATCCAAAATTGGCAGTGCTGTAAAGTCGTGTGGTACGAATCCGACGCTCTTCGTCAAAAGGAGTGCGGTTGGCTGCCGTGGAGTTGCTGGCATCCATCGGGCCATTCGGAATCAAAAAGTTAACCATTGAATAGCCCAGATTTAGAAAATCACGATTGTTGACGTTCCAGCCCAAAATATACGTCCCCGAAATATTGGGCGTAATGTCTTTCACGGCGCGGGCTATCACGTCAAAGTTAAGCTCGGTTTCTTTAAACATCTCTTCGGTATAACTTCCCGTGAATGCACTCCCTGCCGAGCCTACTGGATAATAACTTTTGCGCGTATCGGTATAGGAATCTACCCCTCCGCGTGCTTTCAACTCAAACCATTTCTGCGGCTTGAAACTGATTTCGGTGGCGGTGATAAAACGGTCGACGAGCGTAGGGTTTTGCAACTCATTGATCACCCACAACGGCGAATCATAAATAGGATTATCGTTGCCCAAATAGCGGCGATAAGACCGCTGACGCAAAATCGGGGCGGCCGTTGGGGAAGAATAGTAATAGCCTTTGTAATCTGTATCGTCAAAATCAGGCGGCGTGCGCACCATCCCCAAGTAAAGTCCATTGACGTTTGACCCTGTCTGGATTCGATTCGATTTAGATTTAACGTAAGAAGTCTTGGTAGAAAGCGAAAGCATATCCCCAAACTTACGGTCGGCATTGAGGCGGAAGGTAGTCCGGCGATAGTCGCTTTGCCCGCGAATAATTCCTTTTTGGTTCAGGTCACCCACGCTCAAATAATAGGTTCCCTGCTCATTGCCACCGCTGAGGCTTACGTTGTTATCCACAAAATACCCCGTCCTGAACACCTGATTGATTCGTTGGTCGTTGTAGGTTTCTTTGGAGTTTTTTTTCGTAATCGGATAATGCTTCGTGCCATCCAAAGCTTCAAAATACTGTCCCGTGGTGTTGAATTCATCGGCGGCACCCGAACGGTTTTCGATTTTATCCCCCCAAGAATTGGAGGCCGTAGGACTAAAAACCCCATTGACCCCCTGCCCATATTTATCTTGCATGGGGTGCAAAAGATTCACTTTATCAATGGAAACCGACGAGCTGAACGAAATATCAACTTTGTTGCTGTTGCGACCTTTTTTGGTCGTAATCACCATCACCCCATTGGCCGCACGCGAGCCCCACAGAGAGGCAGCGGCGGCTCCTTTCAGAATCTGCACATCCGCAATATCATTGGGATTCAGGTCATTAAGCCGCGACTGTTGGCGTACCCCACCAGCCGATTCACCGATGCTGCTATTGCTCATCGGAATCCCGTCAATAATCACCAAAGGTTGATTATCGCCAGTGATGGTGCTTTGCCCGCGTATTTGGATGTACGAACCTGCGCCCGGGTCGCCTGATGAGCGGGAGATTTGAACACCCGCGGCTCGACCCGCGAGACCGTTAATAACACCCGTTTCGCCCGTTCGGGCAATCGCCACGCCCGTTACTTTGGAGGAGGTCGCGCCCTGAATGTCTTTGTTTTGCTCAAAACCCAACGCAGTCACGGTCACTTCCATGAGCTGTTTGGTATCGGTTTTAAGCTTAATCAAAAAATTGCTTTGGTCGCCGATGGGCAATTCTTGGGTAGACATTCCAATGAAAGAAACCACCAGTATCCCTCCTCCAGAAGGCACACTGAGGGCAAAATTTCCCTCAGAATCAGAGTTGGCACCCGTGTTGGTGCCTTTGAGCAAAACGTTGACCCCGGGCAGTACGGAGCCATTTTCGGCATCGGTAATTTTACCGGTAATCTTGCGGGTTTGTCCGTAGGTAGATATACCAATAAAACCAAGCAAAAGAATGAGTAGAGAACACTTCATAATGGGCATTTAGTTTGTTGTTTAGGTTAATTGTCAACATAACTTACTGACCAAAAGCATTAACTCAAAATTTAATTCGGCTTTTATGAGAAAATTTAAAATAGTTGTTTAGATAATTAAAAAACTATACAGGTTGAATATTTACATTCTACAAAAAATATAATTTTATCGACAAAAAGTCATTATTTATCTACACATAGCCACTACTCAATATTCTAAAATAACATACGTATTTGTACTTAACTTTTAAAAGCCGCCCCATATTTCATTTTTTAAGTATAAAAAAAAGGGAGACTCGTAAGCCTCCCCCTTTTTTTTTCAACCGACACAGACCTACGATGCAATGAACAACGTAGCAACGGCCAGTACTTGCTCTTTGGTCAATGGCTCGTCAAATGCTTCGGTGACGGCATTGGCCGAGAAGCCACCGAGCGTTTTGACGTCTACCCCGGCTTGGGTTGTATTTTCTTCACCATTATAAATGGGCTGAACAACGACGTTATCAATGCCACTGTCGTTGCCAGTAATCCACGGCTTAACCGAAGCACCATTGGCTTTCCGCATCATACGAATATGTGCCGCGTGGCGGGCTTCGACCGAGTGAATATTGAGCGCGGCGGTAAGCACGGCATTTTGCTGTACCAAATTGGGTGCTTGTCCTTTGTAAGCACGAACACCCGTATCTTCTAGCGATTGGGCAACGGCCAAAAACAATTGGTAGTTGGTAAAAGCCGTGGCAAAAGGCCCTGTACCGCTACCTTGTCCCCCTGAAAAGTCAAACGTTGGCTCTACAACTGGCGTTCCACCTGCTCCAGTGATGGCCGTTTTTAGAAAATCCACGTGCGCTTTTTCGTGGTTCATGATGGTCGTAATGGCCGCAGTGGGCGCTCCCGCAGGAATCAATCCCGCACTTGCCAGCGCTTTTTCGTAAAAACGATACTCAAGGTATTCGAGCGTAAGCGCGTAGTTGAGCACATCCACCACATTGGTGGTTGATTGGCCATAAGCCTTCTGAAACATACTACCTACCGCCAGCGGCACCGCCGCCATGGTGAGTTTTTTACCTAAATCGGCAAAGTCGCGCAGTGCCTTGCGGCGGCTGTTGAGGCGGTCACTCATTTCAGGGTCACGCTCCTCAATCATATTTAATATTTTCAAAAAATCCATGATGTTCCCTTGGTTATGCCAATGTACCGGCGTTGATTTTTGTTTTAATAAATGGAGCCGCAGCCGTTAACACTGCCGACGGCTCTTTGGACATTTCCAAGCCGTTGGAATCAATGACGGTGCTATCGGCAAACGTTCCGTTGCTGATTAAATCACGGATATAAGCCGCATGACGTGCCTCTACCGACACGATTTTCCCAGCAATGGCCAGCAAATCGGGCGAAGTCAGGAAGCGTCCCGCTCCGTTGTAGGCCGCCACTCCCAAATCTTCGAAGGTTTTTGCGGCATTCAGTACACTTTCACGTTTTGAGAAGTCAATAGAACTAAAATCCACTTCCAATCCACCAATGGCATTGGCACCAAGAGCCGCCTTGAAAAATTCGCGGTGTGCCATTTCATGGTCTCTGATGTCAGTCAATAAAGACCTTTCATCAGCGGTAATTCCTGAGAATTGAGACTCGATAACTCGCTGATAAAAAGCCGCTTCGAGTTGTTCCAATGCATACGCATAATTCAACACCGCGTTGTCGCCAGTACCAAAATTCACCTCTCCCGCCACAATCACTGGGTCGTCCTCTTTACATCCCGTCAAAATCAGCGACGTAGCCGCTGCCGTTCCTCCGGCCCATTTGAGAAATGAGCGCCGATGCACACCCTTTACAAGCAAACCACTGTTGCTTTCAAGGGATGATGGTGTGTTTTTTAAAATGTTCATACAATTGGTTTGTTAAAAAATAGTATTGAAACTAATAAAGGCAAAAGCAAGGGGTACTCGTTTATCGTCTTTCCGCAACCGTTATTGCTTTACTTTTTAACGTACGGCATTCTTTGGGCAAATAGATTTAGAACGTTTTTGATTTTTCTGATCAGCAACATTCCAAGGCTTCAACTAGTCTTTCAAGTCTCGCTTGAGTTCGTCGATATTTTTCTGAAAATCCGATTTAAATTCTTTCCAATCGCGTTTCAATCCCCCTTTAAGCTCGGCAATATCGTTGTCTACATCCTTCAGTCGGGCATCCAATCGGTCTCTTTGCGCCCGCAAACGAATCTTTTCGGAGCTATTGGCTTTGTCTATATCGCGGTCCAACTTCTCAATACGGGTTTTAATTTCCATTCTTCTTTCCTCCATCGTCACCAAAAACTCCCGCTCTTCCTGCTTGAGTTCGGCCACAATTTCTTTTTGTTTGGCGGTGGCCTCCTCTTTGGCTTCCGTCAAATCTTCGGTTACTTCGGCGCTTGCTTCTTTGGCTTCTTTTTGGGCCTCGGTCAATTCTTCCTTGGCATTTTCCTGCTTGCTTTCACAACCCGCAAAGGTCAATCCACCAACCAATAGCGCAACTATTATTATGTACTTTTTCATAATTTTCAACTTAGATTTTTAACGATAATTATTGATATGTTTTGATAGGGTAAAAACTTTGTACCAAGCAGTAAATCAGCTAAAAGAGGGTAAAATTCAACCCCAACTTTCTACAAAAAGGGCAATAAACTACCCGACACCAAAAACAGGAATAGCCAAATCAGGCATAGTGTGGGTGGTCCATTTTTTTAATATAAATAGAACAGTGTATTCCTCCATAAACCGATAAAAGACATGCAGACACCCTCAAATAACAATTCAAATGCATCCATCGGGAATTCCGCATCAGACTTGTGGATTCAGGATGCCGAGCAGCCCAACGAGGCCGCCAATAAAGCGTATGATGAGCCAAAAAATCCAAGAAATGTGGCGCAAGAAACCAAGGAGTTTCCAGAATGGTCCATCATTCAAAACACCCACGATGACGGCCAACCCGACGAGGCCCACGAAGAATTTTTGACGCCTTCGGGCCGAAGTTTTATTGATGAAGCATAAAAAAAACAGGACAATTACTCATCAAAAAAGGCTTGCCGATGGCAAGCCTTTTTTGATAAATGAGGTAGCTAAAGTAGCTAAACGGGCACTTTTTTACCTCCCGCCGCAATGGATTTGTAAATCGCTTCTATCACTTTCATATCTTTCAAACCTTCTTCGCCCGATATGTTGGGTTCTGGTTTTCCGTTCAGAATACAATCGGCCATGCCGTCCATTTGCCAAGTTTGGTGCATTTTGGTCGTGTCCCAGCTCATTTCGCCTTTATGGGTGCGGCCTTTCATGGGGCCGTAGCCAAAAGCAGGACCGAGTTCGACAAAGCCTTTTTCACCAATTACATAGAGGCGTTCAAAATTATTAAAATTATAAGTAGTTGAACAGGAAGCTATTACCCCACTAGGAAAGCCCATTTGCCAGGTCACGGTCTCGTCTACTTCCTTAAATTTTACGGGGTCAGTTTTGGCTTCTTCTGCCGAAACCCAAATAGGCTCTTCACCTGTGGCGTAGCGAGCACCATTGATACAGTAAATACCGACATCCATCAGGGCGCCTCCTCCCGCGAGGGCTTTTTTGAGTCTCCATTGATTAGGGTTACCGCTTTTGAAGCCGTCGTAGGTGTTTACATGCATAATTTTGCCCAATTCACCCGATTCTCGCATCCGTATCAATTCGCGGGTGTAGGGTTCAAAGTGCAGTCGGTAACCAATATATAGCTTCACATTTGCTTTTTTACAGGCGGCAATCATCTCTTGGGCCTGTTTTACGCTGACGCTCATGGGTTTTTCACAAATGACGTGTTTACCCATTTTAGCGGCCCGAAGGGTATATTCGTGGTGCATTGAATTGGGCAGCGTAATGTAGACCGCGTCGATGTTGGGATTATCTTTGATTTTTTCAAAGTCTTTATAATCGTAAAAATTGGCTTTGTCCAAACCAAATTTATCCGACCATTTTCCGACTTTTTCGGGTGTTCCCGTTACTCCCCCCACCAACTTGGCTATTTTGCAGTCTTTCATGGCAGTAGCCACCCGCTCTGCATAACTTCCAAGGCCTACCAAGACCACCCGAAGTTGTTTGTCGGCCACAGGGCTAGTTTCAGGAAGTACGGCGGCCTCCGCTGGGGTCAGTGCAGATACCAAAGGCAGGGTGAGCGCCGAGCCACCAATCTTGAGAAGAAAATCACGACGAGATTTCATGAAGTTGTTACAGTTAGTTTCTCTAAAAAGCACCAATACGTCGTTTTCTATGGTTACTACGGCTAAATTTGTCAAATACATTCAAAAGAAGTTTGTCTATCTTTGTTACAAAAGTCCTTAGAATGCCATTTATCTTCAAACAAAACCCAATGAGAAAATTTACGTTCATTTTAGCAGGATTACTCCTGACACTTCAGTCCTTTGCTCAACTCCAATCTCCCCAACAATTTTTCGGTTTTGCACCTGGCGAACAAATGGTTCCTACGCATCGGTTGTACCAATACGCCGACCATGCTGCCTCTCAGGTTCCCGCCAAGGTGAAGGTAATGTCGTATGGCCAAACATTTGAAAAACGCCCGTTGATGATGGTCGTGGTGAGTTCCGAAGAAAACATGAAAAACTTGGAGCAAATTCGCACCGACCACCTCAAAAGCATTGGAATGTTGGCCGGTCAGCCCACGAGCAAAACCCGCCCAGCCGTGATTTGGATGAGCTACAACGTACACGGCAACGAAGCCACCAACTCCGCCGCTTTCCCCAAAGTACTGCACGAACTGTTGGCGGGTGGAACCGTGTCGGACAAAATCCTCAAAAATGCCGTTATCATTCTCGCGCCTTGTCTCAACCCCGACGGCCACGACCGATACGTAAACTGGTACAACCAAAAAATAGGCACTTCGCCCAACGCCAATACCTCCGCCTGGGAACACGGCGAGCCGTGGCCGGGCGGTCGCTACAACCACTATTTGTTTGACCCCAACCGCGATTGGGCTTGGCAAACGCAGGAAATCATGCAACAGTTGGTTGCCGTATATCACCAATGGATGCCGCACGTTCACGGCGATTTTCACGAAATGGGCCCCAACAGTCCGTATTATTTTGCACCCTCTGCCAAGCCCTACCACGAAGATATTACCCCTTGGCAACGCGAAATGCAGGATGTGGTCGGAACTTATAACAAACGTTATTTTGACCGTAACAACTGGTTGTACTACACCCGCGAGCGCTTCGATTTGTTTTACCCCAGCTACGGCGACACTTGGCCTACCTACAACGGTGCCATCGCGATGACCTACGAACAAGGCGGCGGCGGAATTGCTGGATTGGCCTACGAGCGCACCGAAGAAGGCGACACCCTGCGCCTTACCGACCGCGTAGCCCACGTGGCAGCGGCCAGTATTGCCACCATGGAAGCCATTGCCGACCGCTCTGCTAAAGTAGTGGACGAATTCATTAAATTTTATGACCGTAACCAAAACAACCCGCTTGGAAACTATAAGTCGTACGTGATAAAAACCGCGGGTGAAGAAGGCCGTATCAAAGCATTGAAAGAGTTGTTGGACAAAAACCAGATTCGCTACGGATACGCCACCGACTCCAAATCATTGACCGGTTATAATTACTTAAATCAAAAAGACGAAGCCTTCAAGACCGACGCGGGCGATTTGGTCATCAGCGCCTATCAGCCCAAATCCAACTTGTTGAAAATATTATTTGAAACCAAACCTAAACTGGAAGATTCAGTGACGTATGACATTACGTCGTGGTGCGTTCCGTTGGCATTTGGAGCCAAAACTTACGGTGTTAAAGAGAAACTTATGCCCGGCACGCAACCAGCCGCCACTGCGCAACCCGCAACGGCCATGGTAAACAAGCCTTACGCGTACCTTGTCAATTGGAAATCAGCCGAAGATGCAAAGTTTTTGGCGGCGGTTCTGAAACAAAAAATTCGCGTTCGGGCGGCCGAAAAGCCGTTTGAAATTGGCGGCAAAGCGTACGCTCAGGGAACGCTTGTCATTACCCGCGCAGGCAATGAGCAGCTAGGTGATGCCTTCGACAAAATCATTCGTGCAGAAGCCACCAAACTTGGCATAACCCTCAACGCCACCGAGGGCGGCGGCGCTACCAAAGGCTCTGATTTTGGTTCTGATTATGTCTTTAACCTAAAAGCAGCTCCGCGCATCGGCCTGATTGCAGGCGAAGGTACCTCAATGACCGCCGTGGGCGAGGTGTGGCATTTCTTCGATCAAGAACTCAAATACCCCATCACGCTGATTGACCCCAACACCCGTTTTACGAGCAGCTTGCCGTTTGCGAAACTGGACGTGTTGATTATTCCTACTTCGTTTGGTGCAAATATCCTGCGCGAAAGCCAATTTCCTGCATTGCGTGAGTGGTTGCGCGGAGGTGGCAAATTGATTTTGTTAGAAAACGCTACCTCGTTATTGGCCGACAAAGAAGGATTTGGCCTCAAAAACAAAAAAGAGGACGGCAAGAAAATGGACAAAAAAACATCGGCCGACTCGCTCAAAGTATACGGCAACCGTGAGCGCGAAGCAGTTTCTGACGATACCCCGGGCAGTATTTACCGCATCAAACTTGACAATTCTCACCCGTTAGCTTTTGGTTTTCCTGACCATTTCTTTGCGTTGGTCAACAACACTTACAACTACGACTTCCTGAAAGATGGTTGGAACGTGGGGTATTTGAAGAAAGAAAAAGAAAGCTACGTGGCTGGCTTTACGGGCAAAAACGCCAAAGAAAAACTACAAAATGCGCTGTTTTACGGCGTAGAAGAAATGGGACGCGGCAAGGTGATTTACATGGCCAACGACCCGCTTTTCCGTGGGTTCTGGTACAATGGCAAACTGCTGTTTTCCAACGCCGTATTTATGGTTCCTTAACGAGAACATGGTGCAGGTTTTCGTAGAACGTAGTGCAGGTTTTCGTAGAACGTGGTGCAGGTTTCTCAAAACCTGCACCACCACAAAGCAAAAGCGCGAGACTGGGTCCCGCGCTTTTGCTTTGTATATCAATGTCGCAGAGCTTACATCAGCCCTTCTTTTTCCATAATGGCTTTCAGCGTAACGCCCAATTCATCTGACGCTTTGACCAACGGCAAACGAACCTCACTGCTGCAAATACCTTTGATTTCAAGGCACTTTTTGATTCCTACGGGGTTAGACTCGGCGTACAACGGCGCATCCATGTCCAGAAAACGGTACTGAATAGCGGCGGCTTCGTCCATGCGGCCTTCGATGGCGTGCCAGGTCATTTCAGTAAATTCTTTCGGAAATGCATTGGCAATCACCGAAATAACACCCCTCCAACCCACACTTACCATCGGTGTCACGTGGTTATCATCTCCCGAAATCAAGAGAAAATCACTCGGGCATTCGCTGGCGAGTTCCATGTACTGGTCAAAATTTCCACACGCATCTTTGATACCGATGATGTTTGGGTGTTTTGCCAATTCGGCGATGGTTTCTACCTTCATGTTGACCACAGTTCGTCCAGGTACATTGTACAGAAAAACGGGCACTGGGCTTGCGTCAGCAATGGCCGTAAAATGCGCAATCAAGCCTTTTTGCGAAGGTTTATTATAGTAAGGACATACCGATAACACCGCATCCACGCCCGTCAAATCCGTTTGTTTGAATGTTTCCAGCACCGCGCGGGTATTGTTTCCTCCCAGCCCATACACAATGGGAAGCTTTTTAGGGTTGTTTTCCTGCACAAACTTCAGCAAATCGAGTTTTTCCTGTGCAGTGGTGGTCGATGTTTCTCCCGTAGTACCCTGTACCACAAGGTAGTTAACGCCACTATCGCTTACAAAGTGAAGGAGTTTTTGGAGAGCAGGAAAATCAATGTCGTGGTTAGCGTCAAAAGGGGTCACAAGCGCAACGCCTACGCCTAAAAATCTGGTGTCCATTGGGTACTTTTTCCGTTAGTTATTAATTGAGATTGGTGGAGGTTAAAAATCGGGTCACGACTTTCGCTGCAAAGGTATCAAAATTTGTTAATCAATCGCTTCCAAAATTATCGCGCAGGCCTCGCGAATCTGCGCTTCAGAAATAACCAAAGGCGGCGCCAACCTCATGGAATTATCACAAAATAAGAACCAATCCGTGATAACGCCACCGCCGCTTTGACTGTTTTGAATGGCCCGGTCGATGATGGGTTTCAACACGTCAAAAGAGACAAACTCTACCGCCAACATCAGCCCCCTGCCGCGTATCTCTTTTATTTTTGGATGAATCAACAATCTTTTTATCAAATCCCCTTTCTCACCAACGCTCAATTCCTCCGTTTCTCCGTTCCCCCGTGTTCCATACAAAATATCCTGTACCACTTCCAACGTGGCCAACGAAGCCGCACAACTCACTGGATGGCCGCCAAAAGTGGTTATATGACCCAAAATTGGATTATTTTTAAAAACAGACATGATTTCTTTGGACGCAATAAAGGCTCCGATGGGCATACCACCGCCCATGCCTTTGGCGCACAAAAGCACATCTGGCACCACGTTGTAATGTTCAAACGCCCAGAAGCTACCCGTTCGGCCAAAGCCCGTTTGAATTTCATCAAAAATCAGGAGCGTGCCTGTCTCGTCGCAGCGTTTTCGGAGGGCTTGGTGATAGGCTTCGGTGGGTACGCGCACGCCCGCTTCTCCCGAAATCACCTCAATAATCACCGCCGCCGTGCGGGTCGTAATTTTATCTAAATCTTCCAGCACTCCGTGCCGAATATGACGAACATCAGGCAATAAAGGCCGAAAACTCCGCTTAAAAAACTCCGCCCCCGCCAGACTCAACGCGCCCTGCGTAGAGCCGTGGTAGGCATTAAAACAGGAAATAATTTCGGAACGCCCCGTAAAACGCTTGGCCAACTTCATGGCTCCTTCCACGGCTTCGGTGCCAGAGTTGGTGAAATAGACATTGTCCAAACTTGGGAAGTCTTGAAGACTTTCCAAGTTTATCGTTTTAACCAACGCTTCGGCAAGTTTGACCTGCGGGGTTTCGATGTATTCGCCATACACCATCAAATGCATGTATTTATCCAACTGATCATGAATAGCTTCCAGCACTTTTGGGTGCCGATGCCCCACGTTGCTGACGGCAATCCCCGAAATCATGTCGATGTAGCGTTGGCCGTTTTGACCGTATAAATAGATTCCCTCGGCCCGTTCAATGTCCAGTGCCAACGGAAAATCGGAGGTTTGGGCGAGGTGGTTATAAAAAAGCTGTTGTCGGTGAGAGAGTGTGTTGGTCATTGAGAATTCCATTTTTCAGCTGCAAATATCAACAAAAAACCTTCGACCAAGGCCGAAGGTTTTTTGTTTTTAAGAATAACAAAACCGTGGAGCGGTTTCTAGTAACCCACGTTTTGCGTCAATTGCTTATTGGCATCTATTTCACGCTGCGGAATGGGGAAAATCAAACGGGGGCTGTTGTAATCCAACGCGCCCACTTTTCCTTTCAAACGCTTAATATCGTGCAAGGTGTGCCCTTCAAAGGCCAGTTCCAACTTGCGTTCTTTCAAAATATCAGCAATGGTCACCTCAGTTAAAGCCGTTGCACCCGCTCTGGCACGAATCGCATTGATATCTGCCAAAGGAGCCGCTCCCACAGTCGTGCCAAGGCGAAAATTAGCTTCGGCACGAATCAAATGCATCTCCGCCAAACGCATGATAGGAACATTTCCAAAACGGTCTAAGTGCTTTTGAGTAAAGGTATTATTAGCAGCTACTTGGAAGAACTCACCCCGCGTATCACCCGCTCCGTATAGGGCACGGTGGGCTGGCAAAATACGAAAATCACCGCGACCTGCGGTACCTGGAATCGTACTTACCGTTGCGCCAAAATAAGTATTGAGGCTATTGGAACCATCTTGGGCGGTTACAGTGGTTGAGAAAATGTATTCGGCGGGATTTGCACCACCATTTCTCAAAAACGTGTAAAACAAAGAACTAAATGGAGTCACCAAACGCTGACGACCAGAAGTGATGACGCGATTGGCTGCGTCTCGGGCAGAGGCATAATTTCCCTGCTGCAAATACACCCGGGCCAACATACCAGCGGCGGCATTTTTGGTAGCATAAATAGTGTTGGAAGCGGGCAATAAATTCTCGGCTTTGGTCAAATCGTCCAATACCTGCGCGTACACTTCGGCTACGCTGTTGCGTTTTCTGTAGTCAGCATCGGTTACGCTGCGCGTAGGCTCAAGCACAAGCGGCACCCCTGCATTGGCGGCATTGTCGCCGTCGCCCCATGTTTTGGCATAAAGACGTACCAATTCAAAGTACAACGAACCACGGATAAAACGTGCTTCACCTTCGATACGCGCCTTTTTGGCCTCTTCTACCTTATCCAAAGCTGACAAAACATTGTTACAACGGTTGATGGCCCGATAAGTATCGCTCCAAGTCACACTAGCGGTTGAATTAGCGGTGGTTAATTGCTTATCAAAAATTTCGAGTAAGTTGGCAAACGTACCGCCAAAGCGAATTTCACCCGCATCACCGTATAGATCGGATACGTACTGAAAAGCACCTCCGTACACATCATCATCCTGAATACCGTCGTAACAACCAATCAGGGTCACTTCAACGTCTTTGGAAGTACTCAAAGCGGCCACATCATCAATACTTTGGGTGGGTGCTACATTGAGTTTTTGGTCGCAACCGCTCAACAGCGTCAACGCGGCAGCGGTTAAAAAGCTATATTTGAATAGTCTATTCATTTTCTGAAAGTCGTTTTAAAGAGGATTTACAAACCAATATTGATACCAAACAAAATGGTACGCGGCTGAGGCGGCGTATAGAAGTCGTTACCAATGGCAAAATTGCTGGTAAAGCTATCGGCGCTTACTTCAGGATCCCAACCTTTATAATTGGTAAAAGTGGCTAAGTTCATCCCCGAAACGTACAATTTAACTTTGTCTAATTTCACACGATTAACGAGGCTCGTCGGCAGCGTATAGCTCAATGTAGCCGTACGTAAGCGGAGATACGAACCATCGAAAATATAACGACTAGAAGCCTGATTTCCGTTGCCACGCAGATAACGCGCCTCTGGAACGTCGGTGTTGCGGTTTTCGGGAGTCCACGCGTTCAACTGGTCTTTGGTTTGGTTATCTTCATATATACCGTTGGCCGACGAATATTGACCTACCCCGTAGAAGTTTACTTGGTTGCCATACACTCCGTTGAAGAATACGCTTAAATCAATGCCCTTGTAAGAGAATGAGTTGGTAATACCTCCGATAAATTTCGGGTTGGGATTTCCTACCACTACCCGCTGCGCAGAGTTATATCCCGCGTTGGTTACGGTTGTTCTGTCAACAGAACCATCGGTACCTGTGGTATTCTTGTAAAACAACGCATCGCCGTTGTCAGGATTTACGCCCGCATATTCAACTGTGTAAAACACCCCGATAGGCTGGCCTTCTACTACGCGGTTCATGTTGCGAATTCCACCTTCGATGATTTGTCCCTGAATATCAGTTACTTTATTCTTATTGTTGGCCCAGTTGAATGACGTATTCCACTTAAATTTACCCACAAAGTTTTGGGTATTTACCACAAACTCAAAGCCCTTATTTTCCAACTTACCTACGTTACGCACTTGGCTCAAGAAACCAGTAGTGGCAGGAATGTTTACGTTTAACAACAAACCAGAGGTATTTTTCAAATAGTAATCAATTTCACCATTGATACGGTTGTTAAGGAAGCCAAAGTCAATACCGAAATCAGTTTGATAGGTTGTTTCCCATCTCAAATCAGGGTTTCCGATTTGTGACGGACGCTGACCCGCCGACCCTGCGTATCCTGCATCACCCGTAAAGAGACCCAGTTGAGGAAAATTCCCGATTTCTGAGTTACCAGTTCCGCCGTAGCTGGCACGGGCTTTCAAGAAGCTGATGACCGTATTATTCTTTAGGAAATTCTCTTCCGACAACACCCATCCCAACGACACCGCAGGGAAGAAACTGTAGCGTGAGTTGGCCCCGAAACGTGAAGAACCGTCGATACGCGCACTGGCCGAGAGTAAGTATTTGTCGGCAAATTTATAGTTGGCGCGGGCAAAATAAGACAAGAACCGGAAATTAGTTTCGGTACTGTTACCGTCAGATTTGGTCGCAGCACTGGCAATCCGCTGGTAAGAGTCCGAAGGAAACTGCGTACCTTCGATGAAGTTGGTCTTGGTCTGAGATTGCTGATATGACATCCCCAGCGTAGCACTGATTCCGTGTCTGCCGAAACTGTTGTCGTACGCAAAGAAATTGTTGGTATTATAATTGGTCACAAACGTACCGTAGTTTGAACCAATACCGTTGGTGGCACGGGTTTGATTACGTACAGTCTGGCTCTGAAAATATCCTTCTTCCTGCTGGTTTAATAAGTCAACCCCTATTTCACTACGGAACTTCAACCCTTTAAAAATGTTGGCCTGCAAGTAGCCATTCGTTAGGTTACGGATGGACGTTGCCACAAATTTGGCGTAGTTGATTGAAATAATTGGGTTGTAGTACAAAGGAATGTTAATATCCCCAGGAGGCGTACCCGCAGGAAGGCCCGTGGTGGGATCCAGAAACGGTGTAAGTGGCGTCAATGCCGACATCTGCAACGGGTTAGAGAATGCGTTATCATCCGGCAAACGTTGGTTTTCGGTACGGGCCAAGTTCATTGTCAAACCAATAGAAAGCCAATTGTTAGCTTGGTGGTCAAGGTTTAGACGCCCCGACATACGCTTCAATCGGTTGCCAATAATCGTTCCGGTCTGATCTAAGTACTGACCTGAAATAAAGAACCTTGTTTTGTCATTACCGCCGCTCAATTGCAAATCAGCTTGGTGCATCGGCGCTTTTTGAAAAGCCTGTTCCTGCCAGTTTACATCTGCTTGTTGGGGAGTTCCGTAAGTGCCGTAGCTATAATACTCCAGAAAACCACCGGCACCAAAAATGTACTGAGTAAAAGAATCTGGGTCATTTGGATCAATATTGGCCAAACGGTCACGGTATCCAGCCGCTTGCTTGTAGAACGAAATAAATTCTTCAGAATTGAGGAAAGGCAAACGACGGGCGGCTTCGGCCGTTCCCGTTTGGTAGTTGAAAGAAATATTGGTTTTACCTGATTTTCCACGTTTGGTGGTAATCAACACCACACCATTGGCGGCGCGGGCACCGTAGATTGCCCCCGCAGAGGCATCTTTCAATACTTCGATAGACTCAATATCGTTTGGATTTATATCAGCCAAGGCGTTGGTTTCACCGCCGTAGTTACCAAAGTCACCCGTGGTGATGGGCGTTCCGTCTACTACATACAACGGCTGACTGCTGGCACTGATAGATGAGTTTCCGCGAACGCGCACTGTTACGGCTTGGCCTAATTTACCCGAGCCTGAGTTGATAAACACCCCAGCGGCTTTTCCCTGCAAAGCTGCATCTACGGTTGGGGTAGGCATATTTTCAATGTCTTTTCCTTTTACCTGAGCGATGTTACCCGTCAATTCGCGCTTGATTTGTGAACCAAAACCCGTTACTACAATTTCGCTCAGTGTTTTGGTATCCTGTATCAGTTGAACATTAATCACCGAACGTCCGTTTACTTTTTCCTCCAAAGGAGAAAATCCAACAAAGCTGAATACCAGTGTGGCATTGTCAGGAATAGAAATACGATAATTCCCTTCAACGTCAGAGTTGGCACCGCGCGTAGTGCCTTTTACCGTAATCGAAACGCCCGGAAGCCCGGCACCGTCTTCGGATGAGGTGACTTTTCCAGTCACAACCTTGTCTTGCGCCCTTACGGCAACAAACGACAAGCATACCAGCATCCACAAGCTAATACGTAAAATGTGTCTCATGCAATTTGATTTGTTAGAGTTGATAAAATGATAAAAATGGTAAACTAGGGTAATGCATCTAAAAGCAATCAGCTCCTTCTAAGCAAAAAGCTAAAAAGGTGATTGCGGTTATTCAATCAAAAAACCACTAAACTAGATTTTTGTTAGTAGTATCTACAAAAAAGCAAGGGATTGATTGTTTAGGTTAAGCTACTGAGCCGATTCGGGCAGAATATATGAATAATGGCTCAACAACAGAAAGTACAAATTTGCGCATTGGAATAATTTCGCAAATCACCCTTTTTAAGGGATATTTTTTCTTTCTGAATTTTAATTGGCTAAACGTTCCATCGGCTATTAGTGCAGATAACTTCAAATACCTACACAAAGGTACTGATTGATACTTAAAAAGTCAAAACATCAGCCAGATTCAATCCCCTGAAAAAGGGGATATTGTGTTGACTTCACTCCCCCATTAAGGTTGATAAAAACACGTACTTCCGCCTACCCAAGTAAAATCTTTGTTGAATCTTACACCAATCATTTCACCCCTGCTCAGCCTACTTAGGCTCGTCAATAACTGTGGACGTGGGGCATTGTCTTCCCAAACATAGAGCATTCTGATTTCACATTTTACCAACCCATCGGGCGCTTCAATGACGGGCTCGTACGTTACTTTTCGTTGTAAAATCCAATTTTCAGGGTCGGTTACTTCTTCAATATCCTGACGTGTAACGTGGATTTTTACGCCACTCCCTGCAAAGGAAAAGAGGGGTTTCAGCACGTAGTTTTCTAAATCTTCGGGAAAATCATCGCTGTATTCACTCAGAAAATGGGTATCTGGCACATAGGGGCTTTTCAAATACGGAAGCGTATATTTACTGATTCTGAAAAACCAATTGGGATGCCCTACCCACGTCACGTCGACATCATCCGTAAGGTCAAACTCGGTTTGAAGGTCAGGAAAATTGGTTAAATCATCAAAGATAAGTCGATTGTAGATGCGCTTGATTTCGATATTCTGGCCGTCTTTCTCGTAAAAAAGCTGACGCCCTATTTTCTTTATTTTAGTATAGCAAATGGCTTTTACGCCCAACAGAGCCTCGGTCACGGCAAAGTCAATACGGGTCTTTTGCTGCTCTGGATAAATTTCCAATAAAATCACATTTTCGGGGTTTTCATTCCCCAAAATCACCGCTTTCAACTTAGCAATGTATTCTGCCTGATTGAAAATACCACTGAAATAGTTGCTGAACTCGGCCGGAACAGGAAAATAATCACGGAACTTCTCGGTCACGTAGGTCTGAAACCCAAAAATAGACGGGAACCCCTGCAACTCAATCAATTGAGGCATCAACTCGCCGTTTTCATCTTTACAAACCGCAAAGTCGATGGCTAAAAACGAAGCATGGTCATTTTCGTGGGGGACAGATTGCCCGGGCGGAATGGAGTGCTGGGTCTTGGCTTTATAATGGGGTCCAACAATCACATCAATAAAAGATTCTCCCGCCTCAATCAATTTGTTTTTAAGGCCTGCTGGCACAAAAACGGGGGTTTCTGCCACTCGAAACTCCAATTGACCCGGCCAATCGGCCTGAATACCTTTGATGAATTCATTGTATTTTTCATCGCTAAAAGCAGCGTTGTAAGCTTGTCGTAGGGAAGAAATCATAGGTTATAAAGGGCGTTTACCCAAACAAAATTGCAATAAGTTGTTCTTTTGTTAATCCAAAATGAGAAGAAATGTTATTCAATATAGCGTTAAGCGTTCCAATTTTTATGGGAATATGATTAGGAATCGTCTCTTGATGTTGGCCTTTCACTTCGGTACGAATTCGGATGTGACTATCTGTTTGTCGAACTACCTCATAATCTAATTTTTTCAACAATCTGACAAGTTCTACCCCTGTTATGTCTCTCGGAATTTTCATTTAGAGCGCAAAAATTTCTTCTTTCACAAAATGCAGGCGAATTACTTTAGGTGCCAAATCGGGTGAATCAAAATGGCACGCAATAGCATCTCTTATCATTTCTTTCAACTCCTGCATTGTTTCTCCTTGAGTGAAGATATTTTCTCCTAAAGCACGCGCGGTATATCCTCCTTCGGGGTCTTCTTCTACTACAAAAATGAGTTCATTCATCGTTAATGCTGAAATATTTATATCAAAAATAAAGAAGAAATTGATAATACCAAATTTAGCACTACACCAACTGCGCCCCTACCAACTGCTCCGCCGCCCGTTGAAGAAAAGTAGGAATAATGGCCGATTCGGTGCGCCGGATTTTGTCGGGGTCTTGCAATGAATTGACCATGTCGTTGTACTTGGCTTCACCGTGGTTTTTGATAATCAAGCTTCGTTTCTCTTCTTTTTGAAAATGGCGCAACATCCCTTCACCATCGGCTTCGGGGTGAAACTGCGTACCGAAAATCTCCCGTGAAAATCGCACCGCCATCACGGCCCGCTCCAAATGCGCCACGTGGGGGCGTTCTTTTTCGATGCAAAGCACTTTGGCACCCATGCGTTCTAACTCATGATAGTTTGGCTCAATGACTTGATAGTCGCGCGAATCAACGGCGAAGAATGGATCTAACAATTGCTCAAAAACGGGTTCTTTCAACCCAAATTGGGTTTTATGCATCGGGAAAATACCGAAAGAAGTTGACCGCCGCTTACATACCAGGCCCACATTCCAATGCAGACAGGCCATTTGATACGAATGACAAATCAGCATCAGGTGCTTTTTTTGCGGATGGTGCGGCTGGCGATTGTGTTGCCAAATTTGGTCAAGCAACATAAAAAACGGCTTCTCCCAAGGCTCACCTACGGGTACAGGGTTTCCGGGGCCGCCCGATGAAATATAAATATCGTAGCTTAAATCAGGGACTTCGCATTTTTGACGAACATCAAACACTTCATAACTGCCTTCGATTTCCTCCTGTGCTAGAAAATTCTCCACCAATGTTTTAATACAACGCATACCCTCGTTGGCATGACCGTCGTACATGTCTAAAACGGCAATCTTAATGCGCTCCATGAGCTTTTCGTTAATTGTGTTGCTAAAATTAGTAAAAAACATACCGCCACATCACTTAAAATCTTAAAAAAGAGTTTAAAGGCTGTGGCGGTATGGGACTTAGTTCGTTAAAACGTTCCGCAAAATTACGGAAATATTATCATCGTTTAACGATTATGTATCAAGAACGGTTCAACTATTCCTCAGAATCTATACTTGAACCCAACGCTGCTCGCGGCTACTTTGGACGATTTTGTCGCACAATTTAAGTTCGCGAAGCCCATCGGCAAAGGTCGGATAGGTCGGTTTTTCGGGGCGACCGTTGCGAATGGCCGCGTAAACTTCCTTAAATAATTGCTTCGACGTATCGGGGAACCCTTCGTTGTGGCCACCAGGAAACGTCAATAAAGGACGCACCTCTTCGTGAACCAAGGCTGGGTCACGAATCAAGGATTGATTGTACCCATCGCGGCGACCAATCCACATTTCGTTGGGGGCTTCTGAGCACCAATTAAAGGTTTGGTTCGAGCCACTGATTTCGAGCGTGGCGCGGTTTTTACGTCCAGCCGCTACCTGACTGACCGTTGCAACGCCCTTGTTTCCGTTTTCGAAACGGTACAAAATAGAGGCGTAATCTTCGGTCGTGATGGGTACTTCTTCGTAGTCTTCGGCCTGCAACAACTTGCCCGAATAAGTAGCAATGGCTTTTTTAGGCTTCATCCGGGTTTTGTGTACGGTATTAAAATCCGCCATTACTTCTGTGATGTGCAAGCCCGTGATGTATTCAATCAAGTCAAACAAGTGAGAGCCAATATCGGCTACGGCCCGTGAATCACCCGACTGCGACGGCTCCAAACGCCAGTTGTAGTCGGTAGGTAAAAACAACCAATCCTGAAGGTAGCTTCCCTGAACTGAATACACCTCGCCTAATTCGCCTTTTTCACGCATGGTTTTCATCTGACGAATGAGGGGATAGTAGCGCAAATTGAAGTGAACAGCATTCACCAATCCCAGTTTATCCGCCAATTCTACCAGTTCTTCGGCTTCTTCGGTGTTGGTGGCCAAGGGTTTTTCACACACCACATTTTTGCCCGCCAACAATGCTTTTTTCGATTGCTCGTAGTGCAGGAAGTTGGGCGTACAGATGTGAACACACTCAATGGAATCGTCTTTCAGCAAATCATCAAATGAATCGTAGGCTTTGGGAATCCCTAGCGACTTAGCGCGCGCCTGTGCAATCTCAGCCGAAAAATCAGCAATACCTACAACTTCAACATCTGGCAAGCGACGAAGTGCTTCGATGTGCGCGGGGCCAATAAAGCCGAGCCCTACAACGGCTACTTGGGTTTTTGACATAGTATTTTTGGGTTTTGAACGTGGGTTTGAATTTGAATTTATTCTTTATCGGTGAATTATTAATTGAGTTGCACTACGGTTTCAGAGCAACAACGGGGCTTTTCTGATAACCAATGCGATGCGCCACCACATACAACGAATCACCTGCGGAGGCATTGATGGGTTGCGTATATACTTTCCAGCTTGGTTCTTTCCAGCGTTGTTTGTAGCCAATCGAGGCTCCTTTGGTGGCGCAAGATAAAGTAATTTTAGAAAATTCAGACTGTATTTTGGGCGTTTCCGTGACAGGTGCCTGCTCTTTACCGTTCCACCAACGGCGCACCATCTCCATTTCGGGTTCGGCGGCGGTATCACCGACTTTCTGAATCCACGCTTCGTACACTTCTCTCAATTCTTTCAGTTTAGACTCGTATTGAGGTAGCTCTGCAAGGTTATTAAATTCGTAAGGGTCTTTTTGGCAATCATACAATTCTTCTTTGGGTTTGGTCGGCCTAAACCACAAAGATTGAGCAGCATTGAGCTTTCCTTGCTCTTTCAGCGCTAGTATTGCCCGCATGGAAGGCTGTTGCAAGCGGTACTGAATATTTTGATAGTAAGGCTTTTCGGGCATATAGTTTCGTACATAGCGGTAGCGGCTGTCGCGCACGGTTCGTACACGGTCGTATTCTGAATCCATCCGGTCGCGGGCGGCAAAGGTATACTGACGAGGTTTGGAGGCCTGCTGTTTTCCAAGAAACGCCTGCCCCTGCAAATGCGCAGGAATGGGTAAATCAGTCAACGACAAAACGGTAGGGGCCAAGTCTACAAAACTGATGAATCGCTGGTCGACAACGCCTTTTCTTCCCTTTTCAAAAGGATTTTTCACAATAAACGGCACCCGCAGGCCACGGTCATAGATTTCTCGTTTTACAAAAGGCAGGCCATCACCGTGGTCGGAATAAAAGAAAACGATGGTATTTTGCTCAAGCCCGTCCTCTCGAAGTTGCTCCAGAATTTTACCCGCCTGCTCGTCCATCACCATGGCATTGGACAAATGCCGCGCCACGTCCAAACGCACTTCTGGTACATCAGGATAATACGGCGGCAACACTACGTCTTCGGGTTTTACCAACAAAGGCTCTTTGGCCCGCGCCCAAACTTGCGACTCATGCGT
The DNA here is from genome assembly GCF_003339505.1 of Runella aurantiaca. GTDB lineage: Bacteria > Bacteroidota > Bacteroidia > Cytophagales > Spirosomataceae > Runella > Runella aurantiaca. The sequence goes on from NZ_QPIW01000012.1 coordinate 144,883, forward strand.
CACGGTAAGGTTAAAAATGGCAAAGAAAGGCTGATTTTTATCCGTTCTGTTGCGCCAGTGGGCTTTGTTGCTGCTTTCATCCCAAACGGTGGGGGGCGCTTGAAACTGATAATCCTCTTTAGAATTGTTGGTGCAATAGTACCCCGCCGCCCGTAAGTATTCTGGAAAACATTTGACTTCCTCGGGCAGAACCGCCGAATAGCCTTTAAAACCAGGGGGATAAGCATCAAGCGCCGCCGCTGAAGCTGCCAGCGTACGCATATTTTGGGTGCCAATAGACTGCTGATACATGCCCGTAATAATGGCCGAACGGCTCGGAGCGCATACCCCTGCGGTGGCAAAGGCATTGGTAAATCGAACCCCTTCTACCGCCAAACGGTCAATATTTGGCGTTTTTACCAGTTTATTTCCGTAAGCCCCCAATTGAAAACTCATGTCTTCGCAAGTAATCCATAAGATATTGGGACGGGCTTTCGTTTGTAACGGAACAGAAGCAGGTGCAGACTGCGGAAGGCGAAAAGCAAAAAATGCAGCACATACAACCACCGGCAGAAAATAGGTAAGTTTCATTCAAAAGAACGGTTAGAAGATGTCTCTTTTTAAGGCGTTTACCGCCGATTTTTACTGATGCCTGTTTTCATCTCATTGATAAAATTTTAATTCGTTTAATAACTTTTAACAATGTTTCGGCCTTTTCAAACCTGTAAAGACGTACTTTTGCAAATAAAGCATGTGTAAAATTGTTCTCTTCCAATCGTAAAATCAGTGCGCGTGTGGCTATAAGCCTTCTCTGGCTGACCTTTCTGGGGGTTGGCTTTGAGGCTTTTTCACAGGTATTAGCCCCCAAAAGACTATCCACTCCCGTTTTTCTGGATTCTATGAAAAGGGCCACTCCAGTGGTTCCGAAGGTCATTTCTGCCGTGGGTATCAATGCCGACAGCACCCAAACCGATTCACTCCAAACCGACAGTGATTTAAAAAGCACTGTAAAATACAGCGCCCAGGACTCAACCGTGATGGACCCAGGGCAGCAGGAAGTTCATTTGTACGGAAAAGCAAACGTCACGTACGGTGCCATCATTTTGGATGCCGATTATATCCGTCTCAACTGGAAAACCAACGAGGTATTTGCGCGGGGGAATTACGATTCAACCGCTAAAAAATGGATTGGGCAGCCCATTTTTCAGGACAACGGCGAAAAATACGATACCAAAGAGCTCCGGTATAATTTTAAAAGTAAAAAAGGGTTTATCAAAGGCATTGTAACCCAACAAGGCGACGGTAATATCCGGGGTACTACCGTCAAGAAAGACGAAGAAAACAATATGTACGTGAGGGGCTCAATTTATACCACCTGCAACTTAGCCCAGCCTCACTTTCACATTGCGGCCCGAAAAATCAAGGTGATTCCCGAAAAACAGGTCATTTCTGGACCATTTCACTTGGTCATTGCCGATGTGCCTTTGCCCGTGGGCTTGCCATTTGGATTTTTCCCCGTTCCGAAGAAAAAAGAAATTGGTACTTCGGGCATCATCATGCCTCAATACGGCGAAGAACCCAACGGCCGGGGATATTATCTGCGCGATGGCGGCTATTACTGGGCCATCAGCGAAAAAATCAACATGAATTTTACGGGGCAAATTTACTCTAAAGGAAGTTGGGGGTTAGGAGTTGCCTCAACTTATGCCCAAAAATACCGTTACAGCGGAAGTTTCAACGCTCGCTTCAACCGCAATTTGCAAGGAAATGAGGTAAAAGCCCTGAACAGACCACGCAATGATTTCAGCCTTACGTGGAGTCATGCACCCGTGCCGCGAGGAACCTCAAGTTTTGGTGCTTCGGTCAACATCGGAAGCAACAGCTTTAACCAATTCAATGAATTTAGCACCACGCGGTACATCCAAAACGTGGCGAGTTCGTCGGTCCAGTACAACAAGCAATTTGGGCAATTTGCCCGGATGGGAAGCAGCATTCGCGTCAATCAGCGATTCCCCGACCGTTCCAAAGAAACCCGAGATTCGTTGGGGCGCGTGACCAATACCGACCCCGGCGCGCTAGATGCAGGGATAGACTTCAACTTTGGAGTTAACCAAATTGCTCCTTTTGCGCTAAAAGGCGGAACAGGCGCTTGGTACGAAAGCTTCCGATTGGGAATGGATTTTAGCGGCGGTATCAGTGCCAACAATACCAAGGTTTACGCTGATACTTCTACGGCCCGGCTGGGATTTTCGCTCTTTAACCCACCGGCGGTCGGTACCCCCGAGTCGGGAGCGCCTACTACCTACGCCTTAAACTCCCAGAGTTTACCAGAGTTTATTAAAAACGGCCAACTTACTGGGCGCTTCTCGGTCCCGATTTCGTTACCCAATATCAAGTTATTCCGCTACATCAACATTACGCCTGGCATTTCACTGTCGGGAGAAACCTTTACCAAGAAGTTCAAATACGAGTACATGGGCAACAACAAAGTGAAGGTCGATACCCTTCAGGGCTTTTATTTTGCCAACAACGTCTCGTTTAGCGCCAGCATGAACACCCGGGTGTACGGTACTTTCTTTTTTCACGGCAAACGGTTGGAAGCCATTCGACACACTCTGATTCCTTCGGCCAGTTTCAGCTATGTACCCGACCAATCCAATCTTTTTGAGAAAACCGTCGTCAACCAACGCGGCGACGTAAGGTACCTCAATCGCTATCGCACCATTGGGGGTAACCTCACCACTTCGGGCACTTCGGCGGCGGGTATTTCGTGGAGTTTGAATAACTTATTTGAAGCCAAAATGCGTCCCAAATCAGATTCAACGGGCAAGCAATTTGAAAAAAAATCCATTCTGGACAACCTCAGCCTAAACGGCTCGTATAACCTATTGGCCGATTCGTTGAAAATGTCGGACATTAGCCTCAACGCCAATGCCCAACTTTTTAAGAATTTGAACTTTAACTTTTCGGCCAATTTTGACCCGTATGCCTACGTCAAAGACGAACTATACGGTGCCGTAGGGAGAAAAATCAACCGCTGGTCGTTTACCGAAAAACAAGGATTGGCCCGGCTCAACAACGTCAATGTAGCCCTAAGTACTCGTTTTGCACCCAAAGGCTCCGATAAGCCAAAAAAAGCCAACACTCCCAATACCGAAGAGCAACAGCGCCTCATCAATGCCAACCCAGACGCCTACGTAGACTTCAACATTCCTTGGACGCTCAATTTAAGTTATAACTTTGGGTACTCACGCCAAGGGCTGTCTAAAGGAACCACCATTCAGGCTTTGCGCGTCAACGGTGATTTCAGCCTTACGCCCAACTGGAAATTTGTGTTTGATACGGGCGTCGATGTCGTTGCCAAAGCCCCTTCCATCACCAATATCGGCATCACCCGCGACCTCCACTGCTGGGAAATGTCGTTTAACTGGACACCATTTGCGGGTTCGGGCATTAGGGCCAACAACTATTCGTTTGAAATCCGGGCCAAATCGGCACTGCTACGTGACTTAAAACTCTCTCGTCGCCGCTCGTTCTACGACCGTGGCAGTTTCTAAGACCGATTTTGATTCAGCAGCCACTGAGCCAAATGAATTTCCCGCATGTAAAGGTGTACACTGTCTGAAGATTTCTTAGGCATTTCTTTCAAGGCTTGTTTAAAATAGCCATCCAATATAAGGGACTGCGCTTCGGTAAAAAACAATGGTAGCAGTGGTCGCGCCTGTCCAAACAGACCAGTGATTTCGCGCTGATGCTGACTAATCTGCGTTTTAACAGGCTGATTCATCAGGGCTTTGCTGGTTCGTAATCGAACCTCTTCGGGCAATACTTCTTTCATCATAGCCCTAAGTGGTCCTCGTCCATAGCCACAGTCAAATTTCAGGCGGTCGGGGATAACCAAACACAATTCAATGAGCCGTTTATCATAAAAAGGATGCGCCGCTTCGTAACCATAATGCGCGGCAATCTGTTCAAACTCTTCCGTACTTTCCAACATCCCTTCGTGGAGAATATCGGCCACTAAATGTATCTGTTCTGGCAAAAAACCATAGTCTGTTTCGACCATAAACTTTTGTTTTTTCTTATATTTTCTAATCCAATTTACCACCCAACCAAACGGCACCACATTCACTCCAAAAGGCAACATTTTCAGCGCTTTGACACTTTTCCATCCTTCCTTTATTAAGCGTTTCCATTCATTATTTTTTGCTATTTTCACAAAATATCTTTGAGCATAACTCCGCACGATAAATGTGTACCTTTTTGATAAGGGCCATTCAGGCCATTGTTCAAAACGATGGCTAAAATCCGAAATTTGAGCGTATTGTTTCATCAATTCTTTAAACTCTCCCCACCTTTGGCTTTGAAGCAACCGCATAGGATACGCCTTTCCATACCCCACCACACTATCGCCGTCATGCCCTGTCAAGAGGATACGGCTTCCTTGCTTTGTTATAGCCTCTGCCGCCGCCAAATGATAGGTGGGCAAAAGCGTAAAATGGTCGGGACGGTCAAAAAGAGTGGACAGCGTCTGTACAGCAGCCATCAAATCAGTCATTGGAGTAATGTACTGATGTTGATAAATCCCCCATTGAAGTATACGTTCGGCAAATCGTTTTTCCTCTGCTTGTTTGGAATCCCCCATGTCGAAGTGGAGTGTGTGCAGTTCTTGTCCGAGCAAGTGATGTGCGGTGGCACAAACGGAAGAGGAATCCAGCCCACCGCTCAAATGCGCACTTACAGGATATGACGTTTGAAGCCGACACCGTACTGCTTCTAAAAACGTTGTTTTGAATGCTTCAATGAATTCTTCATCGGTACCGAGGTGAGCGAAACGCTCCAATTTCAAATCCCAGCAAAAACGGGATTGCAAGGCGTGTGCCTCCACGGTCAGCAGGTGGGCAGGTGGCAACGAATGAATACCTTTATAAAAAGTCTCCGCTCGGTAGGGTCTCAGAGACGAGGCCCATTCCAAGTAACGGTGAATTTTATCAAAATTAAATTCTTTAGAAACCCCTGGCAGGGTAAACAAGGACTTGATTTCCGAAGCAAAAGCAACAAAACCACCAGGTTTGTAGCAGTAATACAACGGTCGTGCCGCACAATGGTCTCGTCCAGCAATGAGTTTTTGACGCGGCGAATCCCAAATCACGAATGCAAAGTCTCCTATTAGATGAAAAAGCATTTCTTCTCCCCAATGCGTGTAAGCCGCCAAAAGGAGTGAAGTATTACTCAACCTCTCTGCTTCACAGCTGGGTAAGGAAGGGAATAATTGAGATAATAATTCTGCGCGATTATCTATTCGAGCGTCAGCCACGCACCAAAGCCCATTTTCATCAACAATAGGCGAGGAATCTGTTGGTACGTTTGCCGCAACATTCTGTTGTAAATGTACAAAGCCTACATTTTCGTTTTTTCTAATTTGAATTCCGTCACGTCCTCGGTGCTGTATGACGCAGGCCATTGTCTGAGGTTCTTCCTGCACAACTCTACCATCAAAATAGACAATTCCGCAAATACCAGACATAACTGTTGATGCAATAACCAGACAAAAAATATCAGTTTATTTTCAAAACCCGTTGCTGAAAAGTCCGTCCATCTTTTGTTTTAACTTGAAGCGTATACATCCCGTTTTCAACACCTTCCACTGATACATTACTATCGAAAAACTCCCTTACTTTACGACCGGTTAAATCTATCAAGCAAGCCGACTCAATCGTTGACTCGGAAGGGAGTTCAATCGTCAAAATCCCCACAACGGGGTTAGGATAAGCCTTAAAAAGCCCAAGACCAGTCAGTCGGGCAGAAACAATGCGACTGTATTCAAATTGTCCGTCTAAATCGACTTGTTTTAAACGGTAATAATTAAGCCCTGTTTTCGGAGAAACATCCACGTAAGAATACACCAGCTTTGCGGTGCTATTGCCTTGACCAATCACGCGTCCAATCGCTTCAAAGTTTTGGGCATTACTGCTTCGTTCAATTTCAAAATGACTATTATCTATCTCCTCTCCCGTTTGCCAAGTGAGTTCAATGGCAGCAGAATGTGCCTCTGATTTGAAAGATATAAGGCGCACTGGAAGGCTAGAACTTGTGTAAGTACAGGCACTTACCGCTGGGCTTAAGGGAGTCGCACTTGTAGTCCAATTGGTAGTCGTGTTAATATTTGCCCCGATAGTGGCGATGTTCCCCATTTCACTTCCGTCACTACAATTAAAGCGTCCATTGTCCTGATTACCTACCGCAACTGCGTTGGAACCATTCGTTAATGCTGCAGGTAAAGCAGTTGTATTTGTACTAGCGGGCATATTATCGTCGACCCACCCCGTACTTCCGAAATTTATAGCAGCGATAAAGGTAGGAGAAGCTAACGTTCCTTTGAAAGCAAATATTTGGTCGCCTGCGGCAGCTAATGAAAACGACCCCAAAGAAGCTACCACAGTTCCCGTGGAGGCAGTTGATGTTCCAGTGATTGTCACCACAGTCCCCGCAGGAACGCCACCTGCGGGCGCAGTCCAAGTCAAAACGCCTTCACTGGTCCGAAAAGCCGTACCGTTCCAGCCATTGTCGGTAAAAAAAATTGTTGTTCCTGCGGGAATAGGCACCAACGCCACCCACGAAAAAGAATCTGGGTCATCTGATTGGAAGGCCACAAAGGCGATTTCGCCCGCTGAAAAACCCTTCAACCAAGTAAGTACCAAGAATAGACTAAGGTAGATTTTCTTCATAAAATCGGGAATAAAAAGGTTAATAATACACTAAGGAGTGAGTGCACTTGTGCCTGTTAGCGCATCAAATTGACTCCCTATTTTAGCAGTCATTTTTTTTACCTGACCTATCGTACAAAGCCTCGGAGATGTATAGCTTCTTCTGGGTGATGAGGCGTGTTCTTTTTTAATGAGTAACGTTTGTTTCATCCTTGTAGGCTTTTATAATCAGACGAAAAACCTTTTTGAAGGTCACCTAACCCCATACACCTAACTTGCTGACTATAAACACATGACGATACAAAAACCTCCTTAAGTGCACACTAAAACATACCAATCAAAATAGAGAATCTACGAAACTTGATCTCTTGGGAAGGATTCCTCCAATGAAAAAAACTTGATAGGGATATTATTTTTTTCAATAAATAAACGCTAACAAAGTCAGGCGTTCATTTATTAAGACATGATTTATCCTGCCAATCTGTCAGCTTTTAAGGTAGTGGCAAAGAAATTGCCGACATTTGTAAAAAATATTGAACAGTAGCGTACACCTATTTATTATGACAACAGACAACGGAAATGACATAACTACGGACGAAACGACAGCACCCGTAGAGGGCACAGAAACTCCCGTAGAAATCGCTCAGGAAACCGAAACCACGGAAACCGAAAAATTACAGGCTGAAATTACGGAACTGAAAGACAAATACCTGCGCCTATATGCTGATTTTGAGAACTTCCGTCGCCGCACCGCTAAAGAAAAATTGGAATTGATTTCAACCGCCAACGAAGAATTGATGAAGGCGGTGTTGCCCGTCGTCGACGACTTTGAACGTGCCATGTCTTCTTTTGAAACAACAACCGACATTGTGCCATTAAAAGAAGGAGTTGGGTTAATTTATGCAAAGTTCTCGAAGACACTGGAAAACCGAGGCCTTAAACCAATGGTTTCTAAAGGAGAGACATTCGACGCTGATTTGCACGAATCCATCACGCAGTTCCCCGCCCCAAGCGACGACTTGAAAGGCAAAGTGATTGATGAAGTTGAGAAGGGATATTTTCTAAATGAAAAAGTAATTAGATACGCTAAAGTGGTCGTAGGAAGTTAAAATAAATAACCGTTAAATTGTTAATCGTTAGAAGTAAATGCTGATACACGAATAACAGTCAACGGCGGATAGCGATTAACAGTTTTCAAGCAATGGCACAAAAAAGAGATTATTACGAAATTCTTGGCGTTGGCAAAACGGCGGCAGATGATGAAATAAAGAAAGCCTACCGTAAGCTGGCGATCAAGTATCACCCCGACAAAAACCCCGACGACCCTTCTGCCGAAGAGAAGTTTAAAGAAGCAGCCGAGGCATACGGAGTCTTGAGTGATGCCGAAAAACGCAAACGCTACGACCAGTTTGGCCATGCCGGAATGGGGGGCAATGGCGGTTTTGGCGGCGGTCAGGGCTTTGATATCAATGACATATTTTCACAATTCGGCGACATTTTCGGTGATGCATCCCCATTCGGTGATATTTTCGGCAATGGTGGCGGGGGCGGCGGACGCCGCGTACGGCGCGGTACCGACCTGCGTATCAAGTTAAAACTCGATTTGCGCGAAGTAGCCGAAGGAGCTGAAAAGAAAATCAAAGTAAAACGCTACGTTGGCTGTAACACTTGCGGCGGTAACGGCTCAAAAAACGGAGCATCCCTCAAAACCTGTACCACCTGTAACGGCAACGGTCAGGTGCGGAAAGTGGTAAGCACGATGCTCGGACAAATGGTTTCGACCAGCACCTGCCCTACCTGCAACGGCGAAGGTAAAATCGTAACCGACCGTTGCGAAATCTGCGCTGGCGAAGGCCGCGTATTGGAAGAGGACGTAATCAGCATCAAAATCCCTGGCGGCGTAGCCGACGGAATGCAGCTTTCGATGAGCGGCAAAGGAAACGTACCACCCCGGGGCGGCGTTGCTGGCGATTTGCTCATCGTGGTAGAAGAGGAAGAAGACGAACAACTAAAACGTGACGGCAATAACCTCGTCTATGACCTGCACCTCAACTTCGTAGATGCCGCCTTAGGCACCACGGCCGAAGTGCCTACCCTCGACGGAAAAGCCCGCGTACCGATTGAAGCGGGAGTACAGGGTGGAAAAATCCTACGCCTCAAAGGAAAAGGCATCAAAGAACTCAACGGCTACGGTCGCGGCGACCAATTGATTCACGTCAATATCTGGACACCTAAGCAACTCAGCGCCGAAGAACGCAGTATTCTCGAAAAACTAAAATCTTCTCCCAACTTTCAACCCAAACCGGGAAAAAATGAGAAAGGATTCTTTGAGAAAATGAAAGATTTCTTTCATTAGTCGTTGATTAAACATAAAGAAAACGGGTGGCCCAAAACCATCCGTTTTTTTGTTGTTCCCCCTCCTATGAATTGGCCTCTAAAGCTAAAATGTTCTTCTTTGAATTGCTGTCTTTAGGGCCATTTCATTTTTTCTACTCTGCAACATACCCACTGACGGCCAAACTATTTTTTAAAATCTTGGGTTGAAAAGTAAATACCTAAGTACAATTCGAATTATTCCAAATCAGTCATGCAGCGCGAAATTCTTGAAACAATTAAGTTAAGTATTCCCATCATCATTGCCCAACTCGGCGTTATTCTCATGGGCGTTACCGACAATCTGATGGTGGGGCGGTTTCTGGGTGCGGTGCCGTTGGGCGCAGCTGGCTTGGCTACTTCGCTGTCATTTCTGGTTACGAGCATTGGTTTTGGTGGCTTAGGCGTCATTGCGGTGCTGATTTCTCAAGCCAAGGGACAAAATGATTCGGCCGAAATCGGGCGTTTGTTTCGGGCGGGGCTTTACGTGGCCATTTTGATGAGTATTGTCTTAGGACTCGTAGGAGCGGCCATTGGAATGAATATGGACGCTTTAGGCCAAACCCCCGAAGTAGCCCGCTTGGCCGAGCCATTCATGTACTATTTAAGCATTTCTACCTTGCCCTTATTGATTTTTGTGGCGGCCCGACAGTTAGCCGACGGGCTTTCCTATACTCGGGTGGCCATGATTGTAACCGTTTCGGCCTTGTGTTTCAATGCATTGGTCAACTGGGTGCTGATTAATGGCATCTGGATTTTTCCCAAAATGGGCCTCAACGGAGCCGCCGCAGGTACGCTGCTATCGCGCATCTACATGGCGGTGGCTATTCTGGTCTATATCTATAAAACCAAGCATTTTTCACGGTATCTTGTGGCCGCCCGGCGCGTAAGTACAGAACTAATCGTCAAAATCTTACGGTTATCCGTCTCCGTTGGGTTCCAATTTTTCTTTGAGGTAGCCGCTTTTTCATTGGCAGTAGTGATGATTGGTTGGCTGGGTGAAAGTCAGTTGGCGGCCCACCAAATCGCCATCAATTTAGCTTCTACTACCTACATGATGGCCACGGGCATTGCCTCAGCGGGAGCCATCCGCGTGGGGCGCGCTTTTGGTGAGCAACAGCCAAAAAACGTGCGCAGAGCAGGTACGGCCGCTTTTATGCTGGTTGCAGCATTTATGGGTGTATGGTGCATTACATTCCTGACGGCGAGTGATTTTCTGGTGTCACTTTACCTGAAAGACAATCCAGAAGTAACGCAAATTGCGGCAACGCTCATGATATACGCGGGCTTTTTTCAACTCTCCGACGGCATTCAGGCAACGGGTCTAGGCACGTTGCGTGGCGTATCAGATGTCAATGTACCTACCATAATCACACTGATAGCCTATTGGGGGATTTCCCTCCCCTTGAGTTATGTGTTGGCTTTTACCTTCCAAATGGATGTCGAAGGCATTTGGATTGCCCTCTCGGCGGGACTTACGTTTTCGGCGGTTTTTCTGACCATTCGATTCTACCGATTGGTGCGTTCAAAACGACCCAAACCATCCAATTTACCCCTTGCCTAGCCTTGGGAAATGTTTTTTTGTTGATTCGTCTACTTAAAGCAAAAATACTGCGCCCTAGCAGTATCACTTCCTTTAAGTTTTATCAATATTTGTAAAAACATCGACCCAGTATGAATCCACGTTACTCCTTTGTGCTCCTTTTTTTACTCACGTTTGTCACTTTTGCCCAAAAGAAAAACACCCCTCCCCCACCCACCGACCCACTGACTGGTTTTGATGCCTTTGTCAACCAAATGCTTGTGGAATGGCGCGTACCAGGGGCGTCGGTGGCCATTGTGAAAGACGGTAAACTTCTGTACGCCAAAGGCTATGGGTTCAAAGACATCAAGAAAAACTTGCCTGTTACAGAAAAAACCCTTTTCCCGATTGCCTCCTGTACCAAATCTTTTACCTCGGCGGCGTTGGCGATTCTGGCCGATGAGGGAAAACTGGATTGGAATAAACCCATCAAAGAGTACCTTCCTGACTTTCAATTGCAAGACGAATTTGCCACGAGAACCATTGCGGCCCGAGATTTGGTCTCTCATCGCACTGGCCTCGCCCGCCACGACCTCACGTGGCTCTATGCCAATCTGGGACGCCAAAGTTTATACCAAAACCTGAAACACTTGCCGCTTTCGAAGCCCCTGTATGCGCAGTATCAATACAACAATTTGATGTTTATGACCGCTGGCGTTTTGATTGAACGCCTCTCTGGCAAAAGTTGGGAAAACTTTCTGCGGGAAAAAATTCTGCAGCCGCTCAGCATGAACCAAACGGTGCTTACCTATCCAGAACTGTTTCAGAAAGAGGACTATGCACTTTCGTACCGCGACTCCAACGGCCAATGGACCGAACAGGGGTTTGGCAGTAACGTGGATGCTATCGGCCCAGCGGGCTCCATCAAATCCAACGCGGTAGAAATGGCCAATTGGCTCATCATGCAGCTCAATAAAGGGAAGTTTGGGGATAAGCAAATCATTTCGGCCGCTAATCTAAAAGAAAACCATACCCCGCAAATTATCGTATCACCTGCCGAGGCAACGTTTAGCGAGTTGGGTTATGCCTCTTACGGGATGGGGTGGAGCATCAATACTTACCGTGGACACCTCCGACTGGCCCACAACGGCTCGATTGAAGGGTACCGTTCGCAAATGGCTTTTTTCCCTAACGATAATATCGGCGTCGTTATTCTCACCAATACAGGGGCCGTAGATTATTATTTTGTCAATGCAGTATGCAATTATTTCTCCGACAAATGGCTGAGTTTACCCGTCATCGACTGGACTCCTCGCCTCAAAATCGCCCAAGCCGAGGCAAAAGCAAAGCAGGAAAAGGCAAAACTAGACAATGCCTCAAAACGCAAAAATGATACTACCCCCTCCCATGTACCCGATTCTTACGCTGGAACTTTTGAGCATCCCGCTTACGGCACCTTCGTGCTGGAGCCCAAAACAGACGGCACTTACGTAGGTGCGTTTCATGGACTTCCCTTCACGCTCACCCATTATCACTACGATATATTTGAAGGTACTGGCATCTTTGACCAAGCGAAATTTGATTTTAAAATAGGACCGACGGGCGAAATCGAACGCGTGACTCTCCACTTGGCCAATGCGGGTGAAATTGATTTTCAAAAAGTGATAAAATAAAACTGATTTTCAAAATCTTTGAATTTAAAGCGTTGATATACTTATATCACCGTTTATCCAAATTTAGTAGAGGGAGCAAATTTAGTTTTGTAACCTTGACCTCGAAAATCCGAAACAGCGATGAAAAAATGGTTACTCGCCTTTGCGCTGGGTGTTAGCGTATTAGTCCACGTCCAAGCTCAACAAAAATATACCCTCCAACAGTGCATTACGATTGCGTTGGAAAACAACCTGCAATTGCGGCAATTAATGCTGCAAGTTCAAACGAATCAGAACGTTTTTGAACAGTCAAAATGGCAGCGTTATCCTACCCTCAACTTCAGCGGAAGCCAAGGTTTACAATCAGGACGTAACATTGACCCGTTTACCAACCAGTTTGTGGAGCAAACAGTTAATTTCTCCAACTTTTCGGTCAATACTGGCGTCAATTTGTTTAATGGTTATCAGCAAAAAAACATCATTAAACAAAACCAAACCAACGTTCTTGCCACGCAGAAAGACGTCGAGTCGAACCGCAACACCCTGATTTTAAATGTTGCTTCAAGCTATATTTCTGTCTTAAACAACCAAGAACAACTCGAATTTGCCCGTCGTCAGGCTGAAACTACCCGTCTGCAATTAGACCGCACGGATAGATTGGTCAAGGCGGGGTCTTTGTCGCAAATCAACCTGTATGATATTCAATCGCAGTTAGCCAACGACGAACTGTCGATCGTCAATGCGCAAAACAATATCGAATTGTCGAAATTGACGTTGAAACAATTCCTCAACCTGCCCGCAAGCGAAGTATTTGATATTGCCCCAATCGCATTGCCCGCACCCTCTACAACAACACCATACGATGCTACCCTAGAACAAGTCTACAACGCGGCCATCAAGTATTTACCCGATTTGGACGCGGCCAACTTGCGCATCGAAAGTGCCAAAACAGGCATTGAAATTGCCAAAGGTGCCAAACTTCCCTCCATCACCTTGGGCGGCGGGCTTAGTTCTTCGTTTTCCAGCGCGGCACCCAAACAACGTTTTGTCGGCGACGGTGGCGCTTCCAGAGTTGTGGATGTTCCTTCTACTACGCGCTATGTATCTTATGGCGGTTTTACCGTTCCCGTCATTGAAAAAGTGACCGTTCCGAGCGGAGCGATTCAGGATTTCGGGTACTTTGACCAGCTGAATTTTAACCGCAACGCCTCCCTTTCGCTTTCATTAAGGATGCCTATTTTCAACGGTTATCAGGTAAAATACCGCATTGCAAACGCCATGATTCAGCAAAAAAACTTGGAATACCAAGCGCAAATCGTCCAGAATCAAATTCGTCAAACGGTGGAGCAGGCATATTATAGCATGGTCAACGCCGCCAAACGCTACGAGGCCACTTCCCGACAAATCGAGTCGCTTGAATTGTCGTTTAAAGCCGCCGAGTTACGTTTTAACGCGGGCGCTATCAACGCCACGGAATACAACATCGCCAAAAACAATTTGGACCGTTCACGTGCCAGTTTGATTCAAGCCAAATACGAGTATCTCTTCAGAACCAAAATTCTGGATTTCTACCAAAGCAAACCTATCTCTTTAGAATAACAACAGGGTTCCTTCCTCATTAACATTAAAACGAGGAAAAGCAGAAATGAAAAAAATGCTTTTCCTCACTCATACACTAAATTACACTTTACAATAAAATTAAACATGGCTAAGAAATCTTCTTCTCGTTTATGGTGGATACTCGGAGGCGTTGTGGTAGCATTGGGGGCGGGGTTGCTAATCGCTAAGCAACAAGGTTGGATTGGAAAAGTCAAGCCGACCGAAGTAGAATTTGCCAAAGTAAAAAAGATAGACATTATTGAACGCGTGAGCGCTTCGGGTCGGGTGCAGCCAGAAGTAGAAGTAAAAATCAGCCCCGACGTACCCGGTGAAATCATCGGTCTCTACGTAGAAGAAGGCGACTCGGTGGTAAAAGGGCAATTGCTCGCCAAAATCCGCCCCGACAACTACGATGCGTTGTTGGCCCGTGCGCAGGCGGCGGTCAATTCTAGCAAAGCGGAAGTAGAACGTTCCAAAGCTTCACTGGCCCAATCCAACGCGCAGTTGATTCGCGCAAAAGCCGATTACGAGCGTAATAAAAAATTACAAGCCGATAAAATTGTTTCGGACGCCGACCTTGAAAGAAGTGAGGCTGACTATGGGGTGGCGTTGCAAAACGTAGAAGCGGCCAAAGCCGCTATTTCAGCCTCTAAGTTCAACGTTCAAAGCTCCGAAGCCGCCCTGCGCGATGCGGCCGAAAACCTTCGCAAAACAACCATTTATGCCCCGCAAAGCGGAACAATTTCTAAACTAAACGTCGAACTTGGAGACCGTGTGGTAGGTACGTCGCAGATGGCGGGTACGGAAATGATGCGTATTGCCAACCTCAACAACATGGAAGTACGGGTAGATGTAAACGAAAACGACATTGTGCGGGTTCACCTCGGCGACACCGTCGACATTGAAGTAGACTCTTATGCCGAGCGCAAATTTATGGGCATAGTCACCGAAATTGCCAATACCGCCAATGGAATGGCTACGACTTCGGCTAGCTCAGGCTCAACCGACGCCGTCACCGAGTTTGAAGTAAAAATCAAAATCCTGAACTCATCGTACCGAGATTTGATGGTGAACCGCTCCAAAAAATCATACCCTTTCAAACCGGGCATGACGGCCGCCGTTGAAATCATCACCGACCGTAAAGCGGGTGTGCTTTCGGTTCCGATTGCGGCTGTAACAACCCGAGGCAAAGAAGACGAAGTCAAAAAAGAAGGCCCCGATGCACCTCCTGCCCCCGCCGAGCCTGAGCAAAAGAACAAAAAAGAGGAAAAACTCAAAGAACTTGTTTTTGTGAATGACAAAGGCAAAGCTGTGACCAGAGAAGTGACCACGGGCATTAGTGATTTTGAAAATATCGAAATCTTATCGGGCCTCAAAGAAGGCGAAGAAATCATTTCAGGGCCTTTTATCGAAGTTTCCAAGCGCCTCAAAAACGGTACGTTGGTCATCAAAAAGGTAATAAAGAAGGCAAAAGAAGAAGATAAGTCTGTAAACTAAGTCTTAACGACTTACTTCGAATCAGTATTTTAACGGGATTCCGCCTAGGCAGAACCGTTAAGGTACTGATTCTTTCTTTTTAGGGGAAAGTCGTTAAATTTGTCATTTAACCATTATTGCACCCATGAAGCGATTCTTTTGCTTTTTACTGCTCAGTTTTATCGGTTTTACTTCAGGCTTTGCCCAAAATGAATTTGAAGTAGGCATTGAAGTGAAAGATAAATACACTAAGCGTATTCTTATCCCAATCATCTCGGTTTTGGCCCCAAACAGCCCCACGGAGCTTGCGGGACAAATGAATTATGACCGCTACATTATAAGCGTAAAACCCGACATTAACTACCTGATAGTGGTGGCTTTTCAGGAATACAAGACCTACCGCCAAACCCATACATTTACCAAAAGCACCACCAACGATAGAACCCTCCTGACCATAGAATTGGAACCGCTCGTGCCCCCAAAAAATGCAGCACCCATACCTCAAAAACAACAAGAACCACCCCAACCTATCCAAACTGCTCCCGCTACCGTCGTTTCTGCTCCTCCCAAACAAGAACTCACGTTTCAGGCTGTCGATGCCCTCACAGGCAAGCCAATCGCGGCGGAGTTTATGCTCTCCAACGACCTAAAAGAAAGCTATTCGGGCACAACCCGCGAGCCGAATGCTACGTTTTCAGCCCGCGTATCCCTCCAACCCCGCCCATATACCCTCACCGTGAGCGCAAATGGTTATCGAAATCACGCGTCTAAACTCTCCGTTTCTGCACCTTTACCAGAAAAACAACCCGTACAAATCATTAAATTATTCAAGGGGGACATTGTTTTAAGAATCAAAGTCTTGGAAGAGCAAACAGGCAAAACCATTCCAGCCACGCTCCGGGTAGTAAGTGAGAGCGATAACCGTGAATTAATGAACCAAAAAAATTCCTTTAACGGACAAATCCCCATTTCACTTAACCCTAACGGGCGTTACTGGATAGAAGCCGAAGCAAAGGGCTACATGCCATATCGAAAAGAACTGGAAAAAGCCGTAGAAAAGATCAGTGAAACAACGACATTAACCATACGGTTGTCGAAGATCGGCGATATTTTCCTAAACCTATCGGCCATAAATGCGGCTACTGGCCAACGAGTTGCGGCTACTTTTAAAATTACCGCCTCCCTGACTGGACAAGTAACCCAGCGAAAGAGTGCATTGCCCGTCAAACATAAAATTGTAGAACCAGATATTTACCAAATCGAAACCATCGCGCCAGGTTTTGCCTCTTTAAAAGGAGAAATAGATGCCGAAGAGATTGGCGTTGGGCAAGTGTTTAATTATGAGGCTAAACTTGTGCCAACCTCCAAACAACCCGCTACCAACGCCCCTTTAGAAACCTTTCGTTTTGCCATCTTGGACGGCCAAAGTCAAAAACCTGTACCCAACGCACGATTAAAAATTATCAATGAAACCACGCAAAAGGTGATTACGACCAAACCAGCGGGACAACTCAAAGAAACCAGACTGAAAACGGACCAAACTTATCTTATTGAGATTGAAGCTAAAGGCTACGAAAAAATAACCATGAAGATGGCAGCAGCAGAATGGGCCAACCGGGGTGAATTTTTGACCAATATCTCGCTTGTTCCCCTCATTAAAACCACTGCCGCACCCATAAATCGGGCCATCAATGAAAAGATTTTTGACAACATTAAAGCGGGTCAATCCGTGAGTATTGAAGACAACATTTATTTTGACCAAAGCAGCTATATTCTTCGTACCGAAGCCTACGGTCAATTGCTACGTTTGGCCGCTGTCATGACCAAAAATCCTGACATTAACATTGAAATTGTAGGCCATACCGACAACGTAGGCGATGCCCGCCTGAACAAAATTCTTTCTGAGCAACGAGCAAAAGTCATCGCAAACTTTCTTGGCAATGAAGGTATTGATGAATCCCGCCTTATCTATCGTGGTGAAGGCGGAACCAAGCCTATTGCTCCCAACGATACCGACCAAAATCGACGCCGTAACCGACGGGTGCAGTTTCTGGTCAAGTAAAACACAAACCTTCATCAATTATCTATTTATGAAATACTTCTTTGCCTTCATTGTTATTGGATGGACATTCTCCGCCTTTTCCCAAAAGCCTTCTGCTGAACGTCTCAAAGAAGCCATTCAGGCTAAACTAGCAGGTGTAGAAGGCAATTTTGCCGTAGTCTTCAAAGACTTGCAATCCAATCAAACGTTGTTTATCAACGAAAAGGAAAACTTTCATGCGGCCAGTACGATGAAAACCCCCGTGATGATTGAGGTTTTTAAGCAAGCAAAAGGGGGTAAATTCAGACTTACCGATTCTATTTTGGTCAAAAACGAGTTTAAAAGCATTGTGGATGGCTCAGCTTTTAGCCTTGACATCAGCGACGACAGTGCCGACGGAATGTACAAAATGATTGGCAAAAAAATGACCATTTACGACCTGACGTACCAAATGATTATCGTCAGCAGTAATTTAGCCACCAACATTCTGATTGATTTGGTTGACGCCAAGAAAGCCAACGCCACCATGCGCGACTTTGGCGCAAATGACATTCAAGTACTGCGTGGCGTAGAAGATAGTAAAGCGTTTCAGCTCGGAATGAACAACTCCGTAACGGCGTACGATTTGATGGTTATTTTTGAGAAAATCGCCAGAAAAAAAGCCATCGACCCCACTTCCTCCGAAGGCATGACGCGTATTTTATTTGACCAAAAATTCAACGAAATTATCCCCGCCAAACTACCCAAAGAAGTAAAAGTAGCGCATAAAACGGGCTCTATCACGGGAGTACAGCACGATTCTGGAATTGTATTTTTGCCCGATGGACGCAAATACGTGCTTGTTCTCCTTTCCAAAAATCTAAAAGACCCCAAAGCAGGAGTTCGAATATTGGCCGATGTTTCGGAGATGATTTACGATTTTGTAAAATAGAAACTCAATCCGTATCAAGTCGGCTTTGGATAAGCCTAAAAAAGCTCTTCCTCCACGCCTTCTTCTACTTTACTTTTCCCTTCCAGCACCTCCAAAATAGGTTTGATTTGGTAGATACTGCGATTGTAGCGGTTGCTGAGAATGATGATAACAAACTTGTTTTTGGGACTAAACCACATCAACGTATTATAGCCTTTCCACCAACCGGTATGGTAGACGTACTTGGGTTCACGCGTAGCTTCGTTTACGTGCATCCGGAAGCCATATCCGTAATTTTTGATGCCATGACGCTCAAAACTCCGTGGAGTAAATGCCTCTTTCATGGTTTCAGGACGCAAAACACAACCACCATTAAGACCTGAATACCAACGCAATACATCATCCATAGTGGAATATACCCCCTTATCTCCCACTACATCGTCAAAATTATCCTTGGGTAAACGTCGATTGTATTGATAGCCAGTGGTACGATATAAATTTAAGGAATCGTTACGACTCGTAATCAAATACGTGTCTTTCATCCCGAGGGGTTTGAAGATAGACTGCCGCAGGTAGTCTTCAAATTTTTGGCCCGACACTTTTTCTACAATGGTGGCCAAGAGAGCATAGTTCGTATTGCTGTAACTGAAATTCCGATTGGGGGTATTGTATAATTTGGGCTTGACGGCACAATACCATCGCACTATGTCATCGTTGCAAGGATAAGGATTTCGCTTACGTACGCTGTCGGTAAGTACATACGCATAGTTTGGTAGGCCGCTGCGGTGCGACAACAGGGACTTAATCTGAATCCCAGAATAGGGGAATTGCGGAATAAATTTTTGAATGGAATCCTCTAGTTTCAGCTTGCCTTCTTCGTACAATTTCAGAATAGCCACCGCCGTAAAGGTCTTTGAAAGCGATGCTAATTGGAATTTGGACTCCGAGCGCATCGTATCTTTTTGCTCAATTTGTGCATATCCAAAGGAGTTTCGATAAAGCACTACTCCTTGTTGGGCAATCAGAACATTCCCGTTAAAACGCTCCAATTTGTACTTCCGTCGAAAAATCGAATCCAAACTTGCCGTTTTTTGATCAGCCTTGATGCGCGTCCGAATTTTAGAAATCTGTTCTGGGGTCAGGGTTGCATCGGTGACACAATCGGCCAGTGCATTTTGAAGGGAAGCGGCATGGTGCTGGTCGGCCGTGTTGTTACAGGAAAACGCAACAATTAATGCGAGGATGATACCGGTTTTAAACATCGCTGAAGGTTATAAATACGAGGCACTGAGTATTGAGTATGATCGTTACGCAATACGTTGCAACACTCGGCCATACCCTCTTTCGTTTACAAAAATAACAAAAAAGGCTTTGACATCAAGCCAAAGCCTTTATATGCTTTTAAAAATCAGGACTATTAAGATTAATTCGTTGGTTATGAACCGCATAACCAACCCCTAAAATCTACTTGCCTTTCTTTGCTTCAGGTGCTTTGCTGGCCACCACTTCACCTTTGAGGGTTAAGTATAAAGTGCCATTTTCAGCATTGCTCGGAACCGTTACCGTTTTGTTGAAAGGTCCCATTACGCCTGCATTAAACGTAGCTTTGATTGAGCCTTTTTTGCCAGGCATAACAGGCTCACGCGTCCATTCTGGAGTGGTGCAACCGCATGATGCCGTTACGTTTCCTAAAACGACGGGATCAGTGCCAGTATTGGTAAACTCAAATACATGGCTTACGGGCTTACCCTGTTCGATTTTGGCAAAATCATGATCGATTTTGGCGAACTTTACGACTCCCTTTTGCGCGTAGCCTGCTGCGCTGAATACCAAAATTGCTACGAAAAATGAAAGAAACTTTTTCATGTTAATTGTAAAATTTAGTTTTGTAAAAGTTGGTTGCTTATCTAACAATAATTGTACTAGCAAAAGTTTTGCCAAACGTTCTTTTAGACGAAATTTTTATGGCAAGGTAACAGAAAAAACTTGTATTTTGAAACCTGATTTGTTTTCCCTTATATTTACTTGCCAAAACAATGAAATTAATTATTCGTTGTAATAATTAGTAAATGTTTATTTATTTTACTTTTTATTTCAACGGAAACCTACTAAACTTTCATCAAGAAACGTGATAGAGAACGAACTCGCGACCGACTTTATTGCCCTTACGCGTCAAGGGATTCTGAACGATTATCGTTTGGTATGTGAAAGCCGACAAGCTAGCTTATTGGGTCGAAAGGATGTGATGGGAGGACGTGCTAAGTTTGGTATTTTTGGCGATGGGAAAGAGTTGGCGCAGGTCGCAATGTCCAAGGTTTTTCGTAAAGGAGATTTTCGTTCGGGTTATTATCGTGACCAAACCATTGTAGCGGCACTGGGAAATCTCACCTGGCAGCAATATTTTTCTCAATTGTACGGACATGCCGACGTCGCCTTTGACCCGCATACGGCTGGGCGTTCGATGAACAATCATTACACAACCCGTTTTCTGGACGAGAACGGCCTCTGGAAATCACAGGTAGATACCTATAATCACATCAACGACCTTGCCCCTACCGCAGGGCAAATTCCGCGCTCAGTGGGTTTGGCTTATGCGTCCAAACTGTACCGACAAAATGAAGAATTGTGGTCGATGACCAATTTTTCGCGGAAAGGCAATGAAATTACTTTTGGCACCATTGGCGATGCCTCCACCTCGCAGGGGATGTTTTGGGAAACCATGAACGCGGCGGGAGTATTGCAAGTGCCGCTGTTGATGTCGGTTTGGGATGATGGCTTCGGAATTTCGGTCCCTGTTGAGTACCAAACCACCAAAGGAAGTATCTCAAAAGCCCTCGCCGGGCTCCAACGCCATGAAGATGAGGCGGGAATTGAAATTTTTACGGTCAAAGCCTGGGATTATGTGGGTTTGCTCGAAACCTACCGTAAAGCAGAAGAAATTTGCCGTCGCGACCACGTGCCTGTACTCGTCCACGTGCAAGAAGTGACTCAGCCACAAGGACACTCCTCTTCGGGTACACACACCCGTTACAAGTCAGCAGAGCGGCTTGAATGGGAAAAAAAATGGGATTGTAACCATAAGTTTAAAGAATGGATTCTGACCAACGGCTACGCCAACGACGATGAGTTGGAAGAAATAGACGAACAAGCAAAAAAAATCATTCGCCATCAAAGAAATGATGCGTGGAAAGCCTACAACGAAGCCATTTTAAAAGAGCAGAAAGAAGCCTTGACGCTCATTCAGACGGCGGCTCAAGAAAGCCGTTTCAAAGAGGAACTACTCCAACTCATTGACGAAGTACAGCGAGAATTTGTGCCCCTTCACCGATACAACACCACTGCCGTCCGAAAAACACTTCGCACACTGCGTTCTGAAAATATACCCGCCAAAAAGGCGCTGGCAGATTGGCTCCAAAAAAATACCGAAATCAACCACGACCGATTCAGCTCACACGTTTATAGTCAGTCTCCTGAATCTCCGTTAAAAATTGTGCCCGTTGCTCCTATTTACAACGACGAATCGCCGTTTGTCGACGGGCGGGAAGTAGTACGTGCCAATTTTGGGGCGCTATTTGCCAATGACCCCCGAATCGTAGCTTTGGGTGAAGATGTGGGCAAAATCGGCGATGTTAACCAAGGATTTGCGGGCCTTCAAGAGCTATTCGGAGAGTTGCGAATTACTGATACTGGCATTCGCGAAACCACCATCATCGGCCAAGGCATCGGCTTAGCCATTCGTGGGTTAAAACCCATCGTTGAAATTCAGTACTTTGATTACGTATTTTATGCATTAGCTACCCTCACCGACGACTTGGCTTCGCTGCACTACCGAACCAAAGGCGGCCAAAAAGCCCCCGTCATTATCCGGACACGCGGCCACCGTCTGGAAGGAATATGGCATTCTGGCTCACCCATGGCCTCCGTTATTCACAGTCTCCGTGGCCTTCATGTGTGCGTACCTCGCAATCTTACCCAAGCCGCCGGAATGTACAACACCTTACTGCGCGGCGACGACCCCGCACTGGTAGTAGAGCCGCTTAATGGCTACCGGCTCAAAGAGCGGATGCCTTCCAATCCCGGAGAATTCTGCGTTCCGCTGGGTCAGATTGAAGTGTTGCGTGAAGGAACTGATGTAACCATTGTAACGTACGGCTCCATGTGCCGCATTGTGTTGGAAGCTGCCGAGGAGCTCGCGCAAACGGGAATTAGTGCTGAGGTTATTGACGTACAGACATTGCTCCCCTTTGACCTTGACCATCAAATTCTCAACTCCATCAAAAAGACAAACCGGGTTATTTTTGCCGACGAAGATATGCCGGGCGGAGGTAGCGGATACATGATGCAGCAGGTGTTGGATGAACAAAACGCCTACAAATGGCTTGATTCGGCGCCACGGTGCGTATCAGCCAAACCCCACCGCCCTGCTTACAGCTCCGATGGTGATTATTTTTCAAAACCAAATGTGGAAGATATTTTTGAAGCTGTATACCAGTTAGTCAGTGAAGCTGCTCCAGAACAATACCCTGAGTTTTGTTGATTTGAGGGCATCCAACCTTGCTTTTCCTACCCTTTTCACCTACCCGCAATTTCGGTTGCGGGTTTTTTATTATTCTAAATCCAGTAGGATTATTTCAGGAAAATGACAGTTCTACCACATATGTTAAATAGGCCCAAATTTAAAAAAGTTTTCAACCTATAGATTTTATAGTAATTAAATAAATAACTAAAATCAGCATATTTTCGACTCGTATTTAGTAGGTTGTAATAGTTATCGCTAATTTTGTGCATTATTTTCAATGACATACCGAACAAACAAGTATGAATTTTAAACTATCTCAGGTCCCCGAACGTACCAATAAACCGCGTCAATTTGGGTTAACCATGGTCATGGACAAAGGGCTAAGCATCCGTCAAATTGAAGATATGCTTGATATTTCGGCCCCGCACATCGACATCGTCAAATTGGGCTGGGCCACTTCGTTTGTTACTCCTAATCTAAAAGATAAGATTGCCGTCTATAAAAGTGCTGGAATCCCAGTATACTTCGGAGGAACCCTATTTGAAGCCTTTGTGGTTCGCAATCAATTTGAAGACTACCGCCGTTTGATTGACGAATATGGCTTAGAGTACGCCGAAGTCTCTGATGGCTCGGTAGATATGCCCGAAGAAATCAAATGTGATTTTATCAAGGTGCTTGCCGAGCAGGTAAAAGTGCTTTCGGAAGTGGGTTCAAAAGATGAAACCAAAATCATTCCTCCCTACAAGTGGATTCAACTGATGAAAGCCGAACTTGAAGCAGGTGCTTGGAAAGTAATTGGCGAAGCCCGTGAATCTGGAAACGTGGGTTTGTTCCGCTCCAGCGGTGAAGTACGGCAAGGTTTAGTGGAAGAAATTTTAACTCAAGTTCCCAACAAAGACATCATCTGGGAAGCACCCCAAAAAGCCCAACAAGTGTGGTTTGTCAAACTTCTTGGAGCCAATGTCAACCTGGGTAATATCGCTCCTAATGAAATTATCCCGCTCGAAACCATTCGTTTGGGCCTTCGCGGTGACACTTTTGCCCATTTTCTCAACGATAAAACGCGTAAGCGTTGGAAGTTAACAAAGTAAGTAGGCAGTTTGCAGTAAGCACTTTTTTATGTGTAAGAGTCTCAATCAAAACTATTTTCAAAAAATATTGAATTAAGGATGGACTTTAAAAGTTTACTGGCGTTCCAAAAAGGTTTCGATTTAGCAATGAGCATTTACACTATTACTAAAAATTTTCCATCTGAGGAAAAATATTCGCTTACTGACCAAATTAGGCGTTCATCCCGCTCGGTATGTGCCAATATTGCCGAGGCATACCGGAAACGCCAATATCAAGCACATTTTGTATCAAAAATCTCGGATTCTGATAGTGAAAACAGTGAAACTCAGGTTTGGCTTTTATTTGCCAAGGCTTGCAATTACATTAATGAAAATGAATTCTCAAACTTAAACAATCGCAGTTTAGAAATAGGAAAATTGTTAGCATATATGATAAACAATCCTGATAAGTTCAAGTGATAATTCATTACTGCAAACTTCCTACTGTAAACTGCTCACTAAAAAAAATGGAAATTCTTGCGCAAATTTTAGACTTTTTTTTACACCTTGATAAACACCTCGCCGACATCATCAATGAATACGGTACACTTACCTATTTGATTCTGTTTTTGATTGTCTTTACCGAAACTGGCTTGGTAGTTATGCCACTCCTTCCCGGCGATTCACTTTTATTTGCAACAGGCGCCTTAGCAGCATCAACCGGTGCACTGAATCCCTGGATTGTTATTCCTTTGCTGATTGTTGCGGCATTGATGGGGGATAATGTAAATTACTTTGTCGGGAAATTCTTGGGCAGTACCATCAAGAAACGAGAACGAATCTTGTTTTTCAAACGTGAATATTTAGAGCAAACGGAAGAGTTTTATGCCAAGCACGGCGGCAAAACCGTCATCATGGCCCGTTTTATTCCGATTGTCCGGACCATCGCTCCTTTTGTGGCGGGTGCTGGTAGCATGACCTATTCTAAATATATTCTTTTTTGTATCATCGGAGCTATCCTTTGGGTGCCTTCCCTTACCATGTTGGGTTACTTTTTTGGAAACTTAGACTTTGTAAAGAAGAACTTCGAATTGGTCATCTTCGGGATTATCGGTCTTTCCGTTTTGCCAATGGTGTGGCAATTTGCCAAATCAAAATTGGCATCATCCAATAAAACGACCGCCTAATAAACGAGTCTATTCTCACTAAAAAAGGTCGCGAGAGAGCTCTCACGACCTTTTTTAGTGGGCAGTTCCCAAATATCAATACTGCCCATTTTCTAGCTTAACTAATACTTTAAAGTAGTATCGGCAGGGCTATCGGCTGGGCCTTTATCCTTCTTGCTAAATACCGACACGTTTACGTATCGCTTGGGGTATTGACGAAAATTGGTCATTAACTTATTGACACTCACAATAGTACGGTTCAGGTTATCGTACAAGGCTTGATCTTTCAATAATTTACCCGCCGTTCCTTGACCTTGTTCGAGTGCTGTAAGCGACTTTTGGAGCGTGGCCACGGCAGCATTTGCCTGCGCCAATGTCTGGCCTAATCGTAGAGCTTTCAACGAATCGGTGGTAGTGAGTAAATTACTAAGAATGGGCTTCATTCCTTTTTCAGTCTCAATCAACGAAGCCGACAAAGCATTGATATTGGCCATTGTGGCAGCGATTGTTTGACGATTTTGATCTACCAATGCGTTGATTCCCATGGCCGTTTGGTCGGTCGTGGTCAACAGTTTGTTGAGGGCGTAGCCCGTCTGGTCAAATTGATTAATGATTTTGTTGAGGCTAACAATCAGCGAATCGGCATTTTTGACCACAGGCAACGCTTTTTCTTGCAACAGCGACTGAATTCCTTTTTCGGTTTCGGCCAACAAAGTATCCCCTTCGTTGAGGCGAGGCGCACCCGACGGAATCTGGAGCATCAAAGCACTGCCCCCGAGCAATTCTGAGGTAAGCATTGCTTTGGTTCCTTTGGTTAAAATGATGTTCCGATTGATATCGAGTGTTACTAAAACGGCATTCCCCCGCTCTTGTAGCAACTCCGTTGCTTTTACAATCCCCACAGCAACCCCGTTGAGTTTGATAGGGTTGGAAGGCTGGAGGGAGCCTACATTGTCGTAGAGTACGTAGTATTTATGGGTTGTTGAAAAGAAATCCGAACCTTTTAAGAAATTGAAGCCAAAATACAGCATTGTTATGGTGACAATTGCTAATATACCAACTTTTGCTTCTTTTGATATTTTCATGGATGAGTATGTGTTAAAAATGAAGCGTTAAAAGTGCATTCATAACGCCTATCTTTTAACCCTTGACTATCTGTTTGAAATGGCAAATTTATCAGTTTTCTTCTACTTCTTCCTTATATTGCTTAAAAGCTCGGAAGATAGATTCAGCGATTTGCTCCTGACCTTCTTCCGAATTAAGGTATTTTTCTTCCTGGGCATGGCTTAAAAAACCCGCTTCAACCAATACACTCGGCATGGCAGTTTGCCACAAAACCATAAAACCCGCCTGTTTTACCCCGCGACTGCTGCGGTCGGCGTGTTTTTTAAATTGGCGCTCAATCTTTCCCGCAAAGTTCAAACTGCTCGCTATATACGCATTTTGGCGGTTGGCAAGCATGATATACGCAAGCGGCGAGTTAGGATTAAAACCCTTGTATTTGTCTTCGTAGTCTTTTTCTAATAAAATAACCGCATTTTCTCTTTTGGCCACCTCTAGGTTTTCGTCCGACTTGTGCAATCCCATCACGAAGGTCTCGGTTCCGGCGGGGCTTACTTTATTTTTGGGAAGAGAATTGCAGTGAATCGAAATGAATAAATCTGCTTTACGACGATTGGCAATGTTGGAGCGCTCGTCTAAGTCCACAAATTTATCGCTGGCACGCGTCAAAACCACCCTCACTTCGGGCATTTCTGACTTGATTTTACGCGCCAATTGAAGGGTAATATCCAGTACAATATCTTTCTCACGCGAGATGCGCCCGCGCGCGCCGGGGTCTTTTCCTCCGTGCCCTGCATCAATCACCACCGTCTTTATCCCTCCTTCGGCATCAGATTTTAACGTAAAGCTGCAGAGCGCAATCCAGCTAAAAATCAGTAGGGTTTTAAGAATCGTCGACATGTAAGTAATGAATCGTGATTAGTTATACAACTAATGTATTAACGTATTTAGATACAACGTCTGCGTAATTTAGCAGCTATATTTTATCTAAATACGAAATAACGGCTTTTTGAATTTCAATCATTAAACTATACAAAAAAACTTTCCGTGATTTTATCCAATGGTAAAACGGGAAAGTTTTTGTTGAATTTTACGCAAAGAAACTCAAAATTATGGTAAAAATCGCCAAAGAAGCCCTACACTCCTTCTGCAACTACCTCTTTGACGTCAGGCACCATTTGGGTAAGCAAGTTTTGGATACCTGCTTTGAGCGTCAATGTGGACGAAGGACACCCGCTGCATGAGCCTTGCAACAATACTTTTACGGTACCTGTTATCTCTTCAAACGAATGGAACGAAATAGCTCCCCCGTCAGACTCTACCGCTGGGCGAACGTAGTCATCCAAAATGGTTTTGATTTGACGGACGGTCGGGCTGTCGGTATCTAAGATTGCCGTGTTCTTGTCCACCGTCTTTTGTTCAAATACGGGGTGATTTTCTTCGAAGTAAATTTTCAAAAACTGCTTGGTATCCAGAATGACATCGCCCCAGTCGGTGGCATCATCTTTGGTGACCGTAATAAAATTGGACGCTAAAAAAATACGTTGGACAAAAGGAAACTGAAATAAATCTCCCGCCAACGGCGACGCTTTCCCTTCCATTTGGGTAGACTCGCTGTCGGGATAGTCAAACGAAAGTCCCTGCGGAACAAGCTCGAAGTTTAATACAAACTTCATCGAATTGGGATTGGGGCTCGCTTCTGTATAGATAAATACGGGTTGCATGGTCGTTGCTTCGCACTGTTAGTGATTAATAAAAAACAAAAAGGACAACCTCTGGAAGATTATCCCTTTTGCAACAAAAATTTAACTGAAATGGTTTTCCTTTGGTCTAATTAACGCCTTAACACCTTCCTAAAATCGTAGAAAAGTCGTTCAATCAATTTCAAATCTTCCGTCACAATCTCGCCCGTGGCCGTCATGCCGTTGCGAAAGGGGATTTTCTTTTGTGAAGACGTGACCAATCCTTTGGGAAACTGCACTTTGACCAAGTAGGCCGTATCTTTGGGCATATCCGAAATCGACGCAATGCGCCCGCTCACCGTGCCAAACTCTTGATACGGGTAGCCCGCAAACTTCACAATGACCTCTTGCCCGTGACGCACTTTTCCGAAATTGTACTGCCCTACGTACATTTCTCCTTCAAATCCCGCCCCCTCGGGCAACACATAAAATAACTCCTGCCCAGCTTTGACGGTTTGGCCTTCCTGCAACGGAGTCAGAAAAGCCACTTTTCCGTTCGTGGGTGCCGCCGACACAAAACGCTGTTTCCACGCTTCTGTATCACTTTTTAACGTATTAATGGATTGAAATAAACTATTAAGCTGCTCGATACGGGTCTTTTCCAACTCCAACAGTTCCTGCTGTTTTTGATTTTGCAACATTCCGTTGTTATTAAACGCCGTTTGGGCTTGGTCAACGACCTGTTTTTTTGACAGATACCGACTTCGGGTCTGACGCATTTCTACATCCGCAATGACTTTTTCCTCGTGCAGTTTACGATTCATCCGCAAATCATCTTCGGTCAGTTCGAGGTCTTTTCGGTAATTGTCAAGCTGGGTTTGCAAGTTTTCCCGTAATAGCCCCAATTGAGTCAAGTCATTTTGCAATGCGAGCCTTTTTTGCTCAAAAGCGCCGCCGCGCAATAATGCTTTTGACCGAACATAGGCATCCTGAAAAGTCTGATACGATTTTTGAAGCTCTCCCAATTGGAAATACAACGGAATGGTCACTTTATGAATGTCTTCCAAATCGCCGCGCAGTCCCAATGTTACCAAGGCCGTGACCACCGTATCTAGCCTCAGAACCTCTCCAGGATTGGCCGTACTTTCCAGATACGCCAGGCGCTGCCCCTGCGTTACGTTCATTCCGTCTTTGACAAACAGTTTCATCACAACCCCTTCGCTTTTGGCATTGACCGCCTTCGGGAAATTGACAGCCACCACGCGCAGATTGGCTTTGACCAAATCGGGATATTCCACAAACCACCCCACACCTAGCAAAATCAACAACACGAAGAAAAAAACGGTAATGCCCCAACGCACCAACCACGACGGCGGCTGACTCAATACTTCGTTGACCTCAGAGCTGCGTAACCCCACTATTTCCCAGCCCGCCTCTCCTGGTTGGGAAAGGACAGCCACGCCGTTGGCACGGCCTCCAGTATTGTGTTTCAGTTCTTCGGGTGATATGGGGTTTATCTCTTTCATACAAAGGGCTATTCTGCCAGTTCCAACTGATTGCTCACCAATTCAAAATATTTCCCGCGCTTTTGTACCAGTTCTACATGCGTACCGATTTCGGCAATTTCACCCTTTTCCAACACCACAATTTGATCGGCATTTTTGACCGTACTCAAACGGTGCGCTACCACAATGACGGTCCTCCGACCCGTCGGACCACCCTTGAAAAATTCATCTAAATTTCGCATAATCACGCTTTCATTATTAGCATCCAGCGCATTGGTGGCTTCGTCAAAAAACAGATAATCAGGATTTTTGTAGACGGCACGGGCAATGAGTAACCGCTGCTTTTGCCCCTGGCTAATGCCGTTGCCTTCCGCTCCGATCTTGGTGTTATACCCCAACGGCAATTCTTCAATAAATGACTGAATATTAGCCACATGCACGGCGTGAAGCAGCTTGTGAACATTTGGCACTTCGTCGCCTACGGCGATGTTGTTGGCGATGGTATCTGAAAAAATAAATCCGTCCTGCAATACCGTCCCGCATTGACTGCGCCATTGACGGTGAGAAATTTGTTTTAAGCTTAGCTTGCCGTGGAAACTTCCTTCTCCGCTTAATGAAGAATGAGCGAAGTTTATTTCGCCCATTTGCGGCTCATAGAACTTCAACAGCAACTTCAACAGAGTCGTTTTGCCGCTTCCGCTGGTGCCTACGATTGCCGTTATTTTCCCAGCTGGAATGTGTAAATTGATATTTTTTAGTACCGGCTCATTTCCTGCCCCAGGGTAGGTAAAGGTGAGGTTGGTTACGCCTATCCCGCGTGGCATGCCCTTCTCTCCCCCTCCTCCCGTTAGCAATTGAGCGTAGATAAGCCCCTGTGAAGCAGGCTTATCCTCATCCTCCAACTTATGAATTTCATTCAACCGCTCTAGGCTGATTTGTGCATCCTGCCACTGCTGCATAAACTGCACCAACTGCTCCACGGGACTGTTCAACTGCCCGATGATATACTGCAAAGCCATCATACCGCCCAAGGTCATCTGACCGTTGACAACAGCCGTAGCGGCCAAAAAAGTAATGGCAATGTTTTTTCCTTCGTTCAAAAACAGCGCCCCTGCCTGTTGGTATTGCCCCAAGGCCAATCCCTTCATACTGAGTTTAAACTGCCGTACCTGCAAATTCTCCCATTGCCAGCGCTTAAGGTGTTCGGCGTTGTTGAGTTTTATTTCCTGCACACCCGTAATGAGCTGAATCAGGCTGCTTTGATTCTGCGAAGCCAACGCAAAGCGTTTATGATCAAGTTGCCGACGATACCGCAAAAAAATCGTTACCCATAGTGCGTACAATACGCTTCCAATCAGAAACACCCCGAAAATAGACAGGTTGTAGTAAGCCAGTACAACACTGAAAACCACCAAATTGAAGAGTGAAAACAGCGTATTGAGCGATGTCCCCGTCAAAAATTGTTCAATGCGGTGATGATCGCCAATGCGCTGGAGAATATCGCCGGTCAGCTTAGTATCAAAAAACGAAAGCGGGAGTTTGAGCAGTTTGGTCAGAAAATCCGACAAAATATTGAGATTGATACGGGTACTGATGTGAATCAAAACCCAAGACCGGATAAAATCGACCGATACCCGCCCCACAAACAGCATCACCTGCGCCGTCAATACAAGCGTAATAAAGTGCAGATTACGCGTTTGTATACCCACATCCACCACCGACTGCGTGAGAAAGGGTAACACCAGTTGCAGAATACTGCCAACCAATAAACCCAATCCCAACTGTGAAATCAAACCTTTGTAGCGCCAGAGGTAGCCAAAGAGGTAAGGTAAGCCGATTTTACCCCTATCCCCCGCCCTTTGCGAATCGTCGCCCCGTCCACTAAGGGAAAGGGGGTCTTGAAAGAATTTTGGAGAAGGTTCCAATAGTAAAGCAACTCCTACTTTTTCGCCATCGACCACGGTAGTTGCCCATTTGCTTTCAAATTCTTTGTAGGTGTAAGTCAGCAGGCCGGCGGCAGGGTCGGCGACCTCTATCCCGCGCGGCGTAACGTCCCCGCCCTTTCTCCTCATAGAAGAAAGAGCGCCAATCCCTTTGCCATAGACCACCACAAAATGATTTTGCCCCCAATGTACAATGCAGGGCAGCGGTGCTTCTTCCAGCAGTTTTTGGAGCGTGACTTTTACGCCTAAGGTTTTAAAACCGATGCTTTCGGCGGCTTGGGCAATGCCCAGCAGATTTACGCCTTCTTTCCCAATCTCCGCCGCCGCCCGTAACGGCTGTACGCCATAACTCTGCCCATGGTACTTAGCCACCATCCTAAGACAAGTGGGACCACAATCCATGGCGTCGAGTTGCTTATAAAAAGGGAAGGATTTCAAATGCTTATTATTATTTGGCTGACAAACGTAAGCAGATGGGTCGGATGGACGTTTCCGCGCACCGGGCAGGCGTTCCTGCGGTCCGACGTTTCGCGGTCCGACGTTTCGGCCATGGCGTCGAGTTGCGGTTCGACGATTCGCGGTTCGACGATTCGACGGCAGTGGGGGAATTTTGGAAACACTGTCAATAAAATTTTATTTTTGCACAATGGAGAAACCTATTTACAACATTGAATCATCTTCCGACCGCCTTTTGTATGAATTTGAGAGTAACAGCGATCACAAAATGATTAAGAAAGCAGTTGTTTACTTGCCGATAAAACAAGACCCTAATTTATATGAACTTATCTTTGGCGACTTACAGGATGACGGGACAATAGATGTTCAAACAGTCAGTAACAATCAAGATATAGTCCTGATTTTAAATACAGTAATCAAAACCTTGTATCATTTTTTTGAACTTTACCCTTCAAAAACTGTTATCTTTACGGGTAGTTCAGCGTCAAGAAACCGTCTGTATCGTGCTGTCATATCGAAATTAATCAATGAAAAGTTTGACATTTTTGGTATTACATTCGATGATGAAATTGAACTGTTTGTTCCCAATAAAAACTATTTTGCATTTCAAATCTGCTTAAAGCAATGAAAAAGCCCGCCCGTATCAGTGTTAATCCCGCTTTGGATAAAAAAAACGAGGGTATCAAACTTGGAGCAACTCATCAAAAAAAGCACGATGATCTTATGGCATTGATAGAACGTATGAAAATCAAGGAATCTAAGCCTACTCCATCTAATCTTCCTGTTTGATTGTGCACTCTTTTCCTCCGTTTGGTCAAGCGATAGTCTTCTGATTGGCATCTCCCCAGCAGTAAAGGCATTTCCTTCAAACCGCCGATGCGGCTGTTTTTTCTGCTACAACCGATTGCGCAAAGGCTTCAAATTCGGGCGTTGTTTTCATAAGTTTTCCAATCTGACTGACTCCACATAGATTTTTTAACGTAATTGCTTACAACCAAGAACCCACAAAATGATGAATGGCGAAGGCTTCCGACAGTTTAGCAGCGCCGTAACCCATTTTTTTATTCTCCCGATACAGTGTAGCCTCCCTGCCTCTAAACGGCCCGATAAGTTCAGGGGGCAGAAGCCTAACACTTTTTTTGTCTTCAAAATGATGATAGACCCGATTAATCAACGTGGGGCCCGTGGTTTCCATGACGTAGTGATACTTACCTAATTCCTGCCACCGAGGCGTAAGCAAGCGTAGTTGCTCCTCACAACGCGCGATAGTTACATTAAAAAATTCATGCTTAGGTATGGCAGACATATACGCATTACCCAAAAACACCGAAAACTCGTGATGTAAACCCTCCTCTCTGGGTTCTAATCCGATACAGACAGGATGTGTAAGCAAGCTATCTATAGGTTTGAGGCACTCACAATCAAAATCAATGTACACCCCGCCAAACGCATACAGCACCAAATACTTGATGACATCTACTCGCTGGGTGAGATACGGGAGCGACTCATACAAAGGCCATAGATGCGGATACTGTTCTCGCACCAGCGCATGGCTCCTTGCATCATCCCACAGTTCAAAAGCCCATTCAGGATGTTTATCTCGCCATGTTTGCGAATAACCAAGCAATGACCGTGGAATAGGTTTATTGCCTAACCAAATTTGGTGGAAGGTTTGGGGAAATGATTTCATAGTCACAACGTTACTTTTTCAATAATTCATCGAACAACTTTCTAAGTTTTGGATCACCAGGACGAGGTGCATCTGCACTAAATACTTTGCCATCTTTCCCGATCAGGACATACCTTGGAATACTTGACAAATTAAATTGTTTAGCTATTTCAGACTGTTTCGCATTAGGCAAAAGATAACTTTCTGAATCTACTAGTCCTATGTGTTTTGAAGCTCTTTCCCATGCGATTGCATTATCGTCTATAGATACATACAGAAAACTTACTCCTTTTGAAGCATATTCATCATTTTGTCCTCATTCCCTAGGCCGCAGCCATTTTTAAATAGAGTTCCTCTTGGTTTAACCATATTTGCTGAGGTGTCTTGCCCTTGAGAGCTGAGTGGGGTCTCTCAAAATTGTAAATTCGCCACCACTCA
>NZ_QPIW01000013.1 GCF_003339505.1 Runella aurantiaca
ATTTTTTGAAGCAATTTAATAACTTCGTCCCTAATGATTTTTTTCATTCTTAAAGGCTGGTTTGATGCTTGGTCGCTTCAAAATTCAGCCTTTTTGTTTTACATAGCAATTATCTTCGGGTACAGTACTTAATTCTTTCTTTGATAACATTAATGCCAATAAAGTCAATAAAAAATTGACCAGTTCTAAGGAGTTAGTAGAGCACTTTTTAGAGTCTCTAAAAAAAGACTTTACTTTATAACCATGCTTAGTATCTGTGATGGCTTGAGGTTTTCTTATATCCCTGGTATAAATGAAATAAATTATAAGCTTCCAGAAGGCTTAAATTCTTGGTTATCATCAGGAAAGATGTATTTACCTGCTAGTGATATTATTGATAACCAATTCACAATTTCAACTTATGAATATTTAGACTTTTTAACTCCTTTTGTTTACGAAATAAATAGGCTATCGTGTGCTTCACTAGAAACAATAAATAATATTACAAAAGATAACATATCTCCTAAATTTTTAGGGTGGCTACTTGTTAAATATTACTATTCAGCTTTTTTTTCTGCTCATTCTATTTTAAGAATATGCGGACATGGAATCCTAAATGTTGACCCTAATTCTCTAAATCAAATTAAACGGTTAGCAAACAACTATGGTTATAATTCATCGAATATTAGCTCTGGCTTATACTGTATAGAAATTAATCAACTTAATAATAAATATAAATTTTATAAAGATGATAAATACGACAATAGTCATGAAGGTCTTTGGTTAAGATTTTTACATTTTTTAAATCAGACCTCTCCCCTAATATATAATCATCTACCCTCATATGATGCTTATGAAATTATCAGTAAATTAGATGAATTAGTAACTGCAATTACAAATAATGGTGCTATTAAAGGAAATTGGTTATCAAAAATAAGAAATTTAATAAATTATAGCCATGCATATAATGTATGGTACCCATACAAAGGATATAGCAAAGAATTAGACAATATTTTTACTTATCAAAGTTTGTGCAAGGGAAACCCTTTAAATATAGAATTAGAGTCTTTTAAGAGAAAAGATCTTTTATATTTTGTGCGAACTTGTCAGTTGATTAACTCTATAAACTTTGGTCTTCTTAAAGATTTAAAAGATCGGCATCCACAAAATAAGTCTTTTGTATTAAAAGGTATTATAGGCTATCATAATTTATATAATAAAACTTCTGAATTTAATACTGGCTTAATTCATTAAACTTACCGCAGCCGCTCGCGTCCCGCGAGTGACGACTATTATCAGGCCTCCAGCCTCTGTTATGATTGTAAGGCCTGAGGCCTGTGAATACCGGTCACTCGCTAGAAGCGAGCGACTGCCCCCATTTTTCTCCCTCCCAAATAGCCCTAACGCCTGCATACAGCGTACTATAAACGTAAATTCGATTCGCAGAATCATTCTGTCTTATTCAACACCAATACCCGCATTTTATGAAGTTTCACTTTCTCCTTTTGGGCGCACTGCTGAGTTCGTCCGCGCTGTTTGCTCAAAAACCCAAGCAGCCCGTGCACAAAGACGTTCCTTTTGTGCAGGATTACAGCATCAAATACTATTTTAAAGACGCCACCGAACCGCTCAAAGCCTATACCGACCTCAATGGGGCCATCAAAGTCAGCACCAAATCGGGCCTGTACCAACTGTACGCAGGGCAATTTTTGTATCCTGGCACGTTAGAAAAAGACGTTTCGTACCGTCCCATTGCCGATAAGAAAATCGCCAATTTGGGTTTGTATCAACACCAGTTTGTGATGATTGACGACAAAGCCGTGTTGAGCAACGCATGGGCGGGCAAACTCTTCGCAAAACATTCATTATCAGACGCGTATCTGTTAGTAGGCGGCAAAGATTTCAGCTTTTTGATTTCCAACGGCTCGCAATTGGAATACCTTTCCAAAGAAGGAACGTCGTGGAAAGAGAGCATCAGCAACGGTAAAGTGCTGGATTTGAAGTACGACGCTGGCAGCGATTTGTTTTACGCACTTTCCGAAAACGCCGTTTATTCGGTTTCGGAAAAAGACAAAAAACTGCAAAAAATCTATTCGGCCAATGACCTGACTTGCTTTGAGTTGTTTTCCGGAAAAATTGTGGTCGGCACCAAAAATGGCTACCTCGAATTGGACAAAACGGGCAAGGTCGTTACGCCGCTTCAGCAAAAACTCCCTTGGACGGAGCTGACCTGTATTACAGTCATTGACAATCAGTTGTGGTTTGGCAGTACGATGGGAGCGTTCATGCGCAAGCCCGATGGCAAGTTTAATTACTACGCCTCCGAGCGCTGGATTCCTTCCGACAAGGTGGTTCACATTGCCAAAGGCGACGACAATTCGGTGTTAATCTTGACCGATAAAGGTGTCGGCAAAATCATTTTTACGAAAATGACCTTGCAGGAAAAAGCCGAATTTTACGACAAGCAGGTGCGCACCCGCCACATTCGCAACGGTTTCAACGGCACGTTGGCTCGAATGAAAAACGGCAATTTGGCCACGGGTACATTACAAGATTCCGACAACGACGGCCTTTGGACTTCGATGTATTTGGGCGGCGAGATTTTCCGCTACGCGGCCACCAAAGACCCCAAAGCATTGCAACATTGCCGCGAATCGCTGGATGCGATGGAACGTTTGTACACCATCAACGAAGTGCCGGGCTTTCCGTCGCGGTCATTTGAGCGCACAGGTTATAAATACGAAGACAAGCCGTGGCGTCGCACCTCCGACCCCGAATGGGATTGGAAATCAACCACGAGCAGCGACGAGGTCATTGGGCACATTTTCGCCTTCGGGGCCATGGCCGAATTGATTGAGGACAAAGACCTCAAATCGCGCTCCATTGCGCTGATTGATACCCTGATGAGTCACATTGTCAAAAATGATATGTACTTGGTGGACTGGGACGGCAAGCCTACGCTGTGGGGAAAGTGGCATCCTGATTACGTCAATTCGTTTCCAATTAACGTTGGCGACCGCAAATTGAACTCTTCAAATATCGTGGCCATGCTGCAAACGGCCTATCATTTCACCAAAAAAGAGAAATACAAAACCAAGGCGTTTGAACTGATGAAAAAACACGGGTACTACGAAAACCTGATGCGCCCCATGAAAACCATCGGACAAGCACCCGGCAACGCCAGTGATTGGAGCAAGATGCTCTCTGGCGATTGGAATCACTCCGACGACGAAATGTATTACATGGGCTACTGGGGCCTGTACCGCTACGCCTTCAACGACACGCTCAAGGCCAATTACAAAAAAGCCATCGTGGACCATTGGCAGTATGAGCGCCCCGAAAAAGACGGACTTTGGAACATTCTGACGGCCATTACGGGCATTCAGGACTTTGATTTGGAAGAATCTGTGTGGTTTTTGCAGGAATATCCGCTGGACATGATTGATTGGACGGTCAAAAACAGCCACCGCAAAGACATCGAAATGTTGCCGCCGAATTTTATCGAACAACTGACCAAAGAAGTGCTTCCACCCGATGAAGTGGGCATGATTCGCCACAACAACAGCCGTTTTATGCTCGACCGCAACGGGCGCGGAAGCACGGAATTGAGCGCGGGCGATACATGGCTGCTGCCGTACTGGGCAGGGCGGTATTTGGGCGTCATCAGCGGCCCCACAACGGCAACCAAAAAGTAGTTTAACGTTTCCCGTTTATGAACTTTAGAAAGTATTTTTTAGTGTTTCTCAGTGCCGTAGTTTGGAGCAGCATGTCTGTCCAAACTACGGTCAATACCGCTTACCCTGACCGACCGTTTTTGCAAGACCTCAGCGTAAAGCACTATTTACAAGACAGTTCCGTCAAACTTCAAAGGGTTTTTACCGATAAAAACGGCAAAGTACGCATTCTTTCATCGGCGGGAATTTTACAGCCCCACGGCGGACAATTTCAATATCCCGGCACGCTCCGCACCGACCGTTCGTACCTCCCAATGACCGAAAAGAAACTCGTGGATATGGCTGTGTATGAAAAACAGTTTGTGTATTTGGACGACAAAGCCGTATTCAGCAACGCTTGGGCGGGAAATTTGTACGCAAAACACGAGACAGCCAACGCCCGTCTTTTTTGCGCAGGCCCTAATTTTACCTTTCTGGTGTCCAATGGTAAAAACTTGAAAATTATTCAGGATGCTAAAGTCTTGGATGAAAAAATGCTTTCGGACAAGGAAGCCTTAGACATCCGTTTTGATGCGCCCAATAATCGCTTTTTGATTCTCAGCAATCAATCCATTGAAGCTTATTCACTGGCGACCAAAGAACTAAAAACCGTTTTTCAGGGTAAAGATTTTACCTGTTTTGACGTCGCTAACAGTAAGATTTACGTCGGAACCCATAACGGCTATTTCGTGCTTCATGCCGATTCTTTCAAACCCTTGGGCGAGATTCAGCGAAAACTTCCCAGTACCGATTTGACCGCCGTAGCCGTGGTTCATGGGCACGTGTGGTTTGGCTCCACATTGGGCGCGTTCATGCTACGACCCGAGGGAGGTTTTAATTATTATTTTGGTGAACGATGGATTCCTGACAACCGTGTTGTGCATATTTCGGCAGGTGAAGACAAAAACGTAAATATCCTGACCGCCAAAGGATTGGGCGAAATCCATTTTCAATCCATGACACTGTACGACAAAGCCCTCGTGTACGAAAAACAGGTGCGTCAACGACACATACGGTACGGGTTTAATTGCGACGTTTCAACCCTGAAACACGGCGATTTATCCACCTTCGAAATGGGCCAACGCGACAGCGATAATCTCTGGACGTCGATGTATTTGGTCAGCCAATTGTTTCGCTACAAAGTCACGGGCGACAAAGAAGCGCTCGACAATTGCCTCGAATCCTTTGAGGCCATGCAGCGCCTTTTTAGCATTACGGGCATGAAAGGTTATTTTGCGCGGGGGTTTGAGCGCCGAGGTTTCTTCAAATTTAAACCCGAACGTTGGGACGGAGGCATGACCAACGGTTGGGTAAAATCTTCGAATGACGAATGGGATTGGCGCGGCACCACGAGCAGTGACCAAACTGTCGGGCAGATGTTTGCGCTGACCCTTTTGGCCCAAAACATGGAGGGCGAAGTCAAACAAAAAGCCGTGGCAATGATGGACCAACTCATGACCAATATCATCGAAAACGACTGGTATCTGATTGATTTTGACGGGAAACCTACGCTTTGGGGTAAATGGAATCCCGAATACGTCAACGGTTTCCCGAAAAACGTAGGCGACCGAAAACTGTACGCTTCCAACATCATCGGCTTTTTACAAACGGCTTATCATTTCACCAAAAAAGAAATCTACAAACAGAAAGCCTATGAACTGATGCAAAAACATGGCTATCTGGAAAACTTGCTCCGCCCCATGAAAGAACTCGGACAGGTGACTGAAGCGGATGGAAAACTGGCCGCCGAGCTTTCGGAAGAATGGAACCACTCCGACGACGAAATGTATTTTTTGGCTTACTGGTGTCTGTACCCTTACGCCTTCACGCCCGAATTGAAGAAGCAATACGCCGCCGCCATCAAAGAACATTGGGACCTAGAACGCCCCGAAAAAAATGGTTTATGGAACCTCTGCTACGCCATGACGGGGGCCAAAGCATTTGACCAAGCCGAAACCATCTGGTTTTTGAAAGAATTTCCGCTGGATATGATTGAATGGCAGGTCATAAACAGCCACCGCAAAGACATTGAGCCGATTCCTGCTAATTTTCGTGGTCAAACCATTAAGCAGGTTTTGCCGCCCGACGAACGTCCAGAACTAAAACACAATCGAAATCTCTTCAAACTCGACCGCGCCTCCAATGGGCAAAGCGAGTTGAGCGCAGGTGATTCGTTTTTGCTGCCTTACTGGATGGGACGTTATTTGAAAGTAATCAGTGCGCCGTAGTCGCTCGCGTCCCGCGAGTGACTACGGTGTGACTGCCTAAAAGACACAAATAATAAATGACGATTCAACCATTTTTCCAAAATCAGCAGACTTTCCAAGTTTTTAAAAACGGGGACGCCCAGTCTTGGAAAGTCTGCACCCTATTCCTCTCTCTTGCTATGTATTCCTGCAATGATTCTACCTATCTAGCTGAAAAGCAACTCACCCATGACCTAAGTTACAACCACGACTTAGACAACAATGACAATTTCTCACCTGATAACCAATGGCTTGTGTATGACACGCGCACGGAAGAAGGCGGCATTGCAGCGTCGGCTAAAATTGAAAAAGTAAACGTCGAAACGGGCGAAAAGAAAGTATTATATGCACTCCCCAACAACGCGGAATGGGGCCCCGGCGCGGGAGCCGTGAGTTATTCTCCCGTCGATAATTCCGTGGTGTTTATTCACGGATTGATGAGTGTAACCCAAGAAAACCCGTATCAACAATGGCGGCGTACGGGCGTCATTATCAACGATTCGGCTCCCAATGTGCCCGTATTTATGGATGCCCGCGATATTACACCTCCCTATACCAAAGGCGCCTTGCGCGGAGGCACCCACCGCCACGAGTGGAGCGGCGACGGGCAGTGGATTGGCTATACCTACAACGACGCGGTTCTGAAGGCATTGGAAGACAAAACGGGCGCAAAACACAACTTACGCACCATCGGTGTTTCCAAAAGAAACATACCCGTAAAATTGGAGAAAGACGCGCAAGGAGACAATGTTTCGGGCGAGTGGTTCAGTGCTTTGGTCGTTCGGGTAACGCCCAATCCCAAACCCGCTTCGGACGAAATCAGCCATGCGGCGGGGGATAGTTGGGTAGGAACAAAAGGTTATTTAAAACCCGACGGAACACGCCAAATCGCCCGGGCGTTTATCGGAAAAGTGAAAGACAAAAACGGCAAAGAAGTCGATGAAGTATTTATCGTAGATATTCCGAATGACATTACGATTCCCGGCGAATTTGGTCCTTTGGAAGGAACAGATACGACTTTCCCGATGCCCCCCAAAGGCACCGTTCAGCGCCGACTTACTTTTACCGCCGATACGCCGCAAGCGGGTTGTACAGGCATCGTTCGGTCGTCGGCCGATGGGAGTATGTTGGCTTTTTTAGCAAAAGATGCGCAGGGAATTCAACA
This sequence comes from Runella aurantiaca, assembly GCF_003339505.1. Taxonomy (GTDB): domain Bacteria; phylum Bacteroidota; class Bacteroidia; order Cytophagales; family Spirosomataceae; genus Runella; species Runella aurantiaca. The sequence continues at coordinate 7,104 of NZ_QPIW01000013.1, forward strand.
GATTTTCACCATTTCGCCCCAAGGCGGCAATCCTGTTCAAGTCACGTTTCACGACAAAAACGTAGAAGGCAGCGTGCGTTGGCATCCCCGTGGAAATCAGATTAGCTACGTTTGGGAAGGCAGCATTGTTTTGTGTAAAATCGGCAGCGAGCCTTTCGAAAATCGGTTTCAGGTATTGACAAAACCAACAAATCCATCGCCATCCAATCTGGTTTGGTCGCACGATGGTGCTGTCCTTGCTTTCAATAGAATCATTGAAGACGCAAAAGCGGGCAAATCCAAGCAAATTTTCGTTATTAAGCCGTCAAATGTTGGAAATTAGAGGCAACTTTCGGGGCTGTTTATGCGTTTAGTTTAAGATTATAAACCAACGTTTATTGCCCAATATCGCATGAAATCTACCCAAAAACGCTTTTACGCTCTTTTCCTTGTCTTGGTTGTATTGGTCAGCGGTTGTAACAGAAACGCCACTGACCTCATTCCTGAAGACCAATATTTGGTCAGCAGCACCCTTATCGGCGAATTCACCAAGGAACAATTGGCCCAACGTATCACTTCTGGTGACCCTAGCCTTGCGGGCATCGCCCCTTTCCTTCAGAATGGCATCAAGGTCTACAAACTGGTTTACAAAACGAAAAACACCGACGGCAAAGAAATTCAGGCATCGGGGGCCTTTTTATTCCCTGTAAAATCAGGAGCAACGCCCATGATCAGCGTCCAACATGGCACCATTCGCAACGACCAAGAAGCTCCCTCTTACTTTGCCACCAATAGCGAAGCCAACATTGCGGGTTCTTTGTTTGCCGCTTTAGGATATATTATTGCGTATCCCGATTACATCGGTTTTGGGGCTTCCAATAACGTTCCTCACCCGTACGAGCACCGCGAAAGTCTCGCTTCGGCGTCATTGGATATGATACGCGCTTCCAAGGAATTCATCCGTCAGCAGAGTATCGCTTGGGATGAGCGCCTGTACATTGCGGGCTATTCGGCGGGAGGATACGCCACCATGTCGTTGCAAAAGAAAATTGAAGAAGAAACGGGCACCGAGTTCAACCTGCGAGCCTCCAGTTGCGGCGCAGGTGCTTATGACAAAACCGCCTTTATGAAGTACTTAATCAGTACAAAAACGGGCGGCACGGTCAATTACAACCAGCTTTATGTATGGGTTACCCTAACTTACGACCGCATTTATAACATCAACCGGCCTTTAACGCAATACTTTAAGGAACCGTGGGCTGGCTTGATACAGACCGACAAAGAAAAAGCCAATGTAAACGTTAGTTTCAACACCATTTTTACGGATGCTTTTGCCAAAGGAATTGCGGACGGGACCGACACTGGATTTTTGAATGCCGTCAAAGACAACGACGTGTATGATTGGAAGCCAAAAACGCCCACTCGCCTCTACCACGGAGATGCCGACCAGTTGGTGTTTTATTTCAACTCCGTCAACGCCCTCAATGCGATGAAAGCACGGGGAGCTACCAACGTATCCCTCATCACCCTCAAAGGCAAAGACCACGCCACGGCCGTTCAGGATTTTCTTTTGGGTACGTATGAGTTTTTCTCCTCAACCCAATAAAAAAACGCAAAAAAAAGACGCAGAGGAACAAAGCATTCAACTTTGCTCCTCTGCATCTTTGCGTGAGTCAATTTTTTACAAATACTACTTCATCTGCGCCTTAAACTCTTCTAAAATTTTCTCCTTCATCGTTATTTTACGACGCTGAATATTGATTTTGCCCATCATCTGGCGTTCAGCTTCGGGGTCGGGCGGCATGTTTTGTGCGCTGGCAATGGTCACTTCCAAATCGGCTTTTTCGCGTTTGATGAGCCATTCCATTTCACGCGTTTTGATATTGAGCTGATCTTCAGGTGAGCGAATCTCAAACGCTGGATACTTGCGTGTGATAACCCGAGCGAGGTAGCTTAATTCAAATATTTTATCGCAGGCCGAACGGAAACGCTCCGCCACCATTTTATCGCCCACGCGGGGTGGAAGACGAATCTCCTTCCATTGGTTAAGCAACACTTTTGCGCGTTCGGAAGCCTGAATAATATCACTTGAGCGGGCCAATTGCTCCGCTTCGCGGCACATTTCACGCTGCTTGGTCACGAGTGGGTTTTCGTAGGTCTGTACCACGATACCTTTGACGCGGTTGTACTTGTCAACGATGCGTTGGTTAGACCGTTTGAATTGCTTGTACAGTTTTGCCGAGCGTTTTACGGGAATGTCGCCTACTTCTTTCCATTCGGCACGAATCTGCCGCAACTGACGACTGGCTTCTTCCACGTCATACATCCGTACCAGCATATCCGACTTGGCAATCAATTCGGTGTAGCGTTCGATACGGTCGGCAATGGTACGATTTTGCTCCGAGAAGAAGTCACGGCGTTGTTGGAAGAAAGTATCCAACAAGGTTTGGAAAGCGCCTTCAATTTCTTCCTGATACTCTTTATCAACGGGGCCAGTACGTATCCATTTGGATTTGATTTCCTGAAGCAGGTCGGTAGCGCCCTGCCAATCGTCCCCGATCACCGTTACGGCCCGGGTTTCATCCAACAAAGCACGTTTGATTTCGAGATTTTTCTCCTGGTTAATTTTGATTAAATCTTCGAGTACCGTTTCAAGCTTATCCAACCGTTCTAGCAACGGAATAAAATCTCCCAATCCGTCAAAACTGAGCAATTTTTTACGAAGTTGTACCAGTTTGGTCAGGTAAGAGCCCTTGTTTTGGGCTTCTTCAACGTCATGTTCGAGTTGTTCTACTTTTCCGGAAGCAATATTGAAGCGGTTTTTGAAATAATCAATGGCTTCCTGTTCTGTTCGTTTTACTTCGCCGATTTGGCGATCCGGGTTACCTAAATACCCTTTTAAGAATACCTTGCCGTCTTTGACATAGCCGTATTCGTCCATTAAGGTGGCGTTTTCCATTGCAATCTTACTTTTTTATCTGCTTTAAAGGTTTTGGTGGGTGTAAAGTTAAACGTTCGGGCTTAAATGTAATCACAAAAAACCCATTTACCTGTCCTGTTTAACAATTAACTCCTAATTTTAACGATATTTGCCTCCACAAAATAAGCAAAAAATGAGTAACGAAACTATTATTTTCTCAATGTCGGGGGTAAGTAAAGTAATCCCCCCCAACCGACAGATTATTAAAAACATCTACTTATCCTTTTTCTACGGTGCCAAGATAGGCGTTTTGGGTTTAAATGGTGCGGGAAAATCCACTCTTCTCCGCATTATTGCGGGTGTAGACAAAAATTATACCGGAGAGGTAGTTTTCTCCCCGGGATATTCCGTCGGAATGCTCGACCAAGAACCCCAATTTGACCCCACCAAAACCGTTCTGGAAGTAGTACAGGAAGGAACGCAAGAAGTGGTCGATTTATTGAAAGAATTTGATCAAATTAATGAAGCATTTGGTGACCCCGATGCCGATTTTGACAAACTGCTCGAACGCCAAGGAGAAGTTCAGGAAAAACTCGACACCCTCGACGCCTGGGATTTGGACAGCAAACTCGAACGCGCCATGGATGCCCTCCGTTGCCCACCGCAAGATGCCCTCATTGCCAATCTATCGGGCGGTGAAAAACGCCGCGTGGCTCTCTGCCGTTTGTTGCTCAAAAAACCCGATGTACTTCTGCTCGACGAACCTACCAACCACTTGGATGCTGAGTCGGTGTTGTGGTTGGAAGAGCACCTCCGCCAATACGAGGGAACGGTCATTGCCGTGACCCACGACCGCTATTTTCTGGACAATGTGGCCGGTTGGATTCTCGAACTAGACCGTGGCGAGGGAATTCCGTGGAAAGGGAATTATTCTTCATGGTTGGAACAAAAACAAAATCGGTTAGCCAAAGAAGAAAAGCAGGAATCAAAACGCCAAAAATCCCTGCAACGCGAACTTGAATGGGTACGAATGGCTCCCAAAGCACGTCAGTCAAAATCGAAAGCCCGTTTGAGCGCCTACGAAAAACTGCTCGACGAAGACGGCAAACAGAAAGAAGAAAGATTGGAACTTTATATCCCTTCTGGACCGCGTCTGGGCAACAAAGTGATTGAAATGGAGGGCGTTTCGAAAGCCTACGGCGACAAATTATTGTTTGAAAACCTGACCTTCTCCCTCCCTCCCGCTGGGATTGTGGGCATCATCGGGCCAAACGGTGCGGGTAAATCCACCCTCTTTAAACTCATAACGGGGCAGGAAAAACCCGACAAAGGAACCATCACCATCGGCGACACGGTCCAAATCGCCTACGCCGACCAAGAACATAATCAACTGGAGGCTGGCAAAACGGTGTTTCAGCAAATTTCGGAAGGCAACGAATGGATTATCTTGGGCGGAAAGCAGTCCAACGCCCGGGCGTATGTGAGCCGTTTTAACTTTTCGGGCAGCGATCAGGAAAAGAAAATCGGCAACCTCTCCGGGGGCGAGCGCAACCGCGTTCACTTGGCCATGATGCTCAAAGAAGGCGGAAACGTATTGCTACTAGACGAACCAACCAACGACCTGGACATCAACACCTTACGCGCGCTGGAAGAAGGTCTTGAAAATTTTGCAGGCTGTGCGGTCATCATCTCCCACGACCGTTGGTTCTTGGACCGACTTTGTACGCACATTCTGGCTTTTGAAGGCGACTCTCAAGTATATTGGTTTGAAGGAAACTTCTCTGATTACGAAGAAAACCGCCGCAAGCGTCTCGGCACCGACGCCACTCCGACACGTATAAAATACAAAAAATTGATGGCCTAAAGATTCTGCACTTCCCGAAAGTTTAACGAAAATTTGTAGCTTTCGGGAAGTGTAAAACAAAGTTCTGTCAGCACTTTTGTTTTTATTCTTTCGCTCCTTTCCACTTTTTCAATTCGCGCTTCGACATTTCCTGCGTCACAATGCTTTCTGGGAAATCAGACGTGTAAAAAGCCCCCTGTTGAAGAACCACCCCCGCAGGATGCGTCGTGGTATAGAAAGTAGGAACTAAGTAGGTGAAAGAATGGGCTTCGGTAAAAGCCTTTGCTTTGTCTAAATAGTAAACCGTAAATTGCGCAAGCGTATTTCCTTCAAAAGTATCGTCCGCCACAATCCCAAGCGGCTGTCCTGCTTCCACTGATTGGCCAGGTTTCACCATGATTGTGCCCATTTTGAAGCGATTGTAGCGTCCAAAAGTGCCATCTTGATGAAAGATTTCGACAAAATTGGTATTGGTAGAAAACCAAACCTCTTCTGAGTGCGTCGCAAATTCGTTTTTAATTTCACTAACAACCCCGCGCCGCGCGGCAAAAACGGTATCTCCTTTTTGCATTTGAAAAGACATACCGTAAAAATTAGTCACTTTCTTTCCGCTCAACGCCTCAACAATATTTTGGGTCTGATTGGCTCGATGAGCCTCTTTTTTTGAAAAAGGAAATAAGTAAATAAAAGGTTTGGGCGGTTTGTTGAGCAAGCGCCCTTTTAAAGTTTTGTAACCGAATTGAAAGGAAATGCCTTGGTTAGCCTGCGAAGGTTTAATGGTAAATAAGCTCCCATTGCCCGACGAAACAGAGCTTAAATAAGGCAATACACATGAGCAACTTCCTCCCTGCAAACTCGTAAACTCCACTCTCACGGCGTAGTCGCAGTAATTGGGGTTTTTGTATTGGAACGTATATTCCTTCTTGGTCTCGTCTCTGGTGTAGGTTATTTCAATCGGATTAGATTGGCTAAAAGTCTGCGTGATTGACCAATTGCTTAAAAAAATCAGGATTAAAAGTGTCCGTTGCATAAGAATGAAGAGAGATTGTTTAGTAGATACCGTTACATTTTAAGATTGCTATTTTGTCAGAAACGCGCACACTCGCCTTACGGTTTCATCCAATGTTTTGTAATTAACGCCCAGATTTTTTTTAATTTTTTGCCCGTCATAAACAAGTTTGGTTCGGGCCGTTTTGGCCGTTTCTTTGGTAATAAGCGGTTTGCTACCCGTGAGCCACGAGCGCAGTGCTTCCACCCGCCAGATGGTCTCAGCCATGAAAAAAGATACCGCTTTTGAAGGCGGTTGTTTACCAAAAGCCACGGCTATTTTGGTAAACAACTCCCGATACGTCACGTGGCCAGCGCTCAGGATGTAGCGTTCATTTTTGATGTCCGACAACAACAGTTTTACAATCGCCTCGGCTACATCTTCCACGTCTATGTAGTTGATTAGTCCTTCGGTGTAGTATTTTTTTTCGTCGTATACATATTTAAACAACTGCGTGCTGCTGCGTTGCCAATCGCCTTCCCCCAATACCATGCTTGGATTGACCACGACCGCCGCCAGTCCCTCCGCCACTCCCCGCCACACTTCCAGTTCGGCCAAATACTTGCTTTTGCCATAGTTTGAATTCAGCGGTGATTCTTCCCATTTTTGGTTTTCATCAATCACGGTCACATCTCCCGGGGCTACTTTATTGGGGTCGGGCCTACCCAATGCGGCCACGGAACTAACAAAGGCCAGCTTTTTGATTCCTTCTTCCAACGCCGCATTGACCACGTTGGCGGTTCCGTTTACATTTATATCGTACATTCGGGTACGGTCGCGGGGAATAAAAGACACAATTGCGGCGGTATGAATGGCATACGTCACTCCCGCAAAAGCTGCTTCGAGTGATAGTACGTCCAACACATCCCCTTCAATCCATTCAATCCTCTCCTGAATGTCTTTCACTAAACGCATATCGCTGTCGGGGCGTTTTATCCCCCTAACACGATAGCCCTCCTTCAACAAACGGCGCGCCACGGCACTGCCGATAAGGCCATTTGTTCCCGTTACAAATACAATCGGATTAGAATCAGTTACGTGTTTCAAGTATCAATCAGTTTGGTTATTTTTAGTAGCGCAAAGGTAAAGAATCTAGTTCCACATCAGCCTATCTTTCTCAGGATTGACGAAGGGTTTCGTAAGAATACGCAAAAACTGTCAGCTCCAGTCTGTGAGACTGTCTACTATTTTAAGTAACTTTCCGCCCATTTTCAGAAAGAGAACAAAAGCAAGGTCTAAAAACATCGTGGCAATTTTAACAGTTTCAGCCGTTTCATTCGTTTTTACCCTTACACTCTAACCAATTAATTAACTGATTTTTTATAATGAACTTTTTTGCATCATTGAAAGAGGCTTTGACTGAGGGGGTGATAAGTCAAATTGCAGCACAAAAACTAGAAAAACCCGAGAAGATACAAAAGATTTTTGATGCGTTGGGCGTCTCTCTTGTGGGTGGATTAATCAAACGGGTGACTACGGAATCCGGCATGAAGCTCGTATACAACCAAGCGCAGAAAATTGAATTTGGCCCCGAAAATATTGAACGTATTTTAAAAAATGAGGCTGAATTTGAAAAGCTGAAAGCCGTTGGAGAAAAAGACTTAAATACGGTGCTGCCTGGTCTCAAAAGTGCCATCAGTAGTATGGTGTCCAAATATGCGGGAACCCAAAATTCGTTGGTTGCCTCACTTTGCGGCGTAGCCATGCCCATCGTGATGTCGGTCATTAAACAAAAAATAACCGAGAAAAAACTGGATGCTGAGTCGCTCGCCGCTTACATGGGCGATCAACGCGAAGAAATGCTCACCGTACTTCCCGATTTGAATGACAAGCTGATTGAAACAATGGGTATCCAGTACCTGTTGCAGAACTTTTCGGTTCCACGTACCGAAGAATCAGGCGTGGTATCCAGAGGGGCCGGCACCGAGAAAGGAAGCGCGTCTCAGCCTTTTTTGGTAGGCGTAGACATGCAACAACAAGCTGACTATCAGCCTTATCTAAAGTGGTTTGGCATCGGAGCGTTGGTCATTGGGGCCATTGCGGCGGGGATTTATTTCTGGAATCAGCGCCAGACTGCGTTGGAGAATAGTACTTCTGAAACCGACTCTACCATGATTGAGGCCCGAACCATTCAGGAGCCGCCCGTTACCCAAGATTCGGTTGTTAAAGATACGACGACGGCCGTAGCCACGGCTACTCCCCCAGCAACGGCCACGGCAAATCCCATGTCGGCTTACCTCGAAAACGCTACCGCACCGGCAGGAAAAGTATTTAAGTTTGATAATGTAGACTTCGAAGATAATACCACGCAACTGAAAGCAGAGGCCAATGCACCCATCGCAGCTTTGGCTGATTTGCTCAAAAAATACCCCAACGCGCAGGTGAAATTGGTAGGTTATGCCAATGATGCCAAGCAGCCAGTGACCAACAAAGTGCTATCGGTCAAACGGGTTTTTGCGATTAAAGACATATTAATTAAATCGGGAATCAGTTATATCCGTATTGATGCCGAAGGGCGTGGCACGGGTATAAGCAAAGACAGTGCGCCAGGGCAAAAGCCATTGCGTGAGATTTATGTGCGTTTCGTGAAAAAATAATCGAACGACAAGCCAAAAAAAATGGAGAAGCGTATGTTCGTTTCTCCATTTTTTTTGGCTTGGCAATTTATCTTTGATTCTATCCCTTTTTTCTTTTCTCCAGATAGGCTTCTATTTCCGCCAAACTCAACGCGTTGAATGTCATCTCTTTGGTCAGACCGCCTTTTCTGGCTACGTTTACGCCGTAATACATGTCAAAATAGCCTTCTTTTTGGTGTGCATCAGGATTGATACTGAGCATTACCCCTTTGTCCATACAATACCTAATCCAACGCCAATCCAAATCCAATCGCCACGGACTCGCGTTGATTTCAATGACTACACCGTGGCGCGCACACGCCTCAATAATCACTTTATGGTCAATCGGATACCCTTCCCGGGCCAACAACAGTCGCCCCGTGGGGTGGCCCAATATCGTAGTGTATGGATTTTCAATCGCCGCCAGCAAACGTCCAGTTGCTTTTTCGAGGCTCATGGTGAGGTTACTGTGGACCGACGCCACCACGTAATCAAAGGTTTTCAGCACCTCTTCTGGGTAGTCCAACGAGCCATCACCGAGGATGTCAGATTCAATTCCTTTTAGGACTTTAAAAGGTTTGAAGGCATTGGTAGCCAAGGCCTGATTCAAGCGGTCAATTTCTTCGTGCTGCAATTTGACCCGGTCGGCCCGGAGGCCATTGGCATAACTTGCCGTTTGGGAGTGGTCTGCAATGCCGAGGTATTCAAATCCCAATTCCTGACAATACCTCGCCATCACTTCCAAGCTGTGCTTCCCGTCGGAATAGGTGCTGTGGTTGTGTAAAATTCCCCGCAGTGCATCCCACGTAATCAGGTCTTCATTTTTATGTTGGGTCAGCCACTCAAATTCACCCAAGCCTTCGCGCATTTCGGGCACTACGTACGGCAACCCTGCTTTTTGATAAATGGCTTCGGCAGATTCTTCGCGGGAACTGCTGTAAGCTACTGCCAGCAAAGAAGTCCCTAACACCGTCGGCTGGCTCAAATGCGCTTCGGTACTTTCTAAAATAAATCGCTCACTTTCAAACTTATCAGGTTGCACAAAGACAATCTCTACCTGAATTTCCAGCGTTTTTTTCTGCTCTACTTCTTCGCCCTGCGGGGGCAGCTCGGTGGTTGTACTGCGGTCAACTATCTTACCCCGCCACGTAAAAGGAGACGATATTTTTTCATTTTGCAACAACCACCCTATTTCATTGATTTGACGTATAGCTGCCACGGGCGACTCCGTACCGACCAACAACTGAATCGTTTCAACGGTTTCATTCTTACGCGCTACCTCCCCCGTTATCACGACATTTGAAAAGTATTTCTGAAGCTCATCTCTGATTAATTCAGCCAAAATTGCGGCCTTGTCCATACGCACCTTGCCCATTTGGCTTTGTAAAAACGCCATCGAAGCCAGAATCTTCTGCTGGGTACTTTCGCCAAATCCTTTCAATTTGGCAATTTGCCCCGTCTCACACGCTTCTTGCAAGCCCGCAATGGTGTCAATGCCCAATTGCCGCCAGATTGTCCCGATTTTTTTGGCACCAATTCCTTTTATTTTAAACATTTCGAGCACTCCTACGGGCGTTTGAGCCATGAGTTGTTCCAGCTCATTTAGGCGGCCAGTCTGCACGATTTCCTGAATTTTGGCGGCCATGCTTTTTCCCACACCCGGCAATTGCGTCAATGCGGCGGTCGACAATGTCGCCAATTCTTGGTCGTTGAGCCGACTCAAGTTAAAAGCCGCCGACGAATAGGTACGGATTTTAAAAGTATCTGCATCATGCAGTTCAAGCAATTTGGTCGTCAGTTCAAGGATTTCTACAATTTCGTCGTTAGACATAACTAAAAAAAGAATTAGGGATGGTTACTTATTTTGAGGGTTTTTAATCAACAAAAATATTTGTAAATAAACGCAGATAACCCAAGTAAAAGAAGATTCAACGCTCAAATAATCCCAAAAACCTGCCCCTCTACCATAGGCTTTCTCTTTCTTCATTCCCTTTTTCATATTAGTTCAACGGACTACTTCGTTGACAATGGTAGGGATTTGCCTTTTGTAGTGTCCAATTATGGGGCATAACTATTCATTTTGAGCGAAAAATCAACGATAGTTACCCGATTTGGGTAAAAAAAGCCCCATATTACCCATAACAATCCTCAGAAAAACTTCAAAAACAACTTGGAACAGAATTTTATCAAAGTATTGCATCACTATCACCCCAAAGATTACGTATGATATATCACTTTACCTTTATTTTAACTCATGTTTCACTAATCAAACAATTACAATTATGGAAAACAATCAGCAAAACAAGGGTACATTCGCTTGGGTAGGACTGGTTATCATGACGTTGGCGGCGGGTGCATTCGGTTTTATGTACTTCGATCAAAAGGGCCAAACCGAGACAAAAGAGGTCGCGATTGTTGAAAAAGCAAAAGAACTCGCGTTTACTCAAACGAAATTAGATTCGGTATCTCGTAATCTAGACGCAAAAATCGCTGAAACACAGCAACTTGGTGGCAATATAGAAGAGCTAATGAAAGTAAAGGCTCGACTAGAAGCAGATAAAGCCAACTTGAAGAAAAACATGCGATTTGAGATTAGTAAGTACACCGCAAAAATCAAAGAATACGAGCAATTTTTGGCCGATAAAGACGTCGAACTCGTAAAACTTAGAGAAGAAAACGGCGTGTTGGCGGCAACCAATCAAAATTTAAGTACTGAAAATACGGGCCTCAAGACCGAAAAAGAAGCCTTGACGCAAGTAAAACAACAGCTTACCGACTCTGTAATGACTTACAGCAGCCAAAATCGGGAATTGAGCGAAAAAGTTGCCATTGGCGCTGCGCTTAAAGCCGAGAATATCAAAGTGTTGGCCGTTACTCCTAAAGGAAAAGTTAAAAACGACGACAGCTATAAGGCCAAGCGCGTAGACAAAATCAAGTTACAGTTTACCCTGCCGTCTAACCCATTGACTCAGCCTGAAGAAAAAGAGATTTATGTACGTGTACTTGATCCAGATGGCGCGGTAATCTCTGACGAAGCAATGGGCTCGGGCAAATTCAACTGGAAAGGCCAAGAGATGATGTTTACGACCAAAGACCGCGTAGCTTATCAAAATACAAATCAAATGGTTGAAATGACCTATGACAATGCACAACGCTTCCGCCCAGGTAAATACAGCGTGGAAGTATATTCGGAAGGATTCCGCATTGGCTCAAGCAATTTCACGATTAAATAATTCGACAAGGCAATTGACTCTCTAAAAAGCCTGATTCATCTTCCTGAAAGTCAAGTCTGTCAGAATGCGGTTGGGGAACTCCCAACCGCATTTTATTTTTGTTGCATCAGTCAGCCGAAAACAAACAAACGGTTAATCATCCTTAAATCTTGAAATGCAATGGAAACGCAACGCGACCCTCAACTTTGGAAAATGGCAAAAGCAAGAGCTTCGTTCAAAAGCCACCTTTATGTGTATCTTTTTGTCAATGCTGCCTTATGGGCATTGTGGGCATTTGGCTTAGTGTGGAGCCGTGGCGATACCTATCCTTGGCCCGTATGGACATCTTTTGGTTGGGGAATCGGGCTGGTGTCTCATTATTTTTCGGCGTATACTTACAGTGAAAAAAACATGGTAGAACGCGAATATCAGAAGCTTTTGAACAAAGAACGACACCTTTAACCCTGCTTTTACATGCAACCTCGTGACGAAAAGCTCTGGAGAATCGCCAAGCGAAGGGCCCATTTCCAACGCGATTTAATGTCTTATCTGTTCACAAACGCCATTTTAATCACTATTTGGTACCTTACTTCTGGAACCAAGAGTCATTTTTGGCCTGGTTGGGTACTCGTTTTTTGGGGAATTGGCCTCGTCACCCAATATTACCGCGCCTACATCCGCCCCAACGACGATGACCTCGCCGAACAGGAATATCAAAAGCTCTTGAAAGAAAAACAGAATGGTTTATAGAAACAAAACCGCCTAATCTTTTACCATTCAATCTCTTGCAAACCTCTGGCTTTCAAATAATTATTCGCCTGACTAAAGTGATTATTGCCAAACCATCCACCAGAGTTGGCCGACATCGGCGAAGGGTGTTTTGATTTCAGCACAAAATGTTTTTTGGGGTCAATGATTCTGCCTTTGTCCTGCGCGTATCTTCCCCACAGCAAAAAGACCAGCCCCTCTTTATCGTCGTTTAAATGGCGAATGACAGCATCTGTAAACTGTTCCCAGCCGTGGCCTTGATGAGACCCTGGTTTGCCCTCCTGCACAGTAAGTGTGGCGTTGAGGAGCAATACTCCCTGCTCAGCCCACCGCTCCAAGTTTCCGCTGCGCGGAAAAGGCTTGCCCAAATCATTTTGAATTTCTTTGAAGATATTAATCAGCGAAGGAGGGATAGTAACACCGTCGTTGACCGAAAAGCAAAGCCCGTTGGCTTGCCCTCTCCCGTGGTAAGGGTCCTGCCCCAAAATCACCACTTTGGTTTTGTCAAAAGGGCATTTATCAAATGCATTAAACATCAGTTTACCAGGCGGATAGATTTGCTGGGTTTTGTATTCCTGTCGCACATACGCAACCAAATCGGCAAAATAAGGCTTTTCAAATTCGGTCTGCAATCGAGCCTTCCAAGAAGCTTCAATCTTAATATCCATACAAAATAATGACGGGTTGAAAATTTATGGTTTAAAATGCCCCATGCCTAAAACAGTATGTCGATACTGTTCGTTGTAAGCATTGAGATACTTTTTTGACAAAGATTTGGTTTTTTTAACGATTAAAACCTAATTTTGGTTATAAAGTTAGTAAAGCTTCATAAAACCATGACATCCGCGATTACAGAAGGCGTTCGAGTAAGCGTTTTGACGCAATATCAGCCCGAATATTCGAGCCCGATGCAGGCCCATTTCGTATTTACGTACCGCATTACCATCGAAAATCACAGCGAGCATACAGTACAATTGTTGCGTCGGCACTGGTTCATCCATGACTCAAACGGCACCGTTCGGGAAGTAGAAGGCGAAGGCGTAGTAGGCCAACAACCCGTACTCGAACCCGGCGAAGTCCACGAATACGTATCGGGCTGCAACCTTCGCACCAGCATGGGCAAAATGGGCGGCACTTACCTGATGGAGCGCATCATGGACGGCAAACAATTCAACGTAACGATTCCTGAGTTTACGATGATTGCCCCCTACCGTCTCAATTAGGCCTCATTAGATATCCGTCACAATCTCAACCACTGTGTAAAGATAACCGCAACGAAAAAATATAATACACTGCAAATAAGCCATTTACCATTTTGCAGTTTTCGGTTTTTCATTTTGCGGTTCACCATTTTTCGGTTACTAAATTCCCCCGATTTTGTTCTTTCGCCCTATTTTTCGCTATTTTTTTGCTGCCCAAAACGAACACGGCCTTCATTCTCCTTTTGTATTCGATCTCTATCTAAATACAATCAAAAAAGACACTTTAAAGCCTAGTTTTGAAGCCATCGAAGCGCTGCGCACCGAAATGCTTCAAAGCCGTGAGACCCTCACCATCACCGATTTTGGGGCGGGTTCAAAGGTGAATGCTTCTCCAATTAGGGAAGTGCGCGACGTGGCGAAACACTCAAAAAAATCGGCTCAGTTGGGGCGACTTTTCTACCGACTGATTCAGCATTTTAATTATTCCACGATTTTTGATTTAGGAACCTCATTGGGCCTGACCACCCTCTACTTGGCATCTGCCAAGCCAGATGCACACATTTTTACCTTTGAAGGATGCCCCGAAACGGCCAAGTTGGCCCGACGTAATTTCAAAAAAATTGACGCGTTGGCCCCGATTGAAGTCATTGTTGGAAATTTAGACGAAACCCTCAATGCGCAGGTAGCTGCAACCCCTAGCATCGACTTTGCTTTTTTTGACGCCAATCACCGGTACGAACCTACCGTCCGCTACTTCGAAACCTGCCTAACCAAAGCCCACGAAAACAGTCTCTTTGTATTCGATGATATTCATTGGTCGCCAGAGATGGAAGCCGCCTGGGAGTATATCACCCAACATTCGTCCGTTACAGTCACGATTGATTTGTTTTCGGTCGGGTTGGTTTTCTTCCGAAAAAAACAACCCAAACAAAATTTCGTGTTGCGTTGGCGATTTTGGCGATAGGTTTGCTCTTTTAAAAATCCTATCTTAATTTGCAGAGCAATTATTAGCAGGCTAATACTTTAACCTTTTGTATGATTACCTCATGACTCACCCTTCCGATTCTCGTGCTTATTTTTTCAAAATTGATACCACCATCAAGAAAATCCGCAACGTGTTACAAAAACGTTTCAACGATTCGGGCTTTGATTTGACGGTAGACCAATGGGTATTGATTGACCACGTAGCCAGAAATCAGGGAATAAGTCAAAATATGTTAGCCGAGCTCACCACCAAAGACGCCCCCACGGTGACGCGTATTTTGGATTTGCTTGTAAAAAAAGGATTGGTCGAGCGCCGCATGTCGGACGAAGACCGGCGTAAATTCAACATTTTTTTGATGCCCGAAGGCACCAAAACATTTGAGATGGTTTTGCCCGTGGTCAAAGAAATCCGTCGTCAAGGTTGGGGAGAGCTTAACGAAGAAGACTACGCCCATTTTGTTAGAATTATGGACTCTATCTATCAGAATTTCAGCGAATAACGGCTTTCTACTAAGTTTCTATTTTTCGGCCCAAAACCACCATTACTCCAAAAAGTAGCACCACAAACACCAGCGCGGCCCGCAATCCCTGCGAATCTGCCAGAAAACCAATGACTGGCGGCCCAAACAAAAACCCAAAGTAGCCCAGCGTACTCACCATAGCTAACCCTACGCCGTTGGGTAATGATGTGTTGTGACCAGCGTTGCTGTAAATAATGGGAATAACGGTTGACAGCCCTAAGCCCACCAAAAAAAGCCCACCAATGGCCACCCACACGGAGGGAATCATCAATGCAACCACCAAGCCGAGCATTGCCAAAGCAGAATTTGCCAAAATAAGACGCTTATCTCCAAAAATAGTTCGGATTTTATCCCCTCCGAAGCGCCCAATCGTCATGGCAGCCGAAAACGCGGACAAGCCCAATGGCGCCATCACGGCATTGGTTTGGAGAACATTTTTGAGGTAATTGGTGCTCCAATCAGCCATTGCGCCCTCCCCCAACATGGCACAAAACGCAATCAGTCCCATAAAAAGCATCGAGCGGTCGGGGAGCCGAAAAGCCACGCCTTCGTTCGACGGTTTGACCGTATCGGGAATCAAAAAAAACACGCAAGCCACCGCAAGCACCAACGACCCCGCCGATACGACCGTAAAGTGAAACGTGGTGGTAAATGGAACAAAAAAAGAACCACTCAATGCGCCAAGCATCATTCCTACGCTGAAAATGGCGTGAAAAGAAGACATCATTAGGGCATTGTAGCGTTGCTCAATCGCCACCGCTTGGGCGTTCATTGCGACATCCAGCGCACCCATAAACGCACCGATTATGTAAAAAAAGACCGCTAAATGCCATGTTGAGGACAGCAACGGAAACAAAAATAACGAACAACAAAACAGCAAAAGCGACAACGTTGTGGCGAATTTGCTGCCGCGACGCGCAATCAACCAACCCGTGAGCGGCATGGACGTAAGTGACCCCACTGCTACACAAAGGAGCATCAGGCCTAAAGTGCTGTTGTTGAGCGAAAAAAGTGTTTGAATGCTGGGTAATCGGGTACTCCAATTGGTATAAATGAATCCACAAATGAAGAAAATTAAACTGACGGATATTCGGCTCGGAGGCATGAAGATATAGGTTAAGAAAATGAAATTATAATTTAGCACCGCGCAGGAATTCTTCAATTCCCATGCGTTTTTTTCCTTCAAGTTGTAGCTCCTCAATCGCCAGCCAACCATCACCCGTCTTAAAATGAAGGAAGAATTTATTATCAGTTACAAAATCTCCGATTTCCCGTTCACTGAATTCTTGATTGGCCACTGAAACCTTGTACACTTTACAGGTTTTTCCATTCAGGGTAGTCCAGGCAGTCGGATACGGCGACAATCCACGCACAAAGTTGCGGATAGCAGAGGCTGATTGCGTCCATTGGATTTCGCAGGTCTCCTTAAAAATTTTAGGGGCGCTTTTCAAGGTTTCAATCTCAGGTTGCGGAATTTGGGGATACTTGCCCCCCTCCACGGCCTGCACCGTTTTGACCACCAAAGCCGCCCCTTTTTGCATCAATCGTTCGTAGAGGGTACCTACCGTATCATCTTCGTGAATCGGCTCGGTTTCCTGAAAAATAATTTGACCTGTATCTATCTCATGTTGCAGAAAAAAAGTAGTAACGCCCGTTTGCGTTTCGCCGTTGATGATGGCCCAATTGATGGGTGCTGCCCCACGATACTGGGGCAAAAGCGACGCATGAAGGTTAAATGTTCCTTTGGGCGGCATATTCCAAACGACTTCGGGCAACATCCGAAAAGCCACCACGACCTGCAAATCTGCCTGATAACTCCGCAATTCTTCCAAAAAATCTGGGTTTTTAAGTTTTTCGGGCTGAAGAACAGGAATCCCTTGGGTTAAGGCGTATTGCTTAACGGGCGAAGGCGTCAATTGCAAACCGCGTCCGGCGGGTTTATCGGGGGCGGTTACCACCGCCACCACATTTGAGCCACTTTCCACGAGCTTTTGAAGACTGCTCACCGCAAATTCGGGTGTACCCATAAAAATAATCCGAAGACCTGTCATAAGAAATTAATTTCTACGTTTAAAGTAGTACAATAAGGCTATTTTTTAGGATAAAGCCTTTGGGGATATTGATTTCAGTTGCAAATATTGCTAATTTTGTGATTCAATTCTCGACTATGAACCGACACGACGAATACTTTTCGGTCTTGCTGAAGAAGTGACAGATTCTACCATCCTTTTGTAGAGCGGTCATTTCACCGTTCTTTTTTTTTGTCCATAGTACCGGAAATTTCTTTACCACTAACAAATATTCTATAACAATTAACGTACAGTAAAGCAAAATGGCTAAAATACAGTACTACACCGAAGAAGGTCTCAACAAGCTTAAGGCTGAGTTGCAGGACTTAAAAACGCGGGGCCGACAAGAAATAGCAAGAGCAATAGCTGAAGCTCGCGATAAGGGTGATTTAAGCGAAAATGCCGAGTATGATGCCGCCAAAGAAGCACAGGGATTGCACGAAGCAAAAATCTCTAAATTAGAAGAAGTCTTGGGCAATGCCCGCATCCTCGATGAATCGTCAATCGATACGTCGCAGGTAGCGGTGCTGTCTAAAGTCAAGATAAAAAACCGTAAAAACAACGCCGTTGTGACCTACACCCTTGTGTCTGAGGAAGAGGCCGATTTGAAACTCGGAAAAATCTCCGTTGGCTCTCCTATCGGCAAAGGTCTGCTGGGAAAAAAGGTAGGCGATGTAGCCCAATTTCAGGTTCCTGCGGGAGCGATGGAGTTTGAGGTATTGGAAATATCAAGGTAGACCTCAAAATACCCCAGCCACGTGCTGGCATAGATTTTGAACTAAAAGTGGGCAGGCTTCTAAAAGCTGCCCACTTTTTTTATACCCAAACAAAATTTCTTATTTTAGATAATTAGTTTCAAAAACAACCCATTTATTCGGTTTTTTTGTCAAATGCTGCCAAATATAATTTGGCTAACGGTGGTTTATGGATTTTAACTGTGTTTTCAAGTAAAGTTACTTTAAAAACACACTTGGTAGAATCTTAAAATAATTAAATATATTCTACAAAAATTTATGATAAATGGATTTTACTTATAAGATTTGCTCAACAAAGCGCGTTTATTGAGTAATATCGCTAAGTATTCCAAAATCAGAAAAAGTAAAATGAATTATCAGCCACCCGTATATTTGACTCCTCATTTATACATGACCAACGAAGAAGTTGCGATTGTAGATGGATTGGTAGACCATCAGGAAATGCCCAAAAAATTTGATTCAAATCGAGTCATTACCTATTTTGAAGGGCAAGATTTTTGCCTTGTCCTCTACTTTGCTGACCTCAAAGACCGAGGCTTTCAGAAGTATGTTGTCAGTGATTTTTCGGTGAATGTCGAAGAAATGTGCATGCTTTCCAATTCGCTAACACAAATGATTGGGGAGGGCATCAATGTGCACCTACTCAGCCAAGCCAAAAATCGCGTCGATAACATGATTCACATGTCAGGTACTTTTCGGGCGTTGTTTGGCAAGAAAAAAGCCGAAGAAACTGACGATTGGTAAACTATAAAACGTCGAAAGTGAACGTCGGCGAGGTTTTGAACCGGGGCGCGCAGCCCTCGCCGACGTTGAATAATTATACGTTAAAACGGAAGTGCATGATATCGCCATCTTGCACCACATATTCTTTTCCTTCTACCGAAATCTTACCCGCATCGCGGCAAGCAGCCTCGGTTTTGTACTTTTCGTAATCGCTGAGTTTAATGACTTCGGCCCGAATAAAACCCTTTTCAAAGTCAGTGTGAATCACCCCAGCGGCTTGCGGTGCTTTCCAGCCCCGCTGAATGGTCCACGCCCGTACTTCTTTGACGCCCGCCGTAAAGTACGTAATCAGATTTAAGATGTGATACGATGCCCGAATCAATCTGTTCAAACCAGATTCTTTCAAACCGTATTCTTCCAAAAACACGGTGCGCTCTTCGGGGTCTTCCATTTCGGCAATTTCAGATTCAATGGCCGCACAAAGCACAATCACTTCGGCATTTTCTTCAGCCACGGCCGCTTTCAATTGATCCACGTATTCATTGCCGTTGATGATGGCTGATTCGTCGACGTTTGCCACGTAGATGACTGGCTTGATGGTCAACAATTGCAAGTCAGCAATGGCTGCTTTCTCATCTTCCGTCAGTCCTACCGCCCTTACGCTTTTACCGTGCAGCAAGGCATTTTTAACGCGCGTAATAATTTCAAGCTCGACCTTGGCTTTTGCATCTCCAACACGGGCCGCTTTTTCAACCCGTGCAAATTTCTTCTCGATGGAATCCAAATCTTTCAATTGAAGCTCCAAATCAATGATTTCTTTATCGCTAACGGGATTAACGCGCCCTTCTACGTGTACGATGTTATCATCGGCAAAGCAACGAACCACGTGAATAATGGCATCCACTTCCCGGATATTCGCCAAAAACTGATTTCCTAAGCCTTGACCTTTGCTCGCACCCCGTACGAGGCCGGCAATGTCAACGATTTCAACGATGGTTGGCACCATACGCTGTGGATTCACCAGACCTTCCAAGACTTTCATCCGTTCGTCGGGCACTTCTACCACGCCTACGTTGGGTTCAATGGTACAGAAGGGATAATTGGCTGCTTCAGCCTTTGCACTTGACAATGCACTAAAAAGGGTGGATTTGCCCACATTTGGCAATCCGACAATACCACATTGGAGAGACATTCCGGGAGTTTTGAGTTTTGAGTTTTGAGTTGCGGGTTAGACAGAAAGCTCATCAATAGGCAAATGCCCTATCTTTTACTTCATTTCCAACGACCTCTCCTCCCTCATTATGAACAAATAATATAACTCACTTGAGTGAGGCTGCAAAATTAGTATATTTAGACGTACCTACAAAACCAAAAGGCCTCCGGTAGGTACCGGAGGCAAGTTATTGGATAGTTTTAAAAAACAGGTATTACTCCCACTTCAAATCGCTACCGCTATAATCTTCTTCCTCACGTACGGCGTACTGCGAGAAATCAATATTTGGCATTAATTCTGTTTTGATGTGATTTACGGTGTCCTGAAGTGCGTCCACAAATTTGTCGAAATCTTCTTTGTAGAGAAACATCTTGTGTTTTTCATACGCAAATCCGTCTCCTTGCGGAAAACGGCGACTCTCGGTGATCGTGAGATAATAATCATTGGAACGAGTCGAACGCACATCAAAAAAGTAGGTTCTTTTGCCGGCTTTTACGCGCTTAGAGTAGATCTTTTCTCGGTCTTTATCTTCCACTATACTTAGTAGGTTTAGAGTTTTAGCAAACGCTAAAGTACATGTTTTGTTGTTGCCTTTCAAAATTTTTGTAAAATAAAGTTACCGGCTTTTACGTTGTTAAGAACATGCCTTTTAAAATTGGTTTTGTAAAAAACATAGATTATATTAAATTTGTGCCTTATTATCAACCTATAACCCTTTTTTAGGTTGCATTTTTTTGAGTAGGCTTCGAGGTGAAAGCTCTGTGGAAATCATTCTTTTAGTGGAATTAAACCCGAAAAAACCTATGTATTATACCCCATTTTATTTAATTTTACTGTTGTCGTTTTTCACATTAAATTCTGCTTCAGCACAATTGTTAGGCAAAGAAGAACAGGGGAAAGCGTCTTTTTACAACAAAATGTTTGACGGTCGGCAGACCTCTTCTGGCGAAAAATTTAACCAGAAAGAATTAACCGCCGCGCATCGTTCTCTCCCAATCAACACCATGATTGAAGTAACGAATCTATCAAACAATAAATCGGTGATTGTTAGAGTTAATGACCGAGGCCCTTTTCATCATAAACGTCTGATTGACCTGACTCGCGCCGCTGCCGAACACCTAGGTTTTATTAAATCTGGTATCGCTTCGGTCAAACTTCGAGTGGTTGGTATGGAAGGAATGATTTTGCTCGGACAAAATGAAATCATCACCGATACGGGAGATATCATCGAAAAGGCCAACAAACTTTAACCTTTCCCAAAACTGCCAATGAGCACACGTACGCTGGATGTTGCAAGAGTAAGACAATACGGTAATTTAGAGTTTCTGGCTCGGCAGTTGGTTGAAGGTTTTATCACCGGTCTTCATAAGTCTCCCTTTCACGGTTTTTCGGTCGAATTTGCCGAGCACCGTCTCTATAACACGGGCGAGAGTACACGGCATATCGACTGGAAAGTGTACGGCAAAACCGACCGGTTGTTTGTAAAACGCTACGAAGAAGAGACCAATCTACGTTGTCACTTATTGATTGATACATCGTCGTCGATGTATTATCCTGAGCCTAATCACGATAAGATTACGTTCAGTGCGATGGCGGCGGCGAGCATCGCCAATCTTCTCCAACGCCAGAAAGACGCCGTCAGTCTGTGTACTTTCTCGGATACGATTGAAATTCAGACGCCGATTAAATCAACTCCTTCGCACGTCCACAAGATTTTTTTGGATTTGGAAGGGATTCTTCAAAAACCCAAAGAACAGCGTAAAACGGCCGTAGCCGATGTGCTCCACTTGATTGCCGAAAAAATCCACAAACGGTCGCTGGTTGTCATTTTCAGCGATATGTTTGAAGATATTAATCAAACAGAGCGCATTTTTTCGGCCATGCAACACCTGCGCCACAACCTGCACGAAGTCCTGTTGTTTCACGTTACTGACCGTCGCACCGAAGAAGAATTCGCATTTGATGACCGCCCGTACGAATTCATTGATTTGGAATCGGGAGAAAAAGTAAAAGTTCAGCCTGGACAAGTCAAAAAGCAGTACCAGGAAGCGGTCAAAAAATATTATCAGGAATTGAAATTAAAATGCGGTCAGTATAAAATTGACTTTATAGAAGCCGACGTAGCCAAAGGCTACGACCAAATCCTGTCGGCTTATTTGGTAAAGAGAAACAAGATGCGTTGAGAAGGGAAATTACCAAAAACCTGTTTATTTTTGCCCCTTTACATCCAACGAATATGAAGCACTCTTTTACCGCCCTTTTTGTCCCCCTTCTTTTATTTACATTTTGTTTTATCGGTTGTAAATCCGCCAAAAAAGCCTTTAAACGCGGCGATTATGATGAGTCCGTGCTAAGAGCCGCCGAAAAACTTCGTGACAGTCCAACCAATTCATCTGCCGGAGAGATTCTCAAGCAAGCCTATCCATTGGCCCTGCAACAAAACTTAGACGACGTAGCCCGCTATCAAAACGCCCCCGAAGCCTTTCATTTTGAGCCAGTTGTTGACGCCTATGTACGTCTCAATCGCCTGTATGATGCTTTGCGCAAATGCCCCGCTTGTGAGCGTTTAGTTACCGTTCGGAGTTTCATTCCAGAAGAACGAGACGCCCGCGAAAAAGCAGCTTCCGAGCGTTATGAAGCAGGGATGCTGTCGATGCAAAACAAAGAAAATCGGCAGATGGCGCGTCAGGCGTATGAGCATTTTGAATCTGCCAACGCCTTGCTCGGCGGCTTTAAAAACGTTCAATCCATGCTGGATGAATCGTACGAATACGCTTCTTTTAAAGTGGTTGTAGAGCAGGTATTGGTCACCTCGCGGGCGTATCAATTGAGCAACGAATACTTTCAGAATAAGGTCAACGAGTTTTTACAAACCAATAAGCGTCTCAATAAATTTGTACGGTTTTATTCTCCGCAAGAAGCTTCAAGTACGCGCCTCAAACCTGACCACGTCATTAAGTTAGAATTTGATGATTTTGTAGTGGGTCAGACCCTCATTCAATCCAATACCGACGTAGTGACCAGCAAAGACTCCGTAAAAGTGGGCGAAACGACCGTTAATGGCAAGAAAATACCAGTCTATAACAAAGTGACGGCCAAACTAACCCGCACCCGTAAATCGGTGCTGTCGTCAGGATTGTTGGACATGCAAGTGATGGATTTTCGCAACAAGTCGGTGGTAACACAGGAAAAATTCAGAGGAGATTTTACGTGGGTATGCGAATGGGCCAATTTTAACGGCGATGAGCGTGCTTTGACCGCTGAACAAAAACGTCTTTGCAGTGTTCGAGAAATCAATCCCCCGCCCCCGCAACAGCTTTTCATTGAGTTCAGTAAGCCCATTTACGACCGCCTTACGAGCAAAATTCGGGATTATTATAAGAATTATTGAGAGGGTATAGCAAAAATTTTGATGGGTGTGAACTGCGTTGGGTTGTGAGCAACCCTTACGCTCGGTTGAGAGCAACCAAGAGCACCAAAACTGTAAGCAACCGAGGACACCAGCATTTTCATCAGAAAGCCCCCTCTGGAATGATTCCAAAGGGGCTTTTTGATGAAAACAAACCGTTTCATAGCTTCAATTTGATTTTCATCCTTCCCAAAATTGCCGCAATACCAATTACAATAAACGCATAAATCAAGGACTTAAAAAGCCCCATCACCCCATAACTGAGCGCTTCGGGCAGACGGAACGGCAGTAAATTGGCCACGCTGTAATAAACGTAAGGAATCAAATAACACGTCAGCGTAGCGGTTCCTGCCACCTTAATGGGAGCAAACCACTTGGCTTTTCCCCGCAAATCCACCCAAAAATAAATCCCCGCAAACAGCATAAACGCGATACCACTGCATAAGAACACCCACGTAGGCGTAGCCTGAATTTTAGAAATGATAAAGAAGTTTCTCAACAGAAGCCCTATCAACACCATAGCCACGCCAATTGTCGTAAAAATAGAAGGAACCTGTATTTTTCTATTTTTTTTGTACAACCATTCCATCAACAGCGTACCCAGCAAGCCCGTCATGGCAAAGGCATGAAAGGCTCCGTTGCCCAATATCCAATCTTGTGGTCCTGAAGGCCAAAGGGCTTTCAACCACCCCGCATGACCCGCAATCGTAAAAAAAGTAAAAACACCCCAGGCAATAAGTAACCCAAGGCTGCTTTTGTAAGCAAATAGATAGAGAATGGCACACGTCAGGTAGGTCCAACCAATAAGGCCCAAAATCCCCCACCATTGCGGCCTCATGCCCACGAGTGTGTCGGCCTCCCCGCTCTTGAAAATGAACGCCAGATAACCCAGCAGCCCGATTCCCAAGATTTGAAGCCCAAGAAAGAAATACTTTTGCGCACCTTCACTTTTCGGATACACATTCCAAATCAGAAAAAAGCCCGCAACCATCAAAATCTGAAACCATTCGCTCCGCATACCCGTCACTTCTGAATTAATTTCGGGGACATTGACCGTAAAAACTCCCATGATAATCAGGGCAATGGAGCGCAAGATGATATGTTTGATAATCAGCCCTTGGCTGTCTCCCTTGGCAATACGATTTTGAACGGCAAAAGGAATAGCCATTCCCAAAATAAACAGAAAACACGGAAAAATCACATCTGAAAAGCCCAGCAAATCCTCATCGGCTTTGGCGTGTTGGAGCCAGTACGGGATTCCTGACAATGACCAAAAATCGTTGACAAAAATCATGAGAAGCATGGTCAAGGCACGAAATGCATCGATTGACGGTACTCGCTTTAGGGCAACTTGCACGGGAGATATGGGTTTTGTTTATTGGCTTACTTTCTTAATTTCTTCATACATGGTTTTGAAACAATTGGAAGGCGTGTTTTCACCCGCTTTTTCGTTGACTTTTATCCCGTAAAATTCATCCAAAAACGACCCCGCAGGTGACCATACGGTTTGCATCATGCCAAAAAAACGCGGTTTCATTTCTTTGGTGGCCGTTGTTCTGAATTTTAGCATGTCATGGGTCTGGGCCACGGCAATTTTTGGTTTTCTCCAAGGGCAAGTGATGACGTTAAAACCTTTCATGGCAAAATACACCGCAGTTTGGTCGGGGCGTTCGTAATGCCAATCGCAAATGACCACGTCTTTGGCAATCAAATCAACCGCTTGATGGGTATTGTTCATGCTTGCCTCCCATTCGCCAAGCCCCGTGGTTTTGCCGTCGATGAGGCGGTCGCCCCATATCCAAAGTTTTCGGTCTTTCAAAGCTAAATGATTCCGAATGGCGTTGACTTCTCCCGCAAACAGCTCTGCCTTATTGCGGCCGCTACAACGCGGACATTTATTATCGCCGATGTAAAAAACTTCGTCCATTCCCGCGTGAAAAGCATTGGTTTCAAAAACATCGCAGATTTCATCGACCAAATAAAAAACTACTTTATGCACCCCCGGATGCAGCGGGCAGTAGCTTTTGCAGTACAGACCGTCGGCATTGGGCCACACGTACTTTTCGGGCATTTTTACGTGGGGTGTTTCGTCAAATTCGGGATAGACCCTCAGAAGGTTGTAAGTGGTTGTGGCCCATGATTGGTGGCCCAGTAAGTTGATTTGTGGAATAATCTGAATGTTATTTTTCCGACAAGCCGCCACCAGCTTTTTGACCTCTCTGCGCGACAACGCAATGCTGTCCCGCAACTCGGGGTGACTGTCAAATTGATAATTAAAATCCACGCGGAGAATGAGCGTATTGACTTGACGAGGAGCCAATTCTTCGTTAATAAATTTAACGAAAGCATCCACTTGCTTCGACTGCGGCGCGCCGATACAAAAACCCCGAATGGGCAATAAACTATCCAATTTTGTGGACTGCGCCCTCAGAATTGGGCTAAAAAAGGAAAGAAAAAAGAAGAGAGATAAAAGGCGTTTTTTCATTGATGAGAAGGGTTTGGCAAGCAAAGAATCTTAAAAACAAAAGAGAATATAGCCCGCAAGCTACTGCTAACACTTTTCAGCACAAATTGGCTTTAAATAAACACATCAGGCTTTTCTCCTAACAAAGAATATTTCGGAGAAAAGCCTGACAAGTACGCTCTTTAAGTATTATTTCGATGTTTTTATCTCAAAAATCCGAACGCTATTTTCACTCATGCTGACTGGTACACCCTGCGCGGCTTCGACGGTGAGCGTTTGGGGATGATTAAAAATTTCTGTCAACGTGTATTTCCCCGTTGCCGAAAGCCCCATCGTTTCCCACGCGTGGGCGGGAATTTTGACGGTGGTTTGTGCGCCATTATATAAATCAAAATTACAAACAATCAACAATTTCTGTTTGTCAGAATGACGCAGGTAAACGTAGTGCTTTGCGTCGTTGTAACCCGCACTTTGACCGTTGTTGTTGGCATACTGCAAGTCATAAAACGCTCCATTTTGGATGGCATCACTTTTATTAATCAATTTTAGCAAGTCAGCGTAAAATTTACGCAGCTTTTGTTGGTCTTCGTTGAGTTTGCCGCCGTCAAATTTTCCACCGTTGACCCAAGCTTGGTATTCAGGCACGCCCCAATAATCAAACATCGTGGTGCGGCCGTCTTCTCCCGAAAATCCTTCGGCAATGGTAGGCGTAACGCCCACTTCCTGCCCAAAATACAACATCAAAGGCCCCGTGTGCAGCGTGGCCGAAACCACCATGGCGGGAATGGCATAAAACGGATTTTTAGCAAAATACTTGGAGGCAATGCGATGCTCATCGTGGTTTTCCAAAAAACGCAGCATCCGGTTGGCAAAATCGCCCGATTCTTGTTGCCACACCCTCGTAATATCGGCAGTATGCCCGTGCCCTTCCATCAAACGCCGTAGCGAATCGTAAAGACCTACTTTGTCGTAGAGGTAATCAAATTTGCCGTTAAAAAGATAATTGCGGTACTCGGCAGGATTGTAGATTTCGGCAATAAAAATCACCGCAGGGTTTACCTTTTTAACTTCGGGAATCACCCAACCCCAAAACTCAAAAGGCACCATTTCGGCCATGTCGCAGCGGAAGCCATCGACACCCTTGGCAGCCCAATAGAGCAAAATATCCCGCATTTTGAGCCAAGTGCTCGGAATCGGGTCAAAATGACGGCTGCGGTTATTGAGATAATCGACGCCGTAATTCAGCTTGACGGTTTCAAACCAATCATTGATGCTAGGCTTGGCCGAAAACACGTCATTGCCAGTAGCTTTGGCGGGATATTCTTCATATGGAAAAGTTGAAATCCCTGGTGGCACAGGCACGTTGTCGGGAACGAGAAATTTTCGATTAGGCAGGTAGTAAAAATTATTTTGCGGATTAAACGCCTCTTCTACCTTATCGCCTTCCCCAAAGTCTTTTACTCCTGCGGGTTTCATGTCTGACTTATACTGCCGTGCCACGTGATTGGGTACAAAATCAATAATAACTTTCAGATTGGCTTTGTGAGAACGGGCCACCAACGCCTCAAACTCCGCCATTCGATTGCGGACATCTACCGCCAAATCGGGATTGACATCGTAATAATCTTTGATGGCATACGGCGAACCCGCGATTCCCTTCACTACATACGGGTTATCTTTGGGGATTCCGTAGGCCGAATAATCGGTCATGGTGGCATGTTCAATCACCCCAGTGTACCAAACGTGTGAAATACCGAATTTTTTCAGTTCTTTCAGGGCTTTGTCGGTAATATCATTGAATTTGCCAGTGCCGTTTTCGTCACGCGTGCCGTAAAATTTATTGGTTGAATTCAGGTTGCCAAACAGGCGAGTGTAGATTTGATAAAGAACAATTTTGTCAGTCTGAGGTGGGTTCATGCGAGGTTGAGATTTAGGTGACGGCTGAGCTACTACACTTGTAACAAGCAAATTAGCGGCAAGCCACAAAGCGGCTTTTATCGTAGTTTTCATTCATCATAGGTTAAAAAAATATGAAACTATTAACTATTTGTCGCAGACCAATAACACACGGATAAAACGGATGTTCTAACACGGATAAAATCCGTAAAAACCCGTGTTTCTAAAGGAATCAGTGTCATCCGTGTGCTATTATTCAGAACTTGCGACAAATTTTTTATAAGTCCGAAAAATAGGTACTTTTTTCAAAAATACGGGGATTCACCCATATTTGCAACATGCACAAACCAATCCCACGTCCGCGAATTTTATTGCTCAGTACGGTTCATACGGCCACAGATCCGCGCATTTCGGGGAAAATTGCTCCAAGCTTATCCGCTCATTTTGACCTTTTTGTTGCCTTAGCTGTTGACCAAAACAGCCAAAGAAAATCTCCGACCAACCAACGTTTTATTGGTCTGCCGTACTTCCGTCAGCTCCTTTGGCGCGTGTTGTTTGTTCACCCCATTGTTCTGCTGAAGTTCCTGTTTATCAGGCCGCAAATTGTCCACCTTTTCGTGGCCGAATTGCTGCCGTTGGCTTTTTTGTTTCGGTGGTTGGGGGCTGAAGTAGTGTATGAAGTTCAGGAGAATTTGTACAAAAAATTCCCTCTCAAATCGTACAATCGAGGCTGGTTTTTCGAGCGTTTTTTTCGGTATTTCGACCACCAAGCGCGGCATGTATTCAAGTTTATTTTTACCGAAGATGCCTATTTGAATGAATATCAAAACCTTAGGAAGCCCCACGCCATTGTTCACAATTTTGCGTCTTCCGAATGGCTTTCGTGGCCTTTTCCCACGCCAGATGTGCAACAACCCACCTTTTTTTACGCAGGAGTCATCAGTTTTGACCGGGCGTTTGATACTATGTTGAGTGCTTTGGTCATTGTAAAACGGCAGCATCCGAGCGTACGGCTGCATCTTTTTGGCCACCTGCGCATTGCACAAAAATCCTTGGAGGAGCGAAGCGACTACCGAGCGGTAAAGGAGCAGTTGATTTTTCACGGATACGCCCCGCAGGAAGAAGCGTTTTTGTATGCCCAAAAAGCTCTTGCGGGCATTGCTCTGCTCAAACCCGTCGGCGACTATGCCGATTCTTACCCCACCAAAATGTTTGATTACATGGCCTTGGGTTTGCCCGTTATCACGTCCGACTTGCCTTTATTGAAGGCGGTTATTGAGCCAAATCAATGTGGTTTTTGCGTCTCTCCCTACGACGCAGAAGCATTGGCCGCCGTGATGCTATCGTGCATTGATAACCCTAAAACGCTACAAGCTATGGGAATAAATGGCCGTAAAGCCGTTAAAGCAACGTACAACTGGGAAAACGAAGCAAAAAAGTTACAGGAATTATACAAGCAGTAAAGGCCAGCCAAACTGTCGCCATCGTTCATCACAGCCCGTGGTGATACAGCAAAAAGCCGTACAAATACAGCCAAAGCACATCTACAAAATGCCAATAGATAGTGATGAGCTTGATTTTGAGTTGGTTGGGTGGATTAACGCTAAAAACGAAAGCATCGACGTAGGCACTATTTTTGAGCGACTGATATACGGCCCAACTCAGTACGCCAATGCCAATCAAGATATGAAAAATGTGCAATCCAGAGAACAAATAAATGAACCCTGCCGAGGGGTTATTGAGGGTAGAAATACCCGCATTGATGAGTTGATACCATCCCAAAAACTGAAGAATCACAAAAAGAATTCCTAAAAAAAGCGTGGCAGCAATGTATCTTCTAAACTCAGGATAACGATCGGTGCGCAGACTGTGATTGGCCAAATGCAGCGTGAGGCTACTGACCAAAATGGCAACCGTACTGACCCAAAAAAGGCCCGGGAGCGGCACATCTGTCCAGTATACACCCGCCGATTTGCGCATGATGTAGACCGACAACAGAATCGTAAAAATCAGAATACTCCCCCCGATGCCCAACCAAAGCATAAAATTGAACGGCTCCCGCCGTTTAGTAAAGCGATTTTCTTTTACGATTGAAGCCTTCCCCATGATGCCTACGTCCAAACGGCTGATTTACGATGTTAACTCTCCTTGCCAAACGGTGTAGTGTGGCAAAATGTTCTGAAAATTGACCTCTTTCTCGAAAATTCCGTAAATTGTTGAACCCGACCCCGTCATAGAGGCGTACTCCGCGCCCTGCTCGTACATAAGGGCCTTCAGCTCAGACAAAATCGGATATTTCTGAAATAGCCCTTTTTCAAAATCATTCTGTACACAATGACGCCATTCCGACAGCGGGCGTTGCAAAGCTTCCAGCAAATTTACCGAGGGCGCCTGAGGCATGACCCCAGCATAGGCTTCGGCCGTTGAAATATGAAGATTGGGATAGACCAAAACGATGTATTTCCCTTTGAGGGATAAAGAAATATCGGCAAATTGGTCGCCTTTTTCGTAGCAATAAACGGGTTTGTTTTGGATAAAAAAGGCGCAATCGCTACCCAATTTACGCGCATAGTTTTCCAAAGCCTCCGTTGGGAGTTGGAGGTTATAGACTTGATTTAACAACGTAAGTGTAAACGCGGCATCGGCAGAACCACCGCCCATCCCCGCACCAATTGGAACAATTTTTAGAAGATGCATGTCCAAAGGCGGCAGTGCAAAATCATTTTTGAGCAATTCGTACGCCTTCACGCACAGGTTCTTGGCGGGGTCGCCGGGAATGTCAATCCCCGACGATGAAAAGCTGAATTCGTTGGCGGGAATTACCTCCAATACATCGCTCCAACCCACAGGATAAAAACAAGATTCGAGATTATGAAAACCGTCGGGGCGTTTTTCGGTGATGTGCAGGCCAATGTTGATTTTGGCGTTGGGAAATGTAATCATTAGAAAAAGTAGTGAGGGGCGAGAAGTGAGGAGCGAGAAGTGAATCTGGCTACTCACTCCTCGCCTCTACTTAATACAGCATCCGAAACTTTATGGTTTCTTCCATGTCTTTGATTTCTTGCACAAAACCGTCAACGTAGCTGCGCTCTACATCCATGATAACGTAAC
Organism: Runella aurantiaca; assembly: GCF_003339505.1. Lineage (GTDB taxonomy): Bacteria > Bacteroidota > Bacteroidia > Cytophagales > Spirosomataceae > Runella > Runella aurantiaca. The sequence continues at coordinate 37,836 of NZ_QPIW01000013.1, forward strand.
CGATTTGGTCGTTGGTTTTAAGGTATTGCCCCGTAATATTGACATTGTAGCGGGCAAAAATATTGTTTAGTTTGGCCAATATCCCTGGTACATTGCGGTGTACGTGCAACAGGCGGTGAGAACCTTTCAGCAACGGCAATTGCACTTCCGGCACGTTGACGCTCCCCGTGGTGCTACCGTTGTTTACGTATTCCAACAGGCGCTCTGGCACATAATGACCAATGCCCTCTTGTGCCTCTTCGGTGCTGCCGCCGATGTGCGGCGTTAGAATGACGTTGGGCAGGCCACGCAACTCGCTTTCAAAGGCTTCATTGTTGGTTTTAGGCTCATACGGAAACACATCTAAGCCCGCTCCGCTTACTTTTCCGCTTTTGAGAGCTTCTACCAAGGCTTCCACATCCACTACGTGACCGCGTGCTAAATTCAGAAATACTACGCCATCTTTCATGAGTCCGAATTCGCGTTTGCCAATCACATTTTTATTGTCTTTGCGACCGTCGATGTGCAGGCTCAGCACGTCGGCCACCTGCAACAGTTCGTCCAATGACCTGAGTTTCTTGGCGTTGCCGATGGGCATTTTATCCACTACATCGTAGAAATACACTTCCATCCCCAAAGCCTCACCAATCACCGACAGCTGCGTACCGATGTGCCCGTAGCCCACAAGGCCCAGCTTTTTGCCTCGTACTTCAAAGCTATTATTGGCTGATTTATCCCATTTTCCAGCGTGCATTCCCACACTTTTGGGGAATACGTTCCGAATCAACATAATCATTTCACCCACGGCAAGCTCTACCACCGAGCGGGTATTACTATAAGGTGCGTTGAATACCGCAATCCCTTTTTCGGTCGCGGTTTTCAAGTCTATTTGGTTGGTCCCGATACAAAACGCACCGATTGCAATCAGACGCGGGGCATTTTCAAGCACCCGACGGGTCACCATGGTTTTGGAGCGAATTCCTAAGATGGTTACGTCTTTGATTTTCTCAATCAATTCGTCTTCGTCCAGCGCCCCTTTTACAAACTCAACGTTAAACCCTTCACCTTCAAATGCTTCACGGGCTACAGGGTGAACATTTTCGAGCAATAAAATCTTAATCCGGCTTTTGGGATAGGATTGTGAACGCGGAAGGTTGTTCAAAAACAAGAACTCATCCAACGACGGCACAATGTGGTCGGCTACTTTGGTCACTTTCTCCCGTTCAACATTTTCTGTAAACGCATAAAAACGGCTGGCCAAACCCGACTCACGGAGCTCATAGTCGGTATAACCATCACCGATAACACACACCTCGCCTTCAAGGTTGAGGGATTGGAGCAGCTTTACTTTTCCTTTGTCGGAAGAAAGCACATTGTCATTATCGACCCCGATGATGTTGTCCTCGGCATCAAAACGAAATGTATTGGCGTATACATTTTCTTCTTTGATTCCCAACTCAGTCACAATCGGCACAATAAATTCCTTAAACCCGCTCGACAGAATCAAAATGCTGTCGGCATAGTCGTGCAAAAAAGCCTGATTCCGTAGGAAGGAATCGGATATTTTGGTACGTAAAAAATCGATTAAAACATCAATGTGCGAACGATTAGCCTGTAAAAGTTCGATACGACGGCGCAGCCCTTCGGCAAATGACATATCGCCATTCATGGCCGTTTCGGTCAGTTCGCGAATCTGTTGTACCACTTTTTCGCGGTTGGGATTGCCGGCAAGAGCAATGTTGGCCAATTCGTCCAAGCCTTCGACCTGCGTAAAGGTGCTGTCAAAGTCAATGACGTAATAGGTTTGTTCGAGCGTGTTGGTAAGCATTGAGCGGTCTTTTATATGTTTATCGGTGGGGTGCTGCGGACGATTGTCCAATCAGCGTGCAAATTTACCGTTCCTTTTTGTCATTTTTGCAGAGTTATATGAAGTTTCGATATTTATCCATTCCCTCAAATCTATAAAACCTCCAAAATAGGCAAAAAAGCATCCTTTTAACCCTATACTTTAGCGGGTGGAATAATGCTTTCTTGCTGCTTTTGGAAACTTTTAGGGCGTAAGTGTCCCAGATTTGATAAAAAAAGAATTGTAAATGAAAATCCTGCACACCGCCGATTGGCATTTGGGAAAACAACTCCATAAATATAGTCTCGAAGAAGACCACCGCTTATTTTTGGATTGGCTGGCCCTCACCATTCAGGAGCGTTTGATTGACGTTTTGCTTATCTCAGGCGATGTTTTTGATACCACCAATCCCTCCAATCAGGCGTTGGCGCAATACTACGGTTTTTTAAAAAAATTAATCGGTTCAGGCTGTCAGGTGGTAGTAACGGGTGGCAATCATGATTCTCCTGGCGTGCTCAATGCCCCGCGCGAACTGCTTAAATTTTTGGATATTAAGGTAGTGGGGAACGCCCTCGAATCCATTGAGGATGAATTACTTCACCTAACCACCCCACGCGGCGAAATCGTGGTGGCGGCGGTGCCCTACCTACGAGAAGCTGACTTGCGAAAGTCCGTTTCGGGGGAAGGCTACGAAAACCGACTCGCGGCCCTTCGACAGGGTATTCGGGGGCATTATGAGCAACTTGCCGATTTGAAATCCTCCCAATTTTCTGATTTGCCTTCCATTGCCATGGGGCATTTATTTGTCAACGGTGCCTCCACATCCGAAAGCGAACGCGACATTCACGTGGTGGGCGGTGAGGCCGCTTTTTCAGCCGAATTTTTTCCATCGGGGTTTGACTACATTGCGCTTGGCCATATCCATAAACCCCAACGCATCAGCAATTCTGATTTTATTCGGTATTCTGGTTCTCCCATTCCGCTCAGTTTCAGCGAGCGCGACGACCGTAAATACGTTTTGGAATTGACCATTGACAACACAAAAATCACGTCGGTGGAGGCCCTTCCCGTGCCCGCTTATCGAGAATTACGTTGCTTTACGGGCAGCCTCGACGAAGTAGAAGCGGGCCTGAAAGCCTACGTTTTTACAAATCCGCTACCTTCTTACGTAGAAGTACACGTCACAGAGCCCTTTGCCGACCCTCACAAAGAGATGTATTTCAACGAGTTGCTGCGCGAATTTAGCAATGTTCCCTTCCAAATTATCAAACCTAGGTTATCCTTTACCAACCGAACCAAAGGGGCCGATGAGCTTTTCATAACGGGCACTTCCATCCAAGATTTAACCCCACGCGACGTGTTTAACCAACGGCTGTTGTCCGAAAACCTTGACGAAGAAACCCGTTTACTTTTACAGGAGGCGTTTGAAGAATTGTGGCGTGATGTATCAGAAGCGCAATAATTTTCCATTATTTTCATTTAAAAATACGCCCTAATGCCCAACGATGATGTAACGCCCATTCCATCAAAAACTTCGTCTGGTTTAGAGTGGGGAATCTTTCTGCTCTATTCATTTCTCATCATTTTAGGCGTGTCTCACCACGAAATGTGGCGCGACGAACTACAGCTTTGGAATATTTTATCGAACTCGGGCAGTTTGGCCGCGTTGGTTCACAATGCCGCTTATGAAGGACACCCGTTGTTGTGGCATACTATCCTCTGGCCTATCAATAAAATTTCTATTGAACCCCATTGGATGCAGCTCATCCACACTGCATTTGTTTTAGGAACGGCCTATTTAATGGTTTTCAAGAGTCCGTTTAAGACGTTTGAAAAAATCCTCATCCTGCTGAGTTATCCACTGTTATTTGAATTTGGGTTGATTAGTCGCAACTACATCTTGGCTGTTTTTCTAATTTTTCTCATTGCCATTTACTGGAGGAGCTTTTCGCAAAATCTCCTGATTATTTGCTTTTTATTGGCTTTACTGTTCAACACAAATGCTTATGCGTTCGTATTTGCCTGTGCGGTCAGCGCGGGAGCGATGCTTTTTTATGTATCAGAAAAAGGCCTTCGTTACGGAGATTCTAACCTTTGGATTGGCTCTTTGCTCATTATCATCGGCGCGTTGATCAGTATCATCACGATTATTCCCCCAAAAGACGCGTCGGCTGAAGCAGGATTTGTCCTGAATTTTGACCCGCAACGCATCGGTTTTGTGTTAAAGAATGTGTATAAAGGCACGTTTTCTTTTCCCGAAATAGCTCATTTTCACTTTTGGAACACGTTTTTCCGAGAAAATAAATACCGCATGGCGAGCCTTGGCATGGCAGCATGGCTAGGGCTGTGGTGGCACTTACGAAAAGACCGACCCGTGCTCCTACTTTCAGGGTTGATATTTACAGCATTGGGCGGTTTTATCTACCTGAGCGCCTACGTGGGCAGTGTTAGGCACTATCAAATATATACCATCAGTATATTATTTTGCTTTTGGATATTTTTGGACCGCAAAAAAAATCACGTCCCAGCAAGCACCTCTACTCCATACACACGATTTGCATTTTTAGCCATTCTGTGTGGACAGGCAATAGCGGGTCTATTCGCCTATTCTAAAGACCTTACCTACCGTTTTTCCAACGCCAAAGCCGCCGCCTCTTTTCTTAAAACCAACTACGCCAGCACTCCTTATCTGTTGGTGGGCAATTATCATTATCTCAATACCCCCGTGGCTGGCTATTTAGGACAAAAGATATTTTCGTTGGATATTTTACAAAACACCTCATATTCCGTTTGGCGAACCGACTTATGGAACCCCTCGGTTTATGGCATGAACGATTCAACTTTACTGAAGCGGGCCGCACAAGTGGCAAACGCACAAAAGAATAAAAAAATAGTCTGGCTATGCGAGTACAATTCACCCGTGGCTTACACGGAAGGTCACCTCAAATCTGTAAGTTTGCAAGGGAAAAATTACCAATTTGTGTGCGTGAAAGTTTTCAACGAATCAATCGTTCATGACGAAAACTATTATATCTACGAGTTGAAAAGGTAAAATCCCGCAAAAAATATTCGCCTTAAATGAAAATTCTTCGTACTCGTTTTAAAAATATCAATTCGTTTTACAACGAACCTTGCTGTGTTGATTTTTCCATCAATCCGTTGGCGGTGTCGGGGTTGTTTATTATCTCAGGGCCGACGGGCGCTGGCAAATCTACCCTACTGGATGTGATTACGTTGGCGTTGTACAATGAAATTCCACGCTTTGGGAGTATTTCAAAAACCGACATCAAAACCCTCGGCTCCATCGTCAATCTCAAAGCCGCTGGCGAGCCCAAATCAGAAGCCTACGCGGAGGTAGAATACGAAGTCAAAGGCCGTCAGTACCGCTCTCGTTGGAGCATTGCCCGCAACCGCAACAACGAGTGGAATAACTACCAAATGGAAATTGCGGAATTACCTTCAGGCAACCTGCTGGACATCAAAGGATTGGCCAATTTCCCCAAAAAGAACGCCGAAATCATCGGCCTTAATTATGAGCAGTTTGTAAAATCCATCGTGCTGGCACAGGGGAGTTTTGCGGAGTTTCTGCGCGCCAAAGCCCACGACCGTTCCAAATTGTTGGAAGATATTACGGGGCAGCACATTTACCGCCAACTCGGCCGTGCCTCTTTTGAAAAAGACCGCCAGCACGAAGAAAAGTTGAAGCTGAAAGAGAAGGAGTTACAACTCGTATCCATGCTGACCGCCGAAGAAGTAACGCAGCTAGAAAAAGAACTCACCATTGCCCAAGCGCACCGTATTCAGGCCGATAAAGACCTGATTTTCTGGGAAAAAGAAAAATCTACGCTTGACCGCTGTACCGAACTTCTCCACAAACTGGAAAAAGTCGAAAGCGAAAAACAGCTTTTGGCGCAGGAACAAGCCCTCTTTGCCCCGCAGGCGCTCCGCCTTCAGCACCACGAACTCGTGAGCGAATGGGCCGCCGATTTAGCCACGCTCAGAGCGCGACAAAATCAGTTAATTGTTTTACAAAAACAACAAAAAACCTATAAACAAGAAACCGATACCCAACAAACGATTGTAAAGGAAACAGCGGAAAAGATTGAAAAACTGATTCAAAAAACCGTTCCTTACGCACTTTTGGAGCAGGAATTGACCGCCTTTGAAACGGAAATTTTGGGTTTGGAAAAGGACATCGAAAAACTAAACGCCGAAATTCGCCCCATTTTTAACACCATCCGTCAGGAAGTAGCTCAAGCGGGTAACGACTGGCTGAAGCAATTAGTATTGGAAAAATTGGACGAAACCAACGCGCTTCTTCTCCAAAAACAACAAGAAATCCAAGTCGAAGTAAAACGCTTTGGGCCTGATTTTGAGGCCCAAAATGAGCTTTCTCGATTGTCGACGCGCGAAAAAGCATTGATTGAACTGAGCGCAAAATTGGAAAAAAGAAATGACCTCGTGGCCAAGGGTCAAGATACAAAAAAAGCTGTTACCGAAAACGCCAAAATTGTTACCGAAAAAAAGCCACTCTGGGAATTGGCAAATGCAACGGCTCAAAGTTTAGAACTAAAAATCAAGGACTTACAATTAAAAAAGGAGAAAGAACAGCAAAAATTCAATCTGGAAGACTTGCGAAACGCCCTGCAAAACGGCGACGAATGTCCGCTTTGTGGCTCTACTCACCATCCATACGTACACGCCTACATCAACGCTTTGTCGCAAGTACAGGTGGAATTGGATTTGTTGGAAAAACAAAAAAAAGAGGCTGATATGCAAGCCAAAAATTACGGCACTGAACTCAACAAAGCCGAGGCGCTCGTGACGCAGGCCGAAGCTGATTTGAAGAAACTGCGCGAAGATTTCTTAAAGGCCAAAGAAGATTGTGAAAATGCATTAGAGACGCTCCAACTCCCACTTGAAACAACCCTAGAGCAATTAGTGCTTGAGCAAAACCAATTAATACAACAGCAATCTACGGTTAACAATTGGCTAAAAATCAAAGACTTAAATGACATCATTCAAAAAATAACGAGAAATTATGCCGCCCTGTTTGAATTACGAACCCAAAAAGTCGAGAAAGAGCAGGAAAAGCTACGGCGCTACGCGGGCAAAGACATCAGAGCCGATGGGCAATCGTTGAAAAGTACGCTCAGCAATGCCCAAACTGCGCTCAACATTGCCCAAAAAGCATGGACTGAAACGGACAAAATGCTCATTGAGGAAACCCAGAAAACTGACGCCGCAGCCGCGTCTCTGACGCAGCAATTGCAGCAAAAAGGCATCGAAAGCATCCAAGCCGCCAATGAATTGTTGCTTTCTGGTTCTGAGATTGAGTCCCTCAAAAACACCCGTAAACGACTGGACGACCGGGAAAAAGAACTGGAAATCAATCAGAAAGCATGGCATGAGCAACTGCATTCACTCACGCAACAACGAGCCACCGAACTCAACGCCCACGAAACGGAATTTAAACTCAATTCATGCCGTGAACTGCGCGACAAATATTTAAGTGAATCGTCGGAAATAAGCACAAAATTAGTCAATCACACCAAGCAAAAAGAAATCTATTCGGGGTTGCAATCTGAGCTTGAGCAACTCCGTACGCAGCGACGAAAATGGGATTTGCTCAATCGCTACATCGGCGACAGTACGGGCAATAAATTCAGCAATTTTGCCCAAAACCTGACGCTGTCCAACCTCATCGGCTTGGCCAATCAGCGCCTCCGCCACCTATCCGACCGCTATGTTTTGGTTAAACCCAAAGAAGATACCGATAGTCTATTTGTAATCGATATGTATCAGGGCAACGCCCAACGAGCTGTAAACACGCTTTCAGGCGGCGAAACCTTCACGTTGAGTCTAGCATTGGCATTGGCGCTGTCGGATTTGGCTTCCAAAAACGTCAGCATTGAAAGTCTATTTATTGACGAAGGGTTCGGCACCCTCGACCCGGAGTCGCTCGATATGGCCCTGAGTATGTTGGAGCGACTTCAGTCAGAAAGCGACAAAACCATCGGTATCATTTCGCACGTGGAGGCCCTCAAAGAGCGCATCGGCACGCAGATTCGGTTGTTCAAAAACGTCAATGGCCTCAGTACTTTGGAGATTGTCGGGTAAATATTCACAGTCGTGCCGTTAGGTTCTCAAACCCAAAAGCACCACTAGATATACCCAACCATTTTATACACTACATACCCAATCATTTCGTGCCAAACGAGGTAGAAATTAGCAAGGGCTTCTTCGGATGGAAAGAGTTTATCAAACCAAATCGCGCCGCCGTCTTCCTGAAGATAATGCGCGGGGCACGCAAAAACCGTAATGCCTTCTTTCTTAAAACAACCCTCCGCCCTGGGCAAATGAAAAGACGAAGTAATCAACATGCATTTGTCGGTATTGAACTGTGTTTTTAAAATTTTGGCGGTATTGACGGCATTTTGACGGGTGTTCAATGCCAATGAATCCTGCACAATATCGGTCGCAGCTACCCCCGATTCAATGAGGTATTGTCGGATACCGTTGTTTTCTGAATTGTTGATTCTTCCTCCTCTCAGCGAGCCTTCTCCACCAGTGATGATGATTTTCTTGATTTTCCCTCTTTTGTACAATTCAAAGGCCTGCAAGGCCCGGTCGCCGCTTTTGCCAAACCAAACGTGTTTGGTAGATTGGTGATAACGTTTTATAATCCCACCCGTTAAGAGGGCCGCTACTTCGTATTTTTTTTCTTCGTTAGAGGCCCTCGGCTCCCACCATATCAGCAATTCATTGACCAAAATCGGACTACTGACCAGATAAAGTCCTACCAATGCACCAATCAAAACTTTGCGACTTCGGGCACGGTTTTTGGTTAAGATGGCGTAAAGAAAAGCAATACATGCCATGGTCAGCGGCATCAGCAACACATCAATGGTTTTGGATAGAATATAAAACATATAGCCTGTTTTAAGGGTAGAGACGCTAAAAGTGTAAAAAATTCGTTTAACTGACTAAAATAAAAGTTCTAATTTTGAGGCCTATAAAACGCATAAAGCGATGAAATTAAAACGTATCCTTCTTCCTTTATTTTTCTGTATTACGCATTTAGTTTTTGCCCAATCGGCCTACCGAATCGAAGGCCAAATCAAAGGTCTTAGCGGAGGTAGTTGCATTTTAGCCAACTATTACGCCGCCCAAATATACGCCAAAGACACCGCCCAAGCCGACAAAGACGGGCATTTTGTCATTGAAGGCAACAAACCGCTTGCGGGTGGGGTGTATGAAATCGTACTGCCCGACCGTAAAACGCTCTACCGAATGCTCATTGCCGACGACCAAGACTTCAGTTTTACCGCCGATACAGTTGACATCGTGGGAAGTATGCGCGTAAAAGGAAGCCGAGACAACGAGCTTTTTTATGAGTTCCAGCGCTTCATGAAGGACAAAGAAACGGAATATCAAAAACTCAAAGCCCAAAAAGTACCCGACAGCGACAAGCGCTACAAAGATATTCAGGACCAACGAAAAGCCTTTTACGACAATTTCATGAAGGTCAATGAAGGTACTTTTACCGTCAAGCTGTTCAAAGCGTCGGCCGAACCAGAGTTACCAACCGCGCCCAAACTTCCTAACGGCAAAACGGATTCTGCCTGGGTCTTCAATTACTACAAAAATCACTACTGGGACAACTTTGATTTTTCGGATGCTCGGATGCTCCAGACGCCGTTTCTTCACCAAAAACTGGACCGTTATATCAAAGAATTGACCCTCCAAACCGAAGACTCACTCATCAAAGAAGCTGATTTGGTGGTCAATAAGGCCATTAAGGGAAATCAAAAAGACATTATTTCCTATTGTATCTGGTACATCACCAACCAATACGAAATGCCGAAGACCGTCGGAACAGAAGGCGTTTTTGTGCACATGGGCGAAAAATACTACCTCACTGGCATCATGCCCGTTTCTGATACGGCTACCCTCAAAAATATGTCTGAGCGCATCAAAGTGTTGAAGCCGTTGTTGGTCAACAAAATCATTCCCGACTTGGGCGTGATGAGCTACCGCGCCCCCGACAAGCTAGAGTATATTCACGGCAGCAAAGCCGACTTTCAGGTGCTGTTTTTTTACTCTCCTACCTGCGGTCACTGCCGCGAATCAGCCCCTAAATTGAAAGCCTTTCACGACAAAATGCACGCGCAGGGCGTCGATGTATTGACCGTTGCCATCGAGGGCAAAGAGGACGAATGGCGCAAATTTATCAAAGAGTTTAAGCTCGAAGGGATGAGCAACGGGTTTGGACTTGTGGCTTCTCGTCAGGTAGTCTACCGCAATGATTACGATGTTTTTTCAACGCCAACGGTGTATGTATTAGACAAAAACAAAAAAATTATTGCGCGTCGGCTGGGTGTCGAAGATTTGGAACCATTTTTGAATGTTTATAAAAAGCGCCTTGCGTTGGAATCAAAACCTGCAGGCAGCCGACAATAAACAAACTTTTATGTACCCAATGCGCACCCTGTTTTTTTTCCCTTTTCTGGTTTTGATGGGTTTAACCACGCTCGCCCAAAACGGCGGCTATAACATCAAAGGAACCATTAAAGGGCTTCGACCTGAGCCGTTTACCTTGGCCCACTATTTTGGTTTTTCGCAATACGTGGTAAAAGATACGGCCGTTGCCGATGCAAATGGCCACTTGACTTTCACGGGCGACAAACCCCTTCCTGGAGGAGTTTATATGCTGCTTTCTCCCACCAAGCGCCGCGTGGCTGAGTTTATCATTGGCAATGAGCAGCATTTTTCTTTTAGCTCCGACACCCTCAATGTGGTCGGCAATATGAAGATTGAGAACTCGCCCGACAATGAGTTGTATTACAAATACCAACAGCAAATTGCGGGCTACAACACCGAAATAAACGTTTTGGCGGCGCAAATGAAAATGCGGCAGGATGTGTTGACCCAAACAAAAATCAACAACTTACGGCGGCAGATATTTGACTATTATCGCAGTTTTGCGCAGGAAAATGCCACGACCCTGACGGGAAAAATCATGAAGGCCAACGCCGAGGTTGACCTTCCGCCCGCCCCTAAGCGCCCCGACGGTCGGGTGGATTCAGTTTGGTTGTTCCAATATTATAAGGCTCATTTTTGGGATAATTTTGATTTTTCGGAAGAACGCCTCGTTCGTACCCCTACCCTGCAACGAAAGCTGGACCGATACATGGGTGAACTCACCTTTCAGCATCCTGATTCGCTGATTCAAGCATCTGATGTTGTGATTGAAAAAGCCCTGAAAGGAGGCAGTAAAGAAATGCAGGCTTACTGTATTTGGTACTTAACCAACAAAGCGGAAAACCCGTCGGTGATGGGTATTGAGCAGGTATTTGTGCATTTGGCCGAAAAATATTATTTGGGCGGAATCATGCCCATGACCGATTCGAGTACGGTGCAAAACATCCGCCAAAAAATCAACGTCATGAAGCCGCTTTTGGTGGGCAAAACCATGCCAGCGCTCTCTTTGACGGATACGACAGGCCAACTGCGCTCCGTAGCCGATGTGAAAGCCAAATACACAGTCGTTGTTTTTTACGACCCTGATTGCAGTCATTGCCGACAATCTACCCCTGCATTGAAGGCGTTTTATGAAAAGAACAAAAAAACGTTGGACGTTCAAATCTTTGCGGCATCGGTGGCGCGAGCGCCCGACCAATGGAAAAAATACATTCGGGAGTTTGGCGTACAGGAATGGATTCACGGCTATGATTATAGCTTCCGTATTGATTTTCGGAAAGATTTTGACGTAGTCAATACGCCCATGATTTACGTTTTAGACCAAGATAAAAAAATCATTGCCCGTCGTCTTCCCGCCGAAGAACTGGACGGATTTATGGATTTTTATGAGCAGCGGCTCGCCCGAGAAAAATCCATGAAAGTCAAATAAAACGGCGATTTCAGCATAGACATAGACAAGCCTGCCTCCCTATAACGTTTATAAGAAGGCAGGCTTTTTTACTCTTTTGGTATATTTTAATCAGTGCAAAGTATACATGATTAGAGCACTTCCGCAGAAATTCCTCTCCGACATATTTCTTGACGCAAGGGAACGAGTTCTTCCCACGACCCATTTTTCACTTTACATTTTCCTTTGTAGTGAATAATAATGGTACATTGCTCAGCTTGTTCGGGCGTATGGCTGCAAACCTCCATCAATGTATCAATCACCCAGTCAAACGTATTAATTTCATCATTGAAAACGACTAAACTGTACAAGTCGGTTTCTACTATCTTTTCTTCAATTTCCTCTAACACGTCAATTTCTGGCATCTCAAACGGTTGCATTGGGCAAAGTTTTTTTTGGTTTTAATATAGTTATAACAAATTTACAAAAAACCTTAATAGGTTTGCAAATAAAAAAAAGTTTTAACCCATTTTGACCAATGAGCCCCTACATTGCCCTCAGTATTTTAATCGTTTATTTCATTGTTTTGATTGCCGTTTCGATTTATACCTCACGGGGAGCCGATACCAACACGTTCTTTACGGCCAATAAACAGTCGCCTTGGTATTTGGTTGCTTTTGCCATGATTGGGACCTCATTGTCGGGAGTTACTTTTATCTCTGTTCCGGGCGCCGTGGGCAAAATCCAGTTTTCGTATTTTCAGGTAGTATTGGGGTATATTTTGGGGTATCTATTCATCGGTACGGTGCTCATGCCGTTGTATTATCGTCTCAATCTGGTCTCAATCTATAGTTATCTCGAACAACGCTTTGGTTTCTGGGCTTACAAGACGGGTTCGGCTTTTTTCTTGCTGTCGCGTACGCTCGGCTCAGCGGTTCGGCTTTATGTAGCGGCGCAAGTGCTGCAATTAGCCATGTACAATGGTCTCGGGATTCCGTTTGAGGTTTCGGTAGCAATTACCATTGCGCTGATATGGGTGTATACCTTCAAAGGCGGTATCAAAACCATTATCATTACCGATACCCTCCAAACTACTTTTTTGGTAACGGCCGTGGCACTGACCATTTATTTGGTAGCCAATCAACTTGATTTTTCGTTTGGAGGTATGGTTTCGGCCATTGCCGACAGCGAATATTCCCGAATTTTCTTCTTTGATGACCCAAAAGACAATAAATATTTCTGGAAACAATTTTTATCGGGTGCCTTCATTGCCATTACCATGACCGGAATGGATCAGGATTTGATGCAAAAAAACCTTACCTGCAAAAACATCGGTGAAGCCCAGAAAAACATGTTTTGGTTTACCATTACACTTACATTCGTCAACTTGATGTTTATGAGTCTTGGGGTGCTGCTCTATTTTTACGCCCAAAGCAAAAACATTGCAATTCCCGCCAAAACCGATGATTTGTATGCCATGCTGGCGCTCAATCACTTTGGTGTGCACGAAGGGACCGCCGGCGTAGTTGTTGCCATTACGTTCCTGATTGGGATTACGGCTGCTACTTACGCCAGTTCTGATTCGGCCCTGACGGCCCTGACTACGGCATTTTGTATCGACTTCATGAACGTAGCCAACAAACCTGAAACCGAACGCGCCCGCATCAAGCACTGGGTTCATATCGGCTTTTCGGTGTTGTTTTACATTGTCATTGTGCTTTTCAACCAGATGAACAGCAAGGAGGTCATCACGGCGATTTTCGACATTGCGGGCTATACTTACGGGCCTTTATTGGGACTCTTTGCTTTTGGCCTTTATACCAAACGCCCCGTCAATGACCGGCTTACGCCGCTGGTTTGCGTGGCGGGCCCCGTCATTACGTATATTCTCAATCAAAATTCAGAAGTCTGGTTCGACGGCTACAAAATCGGCTTTGAGCGCCTCATGCTCAACGGAGCCATTGTATTTCTTGGGTTGTTGCTTATTTCCAAGCCCAAAAAATCGGTATTGGCTGGTTAGTTTCACAATTTTAGGCGTTGGTCGATTTTAATCCAGCTTTGTAGGTAAAATGAAATAAATTAGTGGTTTATTACTAAAACCACTAATTTTCAGGATGTTTTTGAGAAAATCTCTACTTTCATTCGCTGTAATTTTAGGGGTATGCACTCTTTTTTCAACGTAAACATGTCGTTCAATTATTCCGAAAACAAGTACCACAATATTTCACTGACCTTTACTTACGGCACCGGCCGCCCCTACACAATCCCGAATGGTTTTGTGAGTTTTCAGGGCAAAGCCTACCCGTATTATGCCGAACGTAACCAAGGCCGCATCAAGAATTATCACCGCCTCGACTTCTCGTGGCAAATCAATAATCCCAATCTCAAAAACAACCGTTGGACGGGAAGCTGGATTTTTACGGTCTATAATCTATACGGGCGCAAAAACCAGTACTCAGTCTTCATGCGCACCCAAGGCACCGCCTATACCACATACCAACTCCAAATTTTCTCGTCACCGATTGTATCTTTGGCGTACAGTTTCAAATTTATGTAATGCAACCCATGCTCTCCACTACCACCTTGGCCTTGGCCCAAAAACTTTGGGATTACCATCACGTCAATCACACGCTTCAAAAATCCGATTGCATCTTGGTGCTGGGTAGCCATGATTTGCGGGTTGCGGAGCGCGGGGCGGAGTTGTATCTGCAAGGTTGGGCACCTATTTTGATTTTTTCGGGAGGATTGGGTCGACTCACCCAAGACCTTTGGAAAGACGCCGAAGCGGATAAATTTGCGGACATCGCTCTCGAAATGGGCGTTCCGAAAGAAGCTATTTACATCGAAAATAAATCCACAAACACTGGCGAAAATATCCTGTTTACGCAGCAACTCCTCTCCACCTACGGTCTAAATCCGCAGACGTTTATCCTGGTCCAAAAACCTTACATGGAACGCCGTAGCTATGCCACTTTTAAGAAGCATTGGCCTGACAAACAACTCATTGTAACCTCTCCGCAAATCTCGCTTGCGCAATACCCCAATACCGAAATCTCGCTTGAAGAAGTAGTGCACATCATGGTCGGCGACCTTCAACGCGTGAAAGTGTATCCCGAAAAAGGCTTCCAGATTTATCAGGAAATTCCCAATGAAGTTTGGGAAGCCTACGGGCAATTGGTGGCCTTGGGTTACACCTCACATTTGATTTAAAATCGGCAGCTCTCCGCATGGCTCTTTCGTTTCAGTATGAACTTTTTATGTTTGCATCATTGTTGCAAATATAAGAACAGCCTATTTTTAACCATTTAAACGTTAACCACATGATTGAAACTAACCATTTCGACGTTATCGTCATTGGCGGCAGTTACGCGGGTCTTTCGGCCAGCATGGCTTTGGGACGCTCGTTACGCTCAGTATTGATTATTGACAGCGGAAAACCTTGTAATCGAACCGCTCCTCATTCGCATAATTTTATCACGCAGGATGGGGAAACGCCCGCCGCCATTGCGCAAAAAGCCAAAGACCAAGTACTGGTTTATCCCTCCATTCAGTTTGTGGCCGATACAGTACAAAGCGCCCAAAAAGAGGGAAATTTATTCAGAATTAAAACCGAAGCGAATGTAGAATTTACGGCTACGAAGCTACTATTTGCCACGGGTATTCGCGATTTGATGCCCGATTTGCCTGGCTTTGCCGATTGTTGGGGAATTTCCATCCTCCATTGCCCCTATTGCCACGGATACGAAGTAAACGGTACGGCGCTGGGCATCCTTGGCAACGGAGAAATGGGATTTGAATTTGCTAAATTAATCAGTCAATGGACACCGCACCTGACATTGTTTACCAACGGCCCGTCAACGCTAAGCGCAGAACAAACCCAAAAACTCCTACAGCATCACATCGCAATCATCGAAGATGAATTTGACCACTTGGAACAGACCGATGGAAAACTGGAGCAGGTCATTTTTAAAAACGGCTCAAAACAGGCAGTTTCTGCGATTTTTGCGCGAGTTCCCTTTCAGCAACACTGTACTATTCCCCAAGAATTGGGCTGCGAGCTTACTGAAAACGGCTACCTCAAAATTGACCATTTTAATCAAACTACCGTGGCGGGTGTGTATGCCGCAGGCGATAATACCTCTCCAATGAGGGCAGTATCGGAGGCAACAGCGGCGGGCACTAAAGCAGGTGCGTCTATCAATAAAGAGCTGATTCAGGATAGTTTTTAGCGCAATTAACACGCTCCAAACTATTTCTAACGAACGGTTTGGGGTATTTTCGGGCAAAAAGAATACCGTACATTCGATTTGAGTAACCTATATTCGCATTACTAAAAAATCAAACAAACTGTTTATGGGACAAATCAAGCACAATCAAACCGAAAAAGGCGGCTCATTTTTTTATGAATTAGATGGCAAATCACTGGCGGCCATGACATACATACTGGCTGGCGAGCACAAAATAATCATTGACCACACCGAAGTTGACCCTTCGCTAAAGGGCCAAAGCATTGGCAAAAAATTACAGGCCGAGTTGGTAGATTATGTGCGAAAAAATGGCATTAAAGTGATGCCATTGTGCCCCTTTGCCAATGCGACCTTTAAGAAAACCCCTGAATGGCAGGATGTTCTTGCGTAAATACACCCAACGACCATGTCAAACATCAATGTTATCATCGAAGAACGTCCCGCCAACATCGGGAACTTTTTAGTGGGCCGATTACTTCCTTTTCGCGGAAAACGCATGGTTGGTCCCTTTATTTTCATTGACCACATGGGGCCAGCGCTCCTCAAAGAGCACCAAAATATTGACGTAGGCCCACACCCACACATTGGCCTTTCGACCCTCACGTATCTGTTTGAAGGCAGCATTATGCACCGCGATACGTTGGGTACGGCCGTCGAGATATTCCCAAATCAGGTCAATTGGATGACCGCTGGCAAGGGCATCGTGCATTCAGAACGAACGCCTGAGTACCTTAGACACTCCGACAAAAAACTTCACGGGCTTCAGATTTGGGTGGCGCTGCCCAAAGAACTCGAAGATATGGCCCCCGCTTTTTACCACGCCGAAGCCGACGAGATTCCCGCGTGGGAAACCGACGGGGTCTCGTATAAACTCATTGCAGGTGAGGCATTTGGTCATAAGTCGCCCGTACCCGTTTATAGCAAATTATTTCTTTTGGAAATCAAAAGTCCCACCACGCAGACCATCAATATCGGTGATGACTTATTTGGCGAAGCGGGCCTTTATATTTTGGAAGGGAGCATTGAAAGTGAAGGCAATACCTACGAGCCCAAACGCATTTTGGTCGCCCAAAACAGCCAACTCTGCCAATTTACCATTCATGCCAATACCACGATTTATCTCTTCGGCGGCGAGCCTTTTCCCGAAGAACGTTTCATTTATTGGAATTTTGTGGCTACAAGTCAGGCAATCATCGAACAAGCCAAACAGGATTGGAAAGAAGACCGATTTCCCAGCATCGAAGGCGAAACCGATTTAGTGCCGCTCCCACCCGAAATTCCCAATGTCAGAATGAAAAGCTAAGGGTTTAAGTGGCAAGAAAACGCTCTCTTTTACATTTTACGGTTTCGCGCGGGGCCGCCCGTGCGGTTTATCATTTTTCGGCTACCAATAAATTATTCGATAACCACGTCCAAAACACGCATTTCCACGTATGTATTTTTAGTTCCAACCCCCTTTTTCAACCGTATGAAGCTCCGCTACTTATTGGCAGCGACCGCTGGTCTTTTTTCCCAATCGGCTTGGACCCAGTCTGGTAAGTCAGTTAGTCCGTACCATTATTACGTTGAAATCGGCGGCGGCGCAGCTACGTCTTCCCAAACGCCCTTTTGGTTACGTACCAATCAATACGGTATCGTTCCGTTGGAAAGCCCTTTTGGAACCGTACGGGTAGATAGCCGCCGCGAATACCGCGTCGATTCAACCCGAAAATCAACGTTTGACTGGGGATTCGGCGCGATGGGAGTGGCCAATTTTACGGCAAACAAATACAAAATTTGGGCACCTGACCTGTTCGTAAAAGTCAAATGGGGCAAGTTTGAACTCTCTGCTGGCAACCGCCGAGAAATTTTTGGGCTCGGCGACAGTACCCTCACATCCGGTTTTGTGGCGTGGTCGGGCAATGCAATGACATTTCCCAAAATTCAACTACAAACCATTGACTATATTCCCCTCAAATTCCTGAAAAATATTCTGGCCTTTAAAGCAAGCTACGCCCACGCATGGTTTACGGTGCCGTATATTCAGGGGGCTTATCTCCATCAAAAAACCTTTTACGCACGTTTTGGCAAACCCCATTGGTCAATTCGGTTTTATGCAGGACTCAACCATCAAGTCCAATGGGGCGGGAAAGCCGATTATCTAAAGGGGACTTTATTAGCACAAAACGGGCAGTTGCCGTCTACGTTTCGGGATTACATTTCGCTCATCACGGGCCGCTACCCCGACGACCTCATCAACGACCGTTACACCATTTTCGACGGCAGCAATCGCATCGGCAACCATTTGGGAAGCTATGATTTTGCCTTGGAATGGCGCAAACCTACCCATACTTTTTTGCTATATCATCAACATATTTACGAAGATGCGTCGGGCTTGGCATTTCAAAATTTCCCCGATGGGCTAACAGGCTTGAGCATTTCACGTCGCAACAAAAAATCCCACAAGTCATTATCAATCAACAAACTAACCATTGAACACTTATCGACCTTAAACCAAAGTGGAGCCGTTTTTGACCCAACCGCTCAGTACCAAGGCACCGACAATTATTTTAACCACGGACAGTACAAAGAAGGTTGGTCGTATCAAAATCAAACGCTTGGCAGTCCGTTGATTGCTCCCCTAACTACTTTAAAACCAGAAGTTCAGGATAAGTTCAAGGGTTTCTTTTTTCCGAATAATCAGGTAAAAGTCTGGTATTTGGGGAGCGTTTGGCACTTTGGCCGTCGACTCAATATCACCACTCGTAGTTCGTACAGCCGCAATTTTGGCTCTTTTTCCTATTTTTATATCCCCGCCTTACAACAGTTTTCGCATTCACTTTCTGCCCAAATCATCCTTCCAAAAATCACAGGTCTCACTTTTAGTGCTTCCGCCGCCCTCGACCACGGCACCCTATTTCCTAAAGCTTTCGGGGGATTCATCGGTGTAAAAAAACAGTTGTAATCTTCAATTCAAGCGGTATATAGACCCACAAATTTTCTTTCATTTTCACGGATACGTTTTTCCACCGTATTTTATGTTTTGTGTACAATATTTTTAATTTTTTTTACTTCATTGCTTTAAATTATTAATATTTTTTATTTTTACTTTTGTGGTATATCAATATCCCGATTTTAACAAATCCCAACCCTCACACTATGAATCTAAAATCATTTTTTTTATTTCTATTCACTTTTATAGGCACGGTGCTTCGGGCGCAAACGCCTGCCGTTGTGTTGGTCAAAGAGGAATTTATTTTTGACAATCCTCCCGTCCCCTCCTGCCATGCCTCCAGCATTGTGCAAGTGGGCGACCAACATTTGATGGCAACTTGGTTTGGCGGTACTGCCGAAGGAAAACCCGACGTAACCATCTGGTTGTCAGAATACCAGAAAGGAAAATGGAGTCAACCTAAGCAAATGGCCGACGGCATCATCGACGCCAACAAGCGGTATCCTTGCTGGAATCCGGTTTTGTTCAAAACCCGCGAAGGAAAGCTCATGCTGTACTACAAAATAGGGCCTAATCCGCGCGAATGGTGGGGAATGGTGCGCTATTCTACCAACAACGGCAAAACGTGGTCGGCCCCCGAAAAGCTACCCGATGGCATGTTGGGTCCGATAAAAAACAAACCCATTCAACTCACCAACGGGGACATTTTGCACCCGACCAGCACCGAAAGTGTGACGGGAAATGTTTGGCATGTACATGTGGAAAAAACGGATAAAGACGGTAACAACTGGCAAAAAATCAGCATTGACAACGGCAATTTTGGCGCTATTCAGCCCAGTATTTTGACCTATCCAAACGGTAGAATGCAGATGCTTTGTCGCAGTCGTCAAAATGTGATAGTAGAAACATGGTCCAACGACGGCGGCAAAACGTGGAGCCCGGTCAGTGCAACTAGCCTGCCTAATCCGAACTCGGGCACCGATGCCGTAACCCTCAAAAACGGCACGCAAATTTTGATCTACAACCCCCTCATTCGCGGAAATGACTGGGCAAAAGGGCGCAATAAACTGCGTGTAGCGGCCTCCAAAGATGGCGTAAACTGGCAGGATATTTATTCGTTGGAAGACGAAGGCAAGGGTGAATTTAGCTACCCTGCCGTGATTCAAACCACCGACGGATTGGTGCATATTACGTACACCCACGAGCGCAAAAAAGTAAAACACGTAGTGTTGAAAGTACCCGATGTATTGCCTCCAAAACCCGTCGGACCTACTCCTTCAAAAGCCCAAATGGGCTGGCACGAAATGGAGCAAAATGCATTTATTCACTTCACTACCAACACGTTTACTGATTTGGAATGGGGCTACGGCGACGAGAAACCCTCTATTTTTAACCCTACCCAAACGGATGTGGACCAATGGATAAAAACCCTCAAAGACGCTGGCTTTAAAGGCGCTATCCTGACGGGCAAACACCACGATGGTTTCTGTCTGTTTCCTAGTCAATACACCGAACATTCCATCAAAAACAGTCCGTATAAAAATGGCAAAGGCGACATCGTTCGGGAAGTGGCCGATGCCTGCAAAAAATATGGTCTGAAATTCGGCATCTATTTATCCCCATGGGACCGCAACCACCCCGAATACGGCAAACCAGGCTACGTAGAATATTACCGCAATCAGCTCAAAGAAGTATTTACCAACTATGGTCCTGCGTTTGAAATGTGGTTTGACGGGGCCAACGGCGGCGATGGCTACTACGGCGGTGCCCGCGAAAAACGCCAAATCAAAGGCTCAACGTACTATGACTGGCCAAAAACGCTTGATCTGGTGCGCCAAATGGAGCCCAATGTCATTTTCTTCAGCGATGCTGGCCCAGGCGTACGCTGGGTAGGTAACGAGCGCGGCATAGCAGGCGAAACCAACTGGAATAGCATTACGCCCGATACGCTCTTTGCAGGCAAAGGCGGCATTGAAAAACTGTTGAACACTGGCTCAGAAGATGGCACCCAGTGGATTCCTGCCGAGGTCGATGTGTCGATTCGTCCGGGCTGGTTTTATCACGCCAAGGAAGATTCAAAAGTACGCACCCCCGAAAATCTCTTTGATATTTACCTAACATCGGTAGGACGCGGCTCAACGCTGCTCCTAAATGTGCCACCCGACCGCCGGGGATTGATTCACGAAAACGACGTCAAAGCCCTGCAAGGCTGGCGTGCCATGATTGACCGTGAATTCAAAACCAATCTGGCGGCCAATGCCAAAACCAAAGCCAGCTCTTTTCGGGGCAATGCCGTTTATTATGCCTCCGCCAACCTCACCGACGGCAACAAAGACACCTACTGGACCACCAACGACGATGTCACTACGGGAAGCGTGGAGATTGATTTGGGTAAAACCCAAACGGTAAAATATGTAACGTTAAAAGAATATATCGCCTTGGGTCAGCGCGTTAAATCGTTTGAAATAGAAGCATGGCAAAACGGGGCGTGGCAAAAAGTTGCCCAAGCCACCACCATTGGCTATAAGCGTATATTAAAATTAACTCCCGTACAAACCAGTAAAATCCGGGTGAATATTACCGCTTCAAAAGCCTCTCCGGTGCTTTCTGCGGTTGAAGTTTACTAACAAAATCTATTTTTATGGCGGTTACGGTGAAAAAAAACAAATCGTAACCGCCATAAAAACAAACAATGTTTCTTCTTCTATTGCTCGCCTTTATCGGGCTATTTGTAAACCAAAAGGTTATTTTAACCTCCTATTCTCTTCAACTATTCATCATACATTCCCCATTTGTGCCATTTAGCGTGTGCAATGCTTAAAATCCGGGGGTAAATTTTCTACGTAGGTACGGTTGTCCAATAGGTATCTTACTAACACTATTTAACAACCTTGTATCATGTTCCACGTCAAAAAACATCTACGTTTGTTTGCCGTTGCAGCCATTACGTCGCTGCTTACGCTCAACTCTTGTACTGATCACCGCTTACCGCCATCGCCTCAGACATTGCCAGATGTTTCGTTTTATGCACTCAACGACAACAACCAATTGATGTTTATCAATGTGCGGGCCACGAGTACACCCACCTCAACGGTGACCATTTCAGGACTGCCAACGGGAGAAAAAATACGCGCCATTGACTTCCGCCCCGCTACGGGCCAGTTGTATGGCGTTGGCAGCGACAGCCGTTTGTACGTCATTAATCCTACCTCTGGCGCAGCCCGCATGGTAGGAATGAATCCTTTGAATCCAACGGTCAATGGCACCATGATTGCTTTTGATTTTAATCCAACCGTGGACCGTATTCGCTTGGTAACCAATACGGGCCAAAATTTACGCCTCCACCCCGAAACAGGCGCCGTTGCCGTAATAGATGGAGCTATCAATGGCGCACCCGGCGCGATGATTACTAGTGCCGCTTATACCAACAACAAAGCAGGCGTAACCAGCACAACACTATACGACATTGACCCCGTCAATGACCGCCTTTACCGCCAAAACCCGCCTAACAATGGCACTTTGGAAGAAGTAGGGGCCCTTGGTTTGGACATCACGGGAACCTCAGGATTTGATATTTCCCCCAACGGCGACGCCATCGCCGCAGTAACCGTCTTTGGACAATCAGAACTGAATCAGGTGAATCTCTCAACGGGCCGCCTCCAAAAGCTGGGCGACCTTCCAGCCAACATCATTGGCATCGCCATTCCAACGGAGCCTGTTGCCTACGCCATTGACGGCTCTAACAACCTCCTCATTTTCAACCCAATCGCTGCTTCGCCAGTCACTCCAACCACCAAAACCATCATGGGATTGCAAATGGGTGAGAGTATCCTTGGCATTGATTTCCGTCCTTCCAACGGTCAATTGTACGCGTTGGGCAGCACGAGCAGAATTTATACACTTACGGTCAATGCCGCCAACACTGCCACTTATTCCGCCACGGCTTTGGGGGCAGGGCCGTTCACGCCTGCTTTATCAGGAACAAGTTTTGGGTTTGATTTTAACCCCGTACCTGACTTGATTCGTGTAGTGAGCAATACACGGCAAAATTTGCGCATAAGCCCCGTAACGGGAGCCATCAATACCGTTGACACGGAGTTGAGCATTATGTCGGCCAACGTTAGCGCCGCCGCTTATACTAATAATTTTGCGGGAACGATGTCCACTACCTTGTACGACATTGATACCCCTGCGGGAGGCAACGCCATGCTTTATACCCAAAATCCACCCAATAACGGAACCCTAAACTTGGTAGGCTCATTGGGCATACAGGTTGAAAGTGCCAATGGTTTTGACATCGGGGGTGCCAGCAACACGGCCTATGCGCTGCTTCGTTCGGGAGGAACAACGGGCGTTTATACCATTAACTTGGCCACGGGAGCTGCAACCCTAGGCTCCACCCTACAAGGCAACCCAACCGTGCGCGCCATGGCGGTAGGATTAGGTTTTTAATCCTCTGCTAGAGTGTTTTTTTTTTCGTCTTGTTTCAAACAAGATAGTCGTTTTGGGAAAAAACACCAACGATTTAGAATTTGATTTGATAAGGGCAGGCTTTAGGTCTGCCCTTTTTTTGTTGGGTTTTCTCAACCCAAAATGTAGCATTACAACCTGTAACAGATGCCACCAAAGGTCAACAAAAATCACCGCCTAAAGAGCGCAAGCGAAGATTCGCTGCAAAAAATATACTTTGACTACTATATTCGCGATATGATACGCCCACAACTGGCTATTTTTGTTGAACGAATCATTTTAAAACCCTGAGGATGAAAGCCAAACTTGATACATTCACGCGGATGACGCCAAGCTGTAGCCACCTAACCAAACCAGTACCCAATAATTACTCAACCCTATAACTCAATAAATATTTACGAATTATGTTTTTTTCGCGGCTCCAATTTGACGAATGCCCTCATTATTTTTGGATTCTTGGCCATGTACTTTTAGGGACTTTTAGTATTTGGCTTATCCTTCGTCAAAAACCCCTCGCCGATTGGCTTTTTTTTACCCTCATTTTCGTCATTACGGGCACCATGCGCCTGCCCGTCTTTTTGTTCAATTACCAAATTGATGTCGACGAAGCGCAAGCGCTGGCACAGGGCATCACCCTCGCCGTTGACCCCGTCATTTATCAATCAGTCGACCCCACGACGGGGGGACCACTTACAAGTTATTTTTTGGCGGCTTGTTCGCATTTATTTCCCCTTAATTTCCAGTTTGCCCATATTTTGAGTTGGGTCTTTACCCTAACGGCTTTGCTTATGGTGTACAAAGCCGTCCAATACCTACAACTAGGTTCTACGGTACAGTTGGCGATGCTCCCCTTCATTGCTTTAATAAGTTTCAGCCAAACAAGCGATTTTGTTCACTTTTATAGCGAAGCACTTTCAATTTCAGTTCTTAGTATAAGTGTTTGGTTTTTAGCCCGTTGGACCTATTACAAAAACTTTACAATCGTTGAACTTATCACTTTTGGTCTATTAATGGGACTCTTACCTCTTTGTAAAATCCAAGCTGTTCCAATGGCTTTTGTGGTAGGGGTATTTGCTTGTATTCAAATCTTCCTGTTTCAGAAGTCAAAGTTTGTCGGTTATAGCTCACTTATAATTGGTAGCATTTTGGTGGTGTGGGCAGTATGGAGTATTTTTCTTTGGGCAAATGACGTATTTGATGACTTTATCACTTTTTATATCAAAGCTAATTTTCAATACAAAGACAATTTAGCTTCGGCCACCCGTCGCAGTCATTTGGTCAATTTTTTTCGGCTCCCGTACGTCATTGCCCGGGGAAACAGCAACTTTGAATGGGTCCTTTTACCCTTGTGTCTGCTCTTTTTAAATTTTGCGTATATATGTTTTCTTACAAAAAAAATCAGCCATTTCTTCAAAATGGACTCCTATTTCTGGATCATGCTGATTGCATATCTGATTATGACCGATATAGCCGTTACGCGTACTGGGAGTTTTTATGCGCATTATTATCATTTTTTATTTCTCCCCTTTTTGTTATTAATAAGTTGGTCCCTAAAACATATACCTACTCGGAGCCGTTGGCTCATTCTCTCCGCCCAATTAGGTTTTTTGTATCTTTTACTACAAAACATAGTTTACGACCGACCGACCAACGAATATCCTTTTTATGGTCGAAATCAAGATATAAGTGATGCTAAAATAGTCTCCTCCATTCGGAAGTACGGAAAAGAAGATGATTATCTGGCTGTATGGGGCTGGTCGTGTAACTACTTTGTAGAAGCCAAAATGCCGCAGGGAGTCAACGAGAACCATACCACCCGAAGTGCCATGAAGCAACCCTTGCAACCTATTTATCTTGAGCGCTACCTAAAGGATTTGAAGCGAACCAAGCCGCCAATATTTGTGGATGCAGTAGGCGAAAAAGCCATTTGGATCAATGACCGCTCAAAATACGGTCACGAGTGTTTTTCGACATTGGCGAAGTACATTGCCGAAAACTACACACTCAAAGAAGAATTGGAAGACGTGCGCATCTATGTCCGAAACAAAAAAGGGAATCTGGCCCAATAACCAGACTCCCTTCAAATTAAACATTATCTACTTCCTACAGGTCGTCAGTAGGTTTACGGCGATATTCCATAAAAACAGCCCCTACTAGCAACAATAGCCAAGCTGCCGCCGCAAAACGGTCAATCTGCTGCCCAGTTTTGACCGCAGGCGGATCAAATTTAAACTCAATCTTGTGCTTACCTGCGGGCACGGTCATGGCTCTCAGGATATAATTGGCCCTAAAATGCGGGGTTTCTTGCCCATCTACGTATGCCTTCCAATCAATTCCTCCCCGGTAATAAATTTCGGAAAAAACCGCCACCTGCGCCACTTTAGATTCTGACTCATAGGTCAAATGATTGGGCTTATAATCCGTCAATCGAATGGTAGCCGAGGTATCGGTCTGCGGATTTACGGTTTTTAATTGCTCAGAAAAACGTTTATCGACAAATGCCGTTTGACGAGGATTAAAGGCATCCAGTGCCTTCAATTCTTCATCGGCATTGTTTACTTGTTTCACTTCTTTCACAAACCACGCATTCCCTAAGGCTTCGGGATTACGCTGTACGGTAGGTTGTCCATCCTGGGCTGGCACAATAAAATAGCGGGTATTAAGCATATTGTACACGGCCATGTTGTTCTTAGACATCTGAGCATCTACCACCTCACGATACCGGCGCAGTGTAGCACCGTGATAACCACCCAATGATTTATGAAAATACGAGGGTTTTGCATCCTGAAATGGGCTCGTTGTCAAGTCAATGACACGGTAGTTCGGGTCCGTATCCTGCATGATTTGAAGGTTGGCAGGGCTAGGCTGAAACAGGTCGTCGTATGAATAATATTTTTGTTGGAAGCTATCGTTATTCAAATAACGACGGTCAACGGCCCACATATCTATCAAAACTAAGCCTGCCAATAGCGCCGCCACGGCAGTCACATTTTTGAGCATTTGGTTGGCATAGGCCCAAACTAACCCCGCACCGAGGAGAATAAAAATGAGGCTCCGGAAGGCATCTGCTCTCAGCATATCACTACGGTCGGACAATAGTGCCGTGTAGATTTCATTGGCTGCGGCCCGATTATTACCAAACTGCTGCGTAAGGTTTTCTACAAAACGAGGGTCGTTTTCGCTTCTGAAATCAAACAGGCCAGGTACCAGCGCAAAAAGGAGCGCCACACCTCCCGTCAATCCTAAACTAATATAAAAAGGGCGCTTCAGCTCCGACCAGTTGGGCTTATTAGCCAACAAGCTTTTTACACCCAAGGCCGCAATAACCACCACGCACAACTGCACCAACGACATGGCCATGCTCACCGCCCGAAACTTGTTAAACATCGGGAAGTAATCAAACAGGGTATAATTGACAATGGCAAGGTTTTTTCCCCAAGAAATAAAAAGGAAGAACACAAAAGCAACCGCAAAAGGGTATTTATAGCGATTGTCGGCAATGAAAAGGCCCAGTACAAACAAAAAGCAAATGATGGCTCCCGCGTAAATGCCTCCTCCAACAAACGTCTGGTCGCCCCAGTACGTGGAGATTTGACGCACAAATTGAGAAGCGGTTTCAGGAGGGATATTGTACCTACCAAGGGTTTTATACACTTCCGATTTCTCGTCCAGTTCGCCCCCCGACGCCCCCCCCGAAAAATTCGGAATGAGCAAAGTCAGCGATTCCAATTTGCCATAACTCCAGTTGAAGGCATAGTCACGATCAAGGCCGCCACTGGTGCTTTTTTGGCCCGGTTTAGGGCTTAATTCCGATTTGCCACGGATGGTTTCTTTGGTATATTCCAAGGTAGTCCATAACGTAGACGTGTTGTTTGCCACAATGACGAGTCCGAATACCGCGATAAAAACAGTAGCGAGGATAAACTTACCGATGTAATTTTTGCGGAAAGCCCTTACCAATTCAAAGAGCCCTAAAATGATCATTAAAAGCCCCGAATAGAAAGTGATTTGCGCGTGGTTTGCCCATAAATCCAACCCCAATCCAAAACTGAATACCGAAGCTCCCAGCCAACTTCGGCCCCGGTAGGCCCACACCATCCCCGCAATCATGATGGGTGCAAAAGAGAGTGCGTTGACTTTAGAAATATGCCCTGCTTCAATGATTTGAATGTTATACGAAAAAAATGCGAAAGCAATCGCCCCCAAAATACTCGCCCACAGACCGCATTCGAGGGCAATAAGCAGCAAATACGCCCCCAATAGATAAAAGAAAATATAACTACCTTGTCCGAATTGACTGGTAAACATCCCGATGGGCGCCACTGCGCCCTTTGAAAGTCGCCCCCAAATAAAATACGTCGGCATTCCACCAAAGGTACTGTTGGTCCAACCCGACCATTCGCCCGTTTTTTTGAAGTAATCCGCTACTTCATGCGACGTAGCGGCGGCTTGTACTGGGTCGTTTTGGATCAGTACCTTTCCTTTAAAAACGGGGCTCATGTATCCCCATGACAAAATGGCAAAGCCTAAAATAACCAACAGGTGCGGCACTAATGATTTAAAATTTATTCCTTTTTTCATGTGTTTATGATTCCTTAATCAATTTGAAGGGCGAAAATAGTTCTTAGTTAAAGAGGTTTAATAAGTGGTTTGGTCTGCTCAAAAGCGACGGCAATACTTGCACCCAGGTACCAATGGTTTTTGGGTACTTCCTGAAAATACAAAAACTTACGGTTTGTTTTTAACGCAAATTCGTGAAGTTTGGTATTGCAGTGAGCATTGTCGGCAATGATATAAGAAGAAGCACTTAATTGATTTTTGATGGTTTCGTACTCTTCGGCCTCGTAGTTTTCTGAATGGTCGCTGTCGTTGATAAACACGTCAATTGGTGCTTTTATTTCTTTCAAGGATTTGATAGAATCTCCGTATAAGATTTTACCCATTTGAGAATAGGGAGGTTTAAACAAAAAGCCAGCACTGGGATTGATGTCCGTTCCGTAGTAGGTTCCTTCAAAACCCTCTTCTTTGTTACGTAACAAAGCTGCCCCAATAACGCAACTGCCGAGTCCTTTGTCAACGCCAGTTTCAATCACTACTTTGGGTTTGGCCACCCGAATGATGGCATACCACCCAATCCGCCGGGCCAAACGCACTTCTTTATCTGACTTAAAGGCATCAGCACCATGGCGATATAACTCTTCGACGTGCGTATAGAAAGCTTTATCTTCTAAAATTTCGTTGAAGTATAATGTAATCTCTTGGTATGTTTTACCCGTAACAGCAGCAATAAAATGTCCCAAATAAATCAAGTTGTCGTCTCTAAGATGGTACGTAAGATTGGTTGTTTCTTTTGAGACGAAAAGCCACTTAACATACCTACCAACTACCCCTAATACAAAACTCAGTCCGACCCTAATACGGTACAAAATCAACAATAATCGCCCAATCAGAGGTAGTTTAGCAAGGTTTCTGAACATAATTTAAAGTTTATAGCATTCAGGCAAAAGTAGTAATTTTACGAATTGGGTTTGTTTAATACTCAAAAAGTTTTCGTTGAATTTGACGAAGATACAACACCCAAAAAGGAGCAAAACAAGTCGATAAAATCCTGCTCCACAGCACTGTGCAGAGGTTCTATCCAAAGGAATGCAAGTTAAATTTTCAAGAAAATTTCAAAATATTCGGTTTTTCATCGAAATAGAAAATAAATTTGTGTGTTTTTAGTAGAATGCAGTTTGGTATATACTGCGCCCTACCAAAATAAGCAACCACCTTAATGCCTAACTTATGATTAAAAAAATTGCGGTTTTTACCTCCGGCGGTGACGCCCCCGGTATGAACGCCTGTATCCGCGCTGTGGTCCGTACTGCTATGTACTACGGAATAGAAGTTTACGGTATCCGTCGCGGTTACAATGGGATGATTGCCGGCGATATTTATCAGATGACTTCTCATTCTGTTAGTAATATTATACAGCGTGGCGGAACCATTCTTAAATCGGCCCGCAGCAAAGAGTTTATGACCAAAGAAGGTCGTCAAAAAGCGTTTGAACAACTACAGAAATTCGGAATTGAAGGACTCGTTGCCATCGGTGGAAACGGAACGTTTACGGGTGCCACCATTTTTTACGACGAATACGGCATTCCTACCGTAGGCGCGCCAGGAACCATCGACAATGACCTCTACGGCACCGACTACACCATTGGCTACGATACCGCCGTAAATACAGCGCTAGAAGCCATTGATAAGATTAGAGATACTGCCGACTCACACGACCGCGTATTCTTTATTGAAGTAATGGGCCGTGACTCTGGCTACATTGCCATTCAGTCAGGAATTGCGGGCGGCGCCGAAATCGTAATGGTCCCCGAAGTACTGACGCCAATCTCGGAAGTCGTCGAAACCCTCAAGCAAGGCTGGAACCGTTCAAAATCTTCGTCTATCATCGTAGTCGCCGAAGGAGATGAAGAAGGCAACGCCGCCGAAGTAGCCGAAAAAATAAAATCAAGGGTTGAAATCGACATAGACATTCGCGTAACTACCCTCGGGCACATCCAACGGGGCGGTATTCCAACGGCTTATGACCGGATTTTGGCGAGTCGTCTAGGGTTGGGAGCCGTGGAAGGCCTCATGAACGATCACAAAAATGTGATGGTCGGAATAATCCATAACGAAATCGTTTACACGCCTTTCAGGGATACGATTCGATTGCCCAAACCCATTAACGAAGATATGCTTCGAATGGTAAAAATTCTGAGCACCTAGTTCTCCAATATTATTGAAGCATGACTTCAGTGCTTCAAATACACACAACCCTATAGAATAAGTTTTTGGGCTCGCCCTGAAACTTATTCTTTTCAATTTTTCGATGGTTATATCTTTTACCCACAATAACCTCGAATGTCTTCTAAGCAGCAGCCCGTTGATTTTAAATCCGTCTATTGTTTTGTTTTTCTCATTCAGGGATTAAATCCACTTTAAAATGTTTTCTATTTTAATATGATGAAAACATTTTCAGTATAAAATAATCTTTGGAGTTTTTTGTAAAGTATTTTCCTTCAGAATGCTGATAAGCAACGAAAATACGTTTACCTAAGTAGATGTTTGTACATTAAAAAATGATTTAAATCATTCTTTTGAATATACCATATCGTTACATTTGTAAAATGTAATAGTCTGTCGTTCAGTTATTGCACGTGGTCAAGTTGTTTTTGGAGAGGTTTCGGCTGTCTATTCTCTAATTTTAGCACAAATAGAGGAATGGAAAACCCACTCACTTTATTTCCCGCTTATTCTATTACCTTACCTATGAAACCATCAAACGCGGCTTCTGAACTTTCAAAATCTTATGTTAATGCCAATGGCAAGCTGGTTTTGGTCGAACCTCCTCTGAAGCATGTTGTTAAAACAGCCAATGCCATCCTGAAAGAGTTGCCAACTTCTGTAATAAGCATGATAGCCGCAATGTTTTTAACCCAGCTATATTTACTTTTTTACATCTCACAAGTTCTTCAATCGCCTTACTATCAGTCAAATATAAAAGCCCCATTCTTTCTGTTCATTATGTTAGGTGTATTTATTTGTATTGCTTTCAAACTCGGTTGGTCGTTGGTGACCGAAAAAGAAGAAGCCTTACAAAAAGCCGCCCTGCTCAGAAAAGCCCGAAGTTTGCAGAAAAACTAATTTTCTACCTTCATAAACTTTTTGGTTCCATCATTTTGGTGACTATTTCCACAGTCAATGATTGTTTTTTGTCCTTTATAACCTGTTTTTTCAGCCATTCATGATGCTCGTCATAGCGGTACTTAGTATATATACTCATTTTTCGTAAAATATACTACTCAATACAGTTATGACAGTGATTCCATCTTCTCTACTTCAGCAATATGGTGCTTCACTTAACCGCTTCGCAAAGGGTGAATACATCTTTCACGAAAGCTGGCCCGCTCATTTCTATTTTCAGTTAGAAGAAGGAAGCATTAAAATGTTTAATTCAGGTGAAAATAACGACTATATCCAAGGGCTATTTTCACACGGCGAAAGTTTTGGCGAACCTCCCCTAATAGCGGACTTTAGCTACCCTGCCGATGCAAAAGCCGTCACAAATTGTAAGATTTGGGTACTAAAAAAGGTTGATTATCTAAGGCTATTACGCGACAACCCTGGTGTTCATTTTGAATTCACTAAAATGCTAGCTATCAGGCTTTGCCATAAGACCAAGCTGCTCAACGCCATGAATACCCAAAATCCCGAAAAAAGGATTTTGACCATCATCGATTATTTCAAAAATAAGGTCCCGCATCCAAGCCCATGCTATGAAGTACCTTTTACCCGGCAGGCCATTGCTGATATGACAGGTTTGAGAGTAGAGACTGTCATTAAAAAAGTATTACGCCTAGCCGAACTAGGTGAACTAGAGCTTCTAGACCATAAGATAGTACGCCATTAAAAAAACGATATTCATCACTTTTAAAGCCCCAATTGGGGCTTTTTTTATGAGTATTAAGTAAAATTACTTAGTATTTATAACTAATTTTTACTGCTCAAAGTCTTCTATTCTTTATGACCGAAACCATAAGAATGGGGGTAGGTCGGGTCGTAGGTTTGCAAAACCAAAAGGCTGCAAAGCCATTGTTTTCAAATCTAAAATCAACTATAAAGATGAAACGTACAACCATTCAGTTCCTGCTGCTCCTGACCACCCTGATCTGGTATGGATGCTCGGGCAAGGGAGCCGAACAACGCGCAGAAGCCCCCGAAGTTGACTCAACGGCCATTCTGGACCAGCCCGAAACCCACGGCTCCGAAGTCAAAGAGGTAAAGCTCACCAATCCACTCGACCCAATAATGGTCAAAACAGGCAGTGACATCTACGACTTAAAATGCTCGTCGTGCCACAAACTCACCGAAGACCGCATTGTAGGTCCAGGTTGGGCGGGAGTTACCAAAAGACGTAAACCCGAGTGGATTATCAACATGATTACCAACGTAGACATGATGCTCGCCGAAGACGCCGAAGCCCAAAAACTCCTTGAGCAATGCCTCGTGCGGATGCCCAACCAAAACATTACCCCCGAAGAAGCCCGCAGCATCATTGAATTTATGCGCAAAAACGATGGGGAAAAGTGAGGGGGCTGTTTGCAGTAAGCAGTTTGCTGTTTGCAGTAGTTCAGGATAAGGTCAGACGGGGTCGCCCAGACGGGGTCGCCCAGACCGAAAGTATAAACATCAAAAAACAAATAACTCAATGAAAATCATTAATATCAGCAGTATCGCTTTGGCGGTGCTGGCAGGGGGCTTTTTTGCCTGCAAACCCGACAATGCTGGCAAATCTGGCGGCTCCGAGCTCGCAGGTGACGCCGCCCAAAAAGTATACGTGGCCCCCGGCAAGCACGATGAATTCTACAATATCGTCTCGGGCGGATTCAACGGACAACTATCGGTCGTAGGTTTACCTTCGGGCCGGGTATTGCGCATTATCCCTGTTTTCTCCCAATTTGCCGAAAATGGCTGGGGATACAGCGAGGAAACCAAACCCATGCTCAATACCTCGCATGGATTTGTACCTTGGGATGACTCTCACCACGTGGCTCTTTCAACCACCAACGGAGAGCACGACGGCAAGTGGGCATTTATCAATGGCAACAATACGCCGCGCATTGCCCGCGTCAGCCTTTCTACTTTTCGTACCGACGAAATCATCGAAATTCCCAACTCGGGCGGCAATCACTCCTCGCCGTTTATCACCGCCAACTCCGAATACGCCGTGGCTGGAACGCGCTTTTCGGTGCCCCCCGATGCCAACGCCGACGTATCCATCAATAGTTTTAAGCAAAACTTCAAAGGCTACATCAGCTTTATCAGCATCGACAAAACCACGGGGCGTATGGGCATTAAGTTCCAGTTGAAAACCCCGGGCGTAAGTTTTGACTTGGCCCGCGCTGGAAAAGGCAAATCCGACGGTTGGTTTTTCTTCTCGTGCTACAACACAGAGCAAGCCAATTCTTTGCTTGAAGTAAATGCTTCGCAAAAAGACAAAGACTTTATTTTGGCCGTAAACTGGAAAAAAGCCGAGCAGTATTTAGCCCAAGGCAAAGGCAAGAAAGAAGCGGCGAAGTTTGCGCACAACGTTTACGACGAAAAAACGCACTCCGCTACCTCGACCATCATCAATGAGGTAATGACACTTGACCCCAAAGAGTGCCCAGACATGCTGTACTTTATGCCTTGTCCTAAGTCTCCGCACGGCTGCGACGTTGACCCAACGGGTAGCTACATTGTAGGCTCGGGCAAATTGGCCGCTGTCATCCCCGTATTTTCGTTTGATAAAATCCAACAAGCGATTGCCGCAAAAACATTTGACGGTAGTTTTGACGGGATTCCCGTGCTGAAATACGAAGCTGTGTTGCACGGAGAAGTGAAAAAACCAGGCCTAGGGCCACTGCATACCGAGTTTGACGGACAAGGAAATGCCATTACCTCCTTCTTTGTTTCTTCGGAATTGGTAAAATGGAACCTTCAATCTCTGGAAGTACTTGACCGCGTACCCACGTACTATTCGGTAGGTCACTTGTCGATTCCTGGCGGACCCACCTCCAAACCACACGGAAAATACGTGATTGCGTACAACAAAATCACCAAAGACCGCTACTTGCCTACGGGCCCTGAATTGACTCAATCGGCGCAGTTGTACGATATTTCGGGTGAAAAAATGAAGCTATTGCTTGACTTCCCCACCATTGGAGAGCCGCACTACGCCGAAGCTATCCCCGCCTCTTTGGTCGAAAAGAACTCACGAAAGATTTTCAAATTGGAAGAAAATAACCACCCTTACGTAGCCAAAGGAGAAAAAGAAGCCAAAGTAGTACGTAAAGGCAACGAAGTACACGTGTACATGACCTCCATTCGGTCGCACTTTACACCTGATAATATCGAAGGCGTAAAAATGGGCGACGACGTTTATTTTCACGTCACCAACTTAGAGCAGGACTGGGACGTACCCCACGGATTTGCGGTACGCGGGGCCAACAACGCCGAAATTCTCATCATGCCTGGCGAAACTTGTACCCTCAAATGGAAACCGTCCAGAGTAGGTGTTACGCCAATCTACTGCACAGACTTCTGCTCGGCACTCCACCAAGAAATGCAGGGATACGTGCGCGTATCACCCGCTGGCAGCAAAATCCCCCTTTCGTGGGGAACGGGCAAAAACCCAACGGCTGAAGCAGAACAGAAAGTAGCAAAACGCTAAAAATGATTGCGTCAGGGTTGAAAATGCTTCCCTGACGCAATTAAAACACACTTCGATGAAACCAATCCACAACATCTCAAGGGCCGGCATAGCGGTAGCTTCGTTGGCATTGATTGCGACCTATTTCGTGCCGCTTTGGCGCATTGATTTATGGGCACCGCAATATCCCGAAGGCTTAGTTATGAAAATTTGGCTTTCCAAATTATCGGGTGATGTAGAAATCATCAACGGGCTGAACCACTACATCGGTATGGCCCACATCAAGGAAGAAATGTTTCCTGAATTTAAGATATTGCCTTATGCCGTAGGCTTTTACATCGTATTCGGGCTGCTCACGGCTTTGCTAAAAAACCGAAAAATGCTGGTCAGTTACTTCGTGTTAATCGTGCTGGCGGGCGTGGTGGCGCTGTATGATTTCTGGAAATGGGGCTACGAATACGGCCACAACCTCAGCGACGACGCACCCATCAAAGTACCCGGCATGGCGTATCAGCCACCGCTCATCGGCTACAAAGAATTACTCAATTTTGGGGCGTATTCGATGCCCGACGTGGGCGGATGGGTGTTTGTGGTTCTGGGTGTAGTAGTCGTTATGGCCCTTATCTACGAATTCTATTTTTCAGAAAAACTTAAAAAGCCTTTTCAAAAATCCTCTATCAAGCCCGCAGTGCTTTGGGCAATCATCAGTTTGGGAACAATTTCACAAAGTTGCACCCAAACAACCGAGCCGATTCGCTACGGAAAAGATGCCTGCGAATTTTGCAAAATGACCATCGTAGACAAGCGATACGCCGCCGAAATCGTCACCGACAAGGGCAAAGCCTTTAAATTTGACGACCTGAGCTGCATGGTAAAATACCTAAAAGTCAACAAATTGGACGAATCAACGCTCGCATTTTTGGTGGTCAATGATTACAGTAATCCTGGCGAATTGATTGACGTAAAAACGGCGGTTTTTCTAAGCAGCAAAGATTTTCGCAGCCCGATGCGCGGCGATGTGGCGGCATTCAGCCCCAAATCCTTCGCTACTGCCAACAAGGCCGAGTTTGCCCAAGCCAAAATGCTGACGTGGAAAGAAGTAGTTGCCATTTTTTAAGCCTCAAAATAAGGTACTCCAAACGATTTCAACCATGAGCGTACTGTTTCATTCTCTTCTCTTAGGTCACAGAGTTTCACGGAGTGAATCCCAGAATCACACGATGTATCCTCAACATTTCTCTGTGCAACTCGGTGATTTTCAAACTCCGCGCAACGCTGTGTCAGAAAACAGATACGCTCCTGCTTTTTGGCGGTTTCTCTCTATTTGTTTAAACGTCACGGTCTTCCTAACGAGTTTTTCTGCGCAAGCCCGTACTTGGAAAATCAGTGCTACTCAAAATTTTAAACGTGCCATTGCACAAGCCCATCCCTACGATACACTTCTGATTCATAAAGGTTTATACCGCATCAATAACATCATCATTGACAAACCTCTGACCATCATCGGTCAAAACTTTCCCGTACTCGACGGGCAGTTTAAGAATGAAATTTTTACCATTACCGCCAATGACGTTACCATCCAAGGCCTGCATTTTGAAAACGTAGGCATGACGAGCATGATTGACTGGGCGGCCATTAAAGTACTGGAATCCAGCCATGTACGCATCATCGGCAACCGCGTCAGAAACAGTTATTTTGGCATTTATCTTTCGGCCTCTGACCATTGTTTGGTGCAAGAAAACGACGTGCGCGGCAATCCCAAAGAAGAGCAAAATACGGGAAACGGCATCCACGCTTGGAAATGCGACAGCATTCGGGTTGAAAACAACCGAGTAGCGGGCCACCGCGACGGAATCTATTTTGAGTTTGTGACCAATTCAAGCATCCAACGCAATTTTAGCTATCAAAACATTCGATACGGCCTGCACTTTATGTTTTCACATAAAAACGGCTATTTCTACAATACCTTTCGCCAAAACGGCGCAGGGGTGGCCGTCATGTACACAAAGTTTGTGACCATGAAGCACAACATTTTTGAACAAAATTGGGGAGGCGCAGCCTACGGGCTATTGCTGAAAGACATCTCCGACAGCCACATTGAACAAAATACATTCAACATCAACACCATCGGCGTATACATGGAAGGATGTAGTCGCTCGGTGTTTTCCCATAATCAATTCATCAAGAACGGCTACGCCATTCGGGTTCAGGCCAATTGCGACGACAATACGCTGGTTTACAACAACTTCAAAGGAAACACCTTCGATGTAGCCACCAACGGCAATGTGGTTTTAACCAAAGTAGCCCATAACTATTGGGACAAATACGAAGGCTACGACCTCAACCGCGACGGCATTGGCGATGTGCCCTTCCGCCCCGTGAGCCTCTACGCAAGCGTGGTTGAGCGCATACCACAGGCCATGATGCTGCTCCGGAGTTTTACCGTGACGCTGTTGGACCGCATCGAAAAAATCATCCCGAGCATCACACCCGAAGGCATGAAAGATGAATCACCCATGATGAAACCGATTATCAATCGGAACAGGTAGAACGGAAGGTCGGAGAACGGATTTGTTACATAAACACTTGACATGCACTATTTTAAAAACATACCTCAAGCATTACCTCCCATGATTCGCGCTGAAAACATAAACAAATCGTTTGGCAAGCTGCAAGTATTGCGCAATGTCAGCGTAAGTCTTCCCCAAGGGCGGGTGGTGGCGGTGATTGGCCCCAACGGCTCGGGAAAAACAACTTTTATCAAAACGTTGCTCGGGATGGTGGTCCCCGACAGCGGCACAATATACGTGGAGGGTCGGTCTATCGCCAATCGTCACGATTACCGCGCCCAAATCGGGTACATGCCCCAAATAGGTCGTTATCCCACCCATCTGAAAATCAAGCAATTGTTTGACATGATGACGGATTTACGAAAAGAAAACGCCCCCAAATCATTGGACGAAGACTTGGTAGTGGCTTTTCATTTGCGCGATATGTTTGAAAAACCACTGGGCACTTTATCGGGCGGAACCAAGCAAAAAGTCAGTGCCGCGTTGGCCTTTTTGTTCAATCCACCTATCCTAATTTTGGACGAACCCACCGCTGGTCTAGACCCACTTTCGAGCGAGTTGTTGAAAGAAAAAATCCAGCGTGAACACGACAATGGCAAACTGATTCTGATTACCTCACACGTCATGTCGGACTTAGACGAACTTGCCACCGATGTGTTGTATTTGCAAGACGGCAGTGTACAATTTTACAGCTCAGTAGATGACCTTAAACTCGAAACTGGCGAACAAAAACTGGGGCGTGCTATTGCACAAATCATGTCAAAAACGGCAACATCATCAAAGTTGTCGGAAACAATAAAAATATAAACCAATGAAAATCAATCCTATCTACTTCATCCTTCCTTTGGCGCTGGTCTCCATGCTCGTGGGCGTCTATGCGGGTTGGTTACGATTGGGCTGGGATTTTCCCATCCTGATTGAGCAGGCTACTGCGCTGCACGGCGCACTGATGGTGGGGAGTTTTTTGGGTACACTGATTGCCGTAGAACGCGTAGCCGTACTCAAAAACAAATGGGCTTGGCTTGTTCCTTTGGTATTTGCGAGCAGCCTGCCGTTGCTTCTACACCTCTCCGCCCAAGCTGGCTATTTTGCCTTGGCGGCGGGCAGTATTGGTTACCTTTGGGTCTCGATTTATAACTACCAAAAATACCGTTTTACGGGCGATATTCTTCTACTGATAGGGGCCATATTTCAGGCATTAGGCCACTTGGCGCTGGCATTGTCCAATTCTTACGCCATGGCATTTGCGGGTTGGATGGCCTTTTTTGTCTTCACGATTGTTGGAGAGCGGCTTAATCTAACGCGATTTCTGCCCGTCAAAAAAAACGACCGTTGGGAGCTATTTGGCTGGCTCTGCCTCTTTGTTATCAGCTTGTTGCTGTTTCATACTGGATACGGCATCGTGCTCAGCCTTAGCATGGTAGGCATTGGCCAATGGTTGATTCGTAACGACATTGCACGCCATAATCTGACCAAAACGGGCAGCTATCGCTTTCTGGGCATTACGCTACTTTCGGGCTACAGTTGGCTTTTGTTTACGGGCCTCATTGCTTCCCTCAGCAGCCGCTCGCCGTGGTTGTACGACGCCGTGCTGCACGCCTTCTTTGTTGGGTTTGTCATGACCATGATCATGGCCCATGCGCCCATTATTTTTCCAAGTTTATTGGGGCTAAACGTCAAGCCCTATCATTCAGTGCTTTACGTTTGGGTGGGGCTGTTACAGGCGAGTATTGTGCTGCGGGTCATCGGCGATTTATCGCAAAACCTTTCCCTGCGTCAGTGGGGCGGGTTAATCAACGGAGTGGCATTTTTGGGCTATTTGGTCACGATTGCCCTTCTCATCGTAACCAATAAAACCAAGGTTTTACCCAAACGGACCGCAGATTCTAAAAAAATCACTAACCAATCATTGTCATGAACAAAGTTACCAAATACGTTCTATACGACATCGTCCGCAATCGGTTTGTCATGGGCTATACCTTGTTGCTGGCGGCCGTAAGTTTCAGTTTTTTCGGTTTCGACCCCGACCCCAACAAAGGGCTTTTGAGCTTGCTCAACATCATTTTGATGGTGGTGCCGCTGGTCAGCATTATTTTTTCGACCATTCATTTTTACAACTCCTACGAATTTATCGAACTACTCTCAGCGCAACCGTTGAGCCGAAAAAGCATTTTTTTGAGCGAATACATCGGGGTCGCGGCCTCGTTGAGTTTGGCTTTTTTGGTAGGTGTTGGTATTCCGACAATGCTTTTTGAAGGAACCGAACGCGGCATTGTCTTGATTATAAGCGGCTTACTTTTAACCCTGTCGTTTGTATCGTTGGCTTTTTTGGCCGCCGTCATCACCCGCGACAAAGCCAAAGGAATGGGCTTGGCCTTGGTCATCTGGTTTTACTTTGCCTTGGTGTACGACGGGTTAGTGCTGGGCATCCTGTTTTCGTTCAGCGATTATCCGCTTGAAAAAGTCATGCTTTTCTTGACCGCCCTCAATCCTACCGACTTGGCGCGCATCATGGTCTTGATGAAAATGGATATTTCGGCCCTAATGGGCTTTACGGGAGCCGTTTTTCAGGATTTTTTTAGCACCAATTACGGGCTCATCATCGCGCTGTCGGTGCTGATGGTTTGGGTGGTTTGGCCCGTCGCTTTGGCTGCCCGCATTTTCAACAAAAAGGATTTGTAGCGAAAACATGGAGTATCTGAATATTTTCAAAATGGCTCGTTTGCAAAACAAAACATACGCCTAAACCCGTGTACACAATTTCCCAATTTTTAACCAAAACGAACACAAAAATGAAATCTAACCTTATCGCCTTCGGGTTTATCGTGGCATTAGCGGCTTGTCAATCTTCCGCCGAACAATCTGGTACTCAAGCCACCGCCACTGAAACTACCGCCGTTAGCGGTCAATCGGCCGTGGAAGACAATGAATCACAAAAAGATGTCGTAAAGGTAGCCGTTGGCTCACCCGACCATACCACGCTTGTCAAAGCCGTACAAGCCGCCGATTTGGTGGATGCCCTCTCCAACGCGGGGCCTTTTACGGTGTTTGCCCCTACCAATGCCGCCTTTGGGAAACTACCCGCTGGCACGGTAGACGACCTACTAAAACCCGAAAACAAAGACAAACTGAAAGCTATCTTAGAGCACCACGTGATGACCTCGGCACTGGATGCCGACTTTTTTCAGGATGGCCAAAGCATGGGCATGGTAGACGGTACCAACGTTACTTTTCACAAAAAAGGGGATGTGCTTTACATCGGCGAGGCCAAAGTAATTGGCTCAGTGCGAGCCTCCAACGGGTTTGTACACATCATCGATGGTGTCATTGTCCCCAACTAATCAGACAAATATGAAAACCTCAAACATCCCTGATTTACTGCCTTTTGATGGCATCAAAACCAAGAAAATCGACTCAAATGAGCACTTTAAAACCGTATTTATCAGTATTCAACAAGGCGAGCGGCTCAACACCCACGTTTCGCCGACGGATGCTTTTTTGTACGTTTTGGAGGGAAACGCCAACTTCAACTTGGCAGGAGAAGCTTTTTTCCTTTCTCCCGG
Organism: Runella aurantiaca; assembly: GCF_003339505.1. GTDB lineage: Bacteria > Bacteroidota > Bacteroidia > Cytophagales > Spirosomataceae > Runella > Runella aurantiaca. The sequence continues at coordinate 78,544 of NZ_QPIW01000013.1, forward strand.
CGACGGCATGTCTTTCAAAGCCCACGTCGAGCACTCAGTCAATGCCCTCACGGATTTTAAGATGCTGCTTTTTCGGTAATAAAAGGCGATAAAATCAATTTTAATCATCGGCACTGCCAAGAATCGTTTAACTTTGCAGGGTTGAAAAACCTATCCATGAACCACAAACGGTACATATCCCTTTTTTTGCTGCTGCTAATCAGTTTCAAAATACTGGTGGTGCCGTTTGTGTATCTGGACTTTGAATTGCGCAAAGAATACATCATTCAACATCTTTGCGAAAACCGTTTTACCCCTCAGTTACATTGCGACGGCAAATGCTATTTGGCCAAACAACTCCACAAAGTAGCCGAAGAACAAGCCCGCAATGAAGCCCAAAAACAAAGCGATACCGCCAAAAAAGTCATTCAGGAAGTATTTGAAGAAACCACCCTCGACTTTGCATTAGCCCCTGTTTCGTACCTCGACTTCGAATATTTCCCCTTGTTATCTTCTTCGGTACAAAAAGGCTTTTTATCCAAGCCCATCATGCCTCCGATTGCCTAATTTTTTTGTACAAAAAAGCCATTCCCATCTACCGCGAAGGAATCGTAACGCTTTTTTACAACTAGGCAATTATAATCTAATGAAAATCAACCCATTACTATTCAGTGGGGTGTTGTGGCTGGCCGCCTGTCAAAACGGGGAGCAAGTCCAAATCAATACCCTTGAGAAGGAGGTGATGATGATCCATGATGCCGTCATGCCCAAAATGGGCGAGTTGGTGGCACTGGAAAACACCCTCCGAAAGCACATCTCACAGACCGACAGCTTGCTCAAAATCAAGCCCAATGATGCTACGCTGCAACAGGCGTTGGAGCAATCTCGGTTTCTTGCGTCGCAGCTCCAAGAAGCCGACCGCTCCATGATGGATTGGATGCACCACTACCAGGGCGATTCGCTCAAAAAACTGCCTCCCTCCCAAGCGATTCAGGCCCTCACGCAGGAAAAAATCAAGATTGAACAAGTAAGCGATGATATGCTCAAAAGCATCGAAGACACACAAAATTTTTTGAAACAACAATGAAAAATATACCTCTATTTCTGCTGCTTCTGTTGGGAGCAGTTGTCCACCAAGCGGCAGCACAACAGGCCGTCAAAGGCAAAATTTTTGACGCCGTCACCAAAGAACCCGTGGTGGGTGCTACGGTTCAAATCCTCAAAAATAACACTGGAACGATTACTGATAACAATGGTCTTTTTGTCCTTTCAAATGTGGCAACAGGCGCAAAAATCAGCATTTCAACCATTGGTTACGCAAGTCAAGAAGTTGAAATTTCGGACAACAATCTGCTGACGGTATCGCTCGAACCCTCGGTAGAAAACCTCCAGACAATCGTCGTGACGGGCAACCGCGAGGCCGCATTACGTACCGAAACCCCCATTGCCATCTCAAAACTGACGCCAAAAATGATTGATGAGGCAAAGGCAAGTTCTATCTATGAGGTCATCAACAAAACGCCCGGCGTGATGATGGTCAACCTCAACAACGAACAGCACTCGATGGCCATCCGCCAACCGATGACCACCAACGCCTACTATCTGTATTTGGAAGACGGCGTACCGATTCGGCCCATGGGTGTGTTCAACCACAACTCTCTGTTGGAAATGAACCAATTTACCGTCAGCTCGATTGAGGTCGTAAAAGGTCCCGTTTCGTCGGTTTATGGCCCAGAAGCCGTGGGCGGTGCCATCAATTTTATCTCACAACGCCCCACCGCCGTACCCACCGCCCGGATTGGCCTCCAAGCCGACCAATGGGGCTACCGTCGTGTGCAATATGGCGCTGGTGCTACCTTCGGCAAATTTGGCCTCTACATTGGCGGTTTGGTAGCCGAACAAAAAGACGCTTGGATGACCCGCTCTGATTATACCAAAAACGCTCAATATGCGCGGTTGGAGTATCATTTTACCCCAAAAGCGCGCCTGATTTATACCCTTTCGTACGCCAAGTATGATTCCCAAACCAGCGGCAGCGTCGATAGCGTCGCGTTTTATAATCGTCAGTACATCAGCACGACCGATTTTACCTACCGTAAATCCTACTCGCTGCGTTCACGTTTGACGTTTGAAAAAGAGTGGAACAACGGCTCACAGTCGTTCGTAACGGTTTTTGCGCGGGACAACAAACACGGTCAAAATCCCTCCTACGGAATTCGGTGGACATCAGGCGCAACCATGGCCCGGGGTGAAATCAATTCAAGTGACTTCCAGAGTTTAGGGTTCATTGCCCAACACACCCAGCGCTTCACGTTTTTAAATTCCAAACTGACTGCGGGAACTACCGTTGACTTTTCGCCCAATGAATATTGGTCGTATCAGGTAGATTTGGCGGCGCAGCTTCGAGCCGACAAAAAATCAGTAGAGAAATACACTATTTTTAAAGAACGACCTGATATTCAAATCGCTAACTACAGCGCCGACATTCATAATACCGCTTTTTATGCGCAGTATGATTTTGAGCCTTTGCCCAAATTGCGCCTTTCGGCAGGCCTGCGCTACGACAATATGTCCTTCAACTTTGTCAACAATCTCGACGTTGACAAAACCACGGGTCAGGCCATCGGCGGTGCTAAATCATACAGCCAAACAACGCCCAAATTGGGAGTAACCTACGATTTAGGCCGTGGAAAAGGTATCTATGCCAATTATTCCAAAGGCTTTGCTCCCTCGGGCTTGACGGCGATTTTTAGAAAACGCCCTACCCCAGCCGACAACGGCGATTTGTTTTATTACAACCTCATCCCCGCTACCTTTACCAATGCAGAAATCGGTGGTTGGATGTCGTTGCTAAAAAACAAAATCTACCTTGATGCCACTTACTACCAAATGAACGGCACCAACGAACTGCTCAACATCCGCCAGCCAGACAACTCCACTGACTACCAAGCCGCAGGAAAAACCCTGCACAAAGGACTAGAATTTGGCATCACTTACAAGCCCTCCAAAGAAGTATTTGTTCGTTTTGGCGGCACCCATTCCATTCACCGTTTTGTAGAATTTATCCTCAGCCAACGCGCTTCCGACGCGCTCAAAGACGTCAACGGCAAGGACATGCCTTCCGCACCACGTTGGGTATGGAACGGCGAAGTGAGTTATTATCCCAAATGGTTCAAAAATTTCCGCACCTCGGTAGAATGGCAACACGTAAGCAAATGGTATCAGAATCAAATCAATACGGTAGTGTACAACGGCTATGACTTGGTCAACTTCCGCGCCGGGTATCAGTGGAAAGGCATTGAAATCTTTACCAATGTCATGAACCTGACCGACGCGCTGTATGCCACCAACGCCACGCGCGGCAACGCCGCCACCGACCGCACCACGTTTACGCCCGCCGCACCGCGCACGTTTACGGTAGGGATGCAGTATAATTTTAAGGGGAAATAAACGCAAGCGGAACACGGAGTAATGGAAAAAGAAGAACGGAGTACTAATCAGACCTCCGTGTTCCGTTCTCCGCATATCATTCATTCTTAACCACAAAAAAATGAAAACCATTTTCATCGCAGCAGTCGCCTTTATTAGCTTATCCGCTTTTTGGCCTAAAGAATCAAGCAAAACAACGCCCCTTTCCAACGAAAAATTCACGGGCGCTACGCCTCGTTTCACCACCGACCACCGTGGCAATCCCGTACTAAGCTGGGTGGAAAAAGACGGCGACAAAGCTCATTTCTACTTCGCTATTTCCGAAAACGGTGGGCAAACATTTGGCAAGAAAATCAAAATTAATGCCCCAACGGAATTAACCGTACACGCCGAAGGAATGCCGCGCATGGCCTTCAAAGCCGACGGCAGCATTTGGGCAACTTTTGAAATCAAAAAGCCAACCAAAGAAGCCCCGCGCGCCGCAGATTTGATGTACGTTGTATCGACCAACGACGGCAAAACTTGGTCGGCCCCGAAAGCCATTCACAAAGATACCACGCCAGGCAAAGGCCACTCCTTCAGCGACATAGTTCGTTTACCCAACGGTGAACTGGGCCTTGTATGGCTGGATGAAAAAATGGGCAAGTACGAAGGCCGCAGTGTGAAATTTACGCAAACATTACCCAATGGTGGCTTTTCGGAAGAAATCGTGGTGGACTCCAACGCCTGCCAATGCTGCCGTACGGCATTGTTTGTTGACGCCAATAAAAACATTCACCTCACCTACCGCGACCTGCTCGTCGACGGCACCCGCGACATGAGCCACTCCGTTTCGACCGACGGTGGCAAGACATTTACCGCCCCTAAATTGGTGTACAAAGACCGCTGGAAAATCAACGCCTGCCCACATACTGGTCCAAGCATGACGCAATCAGGAAATGATTTCTTTGTAACATGGTTCAGCGGAAAATCTGAAAACCACGAAGCAGGTATCAGAATCGTAAAATTGGGCGAAGAAAAACTAATTTCCGCTAACTTAACGGTACGCGCCAAGCACCCTCAAATCGCCAACTTCAACGGTAATGTAGCCGTGGTTTGGGACGAATCAGTGGAGAAAGACGGTGAATTTTTTACCAAAATTGCGCTGAAAATCATTGACAAAAACGGCAAAGAGACCACCTCTTTCCTCACCGCCGACCATGAAAATGCAGCGTATCCAGTACTATTACCCACCGCCAACGGCTTATTATTGGCCTACGAATGGCAGGCCAAAGGCGCGGAGAAGGCCGTGATTGTCTCGCAGTTGGTGGGGGATTTATAAAGGATTCGATAGTTTTCTCCTAAAAGAGTAGTTTTGAAACTTGGCAGGTTTTACATTAGAGTCATAAAACGACTTTGTTTTAAAACACACCAAGTTTCATCTCAATAAACTAAATCAGTATTCCATGAAAATCAGCCGCAAAGCCGCACTCAATACCCTTACGGGCGCATTCGTATCTATGCCGTTTTTGGGTTTTTCACGCACCAAAAAAGAACTTCAGACCTTTAAACAGGAATTTGGAGTCGCTTGGAAACGCTCACAAGACTACACGCTGACGGTATTTAATCAAATGCCCGAAGAACATATTGATTTTAAATACACGCCTGAGTCCATGAGTTTTCGGACGCAGTTTGTCCATTGTGTTACGTTCACGGCCATGCAATTGGCAGGACGATTGGAAATTTCCAATCCGTTCGAAAATAAAAAAGATTGGGAAAAACTTACCAAAGCCCAATTAGCCGATGAATTCAAGGCATTTTATGCATGGGTTGAAAAAGTAGCGGGGGAAGTTTCGCCGGAGCGGCTCGCCAAAGAGGAAGGATTTGCGGGTGGCAAAATCCAAGTATGGCAGTTTTTCTACGCCATGGAAAACCACATCATCCACCACCGCGGACAAGCCATTTGTTATGTGCGCCTGAAAGGCATAACGCCTGAAGGTTATGTGGGTTGGTAGTGAGTAGTGGCAAGTCTCTTTTTCAACTATTGAGTTTGCTAAAAACAACAAATACATAATCATTTGGTAATGAAGAGCTAATATCTTTTTCGGTGCTTTGGGCTAGCATTAAATTTTAGCCAAAGCAGTTGAAAAAAGTTCTCTTTTTGGTACAGGGCGAAGGGCGTGGCCATCTGACCCAAGCCATTTCAATGAGTCAAACATTGCGCGATTCGGGGTATCAGATCGTAGCAGCATTGGTGGGAGGTGCGGTCGAACGGCCCATCCCCGCCTTTTTTTATGACCAAATTCAAGCCCCCGTAGAGGCGTTTTCGAGTCCAAATCTGGTCTTTAATACCGAAGGAAAAGTTGACTTCAAAAAAACGATTGTGCATCATTTGCCCAACACCATTCACTTCGGAAAAAGCCTAAAACAAATCAACCAGGCCGTAAAACGCTATAAGCCCGACCTCATTGTCAATTTTTACGAAATTTTGGGTGGGCTCTATAATTGGCTGTATCGCCCGCCCGTTCCGATGGTGTGCGTTGGTCACCAGTACTTATTTTTTCATTCTGACTTCCCAACCCCAAAAGAAGGATACATAGACCATTTTTTGGTCAATTTCAACTCCCGGCTTACGGCTTTAGGGGCAAAAAAAATGCTGGCGCTTTCGTTTGATGCCCTCAGTGATCAACCTTCCAAACAGGTCTATGTAGTATCTCCCCTGTTGCGGCACGATGTTCACTCATTGGTTATATCCCAAAAAGAATATATTCTAATTTATCTCAACCATCCTGCGTTGTACGGCCAAATCCTCGAATGGCACCTCAAGCATCCAGAAGTAGCTTTGCATTGTTTTTGGAGTAAATCAGACGCCCTACCCGAAGAGAAAATTGACGAAACACTCACTCTGCACCGATTAGACGGCGCCAAATTTTTAGAGAAACTAGCGGGCTGTAAAGCCTTGGTTACGACGGCGGGTTTTGAGTCCGTCTGCGAAGCAATGTATTTGGACAAGCCCGTAATGGTGGTCCCAATTCACTACGAACAAGCTTGTAATGCTGCTGACACCGAGCGAGTTGGTGCGGGCGTGACAGCCAAACGGTTTGATTTATCGGTCTTGATGGATTATCTACCACAGCATCAACCCGTGGGCGAAAATTTCCGTCAATGGTGTCGAGAAGGAAAAAAGCAATGGCTGGCGCATTTTGAAAGCGCCGTATAAAAAAAGATCGGCGAGGGTTTGGACAAAAAACGTCGGCGAGGGTTTGAGCCGCAGACGCGCAGTCCTCACCGACGTTATGTTAACGCTTACTTTCTTCTGCGATTTCCACCACCGCGAGGCCCGCGTTTTTCGCGCTCGGCGGCTTGCCATTCTTGGTATTTTTTGAATTGGTCTTCACTCAAAATACCTTTTAGGCTCGTTTGGAATTTTTCATTGATGCCTTTCATGCTCTCCCGCATGGCTTCACGGTCGCCAGCATTGGTTTCCCTGATTTTCAGGGCTTCCTGCGTGCGGCCCAATTCCAAATCGTAGATTTTTTTGGTGGTAGCGTCGTCGAGCGTCAACGCTTGTTTTAAATCTGCCGAAACGCGCTCAGCCCGCTTTTGTGGGTCCATGGGCTCGCGTTGAGCAAATGACAATTGGGCTCCAATGGCCAGCGCCACTACAAAAATGGTGCGAATGATGTGTGTTTTTTTCATGGTTTTTTAATACCGTCAATGCGGTTGTTTTCTGTTTCGTTATCTTTGATGGACCAAACCCTCCAAGGTTTAATTGTCCACTTTTTTCACTTGGTTATGTTACGCACCTTCCTCCCCCTTTTATACGGCTCAGCCCTTCTGATCTCTTTTTTATCTTGCCAAGAAAAAACTGATAATCAACAGATTGACACATCAACCACCCAAGCAACTGAACTTAATAATGAGTTTCTAAAAAAACTCAATTTCCCCCAAACCGTCAGCTATCTTGGCTTGGACAAGCCCCAGGACACAACAATGATCAATGTCAAATCGGGAACAGCACCCGCTGATATGGTTTACATTCAGGGGGGATTGGTGCAGATTGGTTCTGACGAAGGCTTGGAACAGGAACGTCCTTCTTTTTGGGCCAAGATAGCGCCATTTTGGATGGACACACATCCCGTCACCGTGGCTGAATTTCGAAAATTTATCAAAGCTACTAACTACAAAACCGAAGCCGAAACCTTTGGCAATGCAGGCATCATCGACGAATCTACGGGCCAACAATGGATTTTGAAAGACGGCGCTAACTGGCATCATCCTATGGGCCCTGACTTTCCTGCCGCCGACGACGACCACCCCGTAACGCAGGTTTCGTGGAACGACGCCAACGCTTATGCCAAATGGGCGGGCAAACGACTGCCGTGCGAGTTGGAATGGGAACACGCCGCCCGCAACGCCCGCAACAGCCGCACTATTTATTCGTGGGGCAACGACATCCAAAGCCAAGGAAAATACAACGCCAATATCTGGCAGGGGAAATTTCCCGTAAAGAACTACAACGAAGACGGTTTTGCGTATACGTCGCCTGTAGGAAAGTTTGGCAAAACTCCCCTCGGCCTCACCGACATGAGCGGCAATGTATGGGAATGGCAGTCCAACCCAAAATTCAACTACGAAGCGCTCTTCCGCACACCCACCCGCGACGGCGACCTCTCGCCAGAACGCGCTCAACGCGGCGGCTCATTTCTCTGCGAACCCGGTTGGTGTCATGGCTACCGCGTATCAGGCCGTTCTTCCTCAACGTCCGAAACCAGCCTTTTTCACGTAGGCTTTCGGTGCGTGAAGGATATAAAATAGGGGTTTTTAAAATGAACAAAACCTCTTAAAAAGTGTTAAAACGTACAAATAAGCTTTGTACAAAATGAATTTATCCGAACAAGACATCGACCGTATTGTACAAATGGCGTGGGAAGACCGTACCCCTTTTGAGGCAATTGAGGTACAATTTGGCCTGCCCGAAAAAGAAGTCATTACCCTCATGCGGTCGCAGATGAAACGTAGCAGTTTTGAGATGTGGCGCAAACGTATGAACGGCCGCTCGACCAAACATCAGGCTTTACGCGATGATACCATTGACCGTTTTCACTGTTCGCAACAACGGAGCATCAGTCTCAACAAAATTGCGAAACGCTGATGTTGAGCACTTTTGCGGGGATTGACTATGGCTCCAAAACCTCGGGCAATACGGTGGTTTGTCACCACGACGGTCGAGTCATTCACTTTTATGAAGCCGATAAAAAAGACGCGGACTTATTCATCATTGACTGGATAACCAAGTGTCAGTCGGCTCAAAACCGTCCAGCCCTAACGACTATCTTTCTGGATGCACCTCTCTCTTTACCCGCTGTTTATCAATCCATTGCGGGTTTCTCCAATTATCATTACCGCCAATGCGACGTGGCGCTCAAGGCCATGTCACCGATGTTTTTGGGCGGGCTAACCGCGCGCGCCATGGAATTGAAACAACGCCTACAAGAAAAAATGAACGTTGAAACCCGCGAAGTGTATCCCAAAGCCCTCGCCCAAACATTGCTGTCGGACCATTATCACAAAAAACTGACCACCAACGAAATGGAATCCCTTTGTGGAATGTTGTCCAAAGTTATTCCTGAACTTTGTTTAGCGAAGTATCCCAAAACTCAGCATCAATTCGACGCACTGTTGGCATGGGTTTCGGGGTATCGTTTTATGAACCAACAACACTTCGTTTTCGGCGACATACAGGAAGGCATTATTATTGTGTAGCGCATGAAAAACGTCAAAAAAGAAAACCTTCCCCAAAAAACCTGCCCAGTGTGCGGCAGACCGTTTTCGTGGCGAAAAAAATGGGAGAAAGTGTGGGACGAAGTAAAATATTGCAGCGACCGTTGTCGAAGCAATTCGAAGAAAGCGAGTGGGTAAAAAATCCAAAAAGCCTCGCCAAAAGCGAAAAAATGGTAGCAAAAAACATTTTACATTTTATGAAGTTCAGAAAAGCAACCAAACAGGACATACCGTTCATCGTCCAAATGCTCGCCGACGATGAGTTAGGTAAGCTGAGAGAAAACTATCAAAGCCCTCTGCCAGACCTCTATTATGAAGCATTTACTAACATCGAAAACGACGTAAATCAGGAACTGATTGTGATTGAAAACGACGCAAACGAAATCATCGGGACCCTACAACTGAGTTTTATTCAGTATTTGACCTATCAGGGAGGCATACGTGCCCAAATTGAAGCCGTCAGAATCCGAAGTGACCAACGTGGCCAAGGTATCGGTGAAACTGTATTCATGTGGGCAATCCAACGCGCCAAAGAACGCGGTGCGCATGTTCTACAATTAACCACCGACAAACAACGGCCAGACGCTATTCGTTTTTACGAAAAATTGGGTTTTAAAGCTTCGCATGAAGGAATGAAAATGCATTTATAAATCTACAAAGGCCGCGCCACCTTGACAACAGCCCCATTCGATGCTTTCTGGCGCAGTTTTTGGATTATTATTGGTATTTGTTTTTTTATGCCGTTATCGGTGTTTTTTTAAGGAGGTGCCTTTTTTGCTTTTACAAAAAATCTTCTAAATTGCCATACTACGACTCCCCTTATCATCAACAAGTTAAAAAACTTAATCGTAATATGGAACGACTCTTTACCCTAATCCTCACCTTTATTATTGTCAGCACAGCCCTGCTTCAGGCTCAAACCTTCTCCCCGGGCGAAATCGCTAATCTCCAAAAACAAGCCAAGCGCATCACCATCGTCAAAGACAAATGGGGTGTGCCACATGTGTACACCAAAACCGACGCCGATGCGGTGTTTGGCATGATGTACATTCAGTGCGAGGAGTTTTTTGAGAAAGTGGAAAATACCCTCATCACACGATTGGGGCGGCTGGCTGAAGTACAAGGCGAACGGGAATTGTACCAAGACCTGTGGGCACGAACTTTTATTGACTCGACTCGCGCCCTAAAACTCTACCAGCAAACCCCCAAATGGCTCCGCAAACTATGCGATGCCTACGCGGCAGGCATCAACTTTTACATGATTTCACATCCTGCCAAAAAGCCGAAACTCATCACCCGCGTAGAGCCGTGGATGGTCTTGCTGAATAATATTCCGTCTATTACTGGTAGCAACCTTACCGAACTTGAATTTCGTCAATTTTATTCCAAAGACGCGGGGCTTTCACTGTCGTACGTGCCAGAAGCCAATCATGAATTTTACCAAGAAGCGGGCGGCTCCAACGGTTGGGCGCTGGCCCCTTCAAAAACGCAGAGTAAAAAAGCGATGTTGCTCATCAATCCACACTCCGAATTTTACGGACGAATCGAAATACATTTGGTCAGCAAACAGGGTTTGAACTCATACGGTGCGCCGTTTCTGGGTCAATTCAATATCTTTCAAGGCTTTAATGATTTTTGCGGATGGATGCACCCCATTACCCTTTCCGATGCCAAAGACCTCTATGCCGAAACCGTCGAAAAGAAAGACGGGAAGTACTCCTACCGCTACAATGGCGAACAGCGCGGCATTGACAGTTCGCGCATTACGGTCAAGTATAAAAAAGGCAATGAACTGTTATCCAAGACCTTCACCATTTACCGCACCCACCACGGCCCAGTCGTGGCGGTCAGGGATAAAAAATGGATTACCCTAAAAAGTACCGACGCCAACATTGAACTGTTGGGCTTACATTGGCAGAAGATGAAATCCAAAAGTTTTGAAGAATTTCAATCGACGATTGGTAAACGCGTCATGGTCGGCAACAACATCATCTACGCCGACCGCAAAGGCAACATCGCTTATTGGCACGGCAACTATGTTCCGAAGAGAAACCCAGCGTACGATTGGAAACGTCCCGTTGGCGGCAGCACCACTGTCACCGAATGGCAAGGTACGCACGACCTCAGCGAGATTCCGCATTATATCAATCCCGCCAACGGTTGGGTACAAAATTGTAATTCTACCCCTCTCTACGGCGCGGGGGCGTTTGATACCCTCATGAGTCGCAAGCCTTCCTACATGCTACCCGATGGCCATACCCCGCGCGCCATGAACGCCGTGCGACTGCTAAATAACCTAAAAAACGCCACGATTGACGACGTTATCACGGCGACCCATGACACCTACCTGCCCAATGCCGAGCGTTTTATCCCAACCTTGGTCAAAGCCTTTGAAACCAACCAAACGGACTCCGTTTCCGTGCAGCTTTTTAGCCCGATTCAAGCATTACGAAACTGGAATTTTCGGGCCGATACCACCTCCGTTGCCACTACATTGGGCGTTATGTGGGTCGAAAAAATCATCCCGTTGAACGTGGCCCGCCTCAAAAAACCAATTGCCAACGAAGAGAACTATTCGGTTACCAACGGCGCCAACCTCACCACCGATTTTATCACGCCAAAAGAACAACTCGCGCTGTTAGCCCAAGTAGTTCAGGAATTGAAAAAAGATTTCGGCACTTGGGAAGTGCCTTGGGGCAGTATCAACCGTTTTCAACGCATCAAAGAAGGCGAGACCTTCAGCGACAGTCGGCCAAGTTGGGCCGTGACCGCCACACCAGGCCCGCTGGGTTCTCTCAATGCCTATTCAAGCCGCAAAGTTCCGCAGGCAAAAGCCCATTACGGGGTCAATGGCAATACCTTTGTGGCGGTAATCGAATTTGGCAAAACCCTCAAAGCCAAGACCATTCTGACGGGCGGAGCCAGCACAGACCCAACTTCACCGCATTTTACCGACCAAGTTAAAGGGTACATCAACGGCCAATTCAAAGAAATCTTTTTCTACAAAAAAGACGTCATGAACAATGCCGAGCGCATTTATCGCCCCGGCGAATAAATTTGTAGGGGCAGACGTAAAGCCTGCCCGGTTTGCAGAGAAGAGGGCCTTGCGTCTGCCCGGTTTGCAGTGAAGAGGGCCTTGCGTCTGCCCAGTTTGCAGTGAAGAGGGCCTTGCGTCTGCCCAGTTTGCAGTGAAGAGGGCCTTGCGTCTGCCCAGTTTGCAGTGAAGAGGGCCTTGCGTCTGCCCGGTTTGCAGAGAAGAGGGCCTTGCGTCTGCCCAGTTTGCAGTGAAGAGGGCCTTGCGTCTGCCCAGTTTGCAGTGAAGAGGGCCTTGCGTCTGCCCGGTTTGCAGTGAAGAGGGCCTTGCGTCTGCCCGGTTTGCAGTGAAGAGGGCCTTGCGTCTGCCCAGTTTGCAGTGAAGAGGGCCTTGCGTCTGCCCGGTTTGCAGTGAAGAGGGCCTTGCGTCTGCCCAGTTTGCAGTGAAGAGGGCAGACGTAAAGCCTGCCCCTACGGTTTATTTTATTTTTCACCTTTTGGTTACCAACCGACCCGCAAGACGCTATATCTTCTTCGTTTCAAGGCAAGCATAAGGGTTGCCTTTATGGCTTTTTTCCAACAATCTTCCCCCAATTTGCGTTATTATCAGAATCTTTCTTAGTCTTCGCTACTTTTTGCATCATTTTTGCGTTAAATTTATTGTTATCTTTAGAAGCTATATTCTAACCCTTTAAGCACCGTTCAAAACACCACTATATGAAAACCCAACCCCTTTCCGTATTGCAGGAGCGCATTGGTGAGTATAAGCGGAAATTTTACCTGAATCAACTCGTCAAAGGTGTGATTTTTGCGGCGGCGTTTGTGCTGTCGGCATACTTATTTGTAAATACCATCGAGTATTTTGGCCGCTTTAGTTCTGGTGTGCGCGGCACCCTCTTCTTTGGATTTTTGGCCATTTTGGGCTACGCATTGGCGCGTTGGGTGGTTACGCCTTTGGTGCATTTGTACGGTTTGCGTAAATCGCTTTCGGACGAAGAAGCCGCAGGGCAAATCGGAAACTTTTTTCCCGAAATCGGCGATAAACTCATCAATACCTTACAGTTACGTAATTTATCAGGAGCACAAACCGACCTGATTGAAGCCAGTATTCAACAAAAATCGAAACAATTATTAATCGTTCGGTTTTCAGACGCGGTCAAAATTGACCAAAACCGTCGGTATCTCAAATACGCCATTTACCCATTGGCTGCTATTGGCTTGGTGTTGCTGATCAATCCGCGTTTTTTTGCCAACAGTTCTGACCGCATTATTCACTTTGAGAAAGAATACAACGACGCACCCTTTACCTTCAAACTCGACAATACAAATCTAAAAGCATTTCGCAATGAAGACTTTACGTTGAAGGTTTCGCTCGCGGGCGGCGCCTTGCCCGAAGCGGTTTATGTAGTTCACAATAAAGCCAAGTTTAAGCTCGAACCCGAAGACGCCGATACCTACAGCTATACCTTCAAAAATGTGCAGCGGGCCATTGAGTTTCAGTTTGAAGCCGCTGGCTATAAATCAAGCGATTATAAACTAATCGTGGCCGAGCGTCCCAGCCTGTTGTCGTTTGATGTTACTCTTCAATATCCCGCTTATTTAGGCAAGCCAGCCGAACAATTGAGCAATGTAGGCAACCTGACCGTACCCGAAGGAACAACCATCACCTGGGATTTCAACACCGATGCCACCGAAGAAATGGCCTTGGCCTTTGAAGGCGACAAAAACGCGTATACGGCCGAAAGCAAACTGACGGGCGGATATGAGTTCAGAAAAAATGTTCGGAAGTCTGCCAACTATGAAATCAAGCTCAAAAACGACGAGTCAAACAACCGCGAGAAAATCAGCTATTTTCTCAACGTTATCAACGACAAACATCCGACCCTGACTTTAGAAAATTATCAGGATACGACTTTATACAACTACTTCGTATTAGGCGGTAATATTGCCGACGACTACGGCTTCTCCAACCTACGCGTCTTTTATAATTTACGCCGCAAAGGTGACAAGACCGACGAGAAGAAAGTGGCTTATAAAGGGTTCGGGATTCCATTCAACAAATCAACGACCAACCAGACTTTCTACTTTCAATGGTACGTAGACAGTCTGCGCCTCACGCCCGGCGACCGCATCGAATACTATGTTCAGGTGTGGGACAATGACGGCGTAAATGGACCAAAATCGGCCAAATCGCGCATGATTGATTTTGCGGTTCCGTCTAAAGAGGAAGTGCGGGCCGAAGCCGATAAGGCCGCCGAAAAAACCGAAGCCCAAATCAACAAAACGCTACAGAAAGCCAAGAATCTACAGAAAGAGTTGGAGAAACTCGACCAACGTCTGAAAAGTGAGCGAGAGCTGGATTTTCAGGATAAAAAGCAAATCGAGGACTTGCTCAAGAAGCGCGAAGAGCTCATGAACGACATGAAGAGCATGCAAGAGCAAACGCAAACATCCCAAGAAAAACAGGAACGTTTTGCGGAGCAAAGTCCCGAAATGAAGCAAAAAATGGAGCAGTTGCAAAAACTGATGAAAGAATTGCTCGACCCCGAAACCAAAAAACTGTACGACCAACTTGAAAAACTCCTTCAACAACAACAGCAAGACGATAAGATGCAGGAGTTGATGAATAAGCTAAAAAACAAGGAATTCAATGCTCAGAAAGAAATTGAAAAAGCATTGGAGATGTTTAAGCAACTTCAACTCCAACAAAAAGCGGAGCAAATTCAGAAGGATTTGAACGAAATGGCCGAAAAACAGGAAAAACTGGCGGAAAAAACCGAAAAAGAGAGTAAAGAGCAAGAAGCCAAAGACAAAGAAAATAAAGACCAAAAGGGAAAAGATAAAGACGGAAAAGACCAGAAAGATAAAGACGGGAAAGACCAGAAAGATAAAGACGGGAAAGACCAAGACGGTAAGGACCAGAAAGATCAAGAAGGCAAAGAACAAAAAGACCAAGAAAGTAAAGACGGCAAAGAAGATGCCAAGCAAGAAGAGCTCAAAAAGGAGCAGGAAGAACTAAATAAAGAGTTTGAAGAAACCAAAAAGGACATCGAAGAACTCGAAAAATTGAACGAAGAGCTTGCCGATAAGCAGGAAATGGACACGGGCAAGGAGGAACAGCAGGAAGTGGAAAAAGAGCAGAAAAACAGCTCCAAACAACTCCAGCAAAAGCAGAACAAGAGCGCTTCCCAATCTCAGAAAAAAGCGGCGAAGTCCATGAAAAAGATGGCGCAGCAGATGGAAGAGTCAATGGAGAGCGCCGAAATGCAGGAAATGGACGAAAACATGGACAACCTGCGCGATATTCTGGAAAACCTGATTCACCTTTCGTTTGACCAAGAGCGCGTCATGAAGGATTTTAGAGGGGTCAATTTGCAGGACCCGCGTTTTGTTAAACTGGCGCAGGAACAACTCAAACTTCAAGATGATGCCAAGGTGATAGAAGACAGTCTGTACGCTCTCGCCAAGCGCGTCATGCAAATCCAGACGTTTGTGACCCGTGAGCTCAACGACATGAAGTTTCACATGACCGAAAGCACGCGCTACATCCGCGAACGTCGCCTCAACATGGCTACCAGCAAACAGCAGTTTGCCATGACCTCAATCAATAACCTGTCGTTGATGCTCAGCCAAACACTCCAACAAATGCAGGCGGCTATGATGGCGATGGCCAGCCCAGGCAGCGGCAGCAAGAAAGGCAGCAAAGGCAAAGGGAAAAGCCCGGGCAATTTGGGCGAGCTCCAAAAACAGCTCAACAACCGCATCCAACAATTGCAAAAAGGCCAAGGACAAGGTCAGGGCCAAGGCGGCATGGGGGGACGGCAAATGTCGGAACAGTTGGCGCAAATGGCCGCCGAGCAGGCGCGTATCCGCCAGATGCTCAAGGAATTGATGGACTCCCAAAAAGGCTCAGAAGGCGGCCGAAAAGTGGGGAATGAGGTCAAAGAGTTGATGGATAAGATGGACGAAACCGAAACCGACTTGGTAAACAAACGTATCAATCCGACGATCATCAAACGTCAGGAAGAAATCGTAACACGGTTATTAGAATCCGAAAAAGCATTGCGTCAACAGGAAGAAGATACCCAACGCAAGTCCGAAACGGCCAAGCCACAACCCCGCAACCCGCCTGCGGAGTTTGAGCAATACGTGAAGGACAAACAGCGGCAAACCGAACTCTTGCGTACCGTACCGCCGAGTTTTGCCCCTTTCTACAAACGCGAAGCCGATAATTATTTTAAGAAATCGGGCGAGAGATAACCCTCATCGGGTCTACATAAAAAAACGGGGAGGCGGGCAGATTGTGTCGGCCTCCCCGTTTTTTTTGTTTTCAATTTATCTCTACCACCCCTACCTATTCATTAAATTTGCGCCTGTAAGCTTTTGAACACAACCTACTTTCAATTACTTTGCGAAAGAATTCTTTAAAAATAAAAAGCCATGAAAAAAATACTAACTTTTGTCTTTTTGACCGCTTCTTGTACCTCGCTTTTGGCCCAAACTGAAAACGCCAACAACCTCATCCGTGACGTAGACGGTCGCCTCAACATGGGCACCTACACCACCTCTTCTTTCGATAGTCGGTACGAAGGATTAAAGGGTTCTCCTTTTTTCATTTCCGAATGGATTAGCGGAGAAATGGCCTTTGTGGATGGGCGCGTGTTCAAAGAAGTACCCCTTAAATACAACGCTTATTCCAAAGAATTGGTCATGAAACGCCCCGGCGGAGATTCAATCATTGTATTTCCGTACCAAGTTAATTCATTCACTATCAATGACCCCGTTACAAAAGCAAATTTTGAATTTAAAAGGTATCCCTCGGCACATACCCCAAAATACGACATGCGCGACATCTATTTTTTGACCTTATACCAAGGAAAAACCAGCTTGGTAAAGTTAATCAGCAAGACCTTAAAAAAAGCCGATTATAAAGACCCTTACAGCAACAACGTGCGCTACGATACCTTTGAGGATGCCAACGAATATTTTTTACTCAAAGCAGACGGCAGCCTAACGAAAATCAAAAGAAATAAAAAGTCGGTACTCGGCGCTTTGTCTGACAAAGAGGAAGCCTTAAAAACACTGATGGATCAGGAAAAATTAGACATAAAAACTGAACGCGATCTAGTGGTTGCCGTTGCAAAGTACAATGCTATCTAACGAACAAATCGCTTTTATACAACAAAACAGTCAGGCAAATCCGACTTCTTTACGGCTCAAATACGGCAAAGAAAAAGAGTTTGTCATTGCCCAAATTGAGGCTCGGCAAAAGGCCCGGACAAAACTACCGAGCTGGTGTGCCGAGCCTCGTTTGGTATTCCCGCCCGCCGTGTCGGTCGAACAAAGCTCTTCCGAATCCACCGCTCATTACAAAACCGAGGTTATGAGCCAAACGGCCTCAAAAACGATTGTTGACGGCACGGGTGGCATGGGAATTGACTCTTATTATTTCTCAAAACAGTTTGAATCGGTCACTTACATCGAACAAAACGAAAAACTGGTCGAGCGCGCACGCCACAATTTCGACATCCTGAACACCACCAACATCGAATGTATTTGCGACGATTCCATCGCTTTTTTACAACGGTTGGATGCCAAAGTGGATTGGATTTATCTCGACCCCGCCCGCCGCACCGCCGACCAACGTCGAGTGGTAGGATTGGGGGATTGCGAACCCGACGTCACCAAGCACTTGGCGTTATTTTTGGAGAAGGCGCACCACATCCTTGTGAAAGTGTCGCCTTTATTAGATCTGACACAAACGTTGTTGGAAGTGCCGCAAATCAGTGTGGTTCACGTAGTTGCGGTTGAAAATGAGTGCAAAGAATTGTTATTGGAAATAGGAACACCCGCTACCGACCTTATCATCAAAACCATTAATTTCAAGAACGACGGCAGCCAACAAATCTTTGATTTTTACTGGTCGGAGGAGCCAGATACCGTTGTTGAATTCAGTACCCCTCTTCGGTACATTTACGAACCCAACGCCGCTATTTTGAAAGCAGGAGCGTTTAAAACGGTCGCCGCAAAATTCCAAATTGCTAAAATTGCCCCCCACAGTCACCTCTATACTTCCGAAAGTCTGGTACGGCTATTTCCCGGGAGAACCTTTGAACTGATTGCCACTGTAAAAGCTGATGTTAAAGCACTTACACCTTATCTAACAAACGAAAAAGCAAACCTTACCCTCCGAAATTTTCCGGGTACTACCGACGAACTTCGCAAAAAACTAAAACTAAAAGACGGGGGTGACGTATATTTGCTGGCCACAACGCTCGCCAACGCCGATAAAAGGCTGCTGGTTTGCCGTAAAGTGAAAGATTAATCATCATCCATTAATCGTAATCAACGCAACCCATTTTAACGTTTAACTCAACCAAGGTGCTGCCCTAAAAAAGCATCGCCAATCAATTATTTTATAACGTTTTACCGTTACTCTCATGTTTTTTGAACGTATACCCGGCAAAGAATATCCCAAAGAACCCGAATCGCGGATGGTGATTCGTTTTCAGGATTGCGACCCCTTGCAACACCTCAACAACGCCAAATACTTTGATTATTACTTCAACGCCCGCGAAGACCAAGTAGCCAAGCTCTACGAATTCAACTTCGGACGCCTTTTTCGGGAATTGGGCCAAAGCTGGGTGGTGTATCAGCACCAGATTGCGTATGTGCGCCCCGCTATGGTAAGCGAGTGGGTTCGGATTACGTCCCGATTGATTTATTTTAATCAGGATACCACCGTAACGGAGTATTACATGACCGACGACACCCGTACCCAACTCAAAAATGTACTTTGGGTAACCTCCAAATACATTGATGTGCGGCAAGGCGAACGCGTGATTCACCCGCCTACGGTTATGGATTATCTGGAAACGACCTGCCTCCCAAACGTCGATTTTCACAATTGGAACTTCAATGAACGCATTCGTGAAATAAAAGGCAGCCTGAAAGCGAAAGGTTAATCCGTCTCCGCTCAACTTCGTAAATCCTTCATTCTAACAATTTTCGTCCATATGCAGTGGCTTCAAGATACGGCTTTTATCATTAACTATTACCTCAAACGAGCGCATTGGCTTAGTTTTGACGTGGTAGCGGGAGCCGTCGTCACCCACATCATTGCGAGCCGTTTGCCCGACGGCCACGGGAAGGTTTCGTGGGCCTCCATGCTTCTGGTAGGAATTGCCGTATTTATGATTTACGTCGCCGACCGTTTGTTAGACAATCGCAAATCTGACCACTCCCCTACTCCTCGGCACGATTTTCACGCTAAAAATGAACCTTGGCTGGTTAAAATTCTTTTGGGGTTGGGTTTGATTTCATTGGTGCTTCTTTTTTGGGTACCCTCAAAAGTCCTCTGGTTTGGCGTCGGCTTAGCTAGTTTAGTGGGCCTCTATTTGTGGTTTGCCTTCCAGATTTCTGCCAAACATACGGCGCAGGTTTTTAAAGAGCCGCTGGTAGCGATTGTATACACCGCAGGCATCTGGGGGCCTGCCATCTTGACCGAGACTACCCTCGCGTGGGAAAGTCCCGTGTTGATGGGTTTATATGGCTTATTGGCTTTCCAGAATTTATTACTGTTCTCATGGTTTGAGTCCCTGGAGTTGGACGAAGGTTTTTCACTCGCCATCGCGTGGGGTACCGAAACGGTTTCCTCCGTGCTGAATTGGTTGCTGGGATTGATTATCGTCGGAGCATTGGCTGTGATTATTTTCACCACTTACCGGTATTGCGTCAGGGCCGCAATCGTCGTCGTTGTCATGAGCGGGTGTATGCACGTGCTAAAACGCTCGTCGGCCAAAGTACTTTCCAATGAACGTTATCGCCCCTTAGGCGACGGTATTTTTTTAATTAGCCTCTGGTTATTGTAAAAAATCAAGGTTTTTTCTACCCGATAGCCTTATTTTTTCTTTTTAAGTGAAGGCTTCACCGTCGCCTTTGGTTTCACTTCTTTTTTGGGGTCATACTTATCCAAAAGTGGCACTGCCCCCCGACGATAGCGCAGGTATTGAAAACCCAGAAGACACGATAGGCTAAGCATTAAGAGCCAATAACTTTCCTGAAATTGAGTCCGACGGAATTCCATAATCCACAAAATAAAAAAGCCCAACGTGGCCCAACCAACCAAGCTCTCAACCAAAGGAGTTTTCATAGATTCGATAAAGGAGAATTTTAGGCAACAAAGGTAATATCTTTCGGCCATATCAAATAAATCTCGGGGAATATGGTTGAAAATCGCCAAAATTTTGTATAATTTTGCAAAATTTTTCTTCAAAACCAATCCTATCAAGCTTTACCAAAGCCTATGAGTAAACTACGGATTTTGTATGTAGCCAGCGAGATAAATCCCTTTCTCCAAATCACTGAGGTAGCCGACTACGTAAGAAAACTTCCCCAAGCGATGCAAGAGCGGGGCATGGAGATACGCATATTAGTACCACGTTTTGGTCTCATCAACGAGCGCAAAAACCGCCTCCACGAAGTAGTCCGCCTTTCTGGTATTAATATTTCAGTCGGTGACGATGAGAAACCGCTGGTAATCAAGGTAGCTTCCATCCCAAGCGCCAAATTACAAGTTTATTTTATCGACAACGAAGACTATTTCCACCGAAAGTCCGTTTTCTTAGACAAGGACAACAACTTTTTTGACGACAACGATGAGCGCGCCATTTTCTTTTGCAAGGGAGTTCTCGAAACCGTTAAAAAATTGGGATGGGCTCCCGATATCGTTCATTGCAACGACTGGATGACCGCCCTTATTCCCCTTTACTTGAAAACCACTTACAAAAACGATCCGATGTTTAAGGATACAAAGTGTGTTTTCACCGTCTATAACAACGCTTTCAACTATAAATTTGAAGGCGATATTTTAGACAAAGCCAAAGCCATGGACGTCAGCGATGAGGCATTGGCGCATCTGCGTTCTGCCGATTTTGAAGGTTTTATCAAAATTGGATGTGCGTATGCCGATGCCGTAGTAAAAGCTGATGATGATTTTAGTGAAAGTTTAAACAGAATCCTTGATGAATTGCCCGAACGCAAGCTTGAACTGGTTGAAGAAGACGAAAACTATACCGACGCTTATTACAACTTATATAATGAATTGGCCGGCTAAAACAGCTGGCTTCCTGGTCATCGCTTTTGCTATTTTGCTGGCAGCGTGCGAAGCCCCGAAAGAAATCGGACTCCCGCCCGAAGTAATCGCAGAGGTACAGTTTACCGACACCGTTACCGTTCGCACCAGCACCGTTCTTTTGGATTCAGTTCGCACTTCCAATGCGCAACAAATGCTCGTAGGGAACTACCGCGACCCGATTTTTGGTCGGGTTTCGGCACAACCCTTCTTTGAGATGGGGCAAACACTCAACCTCAATTCAGACGGCAGTACCAATACCTATGTCTTTGATTCACTCCATCTGGATGTTGCGTATTCTTACCTGTATGGCGATACCCTCCAACCGTTTGAGGTCAAACTTCACCGTTTGAGTGATTCGCTTAGAACGGGCAAAAACTATTACAATAACAGCAGTATCCCGTACGACGCAGCCGCACTGTCTAGTGTAAAATTCAATCCGACTCCTTCTACCAATAATACGTTCCGGTTCAAGCTCCCTAATACATTAGGACAGCAGCTGCTGGATTTGAGCGGAAAAACGGAAGCAAGTACGGCGCTCAAATTTGCGCAACAGCTCAAGGGTTTTACGTTGGTGCCATCAGCAAGCAATGGAATGGTGATCGGTTTTTCTCCAGCCACCTCAGGAATCAGTTTGAACCTCTATTATCACATTACCAACGACACCATCGCGTACGTGTTTAGGGTTCCCATGCTGAAACGCTTTAACCAAATGCAAGCAGACCGCCAAGGAACTGCCCTAAGCCAGATTCAACCGTTGAAACCCCTGCCCGCCGCCCAAACCAAAGGACTGAATTATGTTCAGGATGCCCTCGGTATTGTGACGAAGGTTGAATTTCCGTATTTATCAAAATTATTCGGAGAGGGGCGCGTTGCCATCAATCGTGCTGAGCTAAACATTGTTCCTAATCAACCTGAGCACGTTGGAGGTTTATACGGATTGCCAAGCACGCTTACGATGGCCGAAACCGACGAAAGCAACCGACTGTTACGGTCAAAAGGAGACACCGAATTACTCCTCCCAGTAGATGGGGCTACTTTTCAGTCGTACGTTTTACCTCAAATTGTTCCGTACACGTCTAAATTCCGTAATTATAACTTTGTACTTACCACATATTTACAGGCGGTTTCTATCGGTTTTAAGAAAAGTACCGCCTTGTTGCTGATGCCAACGAGTCAGGGCTCTACTCTACAATCGTACGTATCGGGCAACCAAGCCTTAACAAGTTTTTATCCGTTTATCAACAATAAGGTGGACCGTTTTACCATAAACCCCACCCCAGAAAACGTGAAGTTAAGGATATTCTATACCGTGACTAAGTAAAAAAATAACGATAAACATTGGATTTAAAAAGAGAGCGGAAAAACTTCCGCTCTCTTTTTGTTTTTGTAATATTTCAGTAAATTTCGAGAATTTTAGGTATATTTATTGTACTAAAATAAGTTTTTTAAAAAAGTTTTTAGGGCTCTTTAGGTTGATAATTTTTTTTAAAAACCACAGAGTCCCTCAACTCATCTAAAACATCTCTTACTATGTGCGGAATTGTAGCGTATGTGGGCCACCGCGAAGCGTGTCCTCTCATCCTGAAGGGTCTCAAACGTCTCGAATACCGAGGCTATGACAGTGCCGGTGTAGCGCTGCTCAATGGAGAAGGTCTAAAAATCTACAAAAAGAAAGGCAAAGTCATTGACCTCGAAAATGAACTCCAAAACAAAGATTTACACGCTACGGTGGGCATCGGCCACACACGTTGGGCCACCCACGGAGAGCCAAATGATGTTAATGCGCACCCCCACTATTCAAACCATAGAAAACTGGCCATTATCCATAATGGTATCATCGAAAACTACGACAGTTTAAAACAGGCATTGCTCAAAAAAGGCCACGAATTTCGTTCACAAACGGACTCAGAAGTTTTGGTCCATTTCATTGAAGACATTCAGCAAGAAACCAATTGTTCGCTGGAGGAGGCCGTGCGGCTCGCCTTACAGGAGGTAGTGGGCGCTTATGCCATCGTTTTAATCTCAGAAGATGACCCCACGCAGCTGATTGCCGCCCGCAAAAGCAGCCCGTTGGTCATTGGCGTGGGCGAAAAGGAATTCTTTTTTGCGTCTGATGCTACCCCCATCATTGAATATACCAAAGATGTCATTTACCTTGACGACAACCAAGTGGCCTTGGTACGACAGGGAGAGCTTAAAATCGTTAATCTCGAAAACGAGCGGCAGGCTCCTTACATTCAAAAGTTAGAACTGGAATTGGAAGCCATTGAAAAAGGCGGCTATGACCATTTTATGCTGAAAGAAATCTTCGAACAGCCGCGCTCCATTGCCGATAGTATGCGCGGACGGGTCAACAGCGAAGAAGGAACCTTGCAGTTGGGCGGCCTAAGTGACTACATGGACAAACTCGCCGAGGCCAAACGCATCATCATTGTAGGCTGCGGCACGTCGTGGCACGCGGGGCTGGTGGCAGAATACGTCTTTGAAGAGCTCACCCGAATTCCCGTGGAAGTCGAATATGCTTCGGAGTTTCGTTACCGCAACCCCATTATTAACGAAGACGACTTCGTCATTGCCATTTCACAGTCTGGCGAGACCGCTGATACCCTCGCGGCCATTCAGCTTGCTAAATCGAAAGGAGCGACCATTTTTGGCGTGTGCAATGTGGTCGGGTCGTCCATTGCCCGCGAAACCCACGCGGGAGCCTATACCCACGCGGGACCCGAAATCGGCGTAGCAAGTACGAAAGCCTTTACGGCACAGGTGACGGTTCTGACGCAGATGGCCATTGCCATTGCCCACAAACGGGGTAGCATTACCGAAGAACTCTACCGACAATTGCTCCTCGACCTATCGGCGATTCCGCAGAAGGTGGGACAAGTGCTCAAAGCCGCCGACCGCATCAAAGAAATTGCGTATATTTTCACCTACGCCCGCAATTTCATCTATCTGGGGCGGGGGCTGAATTTCCCCGTTGCGTTGGAAGGGGCTTTGAAACTGAAAGAAATTTCGTACATCCACGCCGAAGGATACCCCGCCGCCGAAATGAAACACGGTCCCATTGCGCTCATTGATGAAGACATGCCGGTGGTTTTTATTGCTACCAAAGACAGTTCCTACGAAAAAATTGTTTCCAACATTCAGGAAGTAAAAGCCCGTAAAGGCCGCGTGATTGCTATCGTGACCGAAGGCGATGAGCTGATTCCAAACATGGTTGATTTTGTGATTGAAGTACCCGAAACCCACGACATCCTTATTCCGTTGCTTTCATCCATTCCGCTGCAATTACTTTCGTACTATGTAGCCGTCATGAGAGGGCGAAATGTAGACCAACCTCGCAATTTGGCAAAATCTGTCACCGTAGAATAACGGAAGTCATGTCAAACCTGTTTTCGTATTTTTGTCAGGTACTCACCTATTTAATTCTTTTATGAAAAAATCAAATCGTCGTTCATTTCTAACCGCCGCTACCCTCGTCGGAACTGGGGCAGTTGCCCACGTCATCGCAGCTGCACCCAAAAAGCAACTGGTACACCACGTTTTCTTTTGGCTCAAAAACCCAGGCTCCGTAGCCGACCGTGATAAACTGGTAGAAGGCTTGAAAACCCTATCCAAAATTGAAACCATTCGTAAACTGCACGTGGGAGTATTGGCAAGCACCGAAAAACGGGACGTAGTAGATACCAGTTGGGATGTATCGGAGCTGATGTTCTTTGACGACACGGCGGGGCAAAAGGTATACCAAGACCATCCAATTCATCAGGAATTCATCAAAAACTACTCCCATTTGTGGAGCAAAGTAGTGGTGTATGATGCGATGGAAGCTTGATAAATGGCGTTTTTTCAACGATGACGTCAAGGAATAATTATCACCCATCTTTCGCCTCGTTGAATAATAAAGTATGTCAGTTCTGAAGGATTAATCGTTAGTAGAGATACCAACGGTTAATCTTGACCATAACAAATTGATATATGTGGATAGAACAAAACAATAAGCTCGTAAAGGAATACGAATTTGAAGACTTCAAAGAAGCATTTGCTTTCATGACCAAAGTGGCCGAAGTAGCCGAGCAGATGAACCATCACCCTTGGTGGTCAAACGTTTATAACAAAGTGACGTTTGAGCTCTCTACGCACGATGCGGGCGATAAAGTGACCGAAAAAGACGAAGCCTTGGCCGATGCCATTGAAGAGATTTTTGAGGCGATGTAACGCTGTTTTCTTCTTCCAAAACTTTTCTTTTTACAGCAACAAAAAACGCCCTCATCGCAAAGCAATGAGGGCGTTTTCTATGTGAAATATCTGATTTGAAAACCATTGGTGTTACGGTATTTATTCTTCCATTAAAAACCAATATCTATTTTCATATTTTTCAAGCGGTTTGACAGGCATCATCTCCATCGGAATAAGCGGATGCTCTACTTCTACTTCAATGCCCAAAAGCCATGCGGCTTTCAGATACCCTATGGCAGGGCTTGAAATAAAGTCACCCTCACCATATAATTCTTCATGAAAGAATCCGTGTGCTTTGTTGATAAGCTGCAATATATTGGTTTTGATTGCCTCTTTGTCTTTGTTCATAATAGCCTCCCAAATACGAACATGAATAGGGAAATGCCTGCGGCTGAATTTTCGGCTCGTGGCCAGACGATTGGCCACCGCAATGCAATTGTGTACTTGCTCAAACATGCCACTCGCCAAATGATACATCACATAAGCATATATGGCGATCCCCTGTTCCAATAGCGTCCACCGATTCCAGATTTCTTTCTCGGTATTGCCGTACTGGGCATAGTTGAACGTAGTGAAACGCTGTATCAATTCCCTATGATCAGACCATAGCAGGTAAGATGCCATCAGATGAGAATCTACCTTGTACACTAACACTTTGTGTAAATTGTCTTTTTTACCATCATGGTCAGCCTCAATCACTTTGCCCAGCGTATAGCAAAAATACTTGACTTGTTGCCAATCGTTATCTATCACCAAGGTTTTGAGGATGATATCTGTAAGGCTTGTCATAAAAGAGTACATTTCCTTATCCTTACGGACAGCATTAATATCGGAATGCTTCTCAAGCCTTTCCAATGCTAATTTTTCATACTGATGAAAAGAGTATTCCTTGTATTCAAAAAAAGCAATTTGGCTTGTTGTTAGTTGATTCTGGCTATACATACGAGTTTTTGTGTTTTATGAACGCCCATGACTGAACGTGCATAAGTTTTTCTTCTTGCTTCAATTACTTCAAATAATACTTCTCCGAAGTTTTTAATTGCATCTGTGTTATTATCAGTAAATCTCATTCTTCTAATCACATCTCTGCACCAAGCTTGGGACATTTGTGGAATACCGCCTGATATGCTGTTGAGTTTCACATATACCTGTTTACATTCGCCAATGTGGATATCATCAATGTCATCGGCTATGGCTGTAATTTGAGCTGGGGTAAGCCAACCTGTTTGAGGTATCAAATCTTCAAATTTTTTGCCAATTTTAGATTTTATTAAAAAACCAACAAAAAAAGCCCTCATCGCAAAGCAATGAGGGCTTCTGTCACTCTAAGCAGATAAAAAATATCTTAGTTGAGCAACTTCAATTTTAAGTCGTTTAAGCGCGTGCGAATAGACGCATCTACTTGCCGGTCTCCAACGCGCAACACGTATCCTCCAATGAGTTTCTCATCTACTTTCTCCTCTAATTCAACTGTTTTGCCAGTAGCTTCTGCTACTATGCTCACAAATTGTTTACGTAATGGAGCGGTCAATGGCATCGAAGAAGTAATGAGCGCTTTGACAATGCCTTTTTTCTCATCATACAGCTTGATAAACTCTTCCGCGATACTGAACATGATTCCTTCGCGGTTTTTCTTCGTGATGATGGTAAAGATCGTATAAGAAGTCGGACTTACTCTGGTCTTAAACACTCCTTCCAGAATAGCCAATTTCTTGTCGTGACGTACCACAGGGCTTTTAAGAGCCAACATCAATCCACGATTTTCTTCCGCCGTCTGCTTGAAGAAAAGCATATCCTGATAAACAGTGTCCACCACGTTTTGTTCTTGTGCCAAGTCAATAAGCGATTTGGCGTATCGTAATGCTACGGTAGATTCAGACATAATTTATTGAACAGTTACCATTGAACATCAACAGTTCAATGTTGAATGATAATTGACTAGTTAAGTCTTGCTTCTTTGGCCAAATCAGCTACCAATTTCTCCTGCGAGGTCTTGTCGCCTAATTCTTTGCGCAACACTTTCTCGGCAATATCAAGCGAAATCGTGACGATTTCTTTCTTCATTTGAGCAACAATGGCTACGCGTTCATTATTGATGGCCTCACGTGCATCTTCAATAATGCGTTTTCCTTCGATACCTGCGCGGTCTTTTGCTTCGGCAATCAGACGGTCGGCAGATTCTTTGGCAGATTTCAAAATGCTGTCGCGCTCGGCACGGGCTTGGGCCAGTAATTTTTCATTGTCTGACTGCAACTTAGCCATGTCGGCACGGGTCTTTTCGGCCAAATCAAGCGCGCTTTGAATCTGATGTTCGCGTTCTTTTAAGCCGTTCATGATGGGTTTCCAAGCGGCTACGCGCAGGATCACCACCAAGATAACAAATACCACCAACATCCAGAAAAGTAAGCCGATTGCGGGGGTTAACAATTCCATTTGAATACAGTTTACAGTTTTGAGATAATAATTTAGAATTCCTCTTGTTTACTACAAAAGAGAGGATTTCGTACCGACGCCTAATGCGCACAGTACGAAATCCCTTTGTTGCAATTAGAGCTTGAAAGAAATCAACAAGCAAATAACGGCAGCGAAAAGAGCTACGGCCTCGATCAAAGCCGCGATAATCAACATCGCAGTTTGGATACGACCAGCAGCCTCTGGCTGACGAGCAATACCTTCCATTGCGCTACCACCGATACGGCCGATACCTAGACCTGCACCGATTGCAGCTAAACCTGCACCGATACCGGCACCTAATACCGCTAGACCTGCACCGCTTTCAGCAGCAGCTTGGAGTAAGATTTGAAGCAACATAATTGTAATTTATTATATAGTGAAACAAAAGAATTCAATGAAAAATGGTACGCGTAAATTAGTGTCCGTGGTCTGCTTCGTGGCTTTCTTCGATGGAGCTTCCGATGTACATTGACGTCAGGAGCGTAAAGATAAAGGCCTGCAAAAACGCCACCAACAACTCAATAACGTTCATAAACAACGTAAAGATGAGGACCAACGGACTCACGGCCCAACCGGTACCGCCACCGCCTAAATTGTTGGCAATAAATATCAAACCTAAAAGACTCAGGATAATGATGTGACCCGCCGTGATGTTGGCAAAAAGTCGAACCATCAATGAGAAAGGCTTCATGAATACGCCCACGATTTCTACCGGAATCATAATCGGTAACAAAGCAACAGGTACACCCGTTGGCTTAATCAAGTGAGCGAAATAATGCTTATTGGCGCTGAAGTGAACAATGATAAAGGTAATAACCGCCAGAATCAACGTTACGGCGATGTTGCCCGTTAAGTTTGCTCCACCAGGAACCAACCCAAGGAGGTTGTTTACCCAAATAAAGAAAAACAAGGTCAACAAATAAGGCAAGTATCTTTCGTACTTAGGGCCGATGGCGGGCTTTACCACTTCATCCCGAATAAACAGAATGATAGGCTCCAAAAACGACTGGATGCCCGAAGGAGCTTTTCCTTTATTTTTGGAATAACCTTTGGCAACCGAAGTAAAGATAAGCAAAAGAATAATGGCACTTAAAAGCAGAGAAGCTACGTTCTTAGTAATGGAAAAATCCAATACGTGTGCTTCTTTGTTGGCTTTGCCATCTGCCCCGATTGGGTAGATGTGCTCATGCTCCAATACGTAGCCTAAGGCTTTGTTGGGATACACGTGGTTTTCGTGATCTTCGTGGGTAGCATCGGGCGAGTGGTAGAAGTTGCTCGATGAAAATACCTTCACCCCATTGTCATAAATAATG
This sequence comes from Runella aurantiaca, assembly GCF_003339505.1. Lineage (GTDB taxonomy): Bacteria > Bacteroidota > Bacteroidia > Cytophagales > Spirosomataceae > Runella > Runella aurantiaca. Next base: position 107,884 of record NZ_QPIW01000013.1, read on the forward strand.
ACCGGAAGCGGTATTGACAAACCATGCGCAAATTCCCATTCGTGGGCGTCTGCGATGTGGTGCATGATCATCTCACCAATGTTGAATTTGCTTTCTTTGGCTTCATGGTCATGAGCCGGTTCTTCGGCGAAAGCAACGGAAAAAGTAACAAAAAGTAGCGCGAATGTCGCGAAAAATGTATGACGTAAGGTCTGAAACATAACTAACGATTAACGAATTACAAATAAAGAATACGCTCCTATTCCAAATCGCGGCGCAAGTTACGATACAATCCGTATATTTCAAAACAAGTATAAAATAAATAAAATACAAAAAAGGTAACGACGAAGCTATTGGGAGAGGGCACCTTGAAATACAAAAATACCCCTACAAATACCAGACACATTAAGAGACGAACGACGACCGTGGTCAGGTAAAATTGAACAAATCTTTCTCTATTCTCCCTAAAACCCTGCTCCATCAAACGGTGTTGAAGCAACGAAACCACGAAGAAGAAGGCCAGAATAGTCCATTTTTCAGGATGGATATAGGCCCCGACTGAAAAGTAATCGGCTGTAAAAAGTACAATTCCCAAAAAGAACGTAAAAAGGATAGTTCGAAACATTTTATAAAAGTTAATCAACGAAATAGGTAACAAACAACAGGTAAGTGCGGAGTATTACAAAAATATATTGGGTCACATCTCTCTTAGAAATCAGGATTTGACCTGCCGAATGAAATTATACAAGGCAGCAGCGATAGAAAGTAAAGATAATGCCAATGTCCAACCTGGAATTTTATTTCCTTGCCACTCGTCCAGCTTTACTCCCGCATAGGTTCCCAGTCCGATGGTTCCGAGCATTTGCAAGCCAATACTCGAATATTTGGCGTAATTGGTGGTCTTTTTACGCATTGAGTCGCCATTATCGGTCATTTTACAACAAAGGATTTGAACTTAATTCAACTCTTTGGGCTCATAATCGTGTATTTTTTGAACATCTACGCTCACAATATCGTCCCGCTTACCGCTGTCAAACATGGGAACAAACTTTGCACCCCACACCACTTCTTCGTACCGAAACGAATACCGAGCATGTACCGATTGCAAAAAAGTTTCTTCGGTAGCCCGAATATACACCAGAAACTCCGTATCTGACTCGGCCATGCTGTCCTCCGTAGCACCGTATAAAGGACTCGCTTCCGTGATAGGATGCACTATAGTCCAACTTAATGGAAAAAAATTTACCTGGTTACGTTCCAGTTTTAATGGATAATAACGCCGCGAACGCTGTCCGTTGGGGAGGGTTTCCAATCGTGAAAGTGAAATTTCTACGCGCACATCCACCAACTCCGTCGGACTCTCGTTAATCATCCGAAACATCCAACCGTTGATGTCCAAATAAGGCGCAAAGATAGCATTTCGGCTAAAAAGAATTTTAGGAACGGGACGAGAAAACCGTCCATAGACCAAACCCGACGCAATCGCAAAGCCTAACACCCCCACCAACGACTCAATAGATGACAGTCCGCTCGCCACTAGCCCTACGGGGGCCACGTGCCCATAGCCCACGGTGGTCAATGTTTGGGCGCTAAAAAAGAACGCTCCCCAAAACTGCTCCATCGTACTAACGGCCTTAATCCCCTGAAGATTTTCTACGCCTATCATCATATAAAGCACTGAAAAAAAGCAGTTTACCACAAAATATACCATAAATACCACCAGAAAAAACATCGGCCATGAAAGCCCCGTCAAGCGGTGGAAAATATCAAGCCTCGCCCAAAATGAGCCATTGACTCGGCGCGCATTAAAAGACCCGTCAGATTTCATCAATCGCCCGCGGTCATTGGTAATGCGGGTTCCAAATCCTACGTCACGGCGTTCTTCCTCTTTTTCGAGGAGTTTACTGTTTTTAACTTTAGTGATCAGTCGATGTGTAGCCATACGATAATGAGCAATCAATGAAGGGGGTAAATAGTCTATTTTCTCCTAACAATTTCCCATTCGTTTCCCGTTCAATCCATAACAAAAATTAATGATAAAAGCCTCATTTTAAGGCAACAAGGCAACTCCATTGCCATTTATACCAACGAATACCCCGTTTTGAAACTCAAAATACAACCCAAGAACCCTTACCTTTGCAAAAAAGTAGGGTGTGAAAAAAGTATCAGTTCTTATCGCCGCTCGCAACGAAGCGGACAATATCGTCGCTTGTTTGCAGTCTGTGGCGGCGTTGAGTTATCCACCAGAACACCTGCAAATCCTCATCGGCAATGATGCTTCGGAAGACGAGACGGGGGCGTTGGTGCGGGAGTTTATTCGGGACAAACCTCATTTTGAACTTGTTAACATTACTCCCGCTCCAAATTCAGGCGGGGCATCGACCCTGAAAGGAAAAACCAATGCGTTGGCCCAATTGACGCAGCGGGCGCAGGGCGAATTCCTGTTTTTTACGGATGCCGATATCGAAGTACCAGAGAAGTGGATTGAAAACATGCTTTCGCATTTTAAACCCAACGTGGGCATCGTAACAGGTACCACAACCATAAAAGGGGGAGGTATTTTTGGATTGATGCAAGCCATTGAATGGTTGTACTATCTTTCATTTATACGTTTATTTTCCCTTTTTGGGGTCCCCATTACGGCGATGGGCAACAACATGGCCGTAAGTCGTAAAGCCTTTGAGACCGTGGGAGGGTATGAAAAAGTAGGTTTTTCAATCACGGAAGACTACGCTCTTTTTCACGCTATCGTGACCCAAGGTTTTAAGTTCGTTCAATTATTTGACCGCCGCGTCCTGACCCTTTCCCAGCCGATTCCGACCTTTTCTCAACTATTGATTCAACGAAAACGCTGGATGCACGGCGCCATGACCCTGCCTTGGGGGCAACGTATCGGGGTGTATGTCAATGCATTATTCCTTCCGTTTATAGTGCTTCTAGGCATTTTTATACCCAAAGCCGCCCTTGTTATTTTATTTTTATACGTTCTGTGGGTCTGTACTTGGTTGGTCAGTATTTTAAATTGGCTGCAACAACCTCACCTTTTTATTGGCGTCCCTTTTTTCTGGCTTTTCCACATCGTTATGAACTTTGTGATGCTGATTAATTTTTATCTACGAAAAACCACCGTCTGGAAAGGGCGGGAGTATTGAAAAACCGTAAAATAGAAAACCGTACAAGCTACCCGCAACCAATGCAAAACTGAAAAATGTTTGTATTTAAAGCGCTTCATCTTTCTCCATTCACGACTCATGATAGAAACCCACGCTCATATTTACGACGAAGTATTTAATGAAGACCGCACCCAAATGCTGGACCGCGCTTTTAAGGCGGGCATTACCCAAATCTGGATGCCCAATTGTGACCACACGACCATCGACGGCATGATGGCGTTGGCGGAGCAATATCCAAATGTATGTTTGCCCATGATGGGTTTGCATCCTACGTATGTCAAAGAAGATTTTCAAAAAGAACTGTACATCGTAGAAAATTGGCTCAATAAAGCAGCCCAGCAACAACTCCTTCCCCAAACAGGGGGAAAGTTGGGAAGGGGGTTTGTAGCCATTGGCGAGATTGGCATGGACTTGTACTGGGATAAAACCTTTGTCGAGCAGCAAAAAGAAGCGTTTTTGGTGCAATGCCATTTGGCCCTCAAACACAATCTTTGGATTGATATTCACAGTCGCAGTGCTTTTTGGGAAGTCGTTGAGCTGATTGAGCAAGTTGGGAATCCACTGCTAAAAGGAATTTTTCACTGTTTTACGGGAACACTTGAAGAGGCCCAAAAAGCGATTGAATTGGGCTTCAAACTAGGAATTGGGGGCGTGGCTACCTTTAAAAACGGAGGTCTAGACAAGGTTTTGCCTTACATCGACGTAGAACACATCGTACTCGAAACCGATTGCCCTTATTTAGCGCCCGTCCCGTATCGCGGTAAGCGCAACGAAGTCGCGTATATTCCGATTATTGCACAGAAAGTCGCTGACTTAATGCAAATTACGGTGGAAGAACTCGCCCGAATAACAACCCAGAATGCGACCCAAATGGTTTATTAAACATACCGTCGTTCAAAACGATTCCTTTATCATCAACACTTCTCAACCATGCCAGCGTATAAATCAGTCACCATCAATCCCGTTTTACCCAACCGTCCGCGCGCTTCCGTGTTGGTGATATACACGGGTGGAACACTCGGAATGGTCTTTGAAAAAGGCCAACTCGTCCCCTTTGATTTTGAACAAATCCTGGACAAACTCCCCGAAATCAAGCGGTTAGACTTCGAGATTACGTTTACGAGTTTGGAAGAAATCATGGATTCATCTAATATGCGCCCCGATGTGTGGATGGACTTGGCGCGGTTGATTCAGCGTCATTATGATTCTTACGACAGTTTTGTGATTCTACACGGCACCGATACGATGGCTTATACCGCTTCGGCGTTGAGTTTCATGCTCCAAAACCTCAGCAAACCTGTTATCCTGACGGGTGCACAGTTGCCCATCGGAATTGCCCGGACAGATGCCCGTGAAAACATCATTACAGCCTTAGAAATTGCGGCGGCGCAGTGGGAAGGCCGCCCGTTGGTGCCAGAGGTATGCATTTATTTTCAAAATTATCTGCTGCGGGGCAACCGCGCCAAGAAAAAAGAGACTTCCCAATTCAATGCTTTTCGCTCCGAAAATTACCCCGCCTTGGCCGAAGTCGGCGTGACGATTGAGTACAATTACCCTTACATCGCGCCGTATCGTCCAGAACTCCCTTTTCAGACCCAGCTGCCTTTGGATGAAAATGTAACCATTCTGAAGTTGTTTCCGGGCATCACCCAAAATGTACTCCGTTCCATCCTCAATATCAACGGATTGCGCGGTGTGGTACTGGAGACTTTCGGTGCTGGCAATGCCCCTACCCTACCTTGGTTTTTGTACGAACTGAAAGAAGCCACGGAGCGCGGCGTAGTCATCATGAATGTATCGCAGTGCGACGGCGGGCGCGTGATGCAGGGACGCTACCAAACCAGTACGTGGTTCCAGAAAATCGGCGTTGTGGGCGGCGGCGACATCACCACCGAAGCCGCTATTACCAAGATGATGAGCATTTTGGCGCGAGAAAGCGATGTGGAGCGCATCCGCGAAGAATTGGCAAAACCTCTAGCGGGTGAAATGAGCCTGTTGTGATTGAGTATCGTGCTGTGTAACAACCTTCTTTGCAAAACTAAATGATAAATTTTTAGTTTTGTAAAGTTGAATCAGCCATTCACAGCAAGCCCATGAAAACATTCCTTTTTGCCGCATTATCCCTATTTTTAATCAGCAACATTACTTTTTCTCAAAATGCGGATGCGATTTTGGGTGATTGGTTTAACGCCGAAAAAGACGGCAAAATCCGAATTTATAAATCAGGAAGTCTTTATTTCGGAAAACTGATTTGGGGTAAAGAACTCTACGAAGCCGACGGCAAAACATCCCGAAAAGATGCCAACAACACCAACGCTTTATTGAAAGGGCGCCCCTTATTAAACCTGCTCATTTTGGAACAATTTGAATTCCACCAAGACCAATGGCGCAACGGAAAAGTATACGACCCCAAAAGCGGCAAAACCTACGACGGTTTTCTGAAACTAAAAGAAGGAAAGTTAGAAATCAGGGGATACGTAGGCATTGCAGCATTTGGCAAAACTACGGTTTGGACCAAAGCCCAATAATGCTGCCCTCCGTTTTTATTTACCCATCCAACGCTTAAAATCCGTGGCCCGCTCTCTGCTTACCAGCACTTCATCATCGGTGTTTGGCTTGAGAATTAACTTCAGTTTATTGTTAAAATAGGGATGAACCTGCTGCACCGTATTGATGTGAACGATGTATTGACGATTGGCCCGAAAAAAATGGGCGGGGTCAAGCATCGCCTCTAGCTCATCTAAGGGGTAATCCAGCGAAAACTTTTGATTGTGAACGGTTTTAAACAAACTAACGCCTTCTTCGGAGTAAAAATAGGCAATATCGCTCACCTCAACGGGCACCCATTGTTGCAGGTGTTTCACCAAAAAACGCCGCCTATAATCAGCCGGCTGAATGTGTTGGCGGAGTTGCTGTACTAATGCATCAATATCGACCCCACCGCTGGTTTCACTTTTTCCAGCCACTGCTCCATTTTGATTATAATGCGTTCGTTTGTACTTATCCAAGCTCGCTTCCAGCTCATGCCGCTTAATGGGTTTTAGCAAATAATCAATACTGTTGACTTTGAAAGCGCGCAAAGCGTATTCATCATACGAAGTCGTAAATATGACGGGAGCACTCACGGTGGTTTGTTCAAATATCTCAAAACTTTGCCCGTCGGCCAGCTCAATATCCATCAAAATCAAATCAGGCCGCACCGCTGACTCGCCCGAATGGGCATTCAGCCAAGCTACTGACGCCCTCACACTAGCGCAGGTTCCTACGATTTGGATGCTTTCATCCAAATCCAACAACAATTTCGACAATTTTCGAACGGCCAGTTCCTCGTCTTCAATTATTAAAATTTTCATAGTGAGCAAAGATTAATGGGTTAAAAATCGGCCATAAACGCCAATTTTTCAAGAATAGAGTTTTTAAAAGGTACAAAAGGGCTTTGAGGCGTCAACTATATTTTATCAAAGGTAACATAACTGAGAACTGATTTTCATTTTCAAGAATGGTCGGAACGGTCTGCCCCAACATTTTATACTTGGTCAGAATATTATTGAGCCCCAGACCATTTGAGTGTATTTTGGTATTTTTTCGCTGTAAATTATTGGTAATCACCAATTGATTGTCGGAGTTCGTAAAAACCGAAATAGAAAGCGGCTGTTCGGGCAAAATAATGTTGTGCTTAACGGCATTTTCAACCAACAATTGCAACGTCAAAGGAGGCAACAGAAATGCTTCGTGAACTGAATCGACATGAATAGATATCTTTAACCCTGCTCCGTAGCGCGTTTTGAGCAAATGTGTATACGAATGAATGAAGTCTAACTCGGCCGCTAAAGTGGTCAGATTCTGCTCATTGCTCCGCAGTAAATAACGATACACGGTGCTCAATTCTTCCAAAAAAAGGGAGGCTTGCGGTGGGTCTTCCTCAATGAGGGTTCCGAGCGCGTTCAAGCTATTGAACAAAAAGTGCGGGTTTACCTGCTGCTTTAACGCTTCCAATTGGCTTTGAAGATTGGTTTTCTCCAGTGCTTCTTTTTCACGCTCTGATTGCCGAAGTCGGTTTGTTATTTCTCGGGATTCGACGGCAAAGAAAAGCGCCTCATACACCGGCAAAAAAAGTAGAAACATAATGGTTGCCTTCACAAAATCGACTCCATAAAACCAGAGTGAAAGCCGATGATTGTTGATTGTAAATGTGGCATATTGTTGGGCCATAGAATCATCCAGCGTTTGATAAATAAGCCAGTGCCTCGCAATACCCGTCAGCCAAAGCACCAGCGTAGTCCCAAGCATCCCCGTCAAAAACGTTAAAACAAGCCGTTTTATAATCTGGCTACCCAAAGGATACCGTTCTCTAAACTTAAAAATAACAAAACGATTGAGGTGCCAAGTAGCCAAAATAGAAGTCATTGTAAGCATCAACCGCCCAGCAACCGTCCAACTGAATGGCATTTGGAGGTAATTATTGACAGATACGCTCATCAGCATCAACAATGTGATGCCAATGATACGTAGCCATCTGTCATTCAATCGGGTCAATCTTGTAGTTGTTTTGATTGAAAATACCTTCTTTTTGCCTTTCCTGCCAGCGGCAAACGGCTCGGCATTTTTAGCTTTTGAGGTGCTCGTTTATATCGCTTTCCAAGTCATGATGGCTTTAATCACAAAACCATCTTCCTCAACTTCTACCTGCGCTTTCAGGGTTTTAGAGGAAGCCTCAATGACTTTCAGCTCCGAAATATCGGTATTGTCGTCGCCGTCCACAATACGTAACATTTTGGTCTGCTCGTCGTACGTCCAGCTACCCGTGTTTCCTTGCACAGGACTGTCATCATCGCAACGCTTAGCACCGTTATCGCCCGATAATCGGCCGCCCTTTTCAAAAATCATGACGTTGTCTTTTTCACAGTCTGGCAAAAAAACCATCAAATCGGGATCCACTTTTCCATCCCCATCAAAGTCGACCGCTGGGTCCATGATAAAGGAGGCAAGTACCATTCGTTTACCCACAAAAGGGAGGCCATCTGCAGGCTCACCTTCGATTTCGTTTTTTTTGCAACCCGCAAGGGTCATCAACAGAAAGGCCATTGTGGCCACAATAAAAGAGTTAATTCGTTTCATGGCTTACTTTTTTGTTTTTTAAAGTGGTTGTATGAATGTGCCGTGAGCGAAGTAACTTAATGCGATAAACGATGCAAAAAAATACTGCCCTTCGACAACGCAAAGATGGCGCTTGTCGAAGGGCAGTAGCAACTGGCAGCTCGCTGAAGTGTAATTTCCTGCCTATGAATCGGAATAAAGCAGACTTAGAAAGGGGCGTTTATTTTAGATTAACGGTCTCAACTTGTAGTCCTTGTTCCTGTAAATACGCTTCCCATTCATCAATGAGGTTCTTTTTCAGAACACGGGGAAACTTATTTTGTCCGCCCATTTTACCTCTTTTGGCCAACCAACCTAAAAAAGTTGCCGAAGGCAACACCGTCACAAAAACATCTTTTAAGGCATGACGCCGCTCTACGATGTAATCATCATTGAGCACTTTGAGGTGGCCATCAATCTTATCGCGCAGGGCATCGGCGTCTACTTCGTCGTCGGTACCGATGTACCATTGGTGCGCAAAAAGCGAATCGTGACGAATGCCCGCTACCGTAAATTCTTTCACGGTGATTCCCAACTCTTCGGCGCTTAGCTCTACGGCCTTGTTCATGTTTTCGACGGAAAGGTGCTCTCCGCAAAGACTCAAATAATGCTTTGTGCGTCCCGTAATGGTAATTTCGGCGCGTTGTTTATTAGCAAACTTAATCGTATCGCCAATCAGGTAGCGCCACGCTCCTGAGCAGGTGGAAATCAGCAGCGCGTAGTCTACGCCTTCTTCCACTTCATCAATCATCAGGGTTTGTGGATTGGGAACGAGTTCGCCGTCTTCGGTAAAATTTTTGTCGTTGAAAGGCACAAATTCGTAGAAAATGCCATTGTCGAGGACCAACCGCATCCCATCAGCGTGCGGACGATTTTGGAAAGCAATGAATCCTTCGGACGCCAAATACGTATCAATGTAAATAAGCGGGCGGCCGAGGAGTTTTTCAAAACCAGCCCGATAAGGTTCAAAAGAAACCCCACCGTGGCCAAAAACGCTGAGGTTTGGCCAAATTTCGTGGATATTTTTCAGCTTGTAGCGTTCAATGATTTTCTCCATGATAATTTGGAGCCAAGCCGGCACCCCCGCCATAAAACCAATGTCCCAGTTGGGAGCTTCTTCCACGATTTTTTCTAGCTTTCGGCTCCAGTCACGCTCACGGGCAATCTCTGGCCCAGGTTTATAATAACGCTCAAACCAAAAAGGAATATTGGCTGCATTGATGCCACTTACATCTCCCTGAAAACGCCCCTCGTCAATAGAGCTTAGGTCGGTACTACCGCCAATCATCAAGAAGCCTTTTTCATAAAGGTCACTCGGTAGTTCTTCGTACCGCCCCAGCGACAGGATTTGACGAATACTCGTGCGCTGAAACGATTTGGTCATGGCTTTGGTGACGGGGATGAACTTCGACGCCGCCTCCGACGTACCTGAGCTCAACGCAAAGTATTTGACCCGCCCGGGCCAGCATACATTTTTTTCTCCTTCGTGCGCTTTATGCCACCATTCACGGAAAATTTTTTCGTAATTATGAACGGGAACGAACTGTTTGTATTTTTCGTAAAACGTATTGCCTTCGTCAAAAACGGCGGTATTAAGTATTTCTTCAAAATTATACTTTTCACCGAACTGCGTATAACGCGCCTTCGCAAGAAGCTTGCTCAACGTTTTTCGCTGCACTTTTGCGTGGTTGTTTTTCTCACGCTGAATGCTTACGGTCAGCTTTAGTCCTCCTTTTAACAAGTTTCCTAAAAGTGCCATGCTAGCAGGGGTTTTTAAATGATTGTTGATTTTTCATAAGCTGAAAGGTCTATTTTCAAGAGAGTTTTTAAGATAACGCGGTATAAGGTTCAATTACCTTTCTTCCTTATTGCTAACTTTCAATTTCTTCCAACTGCCACTGTTTCATTAACTCAACCGTTTGATAGGCAGTCATATCATACTGACAAGGCACTACTGCGGCATAATTATTGGCCAGTGCCCACTCGTCGGTATCTTCCATACCTTCATCATAATTGACAAACTTGCCCGCCATCCAAAAATAACTACGTCCGTGCGGGTCTTTTCTTTTCTCAAACTCTTCTTCCCATTTTCCGTTGGTCTGACGGCAAATGCGCGTTCCTTTCAGTGGCTCATCGGATTTTTTCGGAAAATTCACATTAAGTGCCACTCCTTTGGGTAAGCCATTCTCCAAAACAGCTTTTGCAAGCTGCAAAATGTAAGGTTTGGCGTGCGAAAAATCAGCATTCGGAGCAAAATCACACAACGAGAATCCGATGGCGGGAATCCCTTCAATAGCTGCTTCGATGGCCGCCGACATAGTACCAGAATACAAAATACTGATAGAACTGTTGGACCCGTGGTTGATACCACTCACTACCAGGTCGGGAGTGCGGTCTTTTAACACATAATGCTTGCCCAATTTCACACAATCGGCCGGAGTACCACTACATTCGTAGGCCCTTACATCCTTAAAAATCTCCGTTGCATGAAGCCGCAAAGGCTCCCCAATCGTAATCGCGTGGCCCATCCCCGATTGGGGGCTGTCGGGAGCCACCACCACCACGTCGCCTAACTCTTGCATTAACTCAACTAACGTCCTGATTCCTAGCGATGTAATACCATCGTCATTACTAACTAATATTAGCGGTTTTGGAGGATACATAATGGGTTATTTCTCATTTTAGGCGGGCAAAGTTACGGACAAATCATCAGATTTTCACTTTTGATTTTCACCGTTGCATTACCGCAGACATTCTATCGAGAAAGCACTAAAATAAACGAGATTCAGCGTCAATTATTCTACTGAATGACTGGCCTTTATGCGTTTATTGGCTAGAATTGCTTTTTTGGTTATTCGTATCCATTTTTAAAAACAATGACCCCACCTTTCTCAAAACTGACTTCCACAAATTCTTTCTCCATTTTCTCCAGCACAGCCCCTTTTTTCTCCTTTACAAAGTGCGTTTTGAAGGGCAATTTCAGCCGCGCGATACCGCCTTTTTCAGATTTTAAAATAACCTCGTCCACCAAGCCGCCCGTACGTTTTCCGCTGACCAACACGGCACCTTCAGCTCGTAGTTCTTTGAACGAAACGTCTTTCCAATCGGCAGGTATGGCGGGAAACACTTCAATAAAACCCGCATAGCTTTGCAACAGCATTTCCTGTATTCCCGCCGCAAAGGCAAAATTCCCCTCCAGTGTAAACGGTCGGTATGTAAACTTAGACAGGCCCGATTTCGTTTGGTCGCCGTTGGCATGAAAGGAGTTGGGTAAACAAAACGCCGTGGCAAAAGTACGCAACGTTTTGGCCGCCCCTGTGCCGTCTTTGGCGCGGGCTTTCAGGCTGCCCAACCACGCATACGAATATCCGCACCACCAATCAGGGCCAATTTTTTCGAGCAAGGCAAGGCTATTTTTGATGATGGCTTGGTCATTTTCACCATTTTCCCAGCGAATTTCACCCAAAGGATGAATGGCCATCACGTGCGAAAAATGCCGGTGAGATTGATTATAGGGCAACGATGGTGCAAATTTCAATTCGGCGTTTTCTGAAAGAGCATAAGGAGCAAACTGGCCAAAAATCTTCTGCCAATGCGCGGCTTCTTGCGTTAGTTTCAATTCTGCCGCCAATTCAGCGGCTTTGCTAAACGTAAAACGCATAAGCGACAAATCATAGTTCGTATTCTCAGAAAACCAAGCAGTTACCCGATTATCATTGATTTCTGGACTCGAACTGATGGGAAGTTGACGTTGCCCCTGTGCATTCAGAAACGTATTTTTTTCTAAGAATGTCGCCACCTCTTTAAACCACGGATAGGCCCGTTTTTGCAAGAAATCACGGTCCATGCTGTAGCGCCATTGGAGATAATAATGCTGCGCCAGCCACGAAGAGACCGTCGGCGAAAACGAATACTGAATCCATCCGCCCATCGGCACCCCCGTGAGGGTAGTCACGCCAGGAACATTGATTCCCTCACTTTGATAAAACCATTTGGTATACTCGCGGTACGCGGGGCGATTTTGGTCGAGGTGGTCAAGGTAGCCGAGGGTTTCTTCCAAATGATTGGCGGTGTAGCCGGGCCAATAACTCAATTGCGTATTCAAATCATGGTGAAAATCGCCTTTCCACGGCGGCAATCGGCCGTTGTCGGCCGTCCAAACTGCCTGCAATGAAATCGGTGGCGCCCCCCGACGGGCCGTGCTGCCAAATTTATACTGTTCCAGATAATACTGTTTTTCCAAGACGGCATCTGGCAGCTCAATACTCGATTTAGCCCAGAAATTTTTCCACCAAGACAAGTGCGTTAAGGCCGCTTTTTCAAACGGAACTACTTTAGCGGTCAATGTACTGGCGGCAGGTTTAGGCTTGTTGGGATAATGCACCGAAATCGCCCAAACTCCTTCCCATACATCAGCACCGAGGGGTTTCCAGCGTACACTTACTTCGTACTCAAACCCACCCCAGCCTTTTTGGCGGTAGGTATAGGCGTTTCCTTGTTGAAGCACTTTTCCCTGTTGGTAGCCCAACCGCGCCAAATCATCACCCGCTACCGACCCACCCGCAGTTTTGTCTACTTCTCCTTCGTATTTTGGCGCTAACAGGCTGATTTTAAAATCTTTCACACCTTCCACCCGAAAATAACCTAGCAACGCGGAAGCATGAACAAAAGAGGTAAGTTTGGCCCCGTTGGCCCAGTTTACTTCGGCCGTGGCTTTTTGTATATCCACCCGAGCAGAGCTTACTTCGCCCCAAGTTTGGCTTTCTATTTCCAATGCCGCACCCGGAATCTTGCTCGGGGCGGGTTCACGCTCATACGGCACATCACCGTATTGCTGTACGGCGGCGTAGTTGTTTTTCTTGATTTGCTCCTGCACCCATGCATACGTAAACTCGGGCTTTTTCATGCCCTCCATCGGGCGTAAATCCCACAATTCAGCGTGATCGAGGGAGAAGCGTAGGTTATTGCCTTTTTGCCAAATCAATTCTCCAATAAAACCATTCCCCAACGGCAATGCTTCGTCCCAACGGGTTGGGAGTTTGTCAAAAACCAAGTTGTGTTTGGCAGAAACTTGGGCAACAGTTGCTTCGGTCACCCCGAAGAGGACACCCAAAAATAGGTAAAGAAGGCGCTTTAACATGGCAAGTTGTTTTGTATTAAAAGGAACTGACACATTCTCTTACTTAGTACGAAGATATTCGATTATTTCAGGCAATTGAAAAAGAAGGTCCCAGAAAGTTGATTTTTACGGCCATCATAGAATAAAATACGATTGCCCCAAGAACCCAATATTTGGCTGATAAGCTGAGGTTTCAGAACCTAGCTCGGTGTTTAGATGTTGCGTATTCACAAGCTGCAAATTGTTTTCTGGGGCTCAAGTTCAAAAGCCTTAATCGAAACGATAAAAGTATAAATTTTACCAAAAATCGTGTAACAACTCCCTCATCTAAGCACTGTACCTTTGTACCGTCAAATCAACAATAGCATGGAAACGCTCACGATAGAGAACGAACAAAAAATAACGATTCCTGTGACGGGAATGACCTGTGCGGCTTGTGCGAGCAGCGTCGAAAACGTCCTCAACAAACAGGAAGGGGTATTGGAATGTGCCGTAAATTTTGCCAACGAAACGGCCCAAATCACTTTCAACACCACCCAAACTTCCCCCGAAGCGCTCAAAAAATCGGTGCAGGCCGTGGGGTATGACTTGATTTTGGATACTGCCAATGCCCAAGTAAAGCAAGCTGAATTAAAAACAGCGCACGTGCAATCACTCAAAAACAATGTGGTTTGGGCGAGTATCCTAACCGCTCCCGTGGTGGTTATCGGTATGTTTTTTATGAAAATGCCCTACGCCAATTGGATTATGCTGGCCCTGACCACGCCCGTATTGGCCCTGTTTGGCAAAAGTTTTTTTATTAACGCCTGGAAACAAGCTCGCCACGGGCAATCCAACATGGACACGCTCGTGGCGTTAAGCACCGGAATTGCCTACCTATTCAGCCTTTTTAATACCATTTACCCCGAATTTTGGCACAGCCGGGGACTTCACCCGCACGTCTATTTTGAAGCGGCGGCCGTCGTGATTGTGTTTATTATGTTGGGGAAATTGCTCGAAGAAAAAGCCAAAGCCAATACCTCCTCAGCCATCAAAAAACTGATGGGCCTCCAACCGCATACCGTGTGGATTATCGAAAACGGCGAAGAAAAAGAAGTAGAATTGGCCCAAGTCCGCATTGGCGACCGCATCATCGTCAAGCCCGGCGACAAGATTGCCGTGGATGGCAAAGTGCTTTTTGGCACCTCGTTTGTGGATGAAAGTATGCTTTCTGGGGAGCCTATTCCGGTTGAGAAAACCAAAGGGGCCAAAGTCTTCGCAGGAACGGTCAATCAGCAGGGTAGTTTTCGATTTATTGCGGAAAAAATCGGCGGAGAAACCTTACTAGCGGGCATCATTCAGATGGTCCAAAATGCCCAAGGCAGCAAAGCCCCGATTCAAAAATTGACCGACAAAATCGCGGGCATTTTTGTCCCGATTGTCATCGGCATTGCCATTCTGACGTTTATGGCTTGGTTCATTTTAGGAGGTGAAAACGCCCTGTCGCAGGGTTTACTGGCGGCGGTTACGGTACTGGTCATTGCCTGTCCGTGTGCGCTAGGGCTGGCTACCCCAACGGCCATCATGGTGGGCGTGGGCAAAGGCGCTGAAAACGGGATTCTCATCAAAGACGCCGAAAGTTTGGAACTAGCCCATCGGGTGAATGCCATCATTTTGGACAAAACAGGCACCATTACCGAAGGCAAGCCTACGCTCACCGACAGTTTTTGGGTCGAAAATCATGAATCTCAAAAGAGCATTTTGCTCTCCATTGAAAGTCAATCGGCTCACCCGTTGGCCGAGGCGGTTGTGAATCATTTGAAAATGGAAGGCGTCAAAACGCGCTTAGTTCAGCAGTTTGAAAACGTAACGGGTCGGGGAGTAAAAGCGACCGTCGATGGAGAGATTTTTTACGTCGGCAGCCCCGTATGGATGACCGAGCGGCAACTTTCTTTGTCGGAATCGCCCATTGAAAAGTGGCAATTGGAAGCCAAAACGGTCATCGTTTTTGCCAACGAAACCAAGGTAATCGCCGCCTTTGGCATTACTGACCCCATCAAAGAAACGTCAGCCAAAGCCATTGAAGAACTTCAAAACCAAGGAATTGACGTTTATATGTTGACGGGCGACAATGTCCAAACGGCGCAACAAGTAGCGAAACAGGTGGGAATCAACCATTTTAAAGCCCAAGTGTTACCCTCCGACAAAGCCGCTTTTGTGGAAGAATTACAACGAATGGGCAAAGTGGTGGCCATGGTCGGCGACGGCATCAATGACTCCCACGCGCTGGCGATGGCCGATGTGAGCATTGCCATGGGTCGAGGTTCCGATATTGCCATGGATGTGGCCAAAATGACGCTTATTTCTGGCGATTTGCATAAAATTGCGCAGGCCATTCGCCTTTCTAAATGGACCGTAGCGGCGATTCATCAGAACTTGTTTTGGGCGTTTATTTACAATCTTATCGGAATTCCGCTCGCCGCTGGCGTGTTGTACCCACTCAACGGGTTCCTGCTCAATCCGATGATTGCGGGGGCAGCCATGGCGCTGAGTTCGGTGTCGGTGGTGGGAAACAGTCTGAGACTTAAGCTAAAACACTTATAATCAAGAAGTAGGAATTAAGAGGTATGAAATAAGAAACCAGAAGTACCAAAAAAACAATCCTCTTATTTCTTAACTCTTATATCCATAATAATCAAAAATCATCAATTATTCAAATCATGGAAACGTTAAAATTCAAAACCAATATCAATTGCGGAGGCTGCGTAGCAAAAGTAACTCCTTTCTTGAATCAACTCGAAAACGTAGAGACGTGGAAAGTTGACACCAACAATCCCGAAAAAATTCTGACCGTATCGGGCGAAGATTTAACCTGCGAACTCATCGAAAGCGCCATTCAGAAGGCAGGGTTTGAAGCAGTAGAAGTATAATATTGTTCAGGAAGTAAAAATCGGAGAATGGCACACGTCCGTTCTCCGATTTTCTATTTTTAAGCTTACCGCCTGTACTCCCCTCCTCTCCAGAGCATCAACACGATTTGGGGCCATCACCTAGGCAAATTTTTTATTTTTTGCGCATTTTCGACAAAATTCTCCCAGATTTACACACCTCTGGTAGTACTTTACAGGCATTCTCTTCTTTAAATAAAACACAAACGCTTTTCAAGGCCCAACCAAACACCGCCTAATCAATCGCAAAGATGCATTTACGTCTATTTTTACTTTTATTGATTCCATTTTTGGGAAATGCCCAACCGCCAAAAGAAACTGTGGTTTTCCAAAACGGGCAAAACGGCTATAAATGTTACCGTATTCCCGCGATTGTCAAAGCCCCCAACGGCCACTTACTGGCTTTTGCCGAAGCGCGCCGCAACAATTGCGGGGATTTTGGCGATGTGGAAATCGTGATGAAACGCAGCACCGACAACGGCGCGACGTGGGGAAACTTGCAAGTCGTGGCCGATAACGGCAACGACCAAGCAGGCAACCAAGCCCCCGTTTTTGACTTGACAGATAAGCGGTTTCCCAAAGGTCGGTTGTTTTTGTTTTACAACACGGGCATCGCCCACGAGCAGGAAGTCCGCGAAGGAAAAGCCATTCGGGAAGTGTGGTATAAGACCAGCACCGACGACGGACAAACTTGGTCGGAGCCAGTCAATATCACCACGCAGGTTTCCAAACCCAATAAACCCAGCGTAAATCCCGCCTACAATTTCAAAGAAGACTGGCGCTCATACGCCAATACCCCGGGCCACGGTCTGCAAATTCAAAAAGGAAAGTACAAAGGCCGACTTTTTATTCCCGCCAATCACTCGGCAGGACCACCCCAAAAGGAGTCCCGGGATTATGTGGCCCACGCTTTTTACAGCGATGACCACGGCAAAACCTTCAAACTTTCGCCCAACGTGGCCTACGCCAGCAGTAACGAGGCCATCGCCGCCGAAACTTCGGACGGCAGTTTGGTTTTCAATTGCCGCAATCAATCGGGCGACGCCAAGTACCGAATTCAAGCCTTTACCAAAAACGCGGGCGAAACTTGGGACGAAGTGAAAATCATGACCGACCTCCCCGACCCTGTTTGCCAAGGAAGCATGATTGATTTTCAACCCAAAAAAGGACAAAAAGTGTTGCTTTTTTCCAACAACAACAGCCAAACCCAACGCGATAAACTGACCGTTCGCGTCAGCTATGACGACGGAAAAAGCTGGTCGGCCGGTAAAGAAATTTACGGCGCCGCCAAGGCATACTCAGACCCATCGGCATATTCAGATTTGGTGGTGCAGCAAAACAATGTACTTGGAGTGTTGTACGAAAAAAATGATTATACGCAGATCGTTTATGCTCAATTCAGCTATGAATGGCTGGAAAAATAACGTCGGCGAGGTTTAGAACGGGGGCGCCTAGCCCTCGCCGACGTTGGCTCAAAACCGCTTCGTGACCTTTGCGCCATTCTTTGAGCCCTTTGTGGTAAATATTCTTTTATTGTTCTTTATGATATGAAAAAGACCATCCTTCCTCTCTTTCTCTTTATGTGCCTGTTGGGTGCTGGCCTATTGTCGTTCAAGCCCAAAGACAAGCGCCCCAACATCCTCATCCTGTTTTCGGACGACCACGCCCTGCAAGGCATCAGTGCTTACGGCAGTCCATATATCAAAACGCCCAACATTGACCGATTGGCCAAGGAAGGTGCTTTGTACCAAAATATGTTTTGCACCAATTCGCTTTGCGCGCCGAGCCGTGCCACGCTGCTGACGGGTAAATTTAGCCACAAAAATGGCCACAGAGACAACTCTACCCAGTTTAATGCGGGTCAGAATATGTACCCCAAATACCTACAAGCGGCTGGCTATCAAACGAGTTGGATTGGCAAATGGCATTTACAGGCCACACCGCAGTATTTTGATTATTGGTCGGTGGTGCCAGGCCAAGGGGCGTATTACAATCCCGACTTTAATGAAATGGGCAGCAAAACCGTTAGACACGAAGGGTACGCCACCGACGTTATCACCAATAAAGCGCTGAAATGGCTAAGCAGCGACCGCGATGATTCAAAGCCGTTTTGTTTGGTCATCGGCCACAAATGTCCGCACCGTAATTGGTTACCCGATACGGGTGATTTGCGGGCGTTTGACAATGTTAAATTTCAATTGCCCAAAACATTTTATGATAACTACGAAGGTCGGATTGCTGCCAAACGCCAAGACATGACCGTGACCAAAACCATGCGCCTGAAAGAAGATTTGAAAGTGGGCGCTGAAAATGATGAGTTTGTAAAGCGTATGAATCCCGCCCAGCGCAAGGCGTGGTTGGCGTATTATGACCAAGTGACGGCCGACTTTAAGAAACAAAACTTAACGGGCCGCGCCCTCGACGAATGGAAATACCAACGTTATATGCAGGATTATCTGGGCACACTCCGCTCTCTTGACCGCAACGTAGGTCGGGTGTTGGATTATCTGGATAAAACGGGTTTGGCCGAAAATACCATCGTGATTTATTCTTCCGACCAAGGATTTTATCTGGGCGAGCACGGTTGGTTTGACAAGCGTTTTATGTACGAAGAATCCCACCACATGCCGATGCTGATACGTTACCCGAAGCGCATCAAACCGGGAACCATCGACCGAGCCATTCACAACAATACCGATTTTGCGCCCACGATTTTGCAGGAAGCTGGACTCAAAGTCCCCGCAGACATGCAGGGACAATCCTTTTTCAGCAAAACACCCCGAAAATCAACGTATTACCACTATTACGAGTATCCCGCCGAACACAGTGTGCAAGCACACTTCGGCATCCGCACCGACCGCTACAAGCTGATTCGTTTCTACAAAGACGGTGACTATTGGGAACTCTACGACCTAAAAACCGACCCCGATGAACTGAAAAACCAATACGAAAATCCCGCCTACAAAACCATTCAAAAACAGTTATTGGCTGATTTAAAGAAGGTTATCAAGCAATACGAAGACACAGAAGCGACGGAAATTTTGCAGAAAGAAGGAATTTAAAGTTACACTTCTTCTTAAAATCACTTTAGGATTGGCATCCACCGTCAGTCGATAAAACATCGGCGAGGTTTTGAGCCGCAGACCGGTCCGCCCATGCGGCGCAGTCCTCGCCGACGTTACCATGTGAACGAATTTACTTTGCTTTGCGGATGTAAATGTTGCCGTGCATGTTTTTCATCATTATTTCACTACCTCCGCCGTTGACCTTTCCCTGAATCCAGTCGTCAACACTGACTTTGTACATACCGTCTTTGCTTACCCGATTGGCTTTGGGTTGGGTTTTGTCCACGTCTACGTCAAAGTCACTGTAAATTTCGCCCCGATCAGATTTGAGTTTTACGTCAAACTTCGCCGAAGGCGGAAACGTAACGTCAACGCTGCCATTGAGGGATGTAAACGCCATCGGCGATTCGGCGTTGATACTTTTGAAGGTCGCTTTTACGCCGCCGTTTACGGTGGTAGCCACGGCCGAGCCCGACACATTTGCGAGCTTGATGGCACCATTTACGTTGCTGATTTCCAATTCGCCGCTCACGTTTTCTATCAAAATGTCGCCGTTGTTGACTGTACTTACTTTCAGGCCAAACTGCTGTGGTACTTTAATGGTGAGATTCATGGGGCGCTTCATGAATTGCGACGTTACTTTGATGACATTGTTACGCTCTTCGGCCGTAATATCAATACCGCCATTGGTCGAGATTTTTTTCATTCCTGCGGCGAGTTCGTCGTTTTTGTGCTCAGTTTTTTTGCCGCTGTAGGCTTCTGCAACGGCGTCAATAACGACCTCTTTGCCAGCGTAGCCTATCACATGAATAGAGCCATTGATTAATCTTACCTGTAAAGAACCAGCCTTGTTTGGGTCGCTCAAAGGAACGACCAGTTGTTCTTTGATTTCATTTTTAGCCTCGTTTTGGGCAACCAATGGGGTAGTGCAAGTAATTGTCAGGGCTAAAACTGCGATACTTATGTGGGTGGTTTTCATCTTGTTAGGATTGCTTTTTAATGTATATGTTTCCGTTAAATGTTTCAAATCTGAAGGTTTTACCTCCGTTACCGATTCTGATGGAGGTCTCGGTGTTGAGTTTGTAGGTAGTGCTTTTGTCGCCTTTGGATTCTTGGTTTTTGATGACTTTGACGGGAAGTGATTCAACATCGGGAAAATCGGTGTAGAATTCTCCTCTGAAACTTTTGAATTCGCAGTCAGCCGAAAGATTGGCTGGGTAGCTGATTTTGATGTCGCCGTTGAGGGTTTTGTAATCCGATTTTCCGGGAGGAATGCTGGTGTAATTAGCTTCTACATTCCCGTTAACGGTTCGTACTTCGGTGGCACCTTTGGCGTTGATTAGTGCAATAGCTCCGTTTACGTTGTACACATGCAGTGTGCCTGTCACATCCTTGACCGATAAATCGCCGCCGTTGACGGTCGAAACGTGCAAATTCATGGCAAATGGCACTTTAACTGTGAAATCCAAGTCGTATTTATACTCAATGCGGCGATTATCGTTTCGGTTTTTCCAGTTGTTGCGATTGGGGCGAGAATCATAAGGTTCAAGAATGTAGACAATGACGCTGTCCTCATTTTGCTCAAACATCAGCTTAAATTCTTCTTTGCCTTGGTCTAGTATTTCTTTGGTTTTACCCGAAATCGTTTTGGCTACCTCCAACACTATTTTATCACCCGCATAGCCTTCCACATTGATGGAGCCGTTGATGTTGTAAATGGCCAGCGTACTGCTTGCTGCATTTTTTTTGAGCGCATATTCTTTGACAATCTGCTCTTTGAATTCCTGCGTTTGGGCGGGGGCTTGGGTACAAGACAGCACCACCCCCGCTAAAAAGGGGATAAGGGAACGTTTCATAGCTATTAAAATGGATGATTGGTTTCTACGATAAATCTTTGATGGTCTGCTGAATTTTGGTTTTGACGAGGTCATTCAAATCATCGCGGCGCAGCATTTGTCGGAACGCTTTGATAGAGCGTTTTTCTTGTAATTTCACCATCACATCGGCCAAAGCCACTTGTACCAATGGTGATTCCTGTTGCGACAGCGAAAGCACCAAACCTTCCCGAACCTGTGGGTCGTGGGCCAATTCGGCTAGGGCATCCAACGTCACCAAACGCACATTGACATTTGGGTCATTGTTGAGGGTCGTAAACAGGGCTTTTAGAACTTTGTCGTCCACTTCGTTGATTTCCTTGGTATAACTCACGGCTTTGAGTCGCTCGGTTGCCGAAGGGTTATCAATCATTGAAAGCATCATCATTTGTCGCATTTCTTGGACTTCAGCAGTGAGCGCCTCCATTTTTACTTCCTGCGGCCGGTTGAGCCAATAGCCCACAAATAACCCTATACTCAACAAACACGCGCTGTAAGCCACGCGAAGAGCCAGTTGGGGCGTCCAGAATTGTTGGAATTTTTGAACAAAATCCTGCCATGTGTTACGGTTTTTAGTAGCTTCTGTCTTTTGGTAGGTATCCAGCATCGCATAAAACCCCTCGCGCATGGCTCCGCTCGGTTCGGGCGTGGCAGCTACTTTTCCCAGTAGTTTCCACAATTGACGGTCGGCTTCAAATTCTTGCTGGCAATCAGCACAACCCGCCAAATGTCGATCTATTTCTTTTTGTTCGGTTTCTGAGAGTTGGTGATTTAGCCAGCCCGTTAGCCGTTCTTTTGCGTGTTCACAGTTCATGAGCTTTGCTTCCATTTTCAATCTTTAAGAAATTTTTTTTTAACTCCCCCAAGGCCCGGTGGACGCGTACTTTGACGGCGCCTTCGGTGGTATGCAAGATGGCGGCAATTTCTTCGTATTTTAATTCCTGAAACCGACTCAGTACCAACACTTCACGGTGTTCGGGGCTTAATTTGCCAAGTGCTTCGTGGAGCGCATCCAGTTCTTGCTGTTTTTCAAGTTGTTCATCGGCCGAGATTCCCCCGCCCAATTTGTCGGTCAGGTCGGCGATGTCGAAAGGATGCCCTCCCCAACGTTCGGTTTGTCGAAACGAATCATTCAGGATATTACGCGCCAAATGATACATCCACGTTCTGAATTCACCTTCGCCGTTGAATGTATGACGGTATTTCAACATTCTATAAAACACATTTTGTACTAAGTCTTCGCAAGCGTGGGCCTGTCCTGTCATGTGGTACAAAAAAGCAAACAACGGGCGATGGTAGCGCTCAAAGAGCAGGCCCATCTTGTCGATGTCTCCAGCTTTGACCCGGAGCATAAGTGCGTTGTCCGTTAGAGCGTTCAAGTGTTTAGAGAATGGTTTGTCAGGTGATTTGTACGTGGTAACTTCGGGTTTGGAAGAAGGTTACAGCGATTTAGAAAAATTGTTGCAATATTTTTTACCAAAGAGAAAATGGCTAATGAAATGTACCTAAAATCGGTAGTACAAAAAAAGTTGTGTTTTTTCTGTAATGTTTTTCTGACTCAATCGTCTATGCTCTTGAAATGGACTTAAAAGCCTTTACACAATTGGTACTTCCAACGCAAGGACGACTTTTTAGGTTGGCCAAGCTATTTCTTCGCAATAGAGAAGAAGCCGAGGATACTTTGCAGGATGTGTTGTTGAAGCTTTGGACCAATCGCCAACAATTGGAATCCTATCAAAGTGTAGAGGCTTTCGCGGTACAAATGACCCGAAATCTGTGTTTAGATAAGCTGAAATCAAAAGCGTACCAAACCACAAGGGGCGAGGTAGAGTTGCATGAGTTGGGTGAAGAGAGTGTATCGCCGTATCAGCAAACCGAGTTTGCAGACAGCGCGGCTCTGATGCGTCAACTGATAGATGCTTTGCCCGAACCCCAAAAACTGATTCTGCACTTACGGGATGTAGAGGAGTATACTTTCGAAGAAATTGAACAGGTAACGGGCCTGACAGTCAATAATATACGGGTGATTTTAGCGAGGGCGAGAAAAGAGGTTCGGACTGGTTACCTAAAAGTAAACAACTATGAAGCAGGACATTGAAAAGTTATTAGATAAATATTACGAAGGCGATACCACGCTGGAAGAAGAGCGCGAATTGCGGGAATTCTTCCAAGGAAATAACATTCCGGAACATTTACAATCCCACGCTGGACAGTTCCAGTATTTTGAAAAGGCTCGTCGGGAGCAGCCCTCGGCAACAACAAGTTTTCGAATAGTTACAAATCTGAAAGAACAAGGCAACGTACGCCGTTTGACTTCTTGGGGAATGCGCATCGCGGCGGGAGTTACGCTGATTCTGGTGGGGTTTGGGGGAGGAATGCTCTATACGAATCTTGGTTTACAGCCAGATGATAATGAGCCGAAAGAGGTGGTACTCATGAAAAAAGCGCTGCGGTTTGAGCAAGGGGAGCATACCTCCGCCAGCGAACGTATTCAGGCCGTCAATTTGAGTGCCGAACTCAACCATGCCGACGAAGACATTACGCAGATGCTCATCAACACCATGAATTTTGACGATAATGTAAACGTGCGTCTGGCGGCGTGTCAGGCACTGAGGCGCTTTGAAAATGAGCCTTTGGTGCGTGAAGGATTCATTCAATCGCTCAGTATTCAGACCGACCCCAACGTGCAGCTGACTTTGATTGAAATATTGGTTGCTATCAAAGAAAAACGTGCAGCGGAAGAAATGCAGCGGTTGGCCCAAAATAAAGAAGCGATGGACGTGGTGCGTATGAAAGCCGAAGAAGGGTTTACCCACTTAACCCAATTGAAGAAAAAAAGAGTCTAGGGGTAAAAGGGGAAAGTGTAGAGTCCTGATAATAAATGAGAGTCGTTAAACATCGCAATCAAAAAAGTCTTACCAAGAATTAGCAAATAACCACTAACGAGTGCTTTAGTACTCACAATCAAACCATGAAACAAAACATGTTATTGAGTGCCCTGCTTTTAGGGTGCTTCGGGGGAGTCTTTGCCCAGGAATTTAAAGCCAAACTAGCCAACGCCAAAGACCGAAAAATTAGCATAGAAATGGACGCTGGCGATTTGAAAATTGAAGGATATGATGGCGATGAAGTGATCATCAAAGGAAATGGTTTTGAAGCTCCTCCCGAACAAGCCAAAGGACTAAAGGCACTCTACAATACGGCAGTTGATAACACGGGCATCGGACTGGCGGTTACTTCTCAGGCTACGGTATTAAAAATTGAAAAAGCCTCGCGAAAGCAGGTTACATATACGTTACGGGTTCCAAAAAAAGCCGCTATTTTTTATGAGCAAACCAATTGGAATCGAGCCAATATTACCATAAATAATGTGGAGGGAGATTTGGAAATAAAAACCAATAACGGAAAAATTGAATTGAATAATGTAACGGGTCCCGTCGTGGCCAATAGCACCAACGGCGAAATCAAAGTGGTATATTCGAGCCTGAGTCAGGAAAAACCGACCTCTATCTCCGTCATTAGCGGTGCAATCGACGTGACGCTACCCGCCAACGCCAAAGCCAATTTAAACATGCGGTCTATCACGGGAGAAATGTACACCGATTTTGATCTCGGCCAAAAAGCATCCAAAGATGGCCTCCCTAAAGTAGGCGGCGGACACAATATTGAGGCCACCACCAACGGCGGCGGTGTGGAAATTCAACTGAAGAGTATCAGCAGTAACATTTATCTCCGCAAACAAAAATAACCTCACTTTTAACGCATACAGCCATGAAACGAATCTTATTTGTTGTCCTAAGTTTAGTAACAAACGCAGCTTTTGCCCAAAAAATCATTGAGAAAAAATTTCCGTTCTCTACTAGCCAAACGGTTAATCTCAACCTCAAATTTGCCGACAGCATTCAGGTACGGTACTGGGACAAAGCCGAAGTATCGGTACGAATCGCGGTTGTCATCAACAGCGGCCGGCTTAATGATGCATTAACGGTAGAATCGGGGTCAACCGCCGACGAAATCACACTCAAAACAGACTTTGATAAAGACCTGTTGAAAAAAGGGAATGTCGAAGATTGCCCGGGCGAAAAACACAAATGGCGGACCGAACACAACGGGGCCGATCATTATGTGTGCAGCAAAATCAATTATCAGGTCTATCTGCCCAAAAATGCTAAGTTGAAGCTGGAAACCATCAATGGCAACATCGACATCAAAGGCGCTTCGGGGCCCGTATTTGCCAAAACCATCAGCGGCTATGTGGATTTTAGTTGGCCCAAGGCTAAAGGAGCCAACATTGCCATGAAAACCATCACGGGAGAGGTATACACGGATTTGAACATTGACTTCAAAACCAAAAAACAAAAGAATCCGATTGTTGGCTATTTGTTGGAGGGAACCGTCAACGGCGGCGGGCCAGATTTGCGGCTGGAATCCATCAGCAACAATGTATATGTTCGCAGGAAGGATTAATGTGTCAATGGATTTCTAATAAATTGATTTTTAGCGCTATAGTCATTGATTTGATTAAAAGGCAGGAATGAAGCGGCAGCTTGAATTTACTTTGATACGCCAAAAACTTTACGGCTGTTAAAATCGTATCTTAGGGTAAAAAAACTCAGGCGTATGAAAACGATTTACATCTTCTTGGTTCCTGTCTTTTTTGTGTTTTATGGATTTGGACAAACACCGCCTTCCGTCACGCCCACGAGCGCTTTTATTAATTATGGTTCCAACGTTACTTTAACCGCTACGGGCTGTATGGGAACGGTTAATTGGTCTACTGGACAAACAGGTGCGTCGATTTCCGTTTCTCCCAAACAAAGTGCCCGCTTTACGGCCACCTGCACGAGCGGAATGCAGACAAGCGGCGCCTCCAACAGTGTGCTTGTGCAGGTGGGGCTGACCACTTCCCCCTGCAACAGCAATGTGTCGGTTTCTTCAAATCTCTCAAATATAGGATACCGTTACGAATCAAATAATTATATCATTGGTACGGGCGACATTGAAGCCAACGCAAGTGTACAATTTAAGGCGCAGAACTACGTACAATTAAACCCTGGATTTGAAGCAAAATCGGGGGGTGTTTTTAAAGCGTTTACGGGTAAATGTACCGAATTACAGACGAGAGAAGTACTGACGGGTCGGCAATTGCCGTGGGAAATACTCTGGGGCCCTGATGACTTTATTTGGATGACCGAGAAAGGTGGAAAAATCAGTCGAGTGAATCCGCAAACGAGCGCCGTTCAAACCTTGATTACCATTTCGGATGTTTTTTCTAACGGAGAAGGCGGTTTATTGGGTATGGTGTTGCATCCCGATTTTGCCAATAACCCCTACGTGTATGTTTCGTACAACTACAGCATTGACAATACCGTTTCGGGAATGCGGGTAAAAGTGGTACGTTTTACCTACAACAGCGGCACTGCTACCTTGGGCAGTCCGTTGATATTGGTACAGAATATTTTAGGCAATTCCACCCACGACGGCAGCAGGTTGGTCATTACGCCAGAATTGAAATTATTTGTCACCACGGGTGATGCACAAGACCTTAGTGCACCTCAGAATGATACTAACCTCAATGGTAAGATTCTGCGAATGAACTTAGACGGCTCCGTTCCCGCTGATAACCCAATTGCGGGTAGTTTGGTGTGGAGTAAAGGGCACCGAAATCCGCAGGGATTGGTCTATGCCAATGGGAAATTATACTGCTCGTCGCACGGGGCGGGGATTGAAGACGAAATCAACCTCATTCAACAGGCGGGCAATTATGGCTGGCCCAACGTGGAAGGTTTCTGTAATACCCCTTCAGAAATCACATTTTGTAACGCCAACTCGGTGATTGAACCCATTTTTTCGTCAGGAACGGGCGGCACGTGGGCATTTTGCGGGCTAGACTATTATAACAATGATGCCTATCCGCGCTGGAAAGGCCATTTGTTGTTGGTTTCTCTGAAAAATCAAACATTGTACAGTCTCAAAGTAAGTGCCGACGGAAACACCATTGAAGGTCCTGCCAATCTGTATTTGGTGAATCAGTTCGGCCGCCTGCGCGACATTGCCATTGCGCCAAATGGGAAAGTGTATCTTTGTACCAGCAACGGCGGTAATGCAGATAAAATAATTGAAATAACGCCGATTGTGGAGTAAGAATCGCCAACGCTGCCAATGCCTTCCAACTACATCCCCGCCCTAAAATACCATTTTCTGACGCCCATCTACGATTGGTTTATCTGGCTGACTATGCCTGAGATAAAGGTAAAAAAGCGGTTGATTCAACAGGCAGACATAAAGAAAGGGCAAGCTATTTTAGACTTTGGCTGCGGAACCGCTACCCTCACGCTTTTGATAGAAGACTTACATCCTGATTGCACCATTGTTGGTTTAGATATTGACCCTCAAATACTTACTATTTCAAATAAAAAGGCAAAGCTTAAAAATTCGTCGATTCAATTAAAAGAATTTGACGGAAAAACGCTTCCTTTTGCCGATGCTTCTTTTGATAAGGTACTGTCTGCTTGGGTGTTTCATCATTTGACCACGGAGCAAAAACATCATGCTTTTCGTGAGATACGCCGTGTGCTTAAGCCTAACGGCGAACTGCACATTGCTGATTGGGGCAAGGCTGAAAACGGTTTGATGCGGTTTCTGTTTTTTGTAGTACAAGTGATTGACAATTTCTACACCACCAACGATAATATAAAAGGTAAAATCCCCCAATTACTGGCAATTGAGGGATTTAGAAATGTAGAAATCAAAGGAAATCAGTCCACGCTGTTTGGGACTTTATCTTATTTGAAAGCCATTAAACGCTGAACCTAAGCAGTTCCCATGCGTCGATACGCTTCAAAAACTTCTCCGTTCAGCACTGGGTCAGTAAAAATCTCCAGCAATTTGGCTTGGCCGTTTGGAGCAATGAATTCATTCCAAACAGCGCTGAAATCTTCGCCTTCTTTTAAGGAATAATAACCCAATTCAGCATCTTCGGCGGTGTGGTGGGCGGTGGTAGAATGTCGCGTTTCGAAATACTGCTCCAATTCAGGCTGAGCCGCTGGCCCGTCGATGAGTCGGAAAATATTCCCCCCTGCGTTATTGAACAACACTACGCGCAGATTTTGGGGAATGTGCGGGTGCCAAAGCGCGTTACGGTCGTAGAAGAAAGCCACGTCGCCAGTGATGATAAAAACCGGTTTGTTGGTCATTAATGCCGCGCCCAATGCCGTACTTGTGCAGCCATCAATGCCGCTCGTGCCTCGGTTGGCAAACACCTCGGCTGGGCGAGAAAGCCCAAGTAGGTTGGCATAACGCACGGGCATACTGTTGGCAAGGTGCAGTACGCTGTTTTCGGGTAAGTTTTCCAAGACATTGCTTACCAATGCAAATTCATTCCAACGAGTTTCTTGCCGTAAAAATTGGTGTACGCTTCGTTTTCCCTGTCGGTCGGCTTGCAGCCATGTTTCCCGAAAGGCCCCGCGCCCATCGTCATCAGAATCATTTTCCACAAACTGCTGATAATCTAGGTCTCCCAATAATTTTTGAAAAAAATACAACGGCTCCACGGGAATTTGCATGGTGAGCGTTTGAAACGTATCAATAAGCTGCTCGGTCGATTTTACGTGCCAATGCCGGACAGGAGCATGATTGCGGAGAAAAAGTTTAAAGTTTTTAGAAATGAACGAATCACCGACCGTAATCAGCAAATCGGGTTGGAGAGTCGTTAACAATTCTTCATTTTTTCCGCGTAGAAATACATCGTGTTGCCGTACAAATGCCTCATTAACAGGGATATTTGAGATAATATCCCCCAATACGGGCACCCCCATTTCTTCGCTGAATTCTTTCAAAACCGTCCACAGTGCCGATGCAGGCGGTAATTGCCCCACGGCGATGAGCACGCGGTTGGCATTTTCAAATTCATTTTGTAATCGGTGCCAAGTTTCGGTGCTCAGGGTTGGTTCAGTAGCAAGTCGCTCGACCAACTTTACGTGACGGTCGTACGTTATTTTTTCGTCTGCCACGGGATAAAACGGCTCCCGAATGGGCACGTTGATATGCACTGGACCTTTGGGGACTGTTTGTGATAAATTAATCGCTTCATTTAAGACGCGCTCTATGTACCAATTGGCGTCGGGATGCGCATAGTCTGAAGGTAAGTCAAACGATTTTTTGACGTGTTTGCCGTACAGCTCGTTCTGATAAATGGTCTGTCCGTCTTGTTGGTGAATCCATTCTTTGGGGCGGTCGGCGGTGAAAACCAGCAACGGAATTTCCTGAAAATACGCCTCCACCACCGCAGGGGCTAAGTTGTAAGCGGCACTACCAGAAGTACAGACCAGCGCCACAGTTTGGTGGCTGTATTGAGCCATGCCCAAACCCACAAACCCCGCTACGCGCTCATCGGGAATGACTTTTGTTTTTATACCACGATGTCGCGCAAAGGCCAAGGTCAGGGCTGCGCTCCTCGACCCTGGTGAAATAACCACATTATTAACGCCTTTGCGGGCGCATATCTCGGCAATATTGTTGATAGGTTGAAGAAGCATTTTTTGTTAGAAGTGAGAAATGAGGAGTGAGAAGTCAGGAGAAAAGACAGCAATGTGTACTACTATTCTCGCTCCTATCCGCAGCTGCGGCCGCTCCTCACTCTTGATTTATATTGGTAACGACGTCGTACTTTTTACTTCCGACATCACAAAGAAACTGCTTATGTGCGAAATCGCTTTGAGGGTGGCGAGTTTTTCCTGATAAAAAGTGTGATAACTTTCCACATCCGTAGCGATGATTTTAATGAGATAATCAAACGTACCCGATACCACGCAACATTCCACGACTTCGGGCATTTGAAGCATGGCCTCGCTAAATTCCTGAAAATTCTCCCGTTGCTGTTTATCAAGTGTTACGTTACAAAAGACCGTAAGCCCTTTGCCAAGGCGTTTTTTATTCAAAATGGTTACGTATTTTTCAATGACGCCCTCCCGTTCAAGTTTTTTGATGCGGTCGTGGACGGGCGTAATGGATAGATTGATTTCGGCGGCTATCTCCTTAATGGTCAATTGCGCGTTTGTTTGTAACAACTGCAAAATACGGTAGTCGGTTTCGTCTAAGTACATCTGATTCAGTCGTTTTTAGGTGCTACATTTTTTATTTTAGCGCTTGTCCGAATTTTTTTCGTTTCGTAACCTTTAAATCAGGACAAATCAGTAATAAATCATTTTTATTTTTAAAAATAAGAAATATTTTCTTATTTATTATTAAATAACAGGAAATATTTTTCTTTCACGTAATTTTGTATCGTATTCCAGCCAAGACTTAAACGCAATAAATTTCTGAACATTAAGCCTATTACTACTATGATCATCGGCGTACCAAAGGAAATCAAAAACAACGAAAACCGCGTGGCCTTAACGCCCGCAGGAGCAGCAGAATTTCGTAAAAACGGCCATAAAGTATATGTACAAGCTACCGCTGGGCAAGGAAGCGGTTTTGAAGACAGTGAGTACGAAGCCGTAGGTGCCACGATTTTGGGCACGATTGAGGAAGTATACGCGATTGCCGAAATGATTGTGAAAGTAAAAGAGCCTATTGCCTCCGAATATGGCCTTATCAAAGAAAACCAGTTGCTGTTTACCTACTTTCACTTTGCTTCATCGGAAGAACTGACGCACGCCATGCTGAAAAGTAACTCGGTGTGTTTGGCCTACGAAACCGTCGAAAAAGCCGATCGTTCGTTGCCTTTATTGGTACCTATGTCGGAAGTAGCGGGACGGATGGCCATTCAAGAAGGAGCCAAATACCTCGAAAAACCCATGGGTGGACGCGGTATTTTATTGGGCGGTGTTGCAGGAGTTAAACCAGCCAATGTGTTAGTGCTTGGCGGTGGTATCGTAGGTGCGCAATCGGCCAAAATGGCGGCTGGATTGGGAGCCAACGTAACCATTGTTGACATTAATCTGAATCGACTGCGGTATTTGGAAGATATTCTTCCCGCCAATGTGGACACGGTGATGTCAAACGAATATAATATCCGTGACTTGGTAAAAAGTGCCGATTTGATTGTGGGAGCCGTACTGATTCCTGGAGCCAAAGCACCCCACTTGGTTACACGCGATATGTTGAAATTGATGAAAAAAGGAACGGTATTGGTGGACGTAGCCGTAGACCAAGGTGGATGTATCGAAACCTGCAAGCCTACGACTCACGAAGATCCGATTTATGAAATAGATGGAATTGTGCATTACTGCGTTGCCAACATGCCAGGAGCGGTGCCTTACACCTCTACCTTGGCGTTGACAAATGCTACCCTGCCTTATGCCATTCAATTGGCCAACAAAGGATGGCAAAAAGCATGTGCTCAAAACGAAGATTTAAAGAAAGGCTTAAATGTAGTAAACGGTAAAGTGGTCTATAAAGCCGTTGCTGACGCTTTTGGTCTTGATTTTACCTCGGTTACAGAGGTACTAGAAGAAGAATTGGTGGGTTAATTTTATTAATTGAGATTGATGTAGGAATGACCAAGCTATACCGCTTGGTCATTTTTTTATGTCTTATATTAAAAATTGATAATGCCTAAAAGTGGAAAATCAAAGTAGAATATTTTGTCTTTTTATTTTTTTTACACCAATAACACTAATTTTATCAAATATGTGTTATATTATTAAAAGCGCTGAATGAAAATTATTAATGCTGTACTTTTATTCCTGAAAGGTAACAGATTGAGTCTTAAATATTTATTTTATAAGAATTTATAAAATAAAGAATAGCATTTCGATGAAAATGCTAACTTTGCGTACTTGTTTAAGAGTTAAGAAATTGTTAATTCCCTCTAAAAAGAGACACAAAATATACCAAAAATAGAAAAACAGAAATAGTATGACTTTTATGTCTAATTAAGTTTTTCTAAAAAGAGTTTTTCATAACGTTGAGTAAAGTCGAAAAGCCGAGCGGACATTCTGCACGGCTTTTTTATTTTTGTTTGGGTTCTATTAAAACCAGTCGGGCTGCATTTCAACCGTAGCCTTGGCATGACTCGTTAGACGCGCGGCCAAAGGGGACGTTTTGACTAGCTCATAATCAAAAAAGTAATTTGCGGTGGCTAGTTTTCCTTGGTAAAAATTACAATTTTCTTCCGAATTAGCTGTAGTTAACCCCTTTTGGGCCTGAATAGCCTGCTTTAACCACTGCCAAGCAATGGTCACAATTCCAAAAAAATCTAGGTAGAGGGTGGCATCGGCCAGAAATAATTCTTTATTCTGTTTGGCAAGATTCAGGAGCGAGGTCGTAACGGTTTGAACACGCTCCAAAGCCTCTTCCAACCTTGTCGCTAAATCAAGTAATTGAGGCTTAGCAGACTGCTTAGCCTCCGCAATCGTTCGCTCT
Source organism: Runella aurantiaca (assembly GCF_003339505.1). Classification (GTDB taxonomy): domain Bacteria; phylum Bacteroidota; class Bacteroidia; order Cytophagales; family Spirosomataceae; genus Runella; species Runella aurantiaca. The sequence goes on from NZ_QPIW01000013.1 coordinate 140,527, forward strand.
ATTTCCTCCGTCAGATATTGCAATCCTTTGCCACCGTGGAGGGTTAGTTTACGACCCAACAAATCCAAGCCGTGGATGCCCGTCGTGCCTTCGTGGATGGGATGGATACGCGCTTCACGATAATATTGTTCTACTGGAAAGTCGGTGGTATAGCCTGCCCCGCCTAAAATCTGCACCGCAGCGCTCGTAGTCTGGCAACACATTTCTGAAGGGTATGACTTGGCAACTGGCGTTAATAAATCAAGCAATAACTCGGCACGCTCTTTGGCTTCTCCTTCGGTTACATGGGCCAAATCTGCCCACAATCCGCATTGCAGTAACAGAGAAAGTGCACCTTCTACCACCGATTTTTGAAACAGTAACATTCGTTTTACATCGGCGTGGTGAATGATAAGGGTTTGGGGTTGGGTTGGGTCTTTGGCGGTGATGGGGCGGCCCTGCGGGCGCTCTCTGGCGTAAGCCAACGAGGCATAATAGGCGGCAGTACCGATAGCAGTGGCGTTCATGCCCACGCCTACGCGGGCTTCATTCATCATTTGAAACATATAATTGAGCCCTTTGTGGGGCTCCCCCACCAAGTAGCCTAAGCAAGTTTCGTCAGAGCCAAACATCAGGTGCGCAATGGGCGCTCCCTTGTAGCCCATTTTGTGATAAACGCCCGCGGTGGTTACCCCGTTGTTGGTAAGCCCATTTTCGGTAATTCGTTTTTTGGGAACCACAAACAAGGAAATCCCTTTGGTACCAGCAGGCCCACCTTTGATTTTGGCCAATAAAAGATGCACAATGTTTTCGCAGGCGTCGTGGTCACCGCAGGAAATAAAGATTTTTTGCCCAGTGATTTTATAGACACCCTCTTCGTTGGTAGGCTCAGCAGCGGTGCTGATGTCGGAAAGAGAACTGCCCGCGTTGGGCTCGGTGAGCGCCATGGTGCCTTGCCAACGTCCGCTGTACATGAGTGGCGTATAACGTTCAATGAGTGCCTTAGAACCAAAGCTGCGAATCAAATTGGCTGCTCCCGTGGTCAGAAAAGGATACACACTGGCAGAATAATTGGCGGCTTGAAAGATAAATGCGGCGGCGTTTTGAACCGTAACGGGCAACTGCTGACCACCTTCATCATAGCTGAACGTGGCATTTATCCAGCCATCTTCGCCAAAACGTTTGGTGATTGCTTTCATTCCTTCGTGTACGCGAATGGTCCCCTCTATCAATTGCGGCTCTTTGCGGTCCATCTCGGTCAGGAGAGGGCGGAGCATCTTGTCGGCAATCTGCTCGGCCGCGTCTAGAACCATATCAAAGGATTGTCGGTCATGGTCCTTAAAATAGTCGTAACCCGTGAGTTGCTCAACGTTGAGTACTTCGTATAAATTGAAATGAAGGTCGCGTTTTGAGAAGAATGAAGGCATTTTTGTTGACGTTAAAAACAAACGTCGAGCCGCCTCATCGGCGGCTCGAAAGTCTTATTTTACGGTTTCATCGCGTAAGGCGCGGCGGAGGATTTTACCCACGTTGGTTTTGGGGAGTTCCTGTCTAAATTCAATGTGTTTGGGGCACTTGTAAGCGGTCAGATTTTCGCGGCAAAATGCCATAATTTGCTCTTTGGTAAGGCTTTCATCTTTTTTGACCACGAATATTTTAACGGCTTCGCTGGTTTTTTCGTCGGGCACGCCTACGCAGGCTACTTCCAATACCCCCGGACACTGGGCCACTACATCTTCTATTTCGTTGGGGTAGACATTAAAGCCCGAAACCAATACCATGTCTTTCTTACGGTCAACGATTTTGAAATAACCGTCGGAATCCATAATGCCGACATCGCCCGTCTTGAACCACTGACGACCATCGATGGGGTCAGTAAACATCACCTTGGCGGTTTCGTCAGGACGGTTGTAGTATCCGGGCATTACCTGTGGACCAAAGGCGCAAATCTCCCCCGATTCACCAACGTCAGCCCAGGTGTCGTCTTCTCTCAAAATTCGCATTTCGGTGCTTGGAAAAGGGATACCGATGGTGCCGATGCGGTTCAGCTTGGGGTCGAGTGGATTGGCCGACAAAACGGGAGATGTTTCGGAAAGACCGTAGCCTTCGGTCGGTAGATTGCCGGTCAGTTTATACCAACGCTCAGCCACCACCTTTTGTAAGGCCATGCCTCCCGCCGAAGTAACTTTCAACTGGCTAAAATCAATTTCGCCAAATTTAGGGTGGTTCATCAGCCCGTTATAAAGGGTATTGAGTCCAGTAAAAACCGTCACTTGGTATTTTTTTAGCTCCTTTATGAATGCCTCCATGTCGCGAGGATTGGTAATGAGGAGGTTCATGCCACCGTTTTTGAGGGCAGAAAGGGCATTACAAGTCAAAGCATAAACGTGATACAAAGGCAACGCCGCCACCAGAACGTTGGGTTGCCCTTCGGGAATCGTTTCGAGCAAGGGCCCCAGATAGATGCAGTTGGCTTCTACGTTGGAGATGATATTACGGTGGGTCAGCATGGCCCCTTTCGAAACGCCCGTTGTGCCGCCTGTGTACTGAATAAAGGCCAAATCCAATTGATTTACGGCGGGTTTTGTGTACGACATAGAAGCGCCCTGTTCCACGGCATCCATAAACGAAATCGCCTTAGGAAGGTGGTACGCAGGAACCATTTTTTTGACGTTCTTCACCACAAAATTAACAATCTGCTTTTTGGGGAAGCCCAGCATATCGCCAATTTGGGTCACAAACACGTGCTGGATTTGGGTACTAGGAAGTACTTTTTCAAGTTTATCGGCAAAGTTGGCCAAAATAACAATGGCTTTAGCGCCCGAATCCTTGAATTGATGCTCCATCTCGCGGGGCGTATAGAGCGGATTGGTGTTGACAATGGTAAGCCCCGCCCGCAGCGCCCCAAACATCGCTACGGGATATTGAAGAACGTTGGGCATTTGAATGGCAATCCTGTCGCCTTTTTTTAATCCGATATGTTGTAAATAAGCGGCAAAATCATTCGACATTTTATCAAGTTGTGCGTAGCTAATTTGCTTGCCCATGCAGGCATACGCAGGTTTGGAAGCATATTTGGTAAAGCCCTCTTCCATCATTTCCAAAAGGGATGGATAGATTTCAGGAGCAACTTCGTAAGCCATTCCCGGCGGATAAAATTTAAGCCATGGAAAAGAATCAATAGTGACTGTCATCGGGATTTAGGTTGATGTTTAGAAAAAATTGTACACTACAAAGATACTAACGAAGAACAACACCCTAAGATTTCAACAAGGTTTTCGTAAATAAATATTCATGGGGCTTGTTTGCGGGTGCTATGATAAAAAATATTTGGGTCAAATAAAGTAATTTTTGCCGTGATACGTCTACCTTGAAAAGCATTTATTCCTGATTTTGGCATCACAAAAATCAAATATCGTACAGACCATCAGAAAGTACAGCAAGCAATTGTTCGGCTTTATTCGTCAGCGCGTGAGCAGCGACGAAGATGCCGAGGATATTTTGCAGGATGTATGGTATCAGTTGAGCAGTCAACCGGAAGTGGAAGCCATTGAGCAAGTAGGGAGCTGGTTGTATCGGGTGGCCCGCAACCGTATTGTAGACGGCTACCGTAAGCAGCGACCCGAACGACTGGAAGACTACGGCTACGAAGACGATGAGGGGGAAATCTATTTTAAAGATTTGTTACTCGCCGACGACGGTACGCCCGAAACGGAATATTTGCGGGAAATCTTTTGGCAACAATTGTTTGACGCCCTCGACGAACTGCCCGAAAATCAACGGCAGGTATTTATTTGGAACGAGTTGGAAGACGAAACCTTTCAACAGATTGCGGACCGTACGGGCGAAAACATCAAAACTTTGATTTCTCGTAAACGCTATGCCGTACAACACCTGCGCCAACGTCTCGAAAGCCTGTATCAGGATTTAACAGATGGTGGCTAAATGTTTTGAATCTCAATAATGAATTTGATTGATAACCAGTAAAAATATGAACAGACCACGTAACTACAGACCTCGCTTTTGGCTATTCCCCCTTTTTGCAGCGGTAGCGGCTCTGGCATTGGGAGGGGTTGTAAAATGGCTTTGGAATGCAATTTTGCCGCCTCTGCTAGGGGTAGGAATCATTTCTTTTTGGCAGGCAGTGGGGTTGCTCGTTTTGTGCCGTATTTTGTTCGGAAATTTTGGACGCGGCTCCATGGGTGGAAACCACCGATGGAACCAAGGAAATCGTTTTCAGGGAGGGGGCGCGTGGCGAGAAAAATGGCGGAACATGACTGACGAAGAACGCGCCAAATTGAAAGAAGAATGGCGTAAACGCTGCCAAAAGTAGGCGCGGAGGCAAGCAATAAACCGAAAAACCGATGAATTCTAAATGTAGAATGTAAAAGGGAATTGGTAAATCAAAAAAACTAAAAATTTCTCTACATTCTTTAAAGTAATTTTTGATTTCATTCGTCATCCTTTATGTACAGCAATTTGTACGCTTTTAAACGAATCATTTAAACCAATTACAGCTATGTTAACACAAGTTTCAAGAGTAATTATTGCGGGTCTTTTGGGTGGGCTATTTTTATTTATTCTTCCCTTTTTATTGTTGAAGGCCTTTTTGTTTTTTCTTTTTGCAGGGCTGATTTTCCGTTTATTTGCGGGGCGTCGCCGCCGATATTGGAAACAATACCAAACCCATTTTGCGCCCTATGAAGACGTAACGGCGCAGTACCGAAAAGAAGGGTTGAAGGACGAGTTTCAACGTCCGACCATCAAAATCTAAACATCCCCTAAAATTACGGAACCAACATGAACCGAAGAACCAAATGGGTCTTGGGCGTAACAGTCGCGCTCATTACCGCCGCGAGTTTGCGCATTACCGTTGGGCATCATCATCATTGGCGAGGCTATCGTCATCATGCTGAAGGCCATCAACAATGCGAAAGCCATTGGCACAAACACGGTCACCAAGGCACCGAAAAGCCCCAGACCGAATCTCAAAAAAATCAGTAACCAACTAAATTACAACAATATGCATCACCAAGGAAGATGTGGCCATGGACACCCCGGAATGGGATACGGCCACCCAGGGAAGCGATTTGGCCGGCCGTTTGGAGGCGGTTCTTTTCGGGTTCCTGTCAACGTCCTGAAAACTGACAGCAGCTACGAAATTTTCGTCATTGCGCCCGACCGCGCCAAGGATGATTTCAAAATCAGTCTGAAAGGCAATGAATTGACCGTTTCGTATCAGGCAAAAGAAGAAGCAGACCAAAACAAAAATTGGATTCGGACCGAATTTAAAAAAGCGTCGTTTGAACGCAGTTTCTTTGTCGACGAAACGATTGATTCAGCCGCAATTAGAGCCGAATATCAAAACGGGATTTTGCAGGTAACTTTACCGATTATTCCTGGCTCCGAACAACCCACGCAAGAGATTTTTGTAGCGTAGTCAGTTTAATCACCGCTGCGGCGGGCCACGCAAAGTCGCTAGGACGCAAAGAAATTCATGCTTTGCATCTTAGCGACTTTGCGTGTTTTTTTTAAACCGTAATTCTTCGTTTTCTTCCCATCACCTGCCAAGTATCGGTAATAGACTGATTTTCGACAACATAGGCTTCGTCATAAAGGTTGACCGTGGGGCAGACGTGATACGGAACTCCGTACAAAACATCACCTACTTTGATCCTTTCCCAATCGCTGACTTGAATCACACCATGCTCTTCACTTTGGCCGATGAGCTCATAGTTTTCCAAATTTAAAAAACGAATCCGTTTATCAATGGGGTTTTCGGCGGCTACCGCTTTATGCCCCATGTCAATGGTAATAATTCCCTTTTTAGGTTTTGAAATCACCCGGGTCAAGACCAAGGCGGCGTACTCAAAAGGTTGTTCAGGAAGTTTGTCACCGTAGCCCCAATCCCATAATACACACGTACCAGGACTGCAATAGATTTCATTGTGTAACGCGTGCGCAGTAAAGGTAGGAGTACCGCCCGCGATGATAATGGGTTTGGGCAAGCCTGCTTCCTCAATGGATTCTATAAAATGCTGTACATCCACAAAGCCCGTTTCAACTTCGTGTTTACGCGTTTCAAAATCGGGCGTTCGCAGGTGCCCGTCGTAGACGTGCAAGCCGTGGCATTTGAGGTTTGGCAGTTCGTGTAGATGTTTGTATAACGAAAAAATAGTGTCGTCGAGCGGGTGGCCTGAACGGTCCATGCCGCTGTTGACGTCTACAAAAACGTTGCTGATAAGGCCCTGTTTTTCAAAAATCTGATTGTGGTCATCGGCGATGGCTTCTGTATCAATGAGAGAGGCAAAAAATACGTCGGGATATTTTTGACACAGCGCAACCAATCGTTCAATTTTTGGCCCGACCAATTGGTGGGCAATCATGAGGTATTTGGCCCCTGCTATCGCGGCCATTTCAGCTTCCGCAATGGTGGCACATTTAAACTTGGAAATACCCGCTTCAAGCATCATTTTCACGATTTCGGGCATTTTGTTGGTCTTTACGTGGGTATAAAGTCGGTCGGCACTTCCCGCAATGGCAATCATTTTTAGGATATTTTGCTGAACACGCTCTTTATAAATCAGCAGAGAAGGGGAGTCGGCTTCTGACTCATTTTGAAGGATATACCAAGGATTGAGGGCCATAAACGCAAACGGTTAATCAGGTTTTTTATCTCCATTAGATGTCTAGGGGCAACATAAAAGACAATCAGAGAGTTGTGATTTTTTTTAAACAGGATGAATGAAACTAAAGTTATTATCGCGGGTTATACAAATAGATTGACAAAGCATATTCTAGGGTGCAAAGCGCCTGATTTGGGAGAAAACAAATGTGGTGTAATACCCCAACAATCACCGCCAACGGATAACCTTTATACGTATCAATGGTAAAAAAAAAGGAATTTATTTGGTGAATGTATTGATAACCTTTGAGTTGTAAAATGCACAATAGGAATATTCTCAATAAATCCCCAAAGGGTAATTACCTGAGCACCAAAGTTAATAAATTTGTTACGTCGAACTAAGACACAGAGTTGAGTATTCATTGATAATTAAATTTTTTTATACACTTTTTTAAAAGACCTATTGTATGTCAAATTTATTAGATGCTTCTGAAGAGCCGTTATTGGTTGAAGACCCCCACCGTTTTGTGCTTTTTCCGATTAAGCACCACGACATTTGGCAATTTTATAAAAACCACGAAGCGGCCTTTTGGACAGCAGAAGAGATTGATCTTGCCTCTGATTTGCAGGACTGGGAAAAACTCAACGATGGTGAGCGCCACTTCATTTCGCACGTATTGGCTTTCTTCGCGGCATCAGATGGAATTGTGAACGAGAATTTGGCCGTTAATTTTCTGAAAGAAGTTCAGTACGCCGAAGCGAAGTGTTTCTATGGATTTCAGATTGCCATGGAAAATATCCACTCCGAGACCTATTCTTTGTTGATAGATACCTACATCAAAGACCCGACCGAAAAAGACCGTATGTTGCGGGCCATTGAAACCATCCCTTGCGTGCAGAAAAAAGCCGAATGGGCATTGCGTTGGATTGGCAACGGCACATTTGCCGAGCGTCTCATTGCGTTTGCGGCCGTTGAAGGAATTTTCTTCTCTGGTTCATTCTGCTCTATTTTCTGGTTGAAAAAACGCGGTTTGATGAAAGGGCTTTCATTCTCCAACGAGCTTATCTCGCGTGACGAAGGTTTGCACCGCGACTTTGCTTGCTTGCTCTATACCGACCACATTGTCAATAAGTTACCCGAGGAAACCGTATATAGTTTAATCAAAGATGCGGTAGCCATTGAACAGGAATTTGTGACAGAATCGTTGCCAGTGTCGTTGATTGGGATGAATTCTAAGTTGATGAACGAGTACATCGAATTCGTGGCGGATCACCTGTTGTTGTCGCTAGGCTTGCAGAAAGTATACAATGCGGTCAATCCTTTTGATTTTATGGACATGATTTCGCTTCAGGGAAAAACCAATTTCTTCGAGAAGAAAGTGGGCGAATACCAGAAAGCAGGCGTGAAAAACTCCAGCAAAGAAAGAGAAGTACAACAACTGAGCTTTGACGCTGATTTTTAGTGGGCAGTTAGCAGTGTGCAGTTCACAGTAGGCAGTACATTTTAAGTGCCAATGTATACAAGCAGAAAAAGGAAGCCTAGGCTTCCTTTTTCTGTTATTTGTTGACTGTAAACTGCCCACTGTAGACTGCCTACTTATCGGTACCCCAAAGCCTTATTCATTTGCTGAACAATGAAGTCAAAATCTTCGGCATTGTTTTCAAAATCAAGGCTGTTGACATTGATGGTCAACAAAGTTCCGTCCAGATAACTGTGGGCAAAGTTTTCGTATAATTCATTCAGATTCAACAAGTATTCGTCAGAAATACTTTGCTCAAAATCGCGGCCACGTTTTTGGATTTGGCTGCGGAGTTTGGGCAGGTCTGCCTGTAGATACACAATCAAATCGGGGGCTTTGATGGCGTTTATCATCGTTTCGTACAGCATCAGGTAATTTTGGTAGTCGCGCTCTTCCATCAATTTGGAATCGGCCAAGTTTTTGGCAAAGATGAATGCATCTTCATAAATCGTACGATCTTGCACCACGGTTTGGTAGTGCATAGAGCGGATTTTTTGGGCCTGCGAAAAGCGACTGTTGAGAAAGAAAACCTGTAAATTGAAAGACCAACGGGCCATGTCTTCGTAAAAATCGGCTAAATAAGGATTGCCTTCTACGGCTTCGTACAATACGCCCCACTTGTAATGTTCTGATAGTTTACGCGCTAGTGTGGTTTTGCCCGCACCAATGTTTCCGGTAATTGCAATGTGCATTGAAGTAAAAAAGGTTAACCGTTAGTAGTAATATATTTTGGGTATGTGATTTGCTGTTTGAGACGTAGAAATATACGAAAAGTCTGCGAAGATAAAGAGATTTTGCGCTTTTTCTGCCGTATATGACCGTTGTCAATTATTGACTGGTGATAAATTTGTATTTTTGCAGGAAACTTATCTGGTCAATTTTTCTTTTAACTGATTGAAAAAGAGTAAATGGCCAACCGTTTGCGTAACAAACAACCGTTTTTTTGTGATGAAGCCTTACAGTGTCCTTTTGTATTATCAATACGTGCCCATCGAAGATACCGAGGCGTATCGTGATGCGCAGCACGAGTTTTGCGTAAATAATAATTTGCTTGGCCGTATCATCATCGCTCCCGAAGGGCTCAACGGCACCGTGTCGGGGTTGGTGGCCGATTGTGAAGCCTATATGAAATGGGTGAAAGAAGACCCACGTTTTGCCACGATTGACTTCAAAGTAGAATACCACGAAGCGCACGCGTTTCAGAAACTGCATGTGCGCCTGAAAGAAGAAATCGTTAATTCAGACCTGCCCGTTGACCCCTTGAAACAAACGGGAACCCACTTAGAGCCGACTGAATTTAAGCAGATGTTGCAGGAAGACCCTGATTTGGTGGTGATTGATATGCGCTCCAACTACGAGCACAGCGTAGGAAAGTTTAAAGGGGCCATTACGTTTGACATGGAAAACCTGCGCGAACTTCCCGACCATATCAAGGAAATCGAGCACCTAAAAGGGCAAGGCAAAAAAATCGTAACCTATTGCACGGGCGGTATCAAGTGCGAAAAAGCCAGTGCGTACCTATTGGACCAAGGCTTTGACAACGTCTATCAACTCCACGGCGGTATCATCAAATACGGCTTGGAAGCAGGCGGCGAAGATTTTGAAGGGAAATGCTACGTATTCGACAATCGCCTCACGGTGGATGTCAACCAAGTAAACCCCAAAGTGATTTCAAAATGCTACGTGTGCGGCACTGCCTCCGACCGGATGGTCAACTGCGCCAACAACGACTGCAACATTCACGTAGCAATGTGTGAAGACTGCGGCTGGAAAATGGAAGGGGCCTGCTCCGAAGAATGTAAATGCAGCCCCAACAAACGGGTCTATAACGGCACAGGCTATTATCCCAAAAAGAGCGACCATTATACGCCATTGCAGGGCTTGAAAAGCTTCAAAAAATCCATGAAGAAGGAGGAAGCCTAAGAATACAAAGTTCAGGCAAAGGCGCTAAAGAGCAGCGTCTTTGCCCGAATCCTTTCTCAGGTCTGTGAAGACCCCTAAATAAAGTATATACCCAGCTTCTGAGTTGATTACTTCAACCTCTTTGTACATTCTTAGCCCCCCACTACGGGCCCTTTACTTTTAGCAGCCTTTTATCGGTTCATTCTCCCTTTTGTCTTCGGGTTTTACGCCTTACCTCCTCATTTTCGGCACTTCAATTGTTTTTTTACGCACCTCATACTCATTCGTTTCGGTAGCCGAATTTCATCTCACAATTTTGTATCATCAAAACAGCCAAAAACAGGTACAAATAACCGTTACAACGTATTTCTTTCAGTCATGAAAACCCTCTTTTTCTTTTTTACCTCATTATTTATCCATTTTAACAGCATGGCACAGACCAAAGTAGCGGGCGAATACCGACTAGCGGGTATTCATGACATGGCCGCAGGATTTACCTTAACGGAGCAAGGTACATTTGAATTTTTCTACGTGTATGGTGCGGTCGACCGATTTGCCCAAGGTACCTACACCGTGGATGGTAAAACCATTAAGCTCAAAAGCAGTAAAGAGGCTGGGAAGGATTTTAGTATCACCAAACAAAGTAAGATTGGCAAAGGCTACACCATCAAAGTAGTAGCCCCAAATCCGATGTTGGCGCAATACGTAAAAGCGATTGTTTTTAAAGGGCAAGAAAAATCGGTGGAGTTTGTGAATAAAAAAGGCGAATTGCACCTCAACGACGGGCACATTGACCGAATTTACCTCCAGCACGAGCTGTTCCCAGACATCGCCAGCAAAATAAAATCTGAAACCAACCACAACAACTACTTCGAAGTGGGCCTTAACCCTTCGTTGGAGAAGGTGAGTTTTAAAGGCGTTGATTTTACGTTGGACAACGACACGCTTACTTGCCTACCCAATTATTTCATGCCTTTTGAAAACATTCGATTTGTTAAACATTAATAATCAAATCCTGATAGCCATGTCAAACATTAAAACTAAAATAGACGAATTTGAGGTTCGTGACCTTGAAGATAACGGCATCCTGCGTATTTATGTAGAGCACAACACCGAAATGGGCAACCGTGGCGTGCCGGGCATTCAGGTGTGGTATACCATTGCGGGCGGTACTTCCATCGTCAATTTTGAGCCGCTTCATGTCGAGCGCTGGGCATACCAAGCCCAAAAACAAAACGTTCAGGAATACCTTATTGCCGACAATTCTTGGACAACCTACGAAGATACCTACATCAAGAACTATTTAATCATTGACGAGAAGCCCAAAGCCCGGGTTGAGGTAAAAGTGCGGAGCAAAAAAGCACCCATCATCCGCGAATACGACCTGCCGTTTTTAATCGAAGAATAATCCGTCATTTCATTTTAGAACAGCCTGACTCCCAAGCTATCGTTGACTCCTCAGCGGCGGTTTGGGAGTTTGTCGTTAAATAAAAAAAACGCCTTTGAAGCTAATTTACCCCTATTTTTGTTCGTTACTAATGGCAAAGGGTATTTGTACCAACCGTTTTTATTGAATGAATCGACTTCTTTGGTGTTTATTTTTTTGGGTGATTTCTCAAGGCACTTACGCTCAACGGGCGGGTGTATATCAGTTTGAGAAAAATCTGGAAGAAGAATCGGGTCAATTACCACCCCTAAAAGTACTGAAAGAAGCAGGTATATTTCAAGAAGATGTGCTTCCTGAACTCAAAAATGCCAAACGCTCAGTCTACGTATTTGAAAAAAATTACGGTCTTCAATTTGACAACCGAGCCGCCAACGGCTTTCTGCGGGATTCGTATACCATCGAAATTTATTTCAAATTTTCGGCACTCGATAGCTGGAAACGCGTCATTGACTTCAAAAACCGTAAGTCTGACAATGGCTGTTACATCTACGACGGTAAGCTCAACTTCTATAATTTTGCCTTGGGAACCCGCGCTCCCGTGCGCGCCAACGAATACACGCACTACGTGATTTCGCGCAATGGAAAAACCAAACAACTTAAAATGTACGTGGACGGGGAGTCTAAAGTGGAGTTTACGGACCAAAATGATGAAGGTGTCATTGACGAAGACGGCGTGTTAAACTTTTTTCATGACGACCTCATCGTCAAAGAAGAAGCCAGCGCGGGAGCCGTAGCCATTATCAAAATCTTCGATTACGTGGTAGAACCTACCGAAGTAAAAAAAAGCTACCTCAAATTGAATGAGTCGGTACTCAAAAAGCCGATGGTTCCGCCCGTAGCCACCTCTCCTCCCCCCGCCCGCCCGCTGCCCGAGACGAAAACGCCTACTAACGCTAATGATTTGCCCTCAAAAGAGCCCTCATTGGTGCTGAGTGGACAAGTTCAGAACGAAACGACCCGAAAACCCATCAAACAGCCAACGGTGTTGGTATTGAATAAATATAATACTGAAAAACAGCGACTCAAAGGGACCGACGATGGATTGTTTAAAATCGCGTTTGAAGTAGGTCAGGATGTGTATTTTATGGTAGAAGCCGATGGTTTTTTCCCCACAAGTATTCATTTCACGGCCAAGGAATTAACCGAAAAATCAAAAAACGGCACTATTTTTACCCTAAAACCCGTTACAATTAGTGAAAGTATTGTATTGAAAAACATTCGCTTCGTGCAGGGAAAGCCTGAGTTGCTTCCCGAATCGGAAGAGGACTTGAATCGTTTGTGGATGTTTATGCGCGATAACCCCGCCGCCGAAATCGAATTGCACGGGCATACCGACAATTTGGGCGACTTTGACCTCAATCTAGCCCTGTCGAGGCAGCGCGTTGAATCCGTCAAAGCATTTTTGGTTTCAAAGGGAATTGCCAGTCAACGCATCAGCGGGCGCGGATTTGGTTCAACGCGTCCCATTGCCAATAACAACCGTGAAGAAACCCGTCCGCTGAATCGACGGGTAGAATTTGTCATTAAAAAATTGAAATGAAAAACTCACTCTTTCTATCCACATTACTCGTTTTGTTTTTTTTATCTTGTAAAAGAGAAGAAAAGCCCGTAGACCCTGAATCTGACAACTTTGCCGATACGCCAACCTCCAAAACCGTCCAGCCCGCCGACGACCTCGACGAAGCTTCTGGACTGGCCGATAGTTTCAAACAACCGGGTTTGTTATGGTCACACGAAGACGCCGCCTCGCCCGATGAGCTATTTTTAGTGAACCGAGAGGGTCAGATTGCGGGTAAAATAAAAACCCCTTTTACCAATTTTGACTGGGAAGACATTGCCATCGGCCCAGGCCCACAAGCCAACGAAACCTACCTGTATTTGGGTGACATCGGCGACAATGCCATCAATCTAGACGTAAAACGCATTTATCGTTTTCCTGAACCTGCCAGTCTTACCTCGACCATTACCAACTACGACCGCATTCAGTTTCGCTATCCAGACGGCTCCCGTGATGCCGAAACATTGCTACTCGACCCCCTCACCCGCGACCTATTTATCGTTTCTAAATGGGAAGGCCAAGCGCATTTGTATCGTCTTGCCTACCCTCAATCGACGAGTGAAGTCATGATGGCAGAAAAAGTAGGCAATTTGACCGTTGGCGGCGATTTGACAGGAGGCAGTATTTCGACCAATGGCAAGGAAATTATTGTGAGAGGATACACCGCGATTTATTACTGGAAACGCAAAGTTGAAGAAAAAGTAGGCGACGTGCTGCTCCGTAATCCTACCAAAAGTTTGCCCTATATTTTTGAGCCGCAGGGCGAGGCTGTGTGTTTTGACAAAGATGGCAGAGGCTATTTTACCCTCAGCGAACGTCGCAACGTACCCAGCGTCAATCTATATTTTTACGCCAGAAAGTAGGGGCAGGGCTTGCCTCTGCCCAGTTTATTTTTACCTTTCCATGTTTTACAGCCAACCTTTCACCAATTCTTCCCATTCTTTTTCCAGCGTATACGTAGGCATTTCGGCACGGGCGCGGCGGTACCAATAGCCCGCGTTCCATTGGTCGCCTTCCTTGCGGTGTAGATACGCGTGCAAACGATCGTAATCACGAGTACCCTCCCGTGACTGCGCGATGTCATGCGCTTTTTCCCAGTTTCCTTTGGCGTCGTACCAAAGCGCCTGCAACACTGGCGTACAGTCTTTGGGAGGTTGTGAATCCTTCAGGCTCGATTGAAACGTTATAAAATCCATTGTGAAAAGTAGAAAAGTTTACCCTTAAAAAAAAGGGTCGAACTGATTTTACTCATCTTTTTTGAAAAATGGCATTAGTACTTTTGCCATACATTACCGATAACACAATCTTTAAATTATGTATGTTCTTGTATTTTTCGTAGCCCACTGGTATTTATCTCTCTTGATGCAAACCTTCTTTTTGCACCGCTACGCCGCCCACAAAATGTTTACGATGAGTCCTTTTTGGGAGAAGTTTTTTTATACCCTCACTTTCATATTTCAAGGTTCATCGTTTTTAAGTCCTTACGCTTATGGCGTAATGCACCGCCTCCACCACGCTTATGCCGACACGGAAGAAGACCCACATTCGCCGAGTTTTTCGTCGAGTTTGGTGGATATGATGTGGAAAACAAAGAATTACTACAACAATATCCTGCACCGCGAAGATAGTATTCCCACCAAATTCAAAAAAGATGTCCCACACTGGGCATTTATGGAACGGCTCGGTGATTATTGGGTTATCCGCATTGGTTGGGGCGTATTGTACACCTTGTTTTATATACAATTTGCCACGGCTTGGTGGATGTTTTTGTTGTTGCCAATCCACTTTTTGATGGGGCCCGTTCACGGGGTAATTATCAACTGGTATGCCCACAAATACGGTTATACCAATTTTAAAGTAAACGACACCGCCCGCAACCTTTTACCTTTTGACTTTTTGATGATGGGCGAATCGTACCACAACAACCACCACAAACTCGGAGGTCGCGCCAATTTTGGAGTAAAATGGCACGAATTTGACCCTACTTATCCGTTTATTTTATTCCTCAACGCCACGGGAATTATCAAGCTAAAACGGAACAATGACTTGAACTATATGCCTAGCTAGGCGCTGGTGTTGGTTCTTGGTTGATTGGTTAACGGTTATTGGCCACTACTACAGAGCACCGTTAGCCAGTAACCAATCACCAATCCCCTACTTAAAAATAGCTTTCTTGGACGATAGCAGCGTGTTGGTCAGTAGACCGCAAATAGTCATCAAGCCCACGCCACCCGGCACGGGCGTAATGTAGCCAGATTTGGGCGCTACTTCGTCAAACTTCACGTCACCTTTGATGGCAAATCCGCTTTTTTTGGTTGCATCTGGCACGCGGGTAATGCCCACGTCAATCACCACTGCCCCTTCTTTGACGTAGTCGGCGGTGATAAATTCGGGGCGACCCAAGGCCGCAATCAAAATATCAGCACTTTGACAAACTTCTTTCAGATTGTGCGTACGGCTGTGGCAAATCGTGACGGTACAGTTGCCCGGATAGGCATTGCGCTGCATCAAAATACTCATGGGCAAGCCCACAATTTGGCTGCGCCCTACCACCACACAGTGTTTACCAGCCGTTTCTATTTTATAACGTTCGAGCATTTCCAAAATTCCGTAAGGAGTAGCTGAAATATAGGCGGGCAAGCCCTTACACATCCGACCCACGTTGATGGGGTGGAAACCATCCACGTCTTTTTCGGGCGCAACCGCTTCCATGATTGTATTTTCTGAAATATGCGCCGGAAGCGGCAATTGCACGATAAAGCCATCGATATCTTCGTCGAAATTCAAATCCTGAATGTGCGAAAGCAACTCCGCTTCTGAGGTGGTATCGGGCAGGCTGATGAGGGTTGACTTAAAACCGATTTCCTCACAACTTTTGATTTTTGAGGCCACGTAGGTTTCGCTTGCACCGTTATTGCCCACCAAGATAGCCGCCAGATGCGGGGTTTTTCCGCCGTTGGCTTTGATTTTATCTACTTCTACTTTGATTTCCGCTTTTACTTCAGCAGAAAGTTTTTTACCGTCTAATAGTTGCATTAAATTAATCGTTAAATCTTAATTATCAAGCAGATACTGTATTTCTACTTTCAAAACAGGGAGATAGTTGATAACAATTGCCCAGATATTTACTGGCTCAATTGTATCGTAACCATGTATAATTTTATTACGTGTATCTACTATTCTACGCGCATTGGAAATAGGAATAGTTGGGTGTATTTTGAGCAAGTTATTGACCGCCTCACCAATAATTTCTAAATTTCGTTCCACCGCATCCTGTAACATATCATTACCAGCATAGTTTTCATAGACTTGAGGTGTGCCAATATATTTTTCGATATTATCAATACACACTCGAATATCAAACAGATACTTTTTGGCAATATTATCCATAGACTAATTCCTTTGTTCTATTAATCTCCTGAATAAAATAAGGGTTTTTTAATGAGCCCTCCGTAATTATATCTACTTCTCTTTTAAAAAATGCTTTTAATGTATCATAAAGTGACCACCAAAGCTCTCCTTTTTCAAGCGGTTCAATTTCGTTTTGAAATACTATTAAAAAATCAATATCACTCTCGTTGCCAAATCGCTCTGAAACTACTGATCCAAATGCATATACTCTTTCAAGTTTATGAGCCTGAAAAATGGTTTTCAATTGAGACAAGTTATCTTTCAGCAAGGGATTCATAAGCGAATTTATTTCTCAAAATGAGGATTCTCGATAATACCAAACTCATTTCCGAATGGGTCTTTGACCGTCGCAACTTTGATTCCGCCACCCACTTCCTGAATCTCTGCATCCGCAGTTGCTCCCGTCCCGAGTAGGTGTTCCCAAGCCAGTTCAATATTTTCCACACCCCAATAGGTAGTTGTTTGAGAGGCGTTGGGGTCAAGGCCCAGTTCATAACCACCAATGTTGAACCCCACATAAAAAGGTTCATCAAAATAAGGCTGAACACCCGTTGCCTGAATGTACCACTGTTTGGTCGCCTCTAAATCAGCGGCGAGGTAAATGACGGTTCTTAATCCGAGTAGTTTCATAAATACTCTTTCAATAATTTCTCCTTCAACATTGTCATGCCCACCGTTGCTTTTTCCTGAATAAACGTCACGTATTTCGTGCTACCCGACATTTCTGGAGTTTTGGGATCTATCACAAAAATCGGCACCCGAGGAGGTACGTAATATACTAATCCTGCCGCAGGATATACCACTAACGACGTGCCAACAACAATAAAAATATCAGCTTGCTCGGCCAGTTCAACAGCCGGAACCATCATCGGAACCTCTTCCCTAAACCACACAATATTGGGCCGAAGTTGACTTCCTAGTTCGCAGGTATCGCCCAATTTCAGCTCCCAGCCTTTCACATCATACACCAACGAGGGGTCTTTGGTACTGCGCGATTTGTACAATTCGCCGTGTAAGTGAAGTACATTCGTTGAGCCTGCTTTTTCGTGCAGATTATCGACGTTTTGGGTAATGATTTGAACGTCAAAGTATTTTTCCAGTTCCGCCAAAATCAAATGCGCGGCGTTGGGCTCGGCCTCCAACCCCTGTTTACGACGTTCATTGTAGAAATCCAACACCAATTGCGGATTGCGACGCCAGCCTTCTGGGGTGGCTACGTCTTCGATACTGTGCCCTTCCCACAGTCCATCTGAATCGCGAAATGTTTTAATACCGCTTTCCGCGCTGATTCCCGCGCCCGACAGGACGACTAGCTTTTTTTTGTTCGGCATAAGTTTCCTCTACAAAACGTTGTAAAAATGGAGTTACCTGCGCATAAAATGCGGCGGGATTGTCTAACCAAGGGAAATGATGCGCCCGGTCAATCAAACTGATTGTGACATTTGGAACTGATTTTTTCCAGAAATTCACCAATCCATTGAGGTCATAACGCTGTCGCGATACAACCACCAGTACAGGTATGTTCCTCTGTCGTAATGCAGTAATACAATCAAGCGGGTTGGGAACAAATTTAGTGCTTACCCGACTTTTAATGCCTACGTTACGCACTTTTTCGTATAAAAAATCGGCGGCAATGGGCTCATGGAGCGTATCATGCACGTAAGTGGCTGCTTGAAATGCCATAATCGCTCTGGCCCTCGCCAAAGAATCCGTTGGCATAATTTGCGTTTGGAGTTGATGTTGTAACCCTTCAAAACGCCGATTGATGACCTCCTGCGATAACATACGCGAAAAACCGTATTCTTCGTAGGTATCAAAATAGCCATTGGCCGAAAGTGGCTTTGTTTCGGTCATGGCGGTGGGGTTGATAAGCACCAATTGTGCCAAATGGCTTCCTGCCTGAGATGCATATGCACAGGCAATTTTGGCTCCGAAGCCGTGCGCAATTACCGACCATTTAGGAATCCTCAACACCATGCGAAGGGCTTCAATATCAGCCACTGCTTTCGTAAAGTTAATTGTTGAATCATTGATAACGGGAAAACGACTTTTACCCGTAGCACGCGGGTCGTAATAAACCACGCGGTTTGTTTCCGACAATTTTTTAATCAAGTCTTTTAGGTAGGCCGACGAATTGCCCGCATCACCTACGACCAATACGTGGCTCCCACTCCCGACGATTTTGAAATATAAATTGGCACCGCTGTTACAGATAGCCCAGCCTTCGGTTTGGGCTTTTGTGATCAACGAAACCAAAAATAGGGTAATAAAAAGAAGTACATTTTTTCTCATTCAGTCGGGATATTTCTTGAGAGAAGATTTTAGGATTGACCGCGTTTTAGGCTTGTCAATCCTGAAATCCTCACTGATGACTACTGATTCAATTCACTGATTTTCTGATAAATCATCACTTGGTTGGATGCAACTTTGGCAAATCCCCGCACATCGTCGCCCGTCCATGCGTTGTTCATCTCGCCATAACTTCCAAACACTGGCGACATCAAATCATAACTTGATTCAATTCCTTCCACATAAAAACGATAAGGTGCCAACGTAAGGTGCACTTTGCCCGTTACGTGCTGTTGGGTATCGGCTAAGAATGTCTCAATATTACGCATCACAGGCTCCATAAACTGACCTTTGTGCAAAAGGCTTCCGTACCAGTTGGCCAATTGTTCTTTCCAATACAATTGTTGCTCGCTCAAGACGTGTTTTTCAAGCGTGTGGTGGGCTTTAATAATGACCAAAGGCGCGGCAGCTTCAAAGCCTACGCGTCCTTTGATACCGATGATGGTATCTCCTACGTGAATATCGCGCCCGATGCCAAACGGTGCCGCGATTTCGGCCAGTTTTTGGATGGCTTCCACTGGCGCGTAAGCCGTATCGTTGATTCCGACCAATTCTCCTTTTTCAAATTGCAGGGTCACGCGTTCTGCTTCAGTTTTACTCACTTGCGTCGGAAAAGCGCTTTCGGGCAAATATTTATCTGATGTCAGGGTTTCTTTACCCCCAACCGACGTTCCCCACAGGCCTTTATTGATAGAATAAGCCGCTTTGTGCCATTCTTGATCCACTCCTTTTGATTTCAAATAATCAATTTCAGCCTCACGCGACAGTCTTAAATCCCGAATCGGAGTAATTATTTCGGCTTCTGGCATAATGATACGGAAGGCCATATCAAACCGAACTTGGTCATTTCCAGCGCCCGTACTTCCGTGCGCAATAGCCTCAGCACCAATCTCTTTGGCGTACTCGGCAGCCGCAATGGCTTGAAAAATACGCTCCGCACTCACCGAAAGCGGATAAGTATTGTTTTTGAGAATATTTCCAAAAACTAGGTATTTAATACATTGCTGATAATAATCCTGTGTTTTGGAAATGGTCGCGTGTTTTTTGACGCCCAACGAATACGCGCGGGCTTCAATCGCTTTCAGTTCTTCGTCCGAAAAACCGCCCGTATCCACCAATACGGAGTAAATTTCGTAGCCTTTGTCTTCCGACAAATATTTGACGCAAAAAGAGGTATCCAAACCTCCGCTAAACGCTAAAACAACTTTTTTACTTTCAGACATGGACTTCTTTAATGTTATTTTGTTTGCGACAGCCCATTAAGCAGGTTTTTGTAAAATCACGCCATCAGGGCAACCATTACCTTTGACAAATTGGTAGGTTATACTCACTATTTTAGCGCAAAGTTAGGAGAATAAAGACAAGGTTACTAAAAAAAATGAGACCCGATTCATCCTTTTTGAAATGCGCCCCACAGACCGCATTTTTAGTTATTGTCAAGGGTCTTGCTAATTTTATCCAAATTAAGACTCCGTGTAGAGGCATCAAAAATAGTTCGGTACACCCCGTTTTGGTCATACAACTCTTCATGTTTCCCATTTTCTACTACCTCTCCCCGCTGCATTACATAAATCATATCAGCGTCCATGATTTGTGAAATACTGTGCGAAATAATCACTACCGTTCTGCCTTCCTTGATGGCTTCGATGCTGTTTCGGATTTGCTCCGTTACAATCGCATCGAGACTCGCCGTCGGCTCATCTAAAAAGATAATTGGTGGATTTTTAAGAAACAATCTGGCAATAGCAATGCGCTGTTGTTGTCCACCCGAAAGCATAGAAGCATCGGATTGATATTGCTCAGGTAAATCTAAAATTTGCTCATGTAAAAAAGCTTTTTGAGCCGCTTCTCTGATTTCTTCGGACGTAGCTTTGGGCTTACCATAACGAATATTTTCTTCGATGCTTCCCTTAAAAATGTGATTTTTTTGGAGTACCAAGCCAATATCATCACGCAAAGCATGGGTATCATACGCAGGGAGCGGTATACCATCCAACGCAATTGTTCCGCCCGATGAGGCATAAAACTTTGTCAATAAATTAATTACCGTCGATTTGCCCGCCCCCGACAACCCCACCAAAGCGGTCGTTTTACCACTTTGAATATGAATGTTGACATTTTTTAGGGCATGAACTCCCGTTGGATAATAAAAATCAACGTTTTTCAACACAAAATCACCTTTTAAAGGTGTAGAAACCGTATGACCCAAGGATTCAGTTTCTCCCTCGGCGTCTAAAATGCTGAAAAAACCTTCGGCATAAATCAGGGCATCGTTCATTTCATCATAAATACGGTGCAACTGACGAATCGGCGCCGACACATTACTGAACAACATAATATGAAACATTATAGCCCCGATTGAAATTTGACGATCCAATACCAAATAGGCCGTCAAGATAATAATCAGCACCACGCCAATTTGTTCAATAAACGATTTTAAGCCCTCAAAAATAAAGCCCGTTTTGCGGGTTTGTAACTGCAAGTCCATCAGTCTCTGTTGCAGGGTCAATTGTTTTTTTCCTTCATATTGCTCTCTTACGAATGATTTTATGACAGAAATAGAATCAATAAGGTTAATCAACCCGTTGTTTTTATCTTCCCGCTGACCTCGCAATTTACGTCGAACGCCCTGCAGTTTCTGTGCTTGTCGGAAACTCACATAAAAATAAGCGGGTAGCACGCAAAGCGCCACCAAGCCTACGTACACATTGGCCGAAAACATCACCACCAAGGCCACGATAGCGTTGGCAAATAAAGGGAGAACATCAATAAAAAAATTCTGGACCAATTTGGTCAGGCTTTCCACACCCCGGTCGATCCGCGTTTGTAAACGCCCCGATTGGTTGGTTTCATTGGTGTAAAAAGCCATTCGGTAGGTCAAAATCTTTTCCACGGCTGTTTGCGCCAAATGAAAAGAAACGTTGATTCGGAGTTTCTCTCCGTAAAACTTTTGACCAAATTGTAGAAAAATATTAAGGATTTCTTTGGCAAAAAGAATCACACTAATCACTCCAAGCAGCGAAAGTCCCGCGGGCAGTACCTTGCCTTGCCGCAACATTAAATCAATTTGATCAACGGTATATCGCAACACCAGAGGATTGACCTGCGCGGTCAGTGAACCCAACAATGTGAGTAGCAATGTGCCGATAATCAGCCATTTATAAGGCTTAAGAAACGGAATAAGCCGATTGATAATTTGTTTGAGTTCCAAAACTGTAAATGCTTTTTGGCTTAGGAGCCTGATGTAGATGTGAATTTTTATCTCCAAGATAAAAAATAAACCCCGATTCCCAGCCAAAACTGAGAATCGGGGTTAGTAAAGGAATAAAAGCAGCCTAGTGCGTCAGTTCCAGTTCGTTCTGACGCTGACGGACTTTGGCTTCACGTATTTCGCGACGCAGCAGAATCCGTTGTTTGATACGCATCCAGCGCTCATACAATTTTGATTCTTTCAGAAAATCCCATGGGGCTTTCTTTTCCGTTTTTGGCACCTCCAACGGGTCATACATCATCCCCGTACAAAGGCAGTTTTTACGGTTGGTCCGGGTGAGTACGTCATAGTTTACGCAGCTCGAACAGCCTTTCCAAAAGGCGTCGTCGGCGGGCAATTCACTGAACGTAACGGGCTCATATCCCAAATCTGAGTTAATCTTCATCACGGCCAAGCTGGTCGTAATTCCAATGATTTTGGCCTCTGGGTATTTGGTCCGCGAGAGTTCGAAAGCCTTTCTTTTAATGGCTTTCGCGATACCGCTTTTGCGGTAATCAGGATGAACAATCAACCCAGAATTGGCCACAAACTTGCCATGCTCCCAGGTCTCGATATAACAAAAACCAACCCATTCGCCAAGCAACGTTGTTGCGATGATGGCTTTGCCTTCGGCCATTTTTTCCTGAATATATACAGGTGAACGTTTGGCGATTCCAGTTCCGCGCTGTTTGGCACTTTCTTCCATCTCTTTACAGATGGTTTCGGCGAGATGGAAGTGTTTGTCTTCGGCTGTTTCTACGATGTACTCGTTGGCTACTATTTCGATGTTTGACATTGTCATTTATTGGAATTGAATCCTCTGCGGAGACAACAAATCCGCTTTGGTGTTGAGAAAAAAAAGAAACGATTTTTGGAAATCTGGCGAGAGCGTTCGCCGCGTAGGCAAACAGTATTAGTGTGTCCTTTCGGACCTACAAAAAAATGGCGTAATGTGCGCGCAGCGAGTATGTGAGAGAGTGTGTGCCACTTTTGTATTTGGTTTTTGAAAAAAACGTGACAAATATCGGTTAAATTGTATTCTAAATCCAATAAATAAACGATTTATTTTTTTCATTAGTTCAAACAAAGACAGAATGCTTGGTATACAACCTATTACAGTTTTTCTGCGGCCAAACAATTCATTAAACAAATTGTTTTCAAGAGAAATAATTTTCAGTTGCATGCGCCCAATAGTACCATTTCGACTTTCAGCGTTATATGTACACCGACTACATCATTAGTTTTCGGTGCGTTTGTACTTTAGTAGTAAAATTATAACCAACATAAGTGACCTCATGGAAAATCCATTTTGGAAAAAAACAATGTGTATAGGCAGTAGTTCACTATTGCTAGCCGCATTGCTAAGTAGTACCGTTTCAGCCCAATCCCCTGCCCTTCCCGAAGAAAATCGTTTTACGAAAACCATTTTACTTGAAAAATTAGACGAGCCTACCGAGTTGGTTGTGCTAGACGATCAGCGCGTGTTGTTTACTGAGCGGAAAGGAAAAGTAAAACTGTACAATCCTAAAAAGCCCAACACCTATAAACTCGTGGGCAACATTCCTGTCTATATCAAACAGGAATACGGCCTGATGGGTATCAACGTTGACCCCGATTTCAAACAAAACAAGTGGGTCTATTTGTACTATTCTCCCGTCTCTTCAGAGGCCGATACCTCACAACGGCTAGTACGTATGAAGTACGATACCGAGCGGGATTCTTTGTTGCTGAGTACCGAACAAGTGCTGCTTCGCGTACCTGTCAAACGCAATGATTGCTGCCATACAGGAGGCTCCATTGCGTGGGACAAGCAGGGCAATTTGTATCTCTCTACTGGCGACGACATCAACCCTTTTGGCAATGATGGCTACGGCGCACTCGACGGACGCCCCGGAAGAGCCAACTGGGACGGTCGCTCCACTTCTTCTAACACCAATGATTTACGGGGTAAAATTCTCCGCATCAAACCACGCGCCGAAGGTGGATATGACATCCCTGCTGGGAATCTCTTTGCTCCAGGCACCGAAAAAGCCCGCCCCGAAATATACATTATGGGGAATCGCAACCCCTACCGTATTTCAATTGACCAGCGGACTGGTTTTCTGTACTGGGGAGAAGTAGGGCCAGACGCAGGCAATGACAGCGAGACGCGTGGGTCGCGTGGGTACGATGAAGTCAATCAGGCGCGCAAAGCAGGTTATTTTGGATATCCCCTGTTTGTAGCCGACAATAGGGCTTACAATCGTTACGACTTAGGCACCAAAATATCGGGCGAAAGATTTGACCCCGCAAAACCCATCAACGACTCCCCGCACAATACGGGTTTGATTGAATTGCCTCCTGCTCAAAAAGCCTTTATCTATTATCCCTACGCCGATTCACCCGAATTTGGGCCCATCGTGGGAAAAGGCGGACGCAACGCCATGGCTGGACCCGTCTACTATTATGATGACTATCCAGAAAATGACGTAAAATTCCCCCGCCATTATGACGGAAAACTGTTTGCCTACGAATGGATCCGCGATTGGATTCATCCCGTTACGATGACCAAAGAAGGCGATTTTGTAAGCATGGAAACCTTCATGCCAAGCACTAAGTTTAGCCATCCGATTGACATGCAGTTTGCGGTTGACGGTTCGTTGTACGTCATGGAATACGGCAACACTTGGTTTGCCCAGAATGACGATTCGCGTTTGTCGCGGATTACGTACAATGCCGGAAACCGTAAACCAGTAGCCGCCGCCACTGTCAACAAAAAAGCGGGTGCTGCGCCCATGAAAGCCGTGTTCTCTTCTAAAGCAACGGTAGATTATGACGGGGATGCCCTCACGTATGAGTGGAGCTTTGGCAAAGGGCTTCCTAAAAGCACCCTTCCTAACCCAACTTTTACTTATACAAAACCCGGCACCTATACCGCCACGCTTAAAGTAACCGACGTAAAAGGGAATGTTTCGTCGAGCAGTGTAGAAGTAAAAGTGGGCAATGAACCGCCAAAAGTGGAAGTAGCCGTAGCAGGAAATAAATCTTTTTATTGGGAAAATAAACCCGTTAGCTACGAAGTAAAAGTGGCCGATAAAGAAGACGGTAGCTTGGCAAATAAGAAAATCAGCCCCGAGGATGTCATCGTAACGATTGATTATTTGGAAGGATTTGACAAGACCATTTTGGCCCAGGGCCACCAAGCAAACTTGGGATTTGCCACGGGAAAACGCCTCATGGAGCTTTCTGATTGTATGGCCTGTCACAGCATTGACAAAAAATCTATTGGCCCATCGTACCGTGATGTAGCAAAAAAATACCAAAGAGAACGCGACGTGGTAAGTATGCTTGCCGATAAAATCATCAATGGTGGTGGCGGTGTTTGGGGCGAGCAAGCCATGAGTGCGCACCCCCAAATTAAGAAAGACGACGCCAAAGATATAGTACGTTACATTATGTCGTTGGCCAACGAAAAAGGGCCTGACAAAAAACCCGTCAAAGGCGAATACGTAACGGCCGCCAAGCAAAAAGAAGGTTCTTATATTTTTACGGCTAGCTATACTGACAAAGGAAACGCTAACCTAGGACCACAGACTTCTACCACTACGGTAGCCCTGCGCCCCGCCAAAGTGAAGGCGGTGCAAAATGACGAAGTGAAAGATGCCACCAATGTAGAATTACCGACCAAAAGCGAGGTACTGGCTCCCGTTAAAAATGGCAGCTATGCGGTATACAAAGACATTGATTTGACCGACATCAGTACACTTTCATTTATGGTCTATGCCGAACCAAGCCGCACAGTAGGCGGCAAAATCGAAGTGCGACTCGATAGTCCAACGGGTGCTTTGATTGGTGAAGTAGAAGTACCCAACAATAAGGTAGGGGTATTAAATGCATCTATTCGTCGACCCGATGAAAAGCTTCACAACGTTTATCTTGTGTTCACCACCGCCCAATCCGTTCCCGAAAACAAAGGATTGTTTGGTTTGGAATGGATTCAATTTAATCCCAACGGGATCGCAAATACGGGCAAGTAACAGTATTGCTCTCTTCATGTACTAAAAACGAAACAGCCGTTGCAGAACGGCTGTTTCGTTTTTAGTACTTTCAAATCCTAGTTATTGATATTTATCAGAAGGCTTTTGCTGTTTTTTTACCAATATTGTCAAAAAACTATTTCTTATGCCTACTACTCAACAAAGCGTCCGATATCTTCAAATCGTCTTTTTTGTAGCTGTATTTATGTACTTTACGCAATCCATTACCATACCCATGGCTTTTGGTTTATTGGTTGCTATCGTCATGGCACCTTTTTGTCAGAAGTTAGAAAGATGGAAATGGCCCCGCAGTTTAGCCATCACCGCTTGCTTAGCCATCGTCTTCCTGATTGTAGCCGCATTGGTGACATTATTGGTTTGGCAATTGGACGAATTTCAAAAAGAAGTACCCAAAATCACTACCAAATTCAAAGAAAATTGGCCTCAAATACAGGAATGGCTTCAATTTCGTTTTCATCTTACCGAAAAAATGCTGGACAATTGGTTGATTAAAACAGGCTCAGAAGCGGGCTCAAAAATCGGAGCTGTTTTGGTCGGAACGTTTAATATCACAGCCAATCTGCTTTTCAACGCCTTCATGATTCCTTTATTTACTGCGTTGTTTTTGTACTATCGCGGTTTAATCATGAAATTTTTATACGAACTTTTTGGCGAATCAAATCAAAAACTTGTCTATTCCGTTACGCATCAAACGGTCCAAACTTATCATAATTACATCAAGGGGCTGCTACTGGTTTATCTATCGGTCGGTATTTTAAACTCCATCGGGCTGGCCATCATTGGGATTGAGTACGCCATTTTGTTTGGGTTCATTACCTCCATTTTGACCATTATTCCTTACGTGGGTATCATGGTAGGAGCGCTGTTGCCTATTTCGATTGCTTGGATTTCTTACGATTCACTTTGGTATCCTTTGGCGGTGGTAGCCGTGTTTGGGGTGGTGCAATATTTGGAAGCCAATGTCATTTTTCCGATGGTCGTTGGCAGTCAATTGAAAGTGAATACACTCGCATCCATCATTGCTTTGTTTATCGGCGGGGTGATATGGGGAGTGTCTGGCATGGTTTTGTTCTTACCTTTTGCAGCCATCCTGAAAGTTATTGCTGACCACGTTCCTTCATGGAAACCAATCAGTACTCTTTTAGGACCTGCCGAAACTTAAATTGACGCAACGAAAAGACACGTTTTAGACAACTTATTCGTTTTATTATCTTGGGTCATTTGGTTAACACCTTCGGCAAGTATCCACATTTAACTCACTGTACAACTAACAAAAATCTTTATGACGAAAAATCTGTTCGCTTTTTGCCTTTTTTTAAGCTTGACGGCGAATGCCCAAACAGCTCAAATCCTGCTCAAACTGCCCCCAAACAACGATTTTATTATCTCTTTAACGGCCGAGAAAGTCCGTTATCTTGATGCTCCTTCCATCGGTCTTACCGACGTAGAATTTCTAAACATCGGTGTATTTGATGACAGTACAAAACAATGGGCAAAGACCGAATTTGAACTGAAAGAACCGCAGGTTGTTCGATTAAATATTGTCAACAAACGCAAGGTAACTGCTTATAAAAGCCAAGAAGGTGTAAATTATTTGCTGTTTATCAGCCCAAATGATAACCTTACAATCGGCATCTCTCCCAACAAAACACTGACTTTTACGGGGACCAATGCCCGCTACCAAGAGTACCTGCGAGATTATTTCCGGGAAAACATGTATGATTATTTGCCCCAATTTGGGTATAATCCTTCCCAAATTGATAATTTTCACATTCTCACCAAGGTAGACAGTCTACAACGTACACGTCAACAACGCTTGCAAACTTTGAAAGGCCAACAACCCGTCGACGAAGCATTTGAAACCTACGTAACGGCCATTACAAATACGGAACCTTATTTACTTAAACTCGTAGTTTCCGACAAAAAAATCCGTGAAAGTCAGGGGGTGCAGCTAAAGCCCAATCAACGAAAAGAAATTCAGGAGTTAGCACTTCAGAATTTCAAAATTATGCCCGATGCGGCCCTACTGAGTGAAGTCTATCGCAACGAACTGCGCAATTTTATTCAAGTACCCGTCATCCAAAAATATCCGACCGACTCCGCCAAGCGGTATGTGCTCTCACCTGAGGCGGTACAAATGGCGTATCAACTGAGCAGCGAAGAACTCCAGAGTTATCCCAAACAAAAAGAATATTTGTTGACCCATTGGCTCAATTATTCCACCACGTTTCGGAGCAACATGAGTACCGCCCGTACATTACTGACCCAGTACGAACAAACATATCCTGAATCGACTCTGGTGCCTTATTTTAAGCGTACCATTGAAGCAAAAGAGAAGATGGAGGTAGCCTCGCAGGCGCCCGAGTTTATGCTTAAAGACCGCGATGGTAACACCGTAGCATTGTCAAGTCTGCGGGGCAAGCCTGTTTGCATTGCTTTCTGCTATAATCTAAAACAGCACGAAAATGATTTTAAACCTTTGGAAGAAAAATACCGTGGCCGTTTGAATTTCGTCTACCTCAACGTAACCCCAGCAACTACGTATGAAATATGGCAGCCAACCACCGAAAAGCGCCCTGGAGTGTTGCATCTATGGGCCTCCGACTATGATGCACAAATGCTCAAAGGGTCCTATGCTTCTACGATGCGCTATCCTTTTGTACTGATTGATGCGCAAGGAAAAATAGTGGAGCGATGGATTCCGCAGGAGTTTCCTGACAACAAACCGTTACAAGTCGAACTTAGGGATTTAATCAGAAAATAATTGAATGGAAAAGGAGTTAAGGGGTCAGCCTTTAACTCCTTTTATTTTATCACTTCGGCAGATGCCAGCCAATCGTATGTATTGAGCGGCATCGGCAACGCTTCGGGCGTAAGCTGAAGGTACATAAGGTGTAAATGAGTTCCTGAACGGCGTTTGGCAGCATTGAGGCCCGTTCTTCCCACCTCCGCAATTTTTTGCCCTGCCGTCACCTGGTCACCTACTTGAACCGTTACCCGGCTGTGATGTGCGTAATAAAATAATCCATCCAAACACGGATCATAAATCCACACAAAATTACCGCCTCGATAGGTGCTTTCGGGACTCCAGTTAGATTCGGTGGCCACTACAATACCAGGACGCATCGCCAGTACATCAATAGGCTGCTCGGTTTGGTCATCCAAGTTATCCTGATTGCGGTCATAAACAAATATATCATGGGCTGGATGGCTACCTTGTACCGCGTGGTCAAATAGATTAAAGCCAAACGGACGGTATCCAGAGCCATTTCCACCGATTTGCTCGGCATCGTATGATTTTATTGGAAAAACAAAACGAATGGAATCACTGCACGTTTGTTGACGATAGCCGTCGGTTACTTCGCGCAGTTCGCTAAAAATCAACCTAAACCGTAACTGAGCAGAATCTGGTTCAATGGTTTGTTCACGAATCTGCGCATTAAGCTGCAAAAACGCCTGCCCCAAAGTCAATAGTTGGGCACCGGGAGCATCCGCTGCCATCAAAAATAATGGTGAAATTAAGGATAAACAAACAGTTAAAAACTTGTACATAGAATAGGTTTATTTCTTTCCCAAAAACGCTTTCATCATTAGCCACTCCCGTCCGGGAGCTTCTGCCTGAAAAGTTTCGAGGCAACCGCGATCTTGGAGAGTGATGTAGCAAGTTCGCCCTTTTTTGCCTCCAAAGCAAATATTTGAAACACTTTTGCCCTTGGTAGTAATCGTTTTTATGACTTTTCCTTCGGGCGACACAACCGCCACTTCACCCTTCCCATGCCTTGTGATGTACAGATTTCCGTTGGCGTCACAGCGCATTCCGTCCATACCACCATCGCTAAACTTATGCAACAGCCGTTTATTGGAAAGTGAGCCATCAGCCGCCAAATCAAAGGCCCAAATATTGCGTTGAACACTTTCGTTGACGTACAGTGTCTTTTCGTCTGGACTTACATCAATCCCGTTGGTTGTTCCCATATCGGGCGCCACGATTCGTGCTTTGCCCTCAGGCGACACGTGCCAAACCTGTCCTGTTCCTTCTTTCCAGTTTGGGTCTGAGCAAAAAATATGTCCCTTTTTGGTAATGGCCAAATCGTTTGGCTGGTTCATTTTAGGCTCGTTGCAATAAACACTCACTTGCTTGGTTGTTACATCTACTTTCAAAACATTATGCCCCGTAAAATCCGCCACGTAAAAGGTCGTGGCGTTGCCAAACCGAATCCCATTTCCTGTACTTCCTTTTGGCAAAGTCAGAAAAATTGACGATTTATTACGTTTGGAAATCTTGGCGATGGTACCATCCATGATGTAGTTAACGGCATACACCGACCCGTCAGAATCGACAGAAGGTCCTTCACAGTTTTGGGTAAACTCATGCTCTGCCGTAAAATCAGAAGTTTGGGCTTGCACCGCAAACGACGAAAAATACAAGGCAGCCACAAAAAAAGTTATGCGAGAGTAGAAATGAAATTTCATGAAAGTAAAAGGTCTATGTCTAGTAATAATGGTAAAACAATATTGTTTTTTGGGGTTCAGTGCCCCCTTTTGGGCTTTTAACCGTTAACATTTACTGTTTTACATTTTTCTGTTTCTTGGAATGTAAAGATTAAGATTTCATTGAAAATAAAAAAACTTTCCAAGTCTTGAAAACCTGAAAAGTTTTGATGAAAAGCATAAAAAGCGTCTGAGTTAGACGTACTTTTAATTATTTACCTTCAATAATTCTTCGAGCTTTTTCTCCAATGCGGCCCCGCGCAGGTTTTTATCAATCACTTTTCCGTCCTTATCCAACAGGAAAGTGGCAGGAATGGCGTTGACACCGTAAGTCTGGGCCGCAATTGACTGCCAATATTTTAAGTCTGAAACGTGGCTTGGCCAAATCAACCCGTCTTTTTCAATGGCTTTCAACCAAGCCGCTTTGTCGCGGTCGAGCGACACACTGAAGATTTCAAACCCTTTGTCTTTAAAACGATTATAAACCCGCACCACATTCGGATTTTCCTGACGGCACGGCCCACACCAAGAAGCCCAGAAATCAATCAACACAATCTTTCCCTTCAATGAAGAAAGACTTACGGGCTTATCCTGCGTGCTGTTGAGCGTAATTTCGGGAGCGGCATCTCCAATCTGAATTCCACGCATACGTTTGGCATTTCCGACAAAAACCTGCGCCTGTTTCATGGTTGGGCGCTCTGCCTCAAAGCGTTTTGCCAGCGCATCAATGGTCGCAAAATCGACTTCGGGGTTCAGAAAATTGGTCGCAAACAACGCAACCAACGACGTTCCCATTTCAGGAATCATGCTTTTAACTTTTCCCGTAAATCCCTGACTTGCGGCTTCAAAATCCTGCTGAATCTTCGCTATTTTTTTACTGTCTTTCTTTTGTTCGGCCTGGGCATATTCTTCCTGCCATTTCTGAGACTTTTCGTTCATCTCTTTATACATGCCAATCAATTGCTGGTAATAATCATTGTTTTGGGAGCCGCTTACTTTCGACGCTCCTTTCTCCGTTCCATCCGCCGTAATCTCAATGGTTTCTCCGCCTTCAATAAGCACAATAACCCGTTGCGCGTTGGCAAGATTGAGTTGGTACACGGTACCTTCATCCAGTTCTTTACGTTTAAAAGTAAAGCGTTTGTCAGGTCCTACTTTTGATGAGTCTATTCTCACAAGTGGCTGAGTACCCGCAATTTCAAGGTATACCTTGTCATTGGGTTGAAGATTTTTGGCCGTCCCCGAAATGGTGAAGTCTTTTGCCGTCGTTTGGGCAAAAAGGGTAACGCTTGTAAAAAAAGCGGCAGCGGTCAGTATATTTTTCATTAGAATGCGAATGTTTGCCAATTTTAAACGAAAAAACGGGCTGTTTGTTGCGTGATTGACAAAGGTACAAAAAACAAAAATGCTGCCAGTTATTTTAACTGACAGCATTTTTGGATTATTTATTGGTGTTAATTTAATACCGATTGATTTCTAACTTTGACAATCCACCGTTGTACGATACTTTGATTTTTTTGGTAGCCGAGTTATAATTGGAAGTACGATACAGTCCATCGCTTATTTTTTCAAAATTATCCAATTCTTTAGAATTAAAAGCCCCGTCTACCGTAAATTCACAGCCAATCGATTCTGGGATATTGATTTCGATGGAAGCAACCCCAGCGTCAATTTTTACTTCAGCGTTGTTTTCAATTTTTTCACCCAATTTCAAATCAACTTCCGCCGCGCCAGCTCCGATTTTTACATTTTTAACTTTGTACTCCGACAAATCAAACTCCGCTTTTCCAGCTCCCAAACCTAAGTCAAATGACCAAACAGGCTTGTCACTCAGTCGCATTTCGACGTGATTGTCCATGTTGTCAAAATCCTTAATCCGAACGCGCTTGGTGCTGTCTTTACTCTCCATTTCAAAATTAACGGAGCTAATTTTCGTGCTTTCATTGCGCTTAGTTGTCAGCACATAATTACCAAATTTTGTTTCAGCGTCGGCTTCCACCAATTGAGAAGTTGTGCCTTCTATTTTAAATTCTCCCGCACCTGCTCCAAAATTAAGGGTTGCTTCAGTAGTACCCTCTGCCAGCGGTTCGGAGAAATGCGTTTCACCATCCTTTGAATATGTTTGGGAGCGCTTGTCATACTCGTCATCCTCATTATTGTTATCATCGTCATCATCAAAATCGTGGAGATTAAACTCAATTCCGTCATCATTCCAGTGACGAAGTTTTTTGTTCGCTCCGTTGATAATTGCCGATGGAATGGCAATCGCAATCAGAATGGCCGTCAAAATTCCCGACCAACTTTGTTTGAGTAAAAGGCTAAAACCTGCCAATACCAACAATACGGGCCAGAAGCGTAAGGTCATTCCCCAATCAATGTGAAACCAACCGAGGGTTTTAGCCAAGAGTATCAGGCCGACAGCCAGTAAAAAAGTACCCCAAAATAGGGCATTTGAAGATTGTTTCATGGCTCTATGGCTTAAGATATTTTTTTAAGTTTGTCTTTAAAAATCAGGAGTGCCCCACCCGCAATAAACAATACTGGCCAAAAAAATCGCTCGAAATCGAACCAATCGAAAAGTTCACGCATAAGCAGTAGCCCACCGATAAGTACAAGGAGCGCGCCCCAAAAAGTGCTTTGATAGTTCATGGCAAAAGGAAGTTTGAGTTGAAAAGTTTGTAGGTTATTAGATGATAATTTTAAAGCCTGCAAGCAATACCCTGCGAGCAGGCTTTAAAATCTATACTTTGGGCTCCTCAGAACCATCTGGCGTTTCTGATTCTTTCGACGTTGTTGTCGTCTTTGGAGGCTCCCAATCATTGATTGGAGCTGAATCAGTCCATGAAGGAGTAGCACGCTCTGTATCGGCGGTAAAAGTGGTGGCTGATTTGTGAGATGTTGTTCTCAAAATCAAGAAAAGACCTAAACCAATGAGTAACGCTGCTGGTACAAATCGCTCCAAATCAATCCAATAGAAAAGACGGTCAAAAAGCATAAATCCACCGATAATAAGCAGACCATAGCCAATGATTTCGGCTCCTTTGCCAAAGTCCTTTTTGGACTGCGGATTATTCAAATAAACGTTTTCTGGGTCTGTAACGGTCACTGTAGGCTCGCCAGTAGGCAACGCCGCCCACAGAATAATATAGATTAAAATGATGGGAAATCCTTTGGTAAAAAACATCAATACGACAAAAATAACCCGCATTATGGCTTTATCTATACCAAAATAATCGGCGAGGCCAGCGGCTACCCCACCAAGGACTCCTTCACTCGGAATACGACGCAATTGTTTGCTGTTCATGGCTTTGCAATGTTAAGATGTTGGATTTTAGGCGATGAGCACTGCTTTATTTTCGTTTTAACGTCAATTGGTCAATGCTCTTTATCTTTTCTTTGTTTTATTATTGAATCAAAGGTACTATGCAATGCAAGGTAATAAAATATATTTTACGACCAACGGTTAAAGAATAAAATGAATGGAAAATTTTGGTGATGAAGTTATAAGCCTAAGAGCTTTTTCTCAAAATAAACAACATCCTCTTCAGGATTGAAGTTGTAAGGATGGATTTCGGTAAATCCATAACGAAGATATAATTTAACGGCAGGCTCTAAACGTCGAAGGCTATCCAGTTTTATCGACGTATAACCTAGCTTGTACGCCGTATCAATCGCTACCTCCATGAGCTGCTCCCCCAAATGGAGCCCACGAAAGGCGGGTTGGATAAACATACGCTTCAGTTCACACGTATGTTTATCCAATTGCCTCAACGCCGCACAACCTACAAATTGCTCATTTGCATGTACAAGCCATAGCTCCCCCTTTGGAGGGCCGTACATGGTCGATAGTATTTGCAGTTCATCATCAAACTTCTGAAACTTTAAGTCAATTCCTAACCCTAACGCATACTCCTTGAATAGCATAACGGCAGCAGCGTAGTGTTCAGAAGTTCGAGCAACGATAACTTGCATGGTATAATGACATTCTCAAAATGCCTATTTTAAATCTACGACAGCAGATAATCTTTAAAATCTTCAAAACGGGTACTCATCGGAGTAGCCACTTTGGTTTTATTTAACAATTCTGACAAACGCGCAGGAATTTCGACATCAGCGGTCCCGAGCGCCTCTTCTACAACATTGAGAAACTTGGCGTAATGGGCCGTTGATAAAAATATCCCTGTTAGGTCTTTTTTAGTTAAATTCATGTATTCCTTCAATCCTAAATAAGCAACCGCCGTATGAGGACACATCAAATAGCCCTCACGCTCGTACACATCGCGCATGGCTGCTTTGGTTTGTTCATCGTTAAACCAAAATCCTGAGACAACTTCTTTGACCTGCTCCCATTCATCCCCAAAAAAACGGGTTAGCCGAACAAAATTACTCGGGTTTCCTACATCCATGGCATTGGAAACAGTCTCTACAGACGGAACAGGATTGTAAACACCATTTTCTAAATAATTAGGGACTACATTATTACGGTTAGTCGTTGCTACAAAATGTTCTACAGGAAGCCCCATTTTGTATGCTAAAATACCCGCACTCAGGTTTCCTAAATTTCCGCTGGGCACCGAAAATACAACCGGAAGCCCTAAATGCTTTACTTGGGCATAAGCCCTGAAATAGTAAAAAGATTGGGGAATTAAACGAGATATATTTATGGAGTTGGCAGAAGCAAGATTGTATTTTTGCGTTAATTTTGCATCTAAAAAAGCCTGTTTAACCAGCGCTTGACAATCATCAAAAGTTCCATCAACTTCAAGCGCTGTAACATTTCCGCCCAGCGTTGTCAATTGTTTTTCCTGAATATCACTTACTTTACCGCTTGGATACAATATTGTAACGCTTATGCCCGGTACGTTATGAAACCCCTGCGCCACGGCCCCACCCGTATCGCCAGATGTAGCCACTAAAATCCGTATTTCTTTTTGAGAACGCACTAAAAAATAAGACATCAAGGAAGCCATAAATCGAGCCCCAAAATCCTTGAAAGCCATGGAAGGACCATGAAAAAGCTCAAGACAATGAATTTTATCTTCAATAGCTACAACAGGAGCGTCAAAATCAAACGCCCGATCTACAATCATTTGAATGTCTGCTTTTGAAATATCATCGTTTAGCAGGGTTTTTGAAACCTCAAAAGCAATTTCATTAAACGATAAATGCTCAATACCTTCTAGAAACTGGGTCGAAACCTTGGGAACATACTCAGGCATATATAATCCATTATCTGAGGGAAGACTCCGGAATACCGCTTCTTCAAGGTTTGCTTTAAGTTGTGTGTTTTTAGTACTATATAAGATCATCAGTTGATTTACGCGCTAAATGTCAAATTTTATAAATTTTAAAGGCCAAAATTACACCACCTATTCCCCCCATGCAAGACTTTCCCAAATTTTAGAAATCTGGGCTTTAAGAGCATAAAAAAAGCGTCCACTAATGAATAGTGAACGCTTCTAATGTCGGGATGGCAAGATTCGAACTTGCGACCTCCTGGTCCCAAACCAGGCGCGATGACCGGACTACGCTACATCCCGAATAAGAATGCCTCCGATTCGACGGAGGCATATCTTTTTTTTAATATTGTGGCGGCTACCTACTTTTCCAAGTTTTATCTCAGTATCATCGGCGGAGCGGGGCTTAACTTCTCTGTTCGGAATGGGAAGAGGTGAACACCCGCCCTGTAACCACCATCAAGGTCGTTA
>NZ_QPIW01000014.1 GCF_003339505.1 Runella aurantiaca
TTAGCGAGTACTCGCGGTAATTGAGCACGCGAAATGACCCAGTGACGGTTCATAGCCGTGGCTTGCTGTAATGCCGGAAAATGATGGACCATATGCCGATGGAGTCCGGATAATTTTCCGCACGGGCCTTTAGATTTGTTTTGTAATATTATTCCAAGAAATTGGGATAACTTGAGTAAGCAAATTGGGCTGGCACATCCTATCGCTCGGCAGAGTTAGAGGCTCATGGGCCGATTCAGAGGCCAGCCCTCGCTGCTTGCCAAAACTCAAATAGAAATGAGGGTTCTTAGACCCATTAGCAAGGTATTGAGTACAAAGACAGGCAATTGGTTTCACCCTAAAATTAATCAATGTCATGGAAATTCGCTACTACATTGGTATTGACGTTTCAAAAGCTACATTAGATTGGGCAGTTTTTGATGGTAAAACTACTGTTCTACAAACACAGTCGCCTAACTCCGAGAAAGGTATCAAAACAGTTCTAAGACTTCTAAAAGAGCTGCCTGATTTTTCAGTGCAATTCAGTATTATTTGCCTGGAACATACCGGTATTTACAATGCGGTAGTTCTTCAACAATTAGTTGCCGCTTCTTTTCCTGTTTGGTTAGAATCTTCTCTGCAAATCAAGCAGGCAGGTGGCTTACAGCGAGGAAAATCTGACCAAATTGATGCTCAACGCATTGCAGAATATGCTTTTCGTTTTCGTGATTGCATTCGTATTTGGCAACCACCTCGCCAACTTTTGAAGGATTTAACCAACTTGAGTGCATTGCGCCAAAGACTCTTGCTGGTTCGTTCTCAACTTCAACAGCCTATTGATGAACAGGCTGGTTTTGTCGAGGCCAAGCAGCACAAAGAGTTAATCAAATACTGTCGAGCCTCTCTCAAATCCATTAATTCTGATTTAGAAAAGGTCAATCAACAGATGGCCAAGCTGATAGAAAATGATCAACATTTGAAAGAACTTTTTACTCTGATGACATCCATTCCAGGGGTTGGCAGTGCAACCGCCACCGAAGTTATTTTAGCCACCGATGAATTTAAAGCAATTACTGACCCTAAAAAATTAGCCTGCCATGCAGGGGTAGCTCCTTTCGAGCATCGTTCGGGGACCAGTGTCCGAGGAAAAACTCGAGTAAGTCAACATGCTCGAAAAAGGTTGAAATCACTTTTTCATTTGGCGGCTATGTCAGCAATTCGCTCAAAAGGTGAAATAAAGGATTACTATGTGCGAAAAGTTGCCGAGGGGAAAAACAAAATGTTGGTTTTAAATGCTGTTCGTAATAAAATTATACACCGTATTTATGCTGTTGTTCGACGCGGGGAAAAATATGACAAAAATTATATAAACACGCTTGCATAAACCATAGAAATCGGCCCCGCGTCCCGCCCGCAACATAGGGCTAATACTAACCCTGTCAGTACCAGTGCCAACGAGTGTTTTTTGCCACGATTATCCCTCTCATCAAGGTCGGTCGAATTGGATAAACACTCAAAAAATAGTGTAACTTTGGATGGGCAAGTCGCAGTAACCATAGTTTTGTAGTTTAGTCACCACAAAAATACGGCAATCTTCTACTTGCCTTTTTTTATGAGAAAGCCCTGCTTTTTAGTGGGTTTTTAGTAAAACCTCATTTCCAGCCTAATTAGGGGGTATTTTACGGGAACCGACGTATAGATAAACTAATATAAGGAGCGCGAAGCGGGGAGCATGAACTAGCCTTGACCAAAAACTACTTCGTTGATTTTATCAATAATCAACTTTAATGATTCGGCTTTGATACTACCAAAACGTTTGATAATATCATAATCGTTCAATTGAATAATAAGTTGGCATTTGGCGTAAGAAGTGGTATCGGTAGGGTAGTTGAAATCATTGGGTACGAGCGTTACCATGAAATCAGGGTTGTGCTGTTTGGTAGAAAGCATGACAGCATAATAGATACCTTCGGCTTCATAAAGGTCATTTGTAGAAATGACAACGGCAGGGTGAGGCTTAAATTGACCGTTTGGCAAATGGAAATGAACAAACACAACATCACGCTGATTCACCTTCATACAATTTTTGGGCTATAAGTGTACGGCTTCGGATGCGAGAAGCGGCTTTGATAATTTCTGATTCGCGGTCGTCAGGAGTAGGCAACTCCCCCTTAGCTACTTTTTCCAACAGCATTCCCCACGGTGAAAGTTCATAATGAAGCTTTGCGTAACGTTCGTATAGACCTTGTGGTAATGCCGCTATCATTTCGGGATGGTCGGCCAAAACTTTTAACATTCGGTGGGAAATTGTCAAAAGGTTATGGTAAGCTTCGGCATCATTTGGGGTTATGGTGTCGGGGTCAAACTCAACTTTGAAATTACCCATTTCATCAATCACCTGCTTCATGCTATCGGAATGTAAGAACTCCAAAAGGTTAAGCAACGTTTGAACGCTGAAACTGGTAAAATGGCTGAATAAATCGCGCTGGCTCATACCTTAGAATTAAGAATATACTTAAAATTAATGGTATAAAGTTAATACTAATATTGCAATGAGTAGTAAATAATGATATAATTGGTACTCTATAGCACTGTCTTTAAGCTCTGTGATAGCTGAAGTAACGCCTTTTGGATAGTTTCTCAACTTATCGTTAAGTTCCTCAAAATGCGGATTTTTACGGTCAAAAACGGCTTTTTTTTGGTGTCTTCTATGTAAGAATCTATGTAAGTTTATGATTTTCTATTGTAATACATTGACTATCAAATAGTTAATAATTTTCTCTCTCTGCTGGAAGGCATTATTAATGAGGCCACTGCTTTTGTAAAGCAGTGGTTTTCTGCATTTTAAGGGTTTGATACTCACCCTTTAACTTCACGGTTACGTCTGCGATTACGTCTTGGTTCCGCAGTTACGTCAGTTTTTTGGCCTTCTTTTTGCTCCCTTCAACGAAGTGGCGTGGCTGAAACCACACACTTTATGTTCAATTTTAAGCAAATGTTTGTTTTATTCTGGTTTCGTAAAAGCGATGTAGTTACTGAAAAACTAAAAAGAAAAGAAAATCCTGACTATGACACTTTGGGTGGAGTATGCTGCCGGGTAACCATTGATACGCAAGTAGTTGAGATAGGCAGTGTACATATAAATATAAGAAGGTCAATGTGGGATGAAAAAGCTCAGCAAGCCTCCAGATCGGAGTAGTAATCTCACAACCCGCTTATTGGTTTGATCCAATAAAAGCGGAAAAACGAGAAGGTTGAATGCGAAGCGTATCGGGAGAAGTAGAATCCTTCGTTTTAGCAACACGTATAAAAGTCATCATAAATTCACCTTCTACATAACCTGTAGCTTTATCTACCTTTGTTACCCTAATATGTTGCTGCTCACTGGGAAGAATGTGGTACGTATCTTTGCCAGTGTCAAATTCACTTGTAAAAAATATAGCCTGCGGAATCGTATCAGGACGGCAGGGAGGTTTATAAACCTCTGCAAATTTATATTCTCCTGTTCTTATGGGAATTGCACCAAGATAAATATTCTCAAAGGGATACTTTTTGTACTCGTCCACGTCATAAAAATGGGAAATTGACAATGTAAAGTAATTTTTGTAGAGTGTATCCAATGGCGCCATCCAGCAGGAAGCACAAACGGTACGTGTGGCTACAACAACCCCGTTAGATAAAGTTTGATTCCAAGGTTTGCCATCCATGATAATTTGAGAAAAATTGCGGGGTATAGGTTCCGGGTCTTCTTCCTTCTCTTTTTTGCACCCCACCAGACAAAGAACACAGACCCAACTCAGCACAAATGTCGAGGTTGTTTTAGAAGGTTTCATGGTATTATTTTTCAATGATTTTTTTTCTGTTTTACAGAAGTAAGCCGCTGATGGCTCCTCTGTACGGTCATGGGTTAAATAATGAACCCCGTTTGGGTACTTTTTAGTACTCAAAGTCGTATAATTTCCCTTTGAATATCTATCTTAATCAGGGTACGGGCGGCTCCCCTTGAAGTCCTCCATGATTTCGTGCTTAATGGCCGACTCAAAGACAGCGTAAGTGGTTTTTGCGATTTCGTGGTTGGTCATGTGTTGTAATAGGTACCACTGTATCGGCCCGATTGCGGCCGGGCTATTCTAAGTGACCTGTTGAAAGATTCGTCCGCTCGTTGGTCTGGCTGTGTGGTTTTCGTTTTCTCACTTTACATCAGAACGCTTCGCCCGTAAACAAATAAAAGTTGGGGCCGTCTTCTGAGAAACCTACGTCTAATCGGAGATAAATATCTCGCCTTGGGAAAAGCAAATAACGTAGTCCGACGCCAGCAGTAGGGCGGATGTATTGGGTAGAGAATTCGCTGATTTTGGGGGCTACAACGGCCGCTCCCGCAAAAGCAGCGGCCCCAAATCGCTTGCTAAAACCGAAGGGCAACCAGCGATGCTCCACCTGAGCGGCTATCATGTTTTTATCGCGGTAACGGCCTGAATAATAGCCCCGCATGATCATTTCTCCACCCATCAATGCGAGTTGGTTGAAAGGAATATTGCCCCCGTAAAAATTACCAGATACCTGCCAAGCCAGCACATTGCGTGGGCTGGTAGGATGGTAAGAGCGCACATCCAGATTGACCCCGTGAAATGTATATTCACTGCCAATGCGCGGATGGTATTTAAGGAACGAGAGTTCACCAAAAAAACCTTTTCTTACATTCAGTACATTGTGACGGTTGTCGTACACCAAGGCTGCTCCCAGACCCACATTAATGGTTCCGTTGGTGCCTAGAGGTTTTTCGTAGAGATGATCTTTGGGTTGTTTAAACGCCGTGTTGTAGAGCTGCTGATAGTCGATTTCGGGCCCGATAAAAAGATTGGGAATGATTTTTCTTAAAACCCTTTGTCGGAATAAAAGATAGTTGGCGTCGATCAATGCGGGCTCTTTCGCAGAAGGCGAGGGCCCAATGCCATAGTAGAGAAGCGGAAATTTCTGGAAGCGCATTCGGCCCAGCAAAAACCAATTGTCTTGGTCTCCGTAAATGGCATTATCGACCCATAAGCCATATTGCCCTTTCATCGTGACAAAGCCAAACGCTTGCACTTCACTTAGCCGGTTGAGGGTATCATTTTTGGCTTGGAAAAGCAGGAGTGAAGATACCCCAAACTCAAAGCTGGTTTCGGGCGCGTAAGCCAGTGTAGGATAAAACCGATAACTGGGTTTGCCGGGAGCGGTAGTGTCTGATATTGTTTTTTTTATAAAACTTTTGAACCGACTATCCTGCCCCAACAGGGGAGCGGTCAATCCAAAAAAGCTCATCAAAAAAAGCAGAAATATTCGCTGCAACATCAACATAGTATCAATCATAGTGTAGATATAAACCCAACTGAAATAAAACCGTTCCTGTAATTTGGCATTTAGTTGAATTAACGTCCACTTTGTCGAAGATGTTTTAATATTACAGCTTGATATTACACAACATCCAAGGCGGCAATTTGTGGCTTGTAAGCCTCGGGCAAAATTGCATTTTTGAGATAGTGCTCTACTTTGAGCAACCTTAGGAGTTTATAAGTGCCAATCGCCGACGCAAAAATGGGGAATTTTCCGAGCCGAAGAAGCCTGTTTACCCTTGGGGGAACGACCAAAACTTGTGCTTGTTTAAGCAAAAAAAATCGAAATACACCTAAATGTTTTTTGTACTGTCGGTAAAGATCAAGGGTGAAATGACTTGATAATAAGTTCTCCTGAATGTGCTCCTCGCGCATTTGTTGCCAATCATCAAAGTAGGTGGGCAAGCCTTTAATGCCCATTCTTGCCCCTACGCGGTAAAATACCGCAAATACCTCTTCTTTTTCTGGTTGGGTTAATTTTCGTTCCAATAACTCAAACGACCGGATGGAATAATCGATGAGCATAAAAAGGACGTCGCGGTAGGCCCAATCGGGGATTTGAGCGCCTCTTTTCTGCTCAACGCCCTGATGAATCGCTGCGATTTTGTCAATCGCAAAAAGGGCTTCGTTGTACTCCGAAAAAACGATTTGGCGGGCGTACGAAACGGTCGAAAATAAACGGCCCAACGGGTCGGAGGGGAGCTTGCCCGTGAAGTAAAGCCAATCTACGGCTTTGTTTAACGCAAACTCGGCCGAGGCGCCCGCAAAGATAAACAGGATTGTGTCGGCTTTGCCCCAGATTTTCCGGACGATAGAATCAGGCGCTGCAAAGTATTCCATGTGATGAAATTGGTTTTGTTTTCTACAATCAGAACAAAGAGGGTAAATGAAAAATTATAAATAAAAAGTACTTTTGTTTACAAAGTAAAATAAAAGTATTCATTTTGTCAAAGGATGAATATAAAAGCCTCCTTTTTATCTTTATGGCAATATTGAGGGGCGTATTTTGAGCGATAAATTCACCCGCCAATAGGTTAGTTTCGCAGGCGAATAGGTAGGTTTCACCGGTGAATAGGTAGGATTCACGGCTTTTAGGGATAAAAATGAATAAAAATTTATGTTACTTTGCTACCGTAGTCTAAAGAATACAGCAACAAGTGTGTTCCTGTATTCTATAGTCAACTCAATGTTATGAAAGATAAAGTGAGCCGTGAAAGCGGTTTTTGAAGATTTATTCAAGTAGGGTAAAGTTGTTGCATGACCCGTTCTCTTTGAGAGCGGGTCATGTTTTTTTTGAAACCACTACCAAGTATCTTCTATTGAAATAGCTGGCAAACGGACCGAAACGGTTGTGCCTTCATTGGGAACAGATTGGATATTGAGCACACCCCGATGAATGGTAATGATTTTTTCGGCCAAGGTCAGGCCTAGCCCAAAGCCTTTTATCGTTCCTACATTCTCAGCCCGCATCATGGGCAAAAATACCTCAGAAAGCCGGGCGTTGGGAATGCCGATACCTTGGTCAATGATGTCAATAATGACCCAGAATGGTTGGCAGGTGATGACTGCTTGTACGGGCTTAAAATCAGAGTATTTACAGGCGTTGTCAATAATATTAATCAAAGCGGTGCGCAGCAAACTGTTGTTGCCGACCACCTTAATGCGTGGGCTGCTTTCGATAAATACTTCGGTCAATTGCAAATCAATTTGTTGATGGGGGTACTTTTCTTGAAAATAGCCCACGGTGTCCAAAATCGTATCTACCAAATTGACGTCTTCCATGAGTCGATTAGGATTCAGACCTTCCACCTCCGTGAGGTGCAGGAGCGAATTGGCCAACTCAATGGCGTCTTCTAGTCGGAGTAGTGCTTTTTCCATGCTCTCGCGGGTAGCTTCGGGGGTTTGGTCGTAGGCGAGGCCCGTTTCCAACATTCCCTTTACGACCGTCAGCGGCGTCCGGATTTCGTGGGAAGCATACCCAATAAAGTGCTCATGGCTGACGGCCAATTTTTGTAGTCGACTCAACAGTTGATTGAATGAGCCCGCCAAATAACTTGCTTCGTCGGGTTCGGCTTTATAAGATAGGCGAAATGAAAAATCGTTGACGGTAGCGGTATTTATCTGACTGATTAAGCGGTCAAACGGCTGCA
The DNA here is from genome assembly GCF_003339505.1 of Runella aurantiaca. GTDB lineage: Bacteria > Bacteroidota > Bacteroidia > Cytophagales > Spirosomataceae > Runella > Runella aurantiaca. The sequence goes on from NZ_QPIW01000014.1 coordinate 7,502, forward strand.
TGGCCCGCCGGGCAAACAAAAAACCCGCCAATATAATCACCGCTAATGATATAATGTTGCCGCCCAAAAGAATGGCAAATAAGTTAGTACTGGTCTGGTGCCCGTTGAGGTCATAAGCCGTTACGACGACCACATAATTTCGGTTTTGGTAATTGAAAGACAGCGCTACGCCTTCTTTGGGGGAGGGCCATTCGGGTATTTTGTAGGTAAAATACATCTCTTGACGGCGCGCTTCCCGGAGCAGGTCTTTGGTCGGGACATAGTCATGTGGACCATTGGAAGAATAAATGAGATTGTTTTCTACGTCAAAAATCATTTCTTTTTGCTCGGGCAAAATAAGAAAGCTGAACCGGTGAAACTCGCTGCGGTTCAGAAAATAGGTTTGGGCCGAGAGCGCACGGCGTTGCAGGCGGGTGCGCATCATCGAACGGCGGTACGATTCGTAGGCTTCAAAAATAAATAAAGAAAACAGCAGGAGTATCGTGGCTACCAACAACCCAAACGCAATCGTTACTTTTTCTTTGATGCTCATGGCTCGGCCCCAATCATGTATCCAACCCCAAAAACGGTATGCACGAGTTTGGGCTCTACGGTGTCTATTTTTCGACGCAAGTAATTGATGTACACGTCTACTACATTGGTGTTGGTATTAAAATGTACATCCCACACATTTTCTTGAATGCTCACTCGGCTCACCACGCGCCCCTGATTTACCAACAGGTACTCAAGCAAGGCGTACTCACGGGCGGTCAGCGTAACGCGCTGACCTGCCCGCCAAACCTGATGCGATTGCGTGTCTAGTTCCAAGTCCAACAGGGTCAGCCGTTTGGGAAGTAGCGGGCGGGAAGAATGTCGCCTTGCAAGGGCTTTTAGTCTGAATACCAGTTCTTTGAAGGCAAAAGGTTTGGTAAGGTAATCATCGGCTCCCGATTCAAACCCCAGTACTTTGTTGTCTAAACTCCCCAGCGCCGTTAATAATATCACGGGAATGGCGGGCCAGTTTTGTTTGATAAAACGGCACAAATCGTACCCATTGAGGCCCGGAATATTTACATCCAGCACCACCACATCATAGCTATGCTCATTGACCAAACTGCGACCAATAATGCCGTCGTAGGCCATCGAAACGGGAATGCCCTCCGACTGTAAACCCTTCTGAATGAACTGGGCCAGTTCAACATCATCTTCTACCAATAATACATTCATAACACCCTAAAAACACTTTTGAATGGCTAATTCTACCACTAAAGTAACCATTAAACGGCTTGATTTGGGTTTCTAATCAAATTCTAATAAATCACTAATGAGTCTTTAATGAGCGTGGTGCTTATTTTGAAGGGTGAAACGACACCTCCACCCATTTCTTAATTTATTGCACAAATGATGTTTTTTGCCCGTCGTAATTTTGCATTGGTTGCCTTGATTTTAGTGAGTCATACGTGTTTGTTTTCGCAGGTATTGACGATGGAAAGAGCCATTGAAGCAACCTTTTCCAATTATCCGACGCTGGCAGCGCAACGCTCGGCGTTGGAGGCGATTCGGGCAAACGCCCGGGTGGTGCGCGACAATCGCCTGCCCAACGTTCGTCTCCACGACCAGATTGATGTCGGAACGGCCAACGGCCATTCGGGTTCGTATTTTTCGTTGGGGTTAATTGTGCCAACTTCGGGCGGCAGGCGGACCGAAAACCGTATGGATTTGGCTTCGGGCAATATTGCGCTGGCCTCTATGGACTGGGAAGTGTATAATTTCGGGCGTTTTAAGGCCGAAGACCAGCTTGCCCGCACCGATATTGCCGTGGGAGAATCTGCGCTAGAACGTGAAAAATTTGGACTGCGCCAACTCGTCATTACGACCTATTTGGATTTACTTCGGCTGCATCAACTCTTGAAAATTGAGCAGGGAAACATTGCCCGCGTGGATACCGTTCGTCGAATCACCGTTAACTTGGTGCGTAACGGCATCAAACCGGGGCTCGATTCGTCGCTGGTTTCGGTGCAGTTTTCTAAGGCTAAACTCGGCTATTGGCAGGTGTTGGAAGATTATCGGCAGGCCGCCAATCAACTCGCCACGCTCACGGGACGTCCCGTTGAGCAAATGCAAATCGATACCACTTTTCAGTCGGCATCGGTGGGGCTGTCTCCCCTTTATTCGGAGCCTACCAACGACCACCCACTGCTAAAATACCGTGATTATTTGGCAAAATACCGCTCGGCAGAAATTGACGTGATTCGTAAAGCTGCCCTGCCGAGGGTGTCGCTACTGACGGCGACTTGGGCGCGGGGTTCTAGCATTAACGTTGAAAATAACTACGGGCCTTTGGGCAACGGGCTGCTTTATAGCCGGACCAACGTACTGGTTGGGGCGGCAATGACCGTCAACTTGACCGATTTTCGTCGTTCAGCCCATCGAATTCAGTTGCAACAGTTTCGGGTAAAAGAAGCGACCAATCAACTGGCGGCGGAGCAGCTGCAACTTAAAAATACCCTCAATGCTTCGGAGGCGATGCTTTCCGTTTTACAACTCGAACTAAAGGAACTACCCCTTTCATTGCAGTCGGCAACTGCGGCTTATAACCAACGGCTTTCGCGGTACCACAATGGGTTGGAAAATATTTTGGGGTTAACGGATGCCCTGCAACTGCTTACTTCGGTGGAAAAAGACGTTGTAACTACCCAAAGCCGCGTTCTTCGGGTGCAGCTCCAAAAAGCCTCCGCCACCAATAATTTCGAGGCATTTTTCGCCCTTTTTCGTCGGTAGTACCCCTTAACCACCCATTGTATTTATGTCGCTCTTGTCCACATCGTTAAAACGTCCGCTTTCGGCTTTGGTGCTGATTGGTGGGCTTGTCGTGTTCTCAATTTTATCGGCTACCAAAATTCCGATTGATATATTTCCCAGGCTAAATTCCCCCGTTATTTATGTCATTGAGCCTTACGGCGGGATGTCACCCGCGCAGATGGAAGGTTTTTTTGCGACCAGAATGCAGGATCAGTTTCTGTACATTTCGGGTGTCAAAGAAATTCAGAGCCGTAGCGTACAGGGGCTTACCATTGTAAAACTGGCTTTTTATGAAGGGTCCGACATGGCGCAGGCCGCCGCCGAAGTGGCGATTCAGGTCAACCGGGCCATGAAATTTTTTCCGCCAGGGGCGTTGCCGCCGCAAGTGGTGCGCTACGATGCCTCCTCGGTGCCCATTGGTGATTTGGTTTTTAGTAGCAAAACACGCGCGCTCAAGGAGATTCACGAACTGGCTGTTACGCGTATTCGACCGTTGTTTTCGACCATTCCGGGACTGACGGCCCCGCCGCCGATTGGAACCAACTCGCGGACGGTTGTGATTAATCTTGACCCCGACAAAATCCGGAGTCTGAACGTATCGCCCGATGAAGTGGTCGAGGCTTTGGCGGCCAACAACGTCATGACACCATCGGGGAATATTCGCGTCGAAAACCGGACCTACATTACCACCCTCAATTCCCTCGAAGAAAAAGTCGAAGATTTTAATCAGATTTCCATCAACACCAAGGCGCACCGCACCATTTTTCTGCGCGATTTGGCGACGGTCTCCGACGGTTCCGACGTGACGGCAGGCTACGCCTTGGTCAACGGTAACCGTTCTTCTTATATTCCAGTGGTCAAAACGGCCGACGCTTCAACTTGGGATGTGGTGACGCGGCTGAAGGCAAAATTGCCCGAAATGCGCAGCCTCCTTCCGGATGACATTGAGGTTTCGTATGAGTTTGACCAATCCATTTTTGTGATTAACGCGGTCAAAAGTCTGATTTTTGAAGGGGCACTTGGAGCTATTTTAACGGGTCTGATGGTGTTGCTTTTCTTGGGCGATTGGCGTAGCTCTTTGATTGTGATCATCACGATTCCGGTCTCGATTATTGCGGCGGTACTCCTGCTGAATTTGGCGGGACAAACCATCAACATCATGACGTTGTCGGGGCTGTCGTTGGCCATCGGTATTCTGGTGGATCAGGCTACGGTGACCATTGAAAATATTCACCAACATTTGGAAATGGGGAAACCCAAAAAACTGGCTGTGTACGATGCCTGTCGGGAGGTTGCTTTGCCGCTTTTGCTGATTTTATTGTGTATTCTGGCCGTTTTTGCTCCTTCGTTTTTGATGTCAGGTGTACCGAAAGCCATGTTTTTACCGTTGTCGCTTTCCATTGGATTTGCCATGACTGTCTCTTATTTTTTGGCCCAAAGTCTGGTGCCGATTCTGGCCAATCGCCTCATGAAAAGCCACGCTCATGTTCCTGACCACAAAGTGAATGTAAAACAAAAGACGTCGTATTTTGAATGGATGCGCGACGGATTTGTGCAGCAAACTAGCCGACTGATGCGGCGCAATAGGTTGATTGTCAGTGTATATCTTTTGGTTATTTTTGTTTTGGCGGGCGTTGGATTTGTCTACATCGGTAAAGACATCTTACCCCAGATTAATTCTGGACAGATGGTAATTCGGATGAAAACCCCCGACGGAACCCGCCTCGAACGTACTGAAGAAAAGGTAAAAGAGCTTCTGAGTTTGGTTGATGAAGTGGCCGAAGGGAATCTGGCCGTTTCGTCGGCTTACGTGGGCGTGGTACCTACCAACTATGCTACCACCAACCTGTACGTCAGTACGAGTGGCTCCAACGATGCGGTGATTAAAGTGGCCTTGGCAAAAGAATACCACGCCAATATGCAGGATTTTAAAGAACGCTTGCGTGAGGTGGTTAAAGGACAGATGCCCGGCATCACGCTTTCCTTTGAACCCGCCGACCTGACCGAAAAACTCATGAGTCAGGGCGCATATACCCCCATCGAAGTACAGGTGGCTGGGCGAGACATGAACCAAATTGAAGGCTACGCTAATCAACTCATGGATGGTTTGGCGGAGGTGCCTTTTTTGCGGGATGTGCGGATCATTCAGCCCCTCAAGTTTCCGGTCATCAATATCAAACTCGACCGCCAAAAACTTGCTATGATGGGACTCAACATTCAGCAAGTCGCCCGGTCCATCACGGCGTCAACGTCTTCGAGTCGATTTACCGAAAAAAATCAGTGGCTGGATCAAAAATCGGCGTACACGTACCAAGTGCAGGTGCAGATTCCTGAATATGCCATGCGGAGCTTGCCCCAATTGCAGGAAATTCCGTTGGTGGCGGGTCAGGTACGCCCCGTGCTGTCGGATGTGGCAACGTTTTCGATGGATACCCTGCCGGGAGAATACGCCCGTACGGGACCACGACGGTTTGTGACGGTTTCGGCCAATATTCACCACACCGATTTGGGAGCCGCAACCACGGCCGTAGAGAAGGTAGTGGCGGGCCTGGGCGAAACGCCCAAGGGCCTTGTTACACAAATCAAAGGGATGTCGTCGTTGCTAGTCGAAACCCTCGACAGTTTGCAGGTGGGGTTGGCTATTGCGGTGTTGGTTATCTTTCTGCTGTTGGCTGCCAACTACCAATCGTTTAAGCTATCATTTGTGGTGTTGTCCACCATTCCAGCGGTGATTGTCGGGGCGATTGGCTTGCTGTTGTTGACGGGCAGTACGCTCAATTTACAATCTTACATGGGGATTATTATGTCGGTTGGGATTTCGGTCGCCAACGCCATTTTGATTGTGACCAATGCCGAGGAGCTTCGGTGGGAGTACCGCGACGCCCGCAAAGCCGCCGTCGAAAGTGTAGGAATCCGCCTGCGCCCAGTGCTGATGACGAGTTTTGCCATGATTGCGGGCATGGTGCCGATGGCCCTTGGTACGGGCGATGCGGGCGAGCAGGTGGCTCCGTTGGGGCGGGCCGTGATTGGGGGCTTGATTGCGTCAACGATTGCGGCTTTGTACATCGTTCCGCAGGTATATGCTTGGTTGCAAGGGAGTACCGACTTCCAAAACCCCTCCCTTTTGCCCGAAGAGGAGCCTGTCACACATCCCATTTTTGAAGAAGAATCCCTTGAAATCCATCATTTAGTTCATAAAGAAATATGAAAACAATCGTATTCAGCGGTCTGGCCGCGCTGGTCGTTTCGGTCACCCTGACGGGCTGTTCTTCTTCGGAGACGGCCGAAAAGAAGACCCAAAAAAAACAAGCCGACCGACCTAAATTCCAAATTGGTAAAGCCATTCCGCAAAAAGTGGGGCAGACGTTTCGACTTCCGGGTGAGTTTAAGGCTTTTCAGGAGGTAAATATTTATCCCAAGGCCGACGGATTTGTGGAACAGGTGTTGGTTGACCGGGGTTCTTTTGTGAAAAAAGGCCAAATACTCATGGTCTTGGATTCGCCCGAATCAGAAGAGAGGCTTGCGGTAGCCCGCTCCAATGCCCTGAAAGCCAATGCGCTACTGGTGGCGAGTCGGGAGCATTACCGCCGCCTGAGGGCCAGTAGCAGAGTGCCGGGGTCGGTCTCGGCGCTAGATTTGGAAACGGCCAACGCCCGCATGATGGCCGACAGTGCGTCGATGCTGGGTGAGGAAGCCAACTTTCGGGCACTGACCAAAATCAAATCCTACCTGACTGTTCGGGCGCCGTTTGATGGCGTGATTACGGAGCGAAATGTTCATCCGGGTGCACTGGTTGGGGCGGGCGCTAAAATGGAACGTCCTATGATGGTGTTGCAACAACAAAATCACTTGCGGCTCGTGCTGGATATACCCGAAAATTACAGTACAACGCTAAAGCACGGAAAAACGGTTTCGTTTACGGTTGGTGCGTTACCTGGTCAGGTATTTAAAGGAAAAATTACGCGTCGTTCAGGAAACATGAACGAGCAATTTCGCTCCGAAACCGTTGAAATAGACATAGCAAATGCCGCTGGAAAGTTTAAGCCGGGCATGTTTGCTGAAATAATTCTGGACTCAGAAGGCACCACTGGTGCCTTGGCGGTGCCGCTTACGTCGGTGGTGGCCTCGACGGAGCGACAGTACGTGATTCGTGTGATTGACGGCCGGGCGCAGTACGTCGATGTACGGCGTGGTCAGCAATCAGGAGATTTGACGGAAGTATTCGGCAACTTGCGGGCCAATGACCAAATTGTCATCAATGCCCGCGAAGACCTGAAAGAAGGAACGGAGATTCAATAGTTACACGAGGCTGCAAACTGATGAAAGCGATTTTGATGGGGGCGTGTTTGTGGGTGTTTATGGCCAAAACCCAAGCCCAAAAGGGGGCAGATAGACCTAATAATGGGGTCTATCTGACGGTGGATGATTATATTCACCATCGTTTGGTCCACGAATTTACCAATAAAAGGGAAGGGTTTAGCTTGCGGACACCCCGCATGAACCGCATTAAAATCATAACCCCCGATTCTACCTATCAGTATGATTTAACTACCGTATTTGGGTACCGTCAAGCAGGTCGTGATTGGTGTTATCGAAGTGGGGAATTGGTGGAAATCATTGGTTATAAATCGCTTGAATTGCTGAATTATGAAGGATTATGGCTGTATCGTCGCCGCGACTGGTCGGAATTAAGCCCTAATTATACCTACTTTTTTAGTAAGTATCCAACGGGAGAACTGAGTTGGTTGAGTCGAAAAAAAGTTAAGGAAGCCTACAAAAAAGATACAGCATTTATAAGCTTACTCAATCAAGTGCGCTGGGGTAGAATTCTGAACACATCTACCAAGACGGGTCGGCCTTTATTGCTAGATATCTACGCAACAGCGCACCAACTTCACTTTAGTCTGAAAGACAAAGAATAACTTAAATCGTATAATAAACTGGCAGAGAAACACTCCACGCCAATGATATTCAGCGCCAAGAAACTCACTAATTTGGCTTTGTAGCTGGTTTAGGAGTGGTGGTAGTAAAGAAACTGTTTGGAACGACCGCTTTCCATAGTTCAAGGTATTTATCATGCCCTGATTTACCCCTAAAATGTCCTGTCCCACCATTATCCCGCCAAGGGCCTTGGGTGGAGGGCTCGCTTAGGTCAATTCCCAGACTTGTGTTTGGGATTGTATTTAAAACCTGCTGTATTTTGTCATTGACAACTGTTGTGTTTTGATTTAAAAAATTAACGCCTTCTTTACTTAATTTAAAAGCCAATTGGGGATGATTGGCCTGTACTGTTCGGGTATGGTTGATGACAAAAACGAAGTTTTCGTAAAGAGTAGGTAAAAAATCGGGGCCCACATCATTGCCTCCGTGTTCAACTAGCACCGCTCTTAGGCCCGTGAGGGGGATGTATTTGTAAAAAGCGGCCTCAACGGGGCGGTAGGGCATCCAATATTGGTCTTGCCCGCCGAACCAGTCAAATCCAAACCGTTCCCTTTTTATGTTTTTCATATTCATCCAAACATTAGACCCACCGTAGGCGGTCATGTACAACAAAATTGGGACGTTCAGACGTTTGGCAAGCGTGTCCCCAAAGCGCCCCCACATCCAACTGTGAACCCCAAAGGGACCAATATTTGAAGTATCAATGGGTTGAAAAACGAGCGGAAGGGCATCAAGGTCCTGCAATTTTCCAGGTTCATTGGGTATTGAAGGATTACGAAGTACTTCCACCGTGCGTACTCTTGGGTCGGAAGAAGGCTCATCGTAAGACGGGTCTCCTGCTAGAAAACTGTGTCCCCAGAGTAATAAAACTTCACCCACACCGACCCGTTCTACCGTTCGAGAAGTGCCGTAAATCGGCGTCGTACCGTTGCTCGAAGGTATGTATCGTAGGATTGTTTTGACTTCTAACCGGTAATCTCCGCCTGTAATCCAGAGACTGTCGAGGTACTTACCGTTGGTTGCTAGAAACAAATCACTTTGGGCGGTTCCGCCCTGAATGGGTATCAGATTCACTTCTACAGCAGCGGCACTACTATCGCAGGTACCCGAAATCCGCAATACCGCTTGATTGGTGTTATTTCGTTGGATAATCTGATTTGGTTTTGGGAAATCAACTTCAATTTGTCGGCCAACAATAATGCCCAAATAAAAACTCGAACCCGTTGCGGCGGTAGAAAACCCGGGCGATAATGAAATAGATTTAGCGGCAGAATCCGTCTTGGAGGGTGGCAGAGCAAGCGTGCTGTTTCTGGTAATATTATTGGAAATAGAAGTTGAAGCTCCGGTTCTGAGGTTTCTGGTTTTTGGGATGGAATCTGCCTTTGACGAAAACTGGTCGGGGGATTGGGAAAAACTGGAACTATAAAAAAATACAAAAGGAATCAGTAAAAATAGACCTCTTTTTCTCATTTCTCACTGCACATTTAGTTGTTATTTGATTGATTTCTAGTTGTTTTTTAATTTTTGTCGATGGGTTGTTGCGTTTAAATCAGTTTGGTAAATGAAAAAATATCTATTTACATTGACCATAGATAACCCATATAGCAAGTATAAAAAGTGCCCAAAAATAATCTTAAAGAGGCAGAATTGAAAAAATTCTTTAAGAAGTTACTTTTTTTAGGGGGAAAGAATATACTGATTGGTGATTTTTAGGAGGGTTGTTAGGGCTAGAAAAGCAAGGTTGGGTTTCTTTGACTGTATGTTTTATTTTCACTTTTTGGGAGAATGGCAACGTGACGCTATGACACGTTGCCAAGGAAAAGATTTATTTCTTTAGATTATTTTCAAACAGAAATACGCCGTTTTTATTAGCAATGATGATGTCGGGTTTTCGGTCTTTGTTCATATCCTGTACTGTGATATTTAAGCCTGCACCCGAATCATTGTCGATGACGTGCTCCGTCCAGTAGGGCTTTTGGCCCGGTGTCAGGTCAAACCACAGGAGGTAGGCGGCATCGGCATCGCCGGGGTCTCGGCCGTGGTGGGCCAAAAACCGCTTGCCAGTGATGTATTCTTTCCGCCCGTCACCGTTCAAATCTGCCATGATGGATGAGTGGGTTTGGGCCGTGGTGGTGCTCATTACGTGCGTCGTGAAGTTGATTTTGCCTTCGCTATCCGTAATCTGTTGGTGCCACCAAATGCCCAAAGCGTGGGCCGAGGCGCTGATGACATCGTTTTTGCCGTCACCATCCACATCCACAACCTGCATGTGTGAGCAGGGCTGTCCCAAATCGGCAGGATGGAATTTCCAGTTGCCGGCGGTTCTATCAGCGGTCCCTTCAAACCAACCTTCGCGAATGACTACGTCGTTCAGACCGTCTTTGTTTACGTCGCCGTACCCAATTCCGTGCGAAAAAATCTCGGTTCCGGGCACATTTTCGGCGCTTAGGTTGTAGCGTTTCCATTCCGTTTCTCCCCGTTTTACGGGGGCTTTCAGCCAGATAATCTGTTTTTTGGCTTTGTCTCCGCAAAGAATGTCAAGGCGTCCGTCGCCATCCATGTCAATAAAGCCCGGCGATTCGTTGGCGATACCGACCGAATCGGCAATGATGTGTTTTTGCCAGACGCCCGGTTTATTGCGCGGATTTTCAAACCAAAAAGCAGGCTTCCCTGGAAAATCAATGATGACAACATCGTCCCAACCATCCAAGTTTACATCCATTCCCATGTTCAAAAACGAGTTGCTGTATTCTTTTCTAGGGTTAAATACTCGTGAAAACATCCCAAAACCCACCGTCGATGCAGAGGTTTCGGCGGTGGAGGTGCTAGCGATTTCGGCGGGAGCCATTTGGTGTTTTATCCACGAAGGAGCTTCAAACCAATAATATCCTGCAATGATGTCTAATTTCCCATCTTTGTTGAGGTCGGCTACGGCCACGCCTTCCGAGATAAAATCCCCCGTCAATTTTGTTTTCTTAAAGCCTGAAGGGAGTATAGTGGTTACGGGTTGGCAAAAGGCGGTCTCGTAAACAAAAGTGAAAAGGATGATTATCAGATGTTTGGTCTTCATTGTTGCGAAGTTTTTATTTTCCTAATGCTTTATCAATCAGCATTTCACTTTCGTGATTTTCGTGCGAATGCACTTTTCCTAAGCGGTCTTTCAGGTCTTTGAGAAGTTTTTTAGACTCTTCGGTGCCAATCGCCGTTACGCGCTGAATCGTGTAAGGGAGTAGCTTAGGGAATTTGGAAGTTTCGGCCATTTGCAATGCGCGTTTCGCATCGACGGCTGCCAGAGGTTCGGCGGCGTACCACAGCATCAATGGCAGATTATGGTCCTCTTTATCTTCGGCTTTCTGCGCTAGGGCTTCCACCACGTCCCATCGTTGCGACGGTTCGAGTCGCATCATTGCCGAGGTTAAGTAAAGTCTTACTTGGGCAGAAGGGTCGTTTTTTGCCAGTCCTGCAAAACGTTTTAGGGTTTCAGGATTCACGTTTTTGTCTTCGGTTACTAACTGAATGGCCCAGCTCCTGACGTATTCATTTTCGTGGGAAAGTAACTCAACCAAATCCTTTTCGGTGAGTCCTTGGGTGACGTGGAGTGCCCACAGTGCCCGTAGTTTGCGGGTAGCATCGGGATTTTCGGCGAGTATTTTTTTGAGTGCTTTGTGGACTTTCTTATTGGGCCCGCGCTCCTGCAACAGCGTTCGGGCTTGCCGTACGTACCATTCGTTGGCGTTTAGCTGATAGTTTACCAATTCCATATCGGAGGCTTTGGCCAAGTTTACCTGTACCCATTTATCATTTTCGTGGGTAATTTTAAAAATTCGGCCCATGGTTTTGTCATGAACGTCGGGATTGGGGCTATGGCATTGGTTTTTATCGTACCAGTCAATGGCAAAAACCGACCCACTGGCGTCGTATTTGAAGTTGAGCCACTGCGACCAAGTGTCATTCATCACCATAAAATCATCCCCGTGTCTAACTACGTACCCCGAACCGCTCCGTTGGGGATGGTCTCGGTTTAGCCGGGCGCCGTTGATGTTGTTCATAAAAATCTCATTTCGGTACTCTGCGGGCCATGAACCGCCCAGATACACCATGGCTCCTGCGTGGGCATGACCACCGCCTTTGGCCGCCGAACGAAAATTGCCCGCGTGGGGACCGCGCTCACCCACCCAGTGTACGTGGTCAGCGGCGGTTTTGATGTCGTCGTAGGTGTAGGGGTTAAAATGTTTACCCGCTTGCCGCTGATAACGGGCATTTTGGATAATATGGTACATGTGCGGAATCACGCAGGCCGTGATGAAAGGATGCCCGTAGTCGTTAAAATCAATGCCCCAAGGGTTGCTCGTGCCTTCGGCAAATACCTCAAATTGGTGGTTGGTGGGGTGGTATCGCCACACGCCCGCGTTGATTTTAGTACGCTCTGCATCGGGAGCGCCGGGTTTTCCGACGTTGGAATGGGTAAACACACCGTGCGTTCCGTAAAGCCAACCATCGGGGCCCCATCGCAAGCTGTTCAGGGTCTCGTGGGTGTCTTGTGTTCCCCAGCCGTCCAATAGTTTTTGGGGCGGCCCAGCGGGTTTGTCATTTTTGGCGTCTATCGGGATATATAAAAGATAGGGCGCTGCTCCGAGCCATACGCCACCCATGCCGACCTCGATGCCACTGACCAGATTCAGGCCTTCCATGAATACTTTTCGGCTGTCGAGGGTGCCGTCGCCGTTGGTATCTTCCAAAATCAAAATGCGGTCTTTACCCTGTCCCTCAGGCGCAGGAGTAGGGTACGTGTGGCCTTCCACCACCCAAATGCGGCTCCGTGAATCTATCGTAAAACTAATGGGGCGAACCACGTCTGGCTCGGCAGCGGCCAAGGTTATTTTAAAGCCTTTGGGTGGAGTCATGGCTTTGGCCGCATCGATGCCCGACAGCCCCGCATTCAGGACAGGGTCTAAGGGGGGAAGAATAATGATGTCTTTCTGTTTCAGCTCGTTAGGGAATTCGGGGCGGGTGGGATAAAATAGGAATTCATCAAAGTTGATGTGCGCCCACTTGTCATGGGGAATGTACGGGATTTGGGAAATACCCGTTTCGTTGTCAATAATCTTGATGTAAATCTCTTTGTCTAAGTATCCATGAAGGTCGACCACGACTGGTTGCAGCGTGGCGCGCCCTTGTCCAGTGATGTTAAAGATAATCTGATCGGTGCCAGCCAAACGTAATTCGACGCGGGTGTCCGCTAATGCCCCCCCCGAAACCCGAAACGCAGCATAAGGATGGGTTACTTTAAAAGGAGTAGAGGTTAATGTTCCCGTCAATTTTGCGTTGGTTGTGCCTCCGCTGCTCAAAAAATGCGTTCCCTCAAAGCCAACACGCATGTCTTTTTCGTGGATGGGAGAAGGGTCGAGGGAAATCAAAGGGTTGGCAAAAGCCGTTCCAGTGGCGGTCCAATCTTTTAACGTACCCGTTTCAAAATTTAGATTTAACGGTTGACCGTCCTTTTTGGGCAGCTGCCCCTGAATGGTCGCGGTAGAAATAACTCCTTCTACCACTTCAAAATTTCCAACCATACCCGCCGCCCGGTGGCCGGGTACGGAGCAATAATAAATGTCACTTTGAGCGGCGGTGAAAGTAAGGGTGGTACTCATTCCTTTTTCCAGAATGGTCTTACTTTTTATGCCCATTTTTTCTAAGGCTATGTCGTGGGTCATCAATTCCGCATTGGTAATTTTTATTCGAACCCGGTCGCCTTTATTGGCCCGCAGGGTTGGGTTTCGGGCCCCGTCTGGGCTAAAATACCCAACCATTGAGGCCTCTAGCGCATAATCGCGGTCAAAGCGTGTGGTATCTTGAGTTTTTGATTGCTGGGCAATGGCGTGGTGAAATGCCAAAAATAAGGTGGTGCATAAAGGTAGAAGCAGACGTGAAAGGTGCATAGGATAGGTAAAAAAGGTTTGATTATACAAATTCCTTTTAAAATTATAAAATTATCTTGGTCTTTGATACTAACTGTATTACTTGAAATACTATATACGTTACTATCTAAAGGAGCAATTATCCCTTTATTTACTTGATAGACAGGGTTTATGGTCATAAATGTGGATTTGATTCCCCGTTTATGAGCGATGACGGCTGGCATTAAAATTGAGTATGTCATAAAGATTCTGCACATTTTTAATCAACTTAGTATTTATTCATGGCTAACTAATGAAATCACGCTACAATCATGGCAACGAAAAAAAATGATAATGACAAAAACGAGCGGGAGGAAGAGTTTCCGGGCTATCCGCTTTATCCTGCAAGTGAGGATATTTACAACCGAGCAACCAAAGAAAGTGACTTAGACCCCGAAGACCTGACCCAACGGAAGTCAGAAAATGATGAGGTGGGCGAATGGAACGAAAAAGACTTCGAGGATGATATTTCGGGTGGCGATTTGGATATTCCTGGCGCTGAATTGGACGATGAGCTAGAAGCCATCGGGTCTGAAGACGAAGAGAATAATTATTACAGTCTGGGAGGTGACAATCATATCGACCTCGAAGAGCAAAATGATGCGTAGAACCAAAGCAATCTAGCGGGGGAATATTTAAGTTATTTCTCCGCTTTTTTTAAATACACAGATGGCTCACAATCGCTACAGACCAAATAGCCGCCGCTCAGGGAGGCCGTCGCAAAATGTGATGGGAGAAATGTTCCAAAAAACACCTTGGTGGGTATGGATTATTGTGTTGCTGCTTCTTATTCTCTTTTGGAAATTGACGGGAAGATGAATGTCTTGGATGTATACCAAGAGAATTGAAGAAACTGGATAGATGGACAAGTAAAAGCCTTTTTACACGACAATAACGGCTTTTTTTAAATTTTTTTATTAAAAAAAACTAATCAAAACATGTTTCTTTTTCCCTTGTTGGGATAGATGTATGCGCAGGGTTTTAAAAATTTCGATAGCAGAATGGGTTGTCTATTTTTGTCTTTATGGGATATTATTTTGCTTATATCTGTCGGTATCGCTACTCATTCACCAGAAATTGTTGTAAGTCAATAAGTATTTAGAAATGTGATAATGTATATTCATTTTTGTATTATTGCAATATTTGACTATATAAGCCATTTATGTTTTTAGTTATCTTTCCACATCCCAAGTAGTATAGTTAAAGGCAAATTGAAGTGAGCGACTAACTGCGGCTAACTTTTACCTTACTGCCGAAATATACTTAAAGTCAGTATTCGGTTTTAATAACTGAAAAATAATACGAATAGGCAGCGTTTTATAGAACTAAAAATGGGCGATAATGATTGTTTTGACCAATTAGAGGACGGAGATTAAGGGAAATTTAATTTGGAAATAATTTAGCTTATCTGCTATATTTGAGGAAGTTACCCTACTAAATACCATAAATAATGTTTATTCGTTACGCAATCTGCCCAATTACCGGGCTTGAGATTGTACCTTGTTCTAAGTCCGATGAAACCTTTGACGGCTACAAGTACATCATTCCCAGTATCAGTGAAAAACTGCTGGTGTCAATCTCAAATAATGTTCTCCAAGACCATGAAAGTCGGAGTGCTCTTATCGAGCACCGTGATAAGTTTGTGAAAAATCTTCAAATGATTTCCAAACTTAGGGAAGAAACGTTTGTTTCACAGGGCAACTGGTGGCTTTTTGTAAAATAGTACTTTTCTTATTCTACCGCCCCGATTGACGGCGGGTTGGCCCGTGGGGTATTGTAAAAATCGTCCATGAGGATGGATTGGTATAATCCAGCTTTTTTGGCGGGTGAAGTAGCAAGCAGCTTAAAACTTACTTCATCCGCCAGACCAGCTGCCGCTGATGTAGCAAAATAGCGATTATTCGCAACCAAACTTGGCTTGGTTATGCTTTGCTGACTCCATATTTTATCGTTAGCCGATGTTTCAATCTGTTGGAAAGACAAATTGTTAAATATTTGAATATCACCTCCTTGTAAATTGTAAACATCCACTACTACCCCCACAAAAACAGTAGGTTTGGACGTATTCATCTTGCCAGCCGTGTTGTTAAATACTTTGGTGTTGCAATAGGTACTTACGCCTGGTATGATGTGGTAAGCAAAACTTTGCACTTCCAGCGCGCTGTATTTACGGCTGTTCCACACAATGTTGTTATAAAGAAGCACTTCTTTGGGTTGGCTGCCTTGGGAAAACGGCCAGAATCGTACAAAATTTCCCTGATGATTGGTACATTTATTATGGTGAACGCGGCCGTTGCCGAGCAATAAAAAAATGCCGTTGTGCTTATCAGTACCTCCGTTGATGTCGTCAAGTACATTATGGTGAATATCACATCCTTCCACGTTTCCGATGTAAAGCAGGGTTTCGACCGTTGGACAATTCTTAAAAGTGCAATAGGCGATTTCGGGGTTTTTACACAAGCCGTTATTAACTACGCCCGCCGAATTATTGAGGTTACCGTTGATTTGAATGCCGCCTGTATGATCAAAATCGCAGTGGAGAAGTTTAAAATTCAGAAAAGCGGTGGCATCAGTGCCGTTGTAGGTGGTGGTATTGTCGTAGAAAAGGGCATAGTCTTCCACGTTTTTCAGGCGTATTCCTTCCAGTGTCAATGCCTGTGGAATGCTCCCTGTAATGGTAATGGCCCGGTAGGTTACATCGTGCAGGAAAATGTTTTTAGCTTTACGATAGCCCGTGACCGTCAGATTGGAAACATTTTCCAACGTAATTCCTCCACCGACCACTTCTACGGGACCATTTGCCACAACCGTGATGGGTTGAGTGGCCGTTCCATTAAGATTGATGAATGACAGGTCTTTGTAGGTGCCGGGAGTGATAGCTATAATTTCGCCGGGTTTGATAGATAGTGCTTTTCCGTCGATTGTCAAATAACCCGAACCCGAACCCAAGGTGCGGGTGGGAATGAGTGGCACTTGGTCGTCTACCTCAAAAATGGGGTTGTCAAGCGGGGTTGCATTTCCTTTGCAACCGAATAAGAAAAGTAAAACCAGAAACAATTTCAACGTGTAGGGTAGGGTAATGGTTTTATGGACGGGGCAGTGCATAAGTGACATTAAATTAGCGGGAGTTATCAGGTCTCCCGTACTATTCTTTATGGGTATATCAAAGATAACAGAATGGTATATATTATAACGACAAAACAGCGTATTTTGTACGTTGTTTTACTGATTTTTTGGGACTTATATTCACGACAAAGCCCCGAGAGTACTCTTCTCGGGGCTTTGTCGTGAATATATTGGGCACTTTCTCTACATTTTCTTCACCGCAACGGCACTTGGCCCTTTTTGGCGTATTTCAATTTCGAAAGTAACTTTATCGTTTTCTTTGATTGGACCGCTCAGTTCATTGATGTGTACAAAGATGCTTTCCTGCGACTTAAGGTCCCGGATAAAACCATAGCCTTTTTGCTCGTTAAAGAAACTCACAACTCCCTCTCTGATAATCTCTACTGGCTCGTCAATCTGTTTGGCAACCCCAAGCGTAATGTCTTCACTGTTAACGACCTTCTTTTTCCGTGGGTCTGGTGGCGTGTTGGAAATGTTGCCATTCTCGTCAACGTAGGCAATCATGTCTTCAAGGGATTGACCCTTCTTGGCACTTGCCTGCCGTTCTTCTTTTTTCTCCTCCTTGTCCTTCTTCTTCTTTAATTTTTTCTTCTCTCTTTCTTTTTTACTAAATGTCTCCTGTGAACTAGCCATATTTTATTGTTCTTGAGCGTTGTATCCGTTTTTCAATAGCTTGAGGGGGTTAAAAAACAGATGGTGTTGTGGTTTTATTGAATAGAAATACCAATCAAATGAGAGCTTACAATACGACTTAAGAATGCCCCAACGAGTAATCGTAAAAGGCATAAGTTGGACGGAAAAATCAGGAAATATTGGTATTCTGTTTAGTATCAACGCAAAAAAGTGCGTAATAATTTCCTATTAGATTAATTATATATTGTGATTTAAAAATAAATGAGAAAATGCTCTTCTGAAAGCCCTTTAAAAGCCCTTTTTTTAGCCATTATTTATTCTATTTAGCACCCTAAAATGCAAAAAGTTATATGTAAGTATCTGTAAATTAATGGTTTGTGTTTTTAGTTGGTCTTCAGCAATTTCCTGAATGTATATTTTGTCAAAATCATACCGAAAAGCCTTTATTTTGAGGATACAAAACGCTTTATTTGTCCTTTATAATGGTCAAGCACGTATATTTCGTGGTTGGCATCTTCGCCAAAGGCGGAAACTGAGCCCCCGTTGGCGTTGAGTAATTCATGGCTTGTTTTGGTATTTTCTTTGAATGTCAATGTCCATATATTGCCATTGCTGTAGTCGGCAAACAGGTATTTGCCACGCAATGCTGGCAGTCTTTTTCCACGGTATACAACCCCTCCGGTGACTGAAGTTCCATCGCTGCGAGGATACTGGTGAATCGGATTTATGAGGCTATCAGCTGGGTCACAATCTTTGCGAGGATTGTAACAACGGTTCCCTTCTTTCAGTCGCCAACCATAATTGCCCCCTTTGGTGATGATGTCAATTTCTTCAAATTCATTTTGTCCTACATCGCCCGCCCAAAGTTGGCCAGTTTGGGCGTCAAAACTGAATCGCCACGGATTCCGCAGCCCTAATGCGTAGATTTCTTCTCGGTACCCCAGCGTATTGGCGGCATAGGGATTGTCGGCAGGGATGCCATAGTTTCCTTTGTCGGTTTTGGCCACGTCGATGCGGAGAATTTTTCCGAGCAGTGATTGTCGATTTTGGGCATAATTGTGCTGATCGCCCCAAGCGCCTCCGTCTCCCGTAGAAATATAAAGAAATCCGTCGGGACCAAAGGCCATTTTTCCGCCGTTATGATTGTCGTAGGGTTGGGTGAACTTCAACAGAATTACTTCAGAAGAAGCCGCCGCTTTCATGTCTTTATAAGACGCAACTTGATAGCGTGCAATGATGGTTTGGAGGGGTTTGCGTTGGGTATAATTGACGTAAAAGTAGCCGTTTTTGATAAAATTGGGGTCAAAAGCCAGACCGAGCAATCCCATCTCGCCACCACCGCTTACCCGATCACGAATATCGAGGAAAACCTGCGCTGATTTGGTGGTGGCATTGTTGTCAAACACTTTGATTCGGCCAGACTGCTCTACCACAAACACCCGATTGGTACTGTCGCCAGCGTGCGTAAATTCTACAGGCTCATTAAATGATAAATTTGGGAAAGCGTTTTCAAGAATATTTGTGGTGCCGGGAGTTAAATTTTTGACGTATTTTTTTTCGTTAAATTGATACATCAACAAAACCAAATAGGCTATTCCTACAGCCGCTACTAAAATAAGAAGTGTTGTTGCTTTATGTTTGAGTGAAGTCATTATCATTGGCTAAGAATTTCTAAAAAACAAATAAGTGAATTAAACGTTTTATGTAAATCGTTGATTATGATTGGATAATACGAAGAATTCATCGCTGAATTGCGCCTTTTGAACCACGATTTAATGAATGGAAAGTCGTAACGCCTATTGGTGTAATGTCAAAAACAAACAGCTATTTTTCCAAAGGTACAGGAAGGTAACTTGTTACTTTCCAATTTTCGGTGATATTTTTGGGGCTTCAAAAAAAAGTACAACTAAATCTGCTTAATTTTTAATACGTATCATTAGTAAAAACACTAGATGCCAACCTTTATTTATACTTAACCACCCGAAAAAACATGAACCGTAGAGATGCTATTCAGCACGTTGCTATCCTTCTGGGAAGCGTGATCTCCGCTCCGACAATGGCAGGAGTAATGGGTCAAAAATTGAATGTAGGGGAAAGTCTTCCCGTGAGTGCCGAACAAGAGGCATTTTTGGCCGAATTAGCCGACGTAATTATTCCCACTACCACTACACCCGGTGCGAAAGCCGCTGGCGTTGAGAAATTTATTGTGCGGGTGATGCGCGATTGCTACCCCAAAGCTGACCAAGAAAAATTCTACTCAGGTCTTACCCAACTCAATACCGATAGCCGCTCGGCCTTTGGAAAGAGTTTTGTTGAACTGGACACAAAACAAAAGATTGACGCGGTAAAAGCGTTGACTACTAGCAACAAGCCTTTCTTTATGAGAATGAAAGAAATGACGGTGACGGGCTATTTTACGTCTGAAATCGGAGCAACTAAGGCGCTGGAATACCTGCCGATTCCCGGACGTTTTGAAGGATGTGTACCAATGAAACCCGGTCAGAAAGCATGGGCTTTGTAATGACAGATGAATCAAATTTATAGGTTAAAAGTGAACTTCTATACTTTTACCTTATCACACTTAACTTTGACCAAAAAATGTACCTAAATATAGATGCACAAAAAGAAATGACCTACGATGCCATTGTAATCGGCTCGGGGGTGAGCGGTGGCTGGGCAGCCAAAGAGTTGACGGAGAAAGGATTGCGTGTATTGATGCTCGAAAAGGGCCATAAACTGGAGCACGTAACAGGCTATGAAAATGCCATGAAAGACCCGTGGCAGTCAAATTATAACGGTCGGTTGACCGAGGCTCAGAAAGAGTCCCATCCAAAATTGAGCCGCGATTATCCCTACAATGAGATGTCGGAAAAATACTGGATGAATGATTCTGATTCATTGTACAAAGAAGTAAAGCGATTTGACTGGTACCGCCCCAACATCGTGGGTGGAAAGTCAATCATGTGGGGGCGTCAGTCGTATCGCTTGAGCGACATTGACTTTGAAGGTAACCTCAAAGACGGTATTGCGGTGGACTGGCCGATTCGCTATAAGGATGTAGCACCTTGGTATAGCTACGTGGAAAAAATCGCGGGGATTTCAGGCGAAAAATTAGGTCTGCCCCAATTGCCCGACAGCGAGTTTTTGCCGCCGATGGATATGTACTGCGTAGAAAAAGAAGTTCGTAAACGGATTGAGAAGGAATTTCCGGGTCGTAACATGACGATTGGACGGGTAGCCAACCTTTCCAAACCGACTCAACTCCAAATAAATAACGGTCGTGCGGCCTGCCAATATCGTAACAAATGTGCCTTGGGATGTCCGTTTGGGGCGTATTTCAGCACGCAGTCGTGTACTTTGCCACCTGCGGTAAAAACGGGACGTTTAACGCTCCGCCCTGAGTCGGTTGTTACCAATCTGATTTACGACGAAAACAAAAAGAAAGCAACGGGCGTACGCGTGATTGATGCCGTGACGATGGAAGAGCGGATTTTCAACGCAGGAATCATTTTTGTGTGCGGCTCAGCTTTGGGAACTACGGCAATATTGCTTAATTCAACTTCCAATCGCTTCCCGACAGGTTTTGGAAATGACAGCGGTGAATTGGGACACAACCTCATGGATCACCACTTCCGTACGGGAGCAAGCGGAACTTGGGAGGGAGATGCCGACAAATACTATTTCGGGCGCCGTGCCAATGGTATCTACGTGCCGCGTTATCGTAACATCGGGAATGACAAACGTGATTACCTCCGTGGATTTGGTTACCAAGGCGGGGGAAGCCGTGCGAGTTGGCAGCGAAATGTAGCCGAATTGAGTTTCGGGGCTGACTTCAAAGAAGAACTCACTAAACCAGGTCCGTGGTCGATGGGCTTGGGTGGCTTTGGCGAAACGCTGCCTTACCACGAAAACAAAATGTACCTCGACCCCAAAGAAAAAGATAAATGGGGCATGCCATTGGTGGTATTTGACGCCGAACTGAAGGAAAACGAGAAAAAAATGCGCGTTGATATGGCCAATGATGCCGCAGAGATGTTGGAAAAAGCGGGAGTGAAGAATGTGAAGTCTTATGACCGTGGTTCATGGCTGGGCATGGCTATTCATGAAATGGGAACGGCACGCATGGGCCGCGACCCCAAAACTTCGGTCTTGAACGGCAATAACCAAGTACACGCCTGCAAAAACGTATTCGTGACCGATGGTGCCTGTATGACTTCAGCGTCTTGCGTGAACCCATCGCTTACTTATATGGCCTTGACTGCTCGGGCGGCTGATTTTGCCGTAAAAGAGAAAAAGAAAGGCAATATCTAAGAAGCATAAATAACAACAAAAAGGGCTGGCGACCAGATGGTTTTCAGCCCTTTTACTTTTTTATTTAAATGAACACGTTTTAGGGTTCAAATGACTAACAAATGATTTTGGCTTAGAACTTCCCTTCAGTGATTGATACTTTCCCGCCGCTATTGTTGATACAAGTACCAAAAAAAGTTCCGCTTGGGACTTGCTTGCCTCCTGTGGTTGTGATGGAAGTAACGGTGACTTCGCCATCTTCCCAACCTGAGTGAATGACCGCTTTTTGCGAATATAACATGGCATTGCCGGTTCGGCTTTTGACTTTATAAGTACCTACCTGCGTTACTTTTCCAATCACTAAGCCAATGGTTTCTTGATTGGCAGCGGTAGCGTTGATGCCATTGATGACCATATTTTCGTTCTCAATAAATCGGGCGGACGCAGCTCCCGACCAACTCACTCCATTTACTTTCATGGTGATTGTGCCATTTGGGCTAGGAACCACATCGGTTTCGGAGGTGCCACCACACGCGGAAGAGATCAAAATAAGACTGGCAAAAATAAAAAGCGATGATTTCATTGATTGTTTGTTAATAGTGAAAATGATGTTTTGCAATAATTTCGAGGAGTTTTTTGCCTTTGAGAAAACGTGAGGCCTATAGTTTGATAAACTCAACTCTGCGATTGTTTGCTTTGCCTTCGGGGGTAGTATTGGGGGCTATGGGTTGGGTTTCTCCTTGGCCGTCGGTTTGGAGGCGGGAAGATTCGATACTAAACTCTCTGCTCAAATTGGCTTTGACAGAAGCGGCGCGGCGTTTAGAAAGATCAAGGTTGTTGGTATCTTCTCCGTCGGAGTCGGTGTGGCCGATGATGCGTACTTTCAGGGTTGGGTTTTCCTGCAAGACCTGCGATATCTGTTTGAGGATGCCATAAGATTCCGGCTTGATTTTATCCGAATTGCTATCAAACAAGATACCGGTTGTGGTGAATTTGCCATCGGTAATGAGTTTGCTGCGGGTGTCAGGTGCGCCTACCGCAAGCCGAACGTCAGAGATGTAAAATGCCATGTTAGACGTTAAGTTACTTGTGCCGAATACCACTTTTTTATAACCGACCGAAGCATCAAACGCGGTGGGTAGATCCCACACTTTTTCTTCATCTAAGTAGATTCTCAGACGTGTTTTTTGTCGCCAAACAGATACTTTTACCGTGGATTTTTGCGGCAAACAAAACTTGTCAGTGGTGATTTCATTATGGGCAATGGCCTTTGAGTCAGCGCCATACATATCTACTGACGTTTTTCCTCTTCCTCCTTTTAGTGGGGTAAAAGATGCCCTGACCCTTGATGGGAAATTGGCAGTAAACAGCTTTTTTTGCTCGGTATTTGGCGTAAAAATGATTGCAATAAAACGTGCTGCGTAATTTAATTCAGGATTGGCAGCTATCATAAACTCTAAGGTGAAGTTTTCAGGCAGGTTATTGACAAATGTTGGAAAAGCGGTTGTGTTGCTGTTGATTTTTAGCCATCGTCCGGGTGTTCCTTCAATAAGCACAATTTCACCGCTACCATTGGTATTCCATTTGGCAGGAAAATCGCCGATTTGGTCTTGGTCAAAATTCTCAAATGCTACCACTTTTTCGCCAGACACAAAATCAAATTTGCTGTAAGTTTTGAATTCACCGCTTTGTGCCTGAATATCTTTTTGAGAAATCAGCAAAAAGAGCAGAAATACAATCGCTTTTGTATTCTTTATCACTGTTTTACTTTTCATTTTCTGTTTGATAAAATCTCCTTTGGATCGTTTATTTTTGGGTTGGACTGCCTACTGAGCTTTCTTCAAAAAAGGGGCAACCTTGCAGATTGGTACGGAATGTAGCCCCCGTTTGGGTCTGAAAGCCAGGTAATAATGTAATGCTTTTACTTGCATCAAACACCACCGAAGTAGCCGATGCCACCGTGCCTACAGAGGTGATGTGCCCATCTCCAACCGCCATTGTAGCATCTATCGCCCCGACCCTTTGGTTCTTGAGAGGCGCTGGTACACTTGATGTAAAAGAACCCTGAATTCCCGCGAAGTGCGTACCCGCTTCGATGGGTACATCGGCTATGTATCGGTTGTCGGGGCAAGCTTCTTTGGGATGAAACTCGTAGGCACCTATGTCAAAAAATGAATAACGGCCATTGCTTAAAATGTCAAAAGAGGGCGCTGAAGAATAAATGCCGGCATTGACGGCAGGGCTGGTACTTCGCAGTCGGAAGCCATCGTCGGGACTGCCACCTATTAAATCGGGGCCGAGGAGGTTGGTTTCATCTGCAAAGAGTGGGTTTACGGCAAACAGATTATTAACGGCAGTAGCCCCGATACCATTGGGGGTATTGTTTAGAGGGTATTGCTCTGCGGCAAATTGCAGGATGTTGTTTCTAAAATCTCGACCATTTCGTTCAATGAAAAAATCGGCGTAAGTGGTAGTGGTGTTTGTACCAATGGCGTTTTTATAAAAAATATTATTGTAGGATCTGTTGATGTCGATAGGTGCGCCGGCGATGCCCGGGTCGTAGGTAAAGAGTGCTCCCCCAGATGTTTGCGCCGAATTTTTATAAAAAGTGTTATTATAAAATTGACCAAAATACAGGTCGTTGCGAACAGCTCCGCCTACACCCGTTGAAGCTCTGTTTCCTGAAAAAACGTTGTTTCTGAAAACGACACCACTTTCACCGATATAGATGGCACCGCCATTGGTGGTTGCTAAATTTCGATCAAAGTAATTATTATTGAATACTAACGGAGAACTAACATAAAAATAAACACCTGCTCCGTTACTCGCACTATTGTGCTTAATATTGCAATCGGTTATTTCAAAAGAAGTACTGAGGTACGCATAGATGCCGCCGCCATTTGGATTTGATGCACCGATGGTATTGCCCCCTTTGATGGTCAAACCTTTGAGTACTATTTGGGTGGCTCTCGCATCGGTTGTGAGTACATGGTAAGCGTTTTCGGTATTGTTGGCAATCGCCAATGTACCTCCTTCACCAGTCACTACATCATCATCTGCGAAATCTCCAGAGAGAATAGTTTCATTTTGGCGTGCTTTACGGGTGGAATACTCCAGAATTGACTCCGTTCCCAAAAAACCACCGTAAATTTTTAAGCCACCTTTGAGGGCAAAAGTGAAGTTGCGATTTGAACCGCTCGTAACCCCAAACGGTAGCCTATGGGGTTTATAGGTGCCTTTGGCTACCAAAATGCTATTATTGTCGCAATGGTTGGCGTAGCGCAGTGCAGTACCAAAGGCATTAGCGCCCCTAAACGCATTTTCCCAATTACTGCCATCGTTTAGACCCGTGGTAAGGCTTCCGTTTACGTATAAAATAGTATTCGAGGGCCCTGTATTTTGATATTCGTAGGCCCCCATGTCCAATGAAATACTCGAAATGGTATTGTCGATGGAAGGTATGTCTATTTCCCGGGTTTGGTTGGCCATGTCCACCCCTTCGGTAGAACCGTTGGTGCCTTTGTCAATACCGGGGCTGCAGGAAGTAACCCTTAGGCCGTCGTCACGGCTTCCCCATTTGCCATCTATACCTGCTGGAAAATCTATATTGATAAATTGAGGGTTTGCATTCAAACAATTGCTGCAAGTGATACCGTTTGCGCCCCATCCCTGCTCTAAGTTGGAAGAATAGCCCGTGACCCCGCTGCCGTTGTTGGCAATACCGGGGAAGTTTGGACTGGAATTGTACCAAACAATGACATTGATGATATACGGAACGGAATTATAATTGTACATAGCTCCCCCAGCTACATTGGCAGTATTCTGAATAATGGTACAATTTCTAATATCAGCGGCTGAGCCTTCGTGATTGTAGATGCCTCCTCCGCCTGCGGTTGCGGTGTTGTTGGCAATAACCGAATTGGTAATGTAAGGATTACAGGCGGTATTGAGAATCCCACCGCCGTCGGTGGCTTGGTTGTCGACAATGGCGCACAGGGCAATTCTGATGGGCGAATACACACAAAGCACGCCGCCTCCCCAACTTCGATAGTAAGTTCTGTCCGCCACCGTTACACTTGTTGAGCCATTGGCATTGCCTGCTTCAATCGTAAAGCGCTCTAAAACAGTCGAGTTGTTGCAGTCTATGGCCGTCACTACGTGGTAGACGTTGTCGTTGGTTTCGTATTTTATACCAAGGTCTCCACTCAGAATAGACTCATTGAGGTGTGAATTTCTGTTTGCGCGAGCAGTTTCGGTTCCAGCAAAACCGCCATAAATTCGTAGCCCTGATTTCAGCAGAAAAGTGTTGTTTCTATTGGTGAGGCTAGCAGTGCCGCAGGTAGTGCATCCACTCGGAACACTTGTCGGAAAATACTTGCCCGCTGCTACCCAAACCTCATCTTGGGCGGGAATGGCTATATCAATCATTGCTTGCAGATTTTCCGAAGCATTGGCCCACGAGCTGCCATCACCTGTACCTGTTGCGACAGGTTTTACGTAGCGGATAAGGGCATAAGTAGGGGTTATAAAAGAAACCAGTAATAAGAAAGAAATGATTTTTTTCATTTTTATGAAATTTTGACGTCGATACAGCCGTGATTTTTTTGCTAGTTTTAATCCTATAAAACAGTGCATAAGATTGACAAGTAGGGAGAGATAATGCCATATAAATCACAGTCGATGTTTTAGCAAAGGTCAGAAATACCACGACTTCAAAAATCACATCATCGGGTGAAAGGGATTCTACGCGCTCAGGTAGGTAGAACTACGCGCTGCGGCTTTAAATGCAGATTTGTCTTAGAAAGATTTTGGATTTATTGATGTAAAAAAATGATAAACCACTGGTAAGTGAAGGGGTGAATGCTGTAAGGTGGAAAAATAATTGGAGTCTACACAAGCCTATTGCGGATGGCTTTGACGACGGCTTCGGTGTTGGATTTTACGTGGAGTTTGTCATAAATATTTTTAAGATGGGTTCGAACCGTATCGATACTTAGATTAAGCTCGGCCGCAATCATTTTATAGCTAAGTCCTTCGACCAACCAACGCAAAACCTCCAGTTCTTTGGGTGTGAGATTGTAGTCAGCGGGGGGCGTTTTGGAAAAGAAATGTACTACCTTTCGGGCAATCAGCGGCGACATGGGAGCGCCGCCCTCCATAACTTCTTGAACCGATTCCAATACTTTTTGCGGGGGTGTTTTTTTTAATAGATACCCAATCGCCCCTGCTTGCATTGCTTTAAATACCCGTTCTTCGTCCTCAAAAACCGTCAGCATCAGGATATTTAATCGTTTGAAATGGACTTTTAGCAACTTTACCGCCTCAATGCCCGTAATATGAGGCATATCAATGTCCATCAAAACCACATCAGGCTGGGTACGTGTAATGTTTTCAACGATATTAACTGGATTGGCAAAACACCCCACCACTTCGAAACCTGTACTGAAATTGAGAAAGTGGAAAAGCCCTTCGCGAAAATCGTCGTTGTCGTCGACGATTACTACGCGGATGTTATATGCCTGTGACATGTAGTCGTTTTTTGCTTGTAAGAGAGAAGTAAAAGTAGTCATTTGATTTTCGTCTCAAATCACATGATTGGGTGAAATACGTCAGCTATTCAACTCAATATAAATGGCCGTTCCCTTGTTTTTCTGAGCGTCAATCCTGATTTTTCCACCAAGCTCTTCTGCGCGTTGGCGCATGTTTTCCAGTCCGTTGCGAAGGCTAGGTTTAAGCGGGTCAAATCCTTGACCATTGTCTTTAATAATCATATTTAGCGCCTTTTTTTCTATTTTTAACACTATTTTGAGCTCATTACAGCCAGAATGTTTTACGGCGTTGTTGATGCTTTCCTTCAAAATAAGATAAAGATTCCGTCTGGTTTTCATCGGGGCCTTAAGCTTTTGTAAGCGCGGATCAATATCAAAGCTGAGATGGATGTCCTTGGTTTCGGTGATGGTATAGGCATATTCTTTTATTCGTAAAACAATACTTTCGAGTGAGTCGTCTTTAGGATTGATGGCCCAAACGATGTCGTCCATGTTTTCCAGTACTTTTTGGGCGTTTTTAGTAATGCTTTCCATGAACTTACGCGTTTGTGCTTCGTCGATGTCAATTGATTTTTTGGCAGATTCGCTCAACATTGTAATACTGCTCAGGGTCGAGCCGACTTCATCGTGTAAATCCCGAGAAATCGAATTGCGTAAATGGTGAAGCCTGAGAATTTGCTTTAAGCGATAGCGATATAGGCCGTAAAAAAAGGAAGTAATGCCGCAAAAAAGCAAACCAAAGAACCACCAACTTCGGTAGTAGGGCGTAGTCACAAAGATTTGAAACTCTGCTATGTTGGAAGCAACGTTGCCATCGGTACGCAGCGCTTGTACCTTAAAAGTATAATGACCACCGCTAAGATTGGTATAACTAACATCCCGACGGGTATGTCCGTTCTTCCAACCTTTGTCAAATCCTTCCAGTTGATACCGAAATGTTATTTTTTCGGGATGATCAAACTCCACGACAGCATAGCGGAACGTGATGATATTTTGGTCGAAATTAACCTTGAACGGATTTTGAAGGTTATGGAAATCAATGGCTTGCCTTTCGTCCAATAGGCTGAAATCAGTCAGGAGCGTCTCGTATATTTTGGGAGTTATATGGGCTTGGAGTGGATCAAAATAATTAACCCCTTCTTCATGATTTAGGTAAAGATTACCGTTGTTTTCATAAATAAAACCGTAGAAATAATTGCTAATCAGCCCGTCATTCTCCGTAAACAATTGAAAATTTTCGGTAATAGGGTCAAAATTGAGCAAACCATCATTGGTATTCATCCATAGTTTGCCGCTTTTGTCAACGGCTAATCCATTTTTGAACCGAAGTGTCCTGTTATTGCCATAGCTTTTCCAGCTTTTAACCACCTGATGATTGCTGATTTTTAAGAATTCATTGCTAAATGCTACCCACATCGTTTGGGTGGAGTCAATATCAAGGGCAAATACATTTTGACGAGCCCCGATTTTTTCAGTTACTTTTTCAGTGTTAGTATCAAAAATATCCACTCCGTTGCGCGTGGCTAAGGCTATTTTCTGATTGTTCAGCCATTTTAAATCATACACAAAAGCGTGACTGATGGATTGTGGGTCGGTAATGACGGGAGTGTATACCGTTATTTTTTTGGTGGGAAAAGCTACTTTTAACAACCCGATTTCTGAACCAATCCAGGCGTTGTCGTATCGGTCAAATATGATGCGCCAACAAAGCAAATCGGGCTTTAGGTGCGCAGTTTGTATTGTCTTAATGCGCAATTGTGGGTCTATAATTGTTAGCTTTTTGGCCGACAATACCCAAAGCCTTCCCTGACGATCGTATTTGATTTGGGTGATTCCACTCCCGGGCATTTCAAAGGACTTAATGATTTTTTGATGTACTTTATCGTACAAAATCAAACCATAGTTTGAATTAGCTATCCATTGAAGATGTGGCTCGGAAGGATGTTGGACGATTTGCCGAACCCGACTGATGTTCAGTTTTCTAAAAAAAGGAAATAATTCTTTCTGAATCTGGAATTTCGTGGGATTGGCTCGGTAAAGCCCTTGGTCGGTGCTTAACCAAATATTGTGCGTGCTGTCTTGATAAATATTCAGGATTCTTCGGTAATGAAAACCATTGAGTTGGTTGATATGGGCATTGAAAAGTTGATAGGCATTTTTGTTTTCAGAATTCAGTACTGCCAAACCACCCGTAACCAATCCGCACCAAAGCACCTTTGTGCCCGTCAGATTTGGCAGGGTCGCGATACTTCTAATTTCCTTCCGTTCGGGATTGATTTCGGTGAGTACTGGGCGCGTAAATTGGCTGTTTTGGAAGGAAATCTCCCATATTCGGCGGTTTTCATCGCTGTAAATCCAGTGATTTGCCTTCGTGGAGTAAATGACCCATTCGGTTGCGGGCTTAGGAATCCGAAATGACTTCTGGGAGCGGGTGTCATAACTTATCCATTCTTCATTGGTCGCGATGATAAGCGTAGTGGAATTGATGCTGATTATTTTATGGGGCGTACTGAATGAAGGAATGGGAGTGGGTTCCAAACGTTCGGTATTAATTAGGTAACGAAAAAGGCCATTTTCACGGGCTATCCAAAAACACTGGTTAGGGATGTCATTAAACAAGGCAAATTTTTGCTTTACTTTTTTATTGTTAGCGCTGAATTCTTTGTTCTTCGTTTGTAGTTTCAGTTTAAATTGGTCTTGGACAGGGTCATATTTAAACAAATTGGCATTGCTGGTGGCCCAAATCCCCCCTTTGTAGTCTCTAATGACTTCGATAGACGGTTGGGCATCGGTTTTTGAGCTGTCTAGCAAGCTATAGTGCCGCACTTCGACCCCGTCTAAGCGATTGATCCCCTGAAACGTGGCGGCCCAAATAAAATGTTGTCGATCTTCCACTACGTTAAAAACATAATTGTCGGAAAGCCCCTCGTGGGTAGAATAGCGCTGGAAGAGAAGGTCGTTTGGTAACTGCGCCAATAACCCGCACGACCATAATAGCAGAACCGAGAGAAGGAGATTTTTTTTGGATAACATTTTGGACTCGAATGACCAGCAATTTGGTTAAAAAACTTTAAAAACGATTTACGAATCCACTATTTGAATTCGTTCTTGAAATAATTGCCTATTTTTGCAATGATTCATGGATGAATTTATGAACGAAGGTAATTGGTCTTTATACACTGAATAGTACGGGTGCCCCCGTCCTCACTTTACATTCTATTTATGCCTCTGAAAAAGAAAAAGGTTGGCAGTTATCCCAACGCCATGATTATTGTTAGCTTAACCGCGGCGTTATTTTTGATTGGGTTTTGTGGCTTGTTGGTCATGCAGTCCAAAAAGCTTATTTCTATCATTAAGCAAAATATCGAGGTGAGGGTCATGCTCGACAAAGGACTCGACTCCACCCAAGTGGCTGATATTCAGAAAAAACTGATTGCCAATCCCTTTGTGTTGAATATTGAAGGAAAGCCTCAAGTGATTTTTTATTCAAAAGACGAAGCGGCCCGCGAGTTTATTGCCGATACAAAAGAAGATTTCAGTGCATTTCTGGGCGAAAATCCCCTGCACGACAGTTATCGGGTACGCTTGCAGGAGGATTATTTTGAAGATACCAAACTCCAAAAAATCAAAACAGACGTTGAAAAATTGGAGGGCGTTTTTGAAGTAGTGTATCAGGAAAACCTAGCCGACCAAATCAATAAAAACCTCACCAAAATTTATATTATTTTGGCCACTTTTGCGGTCATTATGCTCATAATCATTGTATTGTTGATGAATAATACCATTCGTTTGGCATTGTATTCACAACGGTTTTTGATACGAAGTATGCAATTGGTGGGTGCTACCAATAATTTTATTCAGATGCCTTTTCTCAAAAACGGTGCGGTGCAAGGGCTCATCAGTGGTCTGATTGCGGCGGGTTTGATTGTGGGTTTACAGCAAGTGGCCCTTCGCCAAATTGAAGGTTTGCAGCTATTGCAGGAATACGAAAAACTGGGCTTTCTGCTCCTGGGTGTTATCATTTTAGGGGCGCTAATTGGAATTCTAAGCACGTTTCAGGCATTGGCGAGGTATTTGAGAATGACCCTAGATGATTTGTATTAATAAACCCATACCTCCTTTTTTATCAATTCAACATTTAAAATAGTCAAATGAAAAAGAACACATTTCCCTTTGGTAAAAGTAACTACACCTTCATGATTATTGGTATCGTCCTGATTTTGGGTGGATTTGTCATTATGAGCATGGACTCAGAAGAGTTTGGATTCGGTGTTTTAGGATTAACCGTTGGCCCATTGGTGGTAATGGCTGGTTTTGTGGTTGAGTTTTTTGCCATTTTACGCCGTCCTGCCGACGGCAAATAATTAAAACGTTATGAATGAGTGAGGAAGAAAAACCCTCACTGCCCACCCCTTACAATTTTAAAATGGATTTTATTCAAGCACTTATTCTTGCTGTAATCGAAGGTATTACGGAATATTTACCTATTTCTTCCACGGGCCACATGATTTTGGCATCCTCTTTTATGGGGATTGCATCCGACCCATTTGTGAAATTTTTCACCGTAGCCATTCAACTCGGGGCGATTCTTTCGGTCGTTGTTTTGTATTTCAAGCGGTTCTTCCGCAGCTTGGATTTTTACTTTAAACTCTTTGTTGCGTTTATTCCCAGTGCCGTTTTTGGGGTGCTGTTCAGCGATGCCATCGATGCGCTCCTTGAAAGCCCGCTGGGCGTAGCCATTTCATTGCTGGTAGGAGGGATTATTTTGTTGTTTGTTGATAAATGGTTTAATAAAACCTTTATTGAAAACTCCGATGAAATAGATTATTTCACGGCCTTTAAAATTGGCTTCTTCCAGTGTATTGCCATGATACCAGGCGTTTCGCGCTCGGGTGCAACGATTGTGGGAGGGATGGCGCAACGCCTTTCTCGCAAGGCCGCCGCCGAATTTTCGTTTTTTCTGGCGGTGCCTACCATGTTTGCGGCTACTGCCAAAAAAGCCTACGATTTCTACAAAGACGGTTTTGTGCTGACCGACGAACAAATCAAGTTGTTGGCCGTTGGCAACGTGGTCGCTTTTGTTGTGGCGATGCTGGCCATCAAGTTTTTTATTGACTTTTTAACAAAATATGGTTTCCGCGTTTTTGGCTGGTACCGCATCATCGTTGGCGGGGCTATTTTAGCCCTGATGCTGGCTGGATACAAGCTTGAAATCGTTTGATGATTGACCTATGATAGATGAATCTGGAGCTTCTCCCGACGAGGGAGAAGTTATTTTGCTTAATAAACCTCTCACGTGGACTTCTTTTGACGCCGTCAACAAAATAAAGAGAGCTTGTCGTATCAAAAAAATCGGCCATGCGGGCACCCTTGACCCACTCGCTACTGGTTTGTTGATTTTGTGTACAGGCAAGAAAACCAAGGAGATAGATAAGTACCAAGGAGCTGAAAAAGAATATACTGGCAAATTGGTGCTGGGAAAAACGACTCCTTCTATCGACCTCGAAACGCCCTTCGACGGTGAGTATCCTACCGACCATATTACGCTCGAATTGATGCAGGCGGCCGTGGCAAAATTGACCGGGGAGCTTGCGCAATATCCCCCTATTTATTCCGCCGTGAAGATGGGAGGGGAGCGCCTCTACAAAAAAGCCCGCCGAGGAGAGGTGGTTGAGATTAAGTCGCGTTCGGTGTCGGTTCCTGTTTTTGAGATTGATGCCGCCAACTTCCCCGAAGTAAGTTTTCGCATTGTGTGTTCCAAAGGGACTTATATTCGCAGTTTAGTACGGGATTTTGGCATGTTGCTGGAGTCTGGTGCTTACATGAGCGAACTGTGCCGTACCCGCATCGGAACGTATTGGCTGAAAGACGCGGAAGAAATTGAAGATTACGTAAAAAGAAAACGACTGGAGTTAAATCTCGACCTCGGAAAACCCAACCCCAATCCTGAGTCCGAAATTTAGCGTCCATTTTCAAGAACATGCAGGTTTATTACGATATAGCTGATTTTAAGCCACTTCAGAATGCCATTGTGACCAGCGGAACCTTTGACGGGGTGCATTTGGGTCACCAAATTATCCTCGCCCGCTTGACCGAAACTGCCCAAACGATGGGTGGTGAAACCGTAGTTTTGACCTTTTGGCCGCACCCCCGTATGGTGGTTTCAAAAGACAGCCAAAACCTAAAATTGCTGTCTACCTTAGAAGAAAAAATTGCCTATTTACGGCAGAACGGCGTTCATCATTTGGTCATTATTCCGTTTACGCGGGAGTTTAGTGAATTGTCGTCTGAGGAGTTTATCCAACAGATTTTGGTAGAAACCATCGGGACCAAAAAATTGGTCATTGGTTACGACCATCATTTTGGCCGCAACCGTGAGGGTAGTTTTGAGTATCTGCAACAACATGCGCCCCGTTACGGGTTTGAAATTGAAGAAATTCCGCGTCAGGAGATTGAACATATCACGGTGAGTTCGACTAAAATTCGTCAGGCGCTATTGGAAGGAGACACAATCATCGCCACCGAACTGCTGGGCAGAAACTACACTTTTACGGGTATTGTGGTGAAAGGCAGGCAATTGGGGCGCACGATTGGATACCCAACGGCCAATGTTCAGGTTGCTGAAAACTATAAGTTGATTCCTGCCGATGGTATTTATGCCGTGCGGGTAGAGGTGCGGGGGCAAACGTTGGGCGGTGTGATGAGCATTGGTTTTCGACCCACCGTCAGCGGTACAAATCGCACGCAGGAAGTGTATATTTTTGACTTCAATGATGATGTGTACGGCGAAAAAATGACCGTCGAACTGGTGGAGTTTATTCGTCCCGAACTCAAATTCGACGGTCTTGAAGCCCTCAAAAAAGCCATTGATGCCGATTGCGTAGCGGCATTGGCCGCTTTGGAAGAGCATTCGTAAAAGGCTTGGAAAGCCTACAAATACATTTCTTCAATTTCAGCAGTCCAATTTTTGACGGTTTCTTCGTTGACTCGGTCGGCTTTGTCAAAGAATAAGTGGCTTTTGAGGTCTAATCCACAATAGGTATAAATTCCAGTATCAGAGGTGAGGCGCAGGGCGGTATCCATCCCGTTGGCGCTGTATTCAGCCTTAGATTTACCGTGGGTATTAACGACAAAAGCTTGTTTGCCGCTCAACAATCCTTTTTGAATGCCTTGGTCGTACCGATACGCAAATCCGTACGACATCACGCGGTCGATGTAGCCTTTCATGATGGCGGGCATTCCGGTCCACCATATCGGATAAATAAACGTAATAGCTTCCGCCCATTCGATGTATTTTTGCTCTTCACCGACCAAAGGCGCTATTTGCCCTTTGCGTTGTCCCGCCATATCTTCCAACGATAAAACAGGGTCGAAATTCAATTCGTAAAGGTCGCGGATTCTCACTTCGTGGTTCGCTTTTTCTAGCGTATTAACGGCCGTTTCTTTGAGAAAATGATTGAGGCTCCCGGCGTGGGGATGGGCATAAATGATTAAGTGTTTCATGTTGTTTTCTTTTTTTGACAAAACTAGTGCCCGCTGTTTTGTCCTGATTGTAAGAAAACGAAAAGCCCTATAACGCCGTCATGCAGAGGTCTTCTTGAAGTTTGAGGTAGTGAGTGGGCGACATCTTAATGAAGTGGTTGAAATCGTGAATCAACTGGCTTTGGTCATAATAGCCGCAATGCGCCACAATATCAAGCCAATCAATTGGCTGCGACGCGGCGTTGACTTTTGATAAAAGCTCAATCGCTTTCTTAAATCGTTGATAACGATTGAGTTCTTTGTCGCTGAATCCCAGATATTTTTGATAGTTGAGCTGAATGTTCCTTGCGCTATATCCGCTTTCAGCAGCCATTTTCTTGACCGTGTTCAAAGTCCCCGTAGCTTCATTTTGCGCCAGAACTTGCGCCACGTTGCTTTCTCTTTCTCTCAGATACGGCAAACTAAAATCCAACAAAAGGTTGACCTTTTCAGCGAGCGATTGGGCTTTTTTGAGCTGAATCCATACATCCGCAAAGCATTGCTCCTTGACCAAATCATCGGGTTGGAGGATGAATTCATTGAATGATTTTAAGGATTGCCCAAAAAAACGGTAAAAAGCATCCCACTTAAAATTCGCCACGAGCATTTCGGCCCCAGGTGATAGGGTATAATCAATGTTTTTTTTGATGGGACCAAGAATTAGGCTGTTCGGTGCGTCGAAAGAAGAATTTTGCTCGAAGGAAATCGAAATTTTACTGCCAAGATTAAAGACCAAAATGGTCTGAAATGAAGGGATTAACTTTTTACGGACAGGGTAGGGGGTACGATTGGCCGCATAATAAAAATGCGTAAAAAACGCCTCGAATGCTTCGGGTACCGCAATACTTTGCGTTTCGTAGAAAGGGTCTTTGTTGGTTGATGGTACTTCGTTGGGAGTCATGGCACATCTTCGTTTAGGAGTATACGAGAACAACTCAACATGAATAAGCGCGACCGACTGGTTGTCAGTCTGCCGCGCTTAAGTTTATCAATAAGGGTGAAAAACTACCCTTTCATTTGTGCTTCTACCACCGCAATGGCTACCATGTTCACAATTTCGCGAACGGAGCTACCCAATTGCAGTACGTAAACGGGTTTACGCATTCCGAGCAAAATCGGGCCGATGGCCTCGTATTCGCCTACTTCTTTGAGCAGGTTGTAAGCGATGTTGCTGGCCGAAAGGTTGGGGAAAATAAGGGTATTGGCCCCGTCTTCCGCCAGTTTGCTGAATGGATGATTGGTGCGCAGCAATTCCAAATCAAACGGTAAGTGAGCCTGCATTTCACCGTCTACCACCATATCAGGGTGTTTTTTGTGTAAAATGGTGGCGGCGGTGCTCATTTTTTCGGCATCTTCGCCCTTCGCACTTCCAAAGTTGGAGTAAGTAAGGAGGGCAATGCGCGGTTTGATGTTGAAGCGTTCTACGGCTTGTGCGGTCAATTCGGTGATTTCAACGATGTCATCAACTGTCGGGTTAAAATTGACGGTGGTATCGGCCAAAAACAACGGCCCCCGACGCGTAAGTAATATGTACATACCCGCCACTTTTTTCACACCTGCTTCTTTACCAATGATTTGCAAAGAAGGGCGAATGGTATCGGGATAATTGCGGGTCAAACCAGAAATGAGGGCATCAGCTTCGCCCATTTCGACCATCATGGCGCCGAATGAACTCCGATAATACATCATCTTGCGGGCTTCGATGATGTTGACCCCTTTGCGTTGGCGTTTTTGGAAATAAACTTCAGCGTAGCGGTCGATGTTAGCCGATTGCTCTGGGCTGTAAGGGTCAATAACTGGTATCTCGGCGAGGTCCAGTTTATTCTGCTCAATGATGGCGCGTATTTTTTCTTCTTTACCCAACAAAATCGGAAAGGCAATGCCTTCGTCGCGTACCTGTTGGGCGGCTTTGAGCACCTGCACGTTTTCAGCATCGGCAAATACCACGCGTTTAGGCGCTTTTCTGGCCTTGCTGATAATCACCCGTGAGATTTGATTGTCCTGACCCAAACGTTTTTCCAACTGTTGAACGTACACATCCCAATCCGTAATCGGGTATTGAGCTACGCCGCTCTCCATGGCTGCTTTGGCCACGGCGGGGGCAATGGTCGTAAGCAGGCGTGGGTCAACGGGTTTAGGAATAATATAGTCGCGACCGAATTTTATGTTGTCGGCATTGTAAGCTAAATTAACGATGTCAGGAACGGGCTTTTTGGTCAATTCGGCCAGTGCGTGTACCGCCGCCAATTTCATCGGTTCGTTGATTTCACGGGCCCGCACGTCCAATGCGCCCCGGAATATGTACGGGAAGCCCAATACGTTGTTGACTTGGTTGGGATAATCCGAACGCCCAGTAGCCATAATGACGTCTTCGCGGGCGGCTACGGCGTCTGGATACGGAATTTCGGGGTCTGGATTGGCCATCGCAAATACCATCGGGTCTTTGGCCATGGAGCGCACCATGTCTTGCGACACTACGTTGGCTTTAGACAACCCAAGGAATAAATCGGCGCCCACCATTCCTTCGGCCAGCGAAGCAAAACGACGCTCAGAGGCGAATTCTTGCTTCATGGGGTCTAAATCGGTACGGGCGGTATTGATGTGTCCTTTGCTGTCGAACATATCGACGTTTTCGGGACGAACGCCCAAGGCAATATATAATTTGGTACAAGAACTTGCCGAGGCACCCGCGCCTGACACCACGACACGGATGTCTTCCACTTTTTTACCGACCAGTTCTAGGCCGTTTAGCAGGGCTGCCGAGCTAATGATGGCCGTTCCGTGCTGGTCATCGTGCATGACGGGAATATTGAGCTCTTCTTTGAGGCGGCGTTCGATTTCAAAACATTCGGGCGCTTTGATGTCTTCGAGGTTAACCCCTCCAAAGGTAGGCTCCATGATTTTAACCGTTCTGACAAACTCATCTACGTTCTCGGTGTTGAGTTCAATGTCAAAGACGTCAATGTCGGCGTAAATTTTAAAAAGGAGGCCTTTCCCTTCCATCACGGGCTTCCCTGCTTCGGGGCCGATGTTTCCGAGGCCTAATACGGCCGTTCCGTTGCTGATTACCGCCACTAAATTGCCTTTGGCGGTGTATTTATAGACATCTTCAACGTTTCTGAAAATTTCCATACACGGCTCAGCTACGCCAGGCGAATAGGCCAAAGACAGGTCAAGTTGGTTGTTGGTTTCTTTGGTTGGCACTACCTGAATCTTGCCGGGACGACCCTTGGAATGGTAATAAAGTGCGTCCTCTTTGCGAATTTTTGGAGGCATAACGATTTTTTGGGGGTTGAATTTGGGTTTGCAAGGTACGAACGAAAACCATTTGTCGTACTAATTAATTGTCTTTTTATGGAAGTTGGCTATTACTTTTGTGTTTTATCATTCACTTTTTACGGCAGAAGAATGAGCAGGGAACAAAAAAAATCACGCAAAGACGGCAGAGAGGTTTTTCTTTGCTCCTCTGCGTCTTTGCGTGATTACTTTGCAGTGAATAACTACACTAAACGTTTTATAATCTCATTGACCGAAATTCCTTCGGCTTCCGCTTTAAAGTTACGTACAATGCGGTGACGTAATATAGGAAGCGCCACTGCTTTGACATCCTCAATATCGGGCGAGTATTTTCCGTTAATGAGGGCATTGCATTTTGCGGCAAGTATCAAGTTTTGAGATGCACGCGGCCCTGCTCCCCACTCCAAGTAATTTTTAGTGTCTGCGGTGGCCAGCTCACCCATTGGTCGGGTTTTTTGAACGAGTTTAACGGCATATTCTACCACATTATCCGTGACAGGAACGCGCCGAACGAGGTGTTGGAACGCTTCGATTTCGGCGGCTGAAATGACCGTATTAATTACAGGTTTGTTGTCAGTCGTTGTGGACTTAACAATGTTAAGCTCTTCTTGGTAAGAAGGATAATCTAAGTAAACCATGAACATAAAACGGTCTAACTGCGCTTCGGGCAAGGGGTAGGTTCCTTCCTGTTCGATGGGGTTTTGGGTAGCTAACACAAAAAACGGACGACTTAGCGAATGTTTTTGTCCTGCAACCGTTACCGCGTATTCTTGCATCGCTTCGAGGAGTGCCGATTGGGTTTTGGGAGGGGTACGGTTGATTTCATCCGCCAAAATAATATTGGCAAATACGGGCCCTCTGATAAAACGGAAATTGCGTTCATTGTCCAACGTTTCGGACCCCAAAATATCGGAAGGCATCAAGTCAGGCGTAAATTGGATGCGGTTAAAACTCAAATCCAATGCACCTGCGATGGTCTGAATCAGGAGGGTTTTTGCTAATCCGGGCACTCCAACCAAGAGACAGTGCCCCTGACAGAATATAGCGGTGAGCAACAAACGAACCGTATCATCTTGACCAACAATGACTTTGCCAATTTCTGCACGGAGTTTTTCATAAGATTCTTTAAGTGCCTCAGCAGCAGCGACGTCAGAAGAAAACTTCATTTAAGGTTTATGGTTAGTGGTTTATAAATGGTTGTTGTGAATATAGCTGTTTGCCGCAAAAAAACAATCGCCGCTAATTATCCTGCAGATTAATACCCATCATTTTGCACCCCTGAAACTCGGGGTCTACTTTAATAAAGACATCTTCGATTGCTTTCTTAAACCACTTATCTACCGCTTCTGTTTTTTTATTGGCTAAAACAATGTTGGTTAGCTTCTCAAAATCGTCTTTCAAACTGGCCGTATGTGGCTCCACTTTGCTTTTGTAATAGATGATGCGCATGGCGGTTTTTCCGTCGTCTGTTCGATAGTTCATGGGCGCACTTATCGTGCCAACTTTCATGGTGTCGAGCATCATAAACAGGCCATAGTCCATCGAAGCATCCAGCGGTAAGCGCGATGAACCCGATTGTTGGTCTTTCAACAAACCGCCTGCATCGGCCGTGTTTTTATCTTCAGACCAGGTTTTGGCCACTTTTTCAAACTTGAGCGTGTCGGTTTTGATCAAATTGTAAAGACTATCCAACACTTTTTTGGGGGCCGACATATCCATGCGGTTATAATCGGGGCGCAATAAAATATGGCGGGCGTGATATTCAGCACCTCGGGTTTCGAGCAATTGAATCAAGTGCAAACCATATTCTGTTTCAATGGGGTCCGAAATTTCGTTTGGCTTGAGTTTCAGGGAGGCTCCTTCAAATTCGGGTAGCATATCGCCGCGTTTGGCAAAACCAAGATCTCCACCCTGTTGCGCTGACCCTAAATCTTCAGAATAAGCCGAGGCCAATGAGGTAAAATCTTCTCCTTTTTCTACCCGGGCTTTATAATCGAGCAAACGCGCTCGTAATTCGTCGTTCTGTGCTTTTGTTACCTTGGCATAACGAACAATCTGCCCGATTTCAACTTCGGCGGGAATATAAGGTAAACTGTCTTTAGGAATGCTGTTGAAGAATTTTTTTACTTCATTGGGGGTCACTTTGATGGCTTCCGTAATTTTACTTTGCATTTTTTCGGCTATCATTTCTTGTTTGATAGGCTCCCGCAACTCATATTTAAGGGCTTCAATGCTCTTTCCGTATGCCTCAATGATGTTTTTTTCCGAGCCAAAACGCTTGGCCATGTAGTCCATCCGGGCCGCTACCTGACTTTCAATCTGTTTGTCTTCAACAATAACGGAGTCAATCTCCGCTTTTGCCAACAACATTTTATTTACAATCAAGCGCTCCAAAGCCTGGCACATGGTAGGGGCTTGTTGGCCCTGGGCCTGAGATTGCGCCTGAATCATGTATTCTTCCAATTCAGAACGCAGTATGTAGTAGTTGTCAACGCGCGCCACCACTTTGTTGAGGCTGGTACTTTTTCCCTGTCCCTGAGCGCCGATGAAGGCTATACACGCCAATACGAGCGTTGCCAAGGTGGAGCGAAGGACTGAGAGGTAAGATGGGTTTTGAATGAATGTTCTTTTCATAATTTGGTAGGCTACTTCAAAATCGGATTCTCTATTGTTAAACGGACTTATGCCGTTTTTTACTTTGCTAAGTTACGTAATTCTTCTTCGTTTATCTGTACGGCAAACTTTTGACGCAATTGCGTAAGCCAATTACGTTCCAGTTGCTTTTGGTAATCGTTTATCACGGCCCCACGGGCTTCAGTGAAGGTTTTGATACGGGCGGGTTCGATTTTGGCGATGGAAACCCATACTTTTTCTTTGTTGACATTTACCAATTGATCACCAACCTCCCAACGAGCGGCATCAATAAAACGGTTTGACCCTTTGGCAAAAGCCCCTTCGGTAATGAGTATATTGCCCAGTTTAAGGGCATTAAGGGCTTTTTCGAGGTCTTTTTTAGACGTGCTGAAATACTGAAAACTGACCCGGCGGTTGCGAGACGCATTGACCACGGGTTTGAATTTGCCGTAATCTTTCTCGATGATTCTGGTCAGGGGAACACTGTTGTTGGTAAGCGCCTTAATGGCATTGCGAAGGCGCATGGTGGAAATGGAATCAGGCTCATCGGCATCGCCATAGGCGGAAACTTCGACCGAATAATTTTCATTATTGAGCAAGGTCAATGCCACCTCAAACAAGGCTTCCCGGTGTTTTACACTGAGGATGGTCGACTTGGAAGGGAAAAGTAAATCGGTTCCTTTTCTCCGTAATTGATAAGGCTTGGAAGCAAGTGCTTCATGGGCCCTTTTTAGCAAGGAATCACTTTCACTCACCGCGAGGGTAGCAAAAGCGCGCTCGGGGTAGCGGTAGTTGGCTTTATTTTGTTCCCAATATTGCTTCTGACCCAATGAGTCGGTCAAGGAGCGCTCCAATACGTTGGCTTCCATGGCTTGGGTGTACAAGACTCCGTCGCGCATTTCGGTCATCAATGCCCTAAACTCAGGGTACTTTTTTTCCAAATTTGCTTCTTCGGTTTCCACCAATTTCTGATTCACAAACTGACGGAAATAACGTTCGGCAAGGATGGGCAAGGAAGTACCCGCGGGGGTGGGTTGTTGACGATTGTAGACGTATTCGAAAAATTGATTGACGCTATACGGCTGATTCTCAATTTGTACCAGTGTTTTGTTTTCAATCGAAGCGTTGAGCGGTGTTTTGAACTTCCATTTGCCTCTTAGCAGGGATGTGTCAAGCTGGGCCATGGCTGCAGCTTTGATAGGGGCGGTTTCCGTCATTTTGGACGAGGCCCGAAGTTTAGTGATTAATGCTTCCCGAATGAGTTCGCCGCGCGAATCGGTAGTTACTTTTTGCCGAAGTTGCGGGGCTAATTCGGTAAATGACTCGATGGGTTTGCGATTAATCAATTTAACAATATGCCAACCATAGTTGCTCAAAAAAGGCTGCGAAATATCACCGACGCGTTTGAGCGAGAATGCCACTTCTTCAAAAGTAGGGGTCATGGCTCCCGTGCCGAATTCATGAAGGACGCCCCCGTTGTCTTTGGTAGTCGGCTCGTCGGAATAGTCACGGCAAACCACTTCCCAGGCTTCTTGTTGTAATAAACTGTGGGCTTTCTCTATTTTGGCCTTGGCAGCGGCCTTGCCTTCAGCGGTGGCATTGGGACTGATACGTACCAAAATGTGGGCTACCTGAACCTTGCCTCGCGAAGCGCGACGGTCATTCACTTTGATTAAGTGATAGCCTGCGCCCGTTCGTACGGGGTCAGTTATCTTTCCAATGGGTGCGGTGTAAGCAGCATTTTCAAAAGGATAAACCGTCTGAAATACCGTAAAATACCCTAAATCTCCCCCTTTTGGGCTGGACAATGCATCCTTTGAAAAACGGGTTGCGGCCTCTTCAAACGTAATTTCTTGTTGGATGATTCGGCTACGTAGCGCAATGGCTGCCCGGTAGGCCGATAAGGTGTCTTCCGAAGAAGCGTCGGGAGATACTGGGATTAAGATATGGGAAGCTCTGACT
Source organism: Runella aurantiaca (assembly GCF_003339505.1). Lineage (GTDB taxonomy): Bacteria > Bacteroidota > Bacteroidia > Cytophagales > Spirosomataceae > Runella > Runella aurantiaca. The sequence goes on from NZ_QPIW01000014.1 coordinate 50,190, forward strand.
TCTTGTTTCAAGCGTTCGTAAGCTTCCGCTACGAGGTTTTCCACAAATACTTTGTCATAAAGGTAAGGCTGAGCCAATTGTTTCCGAAAAGAGGCCATTTCTTCCCGAAATTCGGCCGTGGTGTCTTTGCCAGTACTTTGGGCGGCAATTACTTTCAACTTTAAATTTGTATAAAGCTGAAGATATTCTCTAATATCGGTTGATTTGGACGTATCGTCCGAAAATTGGTTTTTAGTAAAAGATTGAAAGAATTCATCGGTCGTAAATTTCCGGTCACCTATGGAAAGAATCACAGGTTCTGGGGGAGCCTGTGGTGCCGGTTTGGACGTTTTGCACCCCCATATACTTATAAATACGCCAATAAAACCCCAAAAACGATACTTCATCTTAACTTTTTAAATCTTAACAGGAATGCGCCTTCATTTATTGTGAAGTTTGCAAAGTTACGCCAACTTTCTGAAAGTTTAAACAATACCTCCTTTTCACCCCCGCCAATCTGTTTTAGCAATTATCTTTGCACATGCGTTATTTTATAGAAGTAAGTTATAAAGGAACAAATTATCACGGTTGGCAACGGCAACCCAACGGCAATACCGTGCAAGAAGAACTTGAGCGGGCGTTGGCAATTATCCTGCGTCAGCCCATTGAAATCATCGGCAGTAGTCGAACCGACGCGGGCGTCCATGCCGAGCAGCAATTTGCGCACTTTGACGTAGAAAATCCCATTGCTGCTCCTGACCGGGTGGCGTTGGGGCTGAATAGTCTTTTGCCCAAAGACATTGCCGTTCCCAAAATTGTGGCCGTCAGACCCGATGTGCATTCACGTTTTGTGGCCACGCACCGCTGTTATGAATACCGAATTATTTTTCAGAAAAACGCCTTTCTTACCGATTTGGCCCACGTATTTCGACCCGAGTTGGATGTTCAGCGAATGAATGAGGCCGCCGCGTTGTTGCTTAAATATACCGATTTTGAATGTTTCAGTAAAATCCATACCGACGTAAAAACCTTTTTGTGCACCATTGAGCAGGCCTATTGGGAAGAAACTCGATTGGGACTAGTATTTCATATTAAAGCCAATCGTTTTTTGCGCGGTATGGTGCGCGCCATTGTAGGTACTTTGTTGGAAGTAGGGCAACGAAAAAAGTCGTATGCGGATTTTGAACAGTTGATTATTTCCAAAAACCGTAAAAATGCCGCTGCACAAGCGCCTGCCTGTGGGCTGTTTTTGGTGGAAGTCGGCTACGATTGGGCGTCTGTCATGGATGATATTTAACGTCGGCGACGTTCTCAAATAAGCTAGACGTTCTTAAAATTGACACACTTTAACGTATATATTCATTTGAAGAAGATAGGGATTATATTATTGGCGGCTGGCGAATCCAAGCGCATGGGTTCGTCTAAACAACTCTTGGACATTGACGGAAAAAGCCTCCTGCGTCGGACGGCCGAAGTGGCTTTAGCCACTGATTGTTACCCTGTTGTTTTAGTAATTGGGGCCAATAAGGCTCAAATTGCCCCTGAAATCATTAACCTGCCGTTGACCGTCATTGATAACCCCATGTGGCCCGAAGGGATGTCGTCGTCGGTGAAGATGGGAATGGCAGGGTTGTATATGACTTACAAAGACGTGGATGCCGTACTGATTTTAGTGTGCGACCAGCCGTATCTTTCGGTGTCGCTGCTGGAACGGATGATTGAAATTTATGAAGAAAAACAACCGCCGATTGTCGCCTGTAAGTATGGCGACCAGATTGGCGTTCCTGCGTTGTTTGACCGTAAAATATTTGACGAACTCTTGACCCTGACGGGTGATAAAGGGGCGAAACCCGTTGTGATGAATCATTTGGACGAAGCCTACCTCGTGACTTTTGAGGCGGGAAGCGTAGATTTGGATACCCCCGAAGATTACAAAGCTTTTCAGAATGGCTAAATTCCTATAAACGAAAATTTCGTTGCGCTGCAATGGCTTTTCGATAACGTCGCTTAAAAAAGCAAATTTGTCGCGGAATAGTAGGCTGGTTTTATAATTTCCTTATTTTTGAATGTTACGTCCTAACCGATGGTAAGAAGCTTTTTCACTTCAACCGATTACAACCATTCATCAAAACTAGACCAAGCATGAAAAGAAGGGATTTTATTCAGTTGTCAAGCATGGGCTTGGGGGCTATGATGGGAGCATCCATTCCCGTTTTGGGCAATGTGGTTCCCGTTGAGCAGCTGCTCGAACCCGCCGTTGATGCCGCCATTAAGAAAAAGATGGCCGATGTGGCCCTCAACGTGGCCAAGTCGAAAGGGGCAACTTATACCGATGTTCGCATCGGCCGTTATCTTCAACAATACCTCTTTACCCGTGAAACCAGGGTTCAGAACATCGTTAATGCGGAATCGTACGGCGTAGGAATTCGCGTGATTGCCAACGGAACTTGGGGGTTTGCCGCCACGAGCGATGTGAGCAACGAAGGCATTGCCAAATGTACCGAAACGGCCGTAGCCATTGCCAAAGCAAATTCAAAAATCCAGACCGAACCAGTTGTGTTGGCCCCTCAAAAAGGAGTGGGAGAGGTGACATGGAAAACCCCCATCAAGAAAAATGCCTTTGAGGTTCCGGTTCAGGAAAAGATTGATCTGTTGATGAAAGTAAACGGAGAGGCAATGAAAAACGGCGCGGGTTTTGTCACTTCCAACCTGTTTTTTGTCAATGAACAAAAATATTTTGCTTCCTCTGACGGGTCATACATTGACCAAGATATACACCGTATTTGGCCAACTTTTACCGTAACGGCCGTTGATAAACAAGCAGGTAAATTCAAAAGTCGTGACGCCATCAGTTCACCGATGGGCATGGGTTACGAATACCTTGACGGTTTGGCCAGCGAAAAAATCGCGGGGCCGAATGGATTGGTAGGGTATCGCAACTCGTACGATATGGTTGAAGATGCCATCATGGCTGCCAAACAAGCCAAAGAAAAAATGACCGCTAAGTCGGTCATGCCCGGTAAGTATGATCTCGTGCTAGACCCAAATCACTTGGGATTGACTATCCACGAATCGGTAGGTCACCCCACCGAGTTGGACCGTGTGCTGGGGTATGAAGCAAATTATGCCGGAACCAGTTTTGCGACCTTGGACAAATGGAAAACCAAAAGTTTCAATTATGGCAGCAAACAGGTCAATATCGTGGCCGATAAAACCCAGCCTTACACTTTAGGAACCGTTGGCTACGACGACGAAGGCGTTCCGTGTAAGGAATGGGATTTGATTAAAGATGGTATTTTGGTGAATTATCAGGCGATTCGTGACCAAGTGAATATTTTGGGTGAAAACGCCTCGCACGGTTGCTGTTACGCCGACAACTGGAATTCGGTACAATTCCAGCGGATGCCCAACGTGTCGCTGCGCCCCGGGAAAGAAAAACTCAACGTTCAGGAAATGATTAAGGGCGTTGAAAAAGGGATATACATTATTGGTCGTGGTTCGTATTCGATTGACCAGCAGCGTTATAACTTCCAGTTTGGCGGCCAACTTTTCTACGAAATCAAAAACGGAGAAATCGTTGGAATGCTGGATGATGTAGCCTATCAGTCAAACACGCAAGAGTTCTGGAATTCGTGCGTGCAGATTTGTGACAAGGATGATTACCGTACGTTTGGGTCGTTTTTTGACGGCAAAGGGCAGCCTTCTCAGGTGAGTGCGGTTTCGCACGGAAGTGCTACGACGCGTTTTAACGGCGTGAATATCATCAATACGGGCAGAAAAATCGGATAATTAAACCACGACATCAACAATGGCTATTTTAACGAAAGAAGAAGCTAAAAAAATCATAGATAAAGTGTTGGCGTATTCAAAAGCCGACGAAATGAGCGTGAACCTGACGGGCAGCCGCACAGGAAACATCCGCTACGCCCGTAATACGGTTTCGACCAGTGGTGAGTCGTATGACTTGTCTTTGTCGGTAACGGCCGTGTATGGCAAACGCTCTGGTACGTCTACCATCAACGAATTTGATGATAAATCGTTGGAAAAAACGGTGCGACGGGCCGAAGAAATTGCCCGATTAGCGCCCGAAAATCCCGAATATGTGCCGATGCTAGGGCCACAGACCTATTTGGAAAGCAACACTTTTTTGCAAAGTACGGCCGATATTAACCCCGAATACCGGGCAAAAGTGGCGTTTGACAGCATCGACCCTTGTCGTAAAAAGAATTTAACGGCGGCGGGTTATCTGGAAGATACCACTGATTTTTTTGCCATGGGCAACAGCAAAGGCCTTTTTGGCTACAACAAATCTACGTCGGTCGATTTTTCCGTCACCGTCCGTTCGGCAGATGGAACCGGCTCAGGGTACGTGTCCCGCGATTTTAATGATGCCGCCAAGCTCAATGCCAAAGTATCGACGGAGATTGCGATGCAAAAAGCCATGGCCTCGGTGTCGGCCAAAGCCCTTGAACCCGGAAAATACACCGTTATTCTCGAACCAACGGCGGCCCTTGATTTGATTCAAAACATGATGCGCAGCATCGACGCCCGTAATGCCGATGAAGGTCGCAGCTTTTTGAGCAAAAAAGGCGGCGGAACGCGGTTAGGAGAAAAGCTTTTTGACGAGCGCGTAACCATTTATTCTGACCCGACCAATATTGACATTCCCAAAGCAGGGTTTTCTCTAGACGGTCGTCCGCAGGAAAAAGTGACATGGGTGGACAAAGGCGTGGTTAAAAATATGGCGTATTCACGTTATTGGGCCGAAAAACAAGGTGTCAAAGCCGTGGCTCCTCCACAGGGATTTATCATGGCGGGTGGTACGCAATCGCTGGCTGACCTCATTAAGGGAACCCAAAAGGGAATTTTGGTGACTCGTTTTTGGTATATCCGTGCCGTTGACCCCCAAACCTTATTATACACTGGGCTTACCCGCGACGGGACGTTTTATATCGAAAACGGACAAATCAAATACCCCGTCAAAAACTTCCGTTTCAACGAAAGTCCAATCATCATGCTCAATAACCTTGAAGCGATGGGCGTGCCCGCCCGCGTGAATGGAAGCATGATTCCTCCACTTAAAATCCGCGATTTTACCTTTACAAGTTTGTCGGACGCCGTCTAGTTGTGTTTGAAGTGAGAAAGGTTAAAGGAATTAGCTCGTTAAGTTATGGTCAGTAGTCAGACGCAAGGCTGGTTACGGTCTAACTATCGTCTGACCTTGTTGCTTTAACCTTTCCACTTTCACTTGCCGTTCATCAAAATCCCCCTGTCTGGGGGAGAATTAAGACTATATTTATCAGGATTTTTGAAATTGAATTAAACATGATTCAATTTCAAACGTCTTTTCAATTACCCATACAACCATCTATAAACAAACTAAGCCTTGAAAAGAAGAGATTTCATGCAACTATCGGGCATGGGATTTGGTGCAATGATGTTGCCCAATATCCCGATTGTGGGGAATTCAGTTTCTCCCGAAGCCCTATTGGAAGGCGGCATTGATGTTGCCCTCAAAAAGCGTCTGGCCGACGCTGCTCTCAACGCCGCCAAATCCAAAGGCGCTACTTACACCGATGTACGGATTGGTCGTTATCTGCGTCAATTTGTAATTACCCGCGAAGACAAAGTACAAAACATCGTCAACACTGAATCCTACGGAGTGGGCGTGCGGGTCATTGCCAATGGCTGCTGGGGATTTGCGGCGGTGGTAGACGCCAAAACCGAAGACGATACCGCCAAAGCGGCCGAAGAAGCCGTGGCTATCGCCAAAGCCAACGCCCGATTGATGAAGCAACCTGTGCAATTGGCTCCCCAAAAAGGCTACGGTGAAGTAAGCTGGAAAGCGCCCATCGAACGTAATTCGTTTGAAGTGCCTATCAAAGAAAAAGTGGATTTGCTGTTGGGTGTCAACGATGCTGCTCTAAAAAACGGCGCTAATTACGTGAACTCGGTGTTGTTTATGGTCAATGAGCAAAAATACTTTGCTTCTTCCGACGGTTCTTACATTGATCAAGACATTCACCGAATTTGGCCTATTTTTTCGGTGACCACCATCGACCCCAAAACGGGTAAGTTTGAAACGCGTCAGGCGTTGAGCGCCCCCGTTGGCATGGGTTACGAATACCTACAAACCAACCCTAAAGACAAAGTAACGGGCATCACGACCCGCTACAATAAGGGCTATGATATGTTGGAAGATGTGATTTCGGCGGCCAAACAAACCAAAGAAAAACTCGCGGCCAAATCGGTAGAAGCAGGAAAGTATGATTTGGTGCTTGACCCGTCTCACCTGTGGCTGACCATTCACGAATCGGTAGGGCACCCACTCGAACTCGACCGCGTGTTGGGTTATGAAGCCAATTTTGCGGGGACCAGTTTTGCCACCTTGGATAAATGGCAGAGCAAAAACTTCAATTATGGGAGCAAAGAAGTAAATCTCTTTGCCGATAAAACCCAAGTAGGCTCGTTGGGAGCTGTTGGCTGGGACGACGAAGGCGTGAGAACCAAGCAATGGGATTTGGTGAAAGAGGGAACATTGGTCAATTATCAGGCCATTCGTGACCAAGTACACATCATCGGAGAAAAAGAATCGCAGGGTTGTTGCTACGCCGATAGCTGGGGCTCGGTGCAGTTTCAGCGCATGGCCAATGTTTCTTTGGCGGCGGGGAAAACGCCGCTTTCGGTCAGTGAGATGATTAAGGATGTAAAAAAAGGGATTTATATTATTGGAGACGGTTCGTTTTCAATCGACCAGCAGCGCTATAATTTTCAGTTTGGCGGTCAGTTGTACTACGAAATCAAGGACGGTCAAATTGCGGGAATGCTCAAAGATGTGGCATACCAGTCAAATACGCAGGAATTCTGGAATTCTTGCGTGAAAGTGTGCGACGAGCGAGATTATCGTTTGGGCGGTTCATTCTTTGACGGAAAGGGCCAGCCGCAGCAAGTCAGTGCGGTATCGCACGGTAGCTCAACGGCCCGTTTTAACGGCGTAAATGTCATTAACACCGCCCGTAAAATTTAAGCATTGACCTCATCTCCAACAATTAACATCAAAAAAAATGGCAGTTATATTAACTGAAGCAGAAGCCAAGGCCTTGCTACAAAAGGTGTTGAGCTTTTCAAAAGCGGATGAATGTGAAGTGAATCTTCTGGGCGAAATACGCGGAAATTTGCGTTACGCCCGCAACGAAGTTTCCACCAGTGGAGCAATGACCAACAAAGATATTTCGGTCCAATCGTCTTTCGGCAAAAAAGTAGGCGTGGCTTCTATCGATGAGTTTGACGATGCCTCGCTCGAAAAAGTGGTGCGCCGCTCTGAAGAATTAGCCCGACTTGCGCCCGAAAACCCCGAACATGTGGGCGTCATAGAGCCGCAGCAATACATTAAATCCAACGGTTATTTTGAATCAACCGCCAGCATCACCCCCGACAAACGGGCGGAAGCAGTTGCGAAAAGCCTCGAATTGTCGAGCAAACAGGGCCTTGCTGCGGCGGGATTTATGGAAGACCGTAAAGGGTTTACCGCCATGATGAATTCGAAAGGACTGTTTGCGTATTACAAAAATACCAACGTTAACTTTTCGCTTACGGTCAGAACGGACGACGGAACAGGCTCGGGCTACGTAGCCAAAGGGTACAATGATTTCAATAAACTGGATACGGCGGCGGCTACCAAAATTGCCGTTCAGAAATCGTTGGCTTCCAAAGGCGCAAAGGCGCTTGAGCCCGGAAAATACACCGTGATTTTGGAGCCAACGGCGGCGGCGGTATTGGTCGAAAGCATCTTTTTTGGAATGGATGCCCGTAGTGCCGACGAAGGGCGCTCATTCTTTAGCAAGCCAGGGGGGAAAACCAAGCTTGGGGAAAAGATTGTAGATGAGCGCGTTACGTTCTATTCTGACCCAACGCATCCTGATTTGCCCGCGGCGGCATGGTCGGGAGATGGACAGCCGCAGGCCAAAACGCTTTGGATTGACAAAGGGGTTGTGAAAAACCTTTCTTATTCTCGGTTTTGGGCGCAGAAAAAAGAGGTGAAACCCGTTCCAAACCCAAATAACATGATTATGGAAGGAGGAACCGCGACTTTGGACGAGATGATTAAAAGTACCAAACGCGGTATTTTGGTCACCAAACTCTGGTACATCCGCCCCGTAGACCCCCAAACACTTTTGCTAACGGGCCTCACCCGCGACGGGACATTTTATATCGAAGATGGAAAAATCAAATATCCTATCAAAAATTTCCGTTTCAACGAAAGCCCAATCATCATGCTCAATAATCTTGAAACCTTAGGGATTCCTGAGCGGGTGGTTAGTACAGAATCAGACCTAAATTATATTCTGCCGCCGATGAAAATCAGGGAGTTTACCTTTTCATCCCTTTCCGACGCGGTATAATCTTAGGGCTGCGGCCCGTGACCACCGTTGCGGGCCGCAGCCGAGAGGTTTAATCTTTTCCAAGCATGAGACCATTTTTTTTTACCCGGATTCAGTATGCTTCGGGAGATTGGGACACCGACCAACGGATGCCTTCCAATCTCCTCAATTCGTTGGTGGAGTATACCACGATTCCGATTGATGAAAAAGAAAAAATTGTTCAATTGACGGGTACTGAGTTGTTTAGAAGCCCTTTCTGTTATTTGAGTGGTCATAAATTGGTGGAGTTTTCCAGTCAGGAACGCGACCATTTTAAAAAATACGTTGAAAACGGCGGGTTTGTGTTTGTGGATGATTGTAATCACGACATCGACGGGTTGTTTGCTAAGTCGTTTGAGCAGGAAATGGCGCGCACTTTTGGGCCAAAGGCCTTGCAGAAAATCCCCAACGACCATCCGATTTATCATTCGTTTTTTCATTTTGAAGGCCCGCCTACGACGAGTTTCGAACTCAACGGCTGGGGCGACGATTTGGTCCATGATTACCTGAAAGCCATTGAAATCAACGGCCGAATCGGGGTTTTGTACAGCAATAAAGATTACGGCTGCGAGTGGGATTATGATTTTAGGAACAAGCGTTGGTTGGCCGAAGACAATACAAAATTTGGAGTAAACATTATTAGTTACGCATTAACAACCGTTTAAGCATTGGAAACGCAGGACTTAACCCACTATAAAACACTGGTATCGAAGCTACCACACCTAAAAAAAGAGATTGGCAAAGTAATCGTCGGGCAAGAGGAAGTAATCAATGAAATTCTGATTTCACTACTCGCTGGTGGACATTGTTTGCTGGAAGGCGTGCCGGGATTGGCCAAAACACTCATGGTGAAAACGATGGCTGAAGCCCTCGAAATGAAATTTAAACGGGTACAGTTTACTCCCGATTTAATGCCTGGCGACATCATCGGAACCGAGATTTTGGAGGAAGACCACGAAACGGGCAAAAAGTTTTTTAAGTTTAACCAAGGGCCCATTTTTGCCAACATCGTTTTGGCCGATGAAATCAACCGTACGCCGCCCAAAACGCAGGCGGCGTTGTTGGAGGCAATGCAGGAATACAAGGTGACGTATGCGGGTATGAATTACGACTTACCGCGCCCGTTTCTGATTATTGCCACCCAAAACCCAATCGAACAGGCGGGTACCTACCCGTTGCCCGAGGCGCAACTTGACCGTTTTTTGTTGTATATCAAGCTAGGCTATCCGTCCGAACAAGAGGAGTTGGATGTGTTGAAAAATACCACGGGTTTTGGCACTCAAAGTCTTCAAACCATTCTTACGGACCAAGAAATTATTGATTTACAAAAACTGACGCGTCAGGTTCATATCAGTGAAGAATTGATTGTAAAAGTGAATCAATTGGTACGTTCAACGCGTCCCGATACTACTTCATCGGCCTTTGTCAAAAAATGGTGCGGATGGGGGGCAGGCCCACGGGCGGGGCAAGCGTTGATTCTTTGCGCCAAGGCCCGGGCGGTGTTGAACCAACGGTTTTCGGTTATCCCCGAAGACATTCAAATATTGGCCTACCCCGTATTACGTCACCGTATCTCGCTCAATTTCAGGGCTGAAGCCGAGAATATTACAACGGATGATGTGGTAGCAGAATTGTTGAAAGGATAGCTATGCTCACCACCGAACTCATCAAACTAAATAACCTTCAAATCGCGGGTAAACTGGTCAGTGAAGAGCTGATGTTGGGGATTCATGGCAGTAAACGGTCGGGGATTGGGATTGAATTTGAGCAATATCGCCACTACGAACCCGGCGATGACCCAAAACGCATCGACTGGAAACTCTACGCCCGTACCCAAAAACATTTGGTGCGAGAATCCGCCACGGAAAGCAATTTCCATATTCGGTTTGTATTGGACTTGTCGGGGTCGATGAATTATGCTGAAAAAAACATCAGCCGCCTGAATTATTGCAAGATTCTGCTGGCGTCGTTGGCTTATTTGGGTTACCGACAAAGCGACCAGATGAGTTTGTATGCGTTGCAAAACGGAGATTTAGAAACCCTTGTACCCGCGGGCAAGCAAGCTTTTCAGCGGATTTTGTACGAGTTGGAAAAAGCCGAAGCAACAGGAACGTGGCAGAACGAGCACCCTAAATTTCCGCATTTTCAGCAAAAGCAGAAAGAGTTGTTTGTATTTGCATCTGATTTTCTGCAAGTGGATGATGAATGGATGAAACTCATTCAGAGCGTGGCCAATCCGCGTCGCGAAATCCTTATTTTCCAAATACTTGGCACCGAGGAATTGCATTTTAGCCTGAATGGTTTTTATCGTTTCAAGGATTTGGAGACAGGCAAAGAAATGGAACTGGAAGCATCGACTATCAAAGAAGAGTTTCAAAAAAAAGCCGCCGCCTATTTGGCCAATTTAGACGAAGCCTTGCAGATTCCGCACGTACATTTGATTCGGACCACTTTGAACGAATCCATTGCTTCGGTGATTTCAGAGGCGTTGAGAAAAAGAAAAATTTGATGGTAAATTTCGGAATTGTCTGGTTGTTGAGAAAAAGGAAGATATTTTTTGAATTGTCCTGTCCTTTAGAAACATAATAATAAGATAAATGGAATTTTTCCTGTGCTTTCGGTTTTGAGAAACCGAAAGCACAGGCTTGAAAAACCACAGAAAGACAACTTTAACCCAAAAATATAGTAAATGGAATTTTTAAACCCTTTGATGTTGTGGGGCAGTTTAGCGGTTGGCATTCCTATCGCCCTTCATTTTTGGCATCAGAAAAAGGGACAATTACTCAATTGGGCGGCTACGCAGTGGCTGACGGAGAAGGACTTACAACCCTCACGAGGGTTTCGGTTAGATAATGTGTTGTTGTTGATAATCAGGTGTTTATTGGTGATTTTATTGGCTTTTTTATTGGCAAAACCCAGCCTGCATTGGGCTACAAGCGCTCAGAACCCTCAAAAAATCTACTTGGTACAACTGAATCCTTTGGTGGTTGACAATTATAAATTTGAACTGGAAGAAGCCCTCAAAAAAGGGGAGAAAATATATAAAATGGGGGCAGTATTGGAGTCATTGAACGACATGACCTCTATGACATACTCTGGGGCGATTCATCCGTTGGAATTACAAACGAGTATCAACAAAGCCCATGAGTTGAATCGGGAAGTGGGTACGAAGCAATTTGAGATTTATTTGGTTAATAGTCAGGTGTTAAGTCAAGTGCCAAACATCTTTGTGCCTGGGACGTTCGCCCTACATTCCGTGGTTGATACGTTGTCAAAAGCACCCAAACCCTATTTGGAATTTTCCGAGAAACATAAGTTGTTTGTTAATCAGGCCAATCAATTGACGATTGCGGCGGTGTTACCCCCGAATGAAAAATTTGAATCACAGCCTTTACCCAACAATGCGGTAAATGTATTGGTCGCCCTCGAAAGTAAAGCCGAAAAGCAGGCCATTGGGGCGGCGTTGAAAGCATTGACGGAGGTGTACCAAATTGCGTTTTCGATTGACGAAAAATTAAATTCGCAAAAACAGTACGACTGGGTTTTTACGGATAATAAACTGCCGCCTGATGCTAAAGTTTTTTCATCCCAAACGCGTTTTATTTTTTCGGATGCAAACCACATTCCGATAAATGGAGAGTGGAAAACGGCGCAATTTTCGGGGGAAATGCTTACAAACGGGCGGCTCCCCGAATGGTTGGGTGAAGTGTTGGTGAGTCATTTTCAACTGAATCCTTCCTCGAAATCATTAAGCAATCAGCAACTTAATGCCTTGTTTAAAACGCTAGACACAAAAAGTCAATATGCTGTGAATCAGACAGAAGGGGTGCAGTTTTCAAAATGGATTTTTTTGTTTTTTATCATTATGTTGGGCACTGAACGTTGGTTAGCCATCCAAAAAAACGCATGAATCACCTCCATAAAATCATCACTTGGGTAACCTACCAACTCTACGCTGGCGCGTTGCTAATGAGCGTATTGCTGGCGGGTTCGGCTTTTTTAGTGGTTTCGTTGGTCGCATCCACGGTCATGGTGCCTGCGCTTGCGGCTTTGGCCGTGTTTGTGGTGAGTGCGTACTGGAAAGGGCTTTTTCAAAGCAAACGAGCCGAGGCGATTCAACTCATTCACCAGAACCTTCACGACACGGAGTATAGCCTTCAACTTCTTGAAATAGATCGGCCTAATATTGCGCAGCAGTTGCAATTGGAACGTTTAGCCGAGAAAATTCAAGACCAGAAAACACCCCGCATTTTGCCGTCTCACTGGTGGATTTTTGTGGCACTATTTTTAGTTTGTCTGGGTTTGCGGTTTGGATTGCCGTTGCTGAAAAAAGACAAATTTAAGGACTTAGTTGAAGAAGTAACAAAAGGGCAAACGCTTGAAAATAAAGTAGTAATTCCTTCGTTGGTTTCGGCCAAACTAATCGTTACACCGCCCGCATATACTAAGTTACCCGTTCGGGAAGGAGCGGATTTGAACGCATCTTCTATCAGTGGTTCGGGGTTGATATGGCAGGTGTCGTTTAGTCATTCAGAAAGTGTGGCGATTAAATTAACCAATAACCGAGGAGAAGAACTTCCCTTTAAAAAAGTGGGGAATCAATTTGAATACCGCGACCAATTGTACAACTCAGGATTGTATGGTATCAAAGCTTATTGGAAAGACTCATTGGTCTATCAATCAGACTATTATCGCCTAGAAGCTATTCCTGATTTGGCCCCCAAGATTGAACCTGCCTCCAAAGAATTATACCAATATCATTTCTTGAAAGACCCTAAAAACCTTCAGATTTCGGCCAAAATATCGGATGATTTTGCGGTCCAACAGGCATTTATCGTGGCTACGGTGGCCCGAGGGTCGGGTGAAAATGTGAAATTTAGGGAAGTAAAATTGCCCATTGGTCAAGCCAATTTTAAGGAAACAAACATCGTCAAAAACATTGACCTAAAAGCCCTCAATTTTACGCCCGGCGATGAATTGTATTATTATTGGGCGGCGATTGATAACAAACGTCCTGAACCAAACTATTCAAAGTCAGATACTTATTTCGTGGTCTACAAAGATACCGCCAACGTGGAAGAATCAGAATTGGCGACCATGGCGATGAATATTTTGCCCGAATATTTTAGAAGTCAGCGGCAAATTATCATTGATACCGAGAAGCTGATTGCAAAACGAAAAAAAACAACAGCCAAAGAGTTTAACAGCACTTCTAACGAAATTGGATTTGACCAAAAAGCCCTTCGTTTGCGCTATGGACAATATTTGGGCGAAGAATTTGAGAATTCTATCGGCGGAGGCAATGCCTTACCCAAAGACAATGACGGCGATGCCGTAGTGGGGTTTGCTTTGTTGCATGGTTTTGTACACGCCCATGATACAGGCGAACCGGGGGGCGAATCGGGCGGAAATTCTCACGAGGGACATAACCACGGCGGAGGCGGAAAGAGCGAAACAGAAGAAAAAGACCCCGTAGCTTCGATTTTGGAAGAATATGTTCACTCCCACGATGATGGGGAAGCCAATACGTTTTATGAACAATCAACGCGCTCGCTCTTGAAAATGGCGTTGGAACAGATGTGGCAGTCGGAACTGCATTTGCGGTTGTACGAGCCTGAAAAGGCCATTCCGTTTGAGAAAAAAGCCTTGGAATACTTGAAGTCCGCGCAGCACCGAGCAAGGACGTTTGTTAAAAAAACGAGTTATGACCCGCCACCCATCAAAGAAAGTGAAAAGCGCCTGACGGGAGAATTGAAAAACTACAATGAAGCGTATCGGAGCGAAAAAAACTATTCCCAACAACAGGTCGAACGTTTGGTTTCGGAGGTGTTGGGGATTGTAGAGGCGTCTGAAAATCAAAAACTTAAAGGGGTGCAAAAACAAAAAGTACTTGAATTGGGTAATTTGTTGACCTCAAAAGTGATGAATAGTCGGTTGTCAAACTGGTCGATTTTAAGTTCATTGCAGAAACTAGCAAACGATAAGCCCCTTACCGAAACGGAGAAAAAAAACTTAGAAACAAAGCTTTATCAATTGATTGGTAGTTCGTTGCCAGCCCGAGAAAATACCGCGCCGTCTTCGTATGCAAGTGATAAAAAACTGGAGAAGGCTTTCTGGAAAAGCTTGTAAATAAACCATTTATCTTCCCCACGCAGCGAGTTTGTCGCGGCGTGGGGAAGATTTTATAGAGAGGCTCTTACCAGCTTTGCTCCATCGCACATGGCTTTCAATTTTTGTTTGGTAGCCCAGCGGGCAGTTTGGCTCATGCCGCAGTCGGGTGCCACGGCGAGTTTTTCAGCCGGGACGTAAGGCAACACCTTGCGGATACGCTCCGCTACATCTTCGGCGGTTTCGATGTAGTAACTTTTTACGTCAATCACGCCCACTGCAACGTCAAATTTCTCGGCGAAGCGCTCTAATAAATGTACATCCGTAAAGTTGAGCACCGTCATTTCGCTGTGGAGTTCATCCACGGTCATGTCCAAAAAGCTAGGCAACATGGGCGCAATGGTTTTCTTGCCCACCGACCGGCCTTTGTAATTTCCAAAACAAAGGTGCATTGAAAGGCGGGTTTTGCCCACGCCTGGGGCCACGGTGCGGTTAAAAATATCCACAAAACGTTGTGTATCTTCGCGGTAGGCGTAGCAGCTCATGGAAGGTTCATCGACGCAGATTTCGGGGACACCAAGGGCCACAAGGTCTTCAATTTCTTGGCGAACCAACGGCAAAATAGCCTCCGTTACTTCCCAACGGTCTTTGTACAGCCCGCCCGGATTGAGCCGCCCTGAAAGCGTATACGGCCCCGGAATAGACATTTTGATGCGTTGACCTTCGGGGGCTAGGCGTTTTAGTCGCTTGTATTCTTCCACCACGCCCAAGCCTTTGGGGGCGGTCAGTGGCTCAATGATGCTGTTTTTGCCGCGTTGGTCATGCGCGGGCGGGCCATACTTACGGGTTTCGGTGCCGTCGTTGACAATCCCTTTGATAAAACCGTAAAAGGAAAGATTAAAGTCCAAACGCGTTTGTTCACCGTCGGTGATTACGTCAAGCCCCGCCGCTACTTGGTCGTGTACGGCCGCAATCACGGCATCGTCAATCATTTCGGCAATGTCGGCGGGGCCAAATTTGTCGAGGTTCATACTGGCAAATTCGAGCCAGCCGGGAAAAGGCATTGAGCCTACAACGGTTGTTTTTATGGGGAGTGGTTGCATATTCTTTAGGTGTTTTTAGAATGCTGTAAAATCAGTAGGTGGTGATGATGTAAAACCGCAAAATGTAAAAGTCCCGTGCGGAGGGTTGCTCATAACCCGACTCTGTACATCCCGAAAATTTTTATACTGCCATTCGATATTGCTACTCTAGCCATTGGTACATTACGTACGCGTCGGTCAATCCTAATGCCTTGTGTTGAAAGGCTTTGGGTAATGTTCCAATGATTTCAAAGCCACATTTTTTCCAAAGGCGGACGGCAACGGTATTGGTGGAAATAACGCAATTGAACTGCATGGCTTTGAACCCGAGTCTTCGGGCTTCTCCCAACGAAAAACGGCACAACTGCTCCGCAATGCCCTGTCCGCGATACGCTGGATGAACCATATACCCCGCATTTACTACGTGACTCCCCAAGTCGGGCTGATTGGCTTTTAGGAAAAAAGTACCTACAATTTGACCTTCTTTCTCGGCAACGTACGTGTACTTTTCGGGGTCAAACCAGATGCCCATCATTTTTTCTTTGGAAGAATCTGACGCGTACATGTAGGTATCACCCGCTTGAATGACTGGTTCTATAATTTCCCAAACTGCATCTTGGTCGCTTACTACGGCTAGGCGTATGGTTAACATTGGGTGAATGAAAATACTATTTAACTGTTTTGTTTTCAGAGACATAACTCGGAATTCCTACTTTCTCGTACATTTTCGCAATGCGGTGAGCGTGCTCGTCATAAGCCCCTTCAAAAAGCTCTACCGCCCGTTGGGTGCCTACCACGGCGGCGGCGCTGAGCACTTTTGGAGGCTGACCCGCTTCGGTCAGGAGGCGGGCGGTTTCGGCTTTTAGGCAGTTAATGAGCGTTGCCCCGCCCACGGTACTACCCGGAGCAACGGGCGTGTCGAGGTTGGGTACATAAACCATGGCATCGCCGGCGGGTGCGCCCGTGTCGAGCACTAAATCGGCAAAATCAGTCAATTTCTTGCCGTCGGCGCGTTTGGAAGTACTTGCCGATGAATGTAGGCTAGTCACCAATGCCACGACTTTGATGCCGTGTTGTTGAAAAATTTCGGCCATTTCTACGGGAACAATGTTGGTGCCCGAAGAGGAAATAACCAAGGCGGTATCGGTGTCTGAAAGGTCAAAATTGCGCAATATGCGCTCGGCAAATCCGGGTACATTCTCTAAAAACATGGCTTGCCGCTGTCCGTTGGCCCCTACGACGAGATTATGAAACGTAAGGGATAGCTCAACAATGGGGTTAAATCCGGCAAATGAACCGTAGCGAGGCCACATTTCTTCTACCATAATTCGGCTGTGTCCGCTGCCAAAAACGTGGACCATTCGCCCCGCCAAAATAGAAGCGGCAAACCATTGCGCAGCCTGTTCAATTTGCGGTTGCTGCGCTTCAATGGTATCTAAAATACCGCGCGATTTATTGATAAAGTCTTGTATTACTGACATATACGCTTGTTTTGTAGAGACGCAACATTTTGCATCTTCCTGTTGATTTACAAAGTGTTTTTGATTTTTGACATGGCAAAACCTGCGGCTCCGATGGCCCCAGCCATGTCGCCAAACTCGGCCTGAACGATGGGCGTTTTCTTCCCACCGGGTCGCCATTCATAAAAATCCATAAATTGTTTAAGGGGTTCAAAAAGGGCATCGTCGGCAAAAGTGATTCCGCCCGCGAGTACAATCAATTCGGGCGAAAAAGCATTGACCAGCGAGCTGAGTGCCACGGCTAATTTTTGGAGGGATGAAAGCCAAATCAACGTAGCCCAAGCGTCTCCTTTTCGGTAGGCTTCTACCAGCTCCCATGTCGATTCAAAACGCCCTTTGGAGCGTTTGGCAACGGAATAATTGCCGATGGCATATTCCAAACTGCCGGGCATTCCTACGATACTGACTTCGTCGTCGGTGGCATTGAGCGACAAGTGCCCCAAATGCCCCGCCATTTGACTAAGCCCCTGATACAATTGTCCGTTGATGAGTAGGCCGCCGCCGATTCCTGTACCGAGGGTTAATAAAACGACATTTTTATGCCCTTTTGCCACGCCAAAAGTTGCTTCGGCCATCAATGCCGAATGGGCGTCGTTAAGGATGTAACTGGTTTCACCTAGGTAATTGCTCCAAATGAAATTTTCCAGCCCGTTCAGACGATTGGGCAGAAAAGCAATGCATTGATTCTGCTCGTCAGGCAGGCCTGGGGCTGACATTCCGATGGCCGCCACCGGCTCCTGCAACCAATTTTTGAGGTAAAGCACCATTTCCAACACATTTACGCGCCAAGTGGTGTCGCCATTGTCTTGTGTTGCCACGTAATGTTGTTTCAAAACGGTCCCCTTTTCGTCAATGATGATTCCTTTTACGTTGGTGCCACCAAGATCTATTCCGATGATATACATAGTCAATATTGTCCTTCAGAAATGGACCAGCCGCCGTCGACCGATAAAATTTGTCCCGTGGTAAATGTTGAATAATCGGACATGAAATACACCGCAGCCCCGTCTAAATCAGTGGGTTGTCCGTTTCGTCCGCCATCCAGTGGTTGTTTTGTTTTAACAAAATTGAGAATAACCTCATCTTTGGAGGCGCGCTGACTCATGGGCGTTTCGACCAAAGCTGGGGCCAATACATTGATGCGAATGTTGTTTTGGGCGTAATAAGCCGCAATGGATTGAGAAAACCCGATAATGGCCGATTTGGTAGCGGCATAAGCGTGCGTGACAAAGTATTTGGGGGAAGGGGAGTAGCCCAACACCGAGCCCATGTTGAGGATACTCCCGCCCGTATTTTGTTTTAAAAACTGACGGATAGCTGCCTGATTGGAAAGCATCAGCGACGTAAGGTTCAGTTCAAATGTTTTGTTCCAACCTTCCAACGACAGTTCGTGCAATGGCCCGTCACCGTATTTGCGCCCGCTGCCGCCGGCTACGTGGTACAATCCATCGAAGCCACCGTAGGTTTGAATTCCTTTTTGAATGGCATTGTCGGCCGTAAGTGGGTCAGTGGCGTCGCCTTGGATAGCGGTGGCTCTTGTTTTTCCCAATATTTTTTCGGCTTCGGCGCAGCTATCAGGGTTTCTTCCGACCACCACCACGTTTGCGCCCTGCGCTACAAATGCCTTTGCCGCCGATAATCCCAGCCCGGTGGTTCCCCCGATGATAATAATTGTTTTATTTTCAAGCCACTTATCCGAAACCATGTTATTTTTGTCATTAATCCCGACTTGTTTTGACCGATTTGCAGTGCTGATTTTGGGATAAAAATATCAACTTATTATAAAAAGTTGAAGAACGTTTTATCTAACGTATGTTCTTGAAAAATTAACCAATTTCCTTTGGAATCAACCCCGCCGTTTACCCGTGAAATAGCCGATTTTCTACGTACTTTGGCGGAGATAGAAGCACCGCCAGTTTCGATTGAAATGCCCTTTTCGTACTTCTTTTTCTCTAATCAACGCCTTATTATTCACTGCGTTCCGCTCAAAAAAGGGTTATCAGTGACTTCCCCAGACACCTTCGTAAGCGTATCTGATGCGTGGGCGGCCATGGGCATAAAAGTGGTTCACATTTGGGAAGATGTGTGGCGAGCAAAAAAAGGAGTCGTGCAGTCAAGATTGAGGTCATTATTTGGGTGCTCGTATCGAATCCCTGCCCGCTTGACGGAAGTGCGACGAATCGACAAGCCGACCTTGGATGCCTTTCTAAAAATCAACCATTTGCAGGTTTCGACCACGGCGAAGTATAAGTACGGCCTTTTTTTGCCACAACGTTATTTCAGGGTATTGGAAAAATGGACTGAAAAACCTGATTTTTCACTGCTCAGGCCTGAACCGGCTTCGCTTCTTGTTGCGGTGGCGTCTTTTAGTGGCGGAAAAAATATCCCTAGAAACGCACAAACATACCGTTCGTTTGAGTTGATTCGTTTTGCCAATGTGTTGGACGCAACGGTCGTGGGTGGGTTGGATAAATTGTTAAAAGCGTTTATCAAAGAAGTGCATCCCGACGACATTATGACCTACGCTGACCGTGATTGGTCCAACGGACAAAGCTACGAACGACTGGGTTTTGAACGGCTTGGAACAACGCCCCCTCAGGCGTTTTTGGTTAATCCTGAAACCTTTGAGCGGGAATACACAACGCCCGAAAGTAAGCTTGAAAATGCCGTAAAAGTTTATAATTCGGGCAACATAAAGTATTTGCTTGACCTTCTAAAGAACCCAAAATGAAGCCAATCATTGTCATTCTCGGACCCACGGCCTGCGGCAAAACCCACTTGGCAACTCAGTTGGCGTATGCGTTGGAGGGGGAAATTATCAGTGCTGATTCGCGTCAAGTTTACAAAGGAATGGACATCGGGACGGGGAAGGATTTGAAAGAGTATGTGGTTCATAATCAGCAGATACCTTACCATTTGATAGACGTGCTAGAGGCGGGTGAAATGTACAATGTTCACCGTTTTCAGCAGGATTGTTACGAAGCCATTGCGGAGATTGAGGCTAGAAATCGACTGCCGATTATTTGTGGGGGCACAGGGTTGTACATCGAAGCGGTGTTGAAAGAACATCAGTTTACGGCGATACCCATTGATGAAGAATTTCGCGAAAAACTTCAGCAATTATCGGACGAAGAATTGCGGGAATATTTTAAAAATACCCCTTCTGAGTATGCACATTTGGCCGATACGTCCACCCGAAAGCGCCTCATTCGGGCCATTGAAATTGCGGTTTTTCTCACCCATCATCCCTTTCCTAGTTCGTCAAATACGAAGATAGTTCTTCCTGATTATCATTTATTTGGACTTTCGCTGCCCGTAGAGGAGCGGCGGGCCCGCATTACCCGCCGCCTACATGAACGATTGCAAAATGGAATGATTGATGAAGTACAGGCGCTGTTAAAACGTGGCATTTCGGCTGAGCAATTGATTTATTACGGATTGGAATATAAATTTATTGCCCAATATCTCCTCGGTTTGTTAGATTATGGTACGATGGTTGAGCGTTTAAACGTAGCGATTCACCAATTTGCCAAACGACAGATGACTTTTTTTAGAAAAATGGAACGGGATGGTTTGGTCATTCATTGGTTGGATGCACATTTGCCCACGGAAGAATTAATAGGGCAGATAAAATCAACGGCAGGATTGTAAAAATCTATGAAAAACAGCAACGTGAAAAAAACAAAAACACTTTTTCAATCACTCAGCTTCGTCGTGGTGACGATAACGCTTGGCGTCTATAGTTGCCGCGAAACGGAGCCAGAACCACTGACGGCAACTTTACCTGATTTGTTTGCCCAAAAACTGGAAGATACGCTTCAAAATAGGGGAGTAGGTTACGCTTTTACGATTTATGAGGGAACGGAATTGAAGGCTGACGGAAGCGGCGGGTTTCAATCCCGCATGGCTGACCCCGAAGGGCAAAAGGACTTTACCCCCGATACAAAGCTGCATATTGCCAGCATGACCAAGACGATTACGGCAATGGCTTTTTTGAAAGCGGCTTCCCAAAAAGGTTTGAAAACCAGCGATTTAATTGCACCCTATTTGCCTACTTCATGGAAGCTAGGAGCGGGGATTGATAAAATTACTTTTGGTGATTTATTAACCCATAAAAGCGGAATAAGGGGGCTGGGTGGTTCGTGTCTGAACGGCGCTTACGGTGAAAATATATATGCTGGCCTAAAAAGTTTGATGGCATTGGGGGTGACTTCGCGCGGAAATTACTGCTACCAAAATGCTAATTTTGGACTATTTAGGATATTAATTCCCCGTATTTTGGGCTATGCTTTTACGGGCAATGACGCCACAGACGACGCCCAAACCCAACAGCGCTATTTGGCTTTTTTACAGCAGGAAATTTTTGAAAAAGTGGGTATTCAAAATGCCATCGCGTCTTTTCCCGCCAATAATCCCACATACACCTACAACTTTCCCCTAACCGCCGACCAAAGAGGCTGGAATCCGGGTGGTTTCGGGCTCGTTCTTGGGGCCTACGGCATGTATCTGACCGCGACCGAAGCGGGTAAAATCTACGCATCGGCGTTGTCGTCGGGTACCAATGAAGTGCTTACACCCGCCTTGGCTGACTCGCTGATAGTGAAGAACTTAGGTTGTTATAAAGCCACCTCAAATCTTGGCACGATGGTCTACCATGATGGTTGGTGGTACGAAGTGCTTACTCCTGCCGGACGTGGACTTCGTACGATATGGGTCAAATTTCCCAATAACCTCACCTGTGTGTTGTTTGTCAATGCCCTTCAATACAAAAATAGTTCATTGATTTTTCCGTTTAACGACGGCAATATTGTGGGGTTTGTTTATAACGCCTACGCCAAAGCGTTACAGGCGCGTGGGGCACGGGTAAGTGCGGAATCTGTAGCGCTTTCGATAGAGCATCCCGAACCCCATTAGGCTGTTTAGGAAGATTGTCGATTTTAAAGTTTGGGAACTTTTGCCGGGGGCAAAATGGTTTCTTCACTAAATACAATCATTCACTAATCGTACCGGCGACCCGGTCATCAATAATACAATGGGAAAGGCAGTCGAAATTACAGACGCAAACTTTGGCGACTTGGTCGCAGGTTCAGATAAACCAGTTTTGGTAGATTTTTGGGCAGAATGGTGCGGACCTTGCCGCATGGTAGGCCCAGTAGTAGAAAAACTCGCAGAATCGTATGAAGGACAGGCAGTTATCGGAAAAGTAGATGTGGATATGAACCCCGAAACAGCCATGAAATTCGGTATTCGCAGCATTCCAACTTTGTTGTTTTTCAAAAATGGAGAGGTAGTAGACCGTGTTGTAGGCGCAGTACCACAGGTAGTATTGGAAGACAAATTGAAAGCTCAATTGCCCGTAACGGCCTAATTTGTAGCCTAAAATTCTGGTATATAAAAGAGAAGCCCCGCAATTTGCGGGGCTTCTTGTCTATTAGCCATTTTATGGGGAAAGCTTACTTCAACGTACCGCGCAATGCACGTGGGATTTCAACACCCGCGATTGGTAGCGAAGCATTGTTTACGATTTTAAATCCTTCTACTTTTAAGTGACCTACTTTTACTGATTTTCCTAAATCAAGATCACCTACGGGTACATCAACGAAATCAGGGATGTTTTTTGCCAACCCGATTACTTTGATTTTACGCAATTTCTGTACCAATTTACCCCCTTTGGTTACCCCAATGGCAGTTCCTGTAAAACGGACAGGTACTTCAATTTTGATTTCTTTTTCATCGTCAATGGCCAAAAAGTCGGCGTGAAGGATGATATCACTCACTGGGTGATACTGAACATCCTGCAAAATTCCGTAATGAATTTCACCTTCGATGTTTAACGTCACTTTGTAAACGTTAGGAGAGAAAAGAAGTTCACGGAAGAGGTACATAGGTGCAGCAAAGTGCACTTGTTCCGCTCCACCGTACAATACACATGGAACCATTGCTTCAAGGCGTAGTTCACGTGCTTCTTTCTTGCCGAGATTCGCTCTTTTAAACCCTACAATCTCTGTACTTTTCATAATTTTTGTATTTAAAATAGTTTGAAAATAGCTAATGAATCACTCATTAACCCCTGCTAAGCAGGATTTATAAACAATGAACTAATAGATTCGTGGTCACGGATACGGCCGATGGCTTTGGCAAATAATTCTGACACCGACAATACCTTAATTTTTTCATTTTCTTCGCGCAACGGAATGGTATCCGTCACAATCAGTTCTTCCAACATCGACGTACGAATACGTTCGTGGGCGGGGCCTGACATCACTGGGTGGGTACAAATGGCACGTACCGACTTCGCTCCTTTGCTCATTACGAGCTCAGCGGCTTTGCAAATGGTGCCTCCTGTATCAATCAAATCATCAATGAAGACCACGTTGGCGTCTTTTACGTCACCGATTACCTGCATCGAGGCTACTTCGTTGGCTCTTTTACGGTATTTGTCGCAAAGGATAATGTCGGCGTTGAAAAACTTTGCAAAGTTTCGGGCGCGGGCGGCACCACCCACGTCGGGAGAAGCCACCACCAGATTGTCTAGTTCTAGACTCTTGATGTAAGGCACAAACACGCTTGTACCTTCTAGGTGTACTACTGGAATGTCAAAAAATCCCTGAATGGCACCCGCGTGCAAATCAAGCGTCATGATTTGCTCGGCCCCAGCGGCGGTAAGCAAATTTGCAACCAATTTGGCGGCAATCGGTACCCTTGGTTTGTCTTTGCGGTCTTGACGAGCGTATCCGAAATAAGGAATAACTGCCGTGATTTGGTGAGCAGATGCCCGTTTGGCGGCGTCGATCATCAACAATAATTCCATGAAATTTTCGGAAGAATTAAAGGTCGATTGGATCAAGTAAACGTCACACCCCCGAATGGATTCTTCGAAGCTGGGAGACATTTCACCGTCACTGAATTTACGTAAACTATAGCCGCCTAAGTCTCTCCCGTAATGACGGGCAACTTTTTCTGCCAAGTAATTTGACTGCGAACCGGAGAATATTTTTATTGGATTAAATGAGGCCATGCCCTGAAAAAATTTGCGCAAAGGTACGGATTTTTCTTTTACGGAATTCATGTTTGGGATGTTTTTTGAGGAATCTTAGGCAGGTTTCTTTCGTAACCTGAGGATTCTTTCAACACTTTTGACGGCAATCCATGCCGCCGCCGCTCCAATGCAGGCCCCAACTACTACATCAAACGGGTAATGAACGCCCACATAAATACGGCTGTAAGAGACGGCCACTGCCCAAGGAAAGAAGAACCAGGTTGTCCAAGGGTACTTTTTTCCTACCAGTAAATACAGCGCCATTGCCAGCCCAAAGCTATTGGCGGCGTGGGAGGAGGCAAACCCATACCTGCCCCCGCAATCTTCAACCACTAAGTGAAGTTTGTCTTGTAAATACAAAACATGGCACGGCCGCAGACGCTCAAAAAAGGGCTTGAGCAAGCCCGAGGCCGTTTGGTCGGCAATAATAATGGTAAGAATCAGCGCGCCAATCATCCCCGCTGCCCGTTGGTTATACTTCCAAATCAGCCAGACAATCAGCAGGGCATAGAGGGGTATCCACGTGTTTCGTTGCGTTACCCAATACATAATCGTATCCGCCCAAGGGGTATGTAACCCATTGAGCGTTAAAAATATACGAGTGTCGATTTCCTGAATTTGATGGAGCATGTAGGTTCCCCTTCAGTTTGTGGGAAGCTGGATTAGTATGAGCTAAGATAAACCAATTTTCTGGCGAACATCAGCTATTTTTTTTGCCGCAACGGCGCGGGCTTTTTCTTCGCCTTCCTGCAATTTTTGCTCCAAAGCTTCGGGGTTTTCGTGGTAATAATAATTGAAAAGCTCACGTTCTTTCCCAAAACGGCTGTTTAGTGCTTCAAACAAAGCCTGTTTGGCGTGTCCGTAGCCGTAGCCGCCTTTGAGATAATTCTGACGCATTGTTTCGATGTCAGATTCGCTGGCAATGAGCGAAAAAAGCTTGAAAGTAATGTCGTTTTCCGGGTCTTTGGGAGCCTCCAGCGGCGTAGAATCTGAAATGATT
Source organism: Runella aurantiaca (assembly GCF_003339505.1). Lineage (GTDB taxonomy): Bacteria > Bacteroidota > Bacteroidia > Cytophagales > Spirosomataceae > Runella > Runella aurantiaca. Next base: position 75,338 of record NZ_QPIW01000014.1, read on the forward strand.
TTCTTGGTTATTTTTTGTAATTCTTTTTCGGGCAAGAAAATATCGATGTAATTCCCGTACGATTTACTCATTTTTTGGCCGTCGATGCCGGGTATCACCATCATTCGCTCATCAATGCGGGCCTCGGGCACCACAAAAGTTTCGCCGTAGGTACGATTGAAGTTTTCGGCCATGTCGCGGGTCATTTCGAGGTGCTGCTTCTGGTCTTTTCCAACGGGCACAAAATGTGCGTCGTACAACAATATGTCGGCAGCCATCAACACAGGATAGACAAACAGACCCGCGTTGACATCCGCCAACCGGTCAGCTTTGTCTTTGAACGAGTGGGCATTGGCCAGCATGGGGTAAGGTGTAATGCACGATAAGTACCAAGTCAGTTCGGTATGGTAGGCGGCCACCCGCGATTGGCGATAAAAAACCACTTTTTTGGTGTCCAGTCCGCACGCCAACCACGCCGCTGCTACCGCCCGGATATTGTCCTTGAGGGTGTTGGCATCTTTGAGGGTGGTTAAGGAATGCAAATCGGCAATGAACAAAAATGACTCATTTCCGGTCTGTTCGGAAAGTTGAATGGCGGGCAAAATAGCGCCCAAAATATTGCCAAGGTGCGGTTTGCCGCTGCTTTGAATACCCGTTAAAATTCGTGACATTTTTTGTAGTTTACAGTACTTCTTCCTGCGAAGCGGTGCAAAATTGCTATTTTTAAGGCAAAATACGAAATCTTATGCTGACGCAGTCAACCTTACATTTTTTAATAGACTTAGCCGAAAACAACAACCGTGATTGGTTTGCCGAAAACCGCAAACGTTATGAAACCTCAAAAAAAGACCTTGAACAGTTGGTGGCCGCTGTGCTGAAAGGGGTAAGTGAGTTTGAATCATTGCCCAACACCGAAGTGAAGGACTGTATTTTTCGCATCAATCGGGACATCCGTTTTTCCAAAGATAAATCGCCTTATAAACAATGGTTTAGTGCGGCCATCGGGCCAGGTGGGCGTCATTCGGGCCGTACCGATTTTTACCTGCATATCCAGCCAGGGGAATCCTTTTTAGGAGCGGGAATGTGGGCCCCAACGCCTAAGCATTTGGCCAAATTTAGGCAAGAAATTGACTTTAATCCCCAAAGCCTGAAAAGCATCATTGAAGCCCCCGAATTTCGCGATTATTTCCCCGAAATTTGGGGAGAATCCCTTCAGCGCTCCCCGAAAGGATACCCCGACGACCACCCAGACATTGCGCTGTTGAAACGGAAGCAATTATTTTTTATGCATAAATATTCCGATGCGGAGGTTACCTCGCCGGGTTTCGCCACTGAGGTTGTTAAGGGCTGTCGCCTCATCAAGCCGTATTGTGAGTTTCTGAATTATTTGTTTTTTGATGAACAGGAAGAAACATTTGAATTGTAACCATTTGCTAAAAATGCCCATTTTCAAAAAAAGCCGCTCTAAAAGCGGCTTTTTTTGAAAATGCTAATTGTATAATTTTAAAATCCGCCTAACATGAGGCTCTAACTCTTTTGAAGGGGAGAGCTGCCATTCTCGGTCATAATTGGCAACACTGCCTTTGGCCATCCCTTTTTCGCCCTCCCAAATTCGGAGTTTCCAGATTCTTCCGTTGTTTATTCCCAGCTTAGAAGATTTGGGGAGGACATTTACCTCAAATCGGTATTTTGCAATCTTTCCACCATGCCAATTCATGGCCTCAACGAGGGCTTGCTCGGCTTTAAGTTGAAGAAAATAGTCATTGTCAATTTCGGAATGTGAGACATAATCCTGCTCATCTCGTGAGTTTGCGAAATAATGAATAGTATCCATAAAAAGCAATATTTAGATTGGGTAGGGTAAATTAATTCATAAATGTATGTCAAATATCCCTAAAAGTACAATATGACATTTAAAATGGGATGTATTTTTTTTATTTATCTTATTGATGCCGTAGTTAAAGATACTATTTCTGACTTTTAATTGACACTTTGGGGATTGAAATACAAAATGGGCGGTAATAGCTGCTCAGCAAAAAACAATTTTGATAGCGATTAATTCATTGTATTTCCGACCGTTTTGTTGAAGAGAATTTATCCTTTCAGGGCTTTGTTTCTACCCACAAACCACACGAACTGAATGAAATTGAACTCCAATTGGTCAAACATTACTTTCTTGCCTTCTGCTTTTAAATGTAGGTTGGGGGTATAGCGAAGATTGGTACGTAAAAGCCAGGTTTCGGCGTGGGTAATCCGAATATCCCAACCAAAAATGACGCCAAGGGCCAATTTTTTTGCTTTAAAAGTTTGAACATTGCCGCCGTCGGTATCGGTAAAGGCTAACGCTTCGTAGGCGAGCGTCGGACCTACATAGGGGACAAATCCGTGGTAGTCGCCCAAAAATTTGTACATTTCAAAGGTATATGAACTACGCTCGTAGTTTAGTTTAACATCGTACCCGTTTGAGCCATAACGAAGTTTACGGTAAGATACTCCCACGTTCATATCGGCTTTGTGAATATACCTACCAGCGGCGATGTCGGGCATCAGCGTTCCGGGGCTAGATTGTTTCAAAAATGGGTATTTTTCTTTGACGTATTCAGATTTGCTGAATTCAAACGAGCTTGAAGGGCCAATGCCGAAGTACCAGCAATTCAACCGATTTTTGGCGTTCAATTTACGCACCCCTGTTTTCATGTAGCGCTCGCCGCCTTTTGAAGCAAGCCCTCCGTTTGTATTAATCCAATAACTCAACCCAATGTTGAATGACCAAGGGGATAGTTTTAGGTTGCCGTATTCCGTACGGGAAATAGGGTATAGATAATCGGTGTTTTTCTGATAGTTAATACCCGCCTGAAACAGTACTTTGGGGCGCGCATAGACCAAGCCTGCCTGAAAGGGAAATTTGATTTTTGCCACCGAAGGAACTGTTTTGTATGTTTTATTCGGTTCATTGGAAATTTGGGCAAAACTTATGCCTTTGAGCGACATTCCAACAAAAGGACGTAATTTTCCTTCTTGTATTGGCATCGGAAATACCCGAAAGCCCGTTTCTACCCCTTCGGTATAGGAAATATTTTGAAGTTCTTTGGGAACTCGATTACCCAATTTTGCGACGGGAATTGCGATGTAAAAATCTGCATATCCCCAGAAGTGGGTACCGCCAAGTAAGATTCGGGGGGAGGTGGTTCCGCTAAAATTTACTGAATTTAAACCGCCTTGTGTGGCGTATTGGGTTGTGCCTCCCGTGGTGGAAAAAGCATCAATTCCAAAATATGATTTTGCAAAAGAGGTCCTTATTTTCAAGCGTTCAAGGGTTGTGTCTTTTTCGGCGGTTTGGGCAGGTAGTGGCAAATAAGAGAGGAGTAATGAAAAGAGAAAAAGCAATGGATAAGGGGTGTTGCTGATTGCTGCGCGATACAATTGGGCTTTCATACTGAATGAGTGTTTGTGTTTTGACTGACACAAACCTAGTGGCCTAAAAGTAACGTGACAAAAAAAAGGGATAATAGCCCCTGATTTGGGAAGAATGACCTTTTTTTGGGTTGATTGGCCGTTTTTGGGATGAATGACAAGGCTATTTTCTGAAATAGTTGGCAACCAAGTCGGTATACCGACGGGCAACGGGCAGGGGAGTATCCCAGTTGTGAAGCGCTAATTTATAGCCTTGGGCGTTGCCCGAAATTTTGTTAACCTGCCTCAAATTGACGATGAATGAGCGATGACAGCGTATCACATCTCCGTGAGAAATTTGTTCTTCAAGGCGGCTCAGGCTACTTCTTATCAATACTTTTTGGTGTTTTTGACCTTGCCAAAATACGACTTCCGAATAATTGTTGGCCGACTCAATAAACAGCAATTCATCGACTGCTACCGTCAGTGAATCTTTCTCATTTTCGGCAACGAGGGTAATGGTTGAACCCTGTACATTGGCCTTTTCATGAACTTCGTTTTCATTTTTTACCCTCAACGATTCCGTGGTATATTTTCGTAAAAGTCGGCTATGATTAAGCAGGGTAAGCACCGTGGTAGGAATTATGCCAATCGACATTGTAATGCCAAGCCATAATAAAAAGCCGCTCAGAGAGAACGTATTGTTGAACATCCATTGGCTGTAGAGCAGGTTTCCAGCGGCGATAACGGTTAAAATAAACAGGATTCCGACAATTTCTCTACCAATCGTCCAGTGGCTTTCTGCTGTCCAATTTCTGAATAAACGAGGAATGATTAAACTGATACCCGCTAGGCAAACAAACGTGACACCTCCGTAACCTGCTAGAATAGCCAGCTTATACGGGTCGTGCCATCCAGCAGAGCCGAAGGGTTGAAAAAGGATAAGAAAAACGGCAATAAATGTACCCGTGCCCGCAGAGGTCAGAAACCAGTTTCTTGTCAGAAGGGTATTGAGCGGGTAGGGTTGTGAAAGATAGGATAACATGGTTGAAAAATCCCATAAAAAAAGCGTCTGCCGATTTTGAATGGGCTAACCCAAACCGACAGACACTTTATTGAGGTTGTTTTATTGCAATTAAACGCGTTCCGAAGTCAGTTTCGCGCCTAAATATTCGCGGTTGAGGCGAGCAATGTGTTCGAGCGGAATCTCTTTAGGACATTCTGCGGCGCAAGCACCCGTGTTGGTACATGAGCCAAATCCTTCTTCATCCATCTGAGCTACCATGCGTTCAACGCGCAATTTGCGTTCTGGTTGACCTTGTGGTAAAAGAGACAGTTGAGAAACCTTCGCCGAAACGAACAGCATGGCCGAGGCGTTTTTGCAGGCAGCTACGCACGCTCCGCAACCGATACAAGCGGCGGCTTCAAATGCTTCGTCGGCGCGGTCTTTCGGAATTGGAATACTGTTGGCATCCTGGGCATTTCCAGTATTGACCGAGATATACCCGCCCGCCGATTGAATACGGTCAAAGGCCGAACGGTCAACCACTAAATCTTTAATGACAGGGAATGCTTTGGCGCGCCACGGCTCCACCACGATGGTATCGCCGTCGTTGAAGCTGCGCATGTGAAGTTGACAGGTGGTCACGGCACCTTTGGGGCCGTGCGGACGCCCGTTGATGTACATTGAGCACATCCCACAAATACCTTCGCGGCAGTCATGGTCAAATGCAACTGGCTCTTGTCCTTCGTTGATGAGTTGTTCGTTTAGTACGTCGAACATTTCCAAGAACGACATGTCGGGGGAGATACCCGCCAATTGATAGGTCGCGATTCGACCCGAATCTTTTTTATTTTTCTGACGCCACACTTTGAGGGTCAGATTCATATTTCCTGCTGACATCTTTTTTGGGGATAATTATTGTCAGCCTGAAAGCATCTAAAAATAGCGTTGATTGTACTTTTAGATCTTTCCAGGGTGACAAAGGGGTTATTATTTGTAACTCCGCTGCGCGATTTTGATGTTATCGTATATCAAATCCTCTTTATGAAGCTCCCATGCGCTTTCGCCTTTGTGCTCCCACGCCGATACAAACATGTAGTTTTCATCGTCACGAAGGGCTTCTCCTTCTTCGGTTTGATATTCTTCACGGAAGTGGCCGCCGCATGATTCGTTACGGTTGAGGGCATCGGTACACATCAATTCGCCCAGTTCGATGAAGTCAGCTACGCGGCCAGCTTTATCAAGCTCGGGGTTGAATTCGTCGGCATCACCCATTACTTTCACATCCGCCCAAAACTCTTTTTTCAACGCTTGAATTTCTTTGATGGCTTCTTTCAAACCTGCTTCATTACGGGCCATTCCGCATTTATCCCACATGATTTTGCCGAGGCGTTTGTGGAATACTTCAGGAGATGTTTTTCCTTTGATAGAAAGCAGTTTTGTGATACGCTCTTTGACTTTGTTTTCGGCTTCTACAAATTCCGCCTGATCAGTAGAAATGTGCGTAGTGCGGATTTCGTTGGCGAGATACGAACCAATGGTGTAAGGAATAACGAAATAACCATCGGCCAAGCCCTGCATCAATGCGCTGGCTCCGAGGCGGTTGGCGCCGTGGTCAGAGAAGTTGGCTTCTCCAAGGGCGTACAGACCGGGTACCGTTGTCATCAAGTTATAATCGACCCAAAGACCACCCATCGTGTAGTGTACTGCTGGATAAATACGCATCGGTACTTCATATGGATCTTCACCCGTAATCTGCTGGTACATGTCAAACAGGTTACCGTATTTTTCTTTTACTACGGCCTTGCCGAGTTCAGTGATTTTTTCGGGAGTGGCGTCATGAAGGTTAAGTTTGTTTACTTCTCCTTTGCCGTAACGCTCGATAGCCGCCGCATAATCGAGATAAACCGCCATTTTGGAAGTTCCTACACCATAACCTGCATCGCAACGCTCTTTGGCGGCACGGGAGGCAATGTCACGGGGCACGAGGTTTCCGAACGCAGGATAACGACGCTCAAGGTAATAATCACGCTCTTCCTCGGGAATTTGATTGGCAGGACGCGTGTCATTTTGTTTTTTAGGAACCCAAATCCGTCCGTCATTCCGCAACGACTCCGACATGAGCGTCAGTTTAGACTGATGGTCGCCAGAAACTGGAATACAGGTAGGGTGAATTTGTGTGAAGCAAGGGTTACCGAAAAACGCACCTTTTTTGTGCGCTTTCCAAGCCGCCGTAACGTTGGAACCCATTGCGTTGGTCGAAAGGTAAAAAACGTTTCCGTATCCACCACTGCAAAGGAGTACTGCATGAGCAGAATGACGTTCGATTTCGCCAGTAACCAAGTTACGGGCAATGATTCCACGGCATTTACCGTCAATCACCACCACGTCGAGCATTTCATGACGGGTGTACATTTTGACAGCCCCCAAACCCACCTGACGCTGAAGGCCCGAATAAGCGCCCAACAACAACTGCTGTCCAGTTTGTCCAGCCGCGTAGAATGTACGTTGCACCTGCGTTCCTCCAAAAGAACGGTTTGAAAGCAAACCGCCGTATTCACGGGCGAAAGGCACGCCCTGCGCTACGCATTGGTCAATGATTCCCGCCGACACATCTGCCAAACGGTACACATTGCTCTCGCGGGCGCGGTAGTCACCTCCTTTAATCGTATCATAAAATAAACGGTAGGTTGAGTCACCGTCGTTTTGGTAGTTTTTAGCGGCATTGATTCCCCCTTGCGCCGCAATAGAGTGCGCACGACGGGCTGAATCCTGAAAACAAAAAGCTTTTACTGAATACCCCAGCTCGGCCAGAGTAGCAGCTGCCGAAGCACCTGCAAGACCCGTTCCTACTACGATAATTTCCAGTTTTCGCTTGTTAGCTGGGTTGACGAGCGGAACGGTGGAACGGTATTTTGTCCACTTGGTTTCCAACGGCCCGTCGGGAATTTTGGCGTTCAATTTGGGTGAGGTTGCCATATAAAAGTGAATTGTGAATTGTTAATCGTTAGCGAGGCATTGGGCTGAATACACCATAACCCAAACCCCTTCATTTACATACTTTTAAAGAAAAAATACAAAGGCATCAAAGCAAAACCAATCGGGATAATGATTCCGAACACTCCCACCCCTAAAAAGGTAAGTAGTGAATTGTACTTGATGTGGTTGATACCCAAGGTTTGGAATGCACTTTTGAAGCCGTGTACCAAGTGGAACGATACCGCAAACATGGAAAGAACGTAGAATAAAACCACGATGGGGTTTTTGAAGCCTTCCAACACGCTGCGGTACAAATCTTTAACGATGACAACGCGGGTGTTGCTTTCTTCACGGACAAATTCTTCCAGTTTGTTCTTGATTTCCCCTTCGTAAGGCGTTGCGGTTACTTCGCCCGTTACTAGGTTTTGTTCGTATTGGGTGTAGGGAACATATCCAAACTTATATTCAAACCAGAAGTTGGACATGTGTACCACGATAAATACCAACAAAACGGTCCCTAAAACGGCCATGTTACGCGAAAACAACGAGCTGTTGGCTTTTCCGTCGTAGGCTACATAGCGTTGCGCTCCCCGAGCCAGACGGTTTTGGTACGCAAGATACAAGCCTTCGAAGGCGTGCAATAAAATCAGTGCGTATAAACCGTACGAGATGGTTTTGACGAGCGGATTGGTGGTCATAAAAACGGCGTAGACGTTAAAAGCCAAGCCATCGTCCTGTTTAAATAATTGCAGGTTCCCACTCATGTGGACAATTAAAAAAGAGCACAAAAACAAGCCAGTCAACGCCATGACTAATTTTTTGCCAATGGAGCTTGTCAGTGTTTGGGTAAGCCAAGACATATCAAAAAATGTTAAATTAAAACGATAAATTATACTGTTTTCAGCGGTCAAAAGTAGGTCTCAATCAATTTAGAAACAATCTAAAGTACAACTTTTTTTGCTAAAGAACGAGTGATATTTAAAGCTTGTTTTTTTAACCTTGTGTGTAGATTTTTTGTTTGATAAAAAACCGAAAAACGAATCAGAAAAATGCCCCTACTTTTAAAAACAAATAATTTTTACACCATTTGAGCAAATATTTCGTTTTTTAATTGATAATATGCGACGACCTAACTTCAAGGTATTTTTGACCCCATTTTATATTTTACTACCGATGAGGCATTTGACTCTACGTTCTCTATTTTTTCTGTTGTGCGTCTTCAGCACATACTATTCTTACGCAACCCACGTTCGCGCAGGTGAAATCACGGCCAAAAGATTAACCGACAAAGATTTAACCTACGAAATTTTGCTTACCACCTACCACGACGAAATTGGGGGGCGTATGGCCAGTGACGGGCAAAACGATGTAACCTTTTGTATCCGCCCGTTTGTCGGGGGAGCAGGTTCAACTTTATTGGCGATGCGAACGGGCAGACAGGCCATTACCAACTCTACTTCAGCCAATACCTTCAAGGCTAATTTTACTTTTTCTTCGCCCGGTGTATATGTTATTTCGGTGGGGATAGAAAACCGTAATGACGGGGTGGTCAATTTGACTAATTCTGTCAATGTCCCTTTTTACGTAGAAACGATTTTGGTGATTAATGCGTCGTTGGGTTTGAACAAAACGCCAGTGATGCTCAATCCACCCTTGGATTCGGCGCGCATCGGACAGAAATTTTGCCACAATCCAGCCGCATTTGATGCCGATGGCGACAGCTTGGCTTATCGACTTTCGACCCCCAAACGCGGCGAACCCGGGACTTGCATTAACAGGGTGGCTGATGGCTACCGTGATCCTGCCTTAGGATTGATTCCTGACGCTCAAAATGAATTAAAAAATGGCCCTGCTACTTTTACTATCAATCCCATCACCGGCGATTTATGTTGGGATGCACCCGCCTTTGCGGGTATTTATAACGTAGCCTTTATCATTGAAGAATGGCGTGATGGGGTTAAAATCGGGGAAGTAGTACGGGATATGCAGATTGTGGTGGGCGACAGTCCCAACCGAAGGCCGCTGCTCGACCCCATTGCCAACACTTGCGTTGAAGCAGGACAAACCGTGACTCAAACTGTACGGGCAACCGACCCCGATAATAACCGAATGGTGCTTTCTGCCTATGGCGGGGTGTTTAACGTAGGGCCCGATGGAAAACCCATTCCCGCTTCTGAGCAATCATTTGTTGCCCCAGCGTTCGCTACGTTTACGCCATCACCCACCACGCCCCTAAGTTCGCCAGCGGTGGGTACTTTCCGTTGGCTGACCAACTGTAACCATGTGAGGGAAGCTCCTTACGATGTTGTGTTTAAAGTAGAAGATTTACCCGGTAGGATGAGCCTGCAATTGGCCTCGTTGGAGTCGTTTTCGATTCGGGTGGTGGCCCCCAAACCCACTGGGCTTGCGGCGCGGGTTTCGACAGGGGCGGTTCCGGGCTTTACGTTGACTTGGACGTCATATCTGTGTCAATTGCCCGGCGCACAAATTGCCATTTATCGCAAAGAAGGTTGTACGGGCGGTACATTTAGTGCCTGTACCAATCCCGGCGACCCGTTGGCGTTGGGTTATACCGAAATCGGTCGTGTACCAGCAGCTACTACAACTTTTACGGACGACAACAACGGAATGGGGCTTCGTCGGGGAGGAGTTCAGTACAGTTATCGGATTCGGGTCGTTTATGCCTTGCCGCAGGGAGGAAACAGCCCGCTTTCGGACGAAACTTGTTTGGATTTGCCCGCTCAAATTCCAGTGTTGACCAATGTAACCGTGGACACGACCAGCGACACGCGCGGCGTAATTACCGTAAAGTGGACGCGGCCACCGTTTGCTCCGGGTGATGTGCCTGGGCCGTACCAATACCGACTTTCTCGGGCAACGGGATTGAATGGAACGAATTATACCGTTATCGCAACCATCAACACGACCCTCCAACCCAATGCCGATACGATTTATGTAGATCGGGGTTTGAATACTTCCCTCAACGGCTACCGCTATCGGTTGGAGTTTTTTCATACGCTCAATGGTACTTTGACGAGCTTAGGAACGACGGAGCCTGCCAGCAGCGTGCGGTTGGATGTGTCGCCGGCGTCGCAGGGATTACGCCTCAACTGGCAGGCGATTGTGCCTTGGCGGAACGAAAACCAGCGGCACCGCGTGTACCGTGAAAACCGTGAGCGCCCGGGTACGTTTAACCTGATTGCCGAAGTGTCGGTGCAAGGGCCGAATACCTTTACCTACATAGACGATGGAACCGACCGCTTTTTGGCCGATGGTGATGTCTCCAAGAAGTTATCGACTGATTCCACATACTGTTATCGGGTCGAAACCGTCGGTACATACGACAGCCCACGAATTCGGGTCGGACAATTGTTCAATTTCTCACAAATTGCCTGTGGTGTTCCATCTGATAGCACCAAACCTTGCCCTCCCGAGTTAAAATTGGATGTATTGGATTGTGCAACGGTTTCGGGCGGGGCTTGTCCCGAAACGGTCAGTAACACCCTCAACTGGACTTCTCCTGCTACCAATTCGGCTAATCAGCCCTGCGCCGCCGTGGCAAGCTATAATGTATATTTTGCGCGTTATCCCGAAGATGACTTCAAGCGTGTTGGGCAAACCACCGTGCCTGTAACCACCTTCAAACACAATGGATTGGATTCGTACGCGGGCTGTTATTACGTGACGGCTATCTCCCGTTTTGGGTCAGAAAGTACCCGCAGCAACGTAGTTTGTAATAATAACTGTGAGGATTTTAGGGTTCCCAACGTATTTACGCCCAACGGCGACGGCAAAAATGATTTATTCATCCCGCTTACCTGCTCCATTTTTGTGGAATCTATCACGTTTGTGGTCTACAATCGTTGGGGAGTAAAAGTGTTTGAAACCAATACCCCCGCCCTCAATTGGGATGGCAAAACAACCGACGGACAGGAACTGCCCACGGGAACATATTTCTATCAGGCCAAAGTGAGTTTCAAGACGCTGGCCCGTGAAAGTGAGCCTGTTACAACCAAAGGATGGATTCAGCTTATTCGGTAGTTACAACCGATACGATAAAATGAGAGAGGGGCTTCGGCCCCTTTTTTTATGGATTTTGGCAGAAAAACGGCTTCAATCAAAAGTAGTAATTAGGCGGGTGTATCCTTATGTTATTTTAAACCTTAATCATTGAAGAATTATGAAAAAAGTTTTGTATTTCGGTACACTGATGCTCTTAATGGCCGTAAGTGTAAGTTTTGCTCAGAAGAAGAAGAAAGACGGTTGGATTACTATTTTTGACGGAAAATCAATGGACGGTTGGAAAGTAGGGGAGAATGCTTCTACGTTTAGTCTTGAAAATGGCACCCTCAAGGTGGCAGGCCCTCGGGCGCATATTTTTTATGATGGCAAAGTGGGAGAGCATAACTTTAAGAATTTTGAATTTAAAGCCCAGGTAATGACTACGCAGGGCTCTAACTCTGGAATCTATTTTCATACCCAATACCAAGAAGGCGGTTGGCCTTCAAAAGGCTACGAAGTGCAGGTAAATAACTCACATACCGACTGGCGCAGAACGGGAAGCCTCTACGGAGTTCAGGATGTAAAAGATGTTTTTGTGGATGATAACGTGTGGTATACCGAGCACATCATTGTGCAGGGTAAGCACATTACCATCAAAATCAACGACAAAACCGTAGTGGATTACGTAGAACCCGAGGAGGTAGTAACGAAGGTGAAAGATGGTGGTCGTAAAGTCAGCAGCGGAACTTTTGCGTTGCAAGGCCATGACCCCAAAAGTATAGTTTATTATAAGGATATCATGGTTAAGCCCTTGGGCGAATAGTGGGCCTACGATTTTTTTGAAGAAGAACCAAAGCCGCATCCCTTTGTCAGGAGTGCGGCTTTTTTGGGCATTTATGAATCATTTATAGAATTAAACATCCCAATCCTGCTCATTGAGAGAGTTTTCCAAATGCGCATCGGGTAGCGCGTGAGGAATGGAAGGGTGCTCTTCGATAATGGGCGTTTCGGCGTAAAGGTCGTTGCTCCAGATGGTTTCTGCGACTTCAATAGACTCATTTTCGGGCAATTCGATGGCATCAATCACTTCGGCAATTTCCGAGTCAGCTTCAATGGGTGGGGCGTTGGGGTCGAGAAAAGTCGCATAGAACGTATCGTTACGGTAAGACAAGGGCTCTCCACCCGAAAAACGCTCAAACGATTGGGCGACAGTATCCCAATCTTCCCGCAATACCGCCTCAGTTAGCGTAGGAAACTTGCTTAGGCCCGGGTTGTAGGCAAAGTCAAACAGGATATGTTTTTGCTTTTCTGATAAATCTTCCCACGAAATCATGTCATGCGTTACGGTGTCACTTTCATCGGCAAACTGGGCCAGTTGTGACCGCAGTCGGCGTTCGTATTCATCAACGAGCACATGGTCAAACAGCGCCTGTTGTTGCTCTTCGGTAATGTAGAGTTCGTGGCGGTGTTGGTTGACCCAAGCCTGTGCATCGTCGCCCGTTTTGGAGGCCGCATCCATAAACGCCTGCGCGGTTTGCGGATGAATGCCCGCTTTGGTTAAGTCTTCGTAAATCTCTATGGGTGTACGGCTCCCCATGTCATAGCCGGGACCAATCGTTACTCCCGATAACCCACCCGGAAAATGGGGCACCAGGCTTTGGCCCTGATGACCTATTTCTTGCTGATATGTAAAGGAATATCTGGACATTTGACTCTTCAGTAATGGTTACAACAAAATTAACATGCTTTGATTGACAAACCCTAACCGAATACTCAAAAGGTTAAATATCGTTAATTCTTGTCAAACTGTTTGAAGTAATTATCTGAAAGTCAACGTTAAATGAAATAGTGGGCGTGAAATAAAGGGCAATTGACAGTCAACGATGAACGTTAGAGTAAAAACTTATACTAACTTTGTGGCGTGAAAAAGTGGTTATACATTGTTTTTTGCGGGTTTTTCTCCGTAGCGGGTTACGGCCAAATCAGGATGCCGACGGGTGGCTCTTTAGGCTCAGGTCAGCAGGGCGGCTTGGGACAGGGTGGACAGGTCAAAATTGATGATTCTACCAAGGTGATTTATGGCCCCCGTACCGCGCGTTATTTTTTGGAAGAGGATATTTTTAATAACCACAAAACCCTCTACCAAATTGATACATCTTACGATGATTTTCATCGCTATAACTTTGTGCAACGCGCTGATTTTCAGTTGGTAGATTTGGGTAATTTTGGAACGGCTTCGCGGAATGTATTCTTTCGCCCCATCGAGCAACTAGGTACTCAATTTGGCTATGATGCCTATTCTCCCTATGCCTACCAAATCAACGACGTAAAATACTACGACACCAAATCTCCGTATACCAATCTCTACCTGACGTTGGGCGGCGGCGGACAGAATATCCTTCGTTTCGACCACAGCCAAAACCTCTCTCCCCGTTTAAATTTGGGGATAAACGTTCAGCGTTTTACCACCAATAAACAATTTGGAACCAGCGGACAGAGTGATTCCCAAACGAATTTGGCCCAGAATTGGGGGTTTGTTTTTCACGGAAATTACCGATCAAAGGATGAAAAATACACTTTTTTGGGTCAATTCAACCACCTGAATCATCACGTGTACGAACAAGGAGGAATGTCGCCCGACAGCCTTAACTTCAAAACCGACCGGGGCATTGAATACGATAACCCTTCGGCTACGTTTCGGACGGCGCAATCATGGGAGCGGCGCAACAATTGGCACATCTACCAGCAGTATGTCTTGGCGCAGGGTTTTCAGGTTTATCATGTGTTTGATTACAAACGCAGTATTGATGTTTTCTCCGATACTGACCTGACCAATGCTCGTTTGTACGGGTTTTACAATAATTATTACTACGATTCTACACAAACCCGGCAGGAAGTAAAGTTTCGGTTGTTTGAAAACAAATTTGGTATCAAAGGGCGTTTTCAGGGGTTTAATTACCGCGCCCATTACCGTCAGCGCATTGCCAATATGAATGGCGCTTATACCAAAAGCGACAGCACTACGGGGACGTATCGACTCAGCCGATTTGAGAATTTTGTTGGCTTATGGCTTGCTTATTACCTCAAAGACAGCACCCAACGCGCCACCGCCGAATTTGAATATCTGTTGGGGCGCGATTTTAAAATCAAAGGAGAAGTGGTTAGCAAATGGTTTAAGGTAGGTTATCTTTCGACGTTTACGTCGCCTACTTTTGTTCAACAATTGTACGATGCGAATCACCTTCGTTGGACTAACTCCAACCGATTGGTCAATTCAAACAACATCTACGGCCAAATAAACGTCAACACAAAGCAACTCCGATTGAGTCCTCGGCTGGATTATCATTTAATCAACAACTATTTTTATTATGATACCGCAGCCGTGGCGCGTCAATACACCAGTGCGTTTAGTGTGTTGCGAATAGGAGGCGAGGCAGAATGGCGTCCGGGCAAATTTCAATTTTTGACCCAGACCTATTATACATTGGTGTCAAACAATGACATTCTGCGTATTCCGCGCTTTTTTGCCAATTTCCGGGCCACTTTTGATTTTGTATATGCCAAAGTTCTCTTTCTACAAGTAGGGGGCGAAATTCACTACAAGTCGGCCTATTATGCCGATGCCTACATGCCCCTGACCCAGCAGTTTTACCTACAAAACCGCCTCAAAACGGAAGGTGTGGTATATACTGAAGTTTTCCTCAATGCCCGCATCAACCGGGTCAGATTGTTCGTAAAAATGGCCAATGCCGCGCAAGGAAATTACCAAGGCGCATTGATACGTGGGTATTTCTCTACCCCCTTTTACCCCGTTGTGGGGCGGTCGCTTGGTTTTGGGGTCAATTGGCCTCTCTTTGACTGATTTCGTTCGTCTATGTTTTCCCCCTATTTAGTCGTTTAGACCTTACAGTTGGTCGTTTTTATGTGCTTTCTAACACTTTAGGAGTAACATTTGTATACTTAAAATTGTCTTAAGTAGTAGACAAATTACCATAATCAATTTATAATGAAAAAAGTATTTTACATTTTAACAGCCGTTTTAGGTATTACTTTCACTTCTCAGGCGCAGTTTCCCGGAGGCGGGGGCTTTGGTGGGGGTGGTCGCGGTGGTGACCGAGGTCCGGGCGGTATGGGCCAACAACAACAGCAGGCTATGCCTGACCTTCCCAAAGGAAACGGGCGGGTATCAGGAATCATCGTTGATTCTGCTTCTCGTAAGCCAGTTGAATACGCAACCGTTGCCCTTTTTGATATTAAAACTGGTAGACCAGTCGACGGTTCGGTGACAGACCTCAAAGGTGCTTTTTTATTAAAAGGAGTACCCGATGGTGAATTTAAGTTTGTGGCCAGTTTTATTGGTTATAAAAACTTCGAAATCGCCAAATTAACGATTGGGAAAGGTAGTAAAGAACAAAATTTAGGAAATATTAATCTTCCCCCTGATGTGCGTACCTTGGCAGAAGTGACCGTAACAGGAGAAAAAGCCATCATCGAAGATAAAGTGGACCGTTTGGTGTACAACGCCGAAAAAGACATTTCAAACTCAGGAGGTGATGCTGGTGATGTGCTTCGCAAAGTGCCCCTTCTTTCGGTGGATTTGGACGGAAACGTGTCGATGCGCGGTAGTGAAAACATCCGTGTATTGATTAACGGCAAACCTTCTACCATCGTTGCCAATAGCGTGGCCGATGCCTTGAAAATGATTCCATCCGACCAGATTAAAACCGTTGAAGTAATCACTTCACCTTCGGCCAAATACGACGCAGAAGGCTCGGCGGGTATCATAAACATCATTACCAAGAAAAATACCCTTCAGGGCATTACAGGCTCGGTTGATATTGCAGGCGGAAATCGGTCGAGCAATTTATTCGGAAACGTAAACCTGAGAACTAAAAAATTGGGGGTATCCGTCAACGCAGGAGGACGTATGATGTACCCGCCAACAGGTGGCTACATCAATATCAGCCGTCAGTTGGCCAATGGTGACGTAGTCAGAACCCGTCAGGAAAACAATGGCCAGCAATTGGGTGGATTTGGAAATGTGCAGTTGAGTCTCGATTATTCACCTACTGCAAAGGATAATGTGACCCTGAGTGTTCGTAACAGCCGCCGGGCGTTTAACTTAGACAACACACAGCAATCATATAGCTTTTTTGGAACGACCGTTAATCCGACGTTTGCCAATAAGATTGATACCAAAAACATCGGTAACAACCTTGACGTAAACTTGGATTATACCCGTAAATTCGAAAAAGAAAACAAGGAATTTAGCATCCTAGCGCAGTTGAGTCAAAATGCGGGTGACAACAGCTATACCCGTGACCAATACCGTGGCTCTACGGAGGGTGAATTGTTTTACCGTGAAAGCAACCCCAACAAAAGCTTAACGAAAGAGCGCACCTTACAGATTGACTATCAAGATCCAATCAGTAAATATGCCCAGATTGAAACGGGAGCTAAAATGATTTTACGTCATATTGAAAGTGATTTTCGTTTCAATTATGATAGCACAGGTCGGGGCATTTATACGCCTAATCCGCAGAGAACCAATATTTTCAGTTATGACCAAAACGTGTTTGCGGGTTATCTTTCATTCTTGTTTCAAACGACTAACAAGTGGGGGTTCAAACCGGGCTTGCGCTACGAATACACGCAATTGGGGGCTAAATACCAAGATGCACCAGCGGTAGCATTGCCGAACTTCTCCACCTTGGTTCCGAGCATTACGATTTCAAAAAGCCTGAAAGGAAACAAAACGATTCGCTTCAGCTACAACCGTCGGATTCAGCGTCCGTCAATTCAGTTCCTGAACCCCAACGTTTCGCAGAGTGATCCGTTCAACGTTTCTTTCGGAAATCCGAACCTTAATCCTGAGTATACCAACAACTTTGAAGTTAACCTGAGCACATTTATCAAATCAACGACCCTTAATTTCTCGGCTTATACCCGTATGACCGAGGGCTCGATTGAAAGCGTGCGTTACCGTGGTGGACAGGCACTGTTTGATCAATTGACGAGTCAGCAGGGCGTAAATGTTGGAAGTGTGATAGTAAATGATAACACGCTTCTCTCCACTTTCCAAAACATCGGCAGCAACCGTGCGTATGGTTTGAACGTATTTGCGATGGTAAAACCAGTGAAAGGAATGACCATCAACGGAAACATCGACGTACGTTATATCACGCTGAACAGCCCTTCGTTGGGGGTTAAAAACCAAAACTGGACCTATAACCTCTTTGGTCAGATTCAGTACCAGTTAGGCAAGGATTGGAGCGCCCAGATGTATGCTTTTGGTCGGGCACGCGATATTCAGTTGCAAGGTACCCGTGGCGGTTTTATGGGATACAGTGTAAACATCCTGAAAGAGTTTAAAAAGCAGCAAGCGAGCTTAGGTTTTGGTGCTGAGAACTTCTTGCAAAATGCATTCAGCCAACGCAGCAACCTCAACAGTACGACACCCGGAAATATCTTTAGCCAAGAGCAGGTTAACTTGATGTACAACCGTGGTTTCCGTCTTACCTTCCGTAAGCGTTTTGGTAAAATGTCGTTTGACGGTAATTTCTTCCAACGTAAGAAAAGTGTTAACAACGACGATACCAAACAGGGTGGTGATAACTCTGGCGATGGTGGCGGCGGACAGCCAGCTGGTGGTGGTGCCACGGGTGGTGGTCGTCGCGGAGGAAGCAAATAGAATAGCTTTTTTGATATATATCCACACCATAAAAAAAGTCCCTTCCAAGTCATTGGAAGGGCTTTTTGTTTATGGGCTGGGGAGTAATTAACTTCCTAATTCTTTCTTAAAAAGGGCAATGGTTCTTTCCCATGCCAGTTTTGCAACGGCCTCGTTGTAGCGCGTAGGGGCGGAGTCGTTGTTGAAAGCGTGTTGCGCACCTTCGTACACATACAGTTCATACTTGATACCCGCTTTTTTAAGGGCTTCCTCATAGACGGGAATTCCCGCGTTGACGCGCTCATCCAATGCACCATAATGAAGCATCAGTTTTGCTTTGATTTTAGGCACATCGGCGGCATCAGCCTGCCGACCATAATAGGCGACGGCAGCGTTGAGTGAAGGAACGTTTACGGCTAGTTGGTTGGCCATCGCACCACCCCAACAAAAACCTACGCAACCTGTTTTGCCCGTACAGTCTTTGCGAGACTTCAAATAATCAAAGGCTTTTACAAAGTTATTAAGGTTTTTCTTGGCGTCAAGTTGTCCGAAATACGTGCGAATCTGCTCGGCATCGGTGGGTGTGCCACCAAACGGAGAAAGAGCATCGGGGGCAAGGGCAATAAAGCCCGCCAAAGCCACGCGGCGGGTTACATCTTCAATGTGGGGGTTAATGCCCCGATTTTCGTGAATGACCACCA
The DNA here is from genome assembly GCF_003339505.1 of Runella aurantiaca. GTDB lineage: Bacteria > Bacteroidota > Bacteroidia > Cytophagales > Spirosomataceae > Runella > Runella aurantiaca. Next base: position 94,065 of record NZ_QPIW01000014.1, read on the forward strand.
CTGCGGGGTAGTTGCCAGGAGCCGCTGGTCGCGCCAAATAGCCTTTCATTTGCGTGCCATCTCCTTCGTAGGTAATGTTTTCGATGGTCAAACGCTCGTCGTTGGGTTTGACGGTGGAGGCGTGTGCGTAATTGACTTCTAACAAAGGAAGCACGGCCATTGCAGCGGCCGTGCTTCCAGTGAGTTGGGTCAATCGCTTGAAAAAGTCGTCCCGTTTGAGGGGCTTGTGTGTATACTCGTCAAAGAGATTAATAATGCGTTGGTCCATGTTTTGTAGGAGTGAGAAGTGAGTAGAAAGCAGTGAAAATAAGTACAATCGGTAAATACATAAAGCAATTTACCACTTATAAACTACTCATGATTACGTTCTCTCTTCTGAACTCTGACTCCTAAAAACTATCCTCCCGCCAGTTTTAAACAATCTTCCAGTGTGAGGGTAGCGGGATCGGTGTCTTTCGGGATTTTGATGTTCCGTTTTCCAACGGCTACGTAAGGGCCGTACGGTCCACGCAATACTTTAACGGTGGTATTTTCGGCAAATTCTCGAATGACTTTGTTGCTTTCTGCTTCCCGTTTTTTCTGAATGATTTCGAGGGCTTCTTCCCGTGTAACGCGTTGCAGGCTCATGCCTTTGGGGAGAGAATAATACTTGTCGTCGTGCTTGATAAACGGCCCGTATTTGCCCATACCCGTGGTGATGGGCTTCTCTTCCAAAAATCCCAGTCCTTCGCCTTCACCGGCCAAGTCGCCGCGTTTGAGGCGGATGGCGGCAATGCACGCCTCGGCTTCGATGGTATAGGGGTCATCGCCTCGGTCGAGTGAGTAAAATTTATCGTCGTGCTTAACGTAAGGCCCGTATTTGCCCACGCCTACCACCATCGGTTTGTCTTCAAAGAAACCTACTTCACGGGGCAGCGAAAACAGTTCAATGGCTTCTTCGAGGGTAATGGTTTCTACGAGTTGGCCTTTTTTCAGATTGGCGTATTGGGGTTTGGCGTCTTCGGTAGCTTCGCCGATTTGGACGTACGGCCCGAATTTGCCAATCTTGGCAAAAATCGGCTTTCCCGATTTCGGGTCGAGTCCTAGCTCACGGGCTTCGGCTCTTTTGAGTACTTTTGAACCTTCTACTTCACCGATTTTCTGGTGAAATCCTTGGTAAAAACCATCAATCATTTGTTGCCACGGGAGTTTTCCTTCGGCAATTTCGTCAAACTCTTTCTCCACGTTGGCCGTAAAAGAGAAATCAACGACGTTGGGAAACAGTTCGACCAAAAAGTCGTTGACTACCATGCCCGTGTTGGTCGGAAATAATTTCGATTTCTCAGCCCCGTAATTTTCTTTTCCAACCGACTCTTTTAGTTGGTTTTGTTTCAGTATCAGCTCTTTAAAGTCGCGTTCGAGCCCTTTTTTATCTTGCTTGACCACGTATTCCCGCTTGATAATGGTCGAGAGGGTTGGTGCATAGGTAGAAGGTCGGCCAATGCCCATTTCTTCCAATTGCTTTACCAAACTTGCTTCCGTGTAGCGGGGTTTGGGGCGCGAAAATTTCTCCGTAGCTTTCAGAAAATCCAAATTCAGAATTTGCCCAATGTTGAGCGGGGGCAACATTCCTTTGGTGTCTTCTTCCTCGTCGTCTTTAGATTCCAAATACACTTTCAAGAACCCGTCAAACTTGATGACTTCACCTTGCGCTACCAATTCTTCGCTGGTGGTTGAAATGGTAATGGTGGCAATGGTGCGTTCCAGCTGCGCATCGGCCATTTGGGAGGCAATAGAGCGTTTCCAGATTAATTCGTACAGGCGTTGCTCATTGCGGTCACTGCTGGCTTTCAATTCCCCAAAGTTGGTCGGGCGGATGGCTTCGTGGGCCTCCTGTGCCGACTCAGATTTGGTTTTGAATACGCGTTTTTGGTGGTATTTTTCGCCGTATTCGCTGTTGATTTGGTCGGTTGCTTTTTGCAATGCCTCCTCCGATAGATTGGTGGAGTCGGTACGCATGTATGAAATCTTACCCGCTTCGTAGAGTTTTTGGGCCACGGTCATCGTTTGTGAGACCGAAAAGCTCAATTTACGCGAAGCTTCCTGTTGTAATGTAGAAGTGGTGAATGGTGGTGCGGGTGATTTTTTACCGGGTTTTACTTCCAGATTTTTGATTTTAAAGGTGGCTCCGATGCATTTCTCCAGAAATGCCCGAGCTTGGGCTTCCGTTTCTAAATTCTTGGGTAGCTCGGCTTCGAGGACTTTTCCACCTTCCAAGATAAACTTGGCAATGACTTTAAAAGAGGATTTGGATTCGTGGGCTTCCACTTCCCGCTCCCGGTCAACAATGAGGCGCACCGCTACGGACTGCACCCGTCCTGCCGACAGCGCGCTGCTGTTGCCTATTTTTATTTTTCGCCATAAAACAGGGGATAATTCATAGCCCACAAGCCGGTCGAGTACGCGTCGAGCCTGTTGGGCATTGACCAAATCCATGTCGATAAGGCGTGGATTTTGGATGGCTTTTTGGAGGGCTGTTTTGGTAATTTCCCGAAAAACAATCCGTTTTGTATCTTTTGGTAAGCCGAGTGCTTCTTTCAAATGCCACGAAATGGCTTCTCCTTCGCGGTCATCGTCAGTCGCTAGCCAAACCTCGTCGGAGGACTTCGCTAACTTCTTTAACTCATTGATAACCTTTGTTTTATCGGCAGAAACTTCGTAGGCGGGTTCGTATCCGTTTTTAACATCTACCCCTAAATCTTTGTCGGGGAGATCGCGAACGTGGCCAAAACTGGATTTGACCGTGAAATCTGCTCCGAGGTATCCTTCGATGGTTTTGGCCTTGGCCGGTGACTCTACTATAACTAAGTTTTTTGACATGGTGGGTGTGTTTAGTCCCAATATTGCCGTCAAATATAGGGGGGAATCTAAGTGGAAACAAAATTGAACGGAGGGTAAATGACTTTATTTTTTGTAAAATGAGGATATAATTACTGAAAAATAAAACGGCATTCCTATCTTTACCCACTTGATTTAACCAAAACTAACCTACACTTTAGAGATATTACTGACACACTTCATGGAACGTTTCACAGGACTTATTGGGATTGTATTAATTTTAGGTATTGCCTACGCGCTCTCCAACAACCGCAAAGCGATTAACTACCGCACCGTTGGTGTAGGACTGGCGCTTCAATTCGGACTTGCGGTTTTTATTCTTAAAACGACCATTGGACAAACAATGTTCGATTGGCTGGGCAAAGGTGTTCAGAAAGTGTTGGGTTTTTCGGATCGTGGCGCTGAGTTTGTGTTTAGTCCCTTGGTAAAACCTTCTGTACTTAATAAAGCTTTTGGGGCAGGCAATGATTTTATCTTTTTCTTCAGCATCGTTCCGACCATTATTTTTGTGGCCGTTCTCGTTAATATTTTGTACCATATTGGTCTCATGCAACGCATTGTGGCGGTGTTGGCCAAGTTGATGAAATGGCTCATGGGCGTCAGCGGTGCCGAAGCCCTGTCAAACGTGGCATCGGCGTTTGTGGGGCAGGTGGAGGCCCAAATCATGATTAAACCCTACCTCAAAGGCATGACCAACTCCGAGCTGCTGGCTTCCATGACTGGAAGTTTTGCCTGTATTGCGGGAGGGGTAATGGCTACCTATATTAAGTTGGGCGTGCCTGCTTCGTACCTGATAGCGGCGAGTTTGATGGCGGCGCCTGGGGCGTTGGTGATTGCTAAAATTGTGTTTCCCGAAACCGAGACTTCCGAAACCAAGGGAGTGGTGAAACTAGAAATCAAAAAAGCGCATGCCAACCTGTTGGATGCCATCGCGGCGGGAGCCAGCGAAGGACTCAAAGTGGGCTTTAACGTGATTGCGATGTTGATTGGATTTATTGCTTTGATTGGATTGGTCGATTTTCTGTTGGGCAAAGCAGGTGGCCTTTTTGCGTTTCCTTCGTTGAGCCTTAACTTTTTGCTCGGAAAAGTTTTCTCGGTATTTGCCTGGGCCATGGGCGTGCCTTCCAAAGATGTGGAAGTAGCAGGGGCCTTGATGGGGACCAAGATGGTAATCAATGAGTTTGTGGCGTACTTGGATTTGGTTCATATCAAAGATACCTTAGATGCCAAAACAATCGCCATTACCAGCTTTGCGTTGTGTGGTTTTGCCAATTTTAGTTCGATTGCCATTCAGGTGGGTGGTATCAGCGAATTGGCTCCGACGCGTCGTTCTGATTTAGCGCGTTTAGGGTTTAAAGCACTTATTTGCGGAACTTTAGCGTCATATATGTCGGCTACCTTGGCGGGGTTGCTTTTGTAATCATTGACTTAGCGGCAAAAAAATACAGAGCGATTAAAATCAGGTACGATTTTTTATTGCTTATCGAATTCGAATATATGCCTTTATAACAAAGGCTTCTCTATTCAACTTTAAACTTTAACACAATGGGACGTTCTCGTATTGGTGGAAGGCTACTGATTGGACTAATCATGGCCGTGGTTGCATTGTTTGGCTACTTCAATAAGTCGCAGGTGAATCCAATCACTGGCAAAACGCAGCGGGTAAGCCTTACCCCTCAGGAAGAAATTACGCTGGGTCTTCAAAGTGCGCCTCAAATGGCCGCCGAATTTGGAGGGCTGTATCAGGACGAACAGGTACAGGCGCTGGTCAAGAAAGTGGGGCAGGGCATTGTGCAGAATACCGAAGTAAAAGACGGCCCGTACCAATTTGATTTTCATGTGCTGGCCGATCCCGAAACGGTCAACGCGTTTGCGGTGCCAGGAGGACAGATTTTCATTACGATGGGCCTGCTGAAGCGCCTCAAAACCGAAGACCAACTGGCAGGAGTACTCGGCCACGAAATCGGACACGTGGTAGGCCGACATTCTGCGCAGCAAATGGCCAAGCAAGAGCTGGTAGGTGGTTTAGCAGGGGCGGCATCGGTGGCTTTATCCGACCCCAACTCTCCCAATGGCAGTGCCTACATTGCGCAATATGTAGCTAATTTGATGAACCTGAAATACGGGCGTGACGATGAGCTTGAATCGGATGATTTTGGCGTAAAATACATGATACAAACGGGCCGAAACCCAGAAGCCATGGTGGAGGTGATGGAAATTTTGGCCGCCGCTGGTGGTCCGAATCGCCCCGCTGAATTTCAAAGTACCCACCCAAGCCCCGAAAACCGCGTGGCCAAGATAAAAGCAGCCATGGCTAAATACCGTAATCCGTAAAACCAATCCTTACCTGTTTAAAATCAACAAATTAATATACCTATTGGAATGAAACGCATCCATTTCTTACTCCTTTTCCTTCTTGTACAACTTTCGCTTCAGGCCCAATTCAACCGGGGTGTTCAATGGACCGAAGACGGCAACGGTTATCGCCGTATTGAAAACAAGGAAATTATTCAGTATTCTCTGCCTGATTTGCAAAAAACGGTTTTGATTTCCGCCAAGCAGTTAACCCCTGCGGGGAAAAGCGAACCCTTGACCGTTCGGAGCTACGAGTTTTCGGAAGATGGTCGTAAGGCATTGATTTACACCAATACCGCCCGCGTGTGGCGTTACGATACCCGGGGCGATTACTGGGTGTTGGATTTGGACAAAAACACCCTGACCCAAGTGGGAAAAGGACGTCCCGTTTCTTCTTTGATGTTTGCCAAATTCTCGCCCGACGGCAAGAAGGTAGCTTACGTGAGCGAACGGAATATTTTTGCCGAAGACCTCGCAACGGGGAAAATTACCCCGCTCACCAAGGATGGTACTACGCGCCTTATCAATGGAACCTTTGACTGGGTGTACGAAGAAGAATTTGACTGCCGCGATGGTTTTCGTTGGAGTCCAGACAGCCGAAATATTGCCTATTGGCAGATTGATGCTACCAAGATTCGTAATTTTTTGATGATTAATAATACGGATTCTACCTACGCTTTCAATGTGCCCGTAGAATATCCGAAAGTAGGAGAGCGTCCCTCTCCGTATAAAATTGGCGTGGTGAGTGCGAGCGGTGGCGCTACCAAGTGGATGAGCACCCCCGGCGATCCCGGCAATACGTACATTCCGCGCATGGAATGGGCTAGCGCCAACGAACTGGTATTGGAACAGCTCAACCGGAAACAAAATCAAGCCAAATGCCTCTATGCCGACGTGAAAACGGGCCGCACCACCGAGTTTTATACCGACAGCGACGATGCTTGGGTCGAAACCAAAAGTAGCTACTCATGGGCAGACAGTCCCGCAGGTTGGGATTGGCTAAACGGCGGGAAAGAATTTTTGTGGATGAGTGAAAAAGACGGCTGGCGTCACCTCTACCGCGTTTCGCGCGATGGTAAAACGGAAAAATGCCTGACGGTGGGTGATTACGATGTGATTGGAATTGTGCGAATTGATGAGAAAAACAATTATGCGTATTTCATGGCGTCGCCTGATAACGCTACCCAAACTTACCTGTTTCGGGCTAAATTGGACGGGAGTGGGAAAGCAGAACGGATGTCACCAGTAAGTCAGGTGGGGTCTCATCGCTACGATATTTCGCCCAATGGCGCGTGGGCGTCTCATTCTTTCTCCAATGCCAACACGGCTCCCATGAACGAGTGGTTGCGCCTTCCCGACCACAAAGCCTTGAAGGAGAGTGATGATATTACGGCAAAATTGGCCGCTCAAACGTCGGCTAAGAAAAAAGTGGAATTCTTTCGGGTAAAAACGGAGGATGGCACCGAGTTGGACGGATGGATGGTGAAGCCAGATAATTTTGACCCTGCCAAAAAATACCCCATTGTATTTTCTGTGTACGGCGAGCCCGCCAGCTCTACTGTCATGGATCGGTGGGGTACGGGCCGCAATGGTCTTTACATCGGCGACATGGCCAAAGATGGCTACATTTATGCTTCCGTCGACAACCGTGGTACGCCTTCTCCGAAGGGACGGGCTTGGCGTAAAGCAATTTACCGTAAAATTGGCAACGTCAACATTCGCGATTTGGCGATGGGTGCCAAAACCCTATTTGCGCAAAATGCCTTCATTGATACCAGCCGCGTAGCGGTGCATGGTTGGAGTGGGGGAGGTTCTTCTACCCTCAACTTGTTGTTTCAATACCCTGACCTGTTCAAAACGGGCATTGCTGTAGCAGCGGTGGCCGATCAATTGAGTTACGACAACATTTATCAGGAACGGTACATGGGGATTCCGCAGGAAAATCGGGAGGATTTTGTTAGTGGGTCGCCCCTCAGCCATGCAAAGAACCTGCGCGCTAGCCAAAATCTTTTATATATTCACGGTACGGGCGATGACAACGTGCATTATCAGAATGCCGAAAAGCTGGTCAATGAGTTGATAAAGTACAACAAACAGTTCCAATTTATGGCCTATCCTAACCGTTCGCATGGTATTTACGAAGGTGAGGGGACTTCTCGCCACTTGAATACACTTTTTACTAAATTTTTAAAAGAGCATTGCCCACCCGGCGCAAAGTAGAGCGTTGGAGGAGGGTGTTTTCGGTTTCTAGATTGTGTTTTCGGTTTCTCAAAACCGAAAATTCACGGATTTGTGTGTTTGTAGCCTGATGTTTGGAGGTTCTCAACCCCAAACATCAGGTTTGAGAACCTGACTTCACTTCATAGTGCTTTGGGTTTCTTAAAACCGAAAGAGGCTTCAGGATTTTTTGTAATTTTACGGTAAGAAATCACAAAGTAATATGGGACAGCCCGAATATCAGCAGCGTTTAAGTATTGAAGAGTACCTAGCGTTGGAAAAGGAAACTGATACAAAATATGAATACCACGATGGCGAGGTGTATGCAATGGCTGGTGGAACCCCTACGCATAGTCTGATTGCCAATAATGCAGGACGTAGCTTAGGAAACGCGCTTTTAGGTAAACGTTGTTACACTTATAACAGTGATTTGCGCGTGGCCACGTCACGCAATAAATATGTGTACCCAGATGTGTCTGTGGTGTGCGGGAGGGTTTCTTTTTTTGAGGAACTTAAAAATGCCGCCAATAATCCCGTGTTGATTGTTGAGGTACTGTCGGAAGAAACCAGGGCCTACGACCGTGGGGGTAAATTTATGCGTTATCGCATGATGGAGTCCTTTCGGGAATATGTCTTGATTGACCAAAGTTTGCCCTTTGTGGAAGTATTCTACAAAAATGAATTGAATACGTGGGAATACCGCGCTTATACAGACTTAGAAGGTATGATTCCGCTGCATTCATTGGACATTGAAATTCCAATGGCTGATATTTACATTGGCGTTGAGTTTCTGCCTTTTGACCCTGAAAACTTGCAATTATTATAGCTTTGCCCTTTTGGCGGTGTTATCCGCGCCAATTTAGCTTCTTCTTTCCCCTTTTTGGGTAGTTGTCTCCGTGTCTGTTTTCTTCTTTGCCCGCTACACGTTGTGACAGGGAGCTCTCGTGAGCATCTCTACGGTCTATTTGCTTCACTGCCAGCGTTTTTACCTTTTTGTCATTCTGCCATTTTAAATTAATTTTTAGAAAAAGTATAATCCTTTTCTTCCTTGAAAAAATAAAATTTTCTGCTATTTTTGTTAAGGAAATTTCAGGTACTGAGGCGGCATAAATGCACACCGTTGTTCCTGCTCAGTATACTGTTTCCGTAAGGCCCAATTCCCGTTAACCATTTCGTTTACAGTCCCCACACGACCAGTCCACAAACCTGTTAACTCTCACGGACGATATGAAAACTTGGTATCTGTTCTTTTTGCTTCTGGCAGCGGCCACCAAAAGCCTCGCCAACGCGGTCCTTATTCCGATGGACGATAAGCAATCCAACCACCTGAAAGCGTACGGCGTTGCGTATTGGGTATTGAAAGAAGATTTAGAGGTGGATTGGTTGCTCAATTACCGGGGCGGTAGTTTTTTGATTAAATATTCCTCGGCGGTGGAAAAAGAGTGCCGTTTGCGAGGGGTATCGTATGAGGTCATCTCCGACGCCACGGTCAATTCGATGATGAGCCAAATCACCAGTCCCGACGTAAACATGGATGCCGTGAAGCTCCACAAGGCCGCCAAAATCGTCGTGTATAGCCCCATCAAAGTCGGTCGCGCCTCGTTTGAAGATACCGATGCTGTTTTGCTGGTGCTCAAATACGCCGAAATCCCCTTTGAGATTGTGTACGATGAGGAAATTATGAAAGGGGATTTGGCCAAATACGATTGGCTGCACCTCCACCACGAAGATTTTACGGGACAATTTGGCCGCAATCGCCGTCGGATGAGCCTTGAAGATTTGCAGGCGCAGGAAAATATCGCTAAAAAATTCGGGTATAAGAAAGTGTCCCAGCTCAAGCTCGACGTAGCCCGCACCATCAAGGGCTTTTGTGCGGGCGGCGGGTATTTGTTTGCCATGTGCTCTGGGGCGGAGTCGCTGGACGTGGCCCTAGCGGCTGAAGGTGTTGACATTGTACCGTCCATTTTTGACGGGGATGGCATCGACCCCAACGCGCAATCTAAACTGGATTTTAGCAAGACGTTGGCCTTTGAAGATTTTAAATTGGAACTTGGTGACGACGAGTATCGCGGAGGAATGTCATTTTCTAGTATTAATTCTTCTTCTGGTCAAGGATGGAACGACGAAAGCAATAGCTTTTTTTCATTGTTTGATTTTTCGGCCAAATGGGATGTGATTCCTGCCATGCTCGTCCAAAACCACGAAACACTGATTCGAGAGTTTATGGGACAAACGACCGCCTTCAACAAAAAAACCGTTAAGTCGAGTGCGTTGGTGATGGGGCAAAGTAAATCCTCCGACCGCTACATTTACGGCGAGTTAGGCCGAGGACAGTTTACTTTCTACGGCGGCCACGACCCCGAAGGGCAGCGGGGTTTTCACCGGATGCCCACCGACCTCAACCTGCACCCGCACTCTCCAGGGTATCGGCTTATTCTGAACAACGTACTTTTCCCTTCGGCAAAGAAAAAGAAACGAAAAACGTAGAAGAACCATCATGCTGCCGTTGGTGGAGTTTTCTCCACCAACCCTTTCTCCTTTGATGAATTGTTGGTGAAAAAACACCAACCATGGCAAAACTGCATGTTGATATTTTATTTTGCCTGAAATAGATAAAATATCTTTCTGGTTTTTGTATTCTCCACTAAATATCTAATTAATGGGGGCTTTTAGGGGTAATTATGCCAAAAAATATCTTTTTTTAGAATTCCCCCCTGTTTTATCTACTCCCAAAGTAGCATTCACATTCATTTATCGGTTAATTTTGTGGGGTTTTTATCTGAATCCCAAGATAAGAAGTCGGAAATCAGCAGTAAGAAATCGAAAATTAGAAATCCCAAATAAATCACATGTCAACAGCAACTGGAACGTACGTACCGTACAAAGTAAAAGACATTACCTTGGCCGATTGGGGCCGGAAAGAAATTCGTTTGGCCGAGGCCGAAATGCCCGGCTTGATGGCTCTTCGTGTTGAATATGGCGAATCAAAGCCGTTGAAAGGTGCACGCATCGCTGGATGTTTGCACATGACCATCCAAACGGCCGTTTTGATTGAAACCCTCACGGCTTTGGGTGCGGAAGTAACCTGGTCGTCGTGTAATATCTTCTCTACCCAAGATCACGCCGCCGCTGCTATCGCCGCCGCTGGCATTTCGGTCTACGCGTGGAAAGGCATGACCGCCGAAGAATTTGACTGGTGTATCGAACAAACCTTGTTCTTTGGCGAAGAGCGCCATCCCCTCACCATGATTTTGGACGACGGTGGTGACTTGACCAACATGGTGTTTGACAACTATCCTGAATTGATTGCGGGAATCGGCGGTTTGTCGGAAGAAACAACCACGGGCGTTCACCGTTTGTACGAGCGTATGAAAAACGGCACCTTGTATTTGCCAGCCATCAACGTGAACGACTCGGTGACAAAATCGAAATTCGACAACAAATACGGTTGCAAAGAGTCATTGGTAGACGCTATCCGTCGCGCAACTGACTTGATGTTGGCGGGTAAAGTAGCCGTCGTGGCGGGTTACGGTGACGTAGGTAAAGGCTCGGCGGAATCGCTTCGCGGGGCAGGTTGCCGCGTATTGGTGACCGAAATTGACCCAATCTGCGCATTGCAGGCGGCAATGGACGGATTTGAGGTTGTAACAATGGACGAAGCCGCTCCGCGCGCCAACATCTTTGTAACGGCTACGGGTAACATCAATATCATCAAGCCGCGCCACTTCAAAACCATGCGCGACAAAGCCGTGGTGTGTAACATCGGCCACTTCGACAACGAAATCGACATGGCGTGGTTGAATGCCAACTACGGACAGACCAAGATTCAAATCAAACCGCAGGTGGATTTGTACGAAATCGACGGCAAAGAAATCATTGTGTTGGCCGAAGGTCGTTTGGTGAACCTAGGTTGCGCCATGGGCCACCCGTCGTTTGTGATGTCAAACTCATTCTGTAACCAAACCTTGGCGCAGATTGAATTGTACACCAACCCCGGTAAATACGACAAGCAAGTATACATCTTACCAAAACACTTGGACGAAAAAGTGGCGAAACTCCACTTGGGACACATCGGTGCTCATCTCGAAACATTGGACGAAGAGCAGGCGTCTTACATCGGGGTAACTGTGGAAGGACCGTTCAAGTCTGATTTGTATCGTTACTAGGAGTTATCATTTTTCTTCTTTTGGGTGTCGGTTCTTTTGAGCCGACACCTTTTTTTTGGCTAATATCGACTTTCATTTTCACGCAGACGTGGGGAGGAGCAAAGGTGCTAAAGGGTGACTCATGCCGATTTTGCTTCAAATTTTCAAAAAGATACCATTCGGATTAGTAAATAAATTGTGTTTCCAGAAAACCCCTTCAATAGAAGCACTGGGGCTGATTTTGCTTTACTTTTTGGGATATTCAATATGCGCATTTGGGGAGTGTTTGACCTTCATTCGGTAAATTTTTTAAATATTTTTACCATTGTTGCTTGACATAAGCGTATATTTGTCCATATTTGTTTTTTACTATTAAGTACTTCCACTCTTGTTATGGTAAAATTAAACGTTATGAAAAGTATTTCTAGTCCTTTCACACTCGCTCTTTCTAGCAAAGGCGACTTCCCTACTTCTTTCGTTAAACTCATTCATTTGTTCTTTACGGGTATTTTAAAACGTTCTTTCGCAAAATCGAAAGAAAACAAGCTAAAATTAGCTCTTTAGGGCTATTCATGCTTTTTTTTATCCGTTCTGTTTTCAATCAGGTAGCCCAATAGTTTCTAGGGGCTGAACAAAGTATTCCGTGCATTTTGGTGCAGGGTTGTTACTTAGTTTCATAAGATTGTTATGAAAATTTATTGAAATAATACAAACTATACATGCGTAAATTTTTTAAAATACTGGGCGGTTGGAGCATTTGCCTTGGTATAATCAGCTCAACGTTTTTTACTTCCTGTGTGACCGTAGATACGCGCAAGATTACCTATTTCCAAAGCGCAGATACACTGCCTTATCAGGTACTTCCGCCCATTACACCGCAGGTAACCCGCATTCAGCCAGATGATATCCTCGCCGTGACTGTAAGTAGTTTGAGCGAAGAATCCAACGTAGTGTTTAATTTCCCCAACATCAACGCGCTCAATACGACGGTATACCCTGGAGTAATAGGAGGTGGGCAAACAGGACGGCAACCTTTAGGCTACTTGGTGGACTCGACGGGACAAATTGAAATGCCATTGGTGGGAAAAATTAAGGTTACTGGTTTGAATCTTGCTCAAGCAGGGGATAGTATCAAGGTAAGATTACTCAATTATTTAAAGGAACCTACGGTAAATGTGCGCTACCTGAACCATAAGTTTACAGTTATCGGTGAAGTTAATCGTCCATCAGTTATAAGCCTTCTTGACGACCACACTTCCTTGCCAGAGGCGCTTGGTATGGTAGGAGATTTAACCATTTATGGTATGCGTAAAAACGTCATGTTGATTAGGACTGAAAAAGATAAGCGCGAAGTAGTACGCATCGACCTGACCTCGCGTGACTTTTTTAACTCGCCCTACTACTACCTGCGCAACAACGACGTGATTTACGTGGATGTAGACAAAGGCAAAGTGACATTTACCGACCAACGCGTACAACGCCTGCAAATGGTCCCCATTTTCACGGGCATTGCTACCACGATTGTGGTGATTTTGAACTTGTTGAAATAGAATAAAGTACGGAAACCAGTGAAGGTTACTAACTGGGATACTCCGAAGCCATGAGCTCATAACAGCAATCGAATACTCAACGAAAAAGAAATAAAAATGACGAATAACGAATCGAAGTTTTGGGAAGAACCGGAGGAAGAATTTAACCTGAAGTTGGTTATCGGCAAATACCTTCGTTACTGGTACTGGTTTGTGCTCTCGGTGGCGCTTGCGGTGCTTGGGGCCTTTTTCTACCTGCGTTATGCCACGCCCATTTACAGCAGCAGCGCGGTTTTGCTCATCAAAGATGAAAAGAAAGGTGGCGTAGGGGGCATGGAGGCGCTGAAAGATTTGGAACTTTTCTCGGGTAACAAACTCGTGGAAAACGAAGTGGAAGTCTTAAAATCACGGGCGTTGTTGGAACGGGTCGTGACCGACCTCAACTTGATGGTTTCTTATTTTGAAAAAGGGGACATTCGTCCGACGGTTGAAATCTTCGGAACCTCTCCGATTTGGGTACAGGCGGGAGAACTTACCGAGGCCGCCTACAAAGATCCGCTCTGGATCAAGGTCATCAACCACAATCAATTTGAATTACAGGACGAAGGCGGGGCGACCAAAGGACAGTATACCTTTAGCCAAAATGTAAAAAGTGAATTTGGACAGTTTCGGGTCTATTTGGTAGACTCTCTGTACCGTAAAGACAACGACCTGATTCAGATTCGTTTTGCCCACAAAGAATCCCTGATTCAGAAATACCAAACTTTGTTGCAGGTGGAACTGCTCAACCAAAAAAGCACCGTGCTTAAATTGAGCATTGAAGATGCGCTGCCCAGTAAAGGACGGGCCATCTTAGCCAAGCTACTGGACGCGTACACCTATTCGGCCCTGACCGACAAAAACCGCGAGGCCACCAATACCATGACCTTCATCGACGACCGTCTGCGGCTCATTACGGGGGAATTGGGCGACGTAGAAAAAGACGTAGAAGTCTATAAAAGTAGTCAGGGAATCACCGATTTGAGCGCAGAAGCCAACCTGTTTTTGGAGAAAGTAAAAGAAAACGACGGCAAACTCAACGAAGTAGACATTCAGTTGAAAATTCTTGAGGGAGTGGATGCCTACCTAAAAAGCAGCCAATTGGGGATTGCGCCCGCTACGCTGATGGTAACCGACCCCGTACTTACGGGCTTGCTCTCCAAACTAAATGAGCTCGATAACCAACGCGAAAAATACGCCCGCACCACGCAAGCCAGCAACCCCCTGTTGGAAACGGTAACGACCCAAATTGCCAACACCAAAGCCGCCATTCGGGAAAACATCATGAACCAAAAGCAGGGATTGATCATTACCCGCAATAGCCTGCAAAACCTGAATACGCGTTTTGAGTCGTCTATCCGCACCATTCCGCGCAAGGAACGGGAGTTTGTAAACATTAAGCGTCAGCAAGGAATCAAAGAAAGCTTGTACCTGCTTTTGTTGGAAAAACGCGAAGAAACCGCCATTTCCTACGCCTCTACGGTAACTGATAGCCGGGTGGTGGATGAACCTTACAGCACGCCATCGCCCGTGAAACCCAAAGGAAACATTGTGTACCTGATTGCGTTGTTGGCAGGATTGGGGATTCCGTTTGCGTTTATCAACGTGCGCAGTATGCTCAACGACAAGATTGAGTCACGCATTGAAATTGAAGACAAGGTAAAGGGAATTCCGATTTTGGGAGAAGTGGCCCAAAAGCCCAAAAACGTGGAGGGACCTTTGTTGGATACCAACAGCCGCAATATCATCATCGAGCAGTTTCGTACCCTACGCACGAACCTGAGCTATTTGTTAAAGACCGAAAAAGCAACCAAGAAAATCTTGATTACCTCCACCATATCGGGGGAAGGGAAAAGCTTTGTGGCGCTTAATCTGGCGTCAAGTTTGGCGAAAGCGGGGCACAAAGTGGTCTTGGTCAGCGCCGATATTCGTAAACCCAAATTGCACGAATACTTGGCCATGAACAATGAAGTGGGTTTGGTCAATTACCTCATTGGCAAAAAGAAGGTGGATGATGTAAGTTTTGACACAAAAATTGAAAACCTCACCTTCATTCCGAGTGGTCCCATTCCTCCTAATCCCGCTGAATTGATTGGTAGTTCAAAAATGGCCGATTTGATGTTGGAACTAGAAAGCCGTTATGAATACATCTTTATTGACTGCTCGCCCAACGGCTTGGTTACCGATGCCTTACTGATTGCCCCTCTGGTGGACGCGACCCTTTACATCATTCGCCACGAAAAAACGCCTAAATTTGCCTTGGGGCCTTTGGCCATTCTCTACCGCGAGCAAAAGATGCCTTCCATGGCCATCATTTACAACGGTGTCAAAGGTTCAGGTGGTTATGGGTACGGTTATGGTTATGGGTACGGTTATGGTTATGGGTACGGACAGGGTTACTACGGAGATACCCCCAAGCCCCTCTGGAAACGGGTGTTGAACAAAGCTTGATTTTTCTCACGCAAAGAAGCAAATTAAACTTATGCCAAATAAAACCTTTGCTCCTTAGTGCCTTTGCGTGAATAAACTTGTAGGAATATTAAAATAGTACAACTCTATCTTTTATCCGTTAAGTATACCAAAAAGAAAGTAAATAATTTGTAATTTTTTTAGATAAGTGTTTGTCATTATTACTTTTTTTTGTACTTTAGTGGAAGATAAGCGAGAAAAAAGCTAAAAAAAATACAAAAATTATAGTAATCTCTTTGGTTTTAGGATTATTTTAAGTTTTTGTTAAGTGATTAAGAAAACGCTTAAATGATTAGATTAAACTTGTCCTTTTATTGCTAATTAATGACAAGTTGCTTTTCTGAATCATTCTTGATTTTGAATTTCTTGTGCTGAAAAGCACAAATTTGTTAGATATTTATTGCTCAACGTTATGACAAATAAAGTAGCCCTCATCACGGGCGTCACCGGTCAGGATGGCGCCTATCTTTCCGAGCTTTTATTAAGTAAAGGTTATACCGTACACGGTATCAAGCGCAGAAGTTCGATGTTCAATACCGACCGCATCGACCACCTCTACGAAGATCCCCACGTCGAAAATCCCCGTTTTATCTTACACTACGGCGACTTGACCGATTCAATGAACCTGACCCGCATCATTCAGGAGGTGCAGCCCGACGAAATCTACAACCTCGCGGCCATGAGCCACGTAAAAGTAAGTTTTGACGAGCCCGAATACACCGCTAACGCCGATGGTATCGGTACTCTCCGTATCTTGGAAGCGGTACGTTTATTAGGCCTTGCCCACAAAACTCGCATCTACCAGGCATCCACCTCTGAGCTGTACGGTTTGGTGCAGGCTGTTCCCCAATCGGAATCCACGCCTTTTTATCCACGCTCGCCCTACGCCGTGGCGAAGCTCTACGCCTACTGGATAACGGTCAATTATCGCGAAGCCTACGGGATGTTTGCCACCAACGGAATCTTGTTCAATCACGAATCACCGTTGCGCGGCGAAACTTTCGTGACCCGCAAAATCACGCGTGCCGCTGCCAAAATTGTGTTGGGACTGCAGGACGCCCTCTACATGGGTAACATCGACGCCCAACGCGACTGGGGCCACGCCAAAGACTACGTAGAGGCCATGTACCTCATCTTACAGCAGGAAACCCCCGAAGACTTTGTGATTGCCACGGGCGTAACCACCCGCGTACGGGAGTTTATCCGTAAAACCTTTGCGTTCTTGGGCGTAGAAGTGGCGTTTACGGGCACCGAAGCCAATGAAGTGGGCACGATTGCCTCGATTGATACCCTGCGTTTGCAGGAATTGGGCATTCCCATCGGTGAGCATTTAAAAGAAGGAACCGTTATCCTTAAAATTGACCCGCGCTATTATCGCCCCACCGAAGTAGAGCTCCTCATCGGTGACCCCACCAAATCCATGGAAAAGTTGGGCTGGAAACCCAAGCATACGCTCGATATGCTGATTGAAGACATGGCTACTGCCGACTTACGCCTTTTCCAAAAAGATCAATTGTTGTTGAAAGAAGGATTTGGGGTATTGAATTACTTTGAATAAGTGTTTCTAAAATTATATTTTTAGAGAAATAATTGAGAAATAAAATTATGGCAGGGAAAAATGTACTAGTTAAAAATATTGCTTCTCTCGGTATTGTTCAAATTGCTAACTTTGTTTTCCCTCTTATTTCAGTTCCTATAATTTCAAGAATACTTGGCCCGGAAAAATTTGGAATTATAAACTTTGTAGGTGCATTTGTAGTATATTTTAATATGTTTATTGGCTATGGGTTCAATTTAACTGCAACAAGAAGAATTACTCAATTTACAGATACTGTTGAACGTAGACAACTCATATTTAGTGAGGTGTTTTATTGTAAAATAATTCTTTTTTTTATTTCCCTGATTATTTTTACAAACTTTGTTCTTTTTTTGCCAGCTTTAGAGTCGGAGAGGTTATTGTCAGTATATGCATTTATATTTTGTATTTCATCAGTATTAACTCAAGAATGGCTTTTTCAGGCAATGCAGGATTTGCCTAGAATTGCATTGTTAAATTTACTAGGTAAAACAATATATATAATTTCTGTCCTGTTATTAATTAGAGAGAGAAGTGATTATTATTGGCAACCATTGATGTTAAGTGCTTCACAAGTTATTATTTCATTGATTTCATTTGTCTGGGCTAAAAAAAAATATAAAATAAAATTAATATTTATACCAATAAATAGGTGCTTTAAATTACTTTGGGATGATAAAACTGTTTTTTTTTCTCTCGCATTTACAAGTATATATACAACTGTAAATGTTGTAGTGTTAGGAGTTTTACAAAGTAAAGAATCAGTAGGTTTTTATACGGCAGGACAAAGGCTAATTTCTGTTGCTCAACTTGTTATAACGCTACCACTAGCACAAGTTTTTTATCCATATATAAGTAAAGCATTTGCAGTAAATAAAGAATTAGGGATACAAACAGTCCAAAAATTGCTTCCTATTGTAATTATATCGACAGTTTTATTGGCAATAGTTATGTTTGTAGTTGGTGAAAATGTTTTAATGATTTTTTATGGAAATGATTTTGCTCAATCGGTGATTGTTTTTAAAATACTAACGTTTATTCCAATGTTTGTTGCAATTAATAATGTAATGGGTGTGCAAACAATTTTGAATTTAAATTTGGATAAAATATACTTTAAAGTTATTGCAATAAACGCTTTTGTAAGTGTAATTACAAATATACTAATGGTGCATCAATGGGGGTTCATAGGTTGTGCAATTAATTGGTTATTTACTGAAATGCTTATTTGTTTGATATTGTATTTTTCTATAAAGAAGGAAGGTATTAGCGTTATAAATATGAAGTATTTTATGCTAAGCCATTTTAGAGGCTATTATAATGAGTTGGCAAAGAAGAGATTTTAATTTATTTTTTTAGATTAACTAGTTTAAAATGAATTATGAACGTCTAGTTTTGGTTTATTCGTCACTTATACTTCTTTCAATAAGTAGTTTAGCTCAGTCAATTGGATTTGAAAGTCTAAAATATATAAGATTTTTAACGCCAATAGTTTTGCTTTTCTTGCCGTTTTTAGAGGTAAAAAATAAAAAGATAAATGATGGGAAAATTGGGAATAAATATATTTTTAACATTGGAAAGTTGTTTATTTTTATTGTATTACTTACTGTTCTAACAAATACATTTGTATACTCAATAGGACTGACATATAGAAACTTTGTTAATTTTGTTTTTTTACTTTCTCCTCTATTTGCACTTTATTTGATAAACTTATATGTTGATTATGACGATTTGAGAAAAGTAATATCTTTTCAATTTTATAACTACATAGTTATTTATTTGGCTGAACTAATCCTTAAAGGGGTGTCCTTTCAGTCTATTTTAAGTAGCCTTAGCTCGAACTATATTACAAATTCTAGTTATGAAACTGAAAGTGGAAGCTCACTAATTTTTGGCTTTTATTCAATATATTTCTTGCATTATAAGCGTTACCAAAGCTTTGTTTTGTCTGTTTTGTTTGTGATTTTAGGTGCAAAAAGAATTGCTATATTTGGTTTAGTATTGTCATTAATAGTGTTATATTTTTATCCATTTATTTATAATAAAATTATACGAAATGTAAAAAATACTTTCTGTGTGGTTTTTGCTTTAGTTATGTTATTATTGGCAAATTTTTGGACAATTCTATATACTGGGAAATTTGATTCTCAAATTCATGATTTGATTGGGGTAAGTCCAAATGCTTTTTTTATGGGTAGACTTAGTCGTATCTCTACATTTTTCTCCTTACTAAAAGATAAAGATGATTTCTTTTTGGGGTATGGTATAGGATATGCTGAAAATATTCTATATTATTTTATGAAACTCCCAACGCCATTTCATAATGATTTTTATAAATTTTATTTTGAATTTGGTCCGTTTTTGTTTCTTTTATGGTGTTATTTTATGGTTAAATTTGCTATAATACATCCTCTGTCCTTTTCAAGTTTTTTTCTGCTCTTGATTTTGATGCAAACAGACAATGTATATACCTATGAAACAGTTATGTATTCGTTCTACTTTGTTACCATTATTTCATTTAAAGAAACTTTAAAAGGAAGAAAGGTAACTGGAAGTTAGTCTTACAATTTTGGCTTTAAACTCTATGAAATAATTATTTATGAAATCATTAAGTCCAATACTTTTGTTTGTATATAAAAGGCTTGATACTCTTCAGTATACTGTAAATGCCTTGCAAAATAATTATCTTGCAAATGAAAGCGAATTGTTTATTTTTTCAGATTTTGCAAAATCTGAAAATGATATTGAGAAAGTGCTAAAGGTTAGAGAATTTATTAAAACCATAAGTGGTTTTAAAAATGTTGAAATATTTGAAGCTCAGAGTAATATAGGCCTTGCAAATTCTATAATCAATGGTGTAAATAAAGTAATTGAAAGATATGAAAGAGTTATTGTATTAGAAGATGACTTAGTGACCAGTAAAAATTTCTTGATATACATGAATGAATCACTAAATTTTTATGAAAAAAATTTAAAAATATTGTCAATATCAGGTTATATGCCGAACATTAATATTCCTGTTGATTATAAATATAGTGTTTTTTTTGAAAGAAGAACAACTTCTTGGGGGTGGGCCACTTGGAAAAATAGATGGGAGAAAATTGATTGGAATATAGATGATTATCAAAATTACTTTTCGTCATTTCAAAAGAGATGGGATTTTTATAAACTTGGATATAATTTATACCCAATGCTAGGTAAACAAACTAGAGGTGAGATTGATACTTGGGATGTTCAATTTGTTTTACACCAATTTAAGTATAATTATTTGTCTGTATTTCCTGTTGTTTCAAAAGTAAAAAATATTGGATTTGGAGTAGATGCTACTCATACAAGTAAAAATATTAACTACAATGATAGTCTAGACCAATCAAAGGAGTTTGGTAGTTTTGATTTTCCAGATGATATTTTTTTAAACAATTCAATATCTAAAAAATTTCAATTTAATTATAGTGCACTAAATAGTATTTTAAATAGGTTTTTTTGACTATAAAAATTTAATTTATGAAAATCGGAATTTGGGGCCTTTATGATAAAGGAAATTTTGGCGATGATTTGATGGCTATATTATTTGTTAATTATTTAATTAGTGAAGGATTTGAAGTTACTGCCTATAATTTGTCAGATAATCTTGCATCTGAAATTTCATGCTCTTCAATAAAATCAATTGATTACTTTGTTGATTATAATGATGTTATTGTGATTGGTGGCGGTGGAATGTTGGTTAATAACTCCTTTTTGAAATTTGCACTTAAAGAAAGTGAATTTAAGTTTGAAATGTCATTTATGCATTTATTCAATTCTTTGCGTAAGTATAATAAAAAAATCATACCTATTTCTATTGGTGGTGCAAACTCGATTAAATTAAATAACCCTTATAAAAATAAAATATTTTCAACTCAGTATACACTAAATGGTTCCGTTCGATTGCCATCTGATTTGTTGCTTGTTGAGAACTCAATATTTGAATATTTTCCTGACATTGTTTTGTCAACTTCAATTTTTTTTAAACCTATAAATGTCGTAAGTGCTAAAAAAAAGAAGAAAATTGTTTTGAATTTGAAAAATAAAACAGCTAGACCTTTAATAGATTCGTTTATTAAAAACGATATTTTTGATATTTTTGACGTATATACGTTTAAATCTCATGCAGCACCTTTGTCTCATATAGGTAACTATGAATTTGAAATTTCTGGCAAAAATTTTGACTTTAATAAAATACACGAAGGAGTAGATTTTCTCAAAGATGCCGATTTTGTAATTTCATCAAAATTGCATGTTGGTGTTGCCGCAGCATCCTTTGGTGCCTTTTTTATTAGTTACAAAGGTCCCAGTAAAGCTAAAGAATTTTTGAAAAATTCTAATAATGAAAATTATATAATTGATGACGTAAATTCCTTGTCTAATCTTTTAAGTAGTTTTGACTCAAAAAAAAATAATTCATTCTTGATTGATAATCAAAGAGATGACTCTTTAAAGCATTTTGCTTTTCTTTTAAATACTTTAAATAAATTGTAATTTTAAATACTTTTGATTTGAAAATATTATTAATTCATACTTTTTACAATTTAAAAGGTGGTGAAGATTTTGTTTTTGAACAAGAATCAAACCTTCTTTCAAAACATCTGATAATTGATAAATTAATGTTTCATAATAAGCAAAGCTTTTTTGGAGCATTTCAATTTTTATTGTATTTTTGGAATCTTTCTTCTTCGAAGCGAATTAAGAAAAGTATTTTAGAGTTTAAACCAGATATTATACATGTTCACAACTTTCACTTTGCCTCTGGTCCAATAATTATTAGGGTTGCTAATAAGCTTGGTATACCAATTGTTGTGACGCTTCATAATTATCGTTTGTTATGCCCCTCTGCTACTTTACTTTCTAATGACTCATTGTTTTTAGATAGTATCACTTCTAGATTTCCATGGTTAGCAATTAAAAAAAAACTTTACAGGAACTCTTACATTCAAACATTTTGGCTTGGGCTTGTAAATTGGCTTCATAAAAAAATTGGAACTTGGTATTTAGTTGATAAATATATTGTTTTGACTGGATTTTCTAAAAATATATTTCTGAACTCCTGGCTAGGAAGAAATCCAGATAAATTTGTTGTCAAACCAAATTTTATTCAAAATTATTTTGTATCTCCAGTATCAAGAAATAATAAATTTTTATTTGTAGGAAGGTTAAGTGAAGAAAAAGGCATTACATTACTTCTAAACGTTTTCAAAAATATTGATTACCAATTATTGATAGCAGGAGATGGTCCTTTATTAGATGATGTTTGTACTGCATCTAATACATATAATAACATTACATATCTTGGTAGTCTTAATAAATCACAAATTTTAAATGAAATGAATTGTTGTACTGCATTATTATTTCCTTCAATATGGTATGAAGGAATGCCTATGACAATATTAGAAGCTTTTTCAGTTGGCACCCCTGTTATTGCAAGCAATCTTGGTGCTATGGCCTCAATGATTACACATAAATTCAATGGTCTACATTTTGAAACTGGTAATTCTGATTCTTTAAAGTCTGCTCTTGATTTTTGGGTTAATTCCGATGAACGTTTTAAGAAACTACTTCAAGAGAATGCAAAATTAACCTATGATTTAAAGTACACCCCTGAAAAAAATCTTGATTTTATAATTGATATTTATAAATCTGTGCTTGTTGAGAATACGTAAACTTCAAAAGGATTGTGATGTATAAAGCTAAATTATTACATGCAAATATCTCTTCTGGAACATTTGTTGATTTTGTACAACAAATGATTCAACTTGGAAAATCCCGTACATCAACCTCTGTTTTTGTCGCAAATGTTCACATGTTTATTGAAAGTAAGCAAGATTATCAATTTGGCCTTTTCTTTAACAATGCTGATATCGTTTTACCTGATGGTAAACCATTGTGTGCTGCACTTAATTTTTTGTACGGCATTAAACAGGAGCGCGTAGCGGGGATGGATTTAATGCCTATATTGCTAGATGAAGCCTCCAAGTCGGGTGTTATAGTCTATTTTTATGGCTCTACTGATGATGTGCTACAAAAAATTCGCGAGAAATGTGTTCTTGTTTATCCTTCATTGAAGATTGGAGGAATGTATTCGCCCCCATTTAGGAAACTCACTGCTGATGAAGACCAAAAAATTATTAATGATATAAATGCATCGGGTGCAGGGATTGTCTTTGTAGCTTTAGGTTGCCCTAAACAAGAAAAATGGATGTCGGCCATGAAAGGACGGATTTCGTCAGTAATGATTGGAGTAGGGGGAGCCTTTCCAGTATTTGCGGGTGCCCAAAAACGTGCACCCAAATGGATGCAGGATGCTAGCTTGGAATGGTTGTATCGGCTAATACAAGAGCCTCGTCGACTTTTTAAACGCTATTTTGTAACGAATTCACTATTTATTTTTATGGTCCTACGTGAAAAATTGCGTTTGAGCTGGTTTCCAAGTCATACGTAATATCTTGCCTTTTCGGATAGCTTAAATATTCTACTCTTAATGGTATCTTTTTTGTATCTATAAGGTATCTAATTTTCGATATTGGGCCATTTTTTTAAAAACAATAGCAATTTTTGAGGTAATTTTATTGAAAATAATAAAGATTAGATTGTTATTTTCTAATAAAATATAATGTTATAGGTTTGATTACTAGTTATTTAGTGTTTTTTGATTATTTTGGGTTGTTATTTGTCGTTTTTTTTTGTACATTTGTTATAGCTTAATCGTCAACTATAAACACTAATCCTTCATTCTGGTTTTTAGTTGGTGAATGTAGTACTCAACGTTAATAAATTATGAAACATAACTCCAACACGGTTCTCCGTTTATTGATTCCCCTTGTTTTGAGGCGGGATTTCTAGCAAATCTTTTTTTTCTTACGACTACTTTGTCCAAAAGTTAAATCTTAAAGGACACTGGAGATTTAAGGCTTTACTCTGCTGACGTATAGTGAATATCGTTAATTAGTGTAGCTTGCCTCTTAGGGAATTTTATATTGTAAAATCAATTAAAAAAGAGCGTATTTAAAAACGAGTAAGCCACGGGAGTGGTTGAAATTAAATTAAACAGAAAACAAATAATATCACTTAATCACTCAATGACAATGAAAAAAAGTACATTTTCACTCTTCGTATTTGGGCTGGCTTTGACGCTCCTCATGTACAATTGTAAAAAAAGCGATCCTTTGGAGCCCGATGCTGATTTGGTTGAAGATCTCAACAAAATTGAAGTAGCTCCCGTAACGATTGTTGCGCCAACGCCCGTTACAACCACGCCATCTTCGGTGACGGCCTCCGCCAAAACGGCTGAAGTAGCCAATGCCATTGGCAGCATTGCGACTTCAGGAGTGGTGCCTGCTTCGGTAAAAACGTCAGCGGCTGAAGTATCGGGTGCGTTGTCACCCACGGAAGTATCGGCAATGGCGACGGTTACCCCCGCAACATTGGCCGCAGTAGCGGGCGGTGGGGCGCTTCCAACTGATTTGAAAGCGGTGCTTGATAAAGCGGCTGCCAACACGGCTTTAAAGGCTTATTTGCCTTCTTTCACGTTACCTTCTGTCAATGGACAGGCGGTCAATGGCCGTTCGGGTGCTTCTGTGCCAGAAACCATTGCTCAAACGGATGGTTTGGCTGTGTCGGATGAGTGCATTGCCAAAGCGGAAGAAGCGTTAGCAACGGTTATTGCAAAACTGGATAACACTAAAGCGGCAGAAATGGCAAAAGTAGAGCAGGCCTATCAGACGGTTATTGCGGCTCTGGCGGGTAACGAAGCTACTTGTACTGCGGGTATTCCTGCAAAATATACGGCTCTACGTACCGCAGCGCAGGCTATTTTTGACAAAACAAATACGGACTTGGATGCGGCTCAGGCGGTGTTAGGCGCGGATTACGCTTTGCTGAAAGCCTTGAACTCCATCAGTTACTTAGGGTATTTGAGCACGCTCAATAACTTGCAGTCGGCCGATGTAAAAGCGTGTAGCTCCCTGACTACGGCGGCTACTGCTGCGGCGCAGGCGGCTCGTACCACCAACACAGCAGCGGTAAATGCGGCTTATACCAAAGCATTGAACGAAGCCAATGCCGCTAAAGTTGAACTTATCGAAAGCTGCCACAACCAAGGCTAAGATGTTTCATCCATTGAATACACCTCTGACAAAGGGTAGCCTTGCGCTATCCTTTGTTTTGGTTTTTATCATGGTGCAGGGAGCGGCCCAGACGAATCTTTCGGGCAAACCGGGGCTTATGTATGTCCCCTCGGCGGTGGCCTTGGAAGATGGGGCGTTTCGGTTTGGGTACAATTATAACCCCATTCACTACGGGATGAGGGGGCGAAACAGGAACCCCGAGCGGATTTGGTTTGCGCATTTAGCAATTCTGCCGCGCTTGGAAATAACGGCCACGTTACTCCAAATGATTGATACGAAGATTCGGGATGTGCGGGAAGGAATTGGGGATCGCTCCATGGATATTCGGTATTTGTTGTTAAAAGAAACCAAAAAACGGCCTTCGGTGGCGGTGGTGATGACCGTCCCTTTTACCATTGACGGGGCCATGCTTACCCACGTGGTGGTGGCCACCAAGAATTTTACGTTTAATCCCAGGTTTAGCTTAGAAGTAAGTGCGGGTTATGGGAGTCCTTATTTTGTTTATCGAAATAATGGAGTATTGGCAACCGATCTTAACTCTACCTTCCTTAATAATTTTGCCATTCAGAAGAAAAGTGAGTGGCGTTTTAAAAACAATTATTTGGTAGGACCCTTTGGGGGAGCGGTGTTACATTTTCGAAAACAGGCGGGATTGATGGTGGAGTATGATTCTCAAAACATTAATGTCGGCGCTTATGCTACGCTCTTTAAACGTTGGACGGTGCAGGCAGGATGGCTGAACGGGGATCAATTTATGTTTGGAACTTCATTTGGGGTAAATTTATTGAAACTACCCCGGCAGTTGAGAAAGGAAAGTGAGAAGTGATTTTTTAATAAATCAGTCAGGAAATCAACGGTAAGGCTTTGAAATTAAGAGATTTATATTCATTTTTTTGGAGTGTTGGATTGGTGTTTACTTCCGTGGGCCTACTCTTGGGTCAAGAGGGGAAGGGGAGACAGGGTTTGAATTTTGAAAACGTTCAGGTCGATAAGCAGCAGGTGGTGTACGAACAGCGATTGTACCGCAATCCTTTTATTGGGTTGTACGGAATACAAAAGGTCGTGAATGATTCGGCCCATCTTTTGACCTACGTTCCGATGATACAAGGTATTCCAGTGGCCCGCTACAAGATGGGGGCATCGTTGGAGGCAAACGCATTGACGCAGGCCGAGCGCTCGGCCCTGACGAAATGGGGCTTTTTTCCGTTACAGCGCCGAAATTATAAGTTTGATTTTTGGTTACATCCCGTTTTTTGGGCCAAATTTGGAAATTTCTCCAAGCCCGTCAGGAGTAATACGAGTGTTCTTTTACAAAGTCAAGTGTATTTATGGCCGGGCATGGCGCTCAATTGGGGAATCCTTTTTCCCGTGTCCAACGATTTGGACAACCGCCCGAAAATGATTCGTCCAGCCCCCGTTTTTCTGAATCAATTTTACGCCAAAGACAATCATTTTGTAAGTGCGTCGGCGGGGCTTTTTCACAATGACCAATACGGCGTCAACGTTCAGTACCGCCACACGGATTTTAAATCTCCTTGGTCGTACGGGCTAGAAGTAGGGCTGACGGGGATGTATTACTACCCAAGAGGAGGGCTTTATTACGAAAAAATGGATAAACTCCTGCTGCTGGCCGACGTCGAATACCGTTTCAGCAAGTTGGATCTTTTGCTGAAGGTTTCGGGAGGGCAGTTTTTGTGGGGAGATAAGGGGGGAAGATTTGATTTTATTCGTCAATATACCAACGTAGAAATCGGGCTTTTTGTGGTTGCCACCCAAAATGGCGCGACGGCGGGTTTTAACTTTGCTATTCCGATTCCACCCAGAAAAATAGTGCAAACCTCAAAAATGAGGTTGCGCACCACGGAGGAGTTCAGATGGCAGTACCTCTACGCGGGGGGATATAAAATGGGAGAGCGCTACCAAACGGGGTATCAACTTGATCAGCGTTTGCGGCAGTACCATCAGAACTACCTGAATCGGCAGTATCAGCAAACGAAATAGGGGTTTATTTTACCCATTCGCAAAAATAGTCCAACAAAACTCAACGATATGAAGAAGGCGGTATGGCTTATTTATTTCGTCGCGCTGGGGCGAGCGTTCGCCACTGGCAACCCAGGAGACTCGGCGGTGCGATGGTGGCCAAGTGCGGTAGGCATTCAGGCGGGTACGACGGGCGTAGGCGTGCAATGGGCTTGGAAGCTGCGCGCACAACCCAGACTGGTGTTGCGGGTGGGAGCCACTTACGTAGCCTACAAAAAAAAGATTCAAATTGATTTAGGCGATAGTTCACTCATTGAGTTTCGCCCCGATTTTGTTATCGGCGTTGTACATAGTTCGGTTAAATGGCACCCTTTTTCACGGAGTGCTTTTTTTTTGACGGGAGGTTTGGGTTATACGTGGCGGCCAGATATTCAACTGGAACTCAGTGCCCTGTCGCCCATCGAATTGGGGGGAATTCAGATGAAACCCGATGAATTTGGAACCATAGGATTGGGCATAAAATGGTCGCCCGTGGTAGGTTATGCCGGGTTGGGGTTTGGGCGTTCTATTCCCAAACGACGCTGGGGCGTAGGGGTCGAACTCGGGTGTTATTACCTCGGAGCCCCTAAAATTAACATGGAATTTGATGGTTTTCTGGAAACGACCACGTTGGAGGAGCAGGTTCCGCTAATTGAACGCAACATGCGTGGGTATCGGTTTTTACCCAATCTTCAGTTGGTGATTACGTACGCGTTGGTCAAAAAATCGTTACGCTGATGAAACGAATCTTACTTTTTATAGGGCTGTGGCTGGGAGTGGTGAGTGCCTGTAAAAACCCTTTGGATGGCTTGGAGCTGCGTTTTAAGAAGCCGTATCCCGTAGCGTTGGATGTTCAATATTACACCGTGGAAGGCAAGGCTCCCCCCGAGAACATGGAAGTGGTTTTGGCGGGGCCTGATGCTAATCGACTGATTACCACGGTCAATACCAAGAAATTCAGAATTTCATCAGACGGCGCGTTGTTTTTGTCCATTGACTCCCTGGGGCCGAGACCTACCGCCCAAAATCCCCTGAAATTTACGGTAGTAGCCAAAGTGCCGGGTTTTGTGGATGCCGTTTTACCCGTTGAAATGGGCAACGAAAACCAACGCTCAGTGGCGTTGATTTTGCAACCCACGGGTACGACGTCGGCCGTGAAGGTGGCCCAAAGTACGGCCAGCAGGTCGGGGAGCGTTGACCGGGATTGGAGCGTTGAAACCCCGACGCCCATTATTGCCAATCAGTCGGTGGCGCAGGCAAGCATCGCAAAAGGGACACAGCTCAAAGACGTAGCGGCCAAGGAAGTAGGAGGGACGTTGACGGCGCGTTTTCAGGCGGTCGACATCAATAAATCCAACAATACATTTTTGATTAACCCCATTGTTAATCAGACAATTACGAAACCCATTTTAAGAGGAGGAACTGCGGAAGGCACAAATCAGCAATTGACGCAGGTAGTGGGAGCATTTTTGTTGCAGATTCACAACGAACAGTACCAACTGGTAAAGACGGCTTCGCAGCCCATTCGGGTTCGGTTCAGCGTGTCGCCCCAGCTATACCATCCTTTGGAGCGTCGGGTGATTCAGGCGGGCGACGAGATTCCCCTGTTTAGTTATGACGCCGCGACCGAAAAATGGCAGACCGAAACCCCCGGAAAAGTGCAAAAGGCCAGCAACGGCGACTTGGAATACGTGGCGGAGCTGTCGCATTTGTCGCTGTGGGTGGCAGGATTTACCAAGCAAAAATGTGATACAGGTCCAAGTTTTAAAATCAAAAGCAGCCTACCCACGACCAACCTCCAGTACCAATGTGAGGTAATCAACGAAGCCACTGGAGCGCGCTTACAGGTGTTTAAATCAACCGTCAATAATGGCGAGATTATAAAAATCAATGGATTGGAAAGTGACCAATTTGTTAGGTTGCGCATCACGGATGCGTTGGGAACGGCGGTGGTCAATTCTCAATTGGTCAAAGGATGCAGTGGCGAAGTGCAGGAAATGGATCTTTCGTCGTTCAAAAAACAGATTCAAAAATGTCCCAACGGGCCAGGTTTTAAAATCAAAAGCCCGCTGCCCAACAGCGATTATCGGTATAGTTTTGTGGTTATCAACGCCGAAACGAATGCGCAATTGCAGAGTTTTCAGACCACGGCCAACAACAACGAGGTGGTCAGACTCAGCGGGCTAGACAGTGATCAGAAGGTGCGTTTGAGAATCACGGACATTGTTAGCTCGGCCGTGGTGACCTCAGAACCAGTGGATGCCTGCGCGAGCAATGCGGAGTTGGTGGTAGACATTAGCTCCTTCAAAGTGCCGCCGCAGCGCTGCGCCAACTCCCCCGTTTTTCGGATTTCGAGTACATTGCCCAACAGCGACCGGAGCTATACTTTTGAAGTAATCAGGGCCGATACCAAAGCGCGGATTCAGGTTTTTCAGTCGTCGGCCAACAACGGCGATATGATTCGACTCGGTGGGTTTTACGAAAATACGGGAATGATTCAGTTGCGGGTTTTTGACTTTCTCAGTTCCGCGCAGGTCGTCTCCAGCCCGTTGGATGCCTGCACCAACGTAACGACCCCGCTCGTGTTGGAAAATTTTAAAATTCCCCCGCCAAAATGCACTTCGCCTTTGGGCTTTAGGGTAAAAAGCAACCTTCCCAACAGTGGAGTTACGTACCAGTGTCAGGTCATCAATGCCGCCACCAATGGCGTGATGCAGACTTTTGCCACGACGGTAAATAACGGTGAAATCATCAGAATCAATGGTTTGTACAGTGAGCAAACCGTTCGACTCAAAATTATGGACAACCAAAGCGGAGCCGTGGCGCTGTCGGTGGCCGTGGGTGGCTGCACGGCGACCGTTCAGGAGATTGATGTGACATCGTTCAAAAAGCCAATCTTAAAGTGTGCTAATCCTTTGGTATTCAGCGTAAAAAGTACCTTGCCAACCAGCGATAGGGCGTACAATTGTGAAGTGATTAACGACGTAACGAAGGCAAAAATCCAGTCTTTCCAGTCGACTTTGAACAATGGAAATTTGATTAAAATCAGCGGATTAGACGCCGACCAAAAAGTTCGACTGCGGATTTATGATTCGCAAAGCTCGGCCATTGCGCTTTCGGCGGCCGTAGATGCGTGTGCTCCTGGAAATCAGGCGATTGACGTGACTACTTTTAAAATACCGCCTAACATCAAACCCGGAGAAGTTCGGATTACGCTTCAGTTTCCTTGCAAAGCCCTTGATGAAGATAAATTGCCCACTCGAGAGTTGTTTGGGCGGTTTCGGGAAACGGGCACGCTGCAATGGAAAAACCTGCCGAGCATGAAATACATCTCAGGCCAGACGGCGTTTAGTATCGTAACGGATTTGTTGGAAGTAGGAAAAACCTACGATTTTCAGGTGGGGCCAGCGCCCGGCTATTTCTCATTCAGTGAATCGGCGTATAAGCTTCGAAAAGTGGATTGGGTGATTGAGATTGAAACGACTGAATATTGTAAATTATAAATATTGAACCGCGTAGATGAATCTACGGAATGGTACATTTAAGCGAAGAAACTGGGCGTAAATTTGATGAAAGTCCCGATATTAATAAACATGCTTTAAGGGATATTAGGGCGTGGTGATTGTAAAGTTGTAATTCTTATTGGTATACATTATTTTCTTTATTAACTAAATAAAAACTGCATTTTGAAAGTATATGTAGATATTATGGGTTGTTTCATTGTTGAAATTGTTCAGTTTTTTGGGATATTTAATTATAAAATAAACAAACATAATTTGTAATATTTTTAGATTTTTCTTTGAATAGGAGGGCTCTTGCTCACTTTTATCTGTTTTAAGAATTCAAGAAATAGAATATTATTTGATAAGTTTTTTTAAAAAAGATAAAATTGTATGGTTTATTTTACGGAATTCTTCTATATTTGGTATACCAATAGGAGATGACAAAAATCATATATATTGTAAGGTAGTTTTATAATTTTACCGATATTAATATTTATTATTTTGGCATTTTGTTAAAGGTATATTACTAGTGCTTTGGTCGAGTATCAACCATTGAAAATTCAACGTTATGTCTCAACACTCGTTACTACCGTCTACGATTACTTATCAAATTAATCGACGGAAAAATCACCCACGCTTTGTGGCTGATGTTATGCTGGTCATGCTGTCATACATGCTGGCCGCCAATTTTACCAACCGTACCTTACAACAGGTAGATG
Organism: Runella aurantiaca; assembly: GCF_003339505.1. GTDB lineage: Bacteria > Bacteroidota > Bacteroidia > Cytophagales > Spirosomataceae > Runella > Runella aurantiaca. The sequence goes on from NZ_QPIW01000014.1 coordinate 125,669, forward strand.
TGTTAATTATTTCCGGAATGGGAATGGGTTGGTACTTCTCTTCCAAACTCACGGATCTGTACAATGAATTCCGAACAGTGACCTTCATTGATGAGATTCTGGCATTGTTGCCCAATTTGCTTACCCAATTTATCGTTTTGGTGGTCTCGCTTTTCTTCTTGAAAGACTACGATTATACCCGCAGTTTTACCCTTGCGTATGTGGCGGTTTTGGGGGCAAATGTAGTACTCAAAATGTACAGTACCCGCAGGATAGTTCGCTTTTGGAACCTAAAGGGGGTAAACCAACGGAACCTAGTAATCGTAGGGGAAATGAATCAAGTCGACGGCTTTCGCGATTTGGTGCTGAAAAACCCGCAGTTTGGGTACACGATTTTGGGAGCATGGGGGTACAAAGAGCCCGGCAGAAAAACGCCGCCGCTTCTTGAAACCATTGATTTTCTGAACGAAACGTCCCTCGGTAAAGTGATTGATGAATTGGTGATTGCACCGAGTCAATTTGAAGAAAGTTACGTAAAAGGCATCATCAGTTGGGCAGATAAGAAAGGGATTTTGGTGCGTTTTACGCCAGGCTTTTTTCAGTTCAGCGCTTCTCGTTATTCGCTGGAGCTGTTTGGTAATTATCCGTTGATTACCGTGCGCAGTACCCCACTCGAAATGGATTCGTGGTGGATGCTCAAGCGGGCGTTTGATGTGCTTTTTAGTGCGGTATTTTTGGTACTGGTCGCTTCTTGGTTATTTCCGTTGATTGCTTTAGCCATTCGGTGGGATTCGCGCGGACCGGTGTTCTTTGTACAGGACCGCTGGGGACAACGCGGACGTAACATTGGGGTTTGGAAGTTCAGAACCATGTACCACAACGCATCAACGGTAAGAGCGGATGGTGGATTTAACCAAACGACCCAAGATGACCCGCGCATTACAAAAGTAGGGCGATTTTTACGGAAGACCAACCTCGACGAACTTCCGCAGTTCATCAACGTGCTGCTGGGAAGTATGTCGGTGGTAGGCCCGCGTCCACACGCGGTAAAGCATAGCTTAGAAACGCTTCCAAAAATTGATAATTACATGATTCGTCACCGCCTTAAGCCGGGCATTACGGGATGGGCGCAGGTGAATGGTTTCCGGGGCGAAACGCAAGAAATCGGCCTGATGCGCAAACGCGTCGATTATGATATTTGGTACATTGAAAACTGGAGCTTAGTACTTGATTTTCAGATTGTACTCCGTACTGCTTACAACATGGTGAAGGGAGACCCCAAGGCATTTTAACGGGCCGATCTCACCGCAACCTTCCTTTTTGACAGTGAAACAAAAACCCTTTTCCATCGGAAAAGGGTTTTTTTATGGGCCGCTTGGCGTTGTCTTTGGGGATTTCTTCCTTATTTTTATGAAATGATCCACAATCCTTATTGCTGAATGACCTTTTTATTCTTTTTTCTGACCTTTTTTTCTTCCCTAACGCTGCTTGATGGGTTGATTATTGTTGCTTTGGTCGCGCTAACGACCGTTCAAATAGGAGCCCTTTTGAGGTCCAACTCGTTGCCAAAAAAAAGAAAACAAATCCGTTTGGGGCTCAACGTTTTGATGGGAATGGTACTTTTAATTTATGTCATCCATCCGCATTGGACAACCTCGGCCGATACCAGTCGCGTATTGCTCGTCAGCGAAAATGTACCCTTAGAGGCGGTAAAAAAAGCCCAAGAAAGCTTGAAGATTACCGAAACTGTTTCCTTAGAGGACTTTGAGCGCCGTACGTCAGAAACGGCTGATTTTGTGGCGCAATTGGGGACTGTTTACGTGCTGGGGCAAGATGCTCGCCCGCACACGCTTGCCCGCCTGAGCCAGCACGAGATTCATTGGATTCCGTGGTTTAAAAAGAACGAATTACAGTCGATTGAGTGGAAGGCCATGCTCCGAAAAGGAGAATTGCAGGAAGTGTCGGGAGCCATGGCCTTGGATGCGCCCAAGGTGCTCAAAATCAACTATGCCAATCAGGTACTGGACAGTGTGTTGTTGCGCAAGGGAAGCCAAACTTTTCGGTTGACGTTTCCTTCTTTTGCCATTGGACGAACCGAAACCACCTTGGTGTTAGACAATCAACCCTTACAGAAAGTGGCTTTCTATTCCCGAAAACCGCAGCCTATTTCAGCCTACTTTGTTTTGCAAAATCCTGATTTTGAGAGCAAAGCCGTGGCGGAGTGGTTGGGAAAAAAGGGCGGGAGGGTAGAAATGGTAACGGCCGTAGCCAAGAATACCCAAACGAGCGTGTCCATGAATCAGGGCAAAAATAAAAAGGACTTTGTGCCCGATATTGTCTTTACCGACCCCGACAATGCCAGCCATCCGTTGGTGAAAAAGGCCGTTTCGGATGGAAAAAGTGTTTTGTTTTACAACATAACTGACCCGGAGCAAGCTGCAAAAAAGGTCAATGTCGCACTGGGAACGAAATGGAATCTGAAGAAAATCTCCAATGATGAAAGTGTTTTGGTAGGAAGCGGACTCACGGCTTTGCCGTACCGATTGGCAGAAAATCCAAACCAAAAAAACATTTTGGGCTATCCCGTAGCCGTGCAAAAAACGGGTGGAATGGTGGGGCTGAGTTTATTAAACGAAACTTTTTCGTTGAAATTAAGCGGCGATAGCTTGGCCTATGATAAAATTTGGTCGGGTATTTTGCAGGCATTAGTGCCATCACAAGAAGGAAATATTGTGATCAATGCACCGCTTTGGAAAGACACGCGTGCGAGCTTGGTTTTGAATAAATTTTCGCAACCTCTCGCGACCGTTTCGGTGGCCAAAGATACGGTTTTGCTCCAGCGTTCTGCCCTCAACTCGCTTAGTTATGGCACAGATTATACCTTCCGAAAATCGGGTTGGCAGCCCTTTCAAGATTCGTTGGAAGTGTACGTAGAGGAAAATGAAACGGCGGTATCGAATGCGGCCCGAATGGCGGAGGGCGTGCAGGCGCACAAGAGCAATCAGTCGAAATTTTCGACAGGAACGACGCAACAGATGACCGCAAAATTGCCAGATTGGGCGTGGCTGGGGCTATTTTTGCTTTGCCTAACTGCCCTTTGGGTCGAACCTAAATTAAGGTATTAACTTATCCGTCAGTTGGTTAGGAGGTTTTTTGTTTACTTTTAAACAAAAAAGGCAGACCCAAACGGCCTGCCCTTCGGACTTAAAATATCATGGCTGTTAATGGGTATTATTTCTTAAAGTAAAAAGTACTCGGCGCGATTTCGGCCTTGACCGAATCAATCAACGTACCGTTGGGTTGAAAGCGGAGAACATAGCCTGCTTGTTTGAAAGAGGGCACCAAACCCGCATAAATTACGCCCGTTTGTGGGTCAACGCCCAACCCACCCGAAAATAGCCGATTGATGAAAGGTTTATCAGCCACTACAGCCGCCGCATCGATGGAAAAGCTGTAAGTTTCGCCTTTTTGGAGGTAGCCGTCGGCTGCGTCGTAGAATGAATTGGTGAAATAAATGGTTTTTTTGTCGGCGCTCAGCGTGAACGAACTGGGCGATTTTGACGCATTGGGCGACGTAATTTTAAAACGTGTTTCTACCGTTTTGGTTTGGGTGTTTAGCCGTACCATTTCTCCTCCCGCATACAGCCAAAGTTTGTTATTGACATCAAGACCCACTAATTCAGGATTTCGGCCAATCTCGATGGATTGTTTAACGGCATCGGTGGCGATGTCGATAACGGTAATTTTTGTCATTCCGCTTCCCGTATTTCCCACGAAGGCTTCGTTGCCAATGACCAAAATGCTTTCGGCGCCGTTTTGGACGGGGATTTTCTTGGTCAATTTGTTGGTGGTTAAATCAAGCACGGCCACGTAGCCAGGGTTTTTGTAAAAATTAGAAAAATCACCCGTAGCATCCCAGCAGGTAAAGTAGGCTTTGGTATCGGTCGCTTTGACCACCGCCCGTGGATTCTCCACTTCGGTAGAAGGAATAGACGCCAGACTTTTAAACGTGTGGGCGTCGACGATTTCGATGCCGTCTTTGCCCGCCGTTGAGTTATCGACGAGGATAATGCCTTTTTCATTGACTTCTGCATAACCGCTCAGGCTCCCCGAAAGCGTACGACTGTTTTCTTTCTGAAAAATGTCATACGAGGCGGTCGTTGAAGTTCGTTGCACCAAAGAAATAGACCCGTTGTTGTCCAGAAAATTTCCCGCATTGATGACGAGTACACCATTGTCGTAGGGTTGAGACGGTACGGGGTCGGTGGAGTTACAGGCAGAGAAACCAACAGTTAAAAGGCTGATAATAAGCAGATAATTACGATTCATTTGTGGGTTGTTTTGATTGAAAATAAAAAATAACGTTGAGTGATAGTGTTCTTAAAGGCATCACGTTTTTCTTGAGATTGGGATATACCGTATTGGTTAGGTTGTTTCCCTGAAGGGCGATGTCGCTGCGAAAGTTTCCTTTTTGAAATTGATAATTCAACACCGCGTTCAGCAGAAAATAGGGGGCAAAAGGCCGTCCCGAATGGTCAAAAGTGCTGTAACGTTCCGAATTAAATTGCTGTTGCACGGTGAGGGAAGCTTTGCCGTGGGTGGTGGTAAGCGTTCCCCCAAATGTGTGCCGTGGCACATAAATGAGTTGTTTTCCGATAAAGTCTTGGGTGTAAGGCCCGTAAGTTTTTTGTTGCGAAGCATCGGTCAAACCATAATTTAGGTTGGCGTCCAACTGCGTTTTATGCCATTGGGTTTTTAAGCCAACCGTAAATTCAAGCCCTTTGGAAAGTACCTGCTGGAGGTTTTCGACCCGATAATTACGCTCTGGATTCCAATACGTCCAATCGTCGATGAGATTATGAAAGGCCGTGACAGATACCGAAAATTGATTCATTTCGGCCAAACGCTGTTTCCAAGTCACGCCGATTTCTTTGTTGAAACCGCGTTCGGGGCGGAGTTCAGGGTTGCCCAAATTGACCCAGTAACGCTCATTGAGCGTAGGTACACGGTAACTGAGGGATGTATTTCCGCTAAAACTAATTTTGGTACGCGGACGCGTAAACGCGGTGTACTCCACACCCAGCGAGGGGGTAAATGGGGGGCTGAATCGGGTCACCAAGGCTTGCCGCAGGTTGAGCGATGCGCTGAGTTTGCCGTTGAATTGATGTCGGAGTAAGGCGTAAAAATCGGCCCGATTTTCTCTTTTTACCTCATCTCCATAGCCATCCACGCGGGCATTATAATGCACCAATTCGGCCCCAATTTTGAGATTAGTGCCTTTGTCGCAGCTTTGAATCCACGAAAAATCGTGCTCGGTACGGAGAATAAAACGGTCGATTTCGGTATGGCTGGGGGTTAGATTCTCCCCTTTGCCGTAATCAATCACGTCGCGGATGAAACCCGTTCGGATCAGTGTTTTACCAATCTGATACGAACCCAGCACGCGGTAGGCCTGCGTACGGGTGACTTCACGCAACGGAACTTGATGGGGCTGAATGGTGAGGGTATTGTCGGTCAGCCAGAGATTAAGCGAGAATAGGTTGCCTTTTTGATGTTGCCAATACAGGTCTTGTAGCACGCCTTTTTGGGTAGTTCGGGTGGGCTCAAACGAATAGCTTTCGCCTTGGCGGGTGCGGTGGGGTTCGGTCCCGAAATCGTTATTAAAAATACTGCCATACAATAGGGTTTTGCCCGAAATTATCCAATTTTTCCCTGCTTTCTGATTGAAACGTAGCCCCGCTTGACCCGTATAATTTTCGGAGCTTTCGAGCCGAAAGGCGGCCAAGGTTTGAAGCCCTTTTTGCTTAAAATCGGGTACGGAGCGTAGTTGAATACTGCCTCCCACGGCATCAGTACCGACACAGCTTGCCGCCGAGCCGTACTGTACGCTCATTTGGTCGAAGCCCGCCACTGGAATCGTCGAAAAATCACTTTGCCCCAACGACGGCGAATTGATGTTGACACCGTTCCAAAGCACCGCCGTATGATTGGCGGAAGTTCCCCTAAAAGCAATGCTTGTGGCTTGCCCTGCCCCGTAACTTTTGAACGCCACGGGACTTTGAAACTGGAGGAAATCTGCCAACGTACTGTAACGAAAGCGCGTAAGTTGGACCGAATCAATTTCCTGCACTTTTTGTCCCACCATGAAGCGTTCGGGCCGTACTCCCCGCACGGTTACTTCGCAGAGGCTTTGCTCTTTTTGGGCGTAGAGGTGCGGAGCAATAGCCGACAATACCACGATATGGACGCAGCTAACAAACCGAAGGAGCTTGTAAATCAAGGTGTTTTGCCGAAAATGTGAACGTGAAATCGAACGCTCGACGTTGCCTCATTACCCGTAAGGACTCGTCAAGAATGATTGTTGGCAGGTCTCCTGGCTTGTTTCGTTGGCGCTGGTCTTCCCATTCTTTTTGAATTTAGAACAGTGACTGAAAGGTGAGCGACAATGTATTGAAACGTACAGTTGCGGGAACAGCCCCCGAATGAAACGGGATTCCCTATTAAGCCAATCGGCACGCACAGAGGCGTACATCAGGCACCAATAACTGATGCAAAGGTATATTAAAAACGTACTTTTCTCCAAATTTAGATTTTGCAATCTTTCTCAATCGATACAAAATGTTGACTGTAAGGTAGTTGATGGTGAAGTATTTTCTTGATTTAGAATTTATTAGAAAAATACCATTGGAGGTTTTAAGCCAGCAATCATGGTATGCATTTGGGAGGGGTGGGTTAATGTTAAACCAAGGATAAAAAAAAGAGAGAAATTATTTGGATTGAATCTAAATAGTCTATTCCTTTGTCCATTATTTATAATTAATCTAAATAAATACAGTTGCTTATTTCATTCTTGAAAAAGATGGAGAGTGATTGAGAAATGATATAACCCATCTGGCCATTACTTTAAGTTTACCTAAAAACAGCACCCTTATGTCACACCAACACCCCTTTAGAACCCTTCTCGAAAAAGAGTACGGATACGTAGGCGTATGTGAAATCTGTAAGGTTTATCACATTGCTTTTAAGAACATTATGTTTTGTTTGAATGAAAGTGAATTTGAGTGGTTTCGGCAATTATTGACCGAAAAAAGAATGATGGAAACCTTTGAAACCCCTCACGGCAAAGAGCTCATTCATTACACGCCTTTATCCAATTTTTATCTCCTCTTTTCGTACGCCGAAGTGAGTGAATTGCTCACGCTAATGAATGAAGTAGCCCTCACTGTAGAGGCGCGAAAAATGCTCAAAAATGTTAATTGAAGCATTAAGTATTCTAGTTATCTATCTGTAATACACTTTTTTAGATTGTTGATGCTTTGGCTTCAACACGGTTTTGTTTTGTCGGACTACACTTTACCTTACTTAATTTTTACCAGTTTTTTTACCCATCAGTCATACCTCTTTTTATAAAAATGAACCTTATCAGTATCCCCACTAAAACAATGAAAATCTACCTCTCCCTTGCATTATTATTCTTATCCTGCTGGGTAATGGCCCAACACGCAACCATCAAAGGCCGCATCACGACGAGCGACGGCAAAGCGGCTGAATTTGTGAACGTAAACCTGAAAGGTACGGGCAAAGGAACCGTCACCAACCAAGCAGGTGAATTCTTGTTTGAAAAAGTGAAAGCGGGCAATTACGCACTTCAGGTGAGCTTTGTCGGGCTGGAGACCCAAACCCAAAGCGTGGCGGCCACGGCGGGGCAGGTGTCGGACGTAAACGTAGTATTGAAAGAAAATCTGCGCCAATTGGAAGAAGTGGTCGTGACGGCTTTCCCCAATAAATACAATGCCGATATGCCTTCGGTTTCGCTTCGGTTGAAGACGCCGTTGATTGAAACGCCCCAAAATATTCAGGTATTGACCAAAGCGTTGATTAACGACCAACAAATTTTTGACATGCTCGAAGGGGTAACCCGCAACGTGAGCGGGGTGACCCGCCTCGAACATTGGGACAACTACGCATTGCTGAACATGCGCGGCTCACAAATTGCGGCTTTTCGCAACGGTATGAACGTTCAGATGCCTTGGGGACCACTTGCCGAAGACATGAGCATGGTGGAAAGCATCGAATTTGTGAAGGGCCCGGCGGGTTTTATGATGGCCAACGGCGAGCCGAGTGGGTTTTATAACGTGGTAACGAAAAAGCCGACGGGCATTACCAAAGGTGAAATGACGCTGACGCTGGGAAGTTTTGACACCTACCGCGCCACCGCCGACTTTGACGGCTTGCTGAGCAAAGACGGAAAATTGCAGTACCGCCTCAACGTGATGGGCCAAATGAAAGGCTCGCACCGCGACTATGAGTTTAACAATCGCTATTCGGTAGTGCCCGTGATTAAGTACAAAATCAACGATAAAACTTCGTTGACGGCCGAATACACGTATCAATATTCACAAATGTCGATGATTGGCTCGGCCTACGTGTTTTCGCAAAAGCCCTACGAGCACTTGCCAGTAAACTTTACCCTGACGGAGCCTAATTTGGACCCGACCAACATCAACGACCACAGTTTATTATTGATATTGAATCACCAAATTAACAAAGACTGGAAGCTGACGGGGCAATTGGCGTACTACAATTACAACCAAATCGGGACAAGTATGTGGCCCAGTACGGTAAATAGCGACGGGACAATCGTGCGTGGCATTAGTATCTGGGATGCCTTGGGAATCAACAGAATAGGGCAGATTTTTGTGAACGGTGATGTTAAAACGGGTGGTGTTACGCACCGTATTCTGGCGGGGTTGGACATGGGGCAGAAAGAATATTTTGCCGACTGGGCGCAGGCCAGCACGTTGAAAGGGGCGGTTCCTTTCAATATTTATCATCCCGTCTACGGAACAGTACCCGCAGATTCATTGCCCGTATTTGACCGCTCGAAGAGCCTTCGGAATCGCGGGGTGAATTATGGACAAAGTTATTCGGGCTTATACGTGCAGGATGAGCTGCGATTTTGGGATGGAAAAATTCGGCTGACCCTGGCGGGAAGATACACCACCGCCAAAGACTATGACCCGTATTCGGGCAGTGTAAAAAGCAGTAAATTTACACCACGTATAGGTATGAGCGTTTCCTTGAATAAAAGCACTTCTGCCTACGCAATGTACGACCAAGCCTTTATTCCTCAGGCGGGTGCGGATGTTAATGGAAAGAGTTTTGACCCCATTACGGGCAATAATACCGAAGCTGGTTTGAAAAAAGAATGGATGGGAGGGCGTTGGAATTCGACCGTTTCGTTGTACCAAATTACCAAAAATAACGTCCTGACCGCTGACCCAAACAACCCGAATTTCTCGATTCAATTGGGGCAAACCAAAACCAAAGGCGTGGAGTTTGACTTACGCGGCCAACTGCTCCAAGGCCTCGATTTGACCCTGAATTATGCCTACACCGACGCAAAAGTGACCAAAGATACCGACGAAAAGAAGGTGGGCGTGGCCGTAGCGGGCGCTACAAAGCACATCACCAACGCGTGGCTTTCGTACCGCGTTAGCAATGGCAACTTGAAAGGATTGGGCGCTTCGCTGGGGTATCAGTGGCAAGTGGACCGTTCGTCGTGGTATGTATTTGACGGAACGAACCAAGCGCTGCCCAATTATTTTCGTCTCGACGGAGCCGTGTCGTGGCAGAGCAACCGCCTGACGGTAGCCCTCAATGTCAACAACTTACTGAATGAATACCTGTTTTCGGGCGCGCCCTATACGTGGTTGAACGCGTACTATTGGCAAACCGAGCCACTCCGCAACAGCCGACTTAGCATTGGTTATAAATTTTAATCAACCATGAAGTTCAAAAAAATCATTGGACTGCTGCACCTTTGGCTTGGGTTGGCGTCGGGGATTGTGGTGTTTATCATCAGCATTACGGGATGTTTGTACGCTTTTCAGGAAGAAATTCTGAATGCGACCGAATCCTTCCGATACGTTGAGCCGCGTGCTTCTGTTCAGCTATCTCCTTCCGTTTTGAAGGAGATAGCCACCCGACAGTTACCCCAAAAGCACCTTCATGCCGTTATGTATTCGGGCAATTCCAGAGCCGCTCAAGCCATCTTTTTTCACTTCGACCCGTCGTATTATTATATCGTGTACCTCGACCCTTATACGGGTAAAGTGTTGAAAGTCAAAGATATGGACGCGGACTTTTTTCGGATAGTGTTGCAGGGGCATTTTTATCTGTGGCTACCTCCCCACATTGGCCAACCCGTAGTGGCGTATTTTACGCTGGCCTTTGTGGTGATGCTTATTTCGGGGATTGTGCTGTGGTGGCCCAAAAACCGAGCAGCGGCCAAACAACGCGTTTGGTTTCGGTGGAAAGAAGGAATGCAATGGAAGCGTAAAAACTACGATATGCACAATATTTTGGGTTTTTATGGAGCTTTTTTCATCCTTATTTTGGCCGCTACTGGCTTGGTATGGGGGTTTCAGTGGTTTGCAAGTTCGGTCTATACGAGGCTGGGAGGGGAGAAATCACTGCTTTTTGAGGAGCCTATTTCAGCCATGATTCAGCCCATTTTGCCTTCTTCGCCAGCCCCCGCCATTGATCTGATTTGGTATCAAATGCAACAAGAATACCCCAATGCCAAAACGTTGGAAGTGCACATTCCTGAAACAGATTCCTCTTCTATTGCGGTGAATATCAACGAAGAAGAAGGTACATTTTGGAGAACGGATTATCGCTATTTTGACCAATACTCATTGCAGGAGTTACCCGTCAATCACATTTACGGACGCTTTAAAGACGCGACGTTGGCCGATAAAACTTTGCGGATGAACTACGATATCCACGTGGGGGCCATCGGTGGATTGGCGGGCAAAGTACTCGCTTTTTTTGTCAGCCTGATTGCGGCGAGTTTGCCCATCACTGGATTTTACATTTGGTGGGGCCGCCGCCGTGGATACGGCCGCCAAAAACAAGTACTGAATACAACTGACAGAACAGCAACAAAACAGGTGTTGACCAAATAGGGGCATGAGAATCGTTTTTATTACCATATTATTAACGCTGATTTATCTCAGTGGCTTGGGACAAACGGCTACCATCAAAGGTAAGGTCTACTCCAAAGAAAACGGCGGCGTAAGCTACGCGGGCATAAAGTTGACCCAATGCAACAAAGCCATCATTGCCGATCACAACGGATTTTTTGTGTTAAAAAACGTGCCTTTTGGACAAGACGAACTTATTGTTTCATCGGTTGAGATTGAAACCCAAAGTATAAAAGTGAACGTCAATAAGGCGCAGATTGAGTTGTCAATCATTGTCAAACCCAAAAACGTTGATTTGAATGAAGTCCTTGTCATTCAGAAATCGGAGAAAAAAGAGATTGAAACCAAGGGGTTTGCCGTCAACGTCATCGAAACCAAAGAAGTGGCGCAACGCAATTTTCAAACAAATGAGTTGCTAGACCGAACCGTAGGTATCAGAGTGCGTCAAAATGGCGGGCTGGGTTCGGCCGTAAATTATAACCTAAACGGGATGTCGGGCAACTCAGTTCGGGTTTTTATTGACGGCATTTCGATTTCGACTTACGGGGAGTCTTTTAGCCTAAATAGCATTCCGCCTGCGCTTATTGAGCGAATCGAAGTATACAAGGGCGTTATCCCGGCCCATTTGGCCGACGACGCCCTGGGGGGAGCCATCAATGTTATTCTCAAAAAAGGGTCAATGAATAACCTAACGGCATCGGTTTCGTATGGTTCATTCAATACTTTTCAAACCAATTTCAACGGTACTTACCGTGACGAAAAAACGGGTTTTACGGTGAGGGCGTCGGCGTTTCACAACTATTCAGACAATGATTACGAGGTGTGGGGCAAATTCGTCAGAAATATCCTTCCGAATGGCCGCTACGAGTACGTTAGGGCCCGAAGATTTGACGATGCTTACCGCTCAACGGGTGGGCAAATACAGGTGGGATTTACCAATGTTAAGTGGGCTGACCAGTTTTTGATTGGTTATAATGGCTCAAATGACTACAAAGAAATCCAGCATGGCACCTATATGTCAATTCCTTACAAAGGCCGCACCAGTGAGTCACAATCCAATGTATTCAGCCTTAATTATGTCAAGAAAAATTTCCTAGTTAAAGGGCTGGAATTCAACGTAAACGGAATGTACAGCAAACGCGGTCAGGTGGTGAGCGATACGGTCAAGTGGAATTACAATTGGTACGGCCAAATAAGCGTTGGCCTCAACGGCGACCCTATTTTGAGGCCAACGGGCGCTCAGCAAGCAGCCCCAACCCTCAATCACATTGACAGAAATGTGAGCACATTCCGAGCGGGTTTTAATTATGACCTGTCCAAAAATCATCGCTTTGTGGTGAACCACATCTATTATGCCATTGACCGAAGGGAACAGGATTTTATGCGTTCAGAAATCGAGCGGGAGTTTATAGGGACCCGTAATCTGGAAAAAAACATCACCTCAGTGGCTTATGAGTTGCAGGCTTTCAATGCAAAGTTTAAAAACAATCTCTTTTATAAGTACTATCAACAGGGAATCGACCGCATGGACCCTGTACTGCGAATGGTGGATGGGCAGAGTACGCGTACCGAAAACCGAACCAACAGCCATAAAACCGCCAAAGGATACGGGATGGCCTTATCGTACGCCATTACGTCCAGATTTACCCTTTTGGCCTCTGCCGAAAAAGCGGTGCGTTTGCCTTCTGAAAATGAGGTATTTGGAAGCCCGGGAGAAAATATCGTAGAAAACTTTGGGATTCGACCTGAGGTGAGCAATAATCTAAATGTCGGGCTGAATGCGGGCACTTTCTACGCGGGGAAACACAAATATTCGTTCACCGTTTCGGGCTTTATTCGTGACACGCGCGACAAAATAACCCAAAGAATCAACCCAAGGGTGAATGATGCCCTGCAAACCAATCCTTACGAAAACATTGGAAAAAACAAGTCAATCGGTTTTGAGTCAGATTTTCGCTATACGTTTGATAATAAACTGATTGTGGGGGTAAATATGTCAAAATTTAACTCAGTTTTCAATGTTCAATTCGACGAGAACGGGCGAGAATATCCCTACTTCAACAAGCAGCTTCCCAACGAACCTTATTGGACCGCCAACAGCAATGTTCAGTACACGCTTAAAAACCTGTTCAAGAAAAATTCTGCTTTGAATCTGTATTACAGCTTCCATTTTGTCGAGCGGTTTTATACTTCGTGGCTAGAAATTGAAGACTTCCGAACCCCACGCCAGTACATTCAGGACATTGGTTTGAGCTACGCCTTTCCTAATAGTAAGTTTGTTATCACCGCGGATGCCAAAAACCTCTTTGACCGCCAAGCGTACGACAACTTTGCTGTACAGAAGCCTGGGCGTGCTTTTTATCTGAAAATCAATTATTTAATCAATCATTTTTAATAACCAATCCATATCAAAATCAAATGAAAACACAGTTGACAAATTTTTTACGCTATACCACAGTTATTACCGCATTTACCTTGGCGAGTTGTGATAAATCGGATTCGACTGATGATATTGACCCCGTGACCAACCAAAGCCGATGGATTACGGTGGCGGGTGCCTTGATGGGAACCACCGCAGGCGATGGAAACGGCGGCACGGTCGTGTATTCGGTTAGTAAAGAAGATGCAAGAAACCCGAATGTGTCAATAAGCGTTTATGATCAAGGTTTTCCCGTAAAATCTACCAGAACGGCTCGTTTACAATCATCGGAAGACGGAAATACGCTTTTCAATATTGCTTATTCGGGAGATAATGGAGGCGAATTTGCCCGCTACAAAGTAGGCGGAGCAGGAAGTTTTGTACAGGAAGACGTTACGGTAAATATTTCTCAATATGCTACCACAACGCCCCGCTGGTCAAAACTGATGGATGGAGATAAAACGGGGGTAGCATTAAATATTGCAAGCATTGCCGCCAACAACGCTACTGATAAAACCAAGCCGTTTCAATATTACCGAGGTACAGCTACTGTGCTTTCACTTGACCTTCAAAAAGTGTTGATAAATGGGTATAAACAATATCAAGTGCCACTATCAGCCGAAGAAGAATTAAACGGTCATTGTTTTTTTCGTTTCGATGCTCCATTGCTCAACAAAGCACAAAACAAACTCATTCTTGGCACATGGATGCGTAAGTACAACCCTGCTACGGGTCTTACCGAAAGTACTTTCGACCGCTTAGGAACCAAATCGGTTGTTGTAGATTATCCGTCACTCGAAAACCCGAAAGTCATTACTTCAACGGTAAGTTTTGGTGATAACAGTGGCTACCGTAGTCCTAATGCTTTTGTGGCAGAAGATGGCAATATCTATCAAGCCACTCAGCGTGACAGCAAAGGTTCGCACATCCTCAAAATTAATACCAACAACGAGTACGACAACTCGTACATCTTTAGTTTAGATGCCGCGCTGGGCGTTAAAAACGCATACGTTGATAGTTGGAAGTATGCGGGCGACGGTATCGCTTATGTGCTTTATACCCACGACGGCACCGAGCAAGGCTACATCGCTCGCTTGGACTTGAATGCTAAGACGGCCACCAAAGTAAATATTGAATACGATGCTGATTTGAATTTTGGACAATACCAGGGTATTTTGGTGAGCGGTGATGAGGTTTTTGTGGCCGTTACGCCCGTTGGCAAGGACGGAAACATCTACATCTTCAACAAAAAAACGGGAGCGGTGACGAAAGGGGCAAAGCTTGTCAACAAAGCAGGTAATCACTATATCGGTATCTTCTGAAAAAACCGTTCAGATAGTTTAACAAGGCGGCCTTGAATTTATTTGGAATAATTATAAATAGACGCTACATTTGTGCGCTCTCTGAGCCTAAATGAACTGCTTTTTAGCGTTTAATTCATCACTAAATATACACAATGAAAAGTCTCTTTTTTTTAGTTTTCACTTTGTTCCTGCTTACGGGAAATTTCCCTTCAGGGGCCAATAATCCGCTTTTTGCCGACGAAAGTCGTGCCTACGCTTTGCCAACGCTCGCCAAAAATAACAAAGGCGAGGCGGTGCTTTACTGGACCGAAAAAGACGATAAAAACGTGGTTTATCTTTACTTATCGGTGTCCAAAGACGGAGGAAAAACGTTTTCTGATAAGAAATTAATTTTTGCCGATGCTGGTTTGGGCAATGGCCGATTGGCACGTCCGAAATTGTTGTTCAAAAAAGATGGAACGATGGCAGCGGTTTTTTCTTTCCGTTCGGGAGCAGCTACGCCGCCTAGAGAGCAAAAACCCGCTCCAACGGCGCACGAAGGTGGCCACGCAAACCATGATAAACCCGCGACGGCTCCCGCAAACGGCGGCCGACCCAAGAGAGAGTCGCAAATTAAATATACCGTTTCAAAAGATGGAGGAAATACTTGGACGGCGCCAGTTTCGGTCGACAGTGACCCAACGCCTTTGGTAAGAGGCTTTTTCGACGCGGTGGTGTTGCCAAATGACGAAATTGCGGTGGCTTACCTGAAAGATGTGAAAAACAGTACCAAACACGAAGAGCGAGATTTGCGGATGGTGATTACAAAAAATGGCGTATTTCAAGAAGAAAAACTCATTGACCCCGTCGTGTGTGATTGCTGTAATATCAGCTTGTTGGTTGATTCAAAAGGCATTCTTAACGTTTATTACCGTGACAACAACAACGATATTCGGGACATTGCCAAAATGACTTCTGCCGACAACGGCGCTACTTTTTCAAAATCGCAAATTCTTTTTAACGACCAATGGCAACTAAAAGGTTGCCCACACAGCGGAGCGAGTTCCAGTGTTTTTGGAGAAAGTGCCCTGATTTCTTGGTTTTCGGGAACCGCCACCAATTCGTCTGGTTTGCGGGTGGTGACCAACGAAGGGAAGCGCCTGTTTGTTTTGGATAACCCGACGGCCAAAAATTCGTACCTCGTGACCGCCCCCAATGCGTCGGTGGTGGTGTGGGAACAAGTCAAAGAAAATAGTGAAGAGGGGGTTACGTCAATAGGACTTCGGAAAATTAGTCCCAACGCCGTTTCTGAAACACGTTGGGTTGAAAACTCCGAAAATGGAACCAATGCCAGCGTATTGGTAACGGATAGTCAGGCCATTGTGGCTTATGAGGTGAAGCAGGCCAATAAATTGAATACGATTAAAGTTAGCACCGTTCGCCTTTAGGATTTCATCAACAGGCCCAGTGAATTGGTGTTTCTGCCAGTTCACTGGGTTTGTTGTATTCCAACTTTTTAGTACTTAGCGTATATGGGTTAGAGTTTGGTCAGAAAATATCCCTAAGATGATGGTTAACTAAAGCGTTATGAGGTTGTTCTTTTGTGAGTGAGCAGGAGAAAATTATATGTTGAAACATAGTAAAATCAATGGTTATCAAATAATTAACAATTAATAGGGGTAAAATAGACGATTGTAGCCAATTTGGAGGGTGGTCAAGAAAAATTAAAAAAAATATTGATATAATTATACTTTGTGGGTTGTTTTTTCTTAAATTTGCTTAAACTCAAACCCCAAAATAATGACCGCAATAAACGAGTTTATCGATTCTGAAAAGGTACATCAGCTTGTATTAGAACGGTTTGAAGTAAAACCTTCGAATCAACCTGGTATGGTGGCGGGAGAGCTGCACCAAACGATGGATATGGATCCCGAATTAATGGAGCTTATTCAGGATTTGTACACAAATTCAGATGGTTTTCCCTTTGAAAAGATGTATAAGTTTTCTCTTGAGGAAATTTTGACTTATTTACAGGCAACGCACCGGTATTATCTTACGAAAAAGCTGCCCGAAATCGAACAGTCGTTGGTGGATATTTTTAGTAAGTACAGTGAGAGTTATCAATTATTGGCGAGTTTGGCGTACTTTTTTAATAATTACAAAGCAAAACTAATTGACCATATTCGCTTTGAAGAAAAGGATTTATTCCCGTACATACAACTGTTAATCAAGGCCTCCAAGGGAGTACAAAACACGCTAAAATTGGCCTCAAATCCCGATTTTAGTATTTGCGGTTTTATGGAAGCGCACGCGTGCATTGAAGATGAATTGGAACAGGTAAGTACTTTGATTAGGCGCTATTCGGGCAATCAGGCGCTGCCGTTGCCGTATAAAATTTTTCTCAATCAGGTCGAACTGTTTGAGATGGAACTGCGCAAGCACGCCATCATTGAAGACCACGTCTTGGTGCCAATGGCGTTGGAGTTGGAGCGAAATTTGAATTGATTTTTTACAAAATGGGGCAGTGGGTGAATTTTTCATTGGCAAAGTTTTACACTTTGCCAATGAAAAGTAATCATTACGAATAAGATTCCTGTTCTACCAAACTACGTATTCTGCCAGCTGCCTCCACCATATTTTTGAGGGCAGCTTCGGTTTCGGGCCATTTGCGGGTTTTCAGGCCGCAGTCGGGGTTGACCCACAGGTTTGTTGCCGGCAATACCGTCAAGGCTTTTTCCAACAATCCAACCATTTCTTCCACCGTGGGCACGCGGGGGCTGTGAATGTCGTATACTCCAGGTCCGATTTCGTTGGGATAATTAAAGCCAGCAAAGTCATCCAACAACTCCATCTGCGAGCGGGAGGTTTCAATCGTGATTACGTCGGCATCCATGGCCGCAATATTTTCAATAATATCCCTGAACTCCGAATAACACATGTGCGTGTGAATCTGGGTTTCGTCCCGTACTGCCGCCGACGACAAACGAAACGCTTGTACGGCTTGGTCGAGGTAGGCTTTGCGGTCACTTTTTCGCAGAGGTAATCCCTCTCGGATAGCGGCTTCGTCGATTTGAATGATTTTGATGCCCGCTTTTTCTAAATCTGCTACTTCGTCCCGAATGGCCAGTGCGAGCTGCATCATGGTGTCGCTGCGGGGTTGGTCATCGCGCACAAACGACCACTGCAATATCGTAATCGGGCCTGTTAGCATACCTTTCATGTATTTTTGGGTAAGTGACTGCGCGTAGACCGTCCAACGAACCGTCATGGGTTGGGAGCGTTCAATGTCGCCGTAAAGAATGGGTGGTTTTACGCAGCGTGAGCCGTAGCTCTGTACCCAGCCGTTTTGCGTAAAAACATAGCCTTCGAGTTGTTCTCCAAAATATTCCACCATATCGTTGCGTTCAAACTCACCGTGAACCAAAACGTCTAATCCGAGTTCTTCCTGCCAGATTACCGCCTTTTGAATGTGTTCTTCGAGGGCTGTTTCGTATTGTTTGGGCGTTAGTTCCCCTTTTTTATACTTTGCTCGGCGTTGACGTACGTCCTCTGTTTGGGGAAAAGACCCAATGGTAGTTGTGGGAAAAAGTGGAAGATTCAGCAGGGACTTTTGTTTGTTTTGTCGTACTTCAAAAGGGCTTTTGCGTTGGGTATCTTTCTCTTTAAGCTCCGCCACTCTTTTTTTGACGTGTTGTTTGTGAATCAACGGTGAAGTTCGACGGTTCATAAGGGCGGCTTGATTTTCTGCCAGTACATTCACTTTGTCATTTACTGCAATGTCGTATAAATCAGTTATTTCCTGCAATTTTTGTTTGGCAAAGGCCAGCCAGTTTTTGATTTCGTGGGGCAAGTCTTTTTCCAATGCTAAGTCTGAAGGACAATGCAGCAACGAACACGAAGGAGCAATCATGACGCGGTCTGGTCCCAGTTTTGCCACGGCTTTTTGGATGAATGACAACGACTTAGCATAGTCATTTTTCCAGACATTGCGTCCGTCGATGATTCCTAGCGACAGCGACATGGGCTCTTTCAGGGCAATCAATAAGTCGTCAAATTGACTCGGAAAACGAACCAAATCAACGTGTAATGCACAGACAGATAGGTGAGAAGCGGTCAGGATATTGTCGCGTAAGCCGTCAAAATAAGTGGCCAGCAGCGTTTTTAGGCTTGGGAATTGGGTCCGAATGGTTCCGTAGGCCAACCGCAACGCATCCTTTTCTTTGTACGTCAAATCCAGCGCCAGACAAGGCTCATCAAACTGAACCCACTCGGCACCAGCGGCGTGGAGCCGTTCGAGTATTTGACAATAAACGGGGAGTAGTTTGGGTAGCAGGTCTAACCGATGAAAACCTTCCTCTTTTTCTTTGCCCACCAACAGATACGAAACAGGTCCTAGCAAAACGGGCTTGGTCAAAATACCCCATTGCAAGGCCTCTTCAAATTCATTGAAAATCTTGTCAGATGCGAGACGAAAGGATTGATTTTTGGTGAATTCTGGAACGATGTAGTGATAATTGGTATCAAACCATTTGGTCATTTCCATGGCTTTGATGTCGAGTCCATCTTTCTGGTAGCCGCGTGCCATGGCAAAATACATATCGAGGGCGTTGTTTTGCGGATGGGCCGATAAAACGGCCTGATATCGCTCGGGCACGGCGTCGAGGGTAAGGCTCAGATCCAGCACATGGTCGTACAACGAAAAATCGTTGGAAGGAATCAAATCGATACCCGCCGCCCGTTGTTGTTCCCAATGCCGACGGCGCAGTGATGCACCCACGGCCAGCAATTCCTGTTGGGAGATTTTGCCTGTCCAGTAGGATTCACAGGCTTTTTTGAGCTCGCGCTGGCTACCAATGCGGGGGTAGCCGAGGTTGTTTTTTAGCATTTGCGTAAAAGGAGTTGAGTGAAACAATAAATTGTTGGTAACTTATTGTCTTTCCCTTTTGCTTGACTACTGCTTTAGATCGTGAAAGCATCGGTCAATACGTTTGGAGGCAAGTATCTCGGCTCGCAGCGCTCTATGTGGCTGCTTACGGTTGCACGTCAGCTCGTGATTTTTACACGATTCCCTTTTAATTCTGACCCTTAAAAAGTAAGTCAGAAACCTCCAAACGGCAATTGTCGTGAAAGAACTTTGGCAAAAATATAGGAAGAAAATGTATATAGATATAAAAACTGTTTATATAAACAAAAATAGATAAAAAGTCTAAAAAATGTTAAAATATAATTTATTAATGGTTTGATTTTTGATAAAATAACACATTTTATCTTTTGAATTTGGCAAAAAAACGCCCTTTTATAAGGGTAAAAAAAGTAGGTGGCAGCTTAGTGGGGATTAAGAGTAGAATCATTGGGCGTTTTGGCTTTGAAATGTATCTTTCATAAATAACGTCGGCGAGGTTTTAAACCTCGCCGACGTTATCCCCTCATGAAATTATCAAAGAGAAACTGGTTTAGACTTGTTTGGTTTATCATTGATTGGCACGTTCACGATTTGGAACTGGCTTTCCTATCAAACCCGAAACTTACCCGCCAACACGCTTACTTCAACTACGCAAACAACCGTAAACTCTACGCCACCAATGACGGTTTGGCGAGTCTGCCTGAAGTTTTTGAGAACAAAGGGAAGTTGCCTTCCCACACCCAATGGGTTGAAATCAAGGGCGGAAACCACGCTCAATTTGCATACTACAGTTCACAATTGGGCGACGACAACGCCACAATTACACGAAAAGTACAGCAATACATTGTTAATCAAACGGTTATTGGTTTTTTGACGGCTATTGAAAACCAATAACACTTTGCGTTTGGGTTGAAGATTTCTTTGTTTATTGTTTGTAATTAATCTAAATAAAGGTAAATTTGTGGCATAGATGCACCCGCTATTCTTACTTATAGATTATGCACACTTCACACCTTCGAGCAGCTACTTTGCGACTGGACCAGTTTCTGGAGTTGAAAGGCTTCCGCCGTACCCAGGAACGGTATACGATATTGGAAGAAATATATTCGCACCACGACCATCATCATTTTGACGCCAACCAACTGCGAGAAATACTCCTGGAAAAGGGATTTCACCTCAGTATGGCCACCGTTTACAACACGCTTGAACTGTTTGCCGAAGCGGGTTTGATTAAAAAACATCAATTTGGCAACTCACCGGCGTCGCATTATGAACGCACGCTCGGTAGTCGGCAACACGACCACGTGGTTTGTTTGGACTGTCACTGCGTGAAAGAATTTTGTGACCCGCGCATGGGTTCCATCGAAAATACCGTTGGTGACTGGTTTCAAACGCAGGTTTTACAACATTCGCTGGTATTTTATGGGCATTGCACCGACGAACTTTGTCCCCACAAAGCAGGAAAAAATGTCAATTAAGGGCATTTTATTTACCCATCCATTTTTTAAAATCGCTCACCTTTTCCCGACTAACGATGGCTTCTTTCTCGAACGTCGGGTGTAAATTGAGGGACAAACGATTGCCAAAATAAGGCTGAATCTGTTCAACTGCTTGGTGCGTTACAATGACGCTACGGCTTATCCGGAAGAATTGGTGCGGGTCGAGGTTTTCCCCCAATTCGTCGAGGGTATATTCAACCAGAAATTTTTGATTGTTGTGCGTTTTGAAGAAACTAAAACGTTCATCGGTAAAGAAATACGCAATTTCTGACGTTTCGATGGACAACAATCGTTGGCCTTGGCGAACCAGAAATCGTTTCCGAAACTCAATGGGCTGCTGTTGCAATTGCAGTTCTTTGATTAATTTTTCGATGCTAAACGGCACGCCCTCTGTCTGTTGGCTTCCGCGCAAATCGCGCAATTTTTTCAGGCTTCGTTGTAAATCTTCCTTTTGTATCGGTTTGAGCAGGTAATCAATGCTGTTGACCTTAAAGGCTTGCAAAGCGTACTCATCGTAGGAGGTAGTAAAAATGACGGTACTCTGTACATTGACCTGTTCGAAAATTTCAAAACTTTGTCCGTCGGCCAATTCGATGTCCATAAAAATCAGATCAGGGGCGGGGTGGTTTTCCAGCCAATCCACCGATTCTTCAATACTTGCCGTGATGCCCACTACGGTGAGTGATGCGTCGGCCTCTGCAATGAGTTTTTGCAGTTTTTTTACGGCCAATTCTTCGTCTTCAACGATTAATACGTTCATGTTTCGTCGCAACAATTAGGGGTAATACAACGGTGAAAAACCCATCATGGTCAGTAATGACGGGTTTTGATTGGGTTAATAATTGATATTTGGCCATGATGTTTGATAGGCCGATTTGATTGGATGCCACGCGGGTATTTTTGCGTTGGAGGTTATTTCGAACCTGCAAAAAATGACCGTCGAGTCCTGTTATCTCCAAATGCAGAGGACGACTTGCCACAATGACGTTGTGCTTTACCGCATTTTCGACCAGTATTTGTAAGGTTAGAGGCGGGATTTGACAGGAATAAAAAGATTCTGGAATATTAACCTCCAAATGAATGCCGTTTCGGTAGCGGGTTTTGAGCAGGTGAAAATAAGATTCAATGAATTTGAGTTCATGGGCCAAACTGGTCAAATCCCCCTGCGAATTTGTTTGTAGCAAATAGCGGTACACTTTGGCCATTTCGTCCACAAAAATCTCGGCCTGCGCGGGTTCATCGGCAATCAACGAGGAAAGCGAATTTAGGCTATTGAAGAGAAAGTGAGGATTAACCTGACTTTTGAGGCTATCAAATCGACTTTGTAGGTTTTCCTGTTGCAATTTTTCTTTTTCAAGCGCGTTTTCTCGCCATTTATTGATGGAATATACCGTTTCGTCGATTCCTACCGAAAGGAGGTTTGCGCCGATATTCAAAATGAAAATTTGTATGGTGATGCGGGGATTGTGATGATAGCCAAACAGATGAAAATAATCGTACATGAAAATGCCCCCCAGAATGAATATTGGAGTGACAATCATAAAGGTAAAGAGCAACCATCCTGCCCGTTTTTTGGTTTGGTTGAGGTCGGGATACCGTTGGATGATTTGCTGCGTAAAATAGTCGAGAGTAATGAGGCACGACGCCGCAATGCTTAGGTTAAGGCTGGTAGCTGCAATGAAAACAAAGGGTTTGTTGAGATAGTCGGGGCCAACCATCCAAAAGGTAAGTAATGGAATAAACCACGAAAACAACAACAGAAAATGCAGTTTGGTCTGTTGTCGGATGCGAAAACTGGGCGGGGTTATATGCTTCAATGATAACTTCATTTATCTTCGCTGACGGTCAAATTGGGCAACAAAGGGAGTAGTACCGTAAAAGTTGTTCCGTTGTCAAATATGGAAACGGGCTCTACCGTCAAGAAGGTATATTTGCCCACTAGGTTGGTTAATTCAGCTTGCGGGTCTGCAATGCTGACCATTCGTTTTTGAATCGTGTGCTGAATCATTAATTGGCCTTCTTCGGTGCTTTGAATCAGTATAGACAGTGGTTTTTTGGCTGAAATTGTGTTGTTTTTCATGGCATTTTCAAGCAGCATTTGCAGGGTAAGCGGTGGCAAATAACCCGATTTATCGTTATTGTCGACGTCAATTGTGACTGAAATGCCATTTCCGTAGCGTATTTTGAGCAAAAAGACGTACGAATTGATAAAATTGATTTCTTTTTCGAGCGTGGTGAGTGGATTTTGGTGGGTTTGGAGTAAATACCGGTAGACCTTGGCCAGTTCATCCACAAACTTTTCGGCCTGTTTTACATCCTCCTGAATCAAAGATGAAAGAGAGGTAAGGCTGTTGAATAAAAAATGCGGATTTACCTGCCCCTTCAGCGTGTCGTAGCGTCGTTGGAGGGCTTCATTTTTGAGGGTCTCTTTTTCGACCTGTTCTTGTTGCCACATGGATAAAGCGTAGAAATAACCGTGGGTGAGGCAAAGCAAAAAATCAAAGCATAACCCCAACAGGATGAACGCTTTGGCCGTCATGATGGAAAATGTAACGCCAAATATGTCGATTTCACTAATGACCCACAACGAGCATACTACCGCCGTGGAAGAAACCGTTCCCGTCAAGAAAAGCATTAACAATACCCGAAAAAGGGTTTGACGAAGAAGCGGGAAAGTACGAATAGCCAGCCGAACCGACAACGTCAATAATACAGCGCAGGGTATGTATAGCATCACGACCAACGCTGAGCCAAGGCTGAGCAGCAATGGGTCAGACAGATAATTTGGCCCGATAATCAGGTAATTGGTCAACGGAACCAACATCAACAAGACCAATCCATGAAATCCCCATTCTAGCGGACTCACTCCCGACCACCATCCCTGATAAGTAATTACCAAACGGTCGTCAATTTTTGAAGATGCGTTGAGGGGCGACGAGTTTGGGCGCGTGGCTTGAGCTTTTTTTCTTCGACAAGACTCCGCGTAAAACAAATTCAGGGCCGCGCAGATAAAAACGTCAAACACGGCTCCCAATATCCAAATAGGTTTTACTTTGGCCCAACTAAAAGGGATGGAAAGATGCGGAACTACGCTATACACCCACACATCAAAAATGGCCAATAGCCCCGTCAGCACTCCCACTACCCCCATCATAATAAGGATGCGTTTAAGGATGTATTGTTCGGGAACAAAGGCGAGCACTTTTCGAATGGCAATGGTCAGCAACACAATTGAAAACCAATAAAGCCCCAAAATCACGACCGTACCCGCGATAAACGTATCCAGAGAACGGAAATAATCCATTCCGATGAAGAAATAATTGCCGATGGTAAACAGCAAGGGCATCATCAACAGATGATATCGCCACTCAGCAGGTGAAAAAAAGCGGGGTCGTAACACGTTTAGGTTAAATTACATGATGTTGCCATAATGCATTGCGGGATGAAGATAAGGGGCAATTTCCTAAACACGGAAATCATCGGCCTTTATTTAGAGATTTTTATGAATGAATTGAGAAAAACACGGCATGAACTGTTGGTAGGTCTAGGCCGATGATTCTATCTGCCCAAAGCGTGCGGGAATTCAAACCCCCAAGAAATTGTAGTAGGTAAAGTAGTAAGTTGTACTTTTACGGCAAGAATCATTTTCCTTTCAAACTATCTATGTCAACACTCAATAAACCCGTGCGCGTTCTGGTGGTAGGATGCGGAAACATGGGAGCCTCCCACGCAACGGCGTATCATAACGCCGAAGGTTTCGAAATTTGCGGAATCGTTTCAACCGGAAAAAGTAAGGAGGTCCTGAATGAAAAACTGGGCGGCGGCTATTCGCTTTTCTCAGATTATGCCGAAGCCCTGAAGGCTACAACCCCCGACGCGGTTTGTATCTCGACCTATCCCGATACCCACGAGGCGTTTGCGGTGATGGCCTTCGAGCATGGCTGTCACGTATTTATCGAAAAACCCGTTGCCGATACCGTCGAAGGCGCAAAGCGCGTGGTAGCAGCGGCCGTCAAAGCCAATAAAAAACTGGTGGTGGGCTATATTTTGCGGCACCATCCGTCGTGGGAAAAATTTGTGGAACTGGCGCAGGAACTTGGTAAGCCTTTGGTCATGCGTATGAACCTCAACCAGCAAAGCCACGGCTACATGTGGGATGTACACCGCAATTTGATGAAAAGCCTGAGTCCAATTGTAGACTGCGGTGTTCATTACATTGACGTGATGTGCCAGATGACCCGTTCAAAACCCGTTTGGGTCTCGGCCATCGGTGCCCGACTGACCGAAGAAATTCCCGCAGGAAATTATAATTACGGACAGTTACAAATCCGTTTTGAGGATGGCTCTGTGGGCTGGTACGAAGCAGGCTGGGGCCCGATGATGAGCGAAACCGCCTTCTTTGTCAAAGACGTAGTGGGACCCAAAGGCTGCGTTTCTATCGTGGCCAAAGAAGCGGGTGGCAGCGGCAAATCTGACAATGTAGATGCGCATACCAAGACCGAATCGTTGCGTTTTCATCACGCCGAGTTGAACGAAAACAACCAGTTTGTCAAAGAAGATGAGTGGATAAACCTGACCGACGAGCCAGACCACCAAGAGCTTTGCAACCGCGAACAAAGCTATTTCTTAAAAGCCATCGTGGAAGACGTTGACTTGACTGATCACATGAACGACGCCGTCAACAGCCTTCAAATTGCGTTTGCCTGCGACGAGTCTGTGCGTACGGGCGAAGTGGTAAGATTGTAATTCATAAAAGTGAGTTTTGAGGAGTGCGCTCAGTTGAGTGCACTCCTTTTTTATTCCCCCATCCATGCCCTAAACTCAGGGGCTTTGTAGCGGCTGATAATTAATTCATCTTCGGTGAGGGGTTTAAGCGTGATTTTGAGGCGACCGTTGAGATGGACTTGAATTTTGTCGATGGATTGTCGCGCCACCAAATACTGCCGAGTAGCCCTAAAAAATGCCTTAGGGTTGACCATTGTTTCCAAGTCTTCGAGCGGATATTCAATCAAATACGAACGTTTATCGCGGGTTTTAACAAACGTAAGCCCTTCTTTGCTTTCAAAATAAGCAATGTCTTCCACCCGCAGCGGCAATAGCTTGGTTCCTTGTTTGAGCAAAAAACGGTCGCGATAATTGGGCCTGACGTGCTTCTGCGAGCTGAGCATTGCTTTTAATTCGTCCAAATTGAGGGTATTTTCGAGAGCGCCAAACGTTTTTCGTAAGTGTTGAAATTTCCGTAGGCTTTGTCGGAGCATTTCTTCTTCGATGGGTTTGAGCAAATAGTCAATGCTGTTTACTTTAAAGGCTTGAATGGCAAATTCGTCGTAAGCGGTGGTAAAAATGACGGGACATTTAAGTTGAATTTGATTGAATATTTCAAAACTTTGCCCGTCGGCCAACTCAATGTCCATGAGCGCCAAATCAGGAGCGGGATGCGTACGAAACCAATCTACGCTGCTTTCGACACTCTCCAACATCGCCACTACTTCAATTTTGGCGTCAATTTCCGTGACCATGACTTTGAGGTGTTCGGCGGCCAATTCTTCATCTTCGATAATGACAACTTTCATTATTCTTGGGGTTTAATGAGCGGAATTCTGACGACATAATTTTCGGTGTCCTCGTACAAATCAATGGGTGGTAGTTGTAATAATTCGTATTTGGTGCTGATACTGACAAGTCCTTTTTTGGTGGTTGGCAGCGAGTCATTGTTTTTGCGTTGTAAATTATTCGAGACCTGAATGTAAGCATCTTCGACGCTTTCGATTTTGATGGTCAAGGGATTTTGGCTTGAAACCTTGTTGTGTTTGACCGCATTTTCTACCAAAAGTTGCAACGTCATGGGCGGAAGCTGGTAATTCTGCCATTGAGGATTGACTTTCACTTCCAGATGCAGCCCCTTGCTAAACCGGGTTTTGAGCAGACTAAAATAGGCGTGCATAAAATCGAGTTCTCTTTGGAGTGAAATGAGCGTCTGCTCGTTGCTTTGTAACAAATACCGATACACTTGCGACAAATCAGTAATAAACTTCATAGCCGTTTGGGTCTGTTGGGTTTTGACCAACGCCTGAAGGGCATTGAGGCTATTGAATAAAAAATGGGGTTTGACTTGATTTTTCAGCGAATCCAATTGCATTTCTAAATTGGCACGGGCCAGTTCTTCCTTCTGCCGATTGACGATGTTCCATTGCTGAAAAAAATAATGGCTTTCGTAGAGGGAATAAATGATGGTAAAGTTGAAAAAACTCAGTCCCGTCATAAACAAAACGTCGATGTCGGCGTCGGTGAGCACGGTGTCCTTATAAACCCAATACTTGAGGGCAATAACCCGACAACCCACCGCAACCACGGTTCCTGGAAACATCAGCGCAATGAGCGTTAAAATTCGTTTGCGGGTGTTGGGAATCCCATGAAAACGTCGTCGTACCCGAAAGACCAAAAAACGCACCAAAATCCATGTAAAATAGACCGAAAGTAGCCCGAAAATCAGAAACTTAAACGAAGGTACGACCCCATTGAACATGTTTAGATTAAAGAAAATCGTCGAAATTGTCCAAAGAGCTAAAGGGCCCAGTAAGAGTAATTTTCGGTCGTCGGGTCTATCCATAAGGGATTTTGGTGAGTTTAAAGTCGAGACTAATTCAGTTTTGAAACAAACCGACAAAGGTCAATTTTGGCATCGGTAGTTCGGAATAAATATTGCCCAAAAATCTGCCGACCCGCATTGATGGAAATGAATAAATAAGTATCGGAAGCGGGCACGTATATCAATTGAGTCGTGGCCCCGATGTTGTCGCCTTCGTGTCCGTAGGTGGCTACTCCTTTGTTGTATTCAAAGTATTCCAACCCCAAACCATAGTCGGGCACCGTCGATTCTTTGCCTTGTATCCACGTTCGCATTTCCTTCAACGATGTTTGATTA
Source organism: Runella aurantiaca (assembly GCF_003339505.1). GTDB lineage: Bacteria > Bacteroidota > Bacteroidia > Cytophagales > Spirosomataceae > Runella > Runella aurantiaca. Next base: position 153,665 of record NZ_QPIW01000014.1, read on the forward strand.
ACCACTTTCCCCGCGTTCAATGCTTCCAGAAATTTGATGGCATCGGTGCCGTTGGCGGCAATACCACCGTAGCCTTCAATCGACTTGCCGATGGCGTTGTTCCATTGGGTGATGTTTTCCAATTGTCCGTTGTTGTAGCGTTCAAAATAATAATTGGGAAAGCCTAACGAACGAATTTGTTGATCTGTAAGGCCATAATACGTTTTGTTTAACGCCAACGGTTGCAAGATTTCTTCCTTTAAAAATTGGTCGTAAGGTTTGCCCGACCGTTTTTCGATAATCAGTTGCAATAATAAATAGTTGGTGTTAGAATACAAATAATCCGTACCGGGCTCAAAACGGGGTTTTTTATGGTAGGCTGTTTTCAATTGTTCCAACAGGGGTTGTTGGTCAAAGGGGTTGTTAAATTGTCGTAGTTGAAACTCGGGCAGCGATGTAAAGTTGGGAAAACCTGAGCTATGATTGAGCAGCATTCGAACCGTAATTTTGTCACTGTTGACGAGGTTTTGGGTAATATCAGCGGGTAAATACGTCGTAATGGGTTCGTCCAAGGCCACCAAGCTCCGTTCTTTCAGCTTCATGGTGAGCGCGGCGGTGTAGGTTTTGGTCAGGCTGTACAACCAAGCGACCATGTTGTCTTGCATGGGTGTTTTATCTTCAATTCGGGCGTAGCCCCCGTTGACAACGTACCAACCCGCAGGGCTTTTGACCATGACCTGAATGCCCGGAACTCCCTTGGCAACGTGACGGTTGACGATGGCCGTCAGGGAGTCTTTCATGGGGTGCGCAGCATTGACGGCAATGGTGCCGGGGATGTTTGCCACTGTCTCGTCATAGAGGTTTTTCTGACAGGCAGTTGTGATAATTATGAGGAAAATAAATCCGATTAGGCGGTTTTTCATGTCTGTATGAATTTATAAAAATACTGATTAATGCTGTTTGGGGGCGTATTTTAACCCTACTAAAAAGGTGGAAGTAGGCATGGGGGTAAGGTCGGGAGTATACCCAAAATGAGCGCCTAGTTGATAGGCAATGTACGGTCTAAATTCTCCCTGAACGGTTGAAATGCCCCGATAGCCCATGCTTAGTTGCAACGGTACCTGAATGACGCCTTTGTAGGCGCGGCCATTTTTCCACTCCGAGCCTGTCCATTGGAGCGAACGCGAAGGATGGAACCACCACCGATACCCGCCGCCAATGCCGATGCCCAACTCTAAATGATTTGCTACCACGGGTGTGTATTGAAACATGGCTTGAACCGAGAGTGCATCGCCTTGGTACTTGTGGCGGGCGTAGCCAATGCGCAGGGTAAGTCCGAGGGTTTGGCAGGTGTTGAATGCCTGATGAACCCCCGCCATCACGACGGGCTGAGGATTGTTATACGAAAATCCTTTGAGGGGAACATGAAAGGCCTGAACGCCTGCTGATACATCAACCAGGGTTTGGTTTTGGGCTGAAAGTGAGGGTGTTATGCCAATTGAAAAGCAAATGAGCAAAAAATGTTTCATGGTGACTGTTGGTTGATTTGACACCACAAAATTTCATTTTTGCTCTTTTAGTTGCCAGATTAGGCGGGGCGAATGGTTAATTGTACTACTTGAATTGTCGTATTTTTAAGGTGGCCGGTTTGGCTGAAATTCCCTAAGAATGCCCCGTCCGTCGGTTTGAAACCGTCAGACGGGGCATTCTTAGATTTCAAACTGTTAGACGGGTAGTTTTTCTTCGGTTTATTCGACTTGGAAAAAGGTTATTGTCCCGCTGGTAATTTCAATAGATAACCAGTTAAGTCCGACAAATCCTTTTCTTTTAGTCCCAATGATGAAGCCTCGGGCATGAGGCTGTTTTTGAGTTGTTTACGCGAAATGATGTTGGTGGCTTTAAGGCTCGTAGTTTGTCCAGCGGCGTCTTTTAGCACCACCGTTGCACCATCTCCTACGAGAAATCCGTAATACGTATTTTTGTCTTTGGTTTGGATAATCCACGGCTCATACCCAAAGGCCAGACCTGCACTGGGATTGATGATGGCGTCGAGTAGTCCGTTTTTATCAAACTTCTTATTAATCATGCTCAAATCGGGACCGATGTCTTTGCCGTCTGTCTCAAAACGGTGACAAGTAGCGCAGTTTGTTTGAAACAATTGCTTGCCTTTGGTGACATCGGCAGGAAGACTGGCGGCCAAATTGACGGACAATCCTTTGCCACTGGGGCGGGGGAAATAGTCGCCCGCCATCATTCGGATGCTTCGGTCGGGGTTATTAAAAATAGCTTCTGCAATTACCAGTTTAAATTCTTTGGGGATTTTGGACTCTCCTGCCGCCGCCAACAAAAGTTGACCGCCGTAGAGGTCAGAGGCGAGGGTCTTGGCGGCCATTTCGCGTTGTGATTTGGCTACCGAGGTATCCATCATTATCTTTTGCCATTCAAGCATTTTCTTTTGAACGGGAGAAAGAACCGCCGCCGTGGCTTGCTGCCAGTTGATGAGGTCTTGCCAATCGTTTGTTTTACGGAAATTTACCCAATAAAACGCCTGCTCTGACACATCTTTCAACGGGCTTTTAGACAATTCTAGCATCGTTAATGCGGCGGCTTTGTCTTTGATAAACGCAATGGCGGTGAGGGCCTGCTTACGGTCGGCCGCTGATAATGCCTTGGCCGTGGCCCTACTTCGTAAATCGTTCAGGGCGGCTTTGGGGTGCAGACGCCACGCCAATCCTGCCTGTTTGGGTGTCCAACCAACGGGGTCTTTGGGCCAACTTGGACGAATATCCTTGTAAAATGCTTCTTCTTTTCCGTCGGCCCCAATGCCCAATGCTTCCAAAAAATAGCGGTCTCCGCCGTCAAAAGCGGTAAATAACGCTTTGAGTGTTTCTTTAGATTGTTCGTAAGGAACGTCGCGCAGTGAAATAGCAATTTCGCGTAAAAACCCACTCCCTAAACTTTTTTGAACAGAAAAATTGGTAGGGTTTAATGCCCTAAACGCCGTAATTCTTAGGTTTTCATCTTTGCTTTCGTTCAATACCTTTTCGGCCTCCGCTTTCCCTTGGTCACCCAACTGGGCCAATAACCACACAGCCCTTGCCTGAATGAAAGGGTTGGGGTCATTCAAAAGCATTTTTACGGGCTGAACAACCCTTTCTCCCTGCGCTTTCAAAGCCACAAATCCAAGATTACGGACGTTGATTGCGGGGTTTTTGAGCGCCTCAATCTGCCCGTCAACGCTTGAAAGGTCGAATTTAGGCGTAGTCAATTTCTTGCCTTTGGGGGTAATGCGGTAGATGCGTCCGTAGCCTTTTTTATCGTGCATGGCGTGCCCTCCCACGATGGGGTCATACCAGTCGGCCACGTAGATGGCACCGTCGGGGCCCGTAGCGGCATCGCTGGGGCGGAACCATTTGCGCTTATCCACGCCCGTGTCGTTCCATACATAATGGGCTTCTACTTTAGGAAATGAACTGATGAAATCAACGCGTTTGGTCATGTCATAGCCTGCGCCTTTGGGTTGTGGCCAATACGCCCACACCACGTTTCGGCCTGCTTCGCAGCTCAGTACGGTGCCTCGGTATTTTGCGCCCAAAGCATCCCCTTCATACACGAGCATACCCGTGGGAGAGCCTGCCCCGGTGTTGTCGCCCGCTACCAGTACGCCTGGGTCTTCTTGGTGCCAATGCGCCGTAAACATGTCTTGGTCGGGACGGCGGTCTGCCTGCCAAGTGCGCGTACCATCGGCGCTGAAATAACCCGCATTTGAACCCTCCATCACCCAGCTTGTACGGCACGTAACTACTTGGTCGTCGTTGTCATTTTGCCAATAATTTCCGTAGCTGTCGATGGCGATTTCGTAACTGTTGCGAAAGTTATGCGCCATCACTTTCAGTCCTGTGCCGTCGGGATTCATTCTTAAGGCCAAGCCACCTACCCACACGCGCCCGTCGTCGCTTTTTTGATTTCCCTGATTTTTGTCGTTGTAGGGCGTTCCGCCCGTATAAATACTGCCCGAACGCAAGTTCCAGCCGCCTTTATCTTTTACGTTGTGGGGGCCAGCATTGCCCGTATTAAAATGCCATCGACCGTCGGGCCCAGCCGTGAGAGAGTGGAGCGAATGGTCGTGGTCAAGCCCCCCAAAACCCGTTAAGAAGATTTCTTTTTTATCGGGAACATCATCGCCGTTTTCGTCGGTGTACATGATGATATTGGGCGCGCAGCTCACGATGATTTTATTGCCGATGACCCCAATGCCGAGCGGTGCCACCAAATCTTTGTCTTGTACAAAAACCTTTGAATTGTCGGCTTTGCCATCCCCATCTGTATCTTCCAGAATGACCACGCGGTCGCCTTGGTCAAAGTGAAGTTTTTTATCGGGTTTGTTGTTGAATTCTCGATAATTGACCGCCTCCGTAATCCAAACCCTTCCTTTGGCATCAATGTCCATATTGGTCGGATTATAAAACAACGGTGCCTCGGCCCAAAGTGTGGCCTCTAAATCATCGGGTACAAACACTTGGTTGGAGTCGGATGGCGATTCTGCACGGTATTCGTTTTGGAGGGTGTTGGTTCCTGTAAACGAAAGAACCGAGACCAAACTCATGGCAACAATGATTTTCAAAGGTGCATTTGGCATCTTAACAAACGGTTTTGAGGTTGTACAATTAAAAGTACTCATTCTGGTAAAATATACTCTTAACTTATTATAAAGAGTGGACAAGAAGTACATTTTTTTGAATAGGATTGTGGCTATTTGTGTAAATTGCCCACCATGTAGCATTTTGATAGAATGATGAAAACTTTAGCCGATTTACTTTTATTGGGTGACTCACGTTTGTACGAAACCTGTTCGCCGATTTTACCCGAAGAAAAACCGTTGGTAGAAGGCTGGGTGGCCGATTTGCACAATGTGATGCAGGAAGTGCGCGCCAAATACGGTTTTGGTCGGGCTATTGCGGCGCCGCAATTGGGCATCATGAAACGCTTGATTTACATGAATATCGACAAACCAGTGGTTTTTATTAACCCTGAATTGACCCATCTCAGCGATGAGATGTTTGAATTGTGGGATGATTGCATGAGCTTCCCCAACTTGTTGGTCAAAGTGAAACGTCATAAGTCGCTTACCATAAAGTATTTAGATAAAAATTGGCAGCCCCGTGAGTGGATAATGGACGATAGCAGTCTGTCGGAATTGTTACAACACGAATATGACCACCTCGACGGCGTTTTGTGTACCATGCGGGCCATTGATGGTAAATCGTTTCGGTGGCGGTAGTTTTTTTACAAAAAAAAAGTAAACAACAGAACGTTGGTTAAACTTTGGCTATAGGCGTATAAAAAATTACTTTTGCCTCGGCGTGTTGTTGATTAGTAACCAAAACTACGTTGCTAATGCTCCGCCGATAAGTAACAAATCCCAATTTTATAAGAACTCCATGAATCGCATCGTCTCTCTTTTTCAACACCATCCAAGCCATAATCTTAACGTTTATTTTACGGCAGGTTTTCCAAAATTGGAAGATACTCGCCGCATTTTAAAGTCACTACAAGACGCAGGTGCCGACCTCGTCGAAATCGGAATGCCCTATTCTGACCCCGTTGCTGATGGCGAAACCATCCAAATCAGTAACCAACAAGCGCTTGAAAATGGGATGAGTGTCAAAAAGTTGTTTGATCAACTCCGCAATATGCGCGACGAGATAAAACTGCCCGTGTTATTGATGGGATACATCAACCCAGTGCTTCAGTTTGGGGTGGAGAACTTCTGCCAGCAGTGCGCTGAGGTGGGTGTAGATGGACTGATTTTGCCCGATATGCCCGTGGACGAATACCTCGAAACGTACAAGCCCATTTTTGATCAATATGGTATATTAAATATATTCCTAATCACGCCTCAAACCTCGGACAAACGTATTCGTCAGATTGATGAGAACAGCGCAGGGTTTATTTACATGGTTTCATCGGCCAGCGTAACAGGCTCTCAAACGGGCGTGACGCACGATATGGAAGCGTATTTTGCTAGGGTGAACGCCATGAATTTGCGCAATCCCCGTTTGATTGGCTTTGGCATAAAAGACCACGAAACCTTCGTAACTGCCTGTCAGCACGCCGCAGGTGCGATTATCGGCAGTGCTTTTATCCGGGTTGTGCAACAAAATGAAAACTTAGAAGAAGCAATCACTACCTATGTTTCGAGTGTAAAGCAAGGTTTATAAGTTCATCTGACTGAGGGAAATGACCGTTCATCCTATTTTTTTAAGTTCTTATTTTCGCTCTACGTTTTCGTTTTACCTTTCGTCCAAAATTGACATTTTAACCGTTGTAAAGACATGAAAAAACTAGTTGTAATGGTTGCGCTACTCACAAGTACCGCGTTGACAGTGATGGCGCAAACCGCCGAAGAGATTCTGGACAAGTCAATCCAGGCGAGGGGAGGGGCAGAAAAGCTTAATAGCCTAAAATCTCTGCGTATGGAAGGGACCCTCAGCGTGATGGGAATGGATATTCCGACAAAATCGGTCTTTGTGCATAAACGTGGAATGCGAAATGAAATGGAGGCTATGGGGCAGTCTATCATTATGGCGATAGATGGAGAAAAGGGCTGGATGATTAATCCAATGGCTGGCCCAGAACCCACACCTTTGCCCGACGAGCAATTGAAGGCGTCGGTAAGCCAACTTGATTTGTCAGGGATTACCAACTACAAATCATCAGGGACCAAAACTGAGCTTTTGGGGAAAGAAACCCTTGATGGAACAGAAGTATACAAAGTGAAAATGGTTTCGAAAGACGGGTCGAGCATGACGCACTCCATTGACGCCAAAAACTTTAACATCATCAGAACGGCCATTAAAGTCAGTGTGGGAGGAAAAGATGTGGAGGTGGAAACTAAAATGTCAAACTATAAAGTATTTGACGGAATTTCATTTCCTACGACGACGGAAATCACTAATCCCGAAGCAGGCGTAATTACGACCACGATTACAAAAGTGGAGATAAATCCGACAATTGACGAAAGTGTATTTGTGATGCCTAAAAAATAATTACTTGAAGTTTGGTGGTCGAAAATTATTTGACCACCACTCTTCTAATCAATACCTTGTCCAGTTTTTCGTAACGAATCAGGTACGTGCCTGAAGGGACGCTGTTGAGCGTAGTTTCAAAGAAATGTCTTCCTGGCGGAAAAAGTTCATCAACAAGTGTTCGTATTATTTCCCCTTCCGAATTAACCATTTTGAGGCTGATATGGGCGGGTAATTTCATGCCGATTTCGATGGTGAGTAGTTCGTAAGCAGGATTGGGATAGGCTTTAAAGTATTCGTATTCTGGGGTAATATCTGTAACAGAAGCTGATTCGGGAAATAAATAGCATAAAGAGTTGGCGCTTTTCTCTACTAATGGCAAAGAAAAGGGGAAAAAAAAGAATATTAAAATAAATAGCATTAATTCCTTCATACAAACTGGAATTTATACCTTAACAGGCGCTAAGTTAAGAGATTTATACCGTAGAATGAAGCGAATGGTATATTTGTCAAACAAAAAAATCCCACTCAAGAGTGGGATTTTTTTTGTAGCGGGGAGCAGGATCGAACTGCCGACCTTAGGGTTATGAATCCTACGCTCTAACCATCTGAGCTACCCCGCCATCGTTTTGGTGGTGCAAAAGTAGAAGAAAAAATTTTATTACGCAAACAGATTTTGAATAATTAAAGGAAGTTTCTATTTTGCCGTTGCCGTTGAGAGGGTTAGCAGTATTAAGTAATTTATTGGAAGATTAAATAATTTTAAAATTGTAGGAAGAAAAACAACGGTTTACCCTACCAAAGCAAATTCAACCGACCTTTTTTAACAAGTTAAACAAGCCAAACACTATGCAAAAGTTCAAATACTCGAATGAATATGAACTAAGGGCTTCGCCAAAGATGCTTTTCCCTTACATAAGTTCCGCTTCCGGCCTGTCGGAATGGTTTTGTGATAAAGTCAATACCAAACCTGACCATAACTTTGATTTTATCTGGGACAAAGAGAGTCATATTGCCGAACAAAGCTCGTTGCGCCTCAACAAAAGCGTAAAGTTTGAGTTTCTAAATACGAGCGAAAACAATCGGGATAACAATTATATTGAATTTAAAATTGATGTAAGTGACTTGACTGGCTCAACGTATTTACGGATTACGGACTACTCCACCAACGCCGACGTAGAAGAACTAAAAGACCTTTGGGACGGTTTAATAGAGAGTCTCAAGGAAATTGTGGGAAGTTGAGTAAATACGAATGAAAAAAATTGATAAACTGGTATTACGGTCATTTTTGGGCCCGTTCGTGCTGACTTTGTGCATTGTCGTTTTTATATTTTTGATGCGACTTATCTCTCAGTATTTGAATGAACTCGTGGGCAAGGACATTGATTTCTTAAATTATGTTAAACTCCTCGGCTTTTTTAGTCTCATTACCGTTCCTGTAGCTTTACCTTTGGCCGTTCTGCTTTCTTCGTTGATGACCTTCGGAAACTTGGGAGAGTTTTTTGAATTAACGGCCATCAAAAGCGCGGGAATCTCCACATGGCGCGCCATGCGGTCGGTGATGGTCATGGTGGCGATGATTACGGTTTTCTCGTTTTGGTACAACAACGAAGTCGCGCCGTGGGCCAATCTCAAGGGGTACAGCCTTCTTTATGACATCAAAACGGCCAAAGCCACCCTCAATATTAAAGAAGGGATTTTCTACAATGATTTGCCGGGGTATAATATAAAAGTAGATAAAAAATTTGCTGACCAGAAAAGCCTAAAGGGATTGGTGATTTATCGACATCCGACCAGCGACTACAACGCGGGTAACCGCGAAGTGATTTTGGCCGATTCAGGCCTGATGTACACCATCAATAATCAAAGCTATTTGGTTTTTGAATTGTATAAAGGAAATCAATACTCCGAAAATGGCCAAACTGGAGGAGGGAGCTATTCGCCGAGCGACAACCGACAATTTACGCGCTCTTATTTTGACCATTATAAAATGGTGGTAAGCTTGGAGTCATTCGGCCTTAAACGTACCGATGAGAATCAATTCCAATACCACGAGTACATGAAAAATGCCAAAGAGCTGCAAAAAGTGGCTGATTCACTCAAAAAGGAATATAAAAAGACCAAAGATGGGCTTTTTCCCCAGTCGAAACAGTACTTTAGCTATGCTTTTCGGGCCGAAACACTCCCCAAAACAACGGCCCCCAAATACGGCAAATGGGTGGACTCGCTGTTGAAGAAAAAGCCCGTGGCTTTGCCCTCCGAAAAAGAACAAGTAATCGCAAGTGCGCTCACGCAGGCCCAAAATGTTAAATCTTACGCCCAAAGTAACAAAACGTACCTAACTGATAAGGGGAAAACCTGGTATCGGTATGATTTGGAAATGCATCATAAATATACCCAGGCAGTTTCCTGTTTTGTGATGTTTCTGTTGGGGGCACCTTTGGGCGCCATCATCAAAAAGGGGGGCTTTGGTATTCCAGTGTTGGTGTCGGTTCTTTTCTTTATTTTATCGTATGTACTTACATTGCAGGGCGACAAGTGGGCCAAAGATGGCTTGGTTTGGGTGCCGTTTGGGGCTTGGTTTTCCAATACACTCCTGATATTTGTCGGAATCTATTTTGCCGACCGTGCTTTGAAGGATTCTCGCCTGTTTGATAAAGATGTATACATCATCTGGTGGGAAAGAATGACGAAAAAGTGGCAGCAAAGCAATACCCTTAAAAAATGGCGCGGCAATAAGGCTGTTTATTCAAACTAATTGCATACCTTTGCAGCCGTTTTTGTATATATGTTCCATCTAAATTAATCTGAGGTTACAATCATGTATTTAACATCGGAAGTGAAAAAAGACTTGTTTCAAAAGTATGGCAAGTCGGAAAGCGATACGGGTTCTCCGGAATCACAAATTGCATTATTTACACACCGTATCAACCACCTGACCGAGCACTTGAAGCAGCACAAACACGACAGTGCCACTCGTCTTGGTCTTTTGAAATTGGTAGGTAAGCGCAGACGATTGCTGAATTATCTTCAAAGAACTGAAATCAGTCGTTATCGTACTATCATCGCCGAACTGAATATCAGAAAGTAACGCGATACGCTCAAACAGGGAATTTCATTCAATTGAATTCCCTGTTTGTCATTTCTCTCCCTTTCAAAATTAAGTACAAAAATTTTTGCGGTTTATTCAATAAATAGCTTGCGTTGTTGTCTTTTAATGAAGTTAAGTGTAAACGTATTGTTCGATTCACATTTAATAGATAACAAAATAACAGTCTTAAGCGGAAGCGCAGGCACAAAGCGGTTTTAATTCTTCTTTCATGTTTAACATCATCACAAAGACCATTACACTTCCTGATGGTCGCACCATCACAATCGAGACGGGAAAACTAGCCAGACAGGCCCACGGGTCTGTTGTTGTGCGTATGGGTAACACCATGTTGCTGGCTACGGTGGTTTCCAATCCCGATGCCCGGCCCGGTACTGATTTTCTGCCGTTGTCGGTTGATTACCAAGAAAAATTCGCGTCAGCGGGACGTATTCCCGGAAGCTTTCAGAAGCGTGAAGGCAAATTATCGGATCACGAGGTGTTGGTCAGCCGCTTGGTCGACCGAGCCCTGCGCCCGATGTTTCCTGATGATTTCTACGCAGATACGCAGGTAAACGTATTTTTAATTTCGGCGGATGCCGAAGTATTGCCCGATGCCTTAGCCGCTTTGGCTGCATCATCAGCGTTGATGCTGACCGATGTGCCTTTCAACGGCCCGATTTCGGAAGTGCGGGTGGCAAAAATCAATGGCGAATACGTCATTAACCCCATTTCGTCTCAACTCAAAGCCGCTACTTTAGATCTTATCGTGGCGGGTTCTGCCAAAGATATTTGTATGGTAGAAGGAGAAATGAGCGAGGCGTCGGAGCAGGATGTCATTGAGGCAATCAAAGCCGCCCACGAAGTCATTAAATTGCAATGTGCGGTTCAGAAAGAACTTGAAGCAGAAGCGGGTAAGACTGAAAAACGTACGTTTGAGTATGTAGTTCACGACGAAGAACTTCGTCAGAAAGTTCGTGAAGCTTGTTATGATAAAATCTACGCCGTAGCCCGTCAAGGAAGTGCAAATAAGCAACTCCGTAAAGATGGTTTCAAAGGTGTTATTACCGAATACTTAGAACAATACAAAGCCGAAAATCCCGAAGAATATGATGCCAAAGTAGGGCTTATCAAGCGCTATTATCATGATTTGGAATGGGAAGCTTCGCGCCGTTTGGTATTGGATGAGCGCAGCCGCTTAGACGGACGTGCGCTGGACCAAATCCGTCCTATCATGTGTGAGGTTGATTTGTTGCCATCACCACACGGTTCGGCGTTGTTTACCCGTGGCGAAACGCAATCGCTTACGACCGTTACATTGGGTACCAAAATGGACGAGCAAATCATTGATACTACCATGTATTATGGTTACAGCCGTTTTATGTTGCACTATAATTTCCCAGGTTTTTCAACGGGTGAAGTAAAGCCAAATCGTGGACCTGGCCGTCGTGAAGTAGGCCATGGAAACTTGGCCCACCGTTCATTGAAAAAAGTATTACCCCCCGATGACGAAAATCCATATACGATTCGAATCGTTTCTGATATTTTAGAATCAAACGGTTCATCGTCAATGGCAACTGTTTGTGCAGGTACACTGGCACTGATGGATGCGGGGATTAAGATAAAAGCCCCCGTAGCTGGAATTGCAATGGGATTGATTACCGATAATTCTGGCAAATACGCCGTGCTTTCAGATATCTTAGGGGATGAAGATCACCTTGGCGACATGGACTTTAAGGTAACGGGTACTGAACAGGGAATTACGGCTTGCCAAATGGACCTGAAAGTAGACGGACTTTCGTACGAAGTACTCGCCGAAGCCCTTGACCAAGCGCGTCGTGGACGTTTGCACATTTTGGGTGAGATGAAGAAAGCGATTGTTGAAAGTCGCGAAGAACTCAAGCCTCATGCTCCTCGTGCGGTGGTTATTCAGATTGCGCAAGAGCAAATTGGTGCCGTAATCGGGCCAGGTGGTAAAGTAGTTCAGGAAATCCAACGCGTATCGGGTGCAACCGTAACCATCGAAGAACGCGACGGTGCGGGTTATGTCAGCATTTTTGCCACCAACGGAAACAGCATGGACATTGCGGTAAAACGCATCAAAGGCATTGTTGCCATTCCAGAAGTAAACGAAGTGTACACGGGAGTTGTAAAAACAATCCAGCCATTTGGCGCGTTTGTTGAATTCATGCCGGGTAAAGATGGTTTACTGCACATTTCAGAAATTACGTGGGAGCGACTCGAAGCGATGGACGGAGTGCTGCAAGTGGGTGAAGAAATACAGGTAAAACTAGTAGAGCACGATAAAAAAACGGGTAAATATCGTCTTTCACGTAAGGCATTGTTGCCTAAACCAGAAGGCCACGTAGAAAGACCCCCGCGTGAAGATCGCGGCGACCGTCGCGAACGCGGCAATGATAGAGGGGGAGAGCGTCGTAGAGATGATAACCGTCGATAAAAAAGAGTATTGAAAAGGGCCACAGCCGAAAAAGTCAAGTTGATTCTAAGCGTAGATTGGCCCTTTTTGATAATTTTTACTAAAAATCCAAGAAAGTCAGTAGATTTTGGGTTTTTTAACTTAAAGTTGATATGAAAATCAACTTTTGATACTCTTTTTTCGTTAACAAATAGTATTAAGATAGCACCAAAGTTTATAAAATGAGACAGCTAAAAATCAGTAAGCAGATTACCAACCGAGAAAGCCAATCGCTTGATAAGTATTTACAGGAAATTGGAAAGGTAGATTTGCTGACTCCCGACGAGGAGGTGACTTTGGCGCAAAGAATTCGGGAAGGTGATCAACAGGCATTGGAGAGATTGACTAAAGCAAACTTGCGTTTTGTGGTCTCCGTGGCTAAACAATATCAAAACCAAGGGTTATCACTTGGTGACCTTATCAATGAAGGTAACTTAGGATTAATTAAAGCTGCGCAACGTTTTGACGAAACGCGTGGTTTTAAATTCATCTCCTATGCCGTATGGTGGATTCGTCAATCCATTTTGCAGGCATTGGCCGAACAGTCCCGTATTGTGCGCCTTCCGCTCAACCGCGTAGGGTCTCTCAATAAAATTTCAAAAACATTTTCGGATCTCGAACAAAAATTCGAGCGTGAGCCTTCTCCTGAAGAATTGGCAGAAGTGTTGGACATTTCGGCCAATGAGGTGGTTGATACGCTCAAAATATCGGGTCGTCACGTATCGATGGATGCGCCTTTTGTACAAGGGGAAGAAAATAGCCTCTTGGACGTACTAGAAAACGACATGGAAGAGAAGCCCGATCAAGGGCTTATTAACGATTCGCTTCGCAAAGAAGTAGCGCGTGCACTTTCTACCCTGACCCAACGGGAATCGGATGTGATTGCGTTGTACTTCGGACTGAACGGCGAACATCCCATGACGCTGGAAGAAATCGGGGAGAAATTCAACCTGACCCGCGAACGTGTACGTCAAATCAAGGAAAAAGCCATCCGCCGTTTGCGCCATACATCGCGCAGCAAAGCGTTGAAGACTTACTTGGGATAACATCTCTTTGAATTATTTTGACGATAATAAATGAAGCCGCCTTTTTAGGGCGGCTTTTTTGTTTATTAGGGGTATATTTAGGCTTCCCTTGGAAATTACTTTGGACTTTGTTTTTCTTTAAAAACCCCAGCTAACTATTGCTGGGGTTTTTAACTTTTGATTAACTTACCACAGAATAATACAACATTTACAAATTTTTCATCTA
>NZ_QPIW01000015.1 GCF_003339505.1 Runella aurantiaca
TCCGAAGGCACTCCAAAGACTATGAAAGAACAGTCAGTTCTGCCGAAGCATGGATATTATGGGCTAATTGCCAAATAATTATTAATCGATTCTGATAATAACAATACTTAATTTTTAAACATGCTCTTAACTGCCGAGGAGACACACCCTGTGGCTGACAGTGGAAATTCGGATGCAATAGCGGAGTTTTTGTTAAGTTTTAACGCTAAACTTCTGGAAGGAAACGAGAAAATCTTTGAATAAAAAATCCCTCTCCTGAATGTCAGAAGAGGGACATAAAATCTGATTATTTTTAAATACTAGTGCTTAAAGTGCCGCACGCCCGTGGTTACCATCGCCATGTCGTTTGCATCGCAATAGCTGATAGAGTCTTGGTCACGGATGGAGCCGCCAGGTTGCACAACGGCCGTTACGCCCGCCAGACGGGCAATCTCCACACAATCGGCAAAAGGAAAGAACGCATCAGATGCCATCACCGAGCCTTTCAGTTCAAACCCAAAAGCCAAGGCCTTGTCGATGGCCTGACGCAACGCATCCACGCGGGAGGTTTGGCCAGTTCCGCTGGCAATCAGGCGATTTTCGGTGGCCAACACAATCGTATTGGATTTGGTGTGCTTGCACACTTTCAACGCAAACTCCAACGCCCGTACTTCTGATTCGGTCGGTGCTTTGGCGGTTACGGTTTTAAATTGTGAAGCGGTTTCTACTACCAAATCTTTGTCTTGCTCAAGCACTCCGTTCAAGATGGTTTTAAACATCTTAGCGGGCAATTCCACATTTTTACGCTGAAGTAAAATGCGATTTTTCTTCGATTGCAACAACGCCAATGCCTCAGGCTCATAGGCGGGAGCAATCAATATCTCCATAAACAATTTATTCAATTCTTCGGCCGTGGCCACGTCAACGGTAGCGTTGGTGATAATCACTCCTCCAAAGGCAGAAACTGGATCGCAGGCCAAGGCCGTTGCGTAGGCTTCTTTGGCAGTAGCTGCGGTGGCTACGCCGCAGGCATTGGTATGTTTGATGATGGCGAAGGTAGGTTCAGCACCAAATTCATCAATCAACGCCACGCACGCATCTACATCCACCAAGTTGTTGTAAGACAACTCTTTACCATGAAGTTTATCAAACATTGCCTCTAAGTCTCCGTAAAAAGTAGCCGCTTGGTGCGGGTTTTCTCCGTAGCGCAATGAATTTTGCGGCAACTCGGTAAATGCGTAAATATCCTTCGTCGATTTCCCTAAAAACCATTGATTAATCGCCATGTCGTAATGGCTCGTGGTCGCAAAAGCCTCTTGCGCATAACGACGGCGGTCTGAAAGTTCAGTGCCGCAATTTTTCTCGGTCAAAATGCTCAACACATCCGCGTATTGCGTACGCGACGATACGATGAGTGAATCTTGAAAGTTTTTGGCACCCGCCCGAATCAACGAGATTCCTCCAATGTCAATTTTTTCGATAATGTCTTCCTCACTCGCCCCCGACGCCACGGTTTCTTCAAACGGATACAAATCTACCACTACCAAATCAATGGCAGGAATCTGGAACTGAGCAGCCTGCGCTACATCGCCTGCATCTTCGCGACGGTACAGAATACCCCCAAAAACCGCAGGGTGAAGGGTTTTGACACGCCCTCCAAAAATGGAAGGATAGCCCGTAAGGTCTTCCACCGCCGTCACGGGAATACCCATGTTTTCGATAAAAGTTTGCGTACCACCCGTCGAGTACAGCTTAACGCCATTTTGGTGGAGAAGTTGGACAATAGGTTCGAGACCGTCTTTGTAATAGACCGAAAGTAAAGCCGATTGGATTTTTTTCATTGAATTGAGTGCTTCCGCACTGTTGATTATTTATCGTGGGGAATGAATTATTTATCCTGACGAACAAATCGTTAGTGCAACAAAAGCGGTTAATTGACAACTGATTACATCACTGATAAAAAATGAAGCCGCAAAATTACTGCTTTTAATCTTAGAAAAGGAAGAATGAAAAAAGAAAACCTGCAACAAGGCGGGTCTTTGAAAAATCAGCGTTGCCGAAACCGCTTATATTCGCCGTGAAGCAGCCAACCCAACAATTCCTCCCAAGCCCAATACGACTAGCGCAAAGTGCCCATACGCATTAAAAAGCCATTGGGTCAAATACAAGCTCGGAATGGTAATAAAGAACCCAATCGAAGTGACCAACGTCAGCGCCGTAGCCCGATAATTTGACGGGGCATTTTGCGAAACCAAGGTCGAAAACTGCGGCGAATCTCCCACCACACTGACGCCCCAGATAAACATAAATACCAGAAAAAAGAACACAGAATAGACTGGAAGAAAAACGCACAGCCCACAGCAAATGCACGAAATCAGCAGCGAAAACCAAGCCGTCTGGTGACTTCCCCAACGCAACGAAAGCTCGCCCGTCAGAACGCACCCCAACGCCCCCGAAGCAATGATACCAAAAGCAAACAGCGGAACAGACAGATTTTGATTGGCAAGTTGGTTATATGAAGTGATGAGAACCGGAACAAAAGCCCAAAAAGTATAAAGTTCAAACATGTGTCCGAAATAACCGAAAGCCGAGCGTCGAAAAGCCTTATCCTTAAACACATCTCGCAAAACGGCGGGATTAAAGCGTCCAGCTACACGCCTAAATGGGCCATCTTTTACAAACAGCCCAATCACAATTCCTCCCAAAACGGCCAGACCTGAGGTAACTGTAATGACGTATTGCCAAGGCAGGCTGAGCGAAAATGATTTAAGAATATACGGGAAGGCCGTTCCCAACACCAACGCACCCACCAAATAGCCCAAGGCTTTTCCTAATCCCGTTTCGTACCAATCACTGCAAATTTTCATACCCACGGGGTAGACACCCGCCAGAAAGAATCCAACACCCAGCCGCGCCAAAAACAGGCCTTCGAGCGACTGATAACTGACTAAAACTGTCAGATTACAAGAAGCAGCCAGCGCTGCCGAAATCATAAAGACCCGTACGGGAGAAAAACGGTCGGCAATGGAGAAATAAGAATAAAAAAGCGTACCCAACACAAACCCCAACTGAACGGCCGTGGTCATGGTGGGCATAAAAGCCGACGTTTGAGGATGAAATGCCTGTAATGTTTGCATGACGGCATTGACCGCAAACCACAGCGAAGTGCCCGCAAACTGCGCCACCACCACCAGCGGAAGAAGGTAATAAGGTCGTTTCATTCCATTCAAAAAGCAATGTTACCAAAGAATAAGCGGTTTCTCAAAAGGAAATAGATTTTGATTCGTTTTTACTTTCATAGAAAAACCTTTTGACCTTTTTCTTCATGACGCTTTCTAAAATTACGCTGATTTTTGGCAGTCTTCTGCTTTGTATACTTCAATTGTCCTATGCACAACCCGCCTCCGAAATGGATATTTTCCAGTCCTTGCCCCCCGAAAAACAACTCAGTACGTTTAGCGGATTTCCTTGTGCTTCGTTTCTCTTTATCGGACGTCAAGCCAAAGTCGTGAAGCCAATCAAAGTGGCAAGAAATGCTCCTTGGGTATGGCGGGCACGTTTTTGGGGGCACGAGCCACAGGCCGACAGTACGCTATTGGCTCGCGGGTTTCACGTGGTGTATTGCGACGTAGCCGAACTCTACGGCAATGCACACGCCGTTGAAATTTGGAATCAATTTTACGCTTTTTTGTATAAAGCGGGGCTTTCATCCAAAGTTGCGCTCGAAGGCTTCAGTCGCGGCGGGGTATATGCGTACAATTGGGCCATCGCCAATCCCGAAAAAGTATCCTGCGTCTACGCCGATGCACCCGTGCTAGATCTGAAAAGTTGGCCAGGCGGCAAAGGCCGAGGCCCGGGGAGTGCGAAAGATTGGGAGGTATTCAAACAGGATTATAATTTACAAACGGAAGAAGAAGCGGCACAATTTAAAGGAAGCCCACTCGACAACGTGGAAAAAATCGTCAAAGGTGGCTATCCGATGCTCCATGTCTGCGGCGATGCCGATGAGGTGGTGCCTATTGAAGAAAATACTACATTGTTTGAGCAACGCGTAAAAGCGCTGGGCGGCAACATCACGGTTATTCACAAACCCGGCGTAAAGCACCATCCGCACAGCTTGAAAGACCCCTCGCCCATCGTGGCGTTTATCTTACGGGCTACATGGCGGGATTAATGCGTTGTCGCCCTAAAAGGGCCTAAAACACACTAACAATTTGAATAACACATGTCAAAAGCGTTTTTTCTCCCAATCCTTTTTGTGGTTTTAAACACGGTTGCGCAGGTTAAAATAGACAAATCGGCGACGACTATTTCGACGCGTTTTGCTCCGCCTGTTGGTTTTGAACGCAAGGCTACAGAATCCAACTCGTTTGCTTATTACCTGAGGCGTTTGCCGCTGAAGCCTTGGAACAGCAACGTATTGTATTTTGACGGCCGGACCAAAAATACGCCCAACGTGTACGTCTCCGTCGTGGATTTAGGTATCGGCAAAAGAGACCTCCACCAATGCGCCGACGCCGTGATGCGCCTACGGGCAGAATACCTGTACGCCCAACGTCGTTTCGAAGAGATTCATTTTAATTTTGTGGCCGACGGCAAGCCCCGCTTTTTTAAGAACTACGCAAAAGGCGATTACACTTACCCGAAATTCTGGAAATACATGGAATACATTTTTATATCGGCCAATACCCGTTCTTTGCACGATGAATTAAAGCCCGTTGCGATGTCAAAAATGCAAATCGGCGATGTTTTTATTCAGAAAGGAATTCCATTTGGCCATGCCGTCATTGTGGTAGATATGGCCGAAAATCCAGCAACGGGGCAAAAAGTGTATCTGTTGGCCCAAAGCTACATGCCTGCCCAAGAAATTCAGTTATTGGTCAATCCTCAAAATAACTCGCTCAGTCCTTGGTATGAACTTAAAAATGAAACAATTACTACTCCTGAGTGGACTTTCGAGCCTGCTGACCTCCGTCGTTTTGCGGGTAATTAGTCCATTTTTGGTCCGTAAAAATCTGCATTCTCAAGCGCTTTCGTTATTTGCGTTTTTGGTCTGTTCAACGGCCTACGCTCAATCTGAATACCTCAAAGCTTATCCTGACCACATTGTTAGATTCACCAAAAACCAACTCATTTGGAAAGATTCAACAGCCATGCCGTTTGATGATGGGCAAAAAAAAACGTTTGCTCAGCTCCTCCAAAACGCTGATTTAGAAGACCAATTAGCCCAAAAATATCCTTTAAATCGCGTTCAAAATCCGCCTGCCCTCAATCAAGACCCCGGTCGTTTTCGTTACGAGCCTTTTTTTCGAAAGATGTACGGAAACACAGAGGCCGAAGTCCGCAAAAACCTAATGGAGATTATCTGGCTTCCCAAAACCCAAAAAAAGAAGTTATTAGTAACAAAAATAAACAACGTTGATAAGCATTTTCAGGCCGTTTCTGATGAACTGGAAAAACATCCTGAATTACTAAAATACGTCAACAATCCCGCTGGGACATTTTCGTGGCGGGTCATCAGCGGCACCAGCCGGCTTAGTATGCACAGCTACGGCACAGCTATTGATATTAACTTAAATCTCTCGCATTATTGGCAATGGGACTGCCGCTGCAAGGATGAATCCGTCAAGCTCAAGTACCGCAACCTCATCGCCGCCCAAGTCGTTGAAATCTTTGAAAAACATGGCTTTATCTGGGGTGGAAAATGGTACCACTACGACACCATGCACTTCGAATATCGGCCCGAATTACTGCTGAAATGATTGGAACTCGGCAAAATGACCAAAAAACGAGAAAGAGATTCTAGCAAAAAATCCGCCTTTTATAGTAAACAGACGCTTGGCTGTCTACCCTAAAAGGCGGATTTTTAGTTTTAAAAACGGTTTATTATTCCGCTAAGAATGGGTAACGATAATCCACTGGTGAAACAAAAGTTTCTTTTATGGTGCGGGGCGATACCCAACGCAACAAGTTCAAAATAGAGCCCGCTTTGTCGTTCGTTCCCGACGCTCGCGCCCCGCCAAACGGCTGCTGCCCTACCACGGCGCCCGTAGGTTTGTCGTTGATGTAGAAATTCCCTGCGGCATTTACCAATTTCTTACTTGCCTGCTCAATTATGTAGCGGTCTTGGGCAAAAATAGAGCCTGTCAGTGCATAAGGGGATGTTTTATCGACTAATTCGAGCGTTTCTTCAAATTTATCTGGCTCGTAAACATAAATAGAAAGCACTGGTCCAAATATTTCTTCGCACATCGTGGTATACATGGGGTCGGTGGTGAGCAGTACCGTAGGCTCAATAAAGTAGCCCGTTGATTTGTCATAATTTCCACCCGCGATGACCGTCACACGGGGGTCATTTTTGGCATTCTCAATGTAACCTGCGATTTTATCAAACGATTTTTCGTCAATGACGGCGTTGATAAAATTGGAAAAATCTTCCGTAACACCCATTTTCATGCTTGCCAAATCAGCAATCATGTAGCCTTTTACTTCTTCCCATAAGTTGGCTGGGATGTAAGCCCGCGAAGCCGCTGAGCATTTTTGCCCCTGATACTCAAACGCTCCGCGCACCAAGCCCACCGCCACAGCTTTGGCGTTGGCCGATGAATGAGCCACGACGAAGTCTTTACCGCCCGTTTCGCCCACAATACGCGGGAAGGATTTATAGATAGAAAGATTATCGCCAATGGTTTTCCAGATATGCTGAAACACTTTTGTACTGCCCGTAAAGTGAATGCCTGCAAAGTCAGGATGGCTCAAAATGACATCCCCCGCTACGGGACCATCTACATAAATCAGGTTAATAACGCCATCGGGTACGCCTGCTTCTTTGAATACTTTCATCAAAACGTTGGCCGCGTACACTTGCGTAAGCGCGGGTTTCCATACGCATACATTGCCCATCAACGCCGCCGAAGTAGGCAAGTTTCCCGCAATCGCCGTAAAATTGAAGGGCGTTAAGGCAAACACAAACCCTTCCAACGGACGGTGCTCTAAGCGGTTCCAAACACCCTCCGAAGACTGTGGCTGCTCACAGTATATTTGGGAGGCATAATGCACGTTAAAACGCAAGAAATCAATCATTTCGCAGGCCGCATCAATCTCGGCCTGATAGGCATTTTTGGATTGTCCAAGCATGGTTGCCGCATTGATTTCGGCGCGGTACGGACCCGCCAGTAAATCAGCCGCTTTCAAGAAAATGGCGGCCCGATGTTCCCAACTTAAATTTGCCCAATTTTCACGCGCCGCCAAAGCTGCCTCAATGGCTTTTGTCACGTGCGACGCATCCCCCAAAGAATAATACCCAAGTATGTGTTGGTGGTCGTGGGGAGGCGTCACGGCGTGTTTATCAGCCGTCATTATTTCCTCGCCACCAATGTACATTGGTATCTCTATTTGGCGACTTCGTGCTTCCACAAGAGCCGCTTTGAGCGCGGCCCGTTCGGGCGAATTCGGTGCGTAAGATTTGACGGGTTCGTTCTTGGGAACGGGTACGTTGAAAAATCCAGTAGCCATAATATTGTGTTTGTTGATTTTTGGATGAATGTTACTTCCAGCTAAGTCCCATGTTATAAAACATAAAAGCGTAAATATCTGCCGTTTGTTCCAACGACTTAGCGGTATTGCTTGCACCGTGTCCACTGTTCACGTCAACCCGAATCAAGAGAGGATTTGTGGTGGTTTTGGCGGCTTTGGCCTGCAATTCGGCAATGTATTTAAACGAATGCGCTGGCACCACTCGGTCGTCATGGTCGGCGGTAGTAACGAGCGTTGCGGGATAATTAATGCCTTCTTTGATGTTGTGCAGTGGCGAGTAGCCGTACAAATTTTTGAAATCCGTGGCATTGTCGCTGCTGCCGTAATCGGCAATCCAGTTCCAACCGATGGTAAATTTATGAAAACGAAGCATGTCCATCACGCCCACTTGCGGAAACGCCACTTTGGCCAAATCAGGCCGCTGATTCATGACTGTTCCGACCAGCAAGCCTCCGTTGGAGCCACCGCGCAACGCCAAACGGGCGTTGGAGGTATATTTTTGAGCAATGAGGTACTCCCCTGCCGCAATAAAATCATCAAATACATTCTGCTTTTGAAGCCGCATTCCTGCCTCGTGCCATTTATCACCGTATTCGGCCCCGCCGCGCAGGTTGGCCTGAGCATACACGCCGCCGTTGTCCAAAAACGGAATCAATACGGGACTGAAACTAGCCGTCAAGCTGATGTTAAATCCACCATAGCCGTACAAAATAGTGGGATTCATTCCGTCCAATTTCAGTCCTTTTTTATAGACAATAAACATCGAAATTTTGGTGCCGTCTTTGCTGGGATAAAACACCTGCTTTGTCTCATAATCAGCGGGTGTAAAGGCCACTTCAGGGTTACGGAACACTGTACTTTTGCGCGATGCAATGTCATAACTAAAAATCGTGGGGGGATAATTGAACGAAGAAAACGTGTAAAAAACCGTTTTGTCTTCTTTTTCACCACCAAAACCACCCGCTGAGCCTAAGCCGGGGAGCGGTACTTCATTTTCGAGCTTTCCGTTCAAATCGTACACATAAGCGCGGGTCGTTACGTCTTTGAGGTAGGTCACAAACATTTTCCCACCTGCCGTGCCTGCGCCCTGCAATGGTTCGGGTTTTTCTGGAAGAATTTCTTTCCAATTTTTCTCGTCAGGATTGGCCGGGTCAAAAAGTACGACACGCTCGTTTTTGGCATTTTTATTGGTGCGGAGCAAAAATTTATTGCCCACGTTGTCGACAATCGAAAACTGATCGTCTGTAATTTCAGCAACTACGGGCTTAAACTCTTTTTGGCCGTTTTCGCGATAATAAAGTGCATTCCCATCTTTGCCTTTGCCTCTATCTGAAATATTCAGGAACGAAAACCGCTCATCTTCACTCACATACACCCCATGAAAACGCTGCGGATTTGCTTTGTCTTCATACACCAATTCATCCACTGACTGCGCGGTTCCTACTTTGTGAAAAAACACTTGGTGATTTTCATTTTTTGCCGCCAATGCGCTGCCTTCAGGTTTGGGATAACGGCTATAATAAAAACCATTTCCTTGCCACGAAGCCCCCGATACTTTTACCCATTCGATTTTATCGGCGAGCATTTTCAGGGTTTTCATGTCCATAATTTGGTATTCCTGCCAATCGGAGCCGCCTTGGGAAAAACCACAAACAGCATAATCTCCTTTTTTGGACAAACTAAATACCGTCAGTCGCGTGGTGCCGTCGGCCGAAAGTTTGTTGGGATCCAGCACAACTTCGGGCGCACCATTCATTCCTTTTTGGCGGTACAACACCGACTGATTTTGTAACCCGTCATTCTTATAAAAATAAAAATACTCTCCCTTGCGGCGCGGAGCCGAATATTTGGGGTAGTTATATACTTTTTCCAACTGCTGTTTGATGAGGCCTCGGTAGGATATTTTTTCTAAATATCCGAAAGTGACCTTGTTTTGCTCCGTTACCCAGGCTTTGGTATCGGCGGCGTTATCGTCTTCGAGCCAACGATAAGGATCGGCTACTTTTGTACCATGATAGTCATCGGTGTGCGCTACTTTTCGGGTGGAGGGATAAGTCATTTGGGCGTGTAGAGTGACGGAGAACAAGGCGAGAAAAATAAAGGGTTTTACCATGATGGAATACGCGTTTGGATGAAGAGTTTGGCAAAAATAAAAAATGTCGTCCTCTTGTCAGAGAACGACACCTAAATAGTTTATTTTGACACCTTTTTTAAGGTGATACCAATGTATAGTTATTAATGGTTCCGCCCGTTTTTTGGCTTCCAGAGGTGCGGGTCATTACAAATTCCGTTTCAGTAGCCGAGTTTATCGTAAACTGAATGGTTCCGTTGGTGCCCGTTGGTTGTGGTGTCAAATTCTTCAATATTAGGGTGTTGCCGGCAGTTGTTTCCTGCACTTCCCACTGACCCGTAAAAGTATTTCCATCCCACTCTTTCAAGGTTGCGGAGGTAGGGCTACTCAAGTCCAACCGAAAATTAAGATACCCGGGTGTTGGGTTAGTAGCGGCGCCCTTGGTATACACTACGCTCGAACCATGCTTAATCAATTGCGCGCTCCACACTCGTCCGATAATTTCGCTTAAAGGTTTAGGTTTCTTCTTGCAGCTTGAAACCATCACGGTACCTACCACTGCAATCATTACAAAAACCGTAAAAAAACGTTTCATAAATAGTTACTATTTTAAGTAAAATTGATTCTTCACAATTAACTCACTATACAAAACCCACGCCAAAGGTTTAATATTGCGCTCGAATATCAGTTTTTTTCAAAAAACTTACAAGCTTTCGACGCAAAACCTATTCAATGGTACTTTTAACTCGTCTTATATAATCAAGACGAAAAAAAGAGGCCACACGTTGCATCCTTATTTCTTTTTTAATTTAGGCCCACTTCTCACGGCAAACGAAGAGATTGCCAAGTGACCATTTGCCAGCCTTCCTTGCGCTTAACATAGACATCTGTAAAACGAAAACGGGTATTTAGTTGTTGGCCATTGCTGACTACTTTGGCAGTACAGACCCCCGTAATCACAGCCGTTTTATCATAAATCCGCACTTTCAACTCGTCAGCGGTCATTTCGTTGTAGACCAATTTACCGTCCTTTATTGATTGAATGAAAGAGGCTTTCGTGTCAATCAATCCGTTGGAATGGCAGTAAATAATGTCTTCACCCATGACTTGGTTCAGGTACGCATAATCTTTGCTGACCAATGCCGCAAAGCGTTTTTTCTCAATATCGGCAACCAATGTCTCTTTGGATGTTTGAGACAATGCCACATAACTTTTAAATACCCAGAGCAGCAAAATGGCCCCGATGAGAGTGAACCTTGATAGATTTTTCATTTTCAATCAAATTATTGGAAAACTAATGCACAAAACTACAAATTCTTTTTCTTCATTTCCTGAACGGCATGATTAGCCGCCCGGGCTGTAAACGCCATAAACGTCAAGGATGGGTTTTGGGTGCCGATGGACGTCATGGCCGCCCCGTCGGTGACAAATACATTTTTACAGGCGTGCAACTGATTCCACTTATTGACCAGCGAGGTTTTGGGGTCAGCACCCATCCTTACACCACCCATTTCGTGAATATCCAGTCCGGGATTGCGTTTATCATCTACCAAACGAATATTTTTAAAACTTGCCTTATCCAACATTTCGGCCACTGTGGTATGAAAGTGTTTAATGATTTTCAGGTCATTGTCATCATATCCTACCGACGTAATCAACTGCGGAATACCGTATTTGTCTTTGTGGTCAGGGCTGAGTCGTAAATGGTTTTCAAACTTCGGAATTGTTTCAGCCTGAATCTGTACGTACAAATGCCATGGCCCGGGTTGACTGTTTTTTTCTTTCCAGTCGGCCCCAAAGCCTTCTTGCCCCGCTGCATTTCCCCAGCCACCACGGGCCGCACTCAGCGCCACGAGATACCCCCGCAAGAAGTCGGTTTCCTGTTTATGCACATTCTGATAACGTGGCATAAAACCTGACGTTGGCCGCCGACCAAAATAATATTGATCTTCAAAGCCGTCAATATCGGCATAAGCAATACCGCGATAATTGTGAAAAGCCACAAAATGCCCCAGCAACCCATTGTCATTTCCCAACCCTGCGGAAAAGCGGTTGGAGGTTGAATTGAGCAAAATCTGGTTACTTGCTAAGCACGAAGCATTCAGAAAAATGATTTTTGCGTAATATTCAATCACCTCTTTGGTATTGGCATCTATAATCCGGACGCCTGTGGCTTTGCCCTGTTTTTCGTCATAAATAATAGAATGTACCACCGAATGCGGCCTCAGCGTGAGCTTTCCCGTTTTACGTGCGGCTGGCAAGGTAGACGATTGCGAACTAAAATACGCACCAAAAGGGCACCCTCGGTAGCACAAATGCCGCGCCTGACACTGCGCCCGGCCAAGGGCCGTATGCCAAGGCTGTGGCTTGGTGAGGTGCGCACAACGACCAATGATAAGGTGACGATCGGTGTAGTTAGCGTTCAGCGATTTTTGCAGGTGCTTCTCAACGCAGTTTAATTCCCACGGGGGTAAAAATTCCCCATCGGGCAATCCCTCCAGTCCATCTTTATTGCCGCTGATGCCGGCAAATCGTTCTACATAACTGTACCAAGGGGCCATTTCGTCGTAGGAAACAGGCCACGGAACGGCGAAGCCATCGCGGGCGGGCCCTTCGAAGTCAAACTTACTCCAACGCTGCACCTGCCGCGCCCATAAAAGTGATTTGCCGCCTACCTGATACGCCCGAATCCAGTCAAAGGGCTTTTCCTGAATGTAAGGTTGTTCGGCATCTTTGGTAAAAAACTGCTGTGTGGCTTCATCCAACGCGTAGCATTTACTGGCAATGGGGTTTTCTTCCCTAAACGACGGCGGAAGGCGGTTATGGTGCTCAAATTCCCACGGATTTTTCATGGCCGTGGGGTAATCTGTGATGTGGTTTACATCGCGCCCGCGCTCCAATACCAACGTACGCAAGCCTTTTTCACAGAGTTCTTTGGCCGCCCAACCACCCGAAATACCCGACCCGATAACGATAGCGTCGTAAGTGTTTTGTTTTTCCGCGTTGATATTCAAATACATATAGAAACGGGTTCTTTTATAAACAACTACAAAAGTAAATTCACGAACTCGAAGGTACTAAGATTTATGATGGGAAGAAAAAGTGCAGGTGTGTAAATAATTCCACACTTCCCTTTGCTACTGGCACACTTTTTTAAGCATTCTCTGTGCAGCATTATTCATTCGCTGCCTTATTCGAAATTCACTAATCTCTACATCAAAATGAAACGATTCATAATTGCTTCTCTCGCATCGTTGGTTTTCGTGGTTGCGTGCCAAAAAGTGCCGCTCACGGGCCGTAATCAGTTGATGCTCATCAACAGTAAAGAGCTGCTACCCATGAGTTTCAGCAGCTACAAAGAAGTACTCGACACCAGCAAAGTTTTGCGAAACGGCGCTCAGGTAGAAATGGTTAAACGCGCTGGGCAACGCATCAAAAAATCCGTTGAAGCCTATTTGACCGCCAATAATTACAGTCAGGTATTGGAAGGGTTTCAGTGGGAATTTAACGTCATCGACAACAAAGCCGTCAATGCTTGGTGTATGCCCGGCGGGAAAGTGGTTTTTTATACGGGGATTTTACCCATCTGTCGCGATGAAACAGGCATTGCCGTGGTGATGGGCCACGAAATTTCACACGCCATTGCCAGTCACGGCGCTGAGCGCATGAGTCAAGGGCTACTCGCCCAGGGAGCGCTCACTGCTGGTCAAGTGGGATTGGGCGTAGCGATGGCCAACAAACCCCAAGAAACCCAAAACATTTGGATGGGGCTGTACGGGATAGCGGCACCAGCGGCGGCCAGTGTGGGGTATATTTTACCCAATAGCCGCAATCAGGAAAGTGAAGCCGACCGTTTGGGACTTACGTTTATGGCTATGGCGGGCTATGATCCACGCGCTGCCGTTGATTTTTGGCAACGGATGGCGCAGGCAAGTGGTGGTCAGAAACCTCCGCAGTGGCTCTCTACTCACCCCGCTGATAATAGCCGCGTGTCCAACCTTCAGAAGTTGATGCCCGATGCAGTGAAGCTTTATAACAAATCAACCGGAAATACTAAATCAACGGGAAGACGATAGAAAATACAACGTCGGCGAGGTTTTGAACCTCGCCGACGTTACGACATTCTCTTAACTTTTCAAAAGTCGTGCTCTGATGGCCTCCGGAATGGGGGCTTTCTTTTTTTGGGCATAGTCATAAAATACCACCCGGGCAACACCTTCGGCAGCGATGCGCTCATGACGCGTACTGATGACCAATTGTTGCAGTTGAATACTGAATTCATCCACCGACTCAGGTTTGACCCGCGACGCAACTACAACCGTATCAGGATACGTGACAGGAAACTTATATCGGCAGTTTATTTCAGCCAAAATAGGCCCAATTCCTTCTGGCAACGCCGCTAATTGCAAAAAATCGCTAAAAAAACGAATTCGGCCCGACTCCATATAACGCAGGTACGAAACATTGTTTACATGCTGCATGGCATCCATATCCCCCCACTGAACGGGCAGTTCGAGGTAAGAAGGATAGTCTTTGATAAATTCCTGAATAAAAAGCATGTTTTTTGGAGCGTTTCAGATTCAATCAATTATTTTCTTGAGAAGCCAAATACGTATAATCGTTGATGATAGTCAGCAGAAAAGTACGCGGCTCAGTGATATTATTGATACTGAGCACATTCGACACCTTTTCGGCCGTTTGGGCTGTCAATTCTTCATTACGTCTTCTAAGTACCTGCCGAATGGTTTCAATATCACGGTCAGTTAATTGGACCACTTCCGAGTAGGTAACTTTATAATCTTCGGGCAGTTCTTGATAAACTACTTGGCTGAGCTGTACGCGTTTGGTTGTTTTTATTACGGTAGTACCCGCCGCAATGTCGCCTATTCGCTGGCCCTTCCCATTGGCCGCTATCGCAATAATGGCCACAATCGGCGTAAAAATACCCGTGTCAATAATCAACAATAGCCACCGCAACAGGTAGGCGCTCAGCGTTGGTTTGTTGCCGTCCAAGCGCACCACCCTAATATTCATGGCTCTTTTCCCCAATGTTTGCCCATTTAGAAAATATTCGGCAAGCAAAGGATAAAGTAAAACGGGCAAGATAATGGTTAAAACCATCAAAAACATGGATTGATCATCACCTAGTTTGAGTAAAGAAAACAACCCAAACCACGCCATAGCCCACCCCAAATAAATCAATCGGTCGATGATGGTCGCCAAGATACGGTCTCCCACACTGGCTGGTTCATATTCTAATTCAACATTTTGGGAAGTTTGGATACGGACAGACATTTTTTCGGGTGGAAAAGGATGAATTTGTGAATGAGTGAATAGTTTTTTATAACTTTTCCGCAAAATAGACAATTCGTTTATTTACTCATTCTATCATTTATTCATTTTAATGAAAGAAGCTGTTTTTGTCAAACGAAATACGGAAAAGTGGCACGAATACGAGTCTACCCCCGCCCACGACCCCGACCGGCTTACGGAGCGATTCATTGAGTTGACCGATGACCTTTCGTACGCCCGGACGTTCTATCCCAAGTCCACTGTGACGCGTTATCTCAACGGGGTGGCGGCTCAATTTCACCAAAAACTCTATTCCAACCGCCAAGAAGACCGCAACCGCATTGCCGCTTTTTGGAAATACGAACTGCCTCTTTTGATGTTTGAATCACGGTTTAAGTTGTTGTACTCATTCCTGTTTTTTTTCGGCGCTTGTATTCTGGGCTGGCTATCGGCGGCCCACGACGATACTTACGTAAGACTCATCATGGGAGATGAGTACGTAAATCAAACCCTCGAAAACATTAAAAATGGCGACCCTTTGGCTATTTATGGCGGTACGGGCCAAGCCGATATGTTCATGCAAATCACCGTCAACAACATCAAAGTTTCGTTTGTGGCGTTTGCGTTGGGAGCTTTTTTCTCGTTTGGCACCATCGCTATACTATTCCAAAATGGCGTTATGTTGGGTTCTTTTCAGTACTTTTTCTTTGAGCGCGACCTGTTATTGACTTCTGTTTTGAAAATATGGATTCACGGTACGCTCGAAATCTCCGCCATTGTCATTGCAGGGGCCGCTGGATTGGTGATGGGCCACAGTTTACTTTTCCCTGGCACCTACAGCCGGCTAGAATCATTTAAACAGGGCGCAAAAAAGGGCATGAAAATTGTCATTGGCTTAGTGCCCGTCTTTATTACTGCGGGTTTTTTAGAAAGTTTTATTACCCGGCTTACCCTGCATCCCGTAGTTAGCAGCAGCAGCATTATTGCTTCGGCCCTGTTTATCGTGTGGTATTTTGTTCTGTACCCGCGAAAAATTTACCAACAAACGACCCTCTCTTAATTTCCTCCTAACGAACCATCTCCTCTTAACTTTCTAACCGATGAAACCACCTATCCAATTACAACAGGAGCGCGATTTTGGGCAAAAAATCAATGTAACATTTGAGTTTATTATCCAGAATTTCAAGCCGTTGATGCTTTCTCTTTTGTACATTGCAGGCCCACCAGCACTGATTGGCGGCTTTTTTATGGGCGCGTACCAGTCCAATATGCTTTCGCTCCAACAGCAAATCTTAGGCTCCGACGACGTCGACAGCTCCCTTTCCAGTATTTATTCCATGGGTTCATCCATGTTGCTACTGTTCATCTTTTTGGGAGCGGCGGGGCTTGCCGCCACACTGGTGGTCAACGCTTACTTGATTGAGTATGAAAAAGGAAACCGAGATATTACGCCCGAAATCATGTGGAATCGGGTAAAAGAATACATTGGCAAAGGAGTAGGATTCAGCATTGTGATGGTAGCAGCGGTCATTGTAGCAACGATGTTTTTTCTCATTCCGGGCATCTACGTGGGGGTTACGCTCTCGCTAATGTACATGGTCATGATGCGCGAAAACCTCGGTTTGGAAGCTACGTTTCGGCGGTGTTTTTATCTTATTAATGATAAATGGTGGTCTACATTTGGGCTGTTGATGATTATGGGAATCATCTCAGGTATTATCGGTTATGTATTTCAGATTCCGACGATGATTGTTACGTTTTCTGCTATTCTTCAAATCGGCGATGGCATCAATACTTTCTGGACCACCGTGGGTGGGGTAATCGGAACCGTGGGTTCTGTTCTAGTGCGGTCATTGGTGCTGGTAGCAGTGGGATTTCAGTATTATAATTTAGTAGAACGTCGGGATGGTTCGGGGATTATGGGCGCGATTGAAGACATCGGTAAAAACGACACACCGAGAATTGACCGCCGGGAAGAAGAGTTTTAATAATGAATGGAGGAGAAGTTTGGTCAGAAGAATTAAGGACTTCACCCCTTCGATACATTGATTTGTC
The DNA here is from genome assembly GCF_003339505.1 of Runella aurantiaca. Lineage (GTDB taxonomy): Bacteria > Bacteroidota > Bacteroidia > Cytophagales > Spirosomataceae > Runella > Runella aurantiaca. Next base: position 16,934 of record NZ_QPIW01000015.1, read on the forward strand.
AAAAACAAACCGCCAGTTTACTTATTGATTTTTATTTTTATTGAAATACATGCACCACGAATCCGTTGTACAGAAATGAAATCGGCCTCGCGCGACCAAATTTACGAAGACCTCAAAAATGCCCGTTCCAATTTTCGTAAAACGGAGATAACTGGAATGGATTTGAGCGGGATGGATTTGTCGGGCGCAGATTTTCGATTTTCTGATTTGTCAGGGGTTAATTTCAGTAATTCAATTTTAAAGAAAACAAACCTCAGTTTTTCCAATCTTGACGATGCCAATTTTGAAAATGCCGACTTGACAGATGCCAATTTGAGCTTCTCGTCATTGGTGGAAGCTAATCTCACCAACGCCAAAATTGCGGGGGCAAATTTCAGTTTCTCAGGCATCAGCAAACGAAACCCCGCCGACCGTTTTGCCTCTCTCACCCATTTTTTATACCGAACAGGCTGGTTTGGGACCGTCATCGGGATTTTTATCGGAGCATTTATTTTCTACGGAGTCAGTGCGGTCATTTATTTTACACACCAGATTCTGACCGCCTCTGACCCGAGCTTGGCCATGCTCAACCAATACATTGTTGGAAATAATATTTCGGGTGGAATCATCACGGTTCTGATGACGAATTGGCTGTCTGGCCCACTGGAAAAGTATTTTAAAACCACGTGGATTCAGCACTTAACACTGTCGTTAATTGTGGGAATTGGCTATTTGGGTTTAATAACTTTTTCTTATTTTCAATTCGGCGACAAAATTATCACCGATGTGCTGGAGAAGTTTCCCAATCAAGTCACCAACAGCGCCCCTTGGTACGTGTACGTTCTGTGCCCCATTTTTGTCGCCAACGTTTTTCATTATTTTCAAAAGCAGGGCAAACAGCTTACGCTCATCATTACCGAGCAAGAACTGCAACTTTCGGAATTAGAAAAATCAAAGACCAAAGCCGAATTGGAAGCACTTCAGGCCAAAATCAACCCTCATTTTTTATATAACTCTCTCAACAGCATCGCGAGTTTGGTTCATATTGACCCCGACAAAGCCGAGCAGATGACCTTGCTGCTATCGAAATTATTCCGATACGTGACCAATAAAAAAGCGGATTATTTTGATTCACTCGACAACGAATTGGAAATGGTCGCGACCTACCTCGAAATTGAGCAAGTGCGCTTCGGCGACCGTCTGTCCTTTAAAATCATTGTTCGCGACGAAACACTCCGAAACATACCCGTTCCCCGTTTTTTAATTCAGCCCGTGGTTGAAAATGCTATCAAACACGGCATTGCGCGTATTGCCGACCGTGGCGTGATTGAAGTCCGAGTCACCAAAGAACAAAACCTACTACGAATTACGGTCCATGACAACGGCCCTAGCTTCCCCGAGCCTATCAGCGGCGGGTATGGTTTGCAAAGTGTTCAGAACAAACTCAAGCTGCTGTATGGCGACAAAGCGGCGGTGTCCCTCCAAAATCTTCCCCTCAAACAAGTCATTCTTGACTTGCCTTTTGCGCCGTAGTTGGTAAGTCGTCAAATAAAAGGCTAATTTTGTGGCAATTACTAAAAAACGCACCATTCTAAGCAAGGTTCGGAATTCTCAACCGCTTCTTTTGGTTTTGATTTTATCCTCCCACAATAGCAGGACTCCCAATAAATGACAAAATTTGATTTTAAAGATTTGATACTGTTTGAAAACGAAGATTACATCGTTATCAATAAACCACCGCACGTAGCCACCATTAACGAACGTACCGCCGACAAGTCGGTGAGTATTCTTCGGATGGCCAAAGAATATAGTTTTGACGCTCAGGTAGGCCACCGATTGGACAAAGAAACCTCTGGTGCGTTGGCTATTGCCAAAAATCCCGAAGCCTACCGGCATTTGGCCATGCAGTTTGAACACCGCGAAGTGACCAAACGCTACCACGCCGTGGCCAACGGCCTCCACGATTTTGACAGTATTTCGGTGTTTTTGCCGATTTCACCCGTAAAAGATGGCACCGCCGTAAAGATTGACCGTCAAAAAGGAAAGGCGGCCGAAACCGTATTCTTTACGCTCAAAGCCTTCCGCCGACACACATTGGTGGAATGTATTCCCATCACTGGCCGGATGCACCAGATACGTATCCACCTGCAATGCCTCAAAGCACCCATCGTGTGCGACCCAACTTACGGCGGAGCCAACGTGCTTTTGTCTTCGTTGAAAAAGGATTATAAATTAAAGCAAGAGACCGAAGAGCGCCCCATCATGCAACGAGTAGCGCTGCACGCTTTCTCGCTTTCGTTTCAGTTGATGAATGGCGAAACCATTAAAGTAGAAGCCCCTTATCCCAAAGACTTTGCAGTATTGGTGAAGTTGTTGGAGAAGAATAGTTAAATAGGCAGTAGGCAGTAGGCAGTAGAAAAACAAAGTTTTGTATTAATTACTGCCTACTGAAGACTGATTACTTATAAATAGAGAGGCACTTTTGCCATCCAGTCGTTTACTTCCTGTTTTACGGCTTCGATTTTTGCGTCGTTGTCAGCATTCATTAATACCGTATCCATCAAATCAACAATACGCTCCATGTCGGCTTCTTTGAGGCCGCGAGTGGTCATGGCGGGCGTTCCGACGCGCATTCCTGAAGTTACCATCGGTGATTTAGTATCAAACGGCACCATGTTTTTGTTTACCGTAATATCTGCCTTGATAAGGGTATTTTCGGCCAACTTACCCGTCAGCCCTTTCGAGCTCAAATCAATCAGCATCAAGTGGTTATCTGTGCCTCCTGAAATAATTTTGTAGCCTTTTCCTACAAACGCGGCGGCCATAGCCTGCGCGTTTTTACGTACCTGAACGGCATATTCGGTATAATCATCGCTCAACGCTTCGCCAAAAGCTACGGCTTTGGCCGCAATCACATGCTCCAACGGACCGCCCTGTATACCGGGAAATACGCCAGAGTCAAGCAACGACGACATCATACGAATATCTCCTTTGGGCGTAGTGATACCAAACGGGTTAGGAAAATCATTCCGCAACATAATCACCCCACCGCGTGGTCCGCGCAGGGTTTTGTGCGTAGTTGTAGTTACTATGTGGCAATGCTCAAGCGGGTCATTCAATAATCCTTTGGCAATCAGACCCGCTGGGTGCGAAATATCCGCCAAAAGAACCGCACCGATTTGGTCAGCAATGGCCCGCAGACGTACATAATCCCAATCGCGGCTATAAGCAGAAGCTCCGCAAATCATCATTTTGGGGCGCTCTTTGAGGGCAGTAGCCTCTACTTTGTCCCAATCAATCAGTCCAGTTTCCTGCTCTACTCCGTAGAAAAACGGCTGAAAATATTTACCAGAAATATTGACTGGTGAGCCGTGGGTCAAGTGACCGCCGTGCGCTAAGTTGAAGCCTAAAATTTTATCACCGGGCTGCAAGCAAGCCAAAAACACTGCCGTGTTGGCTTGAGCTCCCGAGTGGGGCTGTACGTTGGCCCAAGAGGCTCCAAACAATTCTTTAAGGCGGTCAATCGCAATCTGCTCAATTTGATCCACTACTTCGCAGCCACCGTAGTAACGTTTGCCGGGCAAGCCCTCGGCGTATTTATTGGTCAACACGCTTCCCTGAGCTTCCATTACTTGCTTAGAAGTAAAGTTTTCGGAAGCAATCAGTTCAATACCCGACTCTTGGCGGTGGTGTTCTTTAGCGATCAAATCAAATATTTGGGTGTCGCGCCCTGTTGTCGTAGCAACCATTGGATTTACAATTTGGGATTTACGAAATACAAAATGGGGAAATGTTTCGGCAAAGGTACAAAGACGCGTTAAAACTTACAGTGTTATTCTGTAAACCTTTGAAATTCATATTAACTTAAATGACATTCGATGGTGATGGCAGGGGCCAAATTCCTCAATGGCTCGCCGATGAACAGGAGTGGGATACCCCACATTTCTGGCCCAACCGTACTGTGGAAATTCTTCGGAAAGCCGCTCCATGAGGTCATCACGATAGGTTTTTGCCAACACCGACGCCGCCGCGATGCTCATAAATTTAGCATCTCCTTTCACAATACAAGTATGCGCTACAAAAGGGTAAGGTGTAAAACGATTTCCATCCACCAACAAATGTTCGGGGCGCAACGTCAGCTGGTCCAGCGCGCGGTGCATGGCCAAAAAACTAGCTTTTAGGATATTGATTTGGTCAATTTCCTGATTAGAAACCTCCGCTACGGCCCAAGCCAATGCCACTTCGGTGATTTCGTTACGCAATTGATTGCGCTGCGCTTTGGTGAGCTGCTTAGAATCATTAAGCAAAGGATTCGTATACTCTTTGGGTAAAACAACGGCCGCCGCAACCACGGGGCCCGCCAAACATCCACGGCCTACTTCGTCGAGCCCTGCTTCAATGAGATGTGGATGATAAAAAGGTTTTAGCATGTTGTTTTTAGAAAATAAAACGTTTGCAATAACAGACATTGACCTCAAAACAGATGTATATAATTTAAGGTCATACCTTTGACGTCGGCCGTAATTTTGGTCTGGCGGGCAATTTACTTAATTTTGTTTCGAGGTTATATCTCCTTGTCTATTTTTACCATGCGTTTAACATTGTTATTTATACTGTTGTGTTTTCAGGTTGTGGCCCAAAAAAGTGCCGCTGATACCCTAAAAACAGGCGGAATTATCAGTACCAACTATTTTGGGATTCCCAAAGACACCTCCGTTTATCGTATTAAAATGGGCGATAAACTCCGAATTCAGAGTCTAAACGCTCTCGAAATCATCTATCCGCAAGGTGGAAATATCTCGGTGGGAAATTCTCCTATGACTGGCGGACAAGCAAGCGGTGCGCCCGCGTATCTTGCTACGGTAGATTTAAAAGGCCAAATCATTCTGCCCCAGGTGGGGCGCATCAGCGTAACTGGACTCACCAAAGCCGAAGTGGCGGCTGAAATAGAAAAGCAATATCAACCATTGATAAACAACCCTGTTTTTGACATTGAAATCATCAATCGTCGTATTCAGGTGTTGGGGGCGGTTGCTAAGCAAGGGGTCATTACGATGGAAATGGAAAAAATAACCCTGGGAGAAGTCATTGCGATGTCAGGCGGAATTGATTTTACCATCGCTGACAATACCATCAAGCTGATTCGCACCCGCTCAGGTATGCAACAAGAAATCAGTTATGATGTTCGAAATCTAAGTGATCCCGCCGTGGCCAACATCCCGATTTTTGATGGCGACTATGTGTTTGTGCCCCCATCCAAAAGCAGTTTAAGGGTAATAAAAAACCAAAAATTCTCCAGCATTTTACAACCTATTGCCCTAACTTTAAATGCAATAGCTATATTACTGGGGCTTTACATAACCATCAGCCGAAACTGATTCCATCCTCTATGTTTTCGTTTTTAAAAGGATCCAAAAGCAAATCTCCACAGGCCGTATCGCTGGCAGCCATCGAAAGCGATTGGCATTGCCACATCCTGCCTGGGATTGACGATGGCAGCCAGAACGAAGAACAGAGTTTAGAAATGCTGCACTATTATGTACAAATGGGCATCAAAAAAATCGTGGCTACCCCTCACGTTCGCGCCGATTTTTATAAAAACACCAACGAAACAATTGCGGCCGCTTTTCAAAAAGTACAAAAACTAATTCAAACGCATAACCTACCGTTGGTTTTAGAAGCGTCGGCGGAGTATTATGCCGATGAAAACTTTTTTGAACTCATCACACACGGGCAACTATTACCCATTGAAAATCAGTACATTTTGTTTGAATTACCCATGCAAAACGCCAGTCTCTGGGGTGTTAAGTTGGCCGAAATGCTTCAGAAAAAGGGTTATACCCCTCTCTTAGCCCATCCTGAGCGTTATCGTTATTGGCACAACAAACCGAAAGAATGGAGTCTTTGGAAAAACAACGGGGTCTGTTTTCAACTCAATCTATTATCATTGACGGGGTTTTATGGCGCCGCCGAGCGGCGGGCTGCCGAGCAATTGCTGGAAGCAGATTACATTGATGCCGTCGGAACAGACGCCCACGGGCTACGGCATTTGCAAAAATTAAGCGAATTGACGCAAAATCCTCTCTTTGAGAGCATACAACAATTACCTTTGCTCAACCGTCTGGGCTAAAAAGTTTTGGTAACGCCTCTATGCAGAATGAGAATAAATCGCGGGATAGATATGTAGAAGTATCCGCAGACATTGACGTAAAACGCATCTTGCGGGTCCTTTGGAGTCGTTGGTATTGGGTTTTGGGGGCTCTAACCGTCACAACCGTTAGCTGTATTATCTTTTTACAGGTAGCCAAACCGCGCTATGTGGCCGAAGTACTTTTGAGATACAACGAAAAACAGACAGAAATAGATGAGCTAAATAAACTCATCCAACCTGAAGCCAGCGTTCAGGGATACTTAACCGAAAAATACGTTATCAAATCAGAGGAAGTTATCAACGGCGCTGTAGAGCGCCTGAAATACCCTTTTACATTTTATAGTGAATCTACCTTTCTGACCGAAGATGTTTATCCGTTTAAGCCGTTTACGGCCGAAATCGTCTCGTATGAATCGAGCGAATATGAGTACGGCAAGTTTGAAATCCAGCCCAGCGGAGTAATTACGTATAAGACAGAATTCAGCGAAGAAATAAGTCGTTTTGACTTAGCCAAAGATACCCTGATTGCAGTCAAGGGCCTTTCGTTCAAAGTCAATTCAGTGGCTACCTTCACCCAAGATTACGGGTTTACTTACAATGACATTTACGCCATGCGCGAACGCATGGACAACCTGATTTACGTAGAAGAAGCCGAGCACAACATGCCGATTCTGACGATTTCTTTTACGTACCACAATCGAAAATTCACGCAAGATTTTTTGCAAAGCCTGATTGAGTCTTACCAAAAATACAACCTAGACCAAAAGAAACGTTCCTCCAATCTGACCATTGATTTTATTCGTGAACAAATCAAAATCTACTTTGATGCGCTGCGAAAATCATCTTCTGAACTAGAAAAGTACAAACAAGGCCGGTCAGTTCCCAATTTACAGGCGTCGATGTCGGACGTAATGAGTCAGATTACGGGTTTCAAAACCCAAAAGAATATGCTCGAAATCCAGAAGTCATACATTAACCTCCTGGAACAAAGCCTCTCTAACCGTTTTGAACCCATCAATATTGGCAACATCGGCCTTGACAACAACAGCGACGGCGTGCTCGTAAGGTTGGTGACAGAACTAAACAAACTGATTTTGGACCGAAAGGGGCTCACCATCGGCAAAAACCTGAGCGTCAACAATCCCGTTGTCAAAGCCACCGACGATGAAATTGAACACCTACGCGAGCAAATTTTGAGTAACATCAAGCTCCAACGCCAAAAAAACGAAGGAACGCTTAAAATCATCAACGAGAATTTATCCCTGCTCGAAAGCCGCATGAATGCGCTACCTTCTATGGAGCGCGAGTTGAGCTACCTTCAAAACGACCGCGACGTCAACGAAAAGATTTACCTTCTTCTAATCAACAAAGAAATCGAAACCTCCATCGTGAAGGCAGGAATGCTCCCTTCCTTTACGGTGTTGACCCGAACCGATTCCTACAAAGTATATCCCCGAGCCGCCCGACTGCTCTTATTATCTATTATGCTTGGCTTGCTGATAGGGATGGGGTCCATCTTTCTAGCCCGCTATCTCAACGGAAAGTTTACCGAAATTCCAAAAATCGGCCAAAATAGCAACGTCAATTTACTAGGCACTATTCATCGCTACGGAGAAAAAGTACAAAACAACGAAAAAGACCTTTTACACTTTCTGGACAATCGCTCGCTCTTTGCCGAGTCGGTCAATAGCGTACGAACCAATCTCAATTTCCTTATCACCAGTGAGGATACGAAAGGAAAACTGATTGTGATTACCTCGGAAGTATCGGGTGAAGGAAAATCTTTTGTGACGATTAATCTAGCAACCTCGCTGACCAAAGTAGGCAAGAAAGTCTTAATTATCGTCTCAGATTTACGCCGCTCAAAACTGCATCGTTTTTTCAACAACCCCAATAAAGTGGGACTCAGCACCTTTCTGACTGGAAAAGCCGAAGATTATCAAAAGGTGATTCAACACTCGGTGATTGAAGGTTTAGACTACATTCCTGCGGGGCCAGTGCCTTTTAATCCTACGGAACTCATTCAGAATGAGCGCTTCGAAAATATGATTGAAGCCTGCCAACAAGAATATGATTTTGTGCTGATTGACACGGCTCCTATTGGTTTGGTTTCCGACAATATTCCGTTATTGAGAAAAAGTGATTTGGTAATTTTCATCATCCGTTGGCTGTATTCAAACGAAGAATCGCATTTGCTCGCCGACCAAATTACGGAAGAATTTGACCTCAAATCGGTGGGCGTCATTGTCAACGATTTTTATAAAGATGATCTTTATGCCTCGCTGGCATCAGCTTCTTATTATGCCTCCAAGGGCTACGGTTACAGTTATAAGTACACGTACGATTACTACGGAAAATCTAACACCTACTACACCGATGAAGGCGAAAAACGCAAATCGTTGCTCAAAAGATCTGGTCAATGGATAAGGAAGCTATTCAGTCGTACCTAAATGATCAGCAAATCCAATAATTTTCATTTGATTCGCCTATTTTCCTCAAATTGATAGTGCTAGACATCATTTAGAGATAAAGAAAAAGGCGTAATTAGTCCATTTTAGCCCTTTGAGCAACCAAAAATGACAGGGCAGCGCTAAATAGACGAAATGACTTACCACCAAGCGGTTAAGAAAATAATTAAAAAAATTAGTGATAAATGGATAGAATTCAGGAAAAAAATAAATAGTTCTTTTTGACTTCCAACAGTTTTCCTAATTTTGCAGTCCAATTTGAAATCAATGGTAATGAGCAACAAAGACACAGATTCTGGTTTAGAGTTCTTGGAGAGCCCGGAAGGCTTAGCGGGGGAGTTAACCAAGTTCGAGAAAAACCTCGAAAAAAACCGTAATATCTTTTTTATTATAGGTGGAGTAATAGTAGCAGCTTTGGCAGGATGGTTGGGCTATCACTGGTATGTGAGCAGCCAAGACGAACAAGCACAGGCGGTTTTATTCAACCCTGTATTTGCCGTAGAATCTGACTCTCTCAATAAAGCCCTCAAAGGCAGCGGCGGAAACCCTGGTTTGCTGTCTATTGCTGATGAGTACAGTGTTACTCCTGCAGGAAATCTGGCCAACTTTTATGCGGGTACTGCCCTTTTGAAGCAAGGTAAGTTTGACGAAGCCATTGAGCGTCTAAAATCGTTCAGTTCTTCTGATTTACTTGTACAAGCTCGCGCTTACTCACTCATCGGCGATGCTTATATGGAAAAAAACAGCGCCGAAGAAGCCATCAGCTATTATCAGAAAGCCGTTGACTATAAGCCCAATGCCTATTTTACTCCTATCTACATGGTTAAATTAGGTATTGCCTACGAGAAAGCGAAGAAGAATCAGGAGGCCATCGAAGTATATGGCAATCTCATCGAAAAATATCCACAATCGTCCGAAGTTCTTAACGCGAAGAAGTTTAAGGGCTTGCTCGAAAGTGCAGCAGAATAATCATTTCATTATGAAATAAAACAGTAAGGGATAAGACTCACCGGTTTTATCCCTTTTGCTTTTTCAACACACTTTGTCCCACATTTAACACCCCAACATTTCCCATGAGTTTACTTACGGTCGGTTCCGTTGCTTTTGATGCGCTCGAAACTCCTTTTGGCAAAACGGATAAAATTATTGGCGGCGCCGCCACTTATATTACCCTTTCAGCCTCTTATTTTTCTACAAAAAACAACTTGGTCGCCGTTGTGGGAGATGATTTCCCACAGGAAATGATTGGATTACTCCAAGAGCATGGTGTTGACACCGAAGGATTACAAATCAAACAGGGCGAGAAAACGTTCTTTTGGTCGGGCAAATACCACAACGACATGAACAGCCGTGATACCGTTGAAGTACAACTCAACGTCATGGCAAAATTTAATCCCGTCATCCCCGATTCTTACCAAGACTGCCAATACCTGATGCTTGGCAATACCGCCCCTGCCATTCAACAAATGGTGCTGGAACGTATCACAAAGCGCCCCAAATTGGTCATGCTCGATACCATGAACTTTTGGATGGATATTGCCATGGATGACCTCAAGTCGGTTCTGAAAATGGTAGACGTACTCACTATCAACGACGAAGAAGCCCGCATTCTTTCTGGCGACTATTCGCTGCGCCGCGCGGCAAAAACTGTGATGGCGATGGGACCTAAAACATTGATTATCAAGAAAGGTGAACACGGTGCGCTGTTATTTCAAGGCGACCAAGTGTTTTTCTGCCCTGCATTGCCGTTAGAAGATGTATTTGACCCAACGGGCGCAGGCGATACGTTTGCGGGTGGTTTTATCGGTTATCTTGCCAGCACTGACGACATCAGTTTCGAAAACATGAAACGTGCCATCGTGTACGGGTCGGCAATGGCCTCTTTTTGCGTAGAAAAATTTGGCTCCGAGCGAATCGTTGGCCTGACTCAGGAGGAAATCACCGCTCGTGTGCAGGAATTTGTACAGTTAGCACATTTCCAGATATAAAAAATCAGTGCTCTCAAGTCCGATTAAGGTCGGACTTGAGAGATTTCATCTTAATCGTTCGATGTTATGAATTATCCCATCATTCGCCGTCCGCGTCGCAATCGACAGTCGGAGGCCATTCGAGCCTTAGTACAGGAGACAACCGTATCGGTCAATGACCTTATTTATCCTATGTTTATTATGGAGGGTCAGGGTATTAAGAGTGAAGTCAAATCAATGCCGGGTATTTATCGATACTCCCTCAATACATTGTTGGAAGAACTCAAAGAAGTAACGGATTTGGGTATCAAGTGCATTGATTTGTTTCCTAATTACTCAGAAGACAAAAAAGATACCTTCGCTACTGAAAGCTACCGAGAAGGCACCTTTTATCTGGACGCCCTGAAGGCGGTAAAGGATAATTTTCCAGAGTTGGCCTTGATGACTGACGTAGCGATGGACCCTTACAGCAGCGACGGGCACGACGGTTTGGTTAAAAACGGAAAAATTCTTAACGACGAAACCCTCGATATTTTAGCCAAAATGGCCGTGGCGCAAGCCCGCGCCGGCGCTGATATTCTCGGTCCGAGCGATATGATGGACGGACGCGTTGGGTATATCCGTCAGGCATTGGATGCAGAAGGTTTTACCGACGTCAGCATTATGTCGTATTCGGTCAAATTTGCCAGCGCTTTTTACGGACCTTTCCGCGACGCGCTCGACTCTGCACCGCGTTTTGGCGACAAAAAAACCTATCAGATGAACCCCGCCAACGTACGCGAAGCCCTCATCGAAGCGGCACTTGATTACGAAGAAGGTGCTGATTTTCTGATGGTTAAACCTGCCTTGGCGTATTTAGATGTTATCAAAACCTTAAATCAGAATTTTGATTTGCCCATTGCTGCCTACAACGTTTCTGGTGAGTATGCCATGATTAAAGCAGCGGCCCAAAATGGGTGGTTGGACGGCAATCGGGCCATGCTCGAAACCCTGCTTTCCATTCGTCGGGCGGGAGCCAAAATTATCCTGACGTATTTTGCCAAAGAATTTGCCCTTTTGCAAGCGTAAAGTGCAACAATTTTCGGCTTTTCTAAGCGTTTAGACATGTATTAAGGTTGAAAAGGTGCATTCATTTAAGCTTTTTAACTTTAACAACGTTTATTTTACACCTAATAATTGTTTTAGTGTAATGAAAAAACTCATTGGTGTTTTTTTACTCGCAGGTTTTTTAGCAGCAGGCTGTCGTCAGGATGAGCCACAACCCAAAAGCATTTCAGATATTTTACTCGAACAAGACGACCTCGGAATGCTGCGTGCGGCAATCAACCACGCTGGCTTGCAGGATGCCTTTAAAACTAGCACTGTAACGCTTTTTGCGCCAACTGATGAGGGTTTCAAAGCTGCGGGATTTGCAGATGCTTCGGCCATCGCCGCTTTACCAGCCGAGCAAGTCAGAGCGTTGATAACGAACCATGTCATCACGTCCAATTATCCATCGACCAGCATGGCGCTTGGTGCGCACAATCCCGTTAGTATGATGTCGAAATCCAGGCTTTATCTGACATACAACGATGGAATTGCGTACTTAAATCAGGCGCGGGCAAGCAAACTGGATTTGAATGCAACAAATGGCGTAGTTCACGTAATCAACGGTCTCATCCAGATTCCCCAACAGACAGTAGGGCAACTCCTCAAAAACACGCCTGAATTTAGTCTGTTCCGCGCGGCAGTCTTGAAAGCAGTTGCCAGCGAAACACGCTTAAAAATATTTACAGATTCTACAGGAGCAAACCCCATTGACCCCTCTTACACCCTATTCGTACCCACAAATCAAGCTATGGAAGCGGCTGGACTCAATTTGGCAAGAATCAATTCAACGGCGGTTTCTTCCGCTGCACTGGCCAATCTAGTCTCGTACCATATTGCATTGAGTCGGTATTTTTCACCGACATTGCCTTTTGGTAACCTTCCAATGTTTAATGCCGTATACGTAACTCGCATCGTAAAGTCTGCGACAGGAATAAAAATTGCGGACGAACTAACCGCTGCCCCCGCTACTACAGCCAATGTTGTCAGGGCAGATATAACGGCTACCAATGGCGTCATTTTTGCCATTGATCATGTTTTATATACTAAACCCTAAATCGGGAACATAATTACCCTAAAAATTGTATTAAACTTGTTGCCAATCAATCAATAAACGCATGAAAAGTTTAGTCGCTGCCCTAGTCCTGTTTTCGGTTGTCCTCACAGGATTTGTAAAATCTGAACAACCGTCTGAATCGGGTGATAAATTTCGCTATCGGGCACTTACTGGAAATAACCCCGTGAAAATCACTTGGGAAACCCTGCGTGATGTTACTTTCAAGAAAAAATGGTATCCCGAAGAATCTGTTTACATGCTTTATCCTACTTTTGGACCTAATGTCAATAAACTCAACGGAAAGGAAGTACTGTTGACGGGGTATATTTTGCCGATTGACGTGGAATCAAATCTATACGCCCTTTCGGCGTTTCCGTTCAGTGCGTGTTTCTTCTGCGGCGGGGCAGGTCCGGAATCAGTAGTTGGCTTGAAGTTCAAGAAAAACGGACGTAAATTCAAAACCGACGAACGGCATACCCTGCGCGGCGTGATGAAACTCAATGCCGATAATATCTACGAATTGAACTACAATATCGAAGGAGCCGAAATAGCAGAAGAGTAAGCCTTCTACCGACTTAGCACTTTAATAAATACGTCCACGTTTCGGCCTTTATCGTCGCTACAGGATATTTTTACCTTACCCACAGGGGGCTTTACAAACAAAGCAGCCTGTGGGTTTGCTTTTTGAATCAATTTATCATTGATGTACCAATAGACTTCCCGCACGTCATTGCCCGCCTGACAGGCCAACTGTAACTCCTGATTTTCAAGAAAGTATTCACTCCCATCATTTGGGCTCGTAATCAGGGGGGCACCTACCTCAAAAACTCTGGTACATTTCGGATTATGCGGCGGAATTCGTTGAAAAGGGATATGATTTAATTCGTTGTACGCAATTAATTCGGGGGCCATATTTGGGTATAATTTCCGCACGTAGCCGCTGTCGGGAAGGCACTGAGTACAGTACGAAATTTCAGCGTTTTTATCGGTCAATACCCATTTCGAATGTTGACATCTGCGCGTGGGCGAAATGCCCATAATGGCATAATCCAAGACCTGATGTGTGCAAAATTTAGCGGGTAAGTCACCACTTTCGGCGCATACTTTTCGACGCGTAATATCGGTGGTCGGCTTGAACCATCCCGTAGGCGAATTATAATCAATGGCGTTGAAGACATCAAACAACAGCGGGGTGGCAATGTTGGCCCCGTTGAGTTCGGGTACGCCTACACCCGAAAAATTTCCCACCCAAACCCCAACCGTATAACGGCGGTTGTAGCCAATGCTCCAAGCGTCTTTTTTACCGTAAGAAGTCCCTGTTTTCCACGCAATACGTGGCAGATGGTAGGTGTTATCAAAATTGTTGGGCAAATCAGGTCGGGTAATTTGGGTTAAAATCCCGTTAATTAAATACGCCGATTCAGGAGAAATGAGCACTTCTCCTTTTGATTTTTTGGCATCTGCCGAATAATTTAAACCGTGTATTTTTCCTTCATTGGCAAAACTTGTAAACAGACGCGTCAGCTCTTCCAACGTGACTCCGCAACCGCCCAAAATCATGGAAAGCCCCAAGTCTTTGGACTGTTTTTTCACGGTTTGAAAATCTGCTTTTTTCAGATAACCAATCAAAACACTCGGAGTCAGTTCTTTTAACACCTTCACGGCCGGAATATTGAGCGAATTGGCCAAAGCAAACTCAATCGTTACTTTTCCATTGAAACGACGGTCAAAGTTTTCTGGCTCAAAACCACCGAAATTGGTCAACACATCATTGATGGCCGACTTGGGCGTAATCATTCCTTTGTCAAACGCAATAGCGTAGAGCAGGGGCTTTAGGGTACTACCCGGCGAGCGTACCGCCCTGATACCATCCACCTGCCCGCCATCGTACGGATTATTAAAATCAGCCGAGCCTACGTAGGCTTCCACGCGCATGGTTTCATTATTAACTAAAATGACTGCCGCATTGTGAATATCCATACTTTGCAGTCGATTGACATAATTTCGGGTCATTTGCTCTACCTGTGCCTGCCGGGTCGGCAAAATGGTGGTTCGGATAATAGGCGTATTTTTATGTTCTTTTTTCAAACGAAATGCCAAATGAGGAGCCAACTTGGGTGCCTCACGACGATAAGCAGTCAGGGGTTCGTTGACGGCATCGTCAATGACTTGTTTATCAAACAAGGCGGCTTTTTCAAATCGACGGAGCCATTTGTTTCGCTCCTGAACAATAAAAGCATTTTTTTGGCCCAATCGCAAACTTGAAGGACGATTGGGAATGATGGTCAACGTTGTGATTTCGGCCAAACTCAGTAACTGCGGCAGTTTCCCAAAATACAGCAATGACGCCGATTTAATGCCTTCAATATTGCCGCCGTAAGGAATCAGATTGAGGTAGAATTGTAGAATTTCCTCTTTGGAATAATGCAGTTCCAACTGCATCGCCCTGAAAAGTTCGATTGCTTTACTCAAATACGTGCGTTGTCGAGGCTCCAGCAAACGCACCACCTGCATCGTAATTGTAGAAGCCCCCGAGCTTCGTCGCCCTGTCGCTGTGTTTTTAAGGAAAGCCCGTCCTAAGGCGACGGGGTTAAATCCAGGATGATAATAAAAATAACGGTCTTCTTTTTGGAGAATAGTTTGCCGAAGTACTGGAGTAATTTCCTCCAACTCCGTATAAAGTCTCCATTTGTCATCATCATTCAGAAAGGCGTGCAGAATCGTCCCGTCTGAAGCAGCAATAAGCGTTGAGTAGCGCGGTGAAACCTTAAAAGGAATTGCAACATCTAACAGTAAAAAAAGCAAAAAAGGGGTTATCAATAGCCAAAAACGGGAAGAACAAAGCCATTTTTTCAGTATGTTAGAAGATTTTTGGCCACCTTCTTTCATTAACTTGAATGCCTTCCACATCGCTACTACCCCAATTAAAATTATACTTCCTCCAACAACGTTCGGAAAGAAACGTATCTATTCAGAAAACGTACGTGATGTTTATCCTGAAATTCTTTTGCGTGGAGTTTGTCGAAGGTAAAATAATCTTCCATGGTCTGAAAATAGTACTGACACGAAAAGGTCGTCCCTTCGTTGTCTATTTCGGTCAACAGCTTTAATACCTTATTTCCCATCGGCAATCCTGTGGCCATAATTTCGGGGATATGAACGTTTTTCATCCATTGCAGCCATTCCAACTCCAAGGTCTTATCTATGTTTACAGTAACACTGTGAAGAATCATATCAATTGTTTTTTTGTTCTCTAATTAGCGCAATATTTAAAAAAATGAGCGATTATTCGTCACAACAAAAAAATAATCTTGATTTCTTTGGCATTTCAGGAGAAACTGGTAGCTTTATCAACTGCTCAGGCAGTCTAAAGCGTCCCTCCAATTTTAAGACCTGTCCAATGGACTATAAGGCACTCAAAGAATTGGTCAGACAGGGTGAAGGCAAACGAGTAGAGTTTAAACTCAAAACCAATCACCCCGAAAAAATCGTCCGAGAAGTGGTGGCTTTTGCCAATACTGACGGCGGGCGCCTCCTCATCGGCATCGGCGATGACCGCACTATCAAAGGCCTAAAATACGTCGACGAAGACGAGTACCTTCTGACACGGGCCATCGAAAAATACTGCTCCCCTGGCATCGAATACTCCATTGACCGCATTCCCGTCGGCGAAGAGCGCGACGTGCTTGTGTTTACGGTGTATCCCAGCAAGGGGCGCCCGCACTACGTATTGCAAGAAGCAGAACACCCACGCGTAAATACGACCTTTGTCCGCAAAAAATACGTTCCCCAAAAAAATACCAATCAAGTGCGTAAAGCCTATGTACGCGTTGCGGATAAGTCTATTCAAGCCAGTTGGGAAATGCGGGAGATTTTACGCCGTAAAAGCGACGACCGCAATGTTCAGTTCAGATACGGTGAGAAAGAGCGTAAACTCATGCAGCATTTAGACCAGCACCAAAGCGTAACTGTCGATGTATTTGCTACCATTGCAAACATTCCCCGAAATTTAGCTTCCAAAACCCTCGTGTTATTGGTCCTCGCCAATGTGTTGGAAGTGCACCCCGACGAAATGGTCGACCGTTTTACCGTGGCAGGGTTTTAATTAACTAAAAATCCATCACCCTCAGGAAGGATGATGGATTGTATACTACCTAAACCTCTACCATTATATTTTTTTTCGGAAAGCTCCGAAATTAAAAATACTTGGTTGTACCTCTTATAACTTCCGTACGCCCAAATTTGTTCCGTAAAAACAAAAAACACCTCTTTTTGTTACCAAAAACCTTCAATCATTGGTTTTTGAGGGAATTTATTTTTTGATTTTCGCTACGCTATTTTACTTCTACGGTATCCATAACCAAAATAAATGATTAGCCCGGCAATCATCCATGCAAAAAATACAAACCATGAATTGACGGGAATTTCAATCATCAAGTAGCTACAACAAAGCACTCCCAACACGGGAATCAAGGACCATTTACGCAGAAAACTAAAAACAGAAAAGGCGAAAGAGAGAAATACAAAAATCAAAAACAGGTATTCTTGGTGTTGTTCATTGCCAAAATGCGAAAAACCGCCAAAGATTCTTTCTCGTGAGAAAAACGCAAATACAATCCATAAAACAGGCACAATAAATTGACCGTTGATGTAGGGTAAACTAAAGGATTTTTTAACCGTACGGCTTTCTCTTGGCAACACCAAAACCCCACCACACACCAGCACAAACGCAAACAATGTACCGATACTTGTCAAATCTGTTACCAAAGAAGCATCCATAAATAACGCGGGAATCGCCACCAAAAAACCCGTCATAATCGTTGCAAAAGAGGGCGTACTGTATTTGGGGTGAATTTTACTGAAGGCCTTCGGCAACAGTCCGTCGCGGCTCATGCTCATCCAAATACGCGGCTGACCTATCTGAAATACCAACAATACACTCGTAGCCGCCACAACGGCACTAACTGAAACAAAATAACCTACTTTCGGCTGACCAATCTTATCAAATACATACGCCAACGGATCGGCTACGCCCTGAAACTCCGAATAATTGACCATACCCGTAATGACCAATGCAATAACGATGTAAATCACGGTACAAATAATCAACGAATAAATCATTCCTCGGGGTAAATCGCGCTGCGGATTGGCGCACTCCTCTGCCGTAGTTGAAATGGCATCAAAGCCAATGTAAGCAAAAAATACCGCTGATACTCCTTTCAACACGCCCCCAAATTCATTAGGAAAGAATGGTGTCCAGTTGTCAGTATTGATAAAAAATACCCCAACTACTACCACTACCAGCAACACAAGAAGCTTTAACCCTACCATTGCGTTGGCGCTTTTCTTGCTTTCTTTGATGCCGATGTAGGCCAGAATCGTTACTAATATTACAATGACAAAAGCGGGTAAATTAAAGATCAGCCTTGTATCTCCCAACATAGGAGCGGCCGTCCAAGCCAGATTTTCGAGCGGCTTACCTACTGCCTGTGCTGCTTCGTAAAGTTTAAGGGCTGTTGTGGTATCGGTCACCATCCAACGCGGCAAGACGACTCCAATTCCCTGTAAAATATTATCGAAATAACTACTCCACGATATTGCGACCACGATATTGCCGATGGCATACTCTAAAATCAACGCCCAGCCGATAATCCAAGCCACCACTTCGCCAAAGGTGACGTAAGAATAGGTATAGGCGCTTCCTGATACGGGTACTCGGGAGGCAAATTCGGCGTAACACAGGGCCGTAAATCCACAAGTAATGGCCGTAATCACAAATAAGAAAATAACGCCTGGCCCTCCATCATAGGCGGCAGCGCCAATCGTCGAAAAAATCCCTGCTCCGATAACCGCCGCAATTCCCATCGATACCAAATCACGAACCCCAAGGATTTTTGACATCCCGCCGTTGGCATGGCTCTCGGCTTCGGCATTTTTCAGAATTTGCTCTAATGATTTTTTTCGAAAAAGGGAATTGTTCATTTGAAGTGTTGTTTAGGGTTTAGCTTGCTTTTAAAGCGGGTAAAAATAGGAATTATTACGACAAATCTCGCCAAAAACTGATTTTTCGGTGTAAAAGACACTTTTTTATCAATAACATTTAAAGAGTTAACCGAGAAGATAAAACGGATTTTCAGCCTACAAAAACGTTCATTAATCCAAGCTGATTCACCGATTTTTGGCCGCTACATAATCCTCCCACGTGTCAATATCTGACAGCGTTTCTAGCAGACAATAACTCGCAGAATCAGGGTTATGTTGACTTGTTTGCGCTAAATCGGCGATGGTTTCTTGCAAGAGCGTGGGCTGACTCCATGATTTATTTTCAAACAAACTTTGATGCAAGTTTTTCATTCCCAATAAGTAATATCCTCCGTCGTCGGCACGGCCGATAACCACCTCATGGGTTTCTAATGCGACAAATGCCTTTGATAAATGCTCAGGCCGAATGGCCAAACAATCACTTCCTACAATAACGACACGGTCAGCGGTTTTCAATTCCGTTTCAAATGCCGCTTTCATTCGGTCGCCTAAATCACCGCTTTGACATTGTAGTTTCTTCTCAAAAAAAGAGCCATTCCACAAGTCATTGTCGTTGATAAAATCCCCGTAGTAAACACAAACCCGTTTTTGGGTAAACTCAACGGCCTCTTCCATCCATTCTTTCATGACATTTTTGGTATGTTGAAGCAACTCCACGTATACCTCTACGGCTTTTTCATTGCCTACACTAGCCGCCACCCGCGTCTTTACTTTACCTAAAATCGGGTTTTTAACAAAAACAATAACTGAGCAAATCATTCGTTTGGGTTGGATAGTTGAAAGAAAGATAGTAAGATTGATAAAAAAATAGAACAATTGAGCAGTTCATACGCATTTATGAAACATTTCCTTTGGATAGCCCTCATCCTGATCACCGCCACATCATACGCCCAAGACGTTGCCTTTAAGAAAATCATTGCCAATCAAAAAGTTGACCCCACGCTAGCTACCCTCACCGAAGCTGAACAAAGTGAGTCGGGGGTAGTACTCAAAAATCAACTTTTTATTGAATATACGTTTGATTCGCTGGGGCAGTTTTCCTGCATTCAGGGAATTTATAAGCGGATTCGTATCAATGACTCCAAAGCCATTGAAATGTACAACAAAATCATCCTTCCCGTTCCCAATACCAACGACCTTCTTTATCTGAAAGCCCGAAGTATCAGCAAAAACGGCACAATCAAGGAAGTCGGGCTGGAAGCCGTGAAAGAATTGGAAGAACAGGGCCGCGTGTATAAAATTCTGGCCGTTGAAGGCATCGAAGCGGGCGGAGAATTGGAGTACATCAGCCTGTTCAGACGTAACAGCACACTTTTTGGCTCCGAAATCCTGCAAAGCGATATTCCCGTTCGTACCTCTGAATTGAAAATCATTACACCTTCTTACCTACAATTTGAAGCCAAAGTGTACAATGCACCCGCTGCCATTGGAACAGACACCTTGAATGAAAAACGAACTACCACCGTTTTGGTTAATAATCTAAAACCCATTCACGAAGAAAAATACGCCAACATAAAGGCCAATTTGGTACGAGCCGATTATAAATTATCGTACAACCTCAGCCGAGGCGAAGAACGACTGTATACGTGGCAAAGTGCCGCCGAAACGTTTTTTGATTATTTAAGAACGGGCCTCAACGAGTCTAAAAAGGCCGTAGATGCGGTATTGGTCAAGGAAAAATTCAAAGGACTTCCGCCAGAAATTGCGATTAAGAAATTTGAAAATTATACCAAAACCAACATTGCAATCAAAGAAGAGGAAGATGCCGAAACGGCCTCCGCTATTTTACAAAAACAATACGCATCCAAAGCGGGCATGATGCGCCTGTACATCACGGCGTTGGAATCGCTCAATATTCCGTATGAGATTGTCGTAGGAACCAGTCGTGCCAGTGCAGTTTTTGACAAAGAATTTGACTCTTGGAGTTTTTTGGATGAATATTTACTCTATTTCCCCACCACAAAAAAGTTTCTCGACCCTGGCAGTCCTATTCTACGGTACGGCATGATTGACCAATTTATGGAAGGAAACTACGCGCTCTTTATCAAAAAGAAAAAAGCGGGCACCGAAACAATTCCCGAAGGAGAAATTCGGCTGATTCCTTTTTCCACAATCGCCGACAACCACGATGACTTGGCCATGGAAGTATCTTTTTCTCCCACTATGGATCAGGTTCAGGGGAAAGTAACTCGCCAAATGACGGGGCATCAGGCGGCACAATTGCGTCCTTACTATCATTTTGTAAAAGCCGAAGAAGAGCGCAAAAGCCTCACCAATGAAATCATCAAATCGACACTCAAGCCCGATGTAACTTACACCAACGTCCAAATCAAAAACACCAATCTCAACAGCGACGAAGTATTTAAACCGTTTATTTTATCTACCGATATGGTACTTAAAAGCGTTTTGGAACGCGCTGGTAAAAAGTATTTATTTAAAGTAGGCGAGTTGATTGGGCCACAGGTTGAAATGTACAACGAAGGCGCCCGTCAGTTTTCGATTGATATGGGCAATGCCCACTCTTACAAACGTGTGATGAAGATTCGGATTCCGGAAGGTTATAAAGTAAGCGGCTTAGAAAGCCTAAAACGTTCTATTACCGATGGAAAGACCGAGCCCATCATGGGTTTTGTGTCTGATTATAAGATGGAAGGAAATTTATTGACCGTTACGATTGATGAGTACTATAAGCAGGTTTTACAACCACTTGAAACGTATGATGTTTTCCAAAAAATCATCAATGCTGCGGCCGATTTCAACAAAGTGACGCTCTTATTAGAGAAAAAATAAAAGAATCATCCAGAATCTATAACTTTGTTTTCTAATCACACCAGCGCAATTCTGGGCGATTTTGGGCCTAAACATTCACTTTTCCATCGCTTACAATGAACTTGAAATTTTTTGTCTTACTGCTCATTTCGGGGTCTGTTTTCATGGGTTGTGCATCTTCCAAACCTGTACGCTCCACCACCGTTGATGCTTACAGCAATTACGACGAGGATTTATCCGCAGTAAGGCCAAAATACAAAGAATCAGCCCCTGTCGAAACGGCCAAAAAACCCGAAGTAAAACGGGTTTTGTCGGACCAGCCACTGCACGTAAATCGTAAATTGGATGCCGTGGTGGACACGATCGCTTCCAAAAACCGTGCCATTCGTTTTGCTTCGGGGTATCGTATCCAAATTTATGTGGGTAATACACGCAAAGAAGCCGACGATGCGCGCTTGTTTACCTATCAAACTTTCCCAGAATTAAACCCCTACTTGGTCTACAGTCAACCCACTTATCGCGTCAGAATTGGCGATTTTATGACGCGTTTGGAAGCAGAACGCTATCTGCAACAGGTACGCAGCCGTTACGAGAGTGCGGTCATTTTGGCTGAAAAGATTGATTTAAAGAAAAGTTTAATGGTAAAATAGCTAAGTTTGCTGTTTCGTTGTTCAATAATTCTATATGAGAAAACGCGCACTAATTACAGGGATTACGGGTCAAGATGGTGCTTATCTGGCCGAATTTTTACTACAAAAGGGATACGAAGTACACGGTATCAAGCGCCGGAGTTCTTTATTTAATACCCAGCGGATTGACCACCTTTATGCCGACCCGCACGAAACTGACGTTCGTCTTTTTCTTCACTACGGCGACCTTTCTGATTCTACCAATATCATTCGCTTGATTCAGGAAATTCAGCCCGATGAGATTTATAACCTTGGGGCACAGTCGCACGTTCGGGTGAGTTTTGAAGAACCAGAATACACCGCTCAAGTGGATGGATTAGGTACTATGCGTATTTTGGAGGCCGTTCGTTTGCTGGGTATGACGCAAAAAACGCGTATTTATCAGGCTTCTACCTCTGAACTATACGGTTTGGTACAAGCCGTTCCGCAGTCAGAAACCACTCCTTTTTACCCACGTTCTCCGTATGCCGTTGCTAAGTTGTACGGATATTGGATAACGGTCAATTACCGCGAAGCCTACAACATGTACGCCGTCAACGGGATTTTATTTAACCACGAATCGCCTTTGCGCGGTGAGACGTTCGTTACCCGTAAAATCACCCGTGCCGTAGCCCGGATTGCATTGGGCCTACAAGAAAAAGTGTTTTTGGGGAATCTAGACGCGCAGCGCGACTGGGGCCACGCCAAAGACTATATAGAAGCCATGTGGCTGATGCTTCAGCAGGAGACGCCCGAGGATTTTGTAATTGCCACGGGAGTCACAACGCGCATCCGCGATTTTGTGCGTATGGCGTTTGACGAAGTAGGCATTGAACTTGAGTTTGTGGGCGAAGGCGTTGACGAAAAAGCAATTGTTTCTAAATGCAACAACCCCGATTATCAACTGCCGATTGGAAAAGAAGTAGTGGGGATTGACCCGCGTTATTTCCGTCCTACCGAAGTGGAGTTGCTCATTGGCGACCCCACCAAGGCAAATACAAAATTAGGCTGGATTCCTAAATATGATTTGCCTGCTTTGGTGAAAGAAATGGTTGAAGCAGACTTAGATATATTCAAACGCGACCAGATTCTGGAACGCGAAGGGCACCGTCCGTTGAATTATTTTGAATAAACGGACTGGGCTTTTGGGAAACAGTTCACAGTTAGGAAAACCTCTGGCTGTGAACTGTTTTTATTTTAAACAATCTCTTGCATCCGCTGCCTCGCAGCTTCATAAATCACCATTCCCGCCGCTACCGATACATTCAGCGACGCAACTTTCCCTTTCATCGGAATTTTGATATTCATATTCGACCGGCGAATCAGTTCAGGTGAAACCCCATCTTCTTCTGAGCCCATGATGATGGCCGTGGGGGTTGTGAAATCGACATTGGTCAAAATCTGGGCGGCTTTTTCGGTACAGGCAATGACCTGCACTCCACTGTCTTGTAGATACTGTACGGTGTCCATCAAATTATTTTCACGACAAACAGGCAAGTGACTCAGCGCGCCCGAGGAAGTTTTGATGGCATCGCTATTGATTTGAGCCGCCCCACGCATCGGAACGACAATTGCATGAACGCCCATGCACTCTGCCGAACGGGCAATCGCGCCGAAATTGCGCACATCCGTAATTCGGTCTAGCATTAATAACAATGGCACTTCGCCTTTTTCAAAAATGCTCGCCAATATATTATGCAGCGATACATAACGGATAGCCGATACAAAGGCAATAACGCCCTGATGATTTTTGCGCGTAATCTGGTTCAACTTTTCCATCGGAACGCGCTGAACAGGGATACCACGCTCAATGGCCATTTCGAGAATATCGGCAAAACTTTGCTCCCGAAACACAATTATTTTGTCAATTTCCTGTCCTGCCTTTAGTGCTTCAATCACCGGCTGAGTACCGAAAACCAGTTCTTTCTCCCGCGTTTTATCGACGGGTTTTGTGGTATGAATTGTCCTTTTTTTAGGATATTCGTTTCTTTCAAATGCCATTTTATTAACTTTTTTTAGCAATCACCATCGCCATTCCGGGGATGGTAAAATATCGAATCGTTTTATATATTTTCAATCCTGCGGCCCGTTGCCAGGCCTGAATTTCCTGCACCGTCCAATTTCCAGACGTGCTGGTCAGCCCAAAAAATAGACTGCTTGAACTACCCACTAATTCGGGCGTACTATCCAGAGCAGGACGGATAAATTCATTGACAATAAAAATGCCGTCTTTGCGCAAACTACGTGCTACCCGCGCGGTTAACTCCTGATTTTGCGCCTCCGTAAAATGGTGAGCCACGTTTGACAAAAGAACGGCATCGAACTGATTTTCTCCCAAATCATCCATCAACGCGTTTCCTGCCTGATATGTAATTCGATTCTGAACATCAGCGGGAAGCGATGACTTCTCAATGGCTTCGGGCAAATCCAGAATGACTGCTTCCAGATTAGGCAATTTACGACAAAGAGTAGCGGCATATTGACCGTTGGCTCCGCCAATATCCAGTAAACGCGTGGCTTTTTTAGAAATCGGCACTCTTTTCTCAAACTCCCTTACTTCCGACTTGGCCACCGATTGCATAGCGTCTTGATAGAGCTGCCATTGTTTTTCATCAAATACCTCATGCGACTCCATTCCTTGCCCAGTGCGAAGGTAATTCCCTAAATTGCTCACCCAATCCCAGGCAACACGATTGTTGTAAACCGCAATGGCATGTACCGAATGTGGACTTTGGGATACAATCCATTTTTGGGCCATTGTTGTTAACCGAAATTGGTCATTCTCAAACGACAAATATTCCATCGACACCAACAATGTCAGCAATTGTGCCGTAGGGCGCGGGTGTAAATGACAGGCTTCAGCAATCGTCTCCGATGTATTTTTTCCCTGATAAATGGCGTCAAAAACTCCTGCATCTGCCGCTTCCATCACGGCTTTGGCCATGATAAAATACATCTGAACATGCAACAGCGGAATGGGCACCTGATTGGTTTTCAGGGCCAACCATTCCAACGGATTTTCGGGAGCGACGCGGAGTTGCATATAATACCAGTTGGCAGTAAACAGTTTTCACGGGGCCGCCCGTGCGGTGAGCAGAAAAATTGTTTTTCAGCAAAAAACCCGTCCGAATAAATTCAGACGGGTTTATGCCAAGTTTCTTCTGTAAAAATGCTTATGCTTCGGCCAGTTCAGGCAATTCAATGTGAACGAATGACTTGTTGTCACGTCCGCGAGAGAATTTCACTGTACCGTTTGCCAATGCAAACAACGTATAGTCACGGCCAACACCTACGTTGCGGCCTGGGTGGTATTTAGTACCACGCTGACGCACGATGATGTTACCGGCTGTAGCAGGCTGGCCACCGTAGATTTTAACGCCAAGGCGTTTACTTTCCGATTCACGACCGTTTTTCGAACTACCTACACCTTTCTTGTGTGCCATTTCTTTGGGTATTTTAAAATTTTAAGATGCGATTAATTAAGGAATTAGCCGACGATTGCGTCAATTTTCACTTTCGTTAATGACTGACGGTGACCGTTTTTCTTCACGTAGCCTTTGCGACGTTTTTTCTTGAAAACAATCACTTTTTCACCCTTAAGGTGCTCAACGATTGTGGCTTTTACACTGGCACCGGTTACCGTCGGTGCGCCAATGCTGATGGTTCCTTCGTTATCCACCAACAATACTTTTTCAAATACGAGCGCAGCGTCCACATCTCCTTCCAAACGATTGGTAAAGATTTGTTGGCCCTCTTCAACTTTAAATTGCTGTCCCGCGATTTCTACGATTGCGTACATGTTATTTTCGATTAAAACAGTTTTTTCCAAAAATGGAGTGCAAAAATAGCGGTTTCGAGAAAAATTACCAAGCTATTTCTAAAAAAAATCGGGTCATCCCGCACATTTCTCCCGATTTATCTTAAAACCTGACACTCAGGGCAATAATACGTGGTGCGCCCCCCTACTTGCATGTGTTCAATTTCTACTTTATCGCACGGGCAGCGTTTGTGACGCAGCGCGTCTTCGTAAGGAGATACGTCCCATTCGCGGGAGTGAATCAGGAAATGTTGGGGAAAACGTCCGTAGTTGGCTTCGTGCTCAATGGCCGTTTCGAGTACGTACCGCGTAGCACTGAAAATACGTCCGATTTCATTGTCATTCAATTGGTTACTCAACATTTCAGGATGAATTTTCGCCTGAAATAGTACCTCGTCCACAATCCAGTTGCCAATGCCCGCCACCGTACTTTGATCCAGCAAAACGGGTTTGATAAAACTCTTGCGTTTTCTGATGTTGTACGTCAATTCCTCTAAACTTATATCAAGCGCGTCGGGTGCGATTTTCTTCTTTTTAAGATAAGCATCTACGCCTTCTACCAATCCGATGCGTTCAAATTTGCGCGGACAGATAAACCCCAAATTAAACCCTGACTTAAAAATAAACAGAATCCGCGCATGGCGCGGTCGGTCGAGCGACGAATGATAATACTCCAAATCGCCCGTCATGCCAAAGTGCATGTGAAGCGTACTGCCGCCGTTGGTATGAATAAAGAGATTTTTTCCGACACGTTTGGTACTGACAAAGGTCTGGCCAATAAGCGTTTCGGTAAGCGTAGCGTAATCGGTGGTGAGGAGTTTTCGGTCTTCTACATCGATGGCCTCGATGGGCTGGTGAAGACAGGTGGCTTCAAAATAGCGTCGATAGGTTTCAACTTCGGGAAGTTCGGGCATGGCATAACGGTCAATAAGTATTGATAGCTATCAAACTCAAAATTCCGCCATTTTGATTAAGATATCCAATTCTTTTTCATCTAAGGAATCCTTCTCGCTTTTGTCATAGACTGAAAGAAGATACAGTACATCATTGACAATCTTGACGCAGGTAATGGTTAGATTAGTGCTATTACTCTACTAAAGCAGTACAGGTTCGTACTGAATGTTTGAATGCACGGCATTTGCTGTTGTAAGAGTTGGCCTAATTGGCCTAATATGACATAGAGCGAGGAGATTATTAAATTCTATGAGGTTGCTAAACACTCATCACACACTATCGTTACGTTAGTGGAATAGAAACACTATCATTGGCGTTTCTAATCATAAACAGGCACAGTATCTTCCATTTATCTTCATTTTTTTTCATTCTTCCCTTTAGAAATATTTTAGCCCTATTACCAGAAAAAACAGCATTAAAAGTTATTGTATCTTTTTCTATATTTAGGAAATTACTTATTACAACATTACTTGCTCTGAACGTTCCAATTTGCTTTGATAAACCTTCATTGTTTGTTACTATTTCATGAAGCTGTTCATCTAGATCAGGGGTATTATATCCGCCAATTGTGTTAATAGTTAACTCTATTATAACAATAACAGCTATAACAAATCCGAGAATTATAAGAGTGTTTCTTTTTGTCATTTTGATTCCGGTTTTTGGAAGCAATACTCATCCGAACCTTATAGCAATTTTTACCAAGCGGCGAACCTTGGAACGGGTTTTGATTCAATTCTTCTCGCAGTAAAATCAAATTTTGCTTAATGGAAGGATATTTCTTAGCCAGCTTTTTAAGTTGCTTGCCAAAATGCTCGGAAGCAACAATTTTAAAGCTCATCAATCAGTTCATCTAAATTCTTCAATTGTTTCTTTCCCTGCTGATGTTCTTCCACTTCTTCCAATGCCGATTTCAGCCCCTCGACCCATTCCACTTGTTCAGGCGTCGGCACAAACTCTTTTACGGTTTTTGTTTTTTCAATTTTTACAAAACTGAAGGCTTTAATCACCTTGATAAAAAAGGTGTATTCACGGTCGGGGACACTCAACGTTATTTGTTTCATAATGACCGGTTTTAGGGTTGCTGATTTCCCAATTACTGCTTATTCGATCACTTTAGGCACTCTGAAATAGGTTCCATCCTGTGAGGGGGCATTGTAGAGGCCCTGCTCTCGGGGCAGGTGATCTCCAACCACATCTTCACGCATGACGTTGATTTCGGAAGAGATGTGCGTCAGGGGGGCTACGTTGTCCGTGTCCAGTTCATTGAGGTGCTCCATCCATGACAATACATTTTCCAGACTTTGGAGTAAGGGCGCTTCTTCTTCGGGGGTGATTTCCAAACGTGCCAAGTTGGCAATCTTGTGAAGGGTGGCTTTGTCGATTTGCATTGCTTAATTTTTTTACAAAATTAGGATTTTATCCACAATTTGGGTGGATAAGTGTTAAATTCCACCAAAAACTGCAACCTTTCTTTCTCTTTTGCATTACAGGTTCAAATCGTTTTGCGTTTGAAAGCTACCTCCTCCGACTTTAAAGAATTTGATACAAACGACCCGCAGGTCTTTGGGAAAATTTACGACGTATTCTATCCAAAGATTTTTGGGTATGCTTTTCGGCGCGTAGGAGACTATGACATTGCGAGGGATGTAGCAGCCGAAACGTTTTTAAAAGCCTTTTTGAATATAAAAAAATACCGGTTTGAGGGGCATTCCATTTCGGCGTGGCTATACAAAATCGCCACCAACGAAATCAATCTCTTTTTCAGAAGTCAAAAATACCGACCAGATTTGTTTGGACAACTTTCGGAGGAGATGCTTTCTGACCGTGAATTGATGGCTGTTTTTGAAAAAGAAAGGATGGACACCGAACGCCAAATGGAAGAATATGAGGCTTTTACGGAAGTACAAAAACACCTTAAAACCCTGCCTGTCAAATACCAGGAAGTGATTGCACTGAAATACTTTGAAGAAAAAACGCTCTTGGAAATCAGTGCCATTTTGGACAAACCCGAAGGAACCGTAAAATCCCTACTATCGCGCGGTTTGGAACAATTACGCCAAAAATTTGAGTAACCAGTCAACCGTATAAGTATTGAAAATTGACTATGGAAAATCAAGACGATTTTGAAAAAAGATTACAGAACCTAAAAAAACCTGAAGTAATGACTCAGCATCAAGAGTATTTGAAACTCCCGCTTCTCAACGCCCATAAATCAGCCGCCATTGGTTGGTGGCTGGTGGCTTTGCCGTCTTTCTTTTTGGCTTGCGTGGTCATGAAATATGTTTTTAAGGTAGATTTACATTTTATCGATACCGTCTTTGCCACCCTCTCCGTTTTTGACCGCGCTCATGGATGGTGGTTTTCACCGATGCTTTTCCTGTTTTTTCCCTTGGTTGCCGCAGGAATGAATCTACTTTCGCTCTTAAAAATCATCTACGACAAGGAGCAAAATGAAATTTCTATTACCATCAAAGTACGTTTCTGGAATTTATTCCTGATTGCTCTCGGATTTGGCATCGCCTTATTCCTAGGATTTTATGTCATTACTGAAAACATGATGGAAAAAAACATCCATCGTCTTGACACTCCTCACATAGAAAAAACTAACTAAACGTAAAAATTATGCATTGGTTTGTTCGAAAAGGGCTCTTTTTTAAACCGTCTTCATTGGTTGGCTGGGGGCTACTGACATGCACACTCGCTTATTGTGTATTGGCATTTATCGAAGTTGATAAACATTCACATTCGGTGAGCGATACACTTATCAATTGGCTTTTTAGGGTCATTTTGGTGGGGTTAGTCTATTCCATTATCGCCTATTTTACATCACCCAAGGAGTAGTTTATGTCTGTTTGTACGGTGCGGATTAAGGAGTTTATTGTATTTTTGTAAATACGGCACGGCTACTTACATTTTCAGGCTTTTGTTACAAAAAAACTTGGAAACTTTAAACCCACCGGTATCAACAAACGACTTTTCCATGAATAATAAATACGATAAAAACCTCGGTACCAAACAAAAAGCCCTTCGTATCAATTTAGACCGACGTATTTATGGCTCTTTTGCCGAAATCGGCGCAGGGCAGGATACTGCAGCCAATTTTTTTAAAGCAGGCGGCGCTTCAGGGACCATCGCTAAGACCATGTCGGCCTATGACATGAAATTCAGTGATGAAATCTACGGCCCTGAGCCCAGTGGCCGCTACGTGGTTGAATCGCGATTGATGAAAATGATTCAACACGAATACGACCTTGTGGAGCAACGACTCGCCGAAAAACGCGGTGCCGACAGTTTATTTTTTGCCTTTGCCAATACCGTTGTTGCCCTCAATTACCAGAAAAGCAATGAAGGTCACGGCTGGCTCGGCCTGCGATTCCAACTTACTCCCCGTGCCCCCTACAACGATGTGGTTATCCACATTAAAATGCTCGATAACGACAGCATTCTGCAACAGCAGGCCTTGGGAATCATCGGCGTCAATTTGATTTATGGCTGTTTTTTTTACCATAAATCACCCGAAACCCTTTTGATTTCTTTGATGGACGACCTCAGTCCTGATCGTATCCAAATCGACATGATTCGTACTCAGGGCCCTGATTTTCAAAAAGTTGACAATCGGCTCATGAGTCTTTACCTCGTCAAACACGGGTTTACTGAAGTAGCCATGTTTGGCCCTGACGGCCACGTTTTACAACCGTCGGAAGCACTTTACAAGAAAAATATCCTGCTCTTGCGCGGACGCCTGCGGCCCATCACCAATGTACACGTAGATATGTTGCGCAACGGCCTCAAGCAGTTCAAGGCAGAACCCGACGTGGACGACAAAAAAGTAGTTATGGTAGCCGAACTTACGCTTCACAACCTGCGCGGAGGCGAGCAAGACATCAACGAAAAAGACTTTTTGGACCGTGTGGATATTCTGATTTCGTTGGGACAAACCGTTATGATTTCAAACTACCACGAATACCACCGTTTGGTGGCTTTTCTAGCAAAAACAACCCGCCTCAAAATCGGACTGGTGTTGGGGATTCCTAATTTAGAATACATTTTTGAAGAAAGTTACTACCAAAAACTGCCAGGCGGAATTTTGGAGTCGTTTTCGACTTTATTCAGCCGAAATGTCAAACTCTTTGTTTATCCAACTTTCAAAGATGGAAGGCTTTCGACCTGTCAAAACTTTGCGTTGCCTACCAATCTCCAGCCCCTTTTTAACTTCCTACTTTGCAACGATAAAATCGAAGACATTCGTGATTTCGATGAAGATAATCTCCGAATCTCCACCGACAGTGTGTTAGAACTTATCAAACGGGGCGAACCCGGCTGGGAAGATAAAGTCCCCGTCGAAGTCGCTCAAATGATTAAGGACAAATGTTTGTTTGGATTCCCCTGCGTGGTATTTGAACCAAAACAAGCAGCACACATCCATCAGGCAGTGGGGAATTTATAAGAGATTGTCTTAACTTTGCGGGTCAATCGGAAGAAGTATGTATCATAAATTCATTATTAGTTGTTTCGTAGCGACTTGGACGAGTCTGGGGCTGTGGTTAGGGAATGAAAATATCGGCCAATTTAAGTCCACTCAAAACGCCTGGCGTGCAGATACGATTCGCAAAGACACGCTTAAGCCTACGCTCATTGGCTTGCAGCGTG
This sequence comes from Runella aurantiaca, assembly GCF_003339505.1. Taxonomy (GTDB): domain Bacteria; phylum Bacteroidota; class Bacteroidia; order Cytophagales; family Spirosomataceae; genus Runella; species Runella aurantiaca. The sequence goes on from NZ_QPIW01000015.1 coordinate 48,542, forward strand.
ATACTACTTTCAGGCCAGATACGGTGATTAAAACCGAGGTTCGTATCAGCGACCTCTCCTACCTATCGGTTTGTCCGGGCAGCCCCATTCTGATTCCTTTTACAACCACAGGAACTTTTAAAGAAGATAATAAATTCATCGTCCAAATAACCAATGCTTCGGGTAAGTTTGTCAACCTTTCTGAACCAGCCAAAGAAGGGCCTGTTGCAGTCACTTTGCCCTCTAACCGCTCAGGAAGTGTATTGGTTAGGGTCGTATCCACCAATCCTGAAATTGTGGGTAAACCAACAAGATTAACGATTTTGCCCTTGCCTCACGCCCGCATGGAACTGATTGACGGCAGTACAAATACCAAAATCGGCCCAGGACAAGCCGCCTCTTACCGCGTGATGCTCACGGGCGCTGCCCCTTGGTCATTTACCGTTTCTGACGGTACTACGGTCACTAATACGTTAGTGAATCCATTTACGGCGCAAGTGGCTCCCGAGCAAACGAGTTCTTTTAAAGTAACAAGCGTCAATAATACCTGCGGAAGCGGTACCACCTCAGGCGAAGTCGTGGTTCAGGTAAGTCAGGATACACTCCCGGTCATTGCCCTCAAAGCCATTCCTCGCGTCGGTTTTAGGCTTTGTACCGCCACACCTTTTCAAATTAATTTCAGTGCAACAGGAAAATACGAGGCGGGCAACGGTTTTATCGTTCAATTGAGCGATACGACTGGGCAAAATTTTAAGAATATTTCGGAGTTGATTCCGCAAAGTCCCATCATGGCCAAAACACCCACAGGCTTAGAGCCAGGGATTTATAAACTGCGCGTTGTTTCGACCTTTCCGACCATCATGAGCGACACTGTCGACGTGGCTATTTCGGCTCCGGCCAAAACAGTTTTACGCCCTGATACCCTTCAAATCGCCGAAGGGGAGTCTACCAACTTAACCCTAGATTTTAGCGGTGGTGGACCTTGGTTTGTTTTGCTTTCGGATGGAACCTACCAAAATGACATTCGGACCACCCCCTATACCGTAAAAGTATCCCCCCTTAATCCCACGGCATACACAATCACCTCAGCTGGTGGATTTTGCGGCGTGGGCGATTTGTCGGGGACGGCGTTTGTGAACGTAAAAATACCACCGCCAACGATTGCCACTGGGAATTTATCAGATAAAACAATTTGTTCAGGCACCGAAATTACGGTTCCTTTCAGTACTACTGGTCGTTTCAACAACGCCAATAAATTTTTGGTACAAATCAAAGATACCAGCGGGCGTTGGGTGTATTTGCCTACCATCGGTGGCACCAGTTCACTGCGGGCTAAGATTCTACCGCCCTACCTGAAAGACACACTTTCAACACAACAAGTACGGGTTATTTCTACCGACCCACTCATTGAAGGAACCCCAACCACGCTTCAAGTGATGATGCCTAATGCCGCCCAAGCCCTCGTGACCGGCGGAGCCGTGATTCGTCCGGGTGGTGCGGCACGCCTGCGCGTATCGTTCAAAAATGGACTTCCACCTTGGTCATTTGTGCTTTCTGACGGCACCACCATCAACGGAACCTTTATCAATCCGTACCAACTCACGGTAAATCCCCGCACCACAACCGAGTATAAAGTTGTGATGGTAAACAATACTTGTGGCACTGGAACCACGGATACAGTACCAGCGGTTATTCGGGTGGAAACAAACTAAGAAGGCAATTATTTCTGCGTTTTTTTGCGATAATCACCGCGAGAAAACGTCTTTTCAATGAAGCAATACATCAAAATAAAGAAATAGCGACTGCCCATTTCTTTGATTTTCAGCTTTGACTCCCCGTATTTTCGGTTGGTCCAGCTATTGGGGACGATTGCGAATGAGTAGCCTCGTACAATCGTTTTAAGCGGTAGTTCAACCGTCAGGTTAAAGTGAGCCGAAAGAAAGGGTTTCAGTCCTTCCATCGTTTCTCTTTTATAAAGCTTAAAAGCATTGGTTGTATCGTTGTATTTCACCCCCATTATCACCCGAATGATAAAATTGGCCATCCGGTTGATGACTTTTTTTACCATTGGATAATCGTACACTTTACCTCCTTTGCCCCAGCGGGTTCCGAATACGGCGTCGTAGTTTCCCTCAACCATTTTTTTATAAAACTTCACCAAATCTTCGGGGTCGTCTGATAAGTCGGCCATAAAGACCGCCACACAATCGCCTGAAAAGCGTTCTAGGCCATAGCGCACCGCATAACCAAACCCATTTGGGCCGAGATTCGTTTCGTAAACCAACGTAGGGATTTCTTTTGACAAATTTGCCAAAACCTCCAACGTATTATCTTTAGAGTTATCATTTGTCACCCAAATCTCATGGGGTACAGCATGTTTAGACAAAGCTGCGTACAGAGTCTGCAACGTTTGTGGTAAAGATTCCTGTTCGTTATAGGCGGGAATGACAACGCTAAGCTTCATTTAGTGGCGGAATGACCGGGCTGCCGGTGCGATTAGGTAGTTGTTAAATTAATGACGGTGAGGGCAAAATTGGTTTGTTTTGCTTTAATTTCCAATTTCTTCTATTAACTGGTCGTATTTTCGGAGCGTTTGCTGCACGGTATCATTGTATTTATATGACAGCCATTCATTGACATTGGCAAACATTTGACGGCGATTACGCAGAAAATAAGCATTGGTTACAGCATGGACGTTACTTAAACCACCTCGGTGTTTTCTATAGTTACCCATCACTTCTGGAATATACCCGATGCCGCCCCGCGCCGCCAATTGAATCACTAACGCCCAATCGCCAGCGGCGGCCCGATGGTGCCAATCCGCAAACTCTTCTTCCCGAAAAAAATTGCGATACATCAGACTGGCAGTACCTACAAACCAACGGTCTTCCAATAAATCTTCAATATCCGAAATCAACTTTTGTGTTTTGGGGTTAAATGAATGACTTTCCGAGCCATCCTCATAAATTACCTCCAAATCGTGGTGACAAATGGCAAAATCGGGGTGAGATTCCAGAAAATCAACCTGTTTTTGAAGTTTAAACGGGTCGGTCCAGTAGTCATCTCCTTCGCAAAGCGCCACGTATTGACCCTGACAGGCTTTTAACAAAAAAAGAACGTTGTTACGCCCTCCAAATTCTTTGGGTGTTTTAGGGCCTAAATTTTGGGGATGAAGATAGGCCCGAATTTTATCGGGAAAACGCTGGGCATATTCTTCAATAATAGTGGGGGCTGTGTCGGTCGATGCATCATCGCCGATAACAATCTCAAACGCAAAGTCGGTTTGCTGCATGAGCGCACCTTCAAGCATCTGAGCAATGTACTTTTCGTGGTTGTAGGTGGGAACGCAGACGCTTACTTTCATCGAGATGATTCTTTCAAACGGTGGGGCAACAGCGCAAAAAAGCTATACACTTGCAACAGCCACTTGGGCAAAATATAGTCACGAATGGTCTCTTTTGTGGTCTCTTTATCGGGTTTTCCTAAGTATAGGTATTTTAACGCCAATCCAGCCCGTTGGAAATACCGTTTTTGGTATTGGCGAGCATCCAACAACATACGATAATAGCGGGCAATGTTTCGTTTGAGCAACGCATCGTATTGGCGACCAAGTTCTTTGTTGATTCCTTCATACATCCGAATACGATTGTATAAAAATCGAGCATCCTGATAATGATCCCTAAAACTAGCCCCGCCCCGGTTTTTACGATACACGGACATAACGCCTGGCACATAGCCAATTGGACCCTGTTTTGCTAAAATCACGTAGCGTGGAATATCACCACTGGTCGATTGCAAAAACCATTCAGGATAGTGCATAAGCCCGTTTTTAAACATCACGGCAGAGGTGGCCATAAACCAAATTTCATCCTCCCCCACGAGGTCTTCCACGGTGATAACGGCTTTCTGATCGGGCGGATTCAACACATGAGACGAGCTTCCATCTTCGTAGGTAATCAACGCATTGTGAAAACAGGCCGAAAAATCGGGGTGTGCTTCCATAAAATCCACCTGCTTTTGAAGCTTCGAAGCGTCGGTCCAGTAATCGTCGCCGTCCATGGGCGCAATGTAGCGCCCTTTGGCCAATTTGAGGGTTTCTATGGTATTGAAAAGGCCGTTTTGACCCAAATTTTTGGAGTGCAAAACAGCCTTTACTTTGTTCGGATATTTGTCTTCATATGCTTGAATCACTTCTTGCGCACCATCTGTTGAGCAATCGTCGCCCACTAAAATTTCAAAATCGAAATCAGTTTGCTGAGCAAGGGCACTATCGATGGCCTTACCGATGAAATTCTTTTGGTTGTACGTAAGAATTGCGACGCTTACTTTCATTGTACTGCTGAGGCTGGTGAAGACGCAAAAACGGTTTCCAATTGTTCCACTGACGGGAAGTTGGGCGTGACCAATTCAGCTTCTGGTTTGTAAATATAAGCCATCGGGTACCCTCTTTCAATAAAAGTAGGCTCAGCTAAATTATTGAAACGTAGTTGTACCGACCAACGAATATTGCGGGTAATATTATTTCCCGACTGGTGTACCAGAAAAGCCGAGAAAATCAACAAATCTCCTACCTGAAACTCGGTCTGTACAAAATCCTCGTCTTTCAAGTCTGCCGTAATTCCTCCCTGATAGCCCGAGGTGCTTGATTCCAACAATCCCGTTTTATGACTGCGGGGAATCACCTGTAATGCACCCAAATCGGCGCCAGCATCCACCATCGGAAACCAAATAACAGTGCTATCTAGTGAGCCTTGGCCCGTTCTCCAGTCTTGGTGGGCGTCGAGTTTCCAGTGTTTGCTACCATCTTTTGACAAAAAACGACTGTTGAATTGCATGGCTGGACGTGCTCCGATAACGGGTTGTTCAATCCCCACTTCTTTCAGCAAATCACTAATTTTTTCGCTGACCGCAAAACGGTGAAGCGACAAGCTGTGTTGAACCGTCACACCTGTATTGCGAAAAGCTTGGAAGTCTTTTTCAAAAAACTCAAACATTGCACTTTCAAACTCATCACGATTATCGATATCAACCACACGACCCGTTACACGCTTGATTTGAACAGCAAATATTTCACGCGCCTCACGGTAAATATTTTCTACCACGCTCTTGTCTAAGAAATTACGAAGGAGTAAAAAACCCTCCTGGCGAAACTGCTCTGCTAATGTTGCCATTTTACTTATTTGTTTGGTTTAAAACCCAATTCTAACACACAACTCCTTTTGAAAGAATGACATTGGTCAAAAATCAAAAGGTAAAATTACAACAATCGTTCCAATCCTTTATTCTTCCCATACCGCGTACCCAAACCCCGCCGCACCAAAGCCATTACCATTGTAAAGCAAGTACTTTTTGCCATTATGGGTATAGTAATTTGCATAATCAATCATCTGATAATCAAAATCTTCTGGATTTTCAGATTTATGAATACCGACTAAATTATCCTTCCGTTCCCAATGCTCTCCATCGACCGACTCGGCGTATCCGAGGCGATAACTTTGATTGCGATCAATACGATAATCGCGAGTATGACGGTACGAGTAGTACATTTTATAGATTCCGTCTTCTTTAAAAACGCTCGGACGCCCTACTGCGTGTAAAAAATCGTCAAAATCTAGTGTAGGCACATCGCTGATTTTCCAGTGAATACCATCAGTCGACGTTGCTGACTGCCCCCGATAATAAGGCTCTGGATAGCCGTGTATGTACTCACATTTGTGCCCCGAAATGTACCACATCCGCCACGTGCCATCGTCTTCACGAATGACTGACGGTTGAGCTGCCCACAACGGATTCTCAATGCTGCGGTCCATGATAGGGCCTCTGAACATTTTGGTAAAGGAAAGCCCTCCGTCATGGCTTACGGCCAATCCCATCGAAAGCCGGTAGGAGTTCCAAGTACGGTTCCAACCCGTGTAATATAGCCAAATATCACCGTTGGGCATATCGACAAACCACGCGGGCATCGCCCCTGTTTCATCGTATTCTCCTGGACCGCCAAGCTCCAGTACTGGCCGGTCATGGATGTATAATATCTTGGTAGGGTCGTCGTAATCAACATCAATAAAGGTTGGACGCGAATACCCATTATCATCGCGGGAGGAAAAATAAACCCGTAAGAAATCGGGGTGCTTATATGCAAACGGTACCTGTGCGTGCGAGCGACTGTGCGCCAATGAGCCATCAGGCTTATAAATTACTCCTTTTTTTTGCCACATAGTTTATCGGTATTTGTCGTGCTAAAAGCCCCTAAAATCTAACTGACACGATTCTTAGAAGGCTCTTTCGGGCTGACAAAACATTTATTTTGAACTTCCTTCCGCGCGAATACGCCAGTTGTCGACAAAATCCTTGCCAGGAATCGGCAACTCAACGTCAATTTCGGGCGCTTTGGCCGCTACGGTGTATTCCATCACGTAGAAGCAATTCCCGAAAATGTAATGAAGCTTGAAATTTTCAACGGTCGCCGGCAAATCTTCGTAGGGTATTTCTGCCCTGAAGAGTGGGTTAGCTTTCCAAAGAATCTCATACGTGGGTTCTTTACGCAGCCATGGAGCCATGCTTTCATCTCCGATAACCACCTTACCTCCTACTTTCACCACGCGCGTAAGTTCAGCAAACGCTTTTTTACGCTCCGAGAAAGTGTTGATACCGCCAAAGTGAAATACCGAGTCAAAGGTTCCGTCGGCAAAGGGCAGATAAGAGCCATTGCCTAGAAAAAAATGAACATCTACGTCTTTTGGTTGCAGTTTTTGCGTAGCCAAACGCAACATATTGGGCGACAAATCTGACAATACCGCCGTACCGCCGGGGCTAATTTGGTCGATAATCAAAGCCGAATCTTTGCCCGTTCCCGCTCCTACTTCTAGCACAGTTTGCCCAGGTTTAAGCCCCATCAAACCAATCATAAACTCACGCGTAGCGGCTTCGTCGGAGTGATTGAGGGTTTCAAACACCCACGATACACCACGGTCATAGCGCTGATAGGCTTGGTCGTATAGGTACTGCTCGCGGGCGTCGTCTTCAAACAATTCGCGCGGATGAACCATATCTACAATTCCCGAATCCAATACTGGATAAATGGTGCCATCGGGAGCGGTAAGAGATAAGCCATTGTCGGCTACTTTCAGCGGTTCTCCTGTTTTTGGGGAAACCAGCGATTCGAGAAATTGATTATGTGTCATTATGTATTACTATTCAAGATTCAAAATTAGCGTAACTTTCATAAAGTTAGCGCATAAGTAAGTGGCTAACATTTTCAAATTTATTGTTCGGTATTCCGTAAGTAGACGCGTGTATTTTCTACCTCTCCTACGAAACGATAGTTCTTTCTTATAAAATCGTTTAATTCAGCAAATGCCTCATGCGCTTGCGTGGAGCGGTCATTGAGCCATAAACTGTTTCCAACTGCATCCACAAACACTTTGGGATGATTTTTTTTCAGGTCATCCAAATAACGCTGGTAATATTTTTGGCGCAACGGGTGCGGATAAATAGACCGCTCGGAGTGATTCTCGGCCGTTCCCTGCGGCATTTGGGTTTCGACATGGTAGCGACACATCCAACCCCAAACCACCAAACGGTCTGTGGGCTGAGCGTATTTAAGAATTAGCTTAGAAACAGCACTCACTGGCACTCGATGGTCATTTCCCGAAACATACGCATTGAGTGGACGATGCTGAATAGCTTTCAAACCAAAACTCACAAGAAATGGAATCAATACCACCAAAGCAGCTACTGGAACAAGTGAACCATTTTTGGAACTTTTGTAAATGAATAATGCTCCTAAAAGCGCCAATGGGTAAATACAGAGATTAAGATAATGGACAAAGTCATTACCCGTTTTTGTGGCCGCATACAGCGCCGCTACCAACCACAATACAACAAACGCTCCTATTTGATTGGAAACAGAAAGTCGTTTGTCTTTTTGAAAAAAACTAAGCACGCAAAGCAGTCCTAAACTTCCTAGATATAATAAGAAGTCGGTACTTTTCGCAAAAAAGGCGGGTAATCGAAAAATGGCATCAACCAATGAGCTACCTCCCGCGTAGATGAGGTTTCCAAGCACGTAATAATCCCACAAATCATCCAACACCCCCAATAATCTGGCCAATGCAACAATAAAAACGGGCACAGTCAAACCACCCGCCACCAAGACTAGCACAGACTTCAAAAAGTGTTTATGTTGATAAAGGCTTATCACCGCCCAAAGGCCAATTACAACCACCTGCGGCACTACCTGTATCTTGGCAAAAGGGTTCAATCCCAGTACTACTCCCAGCAAAAAAATGCCTACAAAACCGTTTGAGCGAGCAACGTTTATTTTTGAAACGCTCCACAACGCAACATTCAACAAAAAAAGCGGCAATTGTTCACTCGAATAATGTACAAAATCAGGGTCTTGGGTAAACGCAAGAAAAAACAAGGGGGGCAGAAGACTCAACTGAGCCGTGGGTGCATCAAAAAAGTTTTTGACACTTTGATAGAAAAACCACAAACTCCCAATGACCCAGACCAAACCCAACAACCGAATAGCCGTATAATCAAAACCCAGCCCCAAAAAGGCAGGAAGCAAAAGCATATAGTTATTGATAGGCCCAATCGTCGTTCCATCCACTGACTCCCAATAGGTTGGATATTGGCTTAGGGTAATGGCATGAGCAATAATCTGACTCTCATCTGGATTGATTTCCTGATTGAAAAGCAGGATAGGCAAACGTACAAATACCACCAGAACGGCACTGAGAATCAGTAGTAATGTAGGAAAAAAGGGGATATTCTTTCGAAGAAAAAAAAGCAATACGACTCCAGCGGCCAATGCATAGCCCAGTGCAAAATAAACTACAGGGAAATCATCGAAGCTTATCACTTACTGTTTTTTACCAAGTTATGACTCGTATTAATTCGTTTACAATTCTTCCACTTTTTCAATAAAATCACGGTATTGAAGTACGGGGATGAATTGCTGTTGGGTACGGTATTGAAGTACCATAAAAACTAAAAACAATGAAATCAGAAAAGATTGCAGCACCACAATCAGCAACGCCGAACTCAGCGTAGACGCCCACCCCGGCGTGGCATGGTCCATCCATTTCAAAAATAATACCACAAAAATGATGAACAGCGCAACCAAGGACATTCCAATGGAAAATATCAATATCCGGACCGCCGCTACATCAATCAAAACTGATACCGTACTCAATCCGTGCAACACCAGCGACACAAAATTCATTTTGCTTTCGCCAGCCAAGCGTTTTCCTCGCTCGGTGGGTATTGCTTCGTACGGAATCCGGGAGCGAATGATACCGCCCGGAAAATTATTCCAGATTTCGGAAACGCGCACCAAGTTTTGTAGGCGACGCTGTGGGATAAGGGAAAAATTACCAAACGTAATCACTTTCCCAGTCAATTGCCTGAAAATGAACTTATAAATACCGTAAAAAAATCGAAAAAGAAAACTTTCCTGCCGCTTGGTCCGCTGAGCAAAAATGACTTTGTCGGGCCATTTTTCAGAAGCCGTTACCAGAGCATTAATATCCTTGGGTGCGTCTTCGCCATCGGCATCCATGACAATGACCTTCTCGCAGGGTAGCTCTTTGGCAATATACGACAACCCGATAGTAATGGCCCGCTGATGGCCTAGGTTACGGTACAGCCGCACGATTTGGACTTTTTGTCCAGCAAAAGGCGCTATTTTTTCCATTTCCTGACTCGAACAGTCATCCACTATAACCAAAGACGTAGCGGCCAGTGTGTCGGTCGCTACGTCTTGATTAATGCGCTCGATGAGCAGGTTTAGCGCCTCCCAATCGTTGTATTGTGGTATGAGTATGACGTATTTTGGGGTCATTTCTTTCGTTATCAGTTATCTATCGAGCATAAGCTGTAGTTACCCGATAACAATTACGCAGGCATTGCCAAACGAGCAGCAATACCATCGTGAATTTGAACCAATGTCTGCTCAAGGTTATAACTCCAATCCCAACCTGGATAGTGACTCTTAAATTTGGTTAAGTCACTCACGTACCAGATATGGTCGCCGATGCGGTTGGTTTCTGAATAATGATAGGTCAATTTTTTGCCCGCAATTTGCTCACAAATGGCGATGGCCTCCAACATAGAGCAGTTGGCATGACGCCCGCCACCTGCATTATAAGCTTCGCCAGGGCGTGGGTTCTGATAAAAATGCCAGAACATATTTACCAAGTCGTAGCTGTGAATGTTGTCGCGCACTTGCTTTCCTTTGTATCCAAAAATGGTGTAAGGATTGCCCGTAATGGTACACTTCATAAGGTAAGCCAAAAATCCGTGCAATTGCGCTCCTGAGTGGTTCGGGCCCGTCAAACAGCCACCACGGAATACTCCTACTTTCATGCCAAAATAACGGCCGTATTCCTGACACATAATATCCGCCGCTACTTTGGACGCGCCAAAAATAGAGTGCTTGGTATGGTCAAGGCTGTGGTGCTCATCAATCCCGTTTTTGTAATAAACGTGGTCTTCCGAAATTTCCCAGCGGGTTTCCAATTCTACCAACGGCAGATAATTAGGATTATCGCCATAAACTTTATTGGTAGATGTAAAGATGAACACGGCATCAGGGCTATGCAAACGCGTCATTTCGAGCATATTGAGGGTACCTACGGCATTTACCCCAAAGTCAGTAAACGGCTCACGCGCCGCCCAGTCATGGCTAGGTTGCGCCGCCGCGTGTACGATAAGCTTAATATCGGTGCCATATTCTTTAAAAATAGGCTCCAATTGGCTCACTTCCCGAATATCAGCGCTGTAGTGTTTATAATTGGCAAAACCATCTTGGAGACGATTTCGATTCCATTCGGTGTTTCCGTCCTGTCCAAAGAAATATTGACGTAAATTGTTATCTACCCCAATCACGAGGTCAAATTTATCAGCAAAAAAAGCGACAGATTCGCTCCCAATCAATCCGGCCGAACCGGTGACAAGTGCAATGTTCATAGAATAATCGTCTTTTTGAAGTGTGATTAATATTGGAAAATTTCTATTTTTCTTGAATTAAGGGCGTAAAATAAGTCAAAAAAGTTCAATCAGCCTAATCCGTAAAATAAGTCATTCGTTTAACGACCATGTTTATGGATAGGATAAATAGTGTCTTTAAATCAATCTGCTTTGTCTAATTTAAACGTAAACGTGGTTCCTTTATCTATCTTGCTCGCAACCGTAATTTTTGAACCGTGAGCGTTAATTATGTGCTTTACAATGGCCAATCCCAGACCAGTTCCTCCTTTTTCTTTTGAGCGACTTTTGTCTACCCGATAAAATCGCTCAAAAATCCGCGATAAATGTTCGGGCGGAATCCCTGGGCCATTATCACGCACGGTTACAAGAAAATGTTTTTTATCTTCCTCAAAATGTACAATTACCTTGCCATTATCATTTCCGTATTTAATGGCATTTTCGATGAGATTTGTCATTACCTGACTTATCCGCTGCGGGTCTGCTTTTACCCACACGTGCAGCATTCGGTCGGGTTTTATTTTAAGAACTGTATTCCGCTGATTGGCCTTGTTTTCGAGTTGTTCGCATACTTCAAGGGTAATTAGCCGTAAATCAACGCGGTCTTTACGCATTCTGATTTCGCCCGTTTCCATTTGTGAAAGCGCCACCAAGTCTTTGACCAACGCATCTAGTCCGTCCAAACTTTTAGCGGCTTTTTGCAGAAATTTATCCCGTACTTTCTCGTCGTCCATCGCCCCGTCCAATAAGGTATGAATGAACCCCTGCGCGGCAAAAATGGGGGTTTTCAGCTCGTGCGAAACATCGGCCAGAAACTCCCGCCTAAAAACCTCCATTTTCTTCAATTCATCTATTTCCTGCTGTTTGCGGGCCACATATACAAAAATCTCCTGATTCAGTTTTTTGAGGGGATTGGGGTCACTGACAATGTTCTTACGAGGAAAACTAAAATCCTTCAATTTAAGGCGCTGAATGGTTTCGTGCATTTTGGTTACTTCTCGGTACACCAAAATCTCAATAGCGTATAAAATCAGAAAAAACGCGCCAAAAAAACCAGCAACTCCCGACACAAAAAGCATGCTCAGCGTGGTGCCGCTGACAAACGAAAGGAAGGCCACTGTGATGCCTGAAATGGCAAAAGCCAGCAATAAAGCGGTGATACGCGGGTTGATACGCATAATGAATGATTTTCAGCGCAAAGGTAGATAAATTTTTTTGCCGAAATTTTAAGAAATTATTTTGTCTTCTGCTTGACTATCTGTAACTTTGCACTCCGTTTTCAAATTTGACGTAAAGCAATGGCAAAGAAAGGTAACAGAATACAAGTAATTTTGGAATGCACAGCGCAGAAAGAATCGGGCGTTCCAGGGATGTCACGTTACATCACAACTAAGAACCGCAAAAATACTCCAGGACGTATGGAGTTTAAGAAATACAATCCGTATTTGAAAAAAGTAACGGTTCATAAAGAAATTAAATAATTCGTTATTTGTTCATCGTTAATAGTCAACAAGTGCTGTTAACTGACTGACCGTTAACAATTAACAATTTTAACTTATACAACAATGGCAAAGAAAGTAGTTGCAACCCTGAAAAAAGAAGGTGGTAAGACTTACGCCAAAGTGATTCAAGCAATTAAATCACCAAAGACTGGCGCTTACACATTTAAGGAGGTTATCGTTCCTACCGACGAAGTACAGGCTGCGTTGAAAAACTAATCCGCAACCTCTGTTACCATAACGATATTTGATAAAGTCCCGATAAGGGACTTTTTTTGTTTTTATATTTGTGCGTTTTTTATTTGTGTGTTCTCCAGCAACCCTCCGAATTTGTTTATTCTGCCGAGCGTTGCTGGCCGTAAACTATAAACTGCCGCACGGGCGGCCCCGCTACGTACTATGGGTTTATTTGATTTCTTCTCTAAAGAGAAAAAAGAATCGCTTGATAAAGGGCTGGAAAAATCTAAGGAAAGTATCTTCGGAAAAATCAGCCGGGCAATTGTAGGGAAATCTACCGTTGATGAAGACGTACTCGATGAATTGGAAGATATTCTGATCAGTTCTGACGTGGGCGTGGGTACAACCGTCAAGATTATAAAGCGAATTGAAGAGCGCGTAGCACGCGATAAATACACTGGCACCTCAGAACTTGACAGTATCCTGCGCGACGAAATAGCCACTTTACTGACAGAAAATAAATCGCTCGATTTTAAGGATAGTTTTGAGACCGACAACTTACCAAAACCATACGTCATTATGGTCGTAGGTGTAAACGGCGCGGGCAAAACCACCACCATAGGCAAACTCGCCCATCAGTTTACAAAACGCGGCAAAAAAGTAGTTTTAGGTGCGGGTGATACCTTTCGAGCCGCCGCCGTAGACCAACTCAAAACCTGGGGGCAGCGCGCTGGCGTATTGGTCATCGACCACGGCATGAACACCGACCCTGCCGCCGTGGCGCACGATGCCGTGAAAAAAGGCGTGGAAATGAATGCCGATGTGGTCATCATTGATACCGCAGGTCGTTTGCATACTAAGGTCAATTTGATGAACGAGTTATCAAAAATCAAACGCGTCATGCAGAAGTTTCTGCCCGAAGCACCGCATGAGGTACTCTTGGTGTTGGATGGAAGTACGGGCCAAAATGCCGTTATTCAAGCCCGTGAGTTTACCAAAGCCACCGACGTAACGGCCTTAGCCATTACCAAACTGGACGGCACTGCAAAAGGTGGCGTAGTAATCGGAATTTCGGACGAATTCAAAATCCCCGTCAAATACATCGGAGTAGGTGAGAAAATGGACGATTTACAGGTGTTTGACCGCGCTCAATTTGTAGATTCGCTGTTTAAGAAATAAGCGATAGCTGCCATAGCAGAAAAAAGCGAGCAGACACTCATATGCGTCTGCTCGCTTTTTGTTAGAATACGTAGGATAAACTTAGATTGGGCCGAAGGCCGCCACTTAGGTTTGCGCTCCAGTTTTTATACTCTGTATTCGCTTGGCTACTATAATTGATTAACAGATCTGCCAATTGAGTTTCCACTAAAAAATGATTACTGATCAAATAGGCCAATCCTATATTCGGTCGTAGTTCAAAGGTGTTAAGATGCCCAATTGAATTAGTAGATGCATCTTTTTGTTCCTGATTATTGCGTATATAATCGAATTCAACTTCCCAATAAGGAGTAAGACGCGTAGCAAAAAAATATTGCTTCCTAAAAATACCTACTCGGTACATACTTCTTTTAGTGATAATTTGGGGCGTAGAAGTAACTTCAGAATAATTTTTACTATATCCCATTCTTACTCCAATCATTGTTCTATTCTTGACAAACTTTCCTATCTGTAGAGATACATTCGTCTCATTTTCATCGGATTGACTTGGAATTGAAGATTGGTTAGAAAGATTATTTCTTAATCGACGCGTATCCACATCAAAACCTGCACCCAACGTCCATCTCCCTTTATTTAAAATAGACAGCTCTTTGGTCTCAGCCTCAAACGAAGTAGGCTTAATCCAGTAAAGTAATCCCGTAGAAAAACCATAACTGTTGAGAGGAAAAGTATTGGAAGATGTGGCAAGTTGTATGGCTAAATGTTTATTGAAAAAATAGAGTGCACCTGCTTCAAAAATAGGCCGAATTGAAAAATTTCGTTCTTTAGATGTCAGTTCCTGTTTACCATCAACGCTTTGCTTAATGTTAAAAAAGCTTCCAGAAATACTAAGCCCCCCTCCTACAAACCCTCGCCAACGCTCTTTTCCAAAAAAATAAAGCCCGCTCGAATTAAGTGAAAGTGAACCATAAGGGTTAGAAAGTTTTGAATTATTATTTTTCCAGTAGTTCCTACTAAAGGTTTCAGATACTCCGATACGCCATAGAATATCATCTTTGATAAATTTCCCGTAGGAAATTCCCGAGGACAGCGAAAAGGTACCAGATTTATTGTGACTGTTTTTAGGGTAAATATTTGCAGAATACCCTGTCGAAATATTCCCAGAAATAAAGGAATTTCCTTTTTCGGTTTGGGCAAAGGCCGCAGTAGCAAGCAACAGAAGGACTAATGTAAAGCTGTGTTTCATGGCGTGTAAGATTTGAGTGGATAAATTCACTTTTACAACGCCTTTTTGAAGAAATTATTGACTCCTAAACGTCTAAAAAAAATGTTAAAAAAGCACAAGAATAGACCCTGTACTTTTTGACATTTGAGCGTGAGAAAGTTACGCCAAAATAGGCTTCACAACTTTTCCGTGTACATCGGTCAAACGGTAGCGCCTGCCTTGTGACTTGAAGGTAAGCTGCTCGTGGTCAATCCCCAACAAGTGCATGACCGTAGCCTGAAAATCATGTACGTGGACTGGGTCACGCACAATATTATAACTAAAATCGTCGGTTTCTCCGTGAATGTAGCCCTTTTTCACCCCTGCTCCAGCCATCCAAATGGTAAAGCATCGCGGGTGGTGATCGCGGCCGTAGTTTTCTTTGGTGAGTTTCCCCTGCGAATAGGAGCCTCGGCCAAACTCGCCGCCCCAAATAATGAGGGTATCATCCAACAAACCGCGCTGTTTCAAATCCATCACCAACGCCGCCGAAGGTTGGTCGACCGACTTGGCCATGGTTTTTATGTCGTTAGGGAGATTGCCGTGTTGGTCCCAGCCCTGATGATAGAGCTGAATGAATTTCACGCCTTTCTCGGCCAATTTTCTGGCTAATAAACAGTTTGCGGCAAATGTCCCCGCTTTTTTGGCTTCGGGACCGTACATATCAAAAATATAGTCAGGCTCTTTGGAAATATCCATCGTTTCGGGTACAGCCGTTTGCATCCGATAGGCCATTTCGTACTGCGCCATGCGGCTGTTGATTTCGGGGTCAAGAATCTGTTTGTATTGTTCCTGATGCATTTTGGCCAAATAATCCAACATCCGTCGGCGGCTCGTGCGGTCGATGCCTGCTGGATTGTTAAGATAAAAGACTGGGTCTGGCCCTGAGCGGAACACAACACCCTGATGTACGGAAGGTAGAAAACCGTTTGACCACAATTTAGCGTATAAAGGCTGATCACCCCCGCGTCCTTTGGAAAGCAATACCACAAAAGATGGCAAATTTTGATTGTCTGAACCCAACCCATAACTTACCCAAGAACCAAAAGAAGGCCTTCCGCCCTGCTGACTCCCCGTCTGGAAAAACGTAATGGCGGGGTCGTGGTTGATGGCCTCGGTATGCATGGAACGTATAAAAGTGGCCTCATCAGTAACTTTAGAAATGTAAGGCAACAACTCACTGACCCACATTTTGCTTTGGCCGTGTTGGGCAAATTTATAGTAAGATGCCGCCAATGGAAAGCTACTTTGCCCCGCCGTCATGCCCGTGAGGCGTTGGCCTTTCCGAACAGATTCAGGCAAGTCTTTGCCCCACATTTGTTCCAGTTTTGGCTTATAATCAAACAGTTCCAACTGCGAAGGCGCGCCGCTTTGGTGAAGATAAATGACGCGTTTTACCTTAGGAGGAAAATGTGGTTTCCCCAAAGCTCCCCCAGGACCAGTCGCAGCCTGCGCTTGATTTGTTCCCAACAACGACGAAAAAGCCGCCGCACCTAGGCCCATGCTGGTACGCGACAAAAAATTCCGACGACTGAGTTGGTCGTGGGTATGCTGTTCGAATTCTTCCAATGCGTTTTTCATCTCTTTATCACAAACTCATCAAAATTCATTACGGTACTCGCCACGATGGTCATGGCTGCCAATTCCAGTTTATTCAGGGACATCTCCACAGGATATTCACCTACTTTCAATAGCTCATCTGCGCGCTTAGGATTTTTCAGGAAATCCTGATATTCTTCATTGTACAACTGCGTCATGGCTGCCAACTCACCCGCTCGCGGCGGACGGGACGTAAGGGCCATAAAAATGCGAGTGACGGCCTGAGATTTACTATCTGCACCTTTGTTTAACAGTAAACTCCGCTGCGCTAATACCCTGGCGGCCTCTACAAACTGGGGGTCATTAAGCGTGACCAGCGCCTGCAAAGGCGTACTGGTTTTTTGGCGCTTTACACTGCAAAAATGACGCTCAGAAGCATCAAAATTAAGCATCATTGGCGGTGGAGAGCTACGCTTCCAAATGGTATACATACTTCGTCGATACAGTGTATCACCATGATTTTGAACATATTGCACTGCATTTCGCGTGGCTAAGGCCTCCCAAATACCGTCGGGTTGGTAAGGGTGCACACTTGGGCCTCCGATGTAAGGACTCAATAAGCCGCTTGACGCCAATGCCGCATCCCGCACTTGTTCCGCTGAAATACGGTAACTTGGACCTCGGGCATACAATAAATTATTGGGGTCTAACTCCAATAATTCAGGTTTAGCGACCGATGATTGTCGATACGTGGCCGACATAACAATTTCCTTTTGCAACAATTTATAATTCCATCCATGCGACAGTCCGCCAGAATTTCTGAATTTGACCGCCAGATAATCCAACAATTCGAGGTGCGTGGGTAAATCTCCTTGATTTCCAAAGTCCTCTGCTGATACCACCAGCCCCTTTCCAAAATACCGTTGCCACATCCGATTGACCATTACGCGCGCAAAGAGCGGATTTTCTTCGTGAACGAGCCATTTGGCAAGGCCAAGGCGATTACGCGGCAATTCTTTCGGAATTTTAAAAAATTGGTCGGGCGTATCAGCCGTTACTTCTTGGTCAATGGCATCGTAGGCCCCGCGTTTGAGTATGTGCGCTTTGCGAGGGTATTTGCGTTCGCGCATCACCATCACGTCAATTTCTTTATTGAGCAACTCTGTTTCTTCTGCCAACAAGTGCTTCCGCTCCGCCAATAGCTTCTGATTTTCGGTATCTATGTTGGTAACGAAATACTCAAAGAGACCTTCTTTTTGAAAATCATTACGTTTATTGGCGGGAGTTTGAAGGGCGATTTTGACAAAATCTTTTTGGCCAATCACACTGTGGACTTCAAGCGGCGTCAGCTCACGGGCAAAGACCTTGAGTTCATCAACCGCATAGCCTTTATAGTTGTAATCGTGGCGCTGGCCGATGGAAAAATTAGGGGCGCCGGCTCCCCAATTGGTATGATTTTTCCCCCAAAGCATACTTTCCCGCAAGCCATCCGACATGACCCGACCCGTGGCTCGTTTTCCATTAATATATACTTTCAGGCCATTGGCTTTGCTTGAACCATCGTAAGTCATGGTAAGATGCGCCCAAAGATTGGCTTTGAGCACGTAGTCAGTTTCAAAATCAATGGCATTGTCGGGCCAAACATTGCTTAACCGAAACGCCAGCCGCCCGTCTTCCAAACGCTCACACTCGTAGCCTCGGAAACCGTTGAATGGCCCTAAGTTTCGGTTAAAGAGTGGCCCTTTGAATTTAGGGTCAGTGATACCCACCCACAAACTGACGGTAAAAGGTTGGTTTCGTTCAAAAAAACCCGAAATGGTCGGCACCTCTTTGTATTGACCCCAACCGTTGATACCGCGCATTTGCATATAGCTCTCTCCCACCAAGCGTACGCCTTTGCCGCGCGGGCTTTTGATTCGCACGGGCAGAAAATCCAAATCTCCGTTGGTTTCAAAATTGAGGGTATCGTTGGCCAAATTTGTAAATATTGGCCGTCTTTTGTCTTTCTTTTCTCCCGCGGGGCGCACCGTCATGGAGTCAAAGGGCACATCAATCACCAAAGCCGTTTTGGGCGCAATTAGCGGTGCTTGTACTGACTTAGCTAACCATTTTTCAAACCGCTGACGAAGGGCAGATGCATTTTGCAACTGCGTTTTTTCAACGACAGAAAGCTTCTCTTTAATAAATCGTAGTTGTCTTTCCGTTGCAGGTTTAGGCAGAGTAATGCTTGGACTAGGCTCACCGTTGTAGGGGATTTGGCCGTATTCATTGTTGTTATTGAAAAACGCAAACAATGAATAATAATCTTTCTGACTGATGGGGTCGTATTTGTGGTCGTGACAACGCGCACATTCGACCGTCAGTCCCAAAAACGCCTTTCCGAAGGTATTGGTGCGGTCGGCTACGTATTCCACAAAATATTCTTGTGGCACAATTCCTCCCTCCTGACTCTGTTGATGATTGCGGTTGAAGGCCGTAGCTACCAGATGTTCTTTTTGTGGGTTGGGCAACATATCCCCCGCCAATTGCCAAGTCACAAAGCGGTCAAAGGCTAGGTTTCGATTGAAGGCTTTAATGACCCAATCGCGGTAAGGCCACATGGTACGCAGACCATCGTCCTGATAACCGTGAGTATCGGCATAGCGCGCCACATCAAGCCAATCTGCGGCGTGGTGTTCCCCGAAATGAGGATTTCGGAGTAATTGATTCACTACTTTTTCGTAAGCATTAGGAGACGTATCTTTGACAAACGCTTCGACTTGTTCGGGCGTTGGGGGCAACCCGATTAAATCAAGATAAACGCGTCGAAGCAAGGTAGTTTTGGGCGCTTCGGGGTTGCCAGTCAGCTTTTTATCTTCTAATTTTTTAAGGATAAATCGGTCAATGTCATTTTTGACCCAACCTTCATTTTTAACCTTTGGCAACGCTGGCTTAACAGGAGCCACAAATGACCAGTGCGGTTTATACTCCGCCCCTTGCTCAATCCATTTGATAAGGATGGCTTTCTCTTCTACCGACAGCGTGAGGTGAGAAGCGGGCTCAGGCATCACATATTCAGGGTCTTCTGACAAAATACGATGCACTAAGTCACTTTTGGCGGGATTGCCTGCCACGATGGCTTTTAGGCCGCTTTCGCATTCTTTGTCGTAGGCAGCGTCGGCAATATCCAAACGCAAATCAGCTTTTTGTTTATTCTTATCAGGACCATGACACGCAAAACAGCGGTCCGACAGAATGGGCTTGACATGTAAATTATAATCCAACTTTTCGGGCAAGTTCGCCGCCGCTTTTTCGACGTCCTGCGGTATTTCAATATTGCCACCACAAGCGCCTACCAACGCCATTATTACAATCCCTAAACTCCAATGATAGAAAGCTCTTTTTTCCATTTTTACAATAATGATACGGCCCTTGAAACCACTTATTATAAAAAGTTATCACCAAAGTAAAAGTACTTAAAAAAGCGCGAAAAATTTAAAGTGTTTGCCAGCTACGTAGTAGTCGGTTACACTTTTTGAAAAATAACCAACCCAGTAATAATACTGGACAATATCATTGAAACCGACATGACAAACCACTGTTTTCGCAGACTCATCGGTCTAATCAATTGAAAGCTAGTCAACCCCGAAATACCGTGCAAAAGTAGAGAAACTGTTCCTAACGGTATCATCAATTCTTTCATACTAGATTCACTGTAAATATCAATTTTTCTTAAAAGATTTCCATTGGTCAGATAATACCAATAAGCCAGACAACAACCTCCCAGCATCAACATCACAACGTTTAAGTAGTTTAGCTGCCGAATTTGTTTGGGGGTGAAGGGGTCATTGGAAAATTTACTGAAATCAGGTATAACATTTGTTCGCATTGAATATGTCTTTTATTGAGCGGCTAAACTACAAATCAATGATAAAATTCATCTCATTTATTGATAAAATACCCAAAATGAGGATATTCGGCTATTTTTGAGTGCTAACGATTTATTTCATAATGTTTAAGGCACAAACAATTCCCCCTTACTCAACAACCGAGCCGTACGAATCACGCCTGATTTGTGAATAACAATTTGACTATCAATAAATTCGTATTCAAGATTTACTGTAAACTCACCCGAAGGATGCTCAATGGAGAGAGATGAACGATGAACGATAAGAGATGAATTTTGCTCACTCATTACTCCTTGGCAAACAGTATCAGGAACCACGCAAGCAGTAGCGACCGAAACCGCCGCCAAAACACCGATAGCTTCATGAACGACGTGGGGAATGAACATTCTTGTATTGACCACTCCGCCTTTTTCAGGGGGCGACACCAAACACATTTTGGGAATAGTTTGGTCTTTGACATCGCCCAAATTCATCAAATGCCCCGCTTTCAAGCGAATATTTTCAATTTGTTGTCTGAGAGGTTCATTGGCTTCTAGAACTTCTTTGTTTTCATTGCCTACCAAACCAAAATCACTCGCTCGCATTATCACAATGGGCATACCATTGTCTATGCAAGTAGCTTCTACTCCCTCAATTACATCCTTAGCGTGGCCCGTGGGCAACAAAGCCCCACAGGTTGAGCCTACGGTTTCTAAATAATTACAAATAATAGGAGCGGCGGTGCCCGGTACACCATCTACTTTGGCATTACCTTTGGTTTCGATTTGACCGTTTGGGGTTTGTACCACCACTTCACAAATTCCACCCGTATTGATGATATTAATTCGGGCAGCAGTGACAGGGTGAGTAGCCTCAATCATGCCCGATTCGATAGCAAAAGGCACAATACCAGCCAAAATGTTGCCGCAAGTTTGGGTAGTCGATACTTTGCCTTTGCCCACCACTACCTGTACAAACAGATAGTCTAAATCGGCTGGGCGGCATCCCGCTTCGGGCGTTATTGATTTGCTAACAATGGCTACTTTGCTGGTTAAAGAAGTGGCTCCGCCTAAGCCGTCAATCTGGCGAGGATCGCCCTCGGTAGTTCCTTCCATCGCGAGTAGAAGACAACGGTTTCGCTCGTTTTCATCGGTAGGCAGGTCTTCGGCTTTAAAGAAAAGCCCTTTGGAGCTTCCACCCCGAAGCTGCATGAATGGAATGGCCGTTTGCATTTAGTTCATCAGTTTTGCCAAGTTATCTCTCGTAGCACGGGTGACAATCGGGTCCAGATTGCGTTCTTCAAGCATTTCAATCACGGCTTCCATTTCGTGCATTCGGCGCAGGGCATGGGTTTTGCTGCCTTCCACAAAACGGTCAATCAAGTCGTCGTTTCCGCCAATAATCGAACTGATTTGTTTGCGGATATACTCAGGCATCCCGAATGCATCCCCCGCTTCTACGGCCTCACAGATAACCGCCGCCACGCCTTTGTAGACAATTGAGCGCAGCAATTTCATGGTAGCGGCATCACCCACTTTGCCATTTTCGACGAGCGACAGGTCCAACTTCAACGGTTTCATTTTCTCCAAAAAAGCGAAAACATCCTCTCCCGCCGCCAAAAATGGGGTTTTGATACCTTTGGGCGGCACTGGTGCCATGATGGCCAAATCAATGAATTGGACGCCAGTTGGCTTCAAAATCATGTCAATCTTCTTTTTCTTATCGGGCGAAGAAGTATTCATTTCCAGAAAAAACTGCGTGTTTTTAAGGACTGGAAAAATATCCTGCGCCACTTCTTCTGATACCGACGATAGGTTGACGCTGAAAATCACTTCTGCGTCTTTAGCGGCTTCGGCATTGCTTGAAGCAAGCGTCACAGAAGGGTGTAATTCTCGAACGGGATTGGGGTCGTAGCCCGTCACGGTCACGCCCATTTCGGCCAAATCATTGGCAAAACGAGAACCCGCTTCGCCCAAACCCAAAATGGCAATTTTTAATGGCTCGTTCATTATTCTATGAAATCTAAATAATTGGCTTTTGAAATAACCTGAAACTTAGCTTCGGGATAGCCTTTGGCAAAGGCTTCTGGGATTTTAGAAGTGTTTTTTTGCCATTTGAATTCATAGGCTTCTATTTCCCCATTTCTAACCTCAATCCAGTCGATTTCTTGCTGATCGTAGGTTCGCCAAAAATAATATTCTTTATTTTCTTCCCCGTAACTGAGGCGCTTAAGACGTTCTGTGATGAGATAGTTTTCCCAAAGTTCTCCTACATCCTGCCGTAAACTCAATGGCTTAAAGTCAGTAATTAAGGCATTACGTACACCGTTATCCCAAAAATACCACCTCGAATTTTTCGATATTTCTTTTCTGAGATTTCTACTGAAACCCCTAACTTTTTTGAGAATAAAGGTTTTTTCAAGCAAATCCAAGTACTTTTCAACTGTATTTTTGCTCATACTCAACTGTCGGCCCAACTCATCATAGGAAACTTCTTTTCCCAGTTGGAAAGCAATCAGTTGGAGTAAATCGCGGACTTTACCAGCGTTTCTGATGCCTTCAAAGCTCAATATATCTTTCAACAAGAAACTATTTATCAGACTATTGACGTATCTTTCTTTTTCAACAATGGTTTCTAACTGAAATAACTCTGGATAACTGCCATAAATCAACCTTTCTTCCAAGTTTTCGATGGTCTGAAATAAATTTTCATGGTGTTTAAGTTCAGTTTGCGCGATTGGAAACAACTCATGCCAATACGCCCGTCCAACTAATGGTTCGCCTATCTGCGCATTTAAATCAAAAGCAGATGATCCACTTGCAATTATTTTCAAGGTTGGAATTTCATCAACCATCAATTTGAGCACTTTGCCGATTTCGGGTAGCACCTGTGCTTCATCAATGACTAATAATTCAACTCCTGACGTGAGTCTTCGATAATTTGCCGCACTTCGTTCAGCAAGCACCTTTTGAGTGTTTATATCTTCACCATTGAGCCACAGATGCGGTATGGCAAGTTCTTGCATTAATTGTTTAAGCAAAAAGGTCTTTCCTGTTCTTCTTGCTCCAATCAAAACATTTACTTTTCCTGGTTTAAGGGAGTTTTTAATCGTGGTTAAAAGATATCTTTGAATAATCATTTTGGCCGTGGTTTTTCTCAAATATAAAGAAAATACCACTTACTGACTGAATTAATGCAAATTCAGTCAATGTACTGACTGAATTTGCATTAATTCAGTCAGTAGCAGACTAATACCCAAACTTCTCATCCCAACCATAAATCTGAAGAGACGTTCTTCCTTTTCTGAGTTCGGCTCTTGTTCTTTCTTCTTTGGCTTCTCTTGCAGCAGCTTTTTCGATGGTTTCTTCCAGTTTATTGAACGGAACAACTACGACGCCATCACGGTCACCCACCACAATATCGCCGGGATGAATCAGTACATCTCCGAGTATAATGGGTTCATTGAGCGTTCCATCACCGTGATTTGACGTACCACGAATGCATAATCCTCTTGAAAAAACAGGGAAGCCCATCGCCTCAATATCGTCGGCATCACGCACGCAGGCATCAATAACTAAGCCGTTGACTCCTTTGGTTTTTGCCCCCAAACTCATCAAATCGCCCCAGTAACCTGCTTCATAAAAACCTGAGCAATTGGCGATTAAGACATCTCCCGCTTTAGCATACGCATAAGCCCGATGCAACAAAACATTGTCACGAGGCATGGTCTGAACCGTATAAGCAGGGCCGCAGACTTTCATGCTTACAGCGATTGGTTTGATGGCCGACGGCAAATTACCTTTGTTTCCAAGGGCTTCACAAATCGTAGCGGCTGAAAACTTCGAAAGCTCTTTTATTAACTCCATATTTTACAATGGCTTATCAGTGGTAATTCTATGAGGATTTCTGATGCGAAAACCTCATAGAATTCAAAAAATTACGCCAATGATTTTCGGGCATCGCGATCTGGGTCATTTACCAACGCGGAGGTATCGTCCAAAATCATCGTTTCACCATTTTGAGTGGTATACGATTTCCAAGGGGGCAGGCCGCCACCGTTTGGATTTCCTGTTTTGACAAAATTGAGAAATGATTTCGCCATTTTTTCCGATAAAGCCCGAGGGCGTTTTCCGCCGCCCGTATGGGTAAGCATCAAATCGGTATTGTAAAACCAAAAACAAATATCGTCGCAGTGAAAAGCCCGCATTCTACCGTCAAAAAGAGGTGGTTGCCAGCCAAACCAAGCCAAATAGACTGGAGCTTTTCGTTGCGACGTCTTAGCATCAGCGATGGCAACGGCATTTTTTCGGTTTGAAAGAATCAACGACCAAATCTCAATCGGGCGCGCCTTCGGAAAGCTCCGGGCATAAGCATCGGCTATTTCACCAGATTTTTCCCCGAATCGCGGTTTGATTTTTTCTTTTACATCTGCCAGTGTTAGTTTTTCCAACGCCGCATCTGTTCGACTTGGGCTTTGCTCATTAAATGTCGAGCAAATAATCAGTGGAATATCGCTTGAGAAATGCGTTGCATCGCTGAAAAACGGGTTAGCGTTCAGGTATTCTCCGTCGGCTACTGGTGAGTAACCTCCCCTTTGCACGTTGAGACGTTTGGCTTCGTCAGCCATTTTGACAACGGCTCTGTCGGCGATGTCTATGTATTCGCGCCACGGAATTTGTTGTAATTTTTCTATCTCCCCAGCTTTCAGCCCCGCTTCCTCCATTATTTTCAGTCCTAATTTTTCGGCGTATTCTTTATTGACACCCGCCAATGAACCGCCGCTCAACACCACCGCCTTATGAAATAATCCCTTCGCCGCTGGCATATTCATCAAGGTTGTTACTTTAGAGCCTCCCCCCGACTGGCCGATGATGGTCACATTGCTTGCATCGCCCCCAAAATTGGCAATGTTATTTTTGACCCATTCGAGCGCAGCTACCATGTCCAAATTACCCACATTACCCGAGGCAGGATGTCCACCCGCTGCTTTTAGGTGGCTATATCCCAATGACCCGAGTCGGTGGTTGAGCGAACAAAATACGATATTGCCAAGGCGCGAGATATTTTCGCCGTGATAGCCGTCTTGCTCAATGCCATTTCCATTGACAAATCCGCCGCCGTGTAGCCAAACAACCACTGGACGTTTTTGGGTATCTAGGGCAGGTGTCCAGACGTTGATTTTCAAGCAATCTTCCGATACGTCGTCGTAGTTCCAGTGATCCACAAACGACGCATAGGTGTTTGCATATCGTTTTTCCATGATTTGCGGAGCCGTGTTTCCCCACCAAAGTGCAGGCCGAATTTCTGTCCAAGCAGCAGGTTTTTGAGGCGGCATAAAACGATTTTTGCCCGACGTATCTGCGCCGTAGGGTATTCCTAAAAAAGTATGAATTCCGCGCAGGATGAAGCCTCTCACTTTTCCATACTCAGTGTTGGTAACCGCGATGTTGTCGCCCACAAACAAAACCTGGTCATCCGCGTTTGGCTTTGATGATTTGGGCGGCTCATGCGCATGAGCCGTTGATTGATGCGCAACCCCCAAACTAGCGGCCCCAACCCCCAAAGACTGAATGAAATTACGTCTTGATGATTTCATAATTTAACTGATATTAATAGGTTAAAGAAAAAAATAGACAGGACAATAATACCTTAAAATAGAGCGCCCTTTGGGGGCTTTTTTCTAAAAATCCTTGAATCAGTCTTTTTAATCTATCAATAGTTCAAAATAGTCGACATTCGGCTTTTAAAAAATGGAAGAAACCACCCTCGGTACTTGGCTCTGGTGGGCTTCGGCAAATTTGATGTCTTTCTTTCCCGAAATGCGGCGGGCGTGATTGGCGCGACGGGAGGCCAATTCTGCATAGTAGTCTTTCAAATAAGTTTGCGCACCCATACAGCTCATAGCCGCCAATTTTTTGTCCATAACCGACGAAATATCAACGAAAGTATCGGGCACGAAACCGCAAAGTTCGGGCTGATGGGGCTCAAACGAATACCAAACGGGCGGGTCAATATTTTTAAAAGCACTCGGCACACCCGCCCCCGACGACAACAATCGTGCACGTTGGGTGGCCTGAAAAGCCAACGGATGGTCGGGATTGAAGGGGTCTTTTTCGGAATGGGTCATAATCACGGTAGGCTCAAAGTCACCAATTATTTTAGTGAGTTGCGTAATACGTTCGTCAGAAATCAACATCGGATAATCGCCCCAATCCAGAAATTGAATGGGTGTTCCGAGAATGTCAGCGGCTTTTTGTGCTTGCTCATGACGAATAATTTTGACGCTTTCTTCGGTGCGGTTAGGATTTTCTTTCCACAATTCGCCTGATTCGCCGCGTTCTCCGTACGACATGGCAATGACCAAGGTGTCACCCCCTTCTTCAATGGCTTTGGCGATGGTGCCAGCGGCTCGCCACACAAAATCGCCCGAATGCGCTCCGATTACTAACAATTTCTTCTTCATAATACTAAATGTGTCATATAAAATCAATCCAATTCCTCTGGCATGGGAGTACCTTTGGTATGAAAACTCGGCACGGTAGCCAAACCCCACGCCTGCCCTTTTTTTCGCTCTTCCAACGTCCAGACGACGGTTTCGTAATCAGGGTCAACAATCAATCGAGCAGTGGTATTGGCAATTTCTATCCGGTTGCCGCCGGGTTCATACACATACAAAAAAAACGTTTGCTGAATGGTGTGCTTATGAGGGCCTGTCTCGATAAAAATGCCGTTTTCAAGACAAATATCGGCGGCAATCAAGACCTCTTCGCGACTGTTGACGGCATAAGTAACGTGATGAAAACGGTCATTCATCCCTAAATAATCTTCGGTCACTGCCAAATCGTAGGATTTGGAATTGACCATAAACCAAACCGCTTTGGGGTTTAAATCCTCTAAATTATCGACGATGGTCTCGGTCAAAATTCCCCCTAAATTTTCCAGTTGAAAATCTCGAAAAGCCCTAACATCCTTGGCAAACAAATTTAGATGGTCTATTCGTCTGACGTTGATGCCTCGGGCGGGAAACTTACTGGCCGTATTTTTCAAGGCCGAAGTATCAGACGCTCCCGATTTATACTTTTCCGTTTCAAAATAGATTTCTGTCAAATGCCCACTGGGCGAATGATATTCATACGCAGGCCCGTGGCCAATATCCCCGTCGTTCCAACCCATGCCATAACCGCTTTTTTGAAGGGCCGCCACGCGGCGTTGGAGCGCCTCTGGACTTTTGGCCCGCCACGCAAAGTGCTTCATACCAGCGTGTTTGTGAGCGGTCAATTTCAGGGTATGATGTTCATAATCGTCGTATGCTCTCAAATAAACCGAATCGCCTTTGACGGCCGAAATATACATGCCCATAACATCGACAAAAAAGCGCGTACTGGCCTCCAATTTGGGCGTAAACAGCTCTACGTGCGCAATATGGGCCAAATCCCAAAGGTGATTTTTCATTGATTTTGAGAACAGAAACAAAGTAATTTTCCAGTTTGCAATGTTAGGCAGTGATGGCCGCTATTTTTGGATATTATTTTTAATATTGTAGATAAAAATCAAACATCTTTATGGGAAACGACAAACCCATTCTCAACTTTGAAGGGCTGTATGGAGACCTAAACAGGCGCTATCCAGCAGAATACATTTTTCTCGAACTGATTTCCACCCGCAGCCAAACTTTCAACTGGGTGATTCAGCCTCACATTCATACCCATCTATTTCAGGTATTTATCGTTAACAGCGGGCAGGTTACGTTTCAGGAAAGCACCAGAATTGACACCTACACTGCCCCTTGTATTTTTCTCATACCTCCCACGGCCCTGCATGGCTTAACCTATACACCCGACGTATCTGGGCATATTTTGACGATTTCAGAAATTATCATGGAGGATATTTTTCAAACATCTTCGACCATTTGGCAATCATTCCATAAGGTTCACATAATCCATCATTTTGACGAAAAAGAATCGTTTCAAGCCATCACAGAGTTGATTGGTGCCATCGAGACAGAGTTGTTTGAAGAGCAATCAGAAAGGAGGGCTATGCTTAATGCCTATTTTGCCCAGTTGTTCGTAAAACTCCACCGCATGGTTCGGCAAGGAGAAGAACAAAAAAAAGACAACGTGACGATGAGTCACTTTCGGAGATTTCAGAAGAAAATCAAAGAGGCAAACTACCCAAAAAGTATCCCTGAATTTGCCGCTGAACTTAACATCACCCCCATTCACCTTAACCGGATATGCCGCTCGGTGTCAGGCCATTCGGCCATTCAGTTGGTTCATCGCTACCTCATCGGCGAAGCCCAAAAATACCTTACGCACACCTCTTATTCGATTTCGGAAATTGCGTATTTATTGAAGTTTGAGTATCCAAACTACTTTGCCAAACTGTTCAAAAAATACACAGGCTTATCGCCCGCCGAATTTCGTAAAAAACAGCGAAATTAGTTTTGAGCAGAATCCCCCATTTTAGAAAACAGTCACTTTTGGGAATGGGTTGCGGGGCTAGTCGGCACTCAGTCTAACCGATAAATCTCCATAATATCTTCCAATATGGTGGGGAAATCAATTTTCAGGTCTATTAATTTGCCCGAATGAATATCAAAAACCCAGCCATGAACCGTAATTCCTCGCTCGCGGTAGGCTTCCTGCACTGCGGCTAGTTTAATGACGTTGATACACTGTTCTTGCACATTCAACTCCACCAATCGG
Organism: Runella aurantiaca; assembly: GCF_003339505.1. GTDB lineage: Bacteria > Bacteroidota > Bacteroidia > Cytophagales > Spirosomataceae > Runella > Runella aurantiaca. The sequence continues at coordinate 77,721 of NZ_QPIW01000015.1, forward strand.
TCATAGCGAGCCTGCTCATCTTCAATCGCATTCAGTACCTCTTTGTGCGTCCGGTACACATCCCGGACATTGCGCAACCAAGGATTCAAAATCCCTAAATCGGCATGCTGCATGGCGGCTTTGATACCCCCACATGAGTAATGACCACACACAATGATGTGTTTGACTTTGAGGTGCCTGACCGCATAATTTATCACGCTCATCACGTTCAAATCAATGCTTACCACCATATTGGCAATATTTCGATGAATAAAAACTTCTCCCGGCTGCACGCCCATTAAATCTTCGGCGGTCACTCGGCTGTCTGAACATCCTATGTACAGAAAATCGGGGCTTTGCCCTTTCGAAAGTTTTTCGAAATATTCGGGGTCTTTTTTGAGTTTTTCGGCAACCCAATGTTCATTGTTCTCAAAAATGCGTTGAAATTTATCCATGATAGAATGAGTGTTTAGTGTAAGTGCAGTAGATAGTACTCTATTTTGGGGCATGGCTTTGCTCTAACTGAGCATATACTTTCTCAAACTCTCGGCCTTCGGCTACTTGTTGAACCAAAGTGGGAATTTTTTTTTCTCCCACCCCTGCCAGCCACCGCGCCACTTCCATTCCAGATGTCATATAAGCCAGCATTACGTGCCCTTCATGGCCGTTGAAAAAACCACGCATAGAAGCAATTTCGTCCAAATCAAGGGCTACTTGTCCACCCCGAGAAAGATACAAATATTCGTCTTTGTAATCAACGTACCGTTGGATGCTGTCGGTTTTGGGCACAAACCGATAATCGACCATCAGTGCCAAGCCTTCATTGAACCACTGCGGAATCTGCCGGGTAGTTTTCCACCAACCTAAGCGACTAAAAAGCTCATCATGGCACATTTCATGGGCTATCACATCGGCATTGAGACCATCCATGTTGAGTACAATGTAGGAAGTTCCCCAAGGAGTGCCGATGCTGCACCCCGCCCCTTCGCCGCTGTTACAATAACGACGGTATTGGTCGGCGCGTTGGCAAAGAATAATCGTTGGATTCCCTACTCGACTCCCCCAAAAAGTCTCAATACGCTTCTGAGCTTCTTGGATTAGTACATTGGCATGACCTTGAACCCGGGGCGAAAGCTCTGGACTGACGTACAGCCGTTCGGCAGAAAGGCTAAAATCCGAATATTGAACGGCAAAACAACGAAATACATGCGGAAAGAGGACGAAGTAACTCACGACGAAGGCAACACTTCCCATCAAAATCCACAAAAAAAGGCGACGCAAAGGCATTAGTCCAATTCTACGTTCATTTTTGCCAGAGAGGCGGCTACTTATTACAACCAAATATACCAGTTTCTCCAGTCAAAATCAGCTACTCAAACGCCGAAATATCTATATTCAACGTCTGTGCCGCTTCTCTGATAATGCTTTGTTGAAATACGGGATTTATTTCTGAAAGCTTCATTTCTCCCCCAATCAAAATGCCGATGGTTTCATTGCTCAACACATACGGCGCAAAATGCGCCCCGTAGCTTTCTTCAATCCAGCGCTTAATGGGCAAAAATACGTGTTCGCGCAGGCGATTGTAGCGGGTCGATTTGCGTTGCCACTCGGCAATCTCCTGTCCAGTGGGTACCCGTTTTTGGGTAGACAATAACTGTGCTTTTGCGGCAGCTTGGGCTTGCTCCAAAACTGCTCTAAATTGCTCAGCCACGGCTTCGTTCTGAATGCGGTAATGAATACCTTTCAGGCTCATCCAGTCATTCAAAACAAACGGGTGTTCCATGACCTGATAGACTATTTTTTCGGAAAATACTTGGTAATGAGGCTTATTGATGCGTTTGGCTTGTTCATCCCGAAACCGATAGAGTTCATTCAGAATGTATTGTTGAAACGGCGTAAAATCACGCTGCTCTTTGGGACTCAAAAAGGTTTCTTTGGATTTGGGAGAATAGTCTTTTTGCTCCACCACCCGCATCATTTGCTCAAACCATTCCCACCGATTTTGCACTTGCAAACGCTCGGCAGTTAGTTTGCGCAAGGCTGGTAAATGGATAACGTCGTTGGCCGCGTATTCTAATTGCATCGGCAACAGCGGGCGTTTCAGCCAGTTACTCTGCTGTTTTGTTTTGCTCGATTCGACCCCCAGCAGCTCATACAGCACACTACTAAGCCCGATTTTCTCCAAACTCAGCATTTTGGCCGCTACGCTGGTATCGAAGATGTTGCGGGGCGAACAGCCGTGCAAATGAAGCAAACGTAAATCTTCGCCGCAATCATGAAAAATCTTTTCGGACGTTTCGCTCTCCAAAACCCGCCAGAGGGAAGTTAAATCGGGAACAACAAATGGGTCAATCAAATAGCAAGTATCAGGAGTAGCAATTTGAATAAGACAAAGCGTAAAACCGTAGGCATAATGGTTGTGATCAAACTCGGTATCAATAGCAAACGCCTCCAAACCGCTTAGATGCTCAACCACTTTTTCAAACGCCTCTTGGGTCTGAATAATTAAAGGTATTGACATAGCGTCAAAAATAGCAAAAACAACGTCATTTTGTCTACATTCCCACCCAAAAAACAAAAAAAATATGCCAAAATTGCCGCTTTTCAGAACAGGCATACTCCTTGTACAGAAGGTGTTATCTAAATCACATTCACTAAAATATTAACAAAAAAGCCGCCATGAATTTTAACCAATATACCATCAAAGCGCAGGAAGTAATCCAGCGTGCGGTACAGATTGCGCAGGGAAACCAGCAGCAAGCGGTAGAGACGGGGCACGTTTTGCAGGCCATTTTGGAAGACGACCCCAACACCTCACAGTTTTTGATGAAAAAACTCAACGTATCTTCTCAACTGCTACAAACCAAAATCCAAGCCGCCGTAAACGCCTACCCAAAAGTGGCAGGAACGGCCGCTACCGAATATATAAGTAATGACTTAAACGCCGCTTTTCAAAAAGCCCAAACCTATCTGAAAGAATTTCAGGACGAATTTGTCAGTGTTGAAATGCTTTTTCTGGGGTTGGCTACGGGCAAAGACGCCACCGCCCGACTCATGCAGGAGGTTGGTTTTAAAGAAAAAGGTCTGTTGGCCGCGATTAAAGAATTAAGAGGAAAAAATAACCCTGTGAAAGACCAAAATGCCGAAGCTAAATATCGCTCTCTGGAGCGGTATAGCAAAAATTTGAATGAATTGGCCCGTGCCGGAAAAATTGACCCCGTCATTGGCCGCGACGATGAAATTCGTCGGGTATTACAGATTTTGGCGCGTCGTACCAAAAACAACCCCATGCTACTCGGTGAGCCTGGGGTCGGTAAAACCGCCATTGTGGAAGGCCTCGCCCAACGTATTGTGCAAGGCGACGTGCCCGAACAGCTAAAAACCAAAGAAATTGTGTCACTCGACATGGGTCTGCTCATAGCGGGGGCCAAGTACAAAGGGGAGTTTGAAGAGCGTCTGAAAGCGGTGATTAAAGAAGTAACCGACTCGGAAGGCGAAGTAATTTTGTTCATTGATGAAATCCACACACTCATCGGGGCGGGGGCCGGAGGTGAGGGCGCCATGGATGCGGCCAATCTACTCAAACCGGCCCTCGCGCGCGGCGAACTTCATACCATTGGGGCTACCACCATCAAAGAGTACCAAAAGTACATCGAGAAAGATAAGGCGCTCGAACGCCGCTTTCAGGTCGTAACCGTCGATGAGCCCGGCGAGGCCGACGCCATCAGTATCTTGCGCGGCATCAAAGACAAATACGAACTTCACCACGGAGTACGGATTCAGGATGATGCCGTCATTGCAGCCGTAGAACTGTCGAGCCGGTATATTTCCGACCGTTTTTTGCCCGATAAAGCCATTGACCTGATGGATGAAGCTGCCGCCAAGCTACGTTTAGAGATGGATTCGGTCCCCGAAGAACTCGACGACCTCAACCGCCGCATCATGCAGTTGGAAATTGAGAGAGAAGCCATTCGTCGCGAAAACGACAAGGACAAAGAAACCCGCCTCAACAAAGAAATTGCCGATTTGAGTGAAGACCGAAACGCTCTCAAAGCGCAGTGGGAACTGGAAAAAGGCAAAATCAGTGAAGTGCGTACGCTTAAAGAGCAACTGGACCAACTTCGTCTGGAAGCTGAACAAGCTGAGCGCACTGGCGATTACGGAAAAGTAGCCGAACTTCGTTACGGTAAAATCCCAGAAATTGAGAAAAAATTGGCGGGAGATATTGGAGAAAACCATTCCAACCACCACCTCCTCAACGAGGAAGTAACCCCTGAACACATCGCGGAAATTGTCGCCAAATGGACGGGCATTCCGGTGAGCAAAATGCTGCAAAGTGAGCGCGACAAATTGCTTAATTTGGAAACAGAACTTCAAAAACGGGTAGCTGGGCAGGAAGAAGCCATTGAAGCCGTTGCTGATGCTGTCCGCCGCTCACGGGCGGGATTGCAAGACCCCAAACGCCCCATTGGTAGCTTTTTGTTCTTGGGGCCAACAGGGGTAGGAAAAACCGAATTGGCCAAAACCCTCGCCAACTACCTGTTCAACGACGACAACGCCATGGTGCGTATCGACATGAGCGAGTACCAGGAGCGCCACTCGGTCAGCCGTTTGGTGGGAGCGCCTCCCGGCTACGTAGGCTACGACGAAGGCGGTCAGTTGACCGAGGCCGTCAGACGCAAGCCGTACAGCGTGATTTTGCTAGATGAAATCGAAAAAGCACACCCTGATGTGTGGAACATCATGTTGCAGGTATTGGACGACGGCCGCCTGACCGATAACAAAGGACGGATGGCCAACTTCAAAAACACCATCATCATCATGACCTCCAACATCGGCAGCGACATCATCATGGAGAAATTCAAAGAAGCAGGCAACAAAACCGACAAAGGCTGGAAACTGTACTTCAAAGAAGAAGCCAAAAACGATGTGTTGAGCCTGTTGAAACAAACCGTTCGGCCCGAGTTTCTGAACCGTATCGACGAAATCGTACTCTTTGACCCACTGAGCCACGACAACCTCAAACAGATTGTACGGATTCAATTCAACCACATCAAAGGTTTGCTCGCCGAGCAGGGTATCACCCTCGATGCCACCGACGACGCGCTACTCAAACTCTCAGAAGAAGGCTACGAGCCCGCCTTTGGTGCCCGACCGCTGAAACGAGTCCTTCAGCGCCGTATCCTGAACGAGTTGTCGAAACAGATTCTGAGTGGCAAAATCACCAAAGACTCCGTCATCATGATGGAACTCGGCGAAAACGGAGAAGTCGTTTTTGAGAATATAACAGAAGCGAAAATAGAATTGTAAGTTGCACTTTATTGATTAACAAAAACGCCCCGCTGAGATTTCAGCAGGGCGTTTTTGTTAATTCTCAAACTGAATATCTTTATAAATCTCCGCCAAGGTAAGTGGCTGCTCCATAATGGAGAACGAATCCTCTAAGCGGGTATAATCACGAAGTTCCCAATGATGAATGCCTTTGCGCTCGTAGACAGTCACAAACGGCTGATATTGACTTACAAAAATGGCGTATTGCAACGAATCAATTTTCTTGTAAGCCAACAATTTATCCCCAAAATCGTGAGAAATGGTGCTTTTTGAAGTTACTTCCACCACCAACACGGGGTTCGTAATGGTACTTGTCGACTTTTTACCAGAAGGCAATGTCACAAACTCAGGCTCTCCCTGTACTACTGAAACATCGGCGTTAAAATCCGTTGGGGAGAGCACATCGGCAATGTGAATTTTGATATTGCTGCCCAAAACCGAAAATCCTGAAATTCGATTAAAAACAGTTTTAAGACAAAAAATAATTTCGGCTACTAATTTTTCGTGGTAATAACTCGCATTTCCCATAATAACAATCTCATTGTTGAAGTACTCAATCGTAAACTGACACTTTTCGACCCATTCGAGGTATTCCTCAAATGAGGCAGGAATGTGCAGCATTACGTCTTCCCCAAGAGCTTCCAATTCGGCGAGTGTTGTTGGTATTTTTTGGGTTTCTATCTTCATTCATTCATATTGTTTGTTAAAGATACCGAATTTTCATTGGCAAAAAAAATCCCGCCGACGTTCGGCAGGATTCTTAAAACAAGCCTAAATAAGCGCGCATTACAACTTATTATCGGCCTTCAAATACGTTTTATTGCCGTTTGAATTGATGTAATACTGACCACCTTTGGGTCCCTGATAGATTGTACGGCCTTTGTCATCTTTACCAATGGTTTTGTCAGCACCTGCTACTTTTTTGCGGGTTCCGTTGTCGGCTTCTTTACCATCGTCGTCCTTGGGAGTTACTTTGGTTTTGGTAGAAGTCGTTTTTTTATCGGCTTTATCTTCTTTTTTATCCGCCTTACGGTCCGCTACTTCGGTTTCTTTTTTCTCTTTTTTGTCTACTTTCTTATCGGCTTTATCGGCTTTTTTGTCCTCTTTCTTTTCAGCTTTGTCTTTTGGGTCAGATTTTTTACCCTTGCTCGACTTTCCTTCCTTCTTATCATCGCCAGTTTCCTTTTTGTCGGCTTTGTCTTTCGGTTCCGATTTTTTTCCTTTACTTGATTTGGTCTCCTTCTTATCGCCGCCAGTTTCTTTCTTGGCCTTGGTCTCTTTTTTAGGTTTTGTATCATCTTGGGCAACGGTATCAACAGCAATACCGAAGCACGCTAATGTAATCAACAAGGCAAACAGGTTTTTCATTTTGGTAAAGGATTAAGTTAAATTATTGGTTTGATTCAAAAGTATTGTAAATTTTCAAAATTTACAGGAAAGATTCTGCTTTTCTATTCCTTTTAAAATATTAGACGATTGTACCGTCAGGCCAGTCACCTTCACTAAATCCAAACAATGATGAAAAAGTTTTTTTTATTCCTTTGCGGATTAACTTCCTTTTCGGTTTTTGCCCAAACAACCACTCCCAATTTTAAACTACAAGTAGTTGATAATCAAATCAATATTGGCTATGGACTGGCCGTTGGCGATGTTGACGGCGACAAACGACTGGATATTTTATTGGCCGACCAAAAAGACATCGTTTGGTATAAAAATGAAGGCACTAAAAACGGAGAATCATGGACGCGACACGTGATGGTTTCAAACGTAACTCCCAAAGACAACGTTTGCATCGCAGCCCGCGACATCGACGGCGATGGAAAGGTAGAAGTAGCAATCGGTGCCATGTGGAACCCCGCCGAGACGAACGATATAACTAAATCGGGCGCGGTTTTTTACCTGATTCGACCGCAAGACCCGACCCAGCGCTGGGAACCCGTGCCGCTTCACCACGAAATCACAACGCACCGGATGCGCTGGGCACAGGTAAGTAAAAATAAATACCAGTTGATTGTGGTCCCATTGCACGGTTTAGGCAATGCCAACGGAGAAGGCAAAGGCGTCAAGGTGCTGGCGTATGACGTCCCCAAAAACCCAAAACAACCGTGGCCGTATCAGTTAATGGATTCAACCTTACACATCACTCATAATTTTGAAATTTGGGAAGACGCCGATGCCACCAAGGTGTTGATTGGCAGCAAAGAAGGCGGCAAAGTGGTTTCGTACCAAAAAAATCAATGGAAACCTACTGGACAATGGATTGGTGAAGGTTTGGGAGTGGGCGAAGTACGCCGAGGATATTTACCCAATAAAGACGCTTTTGTGGCGGCGGTGGCTCCTTGGCACGGCAATCAATTGGTGGTTTTAAATCCAAAAACCAACTCTAAAAAAGTCCTGACCGACCGCCTGAGTCAAGGCCACGCGCTGGCCTGCGGAGATTTTCTGGGCTTGGGCTACTCACAAATAGCGGTGGGTTGGCGCAATCCCAACCCCGACAAAAAGGTAGGTGTACGCTTATTTGTACCAAAAGATGCCGCTGGCGAAAACTGGGAAGAATTTGTATTGGATGAAAGCGTCATGATGGCCTGCGAGGACCTTTTGGCCACCGATTTGGACGGTGACGGCGATTTGGACATCATTGCCGCAGGCCGCGCCACCCTCAATGTGCTGATTTATTGGAATCAACGAATCAACAAATAGCTTTACTTTTGAAGATTGGCAATGCCTTGAAGCATTTCATGGGCTACTTTTTCGGGGGCAAAAGGTGCTACAATCTGTCGGGAAGCATCGCCCATACGTGATAATGATGCAGCATTTTGAACAAAATAGCGCATTTTGGCTACTAAATCTTGTTTTTGACGCGGGTCGAAGGTAAAGCCGTTCTGACCTGTACGAACCAAATCTTCCACGCAGCCAGAAGGTGCTGAGACCAATACCGGCAAGCCACAAATCATGGCTTCGTTGACCACCAATCCCCACGGCTCCGAATCGCTGGGTAACACCAGTACATCCGCTAAAGCCAAATATTCGGCCACTTCGTACCAAGCAACCCCAGCTTCAAAGCGAATATTTTTTATCTTTTGGGCTTGCTGTTGTAACATTGGTTTTTGGTCTCCTTCTCCCAACAAAACTAAACCCCAATCGGTTGTTTCGGCGCTGATTTCGGCAAATGCTTCCAGCAGCATCGTTAAATTTTTGGGTGGAATCAGCCGACCTACAAAAATGAAATTATAAGGGGCCCAGCCTCTTTGGTTTTTTCGTTTTTCCCGTTCGGGAGTTGCTTTTTGATAATGTTCCAAAATCACGTCATTGTCGACCACCGCTGCTTTTCGGGTCAGAATTTGGGAAGGCTTTACCCCCAATTTTTCCAAATACGCCGCCGATGATTGTCCGAAACAGAAAAAACCGTTTGCCTGCTTTAACAGAAATTGCTTAAAACGCTCTTTGGCTCCCATCCGCACGTGGTCGCGCACGTTGGACTCATTAGAAATGATGACTTTAATACCCGCCAGTTTGGCATAAAACAGTAAAACCCACTGCGCAGGGTCATACCAGCCCGTCAGATTCAGCACATCGGGACGATAACTGCGGATTTTTTTCAACAGTGCCTTGGTTCGCGGCCACAGTTTGACTTGGTCGAGCGACGTATTAAAAAGCACCTCATAGTCATAGTTGTACCGAAAGGCGTCGGCATCGCCCATGTTAGCGCGGCTTTTTTCGGAAAGGGCAATTTGAACAACGTGAATTTCTACACCGTACTGCGGAGAAAGTCGGTGTAGTTCGCTGAATAATTTGGACTTATAATGTGCCCAAAGCTGGTTATGGACGATGAGTACGCGCATGGCGGGCAAAATAAGCGTCAAGGTATTGTTTCAATAGCGGGTATAAGTGTTTGGCCATGTAGGCCTGTCCTTTGGCGTTGTAATGAATGCTATCAAAGTCAGGATTTCGAAAAAGGTCGTTGGTCAACGGAAACCCACTTCGGTGCAATTTCAACTCATCAATCACTGGAATGCGGTTTTTTCGGGCAAACGCCAATATCTCTTCGCCTTGACTATCGTAGCGATTTTGAGCTATTTCGGGCAATTCAGGGTGTAAATAAAGGCAAAAAGGAATACGCATCACCTTAGCCGTATCGGCTAGGTGCTGAAAACCAGGATTGAATACCGTTCCGAATTTATGAATCACATCGTTGGGGGCGTGTTGCGCGGCTGGCGAGAAAAACTCCTTCAAAGGCACTTCTACGTAGTGATAGACAAACAAAGTATAAATATAACGGTGCCAAAACTCGTACAGCGCCACCGTGTATTGTTTGTCAGGGTAATTGGGATTCACCCCCACCAATTTATGATGGCTCATGTTGTCGTAGGCATCGTGGCTGCTAGTAACTAGGCACATCACATCGGCGCTGAAAAACCCTTTCTTTTTCAAAAAAGCAAACGCATTGTCTGGCCCCCAAGACCCTGCCGACACATTCAGTACACGCACGGGCTGATGATAATGTTGCGTGAATTGTTTTTCGAGAATAGTCGAGGCCAAATCGTCGTGGTCGGTTGGGTTTCCGCCGTTGATGACCGAATCACCAACCAGTAAAACAACCGTCGTATCGGTAGGATTGATGGGGTCACTGCGCATCGAAAACGCATTGGTACGCACTACATTTCTAAAACGAAAACGGTATTGATCAGGGGCAAAAACGTATTCAAAATCGGGGTCCTCTACATACAGCGGAGCATTGCAAAATCCAAACACAAAGCGTAATAATAACTCAGTAGTTGAAAGCAAAACCAATAATAAAACGAGTATTTTACGCCATTTTTTCATTTCTATTCTTCCTAATTTCAGGCTTTTTCTTCTTCTATCTTGTCTACAAACCTACGAATCAATCGGTAGTCAAAAAAATAAGAGTGCGACAAAAATTGTCGTCACTCTCATTTCAGTAATGGTTATTATTGAGGAATCCATCTTTGGGGTTCAACTGCCCCCTCCGCAACCTTTCAAAACCAAACCGATAAAATTTACCACTCTGCTCGTGGGAGCAACCCAAAGTGTACTTTCATCGCCATCCAGCGCATTTATAAAATCCCCTCCCCTTCCAAATGGAGTACCTTTCAATTTTTTGCTTCCATGATAAAATTCTATTTCAGCCAGATCTCCATTCCCATTTTCGCTTGGCACAAATCGTATTTGGGGATAAACAGCCCCATTATTAATCTTAAACTCCTGCCAAGTACCGTTTCCATTTTGAGAAATCGTATACAAACTATCCCAAGTTACCCCATCAGAAGAACCTTGAATCTGCGCCCCAACCAAATGGCTTTGACAACAATCGTCCCTAAATTTAAGTCGTATTCTATTCACCGCGCAGAGTTCTTCTTCTCCGCACTCCATTACGTTCAGGGTCGTAACGGCCTGACTGTTACACCCTTCTTTGGTGGCCGTCAGGGTATAGGTGTAGTTCCCTTTTTCTGCTGGTACGTTCACGCTTACAAAGTTCCCGCTGCTATTGACTCCCTTGCCGCTCCAGTTGTAGGCCACCCCAGCACAGTTGCCTCCCGTGCAATTTGCCGAGAGCGTAACTTCTGAACCGCAGGTTGGGTTGGGGTTGTCTGCATGGATACCCAACGTAAAATTGCAGGTGTTGGGCGAGCACTGCGGCAGTATATCGTCATTCAATACGATATTTTTGGGCTGCGAATACGCCGATAAATTATACCCAGAATTATTAAGGATACTTAGCAATGAGTACGTCGTAGTACTTGTCGCACTGATAGGCGACATAGGAGTAGTTAATAGCTGCTGAATTTCTGCGCTTTGCGTTGCAGGAGCAAAATCATTAATTGAGTTGGGGGAGCCGATGACCAACGTTACAAATTTAGCCCCGTGTTCGTACGATTGTTTTAGAAAATTAATTTTATCAGTTGTGGTTCCTTGCGGAAACATCTCATTCATAATCCATTTATTGGGGACATTGGTTCGTAGCAAATCCATCGAAAAACGGTGATTATAGAACATATCATCATTGACTTTTACCCCATCAAATCGGCAATTCAACTTTTGAAAGCCAATTGTTCCTCGGCTTTTTGAAGCACCGTCAAAAACCGACCCCATATCCAACACAAATTTTATATTTGAGTCAACGGCTTTAACTGCATTACCCATTTGGTCAATAAATTCTTTCAATTTTAAATGCCTGAATATATACCAACGCCTCCCTGCCTCATCATTTTGGTTGGTGGGTGGTTGGGCTGCCGTTCCGTACTGCGCTAAGTGCCAGTTACTAAACGCATTTTTCATGTGCGACGAATAGTCAAAAAGAGACCCATGCGGATATTCACCTTCCTGATTTGACGTAATGGAAACGCTTATAAACAACAACTTACCTTGCTCCTGAAGGTATTTGTAGCGTTGGGTCACTTCCGTCACAAAAGCTTTGGCTTTTTCTACCGAAGGCTGATGAGCTAGGCTGAACATTTTATCATTGTAGCCGTCGGTGTACACATTTCCTGCCGCGTCTCTCATTTCGTTTGCTTCTCCTCCCCAGATAAACCCCGACCGGTTTATTCCGTAGGCATTATTGGCACCCAAATGGATTCGTAGCGCAATCTTATCCATTCCCTGTTCGAGTGCCTTTGCAATTACATTATCTACGGGCCGCCATTCCGACGCAATATTTGGGTTGGAAAGACACTGAAATGACGGGCATTTGGTGATATCCCACCGTACAGTTATATACACCGAATTACACCCTATCGACTTTGCCCCCGGAACCATATCAGCATAGTGTTCATACTGATTATCTTCCTGGATATTAAGGACTAACATCGCTAAGTAACGTTTATTGTCTTGCCCGTGTCCTGCAAAACTTAAGGAAAATAAAAAAATCTGAAGACAAACAAGTACTTTTTTCATGCTTCCGGTTCTTTTCAAAAATGAGTAAAAATTCTTAAGAAGTCTCAAAGAGGGTAAGCATGTAGTAAAAGTCAAATGGCAGAATTCTAGTTAAACTAACGATAATGGCGGCATGATGTTATCTGAGGAGCGTTTCTAAAATTCCGTTTTTTCTTTAATAAATCATTTAAAAACACCGCAACAAAATAGCAGAAAGTCCATTATACACCGTATAAGACGAAAAATAGCTCATTTTACGGGCGCTTATCAAGCACAAATTAGCATACGTAAACGTAGATTATATCCCTTCATAGATTTTAAATTTTTTAGTTTGCCTCACCAATCTAAACCGATAAGCTGGAAACTGACTTTCTAACGTGGGATTGGTTGGAATTTGTTGATAGGCTTCGTGCACAAACGCGTATATTTTACCCGCTTTTCCATCGTATTTTTCTGCCAAAAAACCACATCCTTTAGCAAATTTGAGATCAATACTCCCCACCAATTTCCGCGCCTTTACAGCATCTACGTTGAGGGAACCCGAGGTAAAATAAAGGATATTTTCTGGTTTGTCAACTGCATGGATAAACGCTAAATCCTCCTCTTCGGCATGTCTCAATGCAAAACCTGAACTTCCCGTAGCTGACTCATTGCGGATTTCAACTTTTTTGAGGATAAATGTTGAAAGCCCATAACCACTGTTCAAAATAATTAATGTTCCAAGCACCCATCTAGCCGAAACCTGCGACCGACGCGCCCCCCCCAACAACAACGGCAGAAATAAGTAGGCCACTACTTTGGTATGGCGGTATTCTACAGAAATTTCAGCGCCTTTGTTATACAATAATAAAAATATGCCACAATAAACCAGATAAAAACCTAAAAACAGCCAGCGGGCTTCGTCATGTCCGGATTGTTTCATTACCCATATTAACCCCAGAAAACTGACCGCCATCAGGGAATAATATAGGCTGTGCCCCCATTCAGGAAAATCCGTGCGGATCAGTAACTGAGGGTATATTTCGGCAATACTGAACCAATGCGTAAGCGGATAGGTAAGGGTTTCAAACGACGTCCACGAAATATTAAACGGTTGGTTGGTACTCGTGATGGGGCTCGTCCCGAGGTTGATAAATCCCAACTGAGTAAGTGCCAAATAAAAAACCATGCACAATCCTACCGCCAAAGCCGTCCAAAAAGCAGGTATAAAGAGTTTTTTTTGCTTTCTAAAATCATTCAGGAAAGCAATGCCTGCACAACCGCACAAGGCAGCTAAGCCGATGGTATAAGCCGTTTTTAAGAAGAAAGAGACCAACGACAACACCAACAGCCCACCAAAAAGGATAAAAGGTTGGCGGCGATATTTTAAGAAACACCAAATAGTCCAAGGCTGACTTCCAAAAAGGAGCAATTCCCCCCCCGTATAATTGAGAAAGTTGATGGTAAATAACCGAGAAGTAGCAATAAAAAATAGCCCGAGCGCAATGGTTGTTTTATCAAATTCTAACCACTGATATACAAAATACCAACCCATTAGCCCCGCCACCGAAAAAGCCAGCGTTATCCACAAGCTTGCCATTCCAGGCGAAATATTTAACAATTCACTTAGTGCCCCTGGTACCATATACTGACCAGGGCTCCACCATGTCAAAAACAAGGATTGATTTTGGGCAATATTTTCAGGAGACGGTATTAGAAGTGTATTGAATTGCCCCGTACTCAGCATATCATTCCAAACAGCTAGACCAAAGCCGGGGTCTTCTCCCAGCACCAGGGGAACGTAATACCCAGCCATTGTCATCAACAACAATACCCCGATTACCAAAGAACGACGCGTAAGTATTTTCTCAATCAAAGCCATGAAACAATCTTAAACTTAACTTATGCGGGTTGAGGTTGTAAGGTACTTTTGGCTTTTTGTGTTGAATAAACGCCGAAAAAACGGATAAACATTACATAGACCAACCACATACTGAGATCCTGTGGGCGTGCTCCTGAGAACAGAGCAATAAGAACAATGATTGAAAAATAAGCCAGAAACAAAGACAAATCGTTGGCTGGTCTGAAAAATTGCTGAAGGGCCGTAAAACCCATTACCACAAAGAAACTATTGAACAGAATAAAGCCCAATATACCCTGATTTACAAGCGCTTCGATGGCTGGCACATCAAAAAACTGGGCCTTGTATCCTTCCCCAAACAAGATGGTTCCGAGGGAGCCTTCTCCCAAAAAAACCTCAAAAACGTATTTAAAACTATACACCCTATTGACCGAAGAGTGGTCAATCGATGCCGTTTTTTGGTCTACTTCAACGCCAGTGACGGTATAAATAACACTCCCGAAGCGCGACATAAAAGTATTAAAATATACCCCAAGCGCATACGACGCAAACTGAAACTGCGAAAGTAAAAAAGCAACAATTCCGTACACTACGGCGGCAATAGCCAACACTCGCGGCTTAAATATAGAGGCCACCATACCACGACCGTGCAACGTAACATAAATGAGAATCATGACACCTAAGCCAATCAAACTCATGTTGGTCCGGGCCAGAATTAATACACCAACGGAAAAAATAGCAATCAAGAAATAGCAAATTTTGAAAATCCAGTTTTTGGTACGCCCTGCCACCAACAATGCCGAAAGAATAGAACACAACGCATTATTGGCATAGGCGTGGGGGTTACTATTTTGGGTATTGGCCGCAAATTTAATGGCGGCACGCTCCCCAAACGTCCAGTGAGGGTCTTTGGTCAAGCTGTATAGAAGGCCAATGCTGGCTACTAGTGTGTAAAAGACCATGACTTTAAGCACAATATTTGCTTTATCATTGGGATAATACATGGATGCAAAAAGAAACACAACGGGTATGATGTAAGTCAATGTTTCTCGTAGCTTTTCTGGAGAACCCGCCGGACTTGGGTAATATTTCCAATACACCCATCCCAACACCAAAAAGCTAAACCAACAAACAAAAAGAGTTTGGTTAGGCAAAAATATAGTTCTGAAAATATTCAGAGGCATTAACAATGCCAACCCAACTGCCCAATACAATATAGTAAACGTACTTCCTTGAGGACCAATACCGAAACCATCCCGAACGATAAAAACAATCGGATATGCGTTCCAAAGCATGTTAATCCCAAGCGCCTGGCGATAGTATTTCAATTCCTCCCACATTGTTCCGTCACTTATTTGAATAATCCATATCTAAAAATGCAGTAAATAGCCCGAAAACCGTCCTTCCAGTTGATTTTCTTGCCTTCTGCATAGGTTCGTCCATAATACGAAACTCCCACTTCGTAGATTCGTATATTGGGTATTTTCGAAATTTTAGCGGTTACTTCTGGCTCAAAACCAAACCGTTTCTCGTTTAATTCAAGCCCCTGAATCAAGTCAATTCTGAAAAGCTTGTAGCAGGTTTCCATGTCCGTCAAATTCAAATTGCTGAACATGTTGCTCAAAAACGTCAGGATTTTGTTCCCGATTGAATGCCAGAAAAATAAAATTCGGTGCGCTTTACCACCCATAAAACGTGAACCATATACCACATCGGCGTGGCCATCTACGATGGGTTGTAATAAAATATTAAACTCTTTGGGGTCATATTCTAAGTCAGCATCCTGAATAACGACATAATTACCCTGTGCTCTGCGAATCCCCGTATGTAGGGCTGCACCCTTTCCTTGATTTACTTCATGCTTAAAATAAGAAACCTCCACGCTGGGATTCATTGCCTTAAACGCAAAGATT
Organism: Runella aurantiaca; assembly: GCF_003339505.1. Classification (GTDB taxonomy): domain Bacteria; phylum Bacteroidota; class Bacteroidia; order Cytophagales; family Spirosomataceae; genus Runella; species Runella aurantiaca. The sequence goes on from NZ_QPIW01000015.1 coordinate 93,675, forward strand.
TGTGCTTCTGTCTCATCTTTTGAGCAATCGTTTACCACGATAATCTCTTTCTCAAAACCACCAATCAACTCCACAGAGGCAACTGCTTTCAAAACGGTTTGAATCGTTTTTTCTTCGTTATAAGCGGGAATTACAATGCTAAGTTTTAAACTCACGATTAATTATTTTAAATATTTTTGCACTGATTTAATAGTGTCTTCTACTCATTCTCAAGCTACAGTTAGTCAACTTTTTAAGAGCGGTAACGTAGTCGTAAATAGTTCAAAGCTGGTTTTTCGACCAGATACGTAATCCCTACCGCTAATACCAAAGCCCCCACCAACGCCACAAGGGCCGCTGGGATAAATTGCCAGCCTAGTTTATCGCGCAGTAAAGTTACAACTCCATTCATAAAATAATGGTGAATTACATAAAGGCTGTACGAAATTGTTCCCAAAAACCGCGTGATACGGTTATTAATCCACTCCAAACGTTGACTTACAAACAAAAAGAAACTCCCAAAATAAAGCGTACTGACGGCAATGTATTCGGGCCAGCTTAAAAACAAATTGCTCCGACCCGTTTTTTCAAATAAGAATAGCGTAAGGATATAAGCCAGCACAATGCCCCCAACACGCTGCAATCCATAACCTTCCGTATAAATTTTATAGTAAAGAATACCCGCCCAAAAAAGTTGAAAATGATTAATCAGCGGAAAGCCTTCACGAATAGAAGCATACAAAGAAGGATACGAAACACTGGCCCACCCATGAACAATCGCCTGAATAACGACCAGCGCAAATCCGTACCACTCAAGGTTTTTAACTTTATTGAACAAAAATGCCAACAGCATCAATCCATAAAAAAGCATCTCCACAATGAGCGTCCAGTAGGATTCGTCTAAGTCTCTCACCCCAAAATAATGCTGAAACATGCTCATATTGGCCAAGTAATCACCCCAAGAGATGTCACTGTAGCCCCAATATTTTCCGATGAGCATCCAAACAGCAGTCAATGTAACTGCTACCCAATACACTGGATACAGCCTCGAAAAACGGGCAAAGACAAAATCTACGGCCCGGGTGGTTTTATTGAGCGTCATGTAAATCACAAAACCGCTGATAATGAAAAATAAATCAACACCAGTCACTCCCCATGAAAAATGGACTGGAGCTTCGGCCTGATGTAACGTAAGATGGAAAAGAACGACCGCCAACGCTGCAATGCCCCTAAATGTATCTAATGTAGCTAACCGCTGTTTTTTATTAGACATAATTGATTACAGGTACAATTCACTTTGCGTTACAAAGTTGATTTTTTTACTTTGTATTTCAAAGTGAAATTTAATTTTCTCAAAAAACTACTCTTTCGAAAACAGCAACTTTTGACAAAATACCTCCGAACGGTAGTCCTGAAGGTATTTATTTCCATCAATTACGGGATTCTTTTGTGATAAATAAGTACTCATGGCATCTGCAATGGCTTCAGCCCGGTGAGGAGCAACCGTAATACCAAGTTGGTATTGGCTGACCAATACGCCCATTACCCCAAGTTTAGAGGCAATTAGCGGCTTACTGTACTTAGCCGCCAAGCCCAGAATATTGCTGGAGCTAAAAAAATTGATGTAAGGGACCAAGACAATATCCGCAATTTTAAAAACTTCATTGGTAGCAGCAGGGGCAAAAAAGTGAAAGTGCTTGATAAACAACACCTCAGGGTATTTCTTTTCTGCCTCGTTAATAGCCGCAAAAAGCGTAGTATCGTAGCCTTTTTCGGGCTCTCCACAAATCAAAATACTCAGTTGGCTGCGCTCTTGGTGAGTCAATCGCTGCAACGCCGCCAGAATGGTAGGAACGTTTTTGCGGGCTGATAAATGTCCGTATATCAAGAAAATTCGGCGGCCCTCCGCTAAGCCGTACTTTCTTTTTAAGTCTACTACCGATGTAGTGGTGATTTGCGCCACGTCAATCGGGTCTGGCAAATGCTCAAATCGCGGGCCAAAACGTACATTGTACTCTTCTACGCCCTGTTTATCGTTCAGAAAGAAAATACGTTCTAGCTGTGGATTGCGCAGCATCCATCGCATTTGCCATCCTTTCCGCCATCCTCGCCATTCGCGGCGCAATTTGTCGGTCAGGGTGGAGTCGTCTTCATAATATTTACGGAAAGGTAAAAATAACAATCCCGAAAATTTTACGCCCAAATTACTTATCGAAGTCCTTCCCAGCTCATATTGAAAGGCATCAATGTGCATAAAAATCAGCCGTTCAACCTTATATTTATGAATCAAATCGGTCAGGTAGCGCATTTCGGCCCCCGCCCTTCGCAATACGCTGGTCAGGGCTAAAAAAGAGGCTAATTGTTCTGAATCAATGTAATGAAACTGCACCAGCGATTCATCCGCACGGAATCGGTCACGAGCTCCTTCGTGCAAAACAAACACAAACTGGCTCCGAACTTCTTCGGGCATTTTTTTTAAATATTCCACCAAAAACTGCAAGTAATCTAAATGATGCCCGCTGATGTCTCGGTCGTAAATAAGGGTGCGTACTGGGAGTTGCATCATGCGTTTACCAATTCTTTATACACTTCTAGCGTTTGTTTAGCCGTTGTTTCTGCCTTAAAAAGCGGCACTCGCTCATAGCCACGTTGGCGCATTTGCCCTTGAAGCGTTTGACTATAAACAACCTTTTCGATGGCGTCTTTGATAGAATCTTTATTTTCAGCTTCAAAATAAACGCCTGCTCCGTCCGCAATTTCATCAAAAGAGGTTCCCCCAGTCACCGCCACTGGACAGCCACAACTCATCGCTTCTAAAACGGGTAAACCAAAGCCTTCCATCAACGACGGAAACACAAATAACTGCGCCCGCTCATACAACTGAACCAGCGTAGTATCATCAAAAATGGGGTGATAAAGTACTTGCTTCTGCACTCCCGCTTCATTTATTGAGCGAATTTCTTCGTTTGAAAATTTTCCACCACCCGCACAAACCAGATGTAAATCTTTGTCTTTGAGCAGAATAGGCGCCATAGCGGCCAGAAAAGTATCGAAGTTTTTGTAATAATCTCGCTTCCCAACAAACAAAACGTAACGCTCAGGCAGCGTTAGTGTTTTTTGTCCGATAAGCGCGGGTTTATCAAGATAATTACCCAAAGGAACCACTTTTATTTTGGTTTCATCGACGTCAAAATACTCCAAAATACCCCGTTTGGTAGCTTCTGAAACCGAAATAACGATGTCGGCGCGTTTGAGTAACTGTTGTTTCAAATCCGAAAGTCCTTCGCCCAATACTGGAAATATTTTTCCGTATTTTTCACTCAATACATCATGAAAAGTCAGCACCATTGGCTTTTTTCCTACCTTATCCAAAAAGTAAGAATGATAGTAAGTAGGGTGAAAAATGTCGAAATTTCCCAAACTCAGCTTGGTAGAACTGTAGAGGCGATTGAGCCGAGAAAATAATTGATTGACCCGGGGATTATTGGCAAATTGCTGATAACGAACAGGATGTGAGTAGTTTACATCCCGAAGATATTCATTATTTGAAAATTTTAATGCTAGTTCAAATTCAATGTCCGGGCATCCCGCAAAAGCATTCATCAGCTCATAAAAATACCGGGAAATACCGCCATACTGGGTGCCGGTAAAGGTCTGGTGGTCATAAAGAACTTTCATGCAGCACTCATTAAAGATAATAAATAGGCCGCTATTTGCGGTTATTTCCCGCAAAAGTACAAAAAAACTCTATCTGAATGGTTATTTACTTATTTTATGGTAAATCGGAAAATAAGTAATCGTATCCACAATTGTTCTCAGCATATCCTTTAACCCTTTTCTGAAGGCAGAATCTGGAGAATGAAGTGATTTTCGTAATGAAAATACGGGCGGTATAACAGCTGTATATTGCTTAAGCCTTTCTTTATAGCTGCTCAGCAACTTAGCCGCCCCCGAGTCTTTTATCATCTTTTTTACCTCTGTTCCCTCTTCCAGACATTCTTTAAAATTGAAAAACACCAAGGGTTCAGTTAGGTTAACAACCCATTTATTGTCTTTGAAAGTGAGCACGCGTTCGTGTAAATTTTGCAAACCCACATTCCAACCGATATTCTTATAAATGCAGCTGTTCTCAAAAAGAATGGGGACGTAATTCAACCAAAGTTGGTCATGATTCATGCCGTTGCATAGGTCCAGATAGGCTCTGTCGGTGAGTCGTTGCTGCCACCACTCCAAAAAACGAAACGTATTTTGGCTTTTACGTACGGCAAAAAAACCGTTGTCGTACATTCCAGTATTGAGAAACATTTTCTCGTCTCCGTAGGTCGATTTTCCAAACTTGCGGGTCAACCGGGGCGTCAGGACAATATCATAAGTGGTTGATTTTTGGAGAATATCATCAAAATTACCAAAAACAAACGTTGTCGGGTCAAAATAAATGACGTGTTCAATGCCGTTTTGTAGCAAGAAATAACTTGCAAAAAAAGGCTTTGCGGCGGCCACAAGCGCGGGCGTATCGTATCGTTGGTGCATTTCAGGAATCACCTCAAACGGTAATTCTCGAAACTGAACCACATTCAAATCACTAGTCGCCACCTCTCCTACCATCCCTATCTTAAACGTCAATTCCTTCGGAAGGCTATCGGCCAAAACCTGCGCAAAGGGGTAATGTTCTGCCGAACAAACGGTAAATATTAAAGTCTTGCCAGCCATTTTTCAAACGGTTTTTTCAATAATGCCCTTATGCGTTGGTACTTGTACAGCGGCTCAGACTTGATATAATAGCACGGAAACTGCCGATAATACGCATTATGATTACGTAATAATTCGTCGCGATAATAGTCAAACAACGGGTTTAAATCCGGCCGTTGTTCAAACGTAAATCGGTTTTGGTATTTGGAAATAACGGACGGCTTAGCGGGGTCGTAGCCGCTGTAATGAAAAAATACGACTGGCTGTCCATTGACAAAATGTCCCTTTTCTTCCTCTGTAAATGTACGTTCGTGGAGATTCCAGTAGGCTGCATTCCAACCAGGGTGCTTTTCTACGTGCACATTGTTCCAAAACACGGGCGCAAAGTTGACCCAATGTTGGTCTACAAAAAGGCCATTACAAAGGTCTATCTTACACTCGTCAAATAGTTTCTCTTCCCACCACTTCACAAAATCCAAGGCTTCGGGACTTTTATGAAGGGCTATAAACCCAAGATTATAAACACCCGTATTGAGGTGATGTAACTCGTTGGGTGTGAGTTGGTCTTCGATAGGCGTAGCCAAATGAGGCGTTAAGACAAAGTCATTTTTTTCGAGCAATGCTTCCAACTCCGCGAGCGGCTGATAAACGATAATATCAGGGTCAAAATAAATAACGTTTTTCACCTGAGGAACTTTACCGAAAAAATACTTGAAAAAATAAGGTTTAACGGCCGTATTTAGTTCTGTAATATTATAGTGCTCACACATTTCATCCAGCCCGTCGATGCCAATTCGGTGCAATTCGAGCAGTTCAAACTCGGGGAGTTTATCTACTGGAACATTGGCCGTATCTAAACGGTCTACTAGCCCAATAACAAAGCGAATATGCGGATTGGTACGCTTTAAAGAATCCCCAAGCGTACGGGCTTGGGCCAGATAATTGATAGAGCAAAGCGTAAAAGCTAAAGTCATTCCTGTGATATACGTTACGGTTCCTGTTCGTCTTTCGGCCTCGCCATGAGTAACGACCGAAGGGATAGAGCTAATAGTTATACAATTGAACCGATGGTTTCTTTAATTTGACCAATACCAATGAACCCGTTCGATAAATGGCCTCGATTTGTGTTTTGGGCAGGTACCTGTCAATGAATTTTTCATTGTCACTCAATACATAATCGTACGCAAATATCTGACGCGCATTGGGCAATGCCAAATAATCTTTTTCAAAAACAATGTATCTAATTTGCCAATCTTCTGACATCCGAGGCCGAAGGATGCTCCAATAGCGGTAAAATCCTACGCTTTGTTCCAACAACATTCCTACCCCTTTTGAGCTGGGCTCAATGCGTTTGGCAAGCTCCTTAAAATCGTAATAGGTATTAGGATAATCGTGGTCGCAGATGAAAAAGTAATGCGCCCGTTCGTATTTAAAAATATGCTCACTCTCAAGTTTATAATAATCCAACGCGTTCAGTTTTGTCACAATTTGTTGCCTTTGTGCATAGGGCAAATCCTGCTTTAAAGGATAACAAGGCTCGGGTTTTGCGAAATTATAATAGCTTCCCAACGCTTCCCGGTACTGATTTTCATTGGCACCAACTGGCACACATAGGTGGCGCGGGATGTATCCCAACCAATATTTTGACGCATATCTAATCGGGAAAAGAGGCTTGTTAAAATTGTCAACAATATAGGGTATGGCGGTCAAAACGAAGAAATAACCTAAAATAACTCGCCCTCTAGCGGGCCAATTGGCCACTAAAAGCCCGACCAGTAGAGTTCCCTGTGCAAATACTGGCATGTGGGTTCTTGAGCTCCAAAATTGAAATTTAGCCGAACTGCAAAAAATAACGAAACCGACCACCGCACAGACCAATATCCCCTTAAATACACCCTGTTTTTTCTGAAAAAGCAGCCAAAATGCGGCGATACAAATGGCAATCAACAGCAAAAGATTTCCCGACATATCTTCCTGAATCACAAACTGCGTCCGGTAGTTATCCAGCGACAGTTGTGGATTGTTGATATCCTCTCCAATCAGGGCATGAAATTTCGCCATCACAGCATCTATTTTCGCGTTGTAACCCGCGCTGGGAAGGCCTAAATGCAACCCAATGTTTTTGGCGACATTGCTCAGTGTACAGGTGAAGCAGTATTTCTCAACGGCAATGTTTTCAACAAACAAAGAGCTACCAATCTTTGGGCTTAAAATTGACCCAAACAAAGCGTAATTCCGACTAAAAAAAGGGCCAAAAACCAATAATAACGTTGTTAATGCAACCCCAAACGTTGAAACAGCAGTTTTGAGTCCTTTTTTTCGAAGTATTTGAATCCCAATCCAAAGGCAGTACGGAAACGCATAAAAGAAAACGGGGTATTTCGTAAACCCGCCCAACGCCAAACAGACACTCATCCACCAAACATCTTCCCACCTGAATTCTTGTAGCAGTTTTATTCCAAAATACATGAAACAAGTAAAGAAAAACACCGCTACGTAATCATTTTGGGTAGTGGAAGCCTCCAAAATGCCGATGGGTAAGGTAAGTTGTAAAATACTGACCAAGACTTGCACGCCAGATTTAAGCCCCAATTGTTTGGCAATTGCCCCCACACTTGCGACCGTACCAAGCATAGCCCCCCATTGTACCACATTGACAAAATAATCGTGACCACTCAGCGCAAATACATGAAGCAGCAAATATTCCGACATCACATTGTGATACAACTGCTGTACATGAATCGTCGGGAAGTGATTTACGTTGTGGTTTTGCAACCAATACACCACCCGCGTAAGATGATAATTGTTGGAGTCCACATTATTGGGCGGCGCATAAACGGCCAAAAACAACAATGGCAGAACAATGAGCACACCGCACAAAATCAACATAATCTGCTCACTGCCTGAAAGTTGCCCAAACACTCGTCCCCCTGAAATATCATGCGGTCGGTTTCTCCAAAATAGATAAAGTCCCGCGCCCAGCGTCAATAGCCAAAACAGCCACAGAAAGAAAGGCGTAAGTAGATTAAACGCAGAAAGCAGCTCGGTCGAAACATAGACCAAGACTCCTACACTCACCAAAAACTTGATAAACGTTACTCGCATAGGCCTTGAATGATATGCACCACTTTTTCTACGCTTTCGTCGGTAGGGTGCCGTTCTAGGACTTTGCGTTTGGCATTTTGTCCCATTTTTAAGCGCAAGGCATCATTTTCAACCAGTTCGATGATTCGATTGCTCATTGCGACACTGTCTAGATACGAAACTACAAAACCCGCATCCTCTTCGACCAACTCAGGCGCACCACCCGCTTTTTCAAAACACACAATCGGTTTTTCGGCCAAAGCAGCCTCCAAGACCACCAACGGGTACGGGTCTTCGCGAGAGGTAAGCGCAAAAACGTCAAATTGGCTTAAATAATGGAACACCTCCGAGGTAAGCCCTACGTGGATAATACGTTCTGAAAGTCCCATTCTTTCGGCGTCGAAGCGTTGAACTTCGTAGAGTTCAGACTCAACGGGCATTCCCACCCACACAAAATAAACGGGTTTATTACCAAAATGCGTGATGACCTGCTGTGCCACCATCATAAAAATATCATTGCCTTTCCGCCACTCGGCATGGCCACAGCCGCCAATCAAAACAGCTTCGGCTGGCAATCCCATCTTTCGACGGATGTTTACTTTTTTTGCTTCTGCAATATTTTTAAGAATCAGCGGGGTATCTATAATTTGAAACGTACTGATTTGATTTTCAGGATACGAATATGTCTTCTGAAAATAAGCCGCCACCGCTCGCGAAACCACAATCAGGTGATTGGTACGACTCATGAGATAAGCCATGTCCTGCGGGTCGCTGTATTTTTTGATTGACATTTCCAGCTCATGCGCAAAGAGGACAGTGGGCGCCGAAATAAAATCCAACTGCCGATACGCGGCAGCTGCTCCGATGGTATTGGCAAAAATAAGCCCAAAATCCTGCGCCGTAAACAGCTCTTTAAAGCGCCGCCAGCGACGTTTCAATACCTTCTGTTTTGCCCAATTATCCAACGACAGCAAAGAAAGGAGTTTTTCCACCAAAGGATTGAAATGAACATCCCCCAATCGAGGTAAACGGGTAGTGGAAACCAACGACCTGAATTCCTCTTCCAACGGCCCATCGCTGCAAAGCAGTAGGTGCATGGGCAAATTATGCTGTTTGAGTTGCCGCAACAACTGTAACAATACAATCTGTCCGCCGGCACGATTGGCATCGTGGCTTATGAAGAGGATTTTTTTCATTAAAATTTCGTCAACAGTTTTTGCCAATTATCCAATTGACGATTTACATCAAACGTTAATGCTCGTTCGCGAAGCACATTTTTATCAATAACAATGGAGCCGTTCATGACTTTTTGCATGATGTCGGCCAGTTTGGGAATATCAAACGCGGGAGCGACTTCGCCCATTCCTGGCTGTACAAACTCACTGATTCCGCCCGAATTAAAGCCTACCACAGGTTTTTGTAAATAAGCCGATTCAATCATCACCAACGGGAAAGGGTCCTCGCGAGAGGTCAGCACAAAACCGTCGCAGATGTTGAGATAATCATAGTAGTCTTGTCCACCTTTGGCCCCTAAAGCAATAAAATTTAGGCCTTCTCTTTTTACCCGTTCTTCCAAATAATACGAAACCCCATACTCGCTACCGCTTCCTAGCCACACCAGATACGCGTTTTTGGGAAGGTGTTGCAGCAAATCGGGCACTATATCGTAGCCCTTACGCATACACATCGTACCCGACATCAACCACACAAAAGCATCTGCTGGCAATCCTAGCTCCTGCCGCAAGCGAGCCCGGTCTTTTTGAAGATTTATTTTTTGGGTATCGATAAATGAATGCAAAAGGTGAAGATTAGGGGCTCCCATTTTTTGAAGTTGGTCCACCACAATTTGTGAGCATCCAAGTGTAGTCTGCGCATAGGTAAGCATTTCCGCAAAAGAATCGGCCCGGAGCGTATCGAATGTCTCTAGCAATTCATGCACGTGTACCACATAGGGTACCTTTAATTTACGCGCCAACCGCGCAAACTGCGGCATGGTGATTGTATTGAAATACCATACATCTGGCTTAAACTCTTGGTGAATTCGCTTAATATAACTCTCTTCTGGCGTCAGTCCGAACACCCGATGATAGACCGCCTCTACCGAATAATAAGGTAAACCACGGTGGAATTTATGAATATAGGTAGCGTCGGCTGGGGAGTTCTTGGCAAACAGTTCTCCCGCCTGACGCGCATAAACTGCTGTTTTTATATCGCTTCCTGTCAGATGCTTAATCAGATACCAAAGTACCATCTCCGAACCTGTCCGCGCGCCGGTAGGGGTAAAAAATAAAATCTTCATGCGTTAGACATGGCTCTTTGGATCGAGCTTATAAAAATAAGGCTTGTTACGAATGATTTTCCAAAAATAGGTAGAAAACAGCCAAACTTTACGTGTGAAGTCTTTTTGTTGCTCCAATTCCCCAAATGGATTCCGAAACTTACTCGCATTAAGGGCTATTTTCCACCCAAAATAGACGGGAATCATCAAATAATAGTTGAGCATAAGACCCAAAAAACGCCCAATGCCGAATTCTTTTCTCACCCAAACCAAGTTTGAAAGTTGAATTTGGGGATAAAAACGATTGATAATGGTAATCAACACTTCTTTCCTTTTGGGATTACTTCCCCACTCATGGTGAATGTAACCGCAATCTTCAAACACTTTCAGCTTGCCGACGCGCCCTAGTCGGCAGTTCCACTCCACATCTTCACCGTACAAAAAGAAGTCTTCATCCAATAACCCTGCCTTGTCGACCGCTTCTCGTTTGGCCAACAAAAAGGCCGCTGGAATCCAATCCACTTGGTCGGGGTCGTCGTAATGGGTTTCAGGGATTAATTTTTCGAGCAATGTCTTAAAAATTTGCCCGGGCGGCAACACGTACAGTGTCCGCTTAAATACGGCTAAACTGCGGTAAAAAGGGCGTGGAGTACGGTCCGAAAAAAGCTGAACACCTCCGCAGGCAACGGTCTCTGGCTGCGCATCCAAGCGCTGTACGCAACGCGTAATGGTATCTTCAATAAGCTCAGTATCAGAGTTAAGCAACAAATAATAACGTCCTTCTGATGCCCGAATTCCCGCGTTATTTGCCCTCGAAAACCCCGCATTATAACCCATATTGAGCCATTGAACGTCGCTAAATTCACGCGTTATGATTTCCCCCGCACCGTCTTGCGAGTCATTGTCGACCACGATAATTTCAAAGCTAACTCCTTTGGTATGCTCATAAATTGAGCGGATACAATCGGTGGTTAATTTGAGGGTTTTATAGTGAATGATGATAATCGAAACGTCCATTCAAAAAACATTTATCATTTATCAGCGAACATTTATCATTGAATATCAGCCATTTTTGGCCATTTGGAAGCCCTCAATGCTGAATGATAACGGGGCCGCCCGTGCGGTGTTAAACGATCAATGAATTAATATACTTTATAACTTGGTGTAGGTCTTTTTTCCGCAGGGCTTCCCATGTAGACCCCCCAAGCTTCCGTATTTTTTGTAATAGAAGCAGACATTGCCACAAGCGTACCTTCGGCAATGACCGTATAGTCGCGAATCGTGGCATTGACCCCAAAAAACGAATACGATTCTACTACACAGTGGCCCGAAAGCACCACATGCGATGTAAAAAATACGTGGTCTTTAATGACCCCGTGGTGGCCAATGTGATTCCCGCTCCATAGTACGCAATTATTGCCGATTTTGGTGAAAGGTTGAATGGTATTATCCTCTAAAATGAAGCAATTCTCACCAATTTCATTGCCAAATAACGTGGCTTTTGAACTAATATAACTGATAAACTCGTAGCCTTTGGCTTTGGCATCGAGGTATACTTTTTCGCGGTTTTTATTCATTTTCCGACCCGTCATGGGCGCAAAAAACTTAAACTCCGACGGCGGGAAGAGGGTTTCTACCTCTTCAAAAGCAACAACGGGTAATCCCCAAAAAGTGGCTTCCTTTAAATATTCCCGATTGACCGTAAAAGCCACTACCTCGTGGTCGGAGTCGTGGGTTAAATAAAAATGCGCCAGTTCCGCCGTGTCAAGCACTCCAAAAATTACAACTTTAGCCATTTTTTTATCCTTAATTGTCTTTGGTTAAGCATTATGTACTAGGCAATTCCATTTTCAATAAACGTTTAACCAATGACTTTCTTCTAAACTAATTCATATTCGTTCAAAAAACCCTGAATTGTGGACACGTCATTAAACATCATAATGTCCACAATCGATAGCCAAGGCACAAATTCATTTTTGAATTGGGGATACACAATCGGCTTTGCTTTGATAAAGTTTAACCGAATTTGATTTTGCTCAAACACGGTTTTATCGTACAACTCCATACCCCCAATCGGATTAATATAATGCGCTGCTTTTTCTTGCTGACAAATATCCAAAATTCGTTCCTGCGCCTTCAGATGGGTATTTTGATAGATACTAGAACTCGACACAATCTCGGTTTGAATATCGAGATAATCAACTAAAATCCGAAAACCATCGGCAATCCAGTCGCTCAGTTTTTCGGCATCTAAGTTGATAATTTTTTCGGTGACTGCAAAAGCCGTTGAATAAAACGGCGCCTTTTTATAGGCTTGCTCAAGTGTTTTGAGCAGCTTTCCCCGCCATTTGGGGTCATTGCCCAGGTAAATTTCGTTGATAAGCTTATTTTGACTGGCCTCTTTGAGGGGAATCGTAAACAAATACTCCTGACCATTTACCAATATCCGATTCCGGTTAATCCAACCTTTATTGATGTAATTGACATCATCATACAACACAAACTTATCAACACCATTCAGCAGTTGCAGGTACCCAATGTAAGGCAAAAAATAGGGTTGCATAATGGCAAGGCGCATAAGATGAGAGATGTTAAGTTTATAATCAACACTAAAAAAAACCGTTCGTATAAATTATACGAACGTTCGGAAAAGGATATTTATCGAGCCAACGCTATTTCAGCTTTCGTAAATAATAATCTTCTCCTTTCACAATCATCCCCTTCATTGTCGTATCTGTTCCTAATCTAATATCTGTTGGAAGAGGCCTAAAAAGGGCAATGGTATCGCTTTTGGCATACATCAAATAGTCAGTTCCCGGCGGAATGGGCCGCAGAGGTTGTTCAAAAGGGCGAATTGGAATCAATCGTCGGGTAAGGTGTTTTCCGTAGAGCGGGTACTCAAAATCATCATTGATGGTTCCTAAGGCCACCGTGGCGGAGTCGGGCACCAACTCATCAAATTTCAAGTAAGCCTGCGTAATATCGGGCCGCGCAAACGTCATCATCGGAATACGCTCCGTTTTAAAGGCAGACTTTTTACCCAACGCATCAAAAGGCAAACAGCGGAAATTGAGAAATACCGCCAATAGCGCCGAAATACAGGCGACAACGGTCACGACACCCACGTATGTTTTCAACGCTACCGAATACCCTGATTTTTCGAGGCTGTATTTATGGGTAAAGAGTAATGTTAAAAATAATACCCCAAAAACGCCCGTTTCCTGAAAATAACGCCCTTTCCAAGGGTCGTAGGGGGCAGAATAAGACAATGCCGCAAAATGAAGCAATAACGCAACGGCCAAAAACCAGTGCGACGGCGAACGGAGGATGCCAAACAACGCCAAAAACAACAAGGGAAACACCAAGGCAAAACCGAAGATTCCCCAATACGGGTTGCCATTAAAAAACTCAAACCGGCGTTCAAAAGAAAAAGGAACAATCGAAAACTCCGTCGTTTCGTCCAGCCGCATCCGCAGCTTATCTTCTAACCAAACCAGCGGAATACGCATCCCACGATTAATATCCTGCCCTATTTTCACATTACGCAGCCCGTCCAGATTGACAAAATCATAGGCATATCTGACCACATTGCGCGAGCCTTGCTCAAACAGGTTTCGGTAGCCTCCATTGGAGGTGGCTCGTTCGATAGACTGGTGTTTGAGTGAAGTTGGTGGCCCGATGGGATGTCCGAATACCTGTATATTTTTAACGTAACCCGTTGGCAATGTCCACAGGCAGAAGCAAACAACAATTGCAATTCCCAGTTTAAAAATAGCGGTCCAATTGATACCTAATATTACATTTTCTTTCTTTTGACCTTTTCCCTTTTGCAAAAACACCGTATAAATCATCACTACAAAAACCGATGGCAGAAGTAGCGTAAACGTTACTTTATGACCATAAACGATTCCAAAACTCAACGCCGCCAGATACAAATAGCGGTTTTCGTAGGTTACTCGGTACGTAAACAAAAAATAAAGCAAGCAACTCAAATAAGCCGCTAGTACAATGTCGGTTTCGGTTGTAACAGCCTGCATCAAAAAATCCAAAAACAATGCAAATGCTAAAGCACAGAAAAAACTTGCATTAAGACGGTTTTTGGTGATTCGCTGGGCAATCCCAAAAACAGCGACGAGGGTAATCCAGTACGAAAGATGATGGATAAGTTTAAAGGCATTTTCAAATTTCCCCGTAATCAAATACGAATAAATCTGAATGGTACACACGCTTTTGGGATAGGTATCAATGTTCCAATTGGTACCTCCAAAATGCGCCATGGTACCGCGTTGAATGTACTGAATGACCCGATTCAAGTGGCCTGTCATGCTATCCCATTCATTAGGAACCGTGAAAAGCACTAAAAGTAAATTCGTAATCCCGATAATGGCTACCGAAAGAATCATGATTCCAAACAGGAATCTCAAATATACAGTCCCACTGACATACCAACGCTGGGCGGCGTGCCAACGACTTATTACCATTTTAAGGGGTGAAAAAGCCGTTGTTTGAGGGGTTATTTTGCTAAAAACAAAGCTTAGAATTGTAGGAGGAATAAAAACCGCAATCGCCCACGCCCATGTACTACCTGTCAGGTCTAGCGCCGAGAGGCAATATCCCGTAATAATAATGCTGCCTGCAAAAAGGAGAAATGACGTAATCAACCATTCTATCAAAGACGGACGACAAATACCGGCAGACGTGCGTCCGATGTATCCTAAAAAAACACCGAAACTTAGTAAGCTAATCAGCACCATACTTACAGAATTTGGTTAATCAATTCCGAAATGCGCCTTACGTCTTCGTGGGGCAGTTCGGCGTGCAGAGGTAAACAAAGCACCCGTAAAGAAATATCTTCAGAAACAGGGCAGGATTCCGCATCCTTCAAAAAGGGCAATTTATTGAGAGAAGGATAAAAATAACGACGCGGAGTAATTTCGTTTTTGACCAGAAAATCACGCACTTCCAACGTTTTATTTTCTGATTCAAAAACAACGGGATAGTAGGCATAATTACGCCCTAGTCCTTCTACCCATTGAGGAGCCTCAAGGTGATTCCAATCAAGTAGCTCAGTATATAAATCACAAACTGCTTTACGAGCGGCAATCAACTGCGGCACAAGCGGCAAGTTGCAAAGCCCCATAGCGGCATGAACTTCGGAGTTTTTACCGTTGATTCCGACAAAATAATAATCATCACCCCGATGGCCGAAAGCCCGCAATAGGTGTAATTTATCGTGCCATTTGGCATCATTTGCAATAATAGCCCCCCCCTCTACCGTATGAAAAAGCTTGGTAGCGTGGAAACTGCACGTAGAAAAATCGCCGTAAGAAAGCAAAGAACGCCCGTTTAAGGTTGCGCCAAATGCATGAGCACCGTCATAGATAACAATGAGGTTGTGCTTCTTTGCAATTTTTTCAATCGCTTCTACATCACAGGCATTACCATAGACGTGAGTCGCCAGAATCGCCCGCGTGCGTTCGGTAATGGCGGCTTCTATCAGGTCGGGGTTAATACAATAGGTCTGGGAATCAATATCGACAAATACAGGCGTAGAGTTTTCCCACAATATCACATTGGTGGTGGCAACGTATGAAAAAGGCGTTGTAATAATTTCTCCAGGCTCATCCAATAGTTTAAGCGCCATTTGAAGCACAATCGTCCCATTGCCACAAAAATACAGATGGTCTACATTCAAGTATTCTTTAAGCCCCTGTTCCAATTCCTGCGCCAAAGGCCCATTGTTGGTAAGCAGGGCCTTGTCCCAGATTTTTCTTAAATAAGAAACATATTGATCAAAATCGGGAAGGTATGTTTTAGTAACGTTAATCATTCGCTTCGGCGAGCCGACCGTTTAGACCAGTACTTCTGACTGAGAAATTTGAAAATTTAATTGAGGGCGCACATACCCGGGCCATTTGCCGTACCAAGTAACACCCTCCCGGTGGTCTTCCACCTCAAAGGCCAGTGCATCGGGCAACTGAAATAATACAGTAGATGTATCTTTTACGACCATGATTGAAATCACGTACGAGCCGTCATTCAGGAAATTGCCCGGAATCTCCAGCGTAGCAGCCACCAATCCTTTTTCAAAAGATTGGGAGGTAGTTCCTACGTTAAAGATACACTCTCCCGTAAAAGCATATAAGTGCAGACTTAAATTTAAATCGGCACGCTCGGCCATGTTCCAAAATTCAATGTGAACACGGGCGGGGGTTGTTACATCTATGTAATGTTTACCTCCCTGATACTCAGGGTCAATACGAACTGTCCTAAAGCGCACTTCGTCGCTACCAGGGGCTTCTTCGGGAGTTTCCCAGAAATGCTCCAAGTTCGTTTTGGCCACATGGCTAAGGTAATTATTGACGACGTGCGTGGTATCTCCTTGCATTTTTAGGCGCCCGTGTTCAAAATAGAAAGCACGATTGCAAAGAGATTGCACAGCGGCAAGGTTATGACTTACGAATAAAATCGTACGGCCGCTTTCAGATACATCGCGCATTTTGCCGAGACATTTCTTCTGAAAATCGGCATCGCCTACCGCAAGCACTTCATCGATTATGAGGATTTCAGGACTAAGATGAGCCGATATAGCAAAGCCTAGTCGTACATACATCCCTGAAGAATAGCGTTTTACGGGAGTGTCCAAAAACTTCTCAACCCCTGCAAACTCCACAATACTCTCGAACGCACTCTTGATTTCGTGGCGTTTCATACCGAGAATCGCTCCATTGAGAAAGATATTTTCCCGCCCCGTCAATTCAGGGTGAAAACCCGTCCCGACTTCGAGCAAACTCGCCACACGTCCTTTTATTGTTACTTTTCCGCCCGTAGGCTCAGTGATTTTACTGAGGATTTTCAACAAAGTAGATTTACCCGCGCCATTATGGCCGATAATCCCTACCCTGTCGCCTTGGTCAACGGCAAAATTCACATCCCGAAGTGCCCAAAACTCTTCCTTTTCTACCTCATCCTGTTCGCCTTTACCAAAAAAATGCTTGAATTTCTCCGAAAAAGTATCGCGTAAGGTCGAACTTTTACGCATCGCTTTTTGGTGATCGATGATGTATTTTTTGCTTATATCTTCTGCTACAATTACCTGCATTGAGCGCCCCAAAGTTTATATAGGTTCAAAAGTAATCAAATGTAGTCAACAAATGAATTTTCTTCCTTACGAAAATAGTAAATGGAAATCAGCAACATAACCGATATAACACCCACCGTACTGTACAAACTACTCACCTTGAAAAAGGAACCATCCCCTAGCAAAGACCACTTAAATCCGTTGATAATACTCACCATCGGGTTGAGATAATACAAATCGTACCACCAAGCATCTTGGCTGGCTTCTACTAATGAAGCGCTGTAAGCAATCGGACAGGCATAGAATCCAATCTGCACTAGGAAAGGAATGAGTTGGGCAATATCACGGAAGCGAACATTCAATACGGAGAAAAACAATCCAAATGATAAAGATGTCAACAAAGCCAACAATACAAACAACGGAAGGAAAATAATCTCCAAACCAGGCAAATGGTTTTTCCAGAGGGCAATGATGAAGTATAAACCCAGCGATACGGCAAAGTCTATAAATCCAACCAAAACCGAACTTAACGGCATAATCAGTCGGGGAAAATATGTTTTGGTTACCAAATTGGAGTTCAGCAAAATACTGTGGCTGATTTGGGTAAACGTATTGGCAAAAAACGTCCAAATCGTAATACCCGCCAATACCATCAAGGGATAAGGGACACCCGCGTCTCCCTCAAATTTACCCACCATTTCAAAAACAAAAACCATTACCGCCATTGTAGCCAAGGGCCGTAAAACGGCCCAAGCAGCTCCAATAGCGGTTTGTTTGTACCGAACCGACAAATCACGCCGGGCAAGAATCCACAGCAATTCTCGGTTTTTCCACAAATCTTTCCAATAGTTTTTGGCGCCGTGACCAGCCTCAATCACTACTTCATTTAAATATGCCATCTGTAGTTATTGTACGAATTAAGAGTTAGCTTCCATAAAATCAGGAAAAACTAACTCACTTTTTCTTCATGTCTTTCAGTGCTTCCGAATACGTTTGCTTGGCTAATACAAAAATGACAGCAACAATGAAGCCAAGAATTGCCCCAAATTTAGTATTCTCCCGGGTAAAAAGCTTTGTTTCTAGCGGCAAAACCACCGGCTCAATAATCGTAAACAAAGGAGACTCTTTCACGATTGACATTTGGAGACTCTCCAGACTTCTCGAAGCTTCCAAATACAATGCTGTAACAAACGAAGTACTTCGGGTGAGTCTCCCTTCGGCTACTTTAGCCGTAGGAGCCACGGCTTCTACATTGATAACAGTCGTTTTGGCAAGTTGGCTTTCGGTTCGGTTGAGTACTCGTCCCAACGAGTCTACCCGAGCTCTCATTATTCCCATCATTTCCCGGGATTTCCGGGTCTGGGTTTCTTGGTATACCCTTTCTACCGTTGAAAGCAAAAGTTCAATAAATACTTTGGATACACCTTCATTTTCCATAGAAACCGTTAGCTCATAAAATGCCGTTTTTATATTTGGCTGCCCGATCGTAATCTCACGATCCCGAATTTTGTACAGTACACCATCAAATACTTGTCTTTCCAGCCTTGACATAGAGTCACGCTTGGTGTGCTGAATACGTACAGGCAACCACTCTTTCAAGAAATCACCCCAATCATCTTGACGGATAAAAGTAGAGTCAAGATAATAATTGACAAAGAGCTCTTTTTTACCGTTACTCAGTGTTATGGGAGTTAATAAAGCCCTTTCCAACACAGGGCGAGTTTTGATGACATAGAAAAGATTTTCTCCTGTAAACAAGCCTGCGTCACCACGCCCTCCTCCCATGCCACCGAGCAAACTCCCTAAGCCTCCTAAATCTTGGGTAGCTCCCGAGCCAGTAACGTTAAAGATGATTTCGGAGACATATTGTACTCTTTTGTTTTTCTCAGAGTCGACATAATAACCTATTGCGGTACCAACTCCGACCAAAATCAGGATAAGCCACCAGTTTTTCAGAATTAAATCTTTGGCCTGAATTATTTTCTGAAATATAAGCTTCGGACTAAGTGTTACTTGTTCTTGTTGTTGTTGTTCCATGATGCTTTTAAGCCTGAATAGCTTCTATTTTTTACATCTTATTTATTGATTACCCAAAAATCTAAAAGCTATTACTGTCGTAATTAAGGTCATTAATGTTGAAGATATACCAATAACCGATTGAATAGCACGTTGCGCTTCAACCAAATCAGACTGAGTTCTTTGTGGAACATGTATCTCTGAGCCTGGTTCAACTTTAGGGTAAATATTAAAGAAAAGGAATTTACGCGTTCTGTCAACAGAGCCATTCGGGTAAATCACGTATGACTTTCTTTTTAAGGAAGTACGTGTAAACCCTCCTCCCTGCGATATATAGTCCATAAATGAACTGCCATTCCGAAACTTAACGGTGGTAGGAAATAATAGTTCTCCTTGAAGGCGTACAGTTTCCAATCGCTTTGGAATGTCTATTATATCACCGTCTTGTAAGATAATATCTTCCCGGCCGCCAGGGTTTTGCAAAATTCGTCTCAAATCAATACCAATGGCTTCTTCCTTGTTTTTATCAATTTCGCCGCCTACAAATTGGCCTTTCTTTGCATCATCCGAAATCTCCGCCACGGCCTTATTGCGTTGTTCTAATTCTTCATCTGTCAGGGTTACTTTCCGTAACAGCGTAGCTCCGTTCACATACGCTTGAGCGGTTAAGCCACCAGCCCGCACGAGCAAATCCGACAATTTTTCATCTTTACTCTTGATACCGTGCATTCCAGGATTTACCACTTCGCCCTGAACCGTAACAAAAGTTTGGGGTTGGTAGTTAGATGCAGCCCTTACCAAAATCTCGTCATAAGGCTCCAGCATAAAGCGACTGTCGTTTCCGTCAATGGTCAAATCACGGTTTACATCAAAGGTAAAAATATCTGCAATTTGGGCTGAAGCAGATTGTACATTGACATCCCGACGACGACGCACAACCTCTACCTGCGAATTTGCCGCCGATTCCTTAAACCCGCCCGCTCTGATGATGGCGTCCTCTAAGCTTAAATTTGCCGTATAAGGCAATCCTACGGCAGGGCCTTGGTTTACTTCTCCTCTAATGTTGATAAAAGCCGCTTCCCGTAATTCAAATTTGGAAGGAATAATCACTTGGTCTTCCCGTCTTAGAAGTAAGTCATCGGTTTTGCCGTTAATCATATCGGCTAAATTGATAGAAATATTCTCAACCGATAGGTCGTCTCTGGTACGGATAATATTAACCCGCCCCGTAAATGCCTCTCCTGTTAGCCCTTCCGCACTTTTAATTAATTCAAGCAACGACTTGTTTTGGTCTAACGAGTACTGACCCGGCCGAAAAACCGCGCCATTAATCACAACCATATTTTCAAAACGAGCCAGCAACATCTCTGCGCTTATTTCATCGCCGTTCTTGGGAATGTACTTATCAAATTCGCTGATTTTGACGTCAATTATTTTGCGCTCTTTGGTCGTTAATCCCAACACTTTTAAGCGATCCGTATAGGCATTGTCTGAAAATCCACCAGCATATTCCAATACTTTATTAATGGTTTCAGTGGGAAGCAGTTCATAAATACCGGGGCGTTTTACATTCCCTTTTATTTCAACGCGTTTGTTGTAAACACCTACCTGAATAACGTCATTGTCCTGAAGGCGAATGTCGCTATTCAACGTACCGTTCATTAATAATTCGTACAAATCAAGGGTGGCGATGGTCTTATTTCTGCGAACCACTTGAATCTGACGAAATGAACCCAGCTCATTAGGGCCACCTGTCAAATAAAGGGCATTAAGTGCCGATGACAAAGAAGATACATTATACGTTCCTGGTGTGGCTACCTCGCCCAAAACAGTTACCCGGATAGTCCGGATTCTGCTCAAACGAATTTGAAGAAACGTACTTGCACTGCTATTGCCAGGAGTCCCCAAGTTGTTGTAATAAGGGGCCAATCGAGTAATCAACTCTTTCTGAGCTTGTTCAATAGTACGGCCACTCAATTGAACCGTTCCGACGGGTTTAATGAACGCAAACCCATCCGAGTTTACCACCATTTCAATTTGTGATTGCGAGTACCCATAAATATAGGCCGTCAACTCGTCACCTGGCCCAATGGTATAATCGCGAGGGGTGGCAATATTTTCAGAAGGAGCAAAATCTACTTTGGGATTATTAAAAAGCTGCGTACCGAATATTTTACGGCGCAACTTAACCAATTGTGCCTGCCGATAAGCTTCTTCTGGATCTAATGCTACCGTATCCGCTTTTGTTTTTGTTTCCGTAGGATTCACGGGAGCGTTGGGGTCTTTGGCTTGCTCCGCCTTTTTAGACATGGCATTGTTGATGGCACTTTGTTGAGCAGCGGTCGGGGTATTGCCAGCATTAGTTGCCGAAGGTTGCCCTTGTGCTGCTGCGGGAGCCCCCGCTCCTGCCGAACCGCTTGAAGTTGAGCCTGCCCCCGCGGGAGTTTGAGCGTTTATGCTCATAATGGCGAGAACACTTACCAGGCAAACGTTGAAAATGGTGCGCCGAGCGCTTGATAGAGATAAACTTCCAAAAAACTTCTTCATGCAAATTATGTTCAAAACAAAATTCTTAGATTCTGATTAACAATATCTTAACGTATTCGCTAAGCCGTTCGATATGTAAGAACGAATCCGGCCGACAAAGTAACGTAACTTTTTGTGTTTTTTAAACTTTTTTCTTTTTTACGGCCATTTTCGCGGCTTATTGTATAATTTTTCCGATATTTTCATTTTCGTAAATGATGTATTTTTCCTTTTTTAGATTATTAACAATCAATGTATTAAGAAATCGAAGTGGGATATAAAAAGAACTTTGTTTTACAAAGTAAGTTAAACTTCCTTAAACCTTGCAAATTTTTGTCCATAAATATTTTATGAACACCGTTTTTCACATTTTAAACGTTGTATTTCGTGCATTTAAAATCGTAATTTGTAACCGCAGCGCTTCAGAAGAGCGTCCTTAATCTATAATTAAAGTAATGGCAGAAGAAGTAAAGTACGACGAAAGCAGTATTAGGTCTCTTGATTGGAAGGAACATATTCGGCTCCGTCCAGGAATGTACATTGGAAAACTCGGCGATGGTTCCGCCGCAGATGATGGCATATACGTGCTGGTCAAGGAAATCATCGACAACTCCATTGACGAGCACACCATGGGCTACGGAAAAGCCATAGAAATAAAAATCATGGACCACCGCGTCGAGGTTCGTGATTATGGTCGGGGCATTCCTTTGGGAAAATTGGTTGATTGTGTTTCCAAAATCAATACAGGGGGCAAATACGATTCAGGAGCCTTTCAAAAATCGGTCGGCCTTAATGGTGTAGGTACCAAAGCGGTCAATGCCCTTTCCAGTTATTTCAAAGTTCAGTCGTTTCGGGAGGGAAAAACCCGGTGGGTAGAGTTTCGCAAGGGGGAAATAACCGCAGAAGCACCAGAAGAAACAACAAGTCAGCGCAACGGCACGCACATGATTTTTGAACCTGATAATACCATTTTCAAAAATTACCACTACATCCCCCAGTTTCTGGAAAACCTCATTTGGAATTACTGCTACTTAAACGCTGGGCTAACCATTAATTTTAACGGGCAAAAGTTTTTTTCTCAAAATGGGCTATTAGACCTTTTGCGGAACAAAACCGACGAAGATGCCATTCGATATCCCATCATTCATCTGAAGGGCAATGATATTGAGATTGCGCTTACGCATGGCAACCAATACGGGGAAGAATATTATTCCTTCGTCAATGGTCAATACACCACTCAAGGGGGAACACACTTAGCGGCTTTTCGCCAATCGCTCGTCGATACTGTCCGCGAGCACTTTAACAAAGACTATGCGGTTGAAGATGTCCGGGCGTCCATCATCGCGGCCGTCAGTGTGCGGGTACAGGAGCCAGTATTCGAATCACAAACAAAAACCAAACTGGGTTCAAATAATATCTCTCCCGATTCCAACAGCCCCACCATCCGTACGTTTGTCAATGATTTTTTGAAAGCAAAGTTGGACAATTTTCTGCACATGAACCCCTCCGTACGGGAAGCCATGAAAAAGCGAATTGAACAGTCAGAACGTGAACGTAAAGAGTTGGCTGGGATTAAAAAATTGGCGAATGACCGCGCCAAAAAGGCCAATTTGCACAACAAAAAGCTCCGCGATTGCCGAAATCACCTCCCCGATGTAAAATCGGAAGACCGCTACGAAACCACCCTTTTTATTACCGAAGGAGACTCGGCCAGCGGCTCAATTACCAAGTCTCGGAACGTACAAACGCAGGCCGTATTCAGCTTGCGAGGAAAGCCGCTCAACTGCTTCGGAATGACGAAAAAAGTGGTGTATGAAAATGAGGAATTTAACCTTCTTCAACACGCCCTCGACATTGAAGACGGTCTCGACAACTTACGCTACAACCGCATTGTGATTGCCACCGACGCCGACGTAGACGGGATGCACATTCGTTTGCTGATGTTGACATTCTTCCTGCAATTTTTCCCCGATTTGGTGCGTAATGGCCACGTGTATATTTTGCAAACACCTTTGTTTCGAGTACGTAATCCGCGCAATCACAAAGAAACCATTTATTGCTACAGCGATGAGGAGCGGCAGAAAGCCATCAAAAAACTCGGTGGTGGCAAAAAAGTAGAGATTACGCGATTTAAAGGTCTGGGTGAGATTTCTCCCGATGAATTCGGTCGGTTTATCGGAGAAAATATGCGTATTGAGCCCGTTATTTTGGACAAAGAAGCTACCATTCCCAAATTACTGAGTTATTATATGGGCAAAAACACCCCTGACCGTCAGCGATTTATCATTGACAACCTGCGAGTAGAAAAAGACATTCTGGAAGAGGAGCCCATAGCAGAGGTAGCGTAACTCGCACATCATTAAAAAAGGCTCGGCAACATTTTTACCGAGCCTTTTTTAATGTCTTTACCCATTTATCCAGTGGCATATTTACGCTTCCTAATCCATTGCCAAACTCCTCCCAAAAGCCCGATTAGCACCAAGGGAGCCAATAGATTAAGCAATTGCCATTGAGTCCGCTCTTCCTTCAACCTGATTTTATCCAACGGACGCAGGGTTACCTGTTTATTTCGCGCCGTAATCAATCCTTCCGAATCCATCAGGTAATCAATGGCGTACAATACAAAATCTTTGTTGGCAAAGGTTTTCCCCGACAAACGGTCATACCCCAACGGAAAAGGCACATCCCGAGCGTAGTCAATGTCATTGATCAACATATCACCGTCAGAAACGACCAATATTTTGGCGGGTTTTCCCTTGCCCACAAAAGAACTCATGCGTGGGTCTTTGGGAAGAAGACGGTTGTTGTAAAGCGACGAAAAAGACCCTTCCAACAGCAGAGCTACATTTTTTACACCCGCATTGTATTCTCTCGGGTCTGGTTGTTGACGCGCTTCATTGTAGGCCACCAATGCTGGCGCTTTTAGAAGCTTGGTATATTGGGAAGTAAGCAAAAGAGGTGTTTTGACAATGCCAGGCGCATCGACGGTATCAATACTACTAGCAAAACGCGTGTAAACAGCATCTAAATTTCGGACAATCGGGTGTTTGCCAAAATTATTAATCAACGGAAAAAACCGCCATGGCATGGGTTTAATCTGAGGTTTATCGCCCATGTTGCCTACATTGAGCGGAAGCAAGGCACAACTTAGGTCTTTGATAAGATTTTGATTGATGCGGCATCCATACTTGAACAGCAAATCATCCAAATTCAGCGCCGAGGGCTGGGCGAATGTACCTTCCAAACTAACACTGTCGACCCGCGCCCCGTCGGCAAAAAGCACTAATTTTCCGCCCCGCATCACAAATTGATCAAGTCGGTATTTTTCATCTTCCGTAAAGGGCAAGTCAGGTTTGGGAATGATTAGTAAATCGCCTTTTTCCCAAGAGTCAGGATTCTGAACGTCGAAGTACAAATCATAGTTTTGTTGGAGTGTAGCCAACAAATCTGAAAAACGCGGCGGGGGTACTTTGGTATGCCCCACCAAAATACCAATACGTTTGTGTTCCTTGAGCGTCAGCCGACGAATGGCCGAAGCCAGTTCAAACTCCACTCCTTCATACGACTGATTCAGCCGTTCTTCGGGGGAAGCAGATTGATTTCCCTTCAACAATTGGACGGGATATTCTTTGCCTTCATAAACCAACATGGCTCCCGGAAATACCAAGCGCTCGGTGCGTTTTCCATCTTCATTGGCAAACAAATTGGTTGGAATAAGACCTTTTTGCGTTAACTCTTCCTGTAATTTTGGGTCGTTGGGTTCAATAAAACGATAGGCGATATTGGCACCTGCATAATCAGAAAACGACTCAAGGGTTTCCTGAATCGCGCGTTCGAGCCGTTCAAATCCAGCGGGAAAATCACCTGTCAAATAGACTTTTACCACCACTTGTCCGTCCAGATTTTGGAGCAATCGTTTGGTGGCATCCGAAATGGAATACCGTTTTTCTTCCGTCAAATCCCACCGAAAAAAGACAAAAGAGGCCAAGACATTTAACCCGACAAGTGCAATCAGAAAAACCGCGATTTTGATAATTCGTTGTTTCATTCAAAAACGAATAAGCAATTGATAATTAATTATTTGAAAAAGAAGTTACCATTTTTTGAAAATAAAAAAGACGGCCAAAACAATGAAGCCAAAGCCTACTAAATAATTCCACCGCACTTCTTCTTTGAGGTAAATAACGGCAAAACCCACAAAGACGGTTAAGCTGACTACCTCCTGAATGGTTTTGAGCTCAAAAGCATTGAATTCATACGACCCAATCCGGTTGGCGGGAACGGCGATACAATATTCAAAAAACGCAATGAGCCAACTAATCAAAATCACTTTCCAGAGGGAGGTTTCTTTGTATTTCAAATGCCAATACCAAGCCGTGGTCATAAACAGGTTTGATAAAAACAGCAACAATGTGGTACGCATAACAAAGCTATAGGTAATGATTTTAGGACAAAGATACCATAAAGAAAAAGCGTTAGCTGATTTTCTGACCAACTAACGCTTTTCTCTATGTAAAATTTCACAAAATCACTTTCTAAAAATGCCAACGCACAAATGCTTCCATGGCTTCATACTCCGCTAAGCCCAGTTGGTCATAGAGAAGCGCTGTTCCGCTGTTGCGCTCTTCGGCACGCTGCCAAAATTCACGAGAGTCTTCTCCCTGAAACACCACGCCGTCTTTCTGCGATTGGTGTTTGAAAATTCCGTAGCGTTTTTTGACAACCTGATCGGGGCTCATCGGAACCGCCATTTCAATTTCGTGAATATCCCACTCCGCCCAGGCACCGCGATACAGCCACACCCAGCAGTCTTTCATAAAGTTTTTGTGCTTGAGCTGCTTCAACGCCGCCTCAATTGCATCCCAGCACACTTTGTGCGTACCGTGCGGGTCGGCAAAATCGCCAGCGGCGTAGATTTGGTGAGGTTTTACTTCTTCAATCAAATCGGCAATAATTTTAACATCTGCTTCACTAATGCCTTTTTTCTGAATCGTTCCTGTTTCGTAGAAGGGCATGTCAAGGAAATGAAAATGCTCTGTTCCCACAAAACGGCAGGTAGCCTTGGCTTCTCCGCGACGAATCAGCCCTTTTACGTATCGAACTTCAGAGGTGTCAATCTCGCTGTCTTTTTTCTGCTTCAAAAACGCCTTGGCATCGTTAAATATCTGCATTGCGGCCTGACTTTCAATTCCAAATTTGTGGTTATAGTCCACCACAAAATCAATGAAACGAAACGCCTCATCATCGGCTACGGCAATATTTCCCGAGGTTTGATAGGCTACGTGAACTTCATGACCCTGATCAACCAACCGCTGGAAAGTACCTCCCATCGAAATAATATCATCGTCGGGGTGCGGGCTGAAAATAATAACCCGTTTTTTGGCAGGAAGCGCCCGTTCAGGACGGTGGGTATCATCGGCATTGGGTTTGCCGCCCGGCCATCCCGTAATGGTATGTTGTAATTGGTTGAAAACGTTGATGTTAATATCGTAGGCTGAACCATGAGCGGCCAGCATATCGCTCATCCCGTTGTCGTTGTAATCTTTGGTGGTAAGCTTCAAGATAGGCTTTTGCAGCGTAAACGACAAGTGAGTTACGGCCTTCTTAATCATTGAGTTATCCCACTCTACGGTATCCACCAACCACGGTGTTTTTACGCGGGTCAGGTCGTTGGCGGCTCTTTCGTCCACAAAAAAGGCCACATTGGGATGCGCCTGCAAATACGACGCTGGCACTAATTCCGTTACTGGCCCTTCGACTGCTGCCTTAATCATGGGCGCTTTGCGCTCACCCCATGCCAACAACACCACTCGTTTGGCATTGATGATGGAAGCTACTCCCATGGTGATGGCTTTTTTGGGCACTTGGTGTAGCCCACCAAATTCCATGGCCGCCGCCGCACGGGTCGAGTGGTCGAGCGTCATCAAACGGGTACGGGAATTGATTAATGAACCTGGCTCGTTAAAACCGATGTGCCCATTTCCTCCAATCCCAAGCAACTGAAAATCAATACCTCCCATGGCATTGATTTTGTTGTCATAACGATGGGCAAAATCGGCAATCATCGTTGCTGGAACGGTACCATCAGGGATGAAATAATTCTCCTGCGGAATATCCACGTGGTCAAAAAGCTGCTCCCGCATGAAGCGAACATAACTGTGAATCGAATCCGGCTGCATGGGATAGTACTCGTCTAAGTTGAACGAAATTACGTTCTTAAAACTTAGTCCTTCTTCCCTGTGCATTTTGATGAGCTGCGCATAAACCGTTTTGGGCGACGAGCCCGTTGCCAGACCTAACACGCAAGGTTTACCTTCTTTTTGCTTGCTGCGAATCAAATCAGCAATCTCTTTTGCCACCGCCGCAGATGCATCTTTGGCATTAGCGTATATCTGCGTTGGAATCTTTTCGTAGGTAATGGCTTGACCTACAATACCGCTATTAGCGGTTTGGGCTTGAATCATTAAAGGTTCAGTAATCATGATCAAGAAAAAATGTGATTTTTGCGTCCAAAGGTAGCTACTTGTAAGATAATTAGCGAGTTAAATTAATAAAAAAATTTAAAAATTGACTTTTTCTTCACCCAACCGCTCAATTAACCTCTTAATATTCGCCTCATTTGTATAGATAATTTCGTGTTCATCCGCTGGTAAAACAGATGCCATACTTACCCCTTGTTTATGATAAGTCATTGCTCCTTGTCTGACTGCTTTTCCCGTTAAATGTAAGGCGTTTGCTCCTGTCTTAGCTAAAAGCACTGCATTGTCAGCATTTACGCCACTCCCCGCCATTATTTCTATTCTTCCCTTTGATTTCTCCACCAGTTGACCGATTAACTCCTTGCCTTCTATCGCCGTATTTTGTTGACCCGAGGTCAATATACGCTCGGCCCCTGTTTCAATAATCGCCTCCAATGCCTCCAAAGGATCGGAAGCCACATCAAAAGCCCGGTGGAAAGTTACGCCCATGGGCTTAGCCAGAGCAACCAATGCTTTTGTCTGTTCAATATCAACTCGTCCGTCAGGCTCCAATAATCCAAACACTACACCGTCAACACCTCTTTTTTTTGCGGCCAAAATATCCAGGCGCATTACTTCAAGTTCTTCTTCATTATAGCAAAAATCGCCTCCGCGCGGACGAATCATGACGTATAACTGGATGGAAAGCACAGACCGAGCCCGTTGAATCAGCCCATAACTTGGCGTGGTTCCCCCTTCATATAAGCCTCCGCACAACTCTACCCGGTGCGCACCCGCTTGTTGGGCATTTAAACAAGATTCTATCGAAAAAGCACAAACTTCAACTTGCATAAGCAAAGGATTAAATTCAAAATGAGAACAAGTCCAAAATTAGAATAACAACTCGACTCTTTTGAGGTCTAAACAAAGATATTAAATACCCCACCCAATTGGAATATTTATTAGCATCTCTCCCCATTTTATACATATCCCTGAAAATCAACAAAGTAATGTATTAGATTATTAAACCTTTTTTGTCCAATTTTGTCAATACATTTTACCAATACCATCTACTTGAACGTTAAAAACTACTCTTATGCCTGTTTGGGATATATCAAACGCTAAACATCTGCTTTCTCGGTGTTTATTTGGCTATTCTCGCAAAGATTTGGAGCAAGCGTTATCTTACCCAACGCTTGAGGAGTTTGTGGAGAAATCACTTTTAGCTTCGCTTCCACTCCCCTCTCCTCCTGGTGATTGGGTCAACGAAAACCCCGTTGCCAACAATGGCACGGTCGACGGCGACCGTTATCGAAGTATGACCTACTGGTGGTATAACCAACAACTAGGAGAAAAGCTGAATATGCGGGAAAAAATGGTATTATTTTGGCATAATCATTTTGTTTCAGAGCGTGACAAGGTCAATTTTCCACAGCACATGTACCGACAAAATACGCTTTTTAGGCGCAGTGCATGGGGCAACTTCCGGCAACTGACCAAAGACGTCACCATTGACCCCGCCATGCTTATTTATTTGGACGGCCGCCTAAGCAACGGCAATACGCCCAACGAAAACTACGCTCGTGAGTTGATGGAGCTGTTTACTTTGGGAATTGGCAATTATACGGAAACCGACGTCAAGCAAGCCGCTTTGGCACTTACTGGCTGGCAAGTAAACGGTTTAAATGCCACCTTCAACCCCAACCGTTTTTCGAACACTACGAAGACTTTTTTGGGCAAAACAGGCAATTTCTCCTACGGTGATATTGTCGACATCATTTTGGAAAAACCACAAGCGGCCGAGTTTATATGCCAGAAACTTTACAAAGAATTTATTTTCTATAAGCCCAACGAAAGTTTTGTGAAGCAAATGGCCGATATTTTTCTTAAAAACAACTACGAAGTTCGGCCTGTCTTATCTTTCATGCTTACCAACGACGAGTTTTATAAAACCGATTACAAAGGCGCAAAAATCAAAAGCCCGATGGAGACGACCATTGGTATTTTAAAAGCTTTTGACATGATACCTGCGCAAATGAACCCTACCGCCGACTGGGCCTATGTATATACGCAATCACAGGCGCTGCAACAGCAACTCTTTTTCCCTCCGAGCGTTCAGGGATGGGTAGGACAACGCGACTGGATTAACTCCACCACATTTGTTGTAAGAGGCGGATTTTCTGACAACGTGGTCAATATGATGGGTAATGCGCGAGCGGTTCAATTCAAAAACATAAGTGCGCCCGTTGATTACGCCCGCTCATACAAAACCTCCGAAGATGCCGTAAAATTTGTTGACGATGTCGTGACGCTCTTTTTACAATTTCCACTCAGTGCGCAGAAAAAAGACGCACTCGTAAGAACACTCCTCGGCGGTACTATTTTGGCCAATTGGTCTACCAGCACGCCGGGCGCTGATGTTCAACTCAAAGTTTTTTTTAAGGCTGTAATGCGGCTCCCTGAGTTTCAACTTGCCTAGTTCTTTATCCAAAACGTAAAAAACATGAACCGTAAAGAGTTTATACAACAACTGAGTCTTATTTCGGGAGGAGTGGCGTTTGGGATGGGAAATATTCCTGTAAAGGCATTTGCTCACAATCCTTTTGCGCTTAATCTGGAGGCCACGAATGGCAAAATCTTTGTGCTGGTTCAACTATCTGGCGGCAACGACGGCCTCAATACGGTGGTGCCTTACGAGAATCCACTTTATTATAACAAGCGCGCAAATATTGCCATAAAAAAAGAAAGCGTACTCCCGCTTACCAGCCAAATGGGGTTAAACCCCGCCATGAGCGCGTTGAAAGCGCTGTACGACAATGGGAAAATGAGCATCGTTCAAAATGTGGGATATCCAAGCCCTAATCGTTCTCATTTTCGCTCTACCGATATTTGGTTAACCGCTTCTGATGCCAACGAAGTATTGGATGAAGGCTGGGTGGGGCGGTATCTAACCCAACTTTATCCAGGTTTCCCACTCCAAATTCCAGACCAACCCATGGCCATTCAGCTAGGCGCGGTAGAATCACTCCTGATTCAGTCTGATTTAGGATCGACGGGGGTTGTTTTTAATGACCCTAATAATTTTTATAATTTGGTAAAAGGCACCAGTGTTGACACAGACCCAATACCCAACACACTGGCGGGCGAAGAGCTAAAATTTATGCGGCAGGTTGCTTCTCAATCCGTTGCCTACTCCGACATTATCAAGAAAAAGTGGGATAATGCGACCAAAAACGTTACCTCTTTTCCCAGTACTAATTTGGGGACACAGTTGAAAATTGTGGGGGAACTCATTTCGGGTGGACTACAAACACCTTTTTATTTAACAACCATCGGGGGCTTTGATACGCACGCCAATCAGGTAGTGGCCAACGCAACCACCACGGGAACCCATGCCAACCTGCTCAAAACCGTCTCTGAGGCAGTCGCGGCCTTTCAAAAAGACATGACCAAAAGAGGCTTAGGCGACAAAGTCGTCGTCATGACCTTCTCTGAATTTGGTCGAAGAGTAGCCCAAAACGGAACCATGGGAACCGACCACGGTTCGGCGGCGCCTTTATTTGTGGTAGGTAATTCAGTATTGGGCGGTCTGGTTGGAAAAAATCCCGTTTTAAGTGACGTAGACAGCAACGGGGATATTAAATACGAATTTGACTTCCGTCAAGTTTACACCAGTGTATTGCAAGACTACCTCGGGGTAGAGCGCGCCATGGCAACGACCATTATGGGCAATAAGGAATTTAAAACGGTGCCTATTTTCAAACCTGTACCCGATACCACGCTGGCGACCAATCCTGACTTTAATTTAGAGCAAAATTTCCCCAATCCATTTAGCGACTTGACCCGAATCACCTACACCATCAACAAACAGATGTATATAAAGCTGGCGTTGTACGATTTGATGGGAAGAGAAATAGAGGTGCTACGCGAAGGAACGGCACAAAACGGCATTTATACCATCCCCATAAACGGCCTCCATTGGACACCGGGCTATTATCTATGTATGTTAAGATGCGATGCAGGTCAAAAAGTAATTCGATTGGTAAAAATGTAACCTCTCCATCCTTTTCACCGATAACCAGTATCAAAATTCTTGCTTTAACTCTCTCTTTTTCATTACATTTATCCTCCTTATACCAAATTATAAAATCGAGCGTTAAAAGTTTGGTATAATTTTGGAGGTTGAATATTATCATCTTAATAGAGAAATTGCAGCAGTTAGCTTATACTATGAAAAATTACTTCCCAGCAGCGTTTTTTGTCACCCTGCTGTTTTCTTTCCAGCTTACTCAAGGGCAGTCAACGTCAGAAAAAATCGACAAGCGAACCCAAAAGTTGCAGGAGCGAAAAGCCAAAGCCGATAGCTTACTTCAAAAAGCAGGACTTTCAACCGCTGCCCCGAGCGTTGGGGCAACCGTGGGTGGGAAAGCCGTAAAACCAGCCGATGCCGTGGGCTTTTTCACGGAAACTATTCCTGATTTAGGACTTAAAATCAAAGAATACCGCAAAGCAGAAAAAGCAAAACGCAAGAAAAAGAAGAAATTCCATACCGATTATGAGGGACTGTCTATTGTTCGTATGACATCCTCTACTGGAAGCGGTGACCGAATTACCCAGATTGAATTTCACGTATTGAAAGAAACCCGTCCACCGCGTCAATATGACGGAGTTGACGTATTTTGGTACGATTCCCGCAACCGAATCATCTCAAAAGCTGCCATCAAGGACAAAGAATCGGCCCTTATTCTTCACGGGCCCTACAAACGCTATGCCTCAGGAGCCTTGGTCGAAGAAGGCAATTATTACATCGGCACCAAAGACGGTCGTTGGGAAACATACGACGCCAACTACCGCTTACTGGACAAAACAAAATGGTCGCGCGGGTTCCCTGCCGAATCAGTTGTTAGCTATTATGACTCTGCTCACACCAAAGTCCTTGAAGTGATTCCTATCCATTACGGAAAAAGAAAAGGGGATTATCTCAAATATTACGACGGCGGTCAATTAATGGTAAAAGGCCAATACGACAATGACCTTCCCATTGGTACCTGGAATGAATACTACCAATACCGACGCCAACGCAAGAAAGTGACGCGTTATCCTCGCTACTGGTACGAAGACGGCGAAGGAATTTTAATCAGTGAATGGGATGATAAGGGAAAACTTATCTACGAACGTCCCAAAGACCAAACGCCCGCCGAAGAATCTGAAAATTAACATTTGCAACAAAGTTGCATTTAATATACTTTTGTGAAAAATTCACAAAGGGTGGTTCGTCTGTTTATTATATTATTCTTCATTGGTTTGCTTGACTTCAACACAGTATACGCCCAAAACACGGCGGACTGCGATTGTTTCGTCAAAGGCGTGGTAAAAGACCGTGAGACCAACCTCCCCATTGTCGGTGCCATACTAACCATCAAAAACACTTCCAAAGTAACCACTACTGATACCGATGGTCATTACAAATTTGACCGATTGTGTCAGGGCAGTTACGTACTGGAATGTAAAATCATTGGCTACAAAACCACCCGCACCACCATTGCGCTCCAACACAGCGCGGAAGAAAACCTCAACCTCAGCGAAGACGAAGTGCACTTGCAGGACGTAGAAATCGTGGCACGGCGCGTCACTTCGCTAACGCAGCCTTCTGGTTCGTTACAAAATCAATCGTTGGAGCAAACACGCGGCCAAACCTTGGCCGAAGCACTGCAAAAAATTGTGGGCGTGACTATGCTACAAACGGGAGCTTCCATAGCCAAACCCGTTATTCACGGACTACACAGCAATCGGATTTTAATCATTAATAACGGAATACGGCAGGAAGGGCAACAATGGGGCTCCGAACACGCACCCGAAATCGACCCCTTCATTGCCAAACGCCTAACCGTTGTGAAAGGAGCTGCCGGGGTTCGGTACGGTTCTGA
This sequence comes from Runella aurantiaca, assembly GCF_003339505.1. Lineage (GTDB taxonomy): Bacteria > Bacteroidota > Bacteroidia > Cytophagales > Spirosomataceae > Runella > Runella aurantiaca. The sequence continues at coordinate 127,713 of NZ_QPIW01000015.1, forward strand.
TGCCATCGGCGGGGTTATTTTGGTAGAGCCAGCAGAACTGCCTTACACAATTGGCTCAATACGAGGCGAGTTGAATACGGTTGGATTTACAAATGGACGTACAGGGGTTTTGTCAGGAACCCTTGAAGGCGGGCTCAAGAAATGGAAAGGGTTTGGCTGGCGTCTGCAAGGAACCCTCAAAAATGGCGGCAACATTCGAACGCCTGATTATTTTTTGGCCAATACGGGTGTTCGTGAACAGAATTTTTCGGCAGCAGCAGGCTATCGTTCTGTCAAACTCGGTGCGGAGGTATTTTATAGTCAGTTCCACACCAACTTAGGCATCTTTTCAGGCTCGCACATCGGCAGTACGTCTGATTTACTAAACGTCATTCAGAACGGAGAGCCCTTCATCAAAGCGGATTTTAACCGCGCCATTGAGCGTCCGAATCAGCTCGTTGACCATGATTTATTAAAGATAAAAGCCTACCGACAGTTTTCAGGAAATCGTCTTTCGCTGACGCTAGGCCGGCAGCACAACCAACGCGCCGAATACGACTTGCACGGTCCGCAGGCCGCCGTTAAACCCGCACTGCTGTTTCGGATTACGACCTTAACTGGTGACGTGGTTTTGGAACATAAGCCCATTGCCAAAGAAATCACTGGTCAAATCGGATTCAGCGGTTTGTACCAATACAACTTTACCGATGGCCGCCCCCTAATCCCTGATTTTGAGCAATCCAACGCGGGTGCATTTGTGATTGAGCGCTGGATTAAACAAAAATGGGAATGGGAAGCTGGCCTACGATATGATATGCGTTGGCTTCAAGTGTATCGTTTTATCGGCCAAACATTAGACCAACGAAACCATCAATTCAACAGTTGGTCGGGTACCGTTGGGAGCGTATTTAATGCCAATTCCCATCTCTCTATAAGGGCAAATTTCGGCACAGGCTGGCGCCCGCCGAGCGTCAACGAACTGTACAGCAAAGGTGTACACCACGGCGCAGCCGCCTATGAAGAAGGCAACGAAACCCTACGCCCCGAAACCGCCTATAATTTAATGGGAAACTTGGAATATACCTCCGAATGCTTTCGCGCCGAAATAGGACTTTACCACAATTCTATTCAAAACTTTATCTACCTAAAACCGCAGCCTGAACCCATTCTGACCATTCGCGGGGCTTTTCCATATTTTAAATACTTTCAAACGAACGCAACATTTTCGGGTGCCGACGTCACCACCGAATGGAATATTACCCCTCGCTGGGAGCATACCGCCAAAATTTCGTACCTGAGGGCTTACGACCAAGTCGCCAACGATTATTTGGTGGCCATCCCCGCCAATCGCGTTGAGAATGGTTTTCGTTACAAAATAGGGAAAGTGATTCACTCCCATGATTCGTTCGTTTCTATTGGACATTTATGGGTCGATCAACAAAAGCGCGTTCCGCCCAATAGCGATTTTATGCCGCCGCCTTCTGCCTATCATTTATGGTCAATCCAAGTAGGCGGCGATATAATTTTGACCGAAAAACAAAAAATAACGTGGGGCATTACGGGACAAAACCTGTTTGATACTGCCTACCGCGACTACCTTAACCGATTCCGGTATTATTCACTAGAGCAGGGCCGCAATTTTTCGGTGCGTTTAAAATGGATTTTTTAATTTTTAACTACATATCCCCATGAAACCTACACATTCATTATTAACCATTACATTGGCTTTTACCCTTACTGCGGTAATTTGGAGTTGTGGAACGAAGGAAGCGCCCGCCCCAGAAGACGAAAACGAGTTAATTACTACCGTGCGCCTGACTTTCACCGAAGACGGCACAACGACACCCCTAAAATTTGAATGGAAAGATTTGGACGGCGACGGCGGCAATGCCCCAACAACCTCACGGATTACCTTAAAAGCAAGCCGCAGCTACAAAGTAGATGTTGAATTTTTGGATGAAAGCAAAACACCGACTGATAACATAACCGACGAAGTACGGGAAGAAGGTGATGAGCATTTGGTCGTATTAACGCCCACTCCTTCGTCGCTGTTTACCTACACGGCAAGTGACAAAGACAGCCGTAATTTCCCGATTGGATTGTCTGGAACCGTTGCCACAGGAGGCATCAACCAAGGTTCACTGCGCGTACAGTTGCGGCACCAACCACCCGTAAATGGACAACCCGTTAAAAACGGTACCGTTGCCCCTGGAAGTGATGATGTAAATATCACCTTTGATGTAGTAGTAGCTCCCTAATAATTCCTTTGGTTATAACACACCCCAAATTGGGCTGGCTCCTGACCAGATACTAAAAAAAAAGACGAAACTAGCTGATAATAGCCAATTTATTACTACTTTTGCGGTCTTATTTTTTTTAAGGTGTCTTTTAGCCAAAAAGATATATGAAACTTTCCGAGTTTAAGTTTGACCTTCCTCAGAGCTTAATTGCTCTCTATCCTGCAGACCGCGGCGAGTCCCGTCTAATGGTGGTAAATCGTCAAACCAAAAAGATTGAACACAAAAAGTTCTCCGAAATTATAGACTACTTCGAAGAAGGCGACGCAATGGTCGTCAACGATACCAAAGTTTTTCCGGCACGCTTATACGGCCAGAAGGAAAAAACAGGTGCGAAAATTGAAGTTTTTTTACTTCGTGAGCTCAACCGTGAAATGCGGCTTTGGGACGTATTGGTAGATCCTGCCCGTAAAATTCGGGTAGGCAATAAATTGTACTTTGGCGATAGCGACTTGGTTGCTGAAGTCATTGACAACACCACTTCTCGTGGGCGGACCATTCGATTCCTGTATGACGGAAATCACGACGAGTTGATGCGCGCCATCGATGAGTTGGGAGAAACGCCCCTTCCTCGCGACATTAAGCGCAAGGTAGAAGATGCTGACCGTGAACGCTATCAAACCATCTTCGCTCAACACGTTGGTGCGGTAGCTGCGCCAACGGCTGGAATGCACTTTACAAAAGTGATTCAACGGCGGATGGAAATCAAAGGCATCAACTTTACCCCCATCACGTTGCACGTAGGGGTAGGCACATTCCGTCAAGTTGACGTTGAAGATTTGACCAAACACAAGACCGACTCCGAAAACTTCGCTATCACAGAGGCTTCGGCCAACGTAATCAACGAAGCGCTCGACAAAGGCAAACGTGTTTGTGCCATTGGAACAACTTCGCTCAAAGCACTTGAATCATCGGTATCGGCCAACAACCGCGTAAAACCTTTTGAAGGATGGACGGATAAATTTATTTTCCCGCCTTACGACTTCAAAATTTCCAACGCATTGCTAACCAACCTGCATTTGCCAGAATCCATCTTGTTGATGATGACCTGCGCTTTTGGTGGTCATGACCTTGTCATGGAGGCCTATGAAGAAGCAATGAAGGAAAAGTACAAATTCTTTAGCTATGGTGATGCCATGCTTATTATTTAAGTTAAGTTCATAGTTGGTCGTTAGTAAATAGTCCATAGTTACGTTTTTGTATTAATACTGACGGCTAACGACTGTTTACTAACGATTTTTTTATGACCAAATTTGCCATCATAGTCGCCGGCGGAAACGGCACTCGGATGGGCAGTAAAACGCCCAAACAATTCATGCTAGTAGGGGGTAAACCTATTTTAATGCACACCATTGAAAAGTTTATCGCTTACGATTTCTCGCTACAAATTCTGCTGGTTCTGCCCGCCAATGAGATGAAAGCGTGGTACGCGCTTTGTGACAAACACGGATTTTATCCCGCCATTGTCACCGTAGCCGGTGGAAACACCCGCTTTCAATCGGTCAAAAACGGTTTAAAAAAAATAAGTGCAAAAGAAGGTCTGGTGGCAGTCCACGACGGAGTCCGGCCCTTTGTCTCTCCAAGTATCATTGCCCAAAGTTTTGAAGTTGCCGCGCAAAAAGGCACGGCAATTACGGCGGTCTCTCTCAAAGACTCCATTCGGTTTATCGACGCCAATGACGCCAATCATTCCGTTGACCGCGCGGCCTATCGTTTGGTACAAACTCCCCAAACATTCCGTTTAGACTGGATGCGGCCAGCTTTTGACACCCCTGAGCAACCGTTTTTTACTGATTGTGCCAGTGTTTTGGAACATGCAGGGCATCCCATTACTCTCATTGAAGGCGGTTACGAAAACATCAAAATAACCACTCCCGAAGATTTATTATGGGCAGAAGCATTTGCCGCCCAACCAACATAATAACATTCGTAAATCGGTAAACTAAACCACAAAATTATATCTTTACCTTCAGATTTATAGAGAGTATTTATCAATAACCAATCTCTACGCTCTTGCAAGCTCGTCTCTCCGTTGATGCGTACGTCGAAGGTGTATTATCAGGCAATCGACTGATACTCAGCAGGGCTATTACATTAATTGAAAGTCAATTACCTTCCGACAGAATTTTGGCGCAGCAGGTTCTGGAACACATATTACCACGTACAGGCTCCTCCATTCGCATCGGAATCACGGGGGTGCCTGGGGTTGGAAAAAGTACTTTTATCGAAGCATTCGGCAAAGCACTGACCGCCGACGGCAAAAAAACGGCAGTATTGGCCATTGACCCTACCAGTCAACGTTCCAAAGGCAGTATCATGGGCGACAAAACGCGCATGGAAGAACTCGCTCACGACCCAATGGCGTATATTCGTCCCTCCCCTTCTGGCGGCTCATTGGGCGGCGTAGCCAATAAAACCCGCGAAACCCTGCTGCTTTGTGAAGCGGCAGGATTTGACATTATACTGGTGGAAACCATGGGAGTAGGGCAATCCGAAACCGTCGTAAAAGGAATGGTTGATTTCTTCCTTTTATTGATGCTTGCGGGGGCAGGGGATGAACTCCAAGGCATCAAAAAGGGAATTATGGAAATGGCCGATGCCGTCGTAATTACCAAAGCCGACGGCCACAACCAATCCGCTGCCCAACGGGCAGTGATAGAATACCAAAATGCATTTCATTTATTTCCCCCCAATGAAAATGGCTGGTTTCCTCCCGTATTGACCTGCTCGGCACTAGAGAAACGAGGTTTACACGAAATATGGGCCCAAATTCTTCAATTTGATTCACAATCCAAAGCCATTGGATTCCACGTTAAAAACCGCCGACAACAAAATCTGGAGTGGATGCACAGCCTCATACGCCAGACGTTGGAAGAGCAATTTTACAGTCATAAAGAAATTACCCAACAACTCCATGAAGTTGAACTAATGGTACAAAACGAAAAGTGGCTGCCCATGAGAGCCGCCACTTTTTTGATGGATATTTTTCGTTCGTAAATTACTTATCTGATTATCTTCACGGTCAACGGTATACACTTAACAGGAGGGCACTCAGGAGGAATTACCTCCAATACTGATACCTCCGCTTGGCTTTTGCCAGAAGCTGCCGACCCAGCACCACAACCGCCTGTCACGGTCAAAATTTGATAAATTGTATCGGTGGTTGGTGATACTGATACCGTTTTGACTGGCTCTGCCTGGGTTAATTGAATAGGTGCTTCCCCAGTAATTGTAACCGTGGCTGGAAAGACCCCATTTTGTGACGAGAGCGTCAGAATTGCCACTCCACCTGCATTGATGGTAGTATCTCCTGCAATCGCAACTATAGGAAGTGAACATTGATTCATAATGTTGGTAAATGTCCCGTTTATTTCTTCAGTCAGCGTCCGATTCGGATCCTCCACCGTTGGGGAGGCATAAGCGCGGGTTATTACGGTATTAGGCAGCGAATTTGACACGCCCTTTGGCAGAAAAAACAAGTCATAGCATTTGGACGTATTTGTTCCAATCAGCGCAAATTTGACGTCAGCGATGGAAATCCAAGCAGCCCCCACGGTAGTTCCACTTCCTTGTTCTCCTCTGTACAAAATATTCAACGTAAATACAGAAGTATCTACCCCTACATCAGTCAATGAAGTTATATTAAAGTAATCTCCTGACGTAAAGTTATTACGGCTTTTGATAGATGGGTTTGCGAGCTGAGCGCTTTTATAGAAAATTCTCAAATTGGCATTTCCCATTACGAATGCACTGTCAGGGGCCTGAATTTCGACGCTGACAATAGCACTATCGCAACTGATTGATTTTGGGACTAGTCTTAGTTTAAAACTTGTCTGTGCAAAAGCTCCCATTGCGTAAAAGAGGAATACACCAACAAAAATTAGCGTGCGGCCAATTATCGGATTTTTCATAACAGTAACTATTTATAACTATCAAATTTCAGTAATACCCCACAATGAATGAATATATGTAGGATTCCCTTTTATTTCTTCTTGAATGGATAACACATACCAATCATGCTTTATAATATGTTGCAATAAACGTGCCATTAATAGAAATTAACGCCCGAAAATCGGCCATTATTTAAACGCCATACTGTGTTATCATTGGCATCGGGAGCGCCGTCCATGTTAAAATCTGTTGTTAGATAACGACCTACTTTTCCATTATCTACTCGCCATTTACTTGTGTCGTTTGCGTCAATTTGAGAAAGTGAATTTTTGGTGCAATCGGCCGCATAAAGTGCGAACAATCCTCCCGAAAGCTGCTTTTGTCCATTGGCGGGGGAGCCTGCAGGGATATAGGATTGCTGCGTAGAAAAGTTATAATTAATGCTATTATTAATAACCGCAATTGCCTGATGCGAAACAGCACCTATATGATTACGGTGCTCAACTACAACAAAATACGATTGATTTGTCGGCAAAACAGGGCAAGCACCCACCCATGAAACACTGCCATTAGAAAGCAATAACGCGGCGGTACGAAAAACAGTTGAGATGGGATCTTGTGCAACCGTACGCAATGAAATCAAAACCCAATCGACGGCATTAGGAGGATAATAAGTTACTGTCTCTGAACCCGAATAATTCCACGGTGCTCCTGAATAGGGTTGCCCCGCAGGAGTGGGAATGCCGAGCGAGCTGATGGGTATTTGCCCCGGTAAAAGTCCTTGCTGATTTAGCTTAGTTGTCATGTTTTGACTCCCAACATAAGGCCCCTCCAAAAACAATGTAACATTTAAACAAACGGCCACCGCAGAAACCACATTAACCTGAATCACAGCACGATTACTTTCACAATTGTTTACGGTTTGAGAAACGTAATAATCAGTACTGCCAACAGCCACAGTTGAAGGAGTGGGCGCATCAGTGTTTCCCATCCCCCCAGACGAAGTCAAATACCATTTTAAATTCGTTCCTACGGCACTTAAGGGAGATGCTGTTTGTCCTTGTGAATAACTTATCGGGGTAGTAACACCTGGTGCGGAGGGAAGGGCATTGATAGTAAATGCACTACTTGCAGACCCAGTCACGCTTGGAGAATTGGAAATAACCCTCACCTTATAACCCATTCCTGATGTTATATCTACGGGTATCTCAGCGGTAAGCGGACTTCCAGTACCCGTAGTAGGAATAGTAATAAAATTATTTCCAGTATTATCTGAAAGTTGTACCACATAGGAGGTTGATGAGAAATTAGCCGTCGTAAAGCCCACGCTAATTGCTTGTCCAGCACATGCGGGGCTTGGAGCTACTACATTAGTGATGATTGTTGCAGGAAAGGGAGAAGTTACCTGCAGCATATAGTCTTCCGTTTCACCAAAAGAAAGTAGTCCGCATGGATTTGTGACAGCACTACTCACTCCAAAATTAAAGCCAGAACGTACCCGAACCCTTACTAATCCTTGAACGGAGATAGGTATAACAAAAGCACCTGATGCCACTGGATTCATACGAGGCATCGAAACTAAACTATCACTTCGATATATCCTTTCGTTTAATTCAAAATAACCATCTTGGTCAAAATCTGCCCATACAGACACATGTTGGTCATAATAATTACCCAAACCCTGCGCCACTGCGGCCACGGTAAAAGTATACGTATTCCCCGCCGTTACGGGATAAGGAGTACCCGTGTAGTCTCCATAGTTGGCTGGGGAGCAATTTGAATTGTTATTATTAATAATGGTTGTTGCTCCTTGTTTCAATACAAATTCGTCAATGACAACTGCCGCAGTACCGCAAGCGTAGGTATACGTAGGCGTACAGTAATTCAGGGCCGTTGAAATCGTAAGTACTGCGCTGTATTGCGAAGAAGAGTTAGAGGCTTTAACACGATAATAGTACGTTGTGTATGCCGTAATTGTTTGATCTACGTACGTGGTTGTATTGGGAGGTAAGCCACCAATCGGCACAAAACCCTCGCCTGCCGAGATACTAGAACGCTCAACAATGAAGCCCGATTCATTGGAAGAATTATCGACAAAGGTCAAAGAAAGCCCCGAAGCCAACAACATTCCCGTCAAATTTCCTGGTACATTGCTCCCCGTGACGGTAGGTCCACAGGAAAAATTATATTGATTAGAAGGGTCGCTACGTAGCAGAAACCCGTCGGCCATTCGAGCGTATTGACCTAAGGTAAAATCACTACCGCAGCTCACTGGGTAATAAGACATTATGTTTGACAATGAAGGCGCATATACCTGCCCTTGAGGGTCACGGGCGGTTCCTGTATAAGTACACCCTTGGATTGCGACCGAATCACGTCCATAAGGATCTGCGGGCGTATCACACAATAAATCACCCTTGAGTGTACAGTTTGCGCCCTGCATCGCGTTACGCGTTACGTATTCCCGTTCTGCATTATTTGTATTATTACTGTTTTGAAAGGTGTGCAGTAAATTAAAATAATGGCCTAATTCATGGGCCAACGTACGGTTATCCGTTGCAGCTTGCGCCTGAATAAAGAGGCTGTTTGAAATACTCAACGTGCTCGGAAAATATGCATATCCTGAAACCGTGAGTGAGCCGAAGCGAATACTATTGGGAAAATAGATATTGATGGCATTCGAAACATTATTAGCATTGCATAGTGCTAGCTCTTCCGTGTTATTGTAGTCGTAGTAAGCAGTATTGTTGATGATGTTGGGAGAACCGCAAAAATATAATTGTAGCCCCGAACCTATGTTCTGAAAATAGCGGTTAATCTGTGCCAGTGATGTGTTTAAATCCGTTAAACTAAGACCGCCCGTACCATCATTTTTACGAAGAATATGCGCTTTGACGGGAATATACTCAACCGCCGTCAAGCCCGAAGTCCGGGCATTTTTAACAAATTGGCTTTTTAATTTTAAAAGCCTTTTCTCCAAAGCTAGGATACTGTCGCTAGGTGGGTCGGCCACGGCACAGGGAGTAAGCTGTGCTGTGGCCTTATTACAAAGCAACAACCCACTGAATGCTATTATCAAAATAAGAAAACGTAAACCGTTTATTTTCATAACCCTACTTCTTGATTTCCTTATTATACCCCATGATTTATTTCATAGGTATAGAGGTTCATTGTTTAGATTTACGGTTAGGTAAATCAAATAATTCTCAGAATAAGTAGGGTATTCTTTAAATTTTTCGGCAATTAATACGTCAATCTTAGATAAACTTAACAGAATACTATTTGTGTGATTCGCCTAAATAATATGGTTTTTATCTATTCTCCAAGAGGTAAGCAAAAATACTTAATGAATTTATAAACTGAGGACATAGTCGCGACCTAGCATCCGCATTTGGCGCGCTATTTGGGCAGTACGACGTTGAACATAACTGGATGGATTTTTGACCGAAAAACGAAGAGGGCTTGGTAGCACCGCCGCAATCCTTGCCGCTTCGTTTCGGGTCAAAGATGAGGCTGGTTTGTAGAAAAAACGTTGCGCTGCCGCCCCATACCCAAAAGTCATATTGCCCGTTTCGGCTACGTTTAAGTATACCTCCAAAATGCGTTCTTTTCCCCATATTATTTCAATCAAGACTGTGAAGTACGCTTCCAGTCCTTTTCGTATGTAACTACGCCCTTGCCAGAGAAATACGTTTTTGGCTACCTGCTGAGAAATAGTGCTGGCACCTCTAATTTTTTTTCCTCGGAGGTTGTGTTTGAAGGCATTGCCCATTGATTTGAAATCAAATCCCCAATGTTCTGGAAACAACTGATCTTCCGAAGCTACCACCGACAGCGGCGCCTCTTTAGACATCTCACTCATCGGTGTCCAATCCGAATAAATTTTACTACTACGCCCTTCTGAAATGGCCTCCATTTTTCGGGCAATCATCAATGGGGTAACCCAAACAGGAACAAATTTCAAAACCGTTACCCATATCACCGAACCAATCACAAAATAAAGAACCGTTTTGAGTAAAATCCGCAAAATGAGTGAACGCCACCCAGCAGAAGTAGGCTTAGGTTTCGGAGCGGTGGCGGTAGTAGGACGAATACGATTAGCGGCCATAAAAATGTCTTTGTTGGGCTGTTAAATATATTAAAAATTACAGTGCTGATTCAAAAATTCAGTAGCCAAAAATTACAAATTTGGAGAAACTTATCAGATAACAAATAAATCTGACGCGATTCGGTCGGCAAATAATTTGCCTTTGGGCGTAAGAAACAGAACGTTATTTTCAATAATTATCCACCCATTATCCATAAACGCCGCCAAGTATTTTTTTTGTATTTCTCTCAAATCAATTCCCGCTAGTTGTTGAATAATTCCTAAATCACACCCCCAAATCGTACGTAGACTCGTGAGAAGATAATCATTAACCTGATCAAGAGGGCTCAGGATTTCGGCTTCAAAAGGCAAATCCCCCGCTTTAAGTGACTGAATGTAAAGGGCATTATTGGCAATGTTGTAGTGCCTTGAAGTTCCATTAAACGAATGCGCACTTGGACCAACGCCCAAATAAGACCTGCGCTTCCAATAGCTGCTGTTGTGGCGAGCGTACTGGCCATCGCGGGCAAAGTTTGAGATTTCATATTGCTCGTACTCCTTTGAGCCAAGATATGTGAGCATTTGCTCAAAATGACGCGCTGACACCTCCTCATCTACAGCATTTATTTCCCCCTTTTTGAGCCAATTTCCCAAAGCTGTTTTGGGCTCAATGGTCAGATTATAGGCCGAAATATGGGGAGTATTTAAGGCAACGGCCTTTTCCAAATCCCTCTGCCATAATTGTTCGTCAGAAACTGTTGGTATGTGTTCAATTCTCAATTGTGTTTCACTCATCCCGTACATCAAATCAATGGTCAGGTTGGCAAAGCCGTGGTCTTGGGCTCGTTTTACCGAGGCTTCTGATTCGACCGCGTTATGTGCTCGATTCATAAAACGCAGATACGGTTCATGGAACGATTGCAGCCCGATACTGAGACGATTAATGAAAGGCTGTAACGCAAGGAGTTTTGGGGAAGTTAAATCATCCGGGTTGGCCTCCAAGGTAATTTCGGCCGAGGGCTGAACATGGTAAATTTGGTGAATGGTTTCAAAAATTTGCCCTAATTCTACCTCTGTCAGCAACGAGGGCGTTCCGCCACCAAAGTAAATGGTTTCGAGCTCACGCGTTGGCAAATAATCTTTTTGAAGCTCTATTTCACGACAAATGGCCGTCACCAATTCTGCTTTCGACTTCAGACTAGTGCTAAAGTGAAAATCACAGTAATGACAGGATTGCTTGCAGAAAGGAATATGGAGGTACAGATGCATCTGGCAAAATTACGCAAAAGCCTTCCATCACAATACCACAAACTCCACCCGGCGATTCTTTTTTCTGTTTTCTTCCGAAGTATTGGGGGCAATGGGGTCAAGGCTTCCGCGTCCTTTGCTTTGAATACGCGAGCGTTGAATTCCTTTTTTGATCAGATAGGCTTCTACCGCTTGGCAGCGCTCTTGGGAAAGTTTTACGTTTAGGTCAAAATCGCCGGCACTGTCAGTATGTCCTCTGATTTCAATCCGAACCGTAGGGTTTTGGGTTAATGCTTCGGCTAATGCATCCAATTCTGGCTGCGAGTCGGCGCGAAGCACAGGACTGCTGCGGTCAAAATAGATATTTTTCAGCGTAATGGCTTTGCCTTTCTCGGGTATCTTAAAAGGTTCAATGGCTTTTTTGACAGGTATCATTTTAAACTGCACTACATTTTGAGGACGTAAATCCCGGACAGGCAAAAGAAGCGTCATAAAGCCTTCCGCAATGCATTCTACGAGGTAATTGGCTTTACGCGGAAGTTTGGCCGAAGCCTTGCCAGCGGCATCGGCCTGTAATTCAAAAACGCGTTTACCTTCTTCATCGGTCACGAAAAATTTAGCGCTTGAGACAGGTTGTTTTGTTTCAATATGTGTGGCATCAATCAAAACATAATATTCTTCCAGGGCTGCTGTACCTACCTGCGTAAAAGCCGTTAAGGAACAGCCGATATAAAACACAAAAAAGAGACTCGTAAATTTCATTGCTTGAGGTGGTTTTCGACCCTAAGTTAGCAAATGTGAAGTGTAGAAAAGCAAAAAGTTTATATCTATTAAAAAGCGATTTCCATTTTTAAGCAAATGCCTGCGGAGATAAGCGCTTGCCCTCTACCCGCATCCGTTCATAGACCTCAATCGTTGCCCATGTACACAAAATACTCGTTACGATAAGGAATGTAGCAAAAACGGCAAAGTGAGCGGCGGGCAATCCCTGAAAAAGAGAACCTAAGAAAAAAAATTAAACGTACTTTGAAGAACTGCGGAGTGAAAACTCAGTCTGGACAAGCATTATTATCAATAATTTACTGATTCATAACCATTTATTGTTCCCGTAATTATATTTTTACTTTGTATAACTACGGGAATAATAAATCTTAAAAACTATGCTTTTTTAGCAGTTTAAATGCCATTTACATCCGATGGGTCAACATCGGGCGGCAGCTTCCCCGGCGACTTTCGTCGTTTTTTGAGCGCATCGCTCAGAAGAAATTCAATTTGGCCGTTGGTGCTTCTAAACTCTTCCTGTGCCCATCGCTCCAACTCTTTCAGCATTTCGGCACTGACGCGAAGCACAAACGCCTTTTTTTCGTTGGCCATTGGTTTGAAAATGAAATTGACAGAAAATCCAAAGGGAATGTTTAGACAGCGACGTCTTTAAACATTCCCAAAAGTAGAAATTTAAGCGAAACGGTCAATTGTACAAGGTGCCAGCATTTATAACCGGACTCACTGATTTTTCACCGCAAAGCACTACCAGCAAGTTGCTTACCATAGCGGCTTTGCGCTCTTCGTCAAGGTGTACAATGCCTTTTTCCGAAAGTTTTGCCAATGCCATTTCCACCATTCCAACGGCACCGTCCACAATTTGCTTACGAGCCGCTACCACCGCCGATGCCTGCTGACGCTGGAGCATTGCCCCCGCAATTTCGGGCGAATAGGCCAAATGACTGATGCGTGCTTCATGAATTCCAACTCCAGCCCGAACCAATCGCTCCGTCAATTCGTGTTCAAGCATTTCATTGATTTTACCTGAACCGTCGCGCAGCGTAATCTCGGCATCTTCGTCTTCAATGGTATCATAACAATACATACCTGCCAATTTTCGTATAGCTGCCTCTGACTGAATTTCTACAAATTTTTGGTAATTATCCACTTCAAAAGAAGCCTGGGCAGTATCTTGTACGTGCCAGACCACAACGGCGGCAATTTCGATTGGATTGCCCATTTTATCGTTCACTTTCAGTTTTGGTCCGTTGAGATTGCGGGCACGCAAACTGATTTTACGGCGACGATACAAAGGGTTGACCCAACGTAATCCATTATGTCGGATGGTTCCGACGTATTCCCCGAAAAAAGTAGCTACAGCAGCCTCGTTGGGATTGATTACCGTTAAACCCATCGATAGAGTCGTGCCGCCAAGGAATAAAATAGTGGCCAGTAAACCTGCCTGTGCGCCCGCAGCTATCATTCCCCCAAAGATCCACAGGACCAAGATTGCCGCAATGAATGCATAACCCGAAGTAGAAGTAAGTTCTTTTTCTTTCATGACATATTTGATATTAAATTGATATTACAATAGTATCTATTTTTAACGAAAATTTCTCTGCAACAATGATAAAAGGCAAAACCGATTTATGAGTGGGAAAAACCAATTCTCAACCGTTTAGTTTTACAAGAAAAGCATTCAAAATCAAGCGAAAGGGTAGTAAAAGCACAGATTAACCGTTATTTTTTTTAATTTTGCGCCCTCATAAAAAGTCAAAAGCGGTACTTCAGTGCCGCAAACTGCCGAATACAATGCTAAGCGAACAAGAACTGTTGCGCCGCCAAAAGCGCGAAGAATTGATGAAACTGGGGATAGACCCCTACCCTGCCGAATCGTTTGACGTCAACGTCACCGCGGCCGACATCCACAAAAACTACGAAAACGATAAGTTAAACTATAAGAACATCTCCATCGCTGGCCGTTTGATGAGCTTCCGTATTATGGGAAGTGCCTCTTTCGTGGAGCTTCAGGACAGCACTGGACGCATTCAGTTGTATTTCCGTCGCGATGACCTATGTCCCGACGAAGACAAAACGCTGTATAACACCGTATTCAAAAAACTCCTCGACATCGGCGATATTATTGGCGTGAAAGGATTTGTGTTTACGACCCAAACCAACGAGATTTCGATTCACGTTCAAGAATTCAAAATCCTGAACAAGTCACTCAAACCGCTGCCCGTAGTCAAAGAAGCCGATGGAAAAACCTACGACGGTTTTACGGACCCTGAGCAGCGCTTTCGTCAGCGATACGTGGATTTGATTGTGAATCCGCACGTCAAAGATATTTTCATCAAGCGCGCCAAAATCATCAGTACCATGCGGCGCATTTTTGATGATAAAGGTTGGCTGGAAGTAGAAACGCCTATTTTACAGCCCATCCACGGCGGCGCAACGGCCCGTCCTTTCAAAACCCACCACAATACGTTGGATATGCCACTGTATATGCGTATTGCCAACGAGTTGTACCTCAAACGCCTCATCGTAGGCGGTTTTGACGGTGTGTATGAATTCGGGAAAATGTTCCGCAACGAAGGTATGGACCGTACGCACAACCCCGAGTTTACATCCTTGGAATTTTACGTGGCCTACAAAGACTACCACTGGATGATGAGTATTACCGAAGAGCTGCTAGAAAAAGTGGCTTTGGCGGTAAATGGTCAAACAAAAATACAATCATGGGGCAACGAAATCGACTTTGCGGGCCCGTATGAGCGGTTGAGCATTTTTGAAGCCATTGAAAAATATACAGGCGTCAATGTCGAAGGGAAAACAGAAGCCGAATTGATTGCGCATTGCAACGAATGGGGCATCGAAACGGACGGGACGATGGGCGTGGCCAAATTGATCGATGAGATCTTTGGGGCTAAAGTGGAAGACAACCTGATTCAACCGACGTTTATCATTGATTATCCCGTCGAAATGTCGCCGTTGACCAAAAAACACCGGAGCAAACCGGGCTTGGTGGAGCGATTTGAATTGTTTATCAACGGAAAAGAAGTTGCCAACGCGTATTCTGAGCTGAACGACCCCATCGACCAACGCGAACGCTTTGAGGAGCAACTCCGTCTGGCTGAGCGCGGCGACGAAGAAGCCATGGCGATGGACGAAGATTTTATCCGCTCACTGGAATACGGAATGCCGACCACGTCGGGAATCGGTATCGGCATCGACCGCCTTACAATGATGATGACCGACCAGACAAGCATTCAGGAAGTGTTGTTCTTCCCACAAATGCGCCCCGAAAAGAAAGCCGAAGTGGCATCTGAAAATGATTACATGACACAGGGCGTACCTACTGTTTGGATTCCTGCGTTGCAGAAAATGGGTTTTTTGACCATCGAAGCGCTAAAGGCGGCCAACCCCAACAAAGTCTTCAACGACTTGGGCGGCCTGCGTAAAAAGTTAAAAATCGAAGCTCCCATGCCCAAAAAGGAGGAAGTGGAAAGCTGGATAAACGGATAAAATCAATGAACCATAAGGCGAGGCAAACCCCTCGCCTTCTTTCTGACCTATGGACCTGACTACTCGCAAATTCCGCATCGAGCAAATCATCCCTGAAACAGCCGATACAAAGACGTTTGTCTTACAGCCCAATGATGATGCTCCTTTTGAGTATCAAGCGGGGCAATTTTTGACGTTGTTATTTGATGAATATGGCCAGGAAGTCAGGCGCTCTTTTTCTTTTTCGACCGCACCAGGAGTAGACGAGTTGCCCGCTATTACCATTAAGCGCGTGCCCAACGGGTTGGTTTCCCGTCGATTGCTTGATTATGCCAAAGAGGGCGATGTACTTACTGCACTGGAACCTTCAGGACGATTCATAATTCCACCCCATGAGGTGCCAAGCCATGTATTTTTGGTGGGAGCAGGGAGCGGAATTACGCCGCTTTTCTCTTTATTAAAACAACTTCTCTACGCCGAACCTCAAACCTACATTACGCTTCTTTACAGCAACAAAACGGTCGAATCTACGATTTTTTATGAGCAAATCAACCAATTGCAAGCGGCATATCCCAACCGCCTAAAAGTGATTTTTTTCTGGGGAAATGCCAAAAATCTACAGCAAGCCCGACTCAATAATTCGTTATTGGAAGAGATTGTCAAGCAACATTTGCTTTCCGCCAAAGACGATACCGCTTTTTATACCTGTGGGCCGTTGCATTTTATGCTTATGGTGCAAATTACCCTCCTTACCATGGGCTTTGCCAAAGACAGCATCCACCGCGAATTTTATACGGTCGATACCAAACCCCCTACTCCAAAGCAGTACAAACCACAATTCGTAACACTGGATTTTAAAGGAATATCCACAACGGTTGAAGTCGTCAATAACCTAACGATTTTGGATGCGGGATTAAAAGCAGGCTTGCCTTTGCCTTACAACTGCCGCTCAGGCCAATGCGGAAGTTGCATTGCCCAATGTGCAAAAGGTGTGGTTGAAATGGAATACAACGAAATTCTCACAGACGAAGAAGTAACACTCGGCCGCGTGCTAACGTGCATGGCGCACCCACTCACGGCCGATGTGCGCGTATCGTGGGATGTTTAGACCGTCACTGCTTTATACATTTCTGCAACGGTGTTGACCGCGTAGTCAATGTCTGCTTCGGTATTGTATTTTCCAAATGAAAAACGCACATTCCCACGGTCTGGAGCCACGCCAAGCGCCCCTAACACGTGCGAGCCCACTTCTGAGCCGCTAGAACAGGCACTTCCGCCCGAAGCTGAAATCTTGGCAATATCTAAATTAAAAAGCAACATATCACTGATGTCCGACGGCGGCAGACTCACGTTGAGTACGGTATAATTACTGCGCTCCAAATTTTCACAATCTCCGTTAAAACGCACATCTTCTATCTTTTCGCGGAAGCCCGCAATCATACGTTTTTTCAAATGTTCAATATGAGCACGGTGGCTATCCATGTCGCGATACGCAATTTCTAGGGCTTTCCCCAACCCCACAATTCCGTATACGTTCTCTGTGCCGCCGCGCATATTGCGCTCCTGCGAACCACCATGAATATAAGGATGAATTTTTACATCGGCATTGATGTACAAGAAGCCAACACCTTTCGGACCGTTGAATTTATGGGCCGCTCCAACGATAAAATGCGTTTTGAGTTGTTTCAGATCATGACGCAAATGCCCCACGGTTTGAACCGTATCGCTGTGAAAAATAGCGTTATACTGCGCACACAAATCGACTACTACATTCAAATCCAGCAAGTTACCGATTTCATTATTGCCGTGCATCAATGATACCAACGAACGCGGATTCGTCTGAAGTAGTTCTTCCAAATGATTCAAATCTACGTGGCCTTTGGCATCAATATTCACAAGGCTCAACTTGATTTTTCCCGCTTTGGCCAGATATTCCAAGGTATGCAATACTGCGTGGTGTTCCAACGGCGACGTAATGGCGTGCGTTAATCCATAATTATCAATGCTACACGTAATGGCCGTATTGTCGGCTTCGGTACCACCCGATGTAAAAAATATCTGTGCCGGTGAAGTATTCAACAACCCCGCTACCGTTTTACGCGCCTGTTCAATGGCCGATTTCACTACACGTCCGTGCCCATGAATAGAAGATGGATTGCCGTACTGCTCCGTCATCCAGGGAAGCATGGCTTCGATAACTTCGGGGGATATACGGGTGGTGGCGGCATTGTCCAGATAAACGCGGTCGGCTACGGAGCGAATCATGGGAGTAGTGTTAGTAGATGTTGAAGTGTTTTAAGACACTGAAAATTTATTAACTGCAAAAATACGCTGAAAGTTCTACTCTATCAACCTATCGAGTCGACCGAGTAATCATTTTTTTGAACAACCTCCAAAGAATGTTTGGTACAAAATTTGACGATTTCTTGAAAATTACCGTCAATTTTGCAGAAAATATGTTCCAATGCCCGTTATCTATCAATCAACCTATCCTGGTCCACCCCGTTATCTATTCAATGGTCATTTGCAAACCATCGTTCCTAGCGTTTTTCGGAAGGTTGAAGGAGTGGTATATGAGCGCGAACGATTCCTACTCTCAGACGGTGATTTTGTGGATATTGATTGGCTCGATACACGTAGTAAAAAACTGGTGGTACTAACTCACGGTTTGGAAGGCGATTCGGGAAGACATTATATCAAAGGAACCGCCAAATTGTTTTCGCAAAACGGTTGGGATGTGTTAGCATGGAACTGCCGCTCCTGTAGCGGTGAAATGAACAAAGCCTTTCGGCTGTACAATCACGGCGAAATTGGCGACATCAGCGAACTCATCAACCACGCCCTGCGCACCAAACATTACGAAAAAATAGTACTTGTGGGATACAGCATGGGCGGAAATATCTCCTTGAAATACGTGGGAGCAAAGGGCAGAGACCTGCCAGACGTTGTAAGAGGTGCAGCTACCTTTTCTGCCCCTACTAATCTGAAAACCAGCGCAGAACTTCTCGATTTACCAAAAAATCGGTTTTACCGCGACCGATTTATGAGAAAACTAACTAAAAAAATCACCGCTAAATCGGAGCTGTATCCAGGCAAATTGGACATGAGTCGCTTGAAAAACGTTAAAGTTTGGAAAGATTTTGACGATTTTTTTTCTGCGCCCGTCAACGGCTACCGCGATGCCGACGATTTTTACGAACAGGCATCCGCCGTCAATTTCATCAAGGAAGTACGCATTCCCGTTTTGATTTGTAACGCCCAAAACGATCCTATTTTAAATGCCGACTGCGCCCCGAAAGCATTGGCCGCAAAACACCCCTTCATTTTTGTAGAAACCCCCAAGACGGGCGGGCACGTGGGTTTTTTGGTCAAAAACGATGAATTTGCGTGGTCTGAACGTAGAGCATTGGATTTTTTGAGTTAAGACTAAAAGCCCTCGAAAGTCCAAATTTCGAGGGCTTTTAGTTACGACAGGTGCTTTTTGAGAATATTCTCAATCATGTCGCCACTTACATAAATTGGCTTGTCGGTGATGGTTATTTTGAGTTTGTTATCTTCTACTGCGTATTCCCCTTTTACCTTGCTGATTCCAGCAGGAAGCGAAAAAGAGCCCGCTGCACTGTCGCCAGTCATGGTGCCATTTCCTGATTCAATGGCGCGTTTTGCTTTCGCCAAAATTGTTTCTGCGGTTCCTTCAAACGGAATATCGAAATTGTGTGCCATAAATTCTGTTACTTTAATACATTGACCTGTTTAGGCCGCGAAGTTAAAAATTTACCAACAATTCCGCTTGCTCGTGGATAAGTTGATTGATAAGCGCATCTTTAATTTCTCCTTCTTGAAAATTTTTCTTCATAAACGGAATCTTCACCCGCTGGGCCAACACATTCAATCCTAAGTAATGAAAGACATCAATCAAGTGACTCAACGCCAACGCCGACCCTTGCACACCGTCCGAAATTCCGACCAAGGCGGCTTTTTTATGCTTCAATTCGCTAGGATAGCCCAATCCGTCAATGAACCCTTTTAGTGCCCCAGGATAAGATCCGTTGTATTCTGGTACGATAAAAACAAATTTATCGGCCTCCTTCATCATCTTACGATAGGCATTAAAAACTTCATTTTTTCCGTTATTTTCGTACAAGGCGGTCCTTATGAAGTCGTCAGGAAGTTCGGCAATGTCCAAAATTTGACTTTCGGCATTGAATTCGGCGAGTAACTTTTGATAAAACAAAGCTACGTCTTTAGATTTGGAGTTTCGCCGATTGGTACCGACTACGATTGTTATCATTTTGATAAATGGAACGTTATATACCAGATAAATGACAAGCAGCCCTAAATTGTTCAATAAAAACAAAAATCATCTTGTATTCGCCTAAACTTTTCTGGCTCAATGGTCTGTTTTTTCGCATTGGCCTGAAACGAATAGCACTCATTATCATGTTTTTACCTTTAATTGACAGCCTGTAACAATGATAAATCGTCAAATAACGTTTGCAGTTTTTCTCCAAAAACGATGCATATAAAATTTTACAATCCATTCCAACCTTTCTTTAAACCTGTGCGTCATTAGAACATACCGGCATACATGAAAGATGAACGAACGTTAGTTGAAGGGTGTCGAAATAAAGACCGCATAGCCCAGCGAACGCTTTATGAGCGTTTTGCGGGGAAAATGTTTGCCGTTTGTCAACGCTACACGCGCAGCCGTTTTGAGGCCGAGGATGTTCTTCAAGAAGCGTTTATTAAGGTTTTTTCCCAGATACATACGTTCAGATATGATTGTCCGTTGGAAGCGTGGATTAAGCGTGTGGTCATCAATACCGCCATTTCATACTTGCGAAAAGAAAAAGCGTACTTAGAGCAAGCAGATATTGATAACCATACCGATGCCGTAGCAGAAAACGAGACAGCCCTGTCGGGGATTCAATACCAGCAGTTGCTGTCGTTGGTACGCGAACTCCCCCCTGGCTGCCAATCGGTGTTCAACCTGTACGCAATCGAGGGTTATCAACACAATGAAATTGCCGAAATGCTGGGAATTTCAGAAGGTACGTCCAAATCGCAATACGCCCGGGCAAAACAGTTGTTACAGGCAAAGATGTTGGAAAGTTTTTAATTAGGTTTCAGTTAGAAAAAATGGATACGTCGGAACAGAATAATTTTGAAGAAAACTGGCGCAGAGCGTTTGACGACGCCTCCGAGATGCCCCCCGATTCGGTGTGGGCGCGGATAGAGGAACGTTTGGACGAAGAGGAGAAAGAGCGCGTGGTAGTGTTGCCGTTGTGGCGTCGTTGGCAAAATATGCATTGGATGGCGGCGGCGGGTGTGGCTTTGTTGGCTATTTCGTTAGGGGGCTGGTGGTTGAGTCAAAACACCCGTTCAGATACGTTGCGTGGAAACATCGCCCAAAATGAAGCAAAAGTTATTGTTCCCAATAAAGAGGCTATTTCAAAGGAGCAAAACAAAAAACCAACCCCTGAAATCGCTTCTGCCGAACAAACTGCCCAATCGACGATTGTACAAAAAGAAGATAAACAAGTTGACAAAAATCCACTCCAACTTTCTAAAAAAACATCTATTGCCTCAACTGACAACACATCTAACCCAAAAAACAAGGCGGGTGCTACCGATATTGCTAAAAAATTACCAAAAGAATGGGCGATAAAAGAAGAAAGTGCAATTGCGAAAACCCAGTCTTCCAGCCCACTGCCCGTTTTATCCGCCGCTCCCCAATCAAATTCAAACCTCAAAGAAAACAGCCTGCAAACGAATGATTTGATTACTAACCAATTGACTATATCCACACCTATTTTTGAATCAACACCAGCGGTAGAAATTAATGCGCTCGACGGCAAAAATCTGCGCAACTTACCCGGCTTATCCAAAAAACAAATTTGGGTAGCCTATCAGGCACCTGAAAGCAGTGCCGAAACACCCAAAAAAGCCTCAACGAAAGAGTACTGGGCGTCGGTCGGTATTATGCCTGCCAGCTATAACGCTGGGGTGGCCATTGGAGGAAGCTCTGCAGGTCGGGCATTTGCGATGTCGGGCCAAAATGCGTTGGCCAATACAACCAACTCTACCAACGCTGGCTCAAACCGCGCTGCCCTTTCGTACGCGGTTCAGTGGCAGGGAGGTTTACAACTGAACCAACGCTGGTCTATCGAAACAGGAGTCAACTATTTACAGGGAAATTCTGTCTTTGAAGGGACAAATGGATTTAATGTGTACACCAACAGTTACGTCAACAACCTCGAAGCAGCTGTCAACCTGAGCAATAATCTTACAAAACAGTATGATTTTGCGAGTGCAGGGAGCGATAAATCCCAAATTCAGTCCTTTGCCACCAATCAAAACATTTCGAATGCCTACCAGTATTTACAAGTCCCAGTGCAAGCTGGATTTGCGTTGGTCAAGCCCAAACGCAAGCTATCTCTTTGGCTTATAGGCGGATTTATCAATAATATTTTCTTAAGAAATAGCTTTGAATCAGGACAGGAGCGAATCGTTTCTGTAAGCGGAGCCGACAATCCTTACAAGACACTGTCGCTGTCGGCAAGTACGGGAATGCGGGTTCAATACAAAATGAGCAAACGCTGGACCACGTTGATTTCTGGAAATTACCAACAGGCGCTTGGCTCTAATACCCGTTCTAACGCACTTTTTGACGCCAAACCTCACCTTTTTGGCGTAGGTGCAGGATTGAGGTATGGATTTTAAAGGTGGCACAAACTACCGTTTCATATCGTTTCCCAGCATTACCTCGGGAGCGACCATTACGCGCGTGCCTTCGGAGGCATTCTCCAGATTAAGTACGCCACGCGGACATACCGCCGAACAAATACCGCAGCCCACGCACGACGAGCGTACGATGTCTTGCCCGCGCTGGGCGTAGGCCCGCACGTCGATGCCCATTTCACAATACGTCGAACAATTTCCACAGGAAATACATTGTCCACCGTTGGTTGTAATGCGAAAACGCGATTTTTTGCGCTGCCAAAGGCCTAAATACGCGGCTAACGGACAACCGAAACGACACCAAACACGGTTGCCCATGAGTGGATAAAAACCCGTTCCAACCACACCTGCAAAAATGCCTCCAATCCAAAAACCATAAGCCGACCGCACACTGTAACTGTCAATAAATAGGACATTGGACGAGCCTGTAAAATAGGTATAAAGAACCATTGCTGTCATCAGCACCGCAAATACCAACACACCATGTACAATATAACGCTCTATTTTCCAGGACTTTAATGACTTATCCGAAAGTTGGCGATACGGGTCACCTAGGGTTTCGGCCAAGCCTCCACAGCCACACACCCACGAGCAGTACCAGCGTTTCCCAAAGAAATACGTCATCACGGGTACTCCTATCAAGAATAAGATAATGCCCCAAACCAACATAAAAATCCCCAAACCACCACTCTGGACCAAACTATTGAGATTGTAATCAAAGAAAAAGTCGTAATCGAGCGGCCAGATATTTTTGAAATCGTAATAAGGTTTATTCAAACTCACCAGTATCTCCGGAATGATAAACGCCACTGCCGTCTGAAAAAACATCACCGATAGTGTACGTACTTGCTGATACCTGCTGTGGCGATATTTAATCAGCATTCGAACGCCCATTACGGTCACGCAAATAGTATACAAAAACCCGTACAAAAACCACCGACTTGCCTCACCGCCATTAAAGGCTTTACTCAGTGGGTCCACGAGCAGCGTCCAATTGACGAGGTACTGCGGGAAATAATAAAGTAAAATATAAAAACCAATCAGAAAAGTACCTACCATCCACCCCAACGCCCCTCTTGCGGTAGATGATTGTTGAAAGATATGGTTGTTCTTGATACCAGGAAGCAATCGTAATTGAGGCAATATGTAAAGCAATGCCCCTAGAATAGCTAAGCCAAAGGTTAAAAAAAGCCACTGAGAAGGGGTTTCTTTCAACGGCCCTTGGGCGGCGGCTTTGGTGATGGCAAAACTATATTCGTCATAAATTACCTTATCCCACTGTTGGGCGGCTTTATACTCCGAATTGAGTCCATTCAGCTCATTATCAAACGCGTAACTAAACGCCCAACCGTTGCTGTAGGTTTTGTTGAGCATGGGTTGCAGGCGTGTACCCAATGTAGACTGATGCTCTGGCTTGATATTTTGTTTCAAAATGGCGGGAGTGAGTGTAAACTCATTCATAGTCAACGTATAAAGCCATAACCCGAAACCTGCCAAAAACAGACCTAAGCCCAAACCAGAGAGAATTTTCATGCCAAAAAGGGAGTTTTACTTCCCCTAATATACAGCAAAAACCTTTAAAAAGATTTCTGCATAAAAAAGCGCGGAGCTTTTTGAGCCCCGCGCCTGTAATATATTCGAAAAAAAATCTTACGAAATGGATTCGGCTAGTACCAGTACTTTGTTGTTCAGTACTTCAACTACGCCGCCATCTACTGTAAAGGTTTCCTTGTGGGCCCCTTCTACGACGATAGCACCTTGTCCGAGGGTACTTACAAGGGCAGCGTGGTTATTTAAAACCTGAAACTGTCCTTCTGTACCTGGAAAAGTAACCGCAGAAACTTCGCCAGAGAAGATTTTTTTATCGGGAGTGATGATTTCTAAATTCATATCGGAAACGATTTAATTATCTACCCGCCGCTTCTTTCAACAGACGCTCTCCTTTTTCGATGGCATCTTCGATGGTTCCAACAAGGTTGAACGCTGATTCGGGCAAGTGGTCAAACTCACCGTCCATGATTTGATTAAAGCCTTTGATGGTATCGTTGATGTCAACCAAAACTCCTTTCAAACCGGTAAATGCTTCTGCCACGAAAAACGGCTGTGATAAGAAACGCTGTACACGACGAGCGCGGTTTACCGTCAGTTTATCTTCTTCCGACAATTCTTCCATACCCAAAATCGCGATAATATCCTGCAATTCTTTGTAGCGTTGGAGGATTTGTTTTACGCGCTGAGCACAGTTATAGTGCGCATCTCCTAGGTTTTCAGCACTCAAAATACGGCTTGAAGAATCGAGTGGATCCACCGCAGGATAGATACCCAACTCGGCAATCTTACGGCTCAATACCGTCGTAGCGTCCAAGTGAGCAAATGTCGTAGCAGGAGCAGGGTCAGTCAAGTCATCGGCAGGTACGTAAACGGCCTGTACCGAAGTGATTGAACCACGCTTGGTAGAAGTAATACGCTCTTGCATCGCACCCATTTCGGTTGCGAGTGTAGGCTGATAACCTACGGCTGATGGCATACGACCCAAAAGGGCTGATACCTCAGAACCTGCCTGCGTAAAACGGAAAATGTTATCAATAAAGAAAAGGATATCACGACCTTGTCCAGTACCGTCTCCATCGCGGAAATACTCAGCAATCGTCAAACCTGACAACGCCACGCGGGCACGTGCTCCTGGAGGTTCGTTCATCTGACCAAACACGAACGTAGCTTGCGATTTTTTCAATTCTTCGTAATCTACTTTCGATAAGTCCCAACCGCCTTCTTCCATGCTATGTTTGAACGCGTCACCATATTTGATGATACCCGCTTCAATCATCTCACGCATCAAGTCGTTTCCTTCACGAGTACGCTCACCTACTCCAGCAAACACCGAAAGACCAGCATACGCTTTGGCGATGTTGTTAATCAGTTCTTGGATCAATACGGTCTTACCTACCCCAGCACCACCAAACAAACCGATTTTACCTCCTTTTACGTAAGGAGCCAAAAGGTCAATCACTTTGATACCTGTGAAAAGAACTTCGGTAGCCGTAGCCAAATCTTCAAACTTAGGAGCTGAACGGTGAATGGATAAGCCGTTTACTTTGCTTACCTGCTTCATTCCGTCGATAGCATCTCCCACTACGTTGAACAGACGCCCTTTGATGTCTTCACCGATGGGCATTGTGATGGGGCTTCCCAAGTCAAATACGTCCATCCCGCGTTGAATCCCTTCGGTACCCTCCATTGCGATGGTGCGTACGCGGTCTTCGCCGAGGTGTTGCTGACATTCCAGAATTACCTTCTGTCCGTTGGGCTTGGTTAGTTCCAAAGCATCAAGGATAGATGGTAGGCGCTTGCCTTCCCCCTCAAAACTCACGTCCACAACTGGGCCAATCACCTGCGTTACTTTGCCTATGTTTGTTGTGTTTGCCATTGTATATGTTATAGTGTTATTCGTTATGAGTTTATACGTTAGTAGTTAATTTTTCAATCTTTAACCGCAACGGAGTGCCGCTGTGGAATTGCTACTAAGCATTAACTGTTTAAGTTTCAGGCCGCAAAATTAGTCGTTTGTTTTATTAAAGCCAAACACCCTTGAGTAGTATTTTGGATATTTTCTATAGAAATGCCATTTTTTTTCAATAATCCTTGTGCAAAAACGGGTTTGGGGAAATTTGGTCGCGCAAAAACTACCTGCTTAAATTAGCTAAAAGTCTTGCCAGAACGGAGTTTTGAGAGAATGTTTTCAACCCTTTAAAACCAGACTTTTACTTTCACTCATCTACTATGAAGTCGACGGTTGTTTGAGGATAATCCTGAAGGTCGTTCCTTTTCCTACTTCCGAATTTTTGACAAACAATTTTCCCCCGTGGTATTCTTCAATAATACGTTTGGCCAGAGTCAACCCCAAGCCCCAACCTCTTTTTTTGGTACTTATTCCCGGCTTAAATACTTTCTGCCAGTTTCCTCTCGAAATCCCTTTCCCAGTATCGCTGATATCAATGGCTATTTCTTGCTTGTTCAACACAAATATTCGCACTTTAAGCGCACCGACGCCCGTCATGGCATCAACGGCGTTTTTACAGATATTTTCAATCACCCATTCAAACAGGTTTCGGTTGATATTCATTTGACGCTCTTCGGGCAGGTCATTCACAAACGTAACTTTTACTTTGGTTGAAATTCGTCGTTTGAGATAATCTAAAAAGGTTGAAACTACCTCTGATACATTTTCGTATTTCATGGCGGGCGTTGAACCGATGCTGGAAAAGCGCGTAGTAATCATTTCCAAGCGTTTTACGTCCTTCTCAATCTCACCAGTATATTCATCGGGATAACGTTCGGGGTCGGTCCGAAAAAACTCCACCCATCCCATTAGAGAGGCAATCGGCGTTCCTAACTGATGCGCCGTTTCTTTTGCCAATCCTACCCAAACGCGGTTTTGTTCGGCGGTACGCGATGCACTGAACACCAGATATGCGAGGAATCCCAGCACCAATAAGCTCAACAACTGAACATAAGGATAGTACCTCATTTGTACCAATAATGACGAATCACTGAAATAAATGTACTGTTTCGTACCAGCCACATCCACTTCAATCGGCGGATGTTCATCTTTCATTTCTTCGAAGGCTTCAATGAGTAACTTTTGTTTTTCTGATGGGTAGTGCGCAGGCAAATCCAGGTTAGTGCCGTCGATGGGCACTTTGTCCTCTCCCACCAAAATAGTAGGGATGCGACTTTGAAAAATATTGTCTTTTACAACTTCAAACAGAAAAGTATAATCTTCCGTAATCGAGTGATTGGCCGAATATTCAATCAATTGGGCATATAAAGTCAACTGTCTTTTTTCTCGGGCATCTACGTTTTCAACAATATTGTAGGTATAGATAATGGAAGCGATGCCAATCAAAGCTAGATTGATTCCGATAAAAATTTGATAAAGATTCTTTTGACTGTAAATGTCGATTGCAGGTAGCTTCATAGCATTGATAAGACGCAAAGGTTTTTATAAAAATACATTGAAAATGGCGAAAACACCTTTGGCCCTTTGATTAATTTAGAATGAGTATAAATTATGGCGTCTAATTTCAATCACGCATCTAATTTTTGGGAGAATGCGTACGTACAATCAAACGATGGCATAAAATTAAAATTACAGACATTCTTTTGATTAATCAAAGCTTGGTGATGCACCTCTTCAGTTTCCAAAATATGACTTTAATCATATTACAAACTTCCAAAGGTCATCTTACGCATTCTCAACTAATCAGATATTGCCAAGGAATTACGGCCAATAATTTATAATCTTTCTAAATTACTAAGTAGGCGCATTTTAATTCTTTGAAATAGGTTTTTGAAATAACTTTGTAGACTTTTTGTTAGGCAAGTGACATGGAATCATTACAGTTTAGAAGTATAGGCATTTCGTACAAAACCGCTCCCCTCGAAATCCGGGAGCAAATTGCATTAAACGAAGACGAAGCGAAAGCTTTGATGTTGAAAGTGCAGGAATTTTTTGGTGGTTCAGACATCTTGGTGGTTTCAACCTGTAACCGCACGGAAATCTATTACAACGCACCTCAGGATTTCAACGTAGCCATTGCCAAGTTACTTCTGATTGAAAAAGGCCTCATCAATACCGAAGCCTATCTCCCCTATTTCACTTTTTACGCTTCTCAAGATGCTGCCGCACGGCATTTATTTGAAGTAGCCACGGGCTTGCACTCGCAGGTAGTGGGTGACATGCAGATTCCCAATCAAGTCAAACACGCATACCAATGGTCGGTTGATTTGGGCATGGCGGGACCGTTTTTGCACCGATTATTGCACACAATTTTCTTTGCCAACAAGCGCGTAGCCCAAGAAACATCTTTCCGAGATGGTGCCGCTTCGACTTCGTATGTTGCGGTAGAGCTGATTGAGCACGTCACTACTTTAAAAGAAAACCCTTCCATTTTGGTCGTGGGTGTGGGTGAAATCGGAACGGATGTTTGTCGCAATTTGAAAGAAAAGAAATACACAAATATAAAGGTTATCAACCGTACCCGCGCCAAGGCCGAACAACTCGCCCTCGAACTCGGATTTGAAGTAGGAGATTTTGAAAATGTAGAGGAGGAAATCCGTAAAGCAGACGTGGTCATCTCTTCGATTCAGCGCGACGAACCTTTTATTACCAAAGAACTTCTCCGTAAACAATCCCTGTATTCATTCAAATACCTGATTGACTTATCGGTACCGCGCAGCGTAGCGATAGACGCCGAACAGGTTCCTGGGGTGATTGTATATAACATTGATAATATTCAGCAACGCGCCAACGAAGCACTCAGCCGCCGTTTGGCTTCTATCCCACAGGTCGAGTCCATCATTACGCAAGCCTTGGATGAGTTTGGAGATTGGTCGAAAGAGATGGTTGTTTCTCCGACAATCCAAAAGCTAAAAAATGCGTTGGAGCAAATTCGGCAAGAAGAATTGGCTCGTTATATGAAGTCAATGAACGAAGATGAGGCTGCAAAAGTGGATAAAATCACGTCGAGTATGATGCAGAAAATCCTCAAGCTGCCCGTTCTTCAGCTCAAAGCGGCCTGTAAGCGCGGAGAAGCCGAAACGCTCATTGACGTGCTCAATGATTTATTTAATCTGGAGCAACAGCCTGAGCGCAAATAAGCCAGCGCTGCTTATTTTACCTTTCCGTACTTTTTCATAATTTCTACCACTTTCTGCACAGGAAGGGCCTCTATGGTGTGCCCTTGGTAACCTTTTGTCGTTTTGGCCATCAATAATGAATTAAGGATGGCTTCTTCGGTTGCTTCAATCACAGCCAAAAACAAGGGCGAAGTATCGTCATTTCGAAGCAATTTTTGCTCTTCAAATTTTGACTTCGAATCGTGCGGAATGGTATAAGCCGTTGAAAATGCAATGACATAATCGCCGCTTCCGTTGGCCATGATTCCCCCCGTTTTGCCCAAGCCGATCAAGGCTCGTTTTGCCATACGCTTCAGATTTCGGGCGTCCAAAGGTGCATCGGTGGCTACGACAATCATGCATGAGCCATCGCCAGATTTATCAAGGGTTTCTTTGAAAGAATACTTACCAAGTTCTACGCCTACGGGTACCCCAGCCACTTCTAGTACACCCCCAAAATTGGTTTGAACCAACACACCTACCGTGTATCCACCCAACAGGGCAGGAAGTTTTCGGGAAGAAGTACCGATGCCGCCTTTCCATCCAAAACACACGGTTCCCGTACCAGCCCCCACGTTCCCTTCTTCCACGCTGCCAGAGGTAGCCGTTTGCAAAGCCTTTATCACATCTGCCTGTTTTACATGCCGCCCTCTGATATCATTTAAGTAACTATCGTTGGTTTCTCCCACAATCGGATTGACCGAACGGACATTTTCATTGCCTTTTTGGGTTAAAGTCCAATCGACCAGCGCGGCGGCGGCCGTCGAAACATTTAAGGTGTTGGTCAAGACGATGGGAGTTTCGATATTTCCCAATTCAGCCACTTGGCTATAACCAGCGAGTTTTCCGAATCCGTTTCCTAATTCAATGGCAGCGGGGATTTTTTGTTGAAACATATTACCGTCGTGCGGTAATATAACCGTCGCTCCCGTACGTATACTATCTCCCACATTCAGCGTGGTTTGACCAACTTTCACCCCTGCCACATCCGTAATGGCATTTAACTTACCCGTTGGCAGTATTCCTATTTTTACCCCAAGGTCGCGAAGACGTTTGTTTTGGGTAAAAGTAGCATGGTGGATTCCAACGACCAATCCTATCAAGAGGGCATAATGGCGAGTCATTTTGAGGTAATATTTTTTCGTGAACAAAGGTCTTGTTTGTTAAATATCGAGTATTTAGGGTACGATACAAACGAAGAATGTACTAAAGCCGAAGATATTTTGTAACTATCTGATTATAGGATATTTGGATGTCAATCCATCGAATCATTATTTCAATATATTCAGTGCATAAGCGTATAAAATTATCATTTGCGTTTTTGAGACCTC
>NZ_QPIW01000016.1 GCF_003339505.1 Runella aurantiaca
GAGTGGTGGCGAATTTACAATTTTGAGAGACCCCACTCAGCTCTCAAGGGCAAGACACCTCAGCAAATATGGTTAAACCAAGAGGAACTCTATTTAAAAATGGCTGCGGCCTAGGGAATGAGGACACAACAAAGCCTATTAAGAATAATATAACCTAAATAGCCAATGAGAATATTTAAGTACTTAGCGCCTGAAAGAATTGATGTATTGAAGAATCAGACTCTGCGATTTACGCAGGCTAATTACTTAAATGATCCTTTCGAAAATCTTCCGTTTATATCTAAAGTAATGGATGAAGGCTATAATAATAAATTTCAAGAGGAATATTTAAATCCAGCACTACAACAGGCAATGAGCTTACAATTAACAGCAGAGCTTTTGCCTCCAGATGTCAGAGGGATGTTACCCGATGAGCAATGGAATGAGATACTATCAGCTTATCCAATGGATCAGGTTTTTGAAATGATGCCTTCATTGCATCCGAGTAATTTATTCGGTGCACTAATGAATCAGATGAATGAGTCAGACCCCACTACGCTACTAAAAGAATCTTTTAATAAACAATTCGGAGTGCTGAGCCTGACGAGAAGGAATGCTAATTTGACTATGTGGTCTCATTATACAAACAGTCATACAGGGTATGTTATAGAATTTGATCCCTCGAATCATTACTTTAATAAAACCATCAACGAAAATGATAGACTAAGAAAGCTCAATGATATCATATATGTTGATGAAAGGCCTAATGTCACGCTCTTTGATTCAAATTTTGAAGAAGACAAATTGATAGATCACATGGTTGAAAAGATACTATTGACAAAAAGTAAACATTGGGAGTATGAAGAAGAACTTCGGATGATTCAACCTCTGAATGAATCTGATATTCAAATTAATAATGGTGATATTCATTTATTTAAGTTCGATGCGCAAGCGGTAAAAAGTGTTTATTTCGGAGTTAATGCTAGTCCAGAATTTAAAGATAATGTGCTTCAATTATTAAGTGACCTCAAATATCAACATGTAGATGTGTATCAGGGTGAGTTAAGTAAGTCAGAATACAAGGTCTTGTTTCAAAAAGTAAAATGAGGAAAGTTTATAAATACTATTTTTTGTGTATAATTTGCAATTGCGTAAAAGTATTGCGTAGGTATAATATAAATGGCCTCTAAAAGGGAACAGATAAAGCTTAAAATCGACCCAGTTCGTAACTGGTTTTGGTGTATTGACTTTGGTGCGGCTTTTGTGATGTTCCTGTTCCAGCTATGGACAGCAACAATGAAAATGCGTCCTAAAATCGTGCAGTTTACACCTTCTAAAACAGAAGAAACCAAGCTTGCTGCCTAGTGTAATTACAAATGTACTTACGTTTTCGGTTGTCAGCCAAAGTAATAAGGTATATATTATATTTACTCAAAAACCCACGTTACAGGCTTGTAACGTGGGTTTTTAAATTTAGACCACTAGGTAACCTTTTATTTCAACCGTTCAAAATGGGATGTATATACAAGTGTATGTACAGTTTGTATGTACAAAAATGTTGAAGACTCGTATTGGTTGTAGGAGAGGGCGTTTTTAGGTAGCTTTACGCATTCTTATGACAAAAAATCAGAATATTTTCAGGGGAATGAAATGGTTATTGATGGGTAAAATATGATTGAAATGAACGCCGAAAATCAAAATACAGAATGGAAAGAATCATGGCGTGACGAATACCTGAAGTGGATATGCGGTTTTGCCAATGCGCAGGGTGGTACCATTGTCATCGGGAAGAATGATGGTGGTGACATCGTGGGTGTGTCGGATGCGGCCAAACTCATGGAAGACATTCCCAACAAAGTACGGGATGTGTTAGGCATTGTGGTCGATGTAAACCGCCATCAGCAAAACGGCTTGGAATATCTTGAAATTACGGTGGAGCCTTATCCCTATCCGGTCAATTACAAAGGTCAGTACCATTACCGCAGCGGTAGCACCAAGCAGGAGCTGAAAGGCGCGGCCCTGAACAAATTCATCCTCCAAAAAACGGGCCGACATTGGGACAGTGTACCCGTTCTTAATGTTACCATCAACGACCTCGACAGCCGGGCATTTGATAATTTCCGAAAAAGAGCCACGCGTTCCAAGCGCGTCGAAGAATCGGTTTTAGGAGAAAAGAACGAAGCGTTGTTGGAACACCTGCGATTGACCGAAAACCAACACCTAAAACGTGCTGCCGTTTTGCTTTTTCATCCCGACCCCGAAAGATTTATCACGGGAGCTTACATCAAAATTGGCTTCTTTGAAAATCAGGTTGACTTGCTGTACCAGGACGAAATCCATGGAACGCTTTTTGAACAGGTGGAAAAAACCATGGACTTGTTGCTGACCAAGTATATGCGGGCCATTGTGAGTTATGAAGGCATTGGGCGCATTGAAACTTATCTATTTCCCGAAGCCGCGTTGCGCGAAGCCCTGCTCAATGCCGTAGCGCACAAAGATTACAGCAGCGGAAATCCTATTCAAATCAAAGTCTATGACCACAAATTGTCATTGTGGAATACAGGCCATATTCCCGAAGGATGGAGCGTGGAGAAATTCCTGAACATTCACTCTTCCAGTCCCAATAATCCCGACATTGCCAATACCTTTTTCCGGGCGGGAATGATTGAGTCGTGGGGGAGAGGTATTTATAAAATCATCAACGAGTGCGAAAAAGCTCATGTACCTGCCCCTACCTACGAATTTTATTGGGGAGGGATAGAAGTGCATTTTACGGCGGTGAAAAGTTCGGTGAAAAGTTCGGTGAAGGGTTCGGAGAAAAGTTCGGAGAAAATACTGAAACTGGTCAGTGATAATAATCAAATGACCATTGCAGAACTTGCGCTGGCAGTTGGTATCTCAACTCGCGCTATTGAAAAACAAATCAGTAAACTCAAAAACTCAAAACAGCTTGCACGAATAGGGGGGGATAATGGAGGATATTGGCAAGTTCTGAATCCAACTCCATAACAGCGATAAAGCGCTGAAATCTCAACGCCCTCGGATTGGTCAATTCAACCTGATTTTGTACCTGTTTTGTACTCACGTAGTCATGTTAATATTAAACATTTGATTAATAATGTGTTATGTAGTTCCTACGCGTCCGCACAATGCACATTTGGTGCAGTTCGGCAACAATGAAAAACCGCTTCTACGCTATGTAGAAGCGGTTTTTTCGTTCTGTGCGATTCTCAGCTATTCAGAAAAGTTTCAGAAAAAATGGGTAAAATAACATTCCACGTAGAATTGGATAATCGCGTCAAAAAAGACGGTACGCAAAACATTCAACTAAGAATCACGTAAGCAAAAAAAATGCTTCGGGTTGCAGTGGCTTTTGGGTCCAAAAAATTCACTGGGATGATGAAAAAAAGAAGTAAGAAGAACACACCCATTGCATTCTCAAATCAACAATACGATTAAGGCAAAGCTGCCGGAGGTTGAACGGACCTACCTAAAACCCAAGTAACCGGCAGGAAGGTAACAGCTTCGACCCTTCAAAAGCAACTAAAAAAGAGATTGCGGGAGAGAGTTTTGTGCAGTATAGTAAACTTCGTGCTAAACAGATCACCAACGTAAGCAGCCGCAGTACCTGTAAATCTGTATTGAGCAAGCTTGATGTATACCTCAAAGGAAAAGATTTGCTTTTTTGAAGGGATTGATTACGATTGGATGAAAGGCTATGAACGATACTTGAAAAAGCCCGGCAATGGCACAAATACATCCACAACAATCTGAAAACGTTAAAAGCATCCTACAATGAGTCCATCAAATCAGGAGTTTTTGAGCCTGAAAAAATGTCGATGCGGGTGAAGTTTAAAAGTAAAAAAGCAAAGTCGGTCAGGATAAGTTTAACCTGGAATTGGCCAAAAATCACTTCCCTGCCTGAAATACATCGTAGTACACGAATTAATCCACCTGCTGGAACGTCACCACAACGCTGTTTTTCTTTCGTACATGGACAAATTTCTTCCCAATTGGAAGCAGTTGAAAAGGGAGCTAAACGTGCTGCCAGTGAGTCATTCTGATTGGAAGTATTGAGTTAAAAATATAGAAGTAGCAGTTCAAAAATAGGGGAAGTGTACCATTAGGTAACTTTTGGTGATTTTTTTGTGAAGGATAGGGATATTTTCTATTTTTATGACGCTTCCCACTAAGCTCTATTTTATCCATGCCTTTTCGTTATTTTCTGTTTTGGTTTCTTCTTATTTCTATTGGATTTTTACGTGCTCAATTGCCCGTTGCGGGCAATAACTTCGGCTATACACAGGGAACTGTTAGTGTTTCTGATGCGGGCGCGGCTACTTATTCTATTCCATTGGCGGTACCTTCGGGCACCAGTAGTTTACAACCTCAGCTTTCACTCCAGTACAACAGTCTCGGCGGAAACGGCCCCTTAGGTTTGGGGTGGAGTTTACAGGGACTTTCGGCCATTACGCGCATTGGTCGTACCCGGGCTCAGGATGAAACCGTGACGGCGACCAATCAAACCAAGAGCGTTGCTTTAAATGTAAGCTATACGAAAGAAGACCGTTATTCCCTGGATGGAAACCGATTGGTATTAGCTCCTGAATCTATCCTCACCAACCAACGATTGGATATCAATTATGGCGTTGATCAGACCGTTTATTATACTGAACAACAAACGTTTACGAAGGTAATTTTATATGAAAATTCTATAACGGGCGCTCCACAGTATTTTAGGGCTTATACTAAATCAGGGCTTATTATTGAATATGGAAACTCCGATAATTCCCGCGTAACAGATCCTATAAAACAGGTAGGAGTTCAATGGTTGATCAATCGTATCGAAGATCGCAAAGGCAACTTTATGACCTTTACGTACCTGCGCGATGAACAGACGGGGGAGTACCTTCCGGAAAGTATTTTGTATACAGGAAATGCCGCCGCGAACCTATCGCCCTACAACAAAATTCTTTTCATTTATGAGTCTCGCCCCGATGTTGCTACGCTGTATGGCTTGCGATTTCAGCAAAAAAGCAGCCTGACCCGGCGGCTGAAAACCATTCAGGTTTTGGCGCAAAACAACCTGATTCGGCAGTATGATCTTGCTTACCAAGTCAACCGCTATTCGCAACTGACATCGGTAACAGAATGCGATGGGGCAGGCAATTGCTTTAGCCCAACAACATTCCAATGGCAGAATACAACCGGTGCTCCCGGAAGCGCAGTAGCCCTCAGTAATACGACCACTAAACTAATGGGTGATTTTAACGGCGATGGGTTGCTCGATTATGTAAATTTTCAAAAAATAGTTACGCCCTATGCGGTCGGACAGTGGTCGGTGACGACCATTTATCAATTTGTGATAAACAATGGACAGGGTAGTTTTATTTTTGCTGGTGAGATAAGGCCGCCTACCCCTATGATACTGTCAGATGAGGCTTGGTTCGATCTCAGTTCTCGAACGCCTTTTGTTGCCGAGTTGAATGGGGACAATATTGATGATGTTGTATTGAATTGGAGTAACCTGACTTATATCCCGGGTATTCCGGTGCCCGTTAACACAGGCTTTGAATTTATCCTTTCAAGACCTACTCCGAGCAATCCCTATGCGTGTGCCTATAAATATACGAGATCGGCTATCTATGGCGCGGTTCTTCCGATGTTTGCGGATGTTTCGGGAGATGCCATTTCCGATCAAACCGTACTTACTTATGCTTCCGGCCAGCCCATTATCGGAACATCCCAAATCGTAAGTGATATTCCCGGCGATGCCAATGCTGAATACTACCAATTAGGCGAATATTCGGATATACCCGGCTATAACGCGGGACTTTCTTATGCTAATCCCAATCAACACATCGTTGACCTGAACGGGGATGGTTTGTCTGAATTATTTATCTACGATAAAAATACCGGGAATAACCTAACCGTATTTACCGGCTCCGTATTGGTAAGTTCCTCCGTCGTTGAACGCCAAAACAATTACCGTGTCGGTTATCGTCAATATACCAAAAACAGCGTCACGCCGAGTTATATTAACAAATCTGCCGGCACAACGGTTTTCTTTGATGCCAATGCCGATAAGATTCCTGATCTGACGTATTACCTGCCCGATTCCAATCTTGTTCGAATTTTGCCGAGCAGAGGAGATGGCACTTTTGCTGCTCCTGTAGATATCAAACCAAAATCAGGAGCAACCGACGTACTGAAGACTTACCCCAATCTTCTCCAACTTGACCATGATGCCGATGGACTGATGGATCTGGTGTTTTATGAAAAAACATCAGGTAACAATGTGCTTTTTCTCAACCAGGGGAATTTTGCTTTTGCACCTGCCGCTCAGTCAACCAATGTATATCCGCCTGCGATGTTCAAAACAGGTAATTGGTATAAAATAGGGCCATTGATGAAAGGCTCCGTTGCTGATGTACTGTATTATGATGCCGCGCAGAATAAATCCTATGTCATGCCTCTTGGTCAAAAAAGCAGTATTCTGATCACTAAGATTACGAATGGGGCGAATCTGACCACGACGATTGTTTATGATAACCTGCTCAATCAGAATTTTCATAAACGAACGGGCAATATCCAATACCCGATCATTGATTTTCAGGCCGCATTGAATGCCGTGGCCAAAGTTCGTGTCAGCTCGCCCGATGGCTACACCTCAGCTACCGCTTACCGCTACGAAGGAGCAACGTTGAACATTGAAGGGCGCGGATTTCGCGGATTTTCACGGATCATCGAAACAGACACTGTCACGGGAATTTATTCCGTTAAAACGTACCGACAGGACTTAAACAGTTGGCGCTATGGCAGTGCCAGCCTGCTGAAAGTGGAGCGTTTTTACGGAGACGGTGGGCTGATATCTTTGCTTGAAAATACCTCAACTTTAATTCCCTACCCAACCAATACCCCCGCCAATAACCTGAACCGTGCCAAGAGCTTTTTTGGATATTATAGCAATCGAAAAACGGTTGATTATGTTACCGGGAAAACACGCTATACCCGCCAACAAATGGACGAGTATGGAAATCCGATTTATGTAGTCACAGATTATGCCAATGGCTACCGAGACTCAACCCGTATTGCCTACCAAAATGACACAAGTCGCTGGTTATTAGGACTCCCTCTTACAACCACTCAATTTTATTTGGCAACTGGACAAACGACCATCAGTCGTCAAAGCAGTGCTGAGTATGAAGCTACGACCGGATTGGTCACCCGCAAAACGGCTTTTCCCAATCTTAACGACCAACAAAAACAGGTAACCGCTTATACCTACGATGCTTTCGGGAATATAACTCAACAGGACTTGACCGCTTGGAACGGCACGCAAAATGAAACCCGAACCAACAAAGCTACCTATGAATCAACGGGTAGATTTGCGCTTACCCGAACCAATGCTCTTAATCAGACAGTCGGCGCAACTTATAACGTTAATTTAGGACTGAAGCTAACCGAAACCGACCCCAATAACTTAACCGCAACCTATGAATACGATGGCTTTGGTCGCTCTACAAAGCAAACGTCTCCCGACGGAACTTGGCAAGCCACGGCTTACCGATCGGCAAGCGCAGGTTTGTTCAGTAGCCCCTTCGGTGCGGTGTATCTTACCTACCATCAAACAAGCCAAGGGCAGATTATGTTGGAGCATTTTGATGCGTATGGGCGATCAGTGCAAACAAAGACCAAAGGCTTTGACGGGCGTTTTACGGTGGTTCAGCGAACTTATCAGCGGGTGGGCGTTAATGAGCAGGCCAAAGAAACGTATCCTTATTTTGAAGGTGAAGCCTCCGTTGGCTATACCCTCAGCGAAAGCGATATATTGGGTCGTCCTTCCAAGCATTACGAAACAAAAACGGGTGGTCAACGAATTGCTTTTACCACGTATGCCGGGCAATTGATCAGTATGACCAACTTCGCCGGTCAAACAAAAGTTGAGGTCCGCGACAGTAAAGATCAATTGGTAGAAAGTCGGTGGAACGACGGACATAACGTTTATTATGGGTACAATACAGCAGGTGATCAGGTAGCTTCCCGCGATTTTAAAAACAACACCATTGTGCATGATTACGACGCGCGCGGCTACGAAACAGCCATGTCGGATCCTGATCTGGGTTTATACCAATACATCTACAATGGATTTGGAGAATTGATCAGCCAAACATACCCCAACGGAGATGTGGTGAGAATGGAGTATGACAAACTGGGTCGGCTTGTGAAGCAAACCCAAAAAGAAGGGGTCACCACTTGGCAATATGATACGGGAAACAAAGCGATTGGGCAAGTTTCGTCCGTCAGCAGTTATGCCACCCAAACTTCAAACAGCTATGATAACCTCGGCCGTCGCAGTCAGCAAACGCAGGTGATTGATGGCCTGACCTACACCACTAACTACGCCTATGATGCACAGGGCCGTATGCAGCAGTTAACTTATCCAACGGGTCTGAAGTTGAAGTACGTTTATAATGCACACGGTTATCTTTCCGAACTGCGCAACGGAACGACCGATGCTGTTTTTTGGAAACAGAACAGTGCCGATGCGGCCGGGCATTTGGTGCAACAGCAATTTGGGAATGGGGTCGTTACGGACCAACAATATGAGCCAACCACTCAGTATTTACTGGGAATTAAATCTACCTATAACACTTCTGTTATTCAGCAGTTTGCGTATCAATACAATGATCTGGCCAACCTCACCGAGCGCGTGGATGTAAAGCGTAATAAACGGGAAATATTCACTTACGACGCCCTCAATCGCCTGACTTCTGCTCAGGTAGAAGGTGCAGGAGCTATTCAATTGGAGTACGATGAGTTGGGGAATATTACCTCAAAATCTGATGTCGGCAACTATTTTTACGGTCCGGCTGGAAATGGCCCGCATCGGCTGAAAACGGTAGTTTCATCGGAAAGCAACTTATCCTGTTCACTTGCCTTGAACATTGGAACGGAATACACTTCCTTTAATAAAGTAAGTCGTATGTCCAACGATACGTCGTATGCACAGATTACGTACGATGCCGGTCATCAGCGGGTAATGCAGAAGTTGTTTGTTCGTAACAGTTTATCCCGAACCAAACGCTACGTAGGCAGTTTGATGGAAGTGGAAACCTTTGCCGATGGCCGCACCCGTACAACGCATTTTTTGAACGGGATCGGGTTATGGGTTGATGAAAAACCCACCGGCGGCAGCACCACTTCACAGGTAAAATACCTATTGAAAGACCATTTGGGCTCTTCAACCGGATTTACGGGTGTAAATGGTACGTTGCAGGAAGAATTGAGTTTCGACGCCTGGGGCCAACGTCGCAATGCCGATTGGACTCCATTGACCACTAACTATAAAGGCTACGAACGAGGATTTACCGAGCACGAGCACTATGATCTATTCAGCCTAATCGACATGAACGGACGGGTATATGACCCTATATTGGCCCGCTTTCTCTCACCCGACCCCATCGTTCAGGACCAAACCAATTTGCAGGCATTCAATCGGTACAGTTATGTCATGAATAACCCACTGAACGCGACGGACCCTAGTGGGTATATAGGTGAGAAGACCTATATTCAACAAGTTGGATCTGCCTATAGTCAAATTTATATTCAACAAGTTGGATCTGCCTATAGTCAAAGCTATAGTTATCAGAATATATACATCCAACAATTGGGCTATACAAATGCTCAAAATCAGGCCGGCTATACTTATTACAATACGCCTAGTACAAATGTTCTCTCTTCATCTGCAATTGCTCAAAATTCGGCAAGTGGAAATCCATCTAATTTATTAAGTATTGGCTATGGACAGAATGTTACAAATAACAGCAGTTCTACCAAAAGCAGTAAACCAATCCGGAAGTCAGCTAATGAACAAATTATTGGAAACAAAAATGAGAAAAAACAATTTACCGGCAACACATATGATTTAATACATAGTAAAGGATTTAATGAAGAAGGTTTAGCAATGACTGAAGTTAAGAAACGTGAGGATTTACATAAAGGATTATCATTGGCTGGAAATTTAGCGGGAAGTGCAGAGGCAATGGTTCATGATTTATCTGATGATGATGGGTATTCGTCAAGGGATAGAAAAATCTTTTCAAAGACGTTATCTGTAGCAGATAAAGCAATTACAGTTGTAGATATCGCAACTAGAGTAAAAGAAGGTGATTTGACTGGAGCAGCTACAGAAACTACAAAGGTTATAGTAGCGGAAAAGGTAACTGAAAATGCCGTCAAAACTTATGGAAAAGGGCTTATGCCATGGTTGAAGGGATTTGTCATATCAATAGGAGTTGCAACATTTTTTGAAACGTTATTGGAGCCAAGGCCAGCATATTAACTACTTTATTATTCCTTAACAATGTGTAGAAGTTTAAAAAATGCAATAATCGTGTCTATTAAATTGTGGACTGCTAGTTTGTTATTTTCTCAATTATTTTTCTATTCTTTGATTGGGTACTCACAAACAACCTTGACACTCAACTACGACACCAACGGCAACCGCCTTTCCAAAAGTTTGCAAGGCAGCAGCCACAATCCAACCGTGGTTGCTACGCCGTCGGCGGTGAGTCCGAATCAGGCTTGTACGCTTACGGCTTCGGGCTGCCCGGGTACGGTGCAGTGGTCAACGGGGCAACAAGGAGCTTCTATCTCCGTAACGCCGGCTACTAGTACGCAATATACCGCCGAGTGCATTACGCCTAACTGCGCTAACAACGGCATCGGTCAGGCCACGGTGGAAGTGTATCAATGTACACCGGATGCCATTGGCATAACCTCCACTTTGTATACCACCCGTAACGGCCAAACCGTCACGCTGACGGCTTACGGATGTCCCGGTACGGTCAAATGGTCAAACGGTCAGATTGGCTTTACCATTAGCCCGCAGGTGTATGGGGCTTCGAGCACATTCACGGCCACCTGTTCCAAGCGAAATTGCCCCAACAGTGGCTCAGGAAGCGTAAGCATTGCGGGAATTACGGGTTGTAATTCAGGCGACGTGCTGGTAACTGCCCAAGCGGGGAATTGGAACGCAACCACTACATGGGTGTGTGGGCGTATTCCAACGGTTACAGATGAGGTATATCTTAATCACGAAGTTCAGGTGAATGTCAACGGCTTTGCCAAAAGTATTACGTTGGGAACCGGTTCTCTTAATTATCCTAACAATTCATTTGTCACATTATCAGAGAATTAACATCAAGTTATTATGAAAAAGACGCTTTTGTTTCTGTTTGTTTCCATCCATACCTCATTTGCCCAAAATCAATTGAAATTAGGAGCAAATCGGTTTATTCATAATACAGGAGATGGAAATACCTTTATGGGGCTACAAGCAGGAAGCAATGTTACAACGGGGAATTCAAATACCTCCTTGGGGTATTATTCCGGAAATGCAATCACCGTTGGAGCTGCCAATACTTATTTGGGCTATTTGGCCGGGAGTTATAATGGCCTCGGAAGCAGTAATGTTTTTGTAGGATTTGCGGCAGGGTGGAGAAATACCGCAAACTCCAATGTTATTGTTGGCAGAAGTGCTGGAGCATTCAGTACTACTGGAACTCAAAACGTTTTTGTAGGGAATTTAGCTGGATTAGGGGTTGAAAATGGAACGAACTCTGGTTCGAACAATACTTTTTTGGGAGAAAGTTCGGGTCTTAAAATTTCATCAGGTTCAACCAATACCTTTATCGGCAAATCGGCGGGTTACGAAAATACGACGGGGTCAACTAACGTATTTGTTGGTTATGAAACGGGAAAAGCCAATACAATTGGAGCCAATAATGTATATGTAGGAGGAAGCGCCAATGGTTTTGGCACTAACGCCGCATCCTTGCAAAGGGCGGCGGCGGTTGGCTACAACGCTCGTGTTTCTATCAATGACGCCATCGTTTTGGGCGATTTTCAGAATAACAATGTGAAAGTAGGCATTGGTGTCCATGACCCACAGCATCGTTTAGATGTAAAGGGCGTTATCAATATGCGGGCAGCTTTTAATAGTCCAAGTCTTAAGATCAACGGACGGGATTTCTTAGGGTTAGATGAGCAAGGCGAGTTTATTGTTTCCAATTTCAAAATGAAATACCAATCCGAAAACCAATGGGCTGATCGGGTTTTTAAGAAAGGATATATATTGATGCCTTTGGCACAATTGGAAGATTACATTCAGGAGCATGAGCATTTGCCCGGTATCCCTACTGCAAGCGAAGCGGTTGAAAAAGGCGTCAGTACGCAGGAAATGACGGCAAAATTGTTGGAAAAAGTGGAAGAACTGACGCGTTATGTGATTGAACTTAAAAATGAGAATGAAGGCTTGAAAAAAGATTATCAGGAAGTCCTTAAACGCCTCCCTATCAGTAATAAGTAATGTAAGTCCACTTAACACTCAAACAGTTTAAAATTAGCTAATGCCCCTAAATTTTAACTCAAAGTACCAAGTGTTATACGTACACATTCCCTACATACACGCCTATATCGCCCCTAACTCCTTTGATGGCTTCCTGAGGTTGGGCCGTTAGTTTTTTGTCTACCGTGGCATTTTTTACAGTCGAAGGTTGGGCTTTTGTTTGTAAAATAATGAGAAAGAGAAAATAGAAAAATAAGTGTTTTTTCATTGATGAAGTGTGAAATATATGTTTTGAAATAAGTACTGAATCGTAAATAGTTTTTATTATTTTATACATTCAATAGACCCACCCCGCCCCGTTGGGGCACCCCTCCCAAGAGGGGATTTACGCTCTAATCCCCTCTTGGGAGGGGGGGCGCGTAGCGACGGGGTGGGTTTGGAATAGAACAAATTATTTTTGACCACATACTTAACCGTAATTAATTCAAACTTTTCTCCAAAACAATCTTAGGCGCACCGGCATTGTCGGTCAATATTCCCACGATGTTGAAGTTGTGCTTTAGGTTCAAAATCAGCATGTTGCGCCATTTGTTGTAAGTCATGGTACGCACCGTATGGTAGCCGTTGGCGCGGCACCACTCGTGTTGTAACTCCATTAAATGACCCGCAATTCCCTGTCCTCGGTGAGTGGGCAATACGCAGCCCAACCAACTGTAAAAATGCCCTTCCTTGCGTCGGTAGCCCATTTTGTAGCCGACGGCATCATCGTTTTCGTACGCAACGAGGGTCAAAAGGTGAGATGTTTCGTTGATTTCTCCAATGAGTTGGGGGCGTTCCTGCCCGTCAAAAACCTGAAAATGCAGCGTTAGAACTGCTTCTAAAACAGCCTCGGGAAGTTGATTTATAAAGGTTTTGTACTCAATCATGGTTGTACCAATGTGGTGGATGGATTCAGTTGACCAGCTTCAAAATCGCGGATATTTTGGAATGTAACCTGCGCGATTTGACACAGAGCTTCTTCCGTAAAAAAGCCCTGATGGGAAGTGATAAGGACATTTGGAAACGACATCAGACGCATCA
This sequence comes from Runella aurantiaca, assembly GCF_003339505.1. Taxonomy (GTDB): domain Bacteria; phylum Bacteroidota; class Bacteroidia; order Cytophagales; family Spirosomataceae; genus Runella; species Runella aurantiaca. The sequence goes on from NZ_QPIW01000016.1 coordinate 13,412, forward strand.
GCATGTCGTCTTGAATGATACTTTCTGACAAATCATGAAAAAACAAATCGGCTTCTTGTTCGTACACATCAATACCAAAATAGCCCAAATGTTCCGTTTTGAGGGCTTTTATCACCGCACTCGTATCCACCAACCCACCCCGACTGGTATTGATAAGCATGGCGTTGGGTTTCATTTGTTGCAAGGTATCGGCGTTGATAAGGCGGTTGGTTTGTGGCGTGAGCGGACAGTGCAGCGAAACAATATCGGAGGTGCCAAACAGGGCATCCAAAGCAACGTATTCAATGCCAAGAGCAACTAAATCGGGGTGGGGCTGTAGGTCATAAGCTAATACCCGACAGCCAAATCCCTTCATGATTTTGGCAAAGGCTTCGCCGATTTTTCCCGTTCCGATTACGCCTACCGTTTTGCCAAACAGGTCAAAGCCCGTCAATCTTTCGAGCGAAAAATTCCCTTCACGTACGCGGTTGTAGGCTTTATGGGTTTTGCGGTTGAGCGTCAGGATGAGTGCTACTGCGTGTTCGGCCACGGCGTGGGGCGAATACGCCGGCACGCGCACCACCGCAATTCCGTGGGCTTTGGCGGCTTGTAAATCCACATTGTTGAACCCTGCGCAGCGCAGCGCGATGATTTTGACATTTTTGGCGGCCAACTGCTCAATAACTTCGGCGTTGAGTTGGTCGTTGACGAACACACAAACCGCTTGGCTGTCATTTAATAAATCAATGCTTTCGAGGCTTAAGTCGGTTTCATAAAACTTTAACTGATAGGAAGTGTTGAAGCGATTAAAATAGCTGCGGTCATAAGACTTCGAACTGAAGAAAGAAATTTTCATAATGGATGAGTTGCTTAAATTAAAAGTGACCTAACAGTAAAATAATAGTCTAAGGATTTGCAAGGACTTAAAAAAAAGGTAGATTTGGGTCTTGCCAAGTTAATTTTTTTCTAAAACTTAATCAAAATCTCGAACAATTATGGGACTCATGTCATTTTTTAAAGGAGTAGGTGAAAAAGTCTTTGGTAAAGACAAAGAAGTTGAAACCGCTGCTCCCGAAAAAGTTGCTGACTTAAAAGCCAGCGCTTTACTACAGCACGTGAAGACGCTTGGGCTTGCTTACAACAAATTGATTGTAAAAGTATCGGGCCACACCGTTATTCTTGAAGGAGAAGTTGCCGCTCAGGAAGATTCTGAAAAGATTGCATTGGCAGTTGGTAACGTAGAAGGCGTAGAGGCGGTTGACAACAACATCATTGTGGAAACTCCCGCGCCTGAAGCACAGTATCATGAAGTGAAAAAAGGAGATACGCTCTCTTTGATTGCGAAACATTACTACGGTGATATGATGAAATATCCGGTCATTTTTGAAGCCAACAAGCCAATGTTGTCCGATCCTGATAAAATCTATCCAGGCCAGATTTTACGCATTCCTGCGCTTTAGTTAGTAAAGATTTAGAAGTTTAAAAGGGTTGAAAGTTGAGGTAATTCTGCCTAACTTTTAACCCTTTTTTGTATGCTTAACTGATTTATTATCAGTTGTTTGTTGTCTGGCTGATTTTTCAATTCTCCAATTTTGAATTTGCTTCAATGGAAAGGGTAAATCATTGAAGGTAAATTGGGTATATATTTCTTCTACTCCCCCAAAACTTTGGTAAAATGAAGCAATAGACGGAAGTTCGGGGCTTTCAAAATCAAAGACAAAATCAGTGCCAGCGTATTCTTGGATGATTTTGTCAATCAGCCAGGTGCGGCCGTTCCCTTTTCGACCCGTGGGTGAGGCCGCGTTGAAAAGATAAATGATTCGGTTCTCAAAAATTGCAAACAATGCGCCGGCTTCAATGCGCCCATCTTTGGTGGCGTAGACTAATCGCAAGGCTTTTTTTTGCGCTAATACAGCCGTTATTTTTCGTAATAAATCGTATGCCTTCTCCGAAACTCCACCCGCAATTTGGGAGGAATGGTTTTTTTGGAATAATTGGATAATCGGCTCAATGTCAGTACTTTGTTTAGACTGCCAGCCGAATAGTTGCGCGCGTTTTAAATTCGTTTTTCGGTCATTTGAATAGTTTTGAAAAAGAACAGCGTAGGGGAGGTGCAGCGGTAAAACTACATTGTTCGCTTTTTTTATTTTTAATGAATTGGGAAAAACCGTTTGCGCAGCAAAGCGCCCCGTGTAAATAGAAACGTAGCGAAATGAGGTTGTTAAATGAGACAAAAGCAGATTTGATGCTTCCTGAAAATCAACGTTTAAGTGGGCGAAAATTCCTAAAAGTTGACAGAAAAAAGGTTGTTGTATTACTTTCAAGCCCCATTTTTGGCGACAGGGCAGAGGCATCACCGCTTGCCATTGGCCATTTTGTGTCAAGACCAGCGCCTTCCAATCAGGCGAAACCGTATCCAAATACCATGAATAGGCGTAGAGTATCTGCTGCGGAGAAGCAGCAATAAAATCATCCCATTGGGTGGAATCTAGTTGGGAGCGATGGAGTAGAAGGACGGGCACATGAATAATCGTCTGATTACTAACTGAAAGTACTCCGAATTTTTTGAACAGCATCTTTGACCGAATCATCCTGTTCCATCAAATCGCTGATGGTCTGGATGGCGTGAATGACGGTGCTGTGGTCGCGGCCACCAAAATGGTATCCGATGGATTTTAGCGATAAATCCGTCAGTTCTTTGGCGAAATACATCGCTACCTGACGTGGGTAAACCAACTCTTTCTTCCGACTTTTACCTTTCAAATCGGCAATGCTCACGTCGTAATAATCCGATACAATTTCTTGAATCGTATCAATATTGACTTCGCGGTCTTCGGCCGTCACGATGTTTTTCATGACGACTTTGGCCAAATCGAGGTCAATATCGCGGCGAACCAACGAAGCTTGGGCCATCAATGAAATGATTACCCCTTCCAATTCTCGCACGTTGGTATTGACGCTGTGGGCAATGTATTCAATGACGCTGTATTCGATATAAATTCCCTCGGCCTGCAATTTACGCTGAATAATGGCAATCCTTGTTTCAAAGTCGGGCTGCTGGAGGTCGGCGGTGAGGCCCCATTTAAAGCGGGAGAGCAATCGGTCTTGCAAGCCCTGCAACTCGCTCGGACGGCGGTCGGAAGTCATGATGATTTGACGCCCCGACTGGTGCAAGTGGTTGAATATATGGAAGAACGTATCTTGTGTTTTTTCTTTTCCTGACAAAAACTGCACATCGTCCAGAATCAACGCATCGACTTTCATGTAAAAATCGGTGAAATCTTGGAGCGTGTTGCTTTTGATGGCGTTGATAAATTGGTTGGTAAATTTCTCTGACGAAACATACAGCACAAATTTATCGTGGTGATGGCCTTTGATGTGGTTGCCAATGGCCTGTACCAAGTGTGTTTTGCCCAGCCCTACGCCGCCATAAATCAGCAGTGGGTTGAAAGAAGTTACCCCGGGGCGTTGGGCCACGGCCATGCCTGCCGAGCGGGCCAAGCGGTTACAATCTCCCTCGATGTAATTGTCAAAACTATAAGTAGGATTGAGGTACAAATCCAACTCCGACGAATCGGGGCTGCGCGGAGGTTGTGGGGTGGCTTTTTTTGGCTCAGAGGCGGCTTTTTGACGCGCTTCGGCGGCTTCGGGTGAGTTGGTGGTCGGAACGTGAACCTTGATGGGAGGTTGCCGGTCACCGCCTGTATCTACGATGATGGAGTATTCCAGTTGGCCATCGCGACCGATGGCGTGGTCGAGTGCCCTACGCAGCACGTGAATATAATTCTCCTCCAGCCACTCATAAAAGAATTGACTCGGAACTTGTATGGTCAAAGTTTTCCCCGCAAGCCGAAAGGGTACTATCGGCTCAAACCAGGTTTTAAAGCTCTGTTCAGGAACGTTGGCCTTAATGACTTGAAGGCACTTTTCCCATACAACAGCCACTTCTTGTTGAAAAAAACTATCCACTGAGTATCCTGAGTTATTCGTAAAAAACGGTCCAAAAATGTTGAGAGAGTACTATCTAAGTGTCAGTAAATCTGATTTTTAACGTTTAGCTCCGAATACATGTAAGGTCACCAAAAACCTTTTTTGCACAACCGCCCTTAAATTAAGGGTTGCAAAAATAGGAAAAATGAATTAGAAACAATGACTTAAATATACTGATTTTGTTTTTGGAATGGCAAATTTAAAATGGGACAAGCTAATATTGTATTATAGATAGGATAGATAAGACGGTATTTGTTTTGCAGGAAGTTGAAAGCTCAAAATATAACTCCTATTTTTACCTTCAGTAACGTAAAACGTACTTTTTTTTATTAAAAACAGTTCATGAGCTTTTCCCTTTTTTCAGAATTTTCGCCATCCGATAAAAACGCGTGGGTACAACAGGCGCTCAAAGATTTGAAAGGTAAAGACTACGACAAAACATTGTTGTGGAATACCCCCGAGGGCTTTGTGGTGGAACCGTATTATACCGACCAAGAGGTGCAAGAAACACAGCTTACGGGGTTGCAGGCGGCTCAACAAAAGAAATTAGGCTGGTTGAATCAACCCGTAGTGGTCTATGAAAGCGAGCGGGCTACCAATGCGGCAATGCTGGCGGTTTTGCAAAAAGGCGTTGACGCCCTGACACTGGACTTACGGAATACAGACCTCGAAATCATTGAGTTTACCAAACTTCTCTACGGAATCAAACTCAGCGATACACCTCTATTTTTTCAAACCAACGGACAAAATACCGCTTTGATTCGCGCCCTTCAAACGTTTATTGCGTACCAAATGAAAGGAGGTTTGGCTGATGATGGCTTGGCAACGTGGATGACGACGGGGCAACTTTCGGAAACGTATTTTGCCGAATTGGCAGCGATAGCCATCGCCACAAAAGCATCGCCTAGCTTCAAAACCATCTGTGTAAGTAGCCATGTGTTTCATAATGCGGGTGCCAACGCGGCGCAAGAATTGGCCTTCGCGCTGGCTTCGGCGGTGACGTATGCTGATAAGCTGACCGATGCGGGCCTTGACCCAGATGCCGTTTTTTCGAAACTTTATTTTTCGGTTTCGATTGGTACCAACTACTTTATGGAAATCGCAAAGTTGCGGGCGTTGCGGTTTTTATGGCAACGGGTGCAGGTGGGTTGGGGAATAGAACCTAAAATAGCCTACGTTCACGCCCAAACTTCGACTTTCTACGACGCGGCCATTACGCCCAATACCAATCTGTTGCGGGCGACAACCGAGGCCATGAGCGCGGTGATTGGCGGTTGCGATGCGCTGACCGTTCACGCATACGACGCCACGTTTCGGACGCCAGATGAATTTTCGGAACGTATTGCCCGAAATATTTCTATCCTTTTGAAAGAAGAAAGTTATCTTGATAGAACCCTTGACCCAGCGGCGGGTAGTTATTTTCTCGAAAACCTGACCCAACAATTGGCAGAGGTCGCTTGGAGTTTGTTTTTGGAAGTTGAAGAAAAAGGCGGCTTATTGGCAGCTTTTGAACAGGATTTTATTCAAAATAAAATCGAACAAAACGCAACTGAGACCCTGGCCGCCCTTCAACAGGGAACGCGGGTAATGGTAGGCGTGAACAAATTTCGGGTGGACGAAGAAGTGCCAGTGAAATACACTCCAACTCCCGAAGCTATCAATAAAGCCGTGTCTTTTAAATTACTTCGCCCCCAACGTATCGCCCAAACATTTGAACGATGATACAGACCGTTCAATTTGCCAAAATATTGCTAAAAAAATATAGTTGAACTACAACTAATGAAACCCAACTTCCTCAACATACACTCTTCCATTCAAGCCCCAATTTCCGAAATGGGGTCGAGCAAAGCTTTTGTAACCGCAGAAGGTATCAAAGTGAAACCTACCTTTACCAAAATGGATATTCGGGAGGCAGAACACTTGGTTTTTGGGGCAGGGATTCCGCCTTTTTTGCGTGGCCCTTACAGCACGATGTACGTCCAACAGCCTTGGACGATTCGCCAATATGCAGGTTTTTCTACGGCCGAGGAGTCCAATGCCTTTTATCGTCGGAATTTGGCCGCCGGCCAAAAAGGACTTTCTGTGGCGTTTGACTTGGCCACGCACCGAGGTTATGATTCCGACCATCCGCGCGTGGTGGGTGATGTGGGCAAGGCAGGCGTCGCGATTGACAGTATCGAAGACATGAAAGTGTTGTTTGACCAAATTCCGCTTGATCAGATGTCGGTGTCGATGACCATGAACGGGGCGGTATTGCCCATCATGGCCTTTTATATCGTGGCGGCGGAGGAGCAAGGCGTAAAACCCGAGCAATTGGCAGGGACGATCCAGAACGATATTTTGAAGGAGTTCATGGTGCGCAATACTTACATTTATCCACCAGCGCCGAGTATGCGTATCATTGGTGATATTTTTGCGTATGCCAGTAAGTTTATGCCCAAATTCAACAGCATCAGCATTAGCGGCTACCACATGCACGAAGCGGGCGCGCCCGCGCACATTGAGCTGGCCTACACGCTGGCCGATGGCTTAGAATACCTGCGCACAGGGCTGGCAGCGGGCATGGACATTGACGGTTTTGCACCTCGTTTGTCGTTTTTTTGGGGCATTGGCATGAACCATTTTATGGAAATCGCCAAGATGCGGGCGGGACGATTGCTTTGGGCTAAAATTGTTAATCAATTTGGCCCAAAAAACAGTAAATCGTTGGCGTTACGCACGCATTGCCAGACATCGGGCTGGTCACTGACGGAGCAGGACCCATTCAACAACGTGGCCCGGACCACCATTGAAGCCATGGCGGCGGCGTTGGGACATACGCAAAGTTTACACACCAATTCGCTCGACGAAGCTATTGCATTGCCGACCGATTTTTCGGCGCGGATTGCCCGAAATACACAGTTGTATTTGCAGTACGAAACCGATATTTGTCGGGTGGTAGACCCGTGGGGCGGGAGTTATTACGTCGAATATTTGACCAAGGAACTGACCGAAAAAGCTTGGGCGTTGATTGAAGAAGTGGAAGAGATGGGTGGTATGACCAAAGCTATCGAAGCGGGTTTACCCAAAATGCGCATCGAAGAAGCCGCCGCCCGTAAGCAGGCGCGCATTGACAGTGGAAAAGACGTAATTGTAGGTGTAAACAAGTATAAACCCGATTCGGTAAAGCCGCTGGAATTGTTGGAAGTGGACAATAAAGCTGTTCGTGAAGCGCAGGTAGCGCAACTTGCGCGTATAAAGGCCCAACGAAACACCGAAAAAGTACAACAGGCATTGGCGGCCATTACGGACGCTTGCCGACAGCAGGGAGGGATGGACAATACAACCAATTTGCTGGCGTTGGCGATTGAAGCCGCCCGCGTGAGAGCTACCCTCGGGGAGATTTCGGATGCCATGGAAAAGATTTTTGGAAGATATAAAGCCGTGATACGTTCTATTTCAGGAGTTTACAGCGCGGAGGTTTCGGACGATGAGAATTTCCGAATTGCCCGCGAAATGACCGACCGCTTTGCTGAGCTGGAAGGCCGTCGACCACGAATTATGGTGGCCAAAATGGGGCAGGATGGTCACGACCGGGGCGCCAAAGTCATCGCCACGAGTTTTGCCGATTTGGGCTTCGATGTCGATATGGGACCGCTGTTCCAGACGCCCGAAGAAACCGCCCGTCAGGCGGCCGAAAATGATGTGCATATTGTGGGAGCGTCTAGCCTTGCGGCAGGACATAAAACCCTTGTTCCTCAGCTCATTGAAGAACTCAAAAAACTCGGTCGGGAAGATATTATGGTCATTGCAGGGGGCGTCATTCCTCCGCAAGATTACGACTTTTTGTACAAAGCGGGCGTCAAAGGTGTATTTGGCCCCGGTACGGTGATTTCGGTCGCGGCTCAAAAGATTTTGAAGGAATTGATGGGAGAGTAAGGGAGTACAAAAAACAAATACTCTTTTGGAAGATGCCTTGTTAGCAACAGCAAGGCATTGAATAGTAAGTTAACTAGGCATCTGAAATCTAATTGAAATGAGCAATACGAACAATGTCGCTCATAGGTAACGTAGTAATTTCGTTGCCCATTTACAATTTTAGGTTTATGTTTGAGTAAAAATTAGGTTTCAGGAATTCAACCATGCAACAATACCACGACTTACTTCGCCATATTTTAGCCCACGGAGCCCGCAAAACTGACCGTACGGGCACGGGAACCATCAGTGTATTTGGCTACCAGATGCGCTTTGACCTTCAGGAAGGCTTTCCACTGGTCACGACCAAAAAGGTTCATACCAAATCCATCATCCACGAGTTGCTTTGGTTTTTGAAGGGCGATACCAACACCAAGTACCTCAAAGACCACGGCGTGAGCATCTGGGACGAATGGGCCGATGCCGACGGCAACCTCGGCCCCGTCTACGGCAAGCAATGGCGCAGTTGGGAAGCCCCCGACGGACGCATCATTGACCAGTTTCAAGATGTGTTGAAGCAACTCAAAAACAATCCCGATTCTCGACGCATTATTGTATCGGCTTGGAATCCAGCCGATTTGAATAAAATGGCCTTGTCCCCCTGCCATGCCTTGTTTCAGTTTTATGTGGCAGATAATAAACTCTCGTGCCAGCTCTATCAGCGCAGTGCGGATGTGTTTTTGGGGGTGCCTTTCAATATCGCAAGTTACGCGCTCTTGACCATGATGATTGCGCAAGAGTGCGGCTTTGAGTACGGTGATTTTATCTGGACGGGCGGTGATACGCACATTTACCTCAACCATTTGGAACAGGTAGAGTTGCAACTGTCGCGCGAATTGCGACCGTTGCCGATGATGAAACTAAACCCCGATGTAAAAAGCGTATTCGACTTCAAATTTGAAGATTTTACGCTCGAAGGCTATGCGCCTTGGCCGGGCATTAAGGCTCCCGTAGCGGTGTAATGGGTAGGTTTTTAGGTATTTAAGGATTAGTCAGTCGTTAATTACATCATCGTCAAGCCACTATCCGACTGTTTCGGTTTTACCTCCTTTATCGCTAGCGTTATTGGAGTGAGGTTTTGTGTTGTTAGTGTGTTTCTTTAAATTAGTGTACTTTTTTACAGTTTACTATTATGAAATACCCACTTATCGTTTCGGATATTAACATTTTGGGTGGAAAACCATGTATTAAAAATACCAGAATTAGCGTACAGCTGATATTAGAATGGATAGCTTCTGGAGCAACCATTCATGATATTGCCTCAAAATACCCGCATATACCCGCAGAAGGAATTCAGCAGGCTATTCTGTATGCTTCTGATGCCATGAAAAATGAAATTGTCATTGAAGTCCAACATTCTGCCGCTGCTTAATGAAGCTCTCCGACTTTTTATTTTTCACCGACGAAAACATTGATCCTTTATTAGTTGTATTTCTCCGAGAACAGGGATTGGATGTGTTTGATACAAAAGAGAACAACCTTTTTGCTGCTTCAGATGCTTTTCTATTGGATATGGCAACCAAAAATAATCGCGTAGTTATTACGTTAGATAGCGATTTTGGCACTTTAGTGCATAAAGATCAATCTACTTTTTTAGGAATTGTTTTTTTAAGACCGGGGCACTTTGATTCTTCGTATCATATCCAAACATTTCAGGCGCTTTTGAATGTAAACCCAGAAATAGAGTCTCCTTTTATGGTCATTGCGGAATGGGCGAAAGGAGGAGTTAAAATAAGAATCAAAAATGCAATGATTTATTAAGCCGGGTGAAAGTACTTTTTGATGCATCCTGTAATTACAACTCCTCCAAATACAGCGTATTCCCCTCTACATTTCGCTGTATTTTTTTGCCGTTGATGGTGGTCGTAAACGTGACGGGCTCGAAGGCTTCGGCAAAATTATCTTGAAACAGCAGTAGCCGTTTGCCCGTTTTTGGGTTTTTCCACACTTGTAGCCACGGCTGATTGTGTTTGAACGCCCGTGCAAACTCTCCCGTGTCATTTTGCCAAACCGCTTTTGTGGTTTCCTGCGTGGCTCTTTGGTAATCAAAACCGTAGCTTTCGCGGGTTTGGGTGCCGTCTAGAATGTGCTGATACTTGGCAAACAACTCATGCGCCTGCACCATAGTAGCTATCCCGAGGGCGTCTTTGCCGATGTAATCTTCGTTGAGTGAGGGGCAAGCGGGTTGGTCGGGTCCTTGGTACTCATACACAAAATAGCCCCCCGTCTTTTGCGATTCACACGAAAGGTTTCCGTTGATTTTGGAATACCTCAACGCCTGATAAGGATTGTAGGATTGACCAAAAATCCAGTAATTGGTGTAGAAAACGCGTGGATTGCAAAGGTGAACAAATACCGCATCCCGCACCAGATTCATGGGGTACATCACCCGATTGTCTAGTTGTCTGACGTAGCCTTTGGTGCCGTTGCCTACCTTAAATCGCCGCGTGTAGCTGCGTCTGGCGTCGGCGGGCTTGTCTTCGTAGGGCCAAAGAAAGTTGAGGAATTTTACTTTTGGGGGCACAATCAGCGATTTCAGATTGAGTACATCCAGCGTTCGTAGGTACCAGTTGATGGGGGCTTTCCAGACTTGAGGCGGTTGGTCGGTGGCATCACTCGTATTGACGGTGCTGCTCGTGTAGCCAAAACCCGTCATGAGGATGGCCGGATAAGGAATTTTTACGTTTTGGATGGATTTTGTTTCTTGATGAATAGCCAAATAGTCATCAATGTTTTTTTTGCCAGCGCTCCAGTTGTCGTTGGCGTAGCCGTCTAATGTGAAGGTGTTTCCCTTAAACGTAAACGACGGTGCATCCCCAATCCATGAATAAAACAACTTTCCGTAGCGTTTGTAAATCCGGTCCGAAAGCTCGTACATGATTTTCCCAAAGTTGGGGTCTGACATGTCCCAATACCATCCTTCTTCGGCTTTGCCAGGCTCAAAATCGACCGAAAAAGCGTCGGCGGGTGTGCTTTTAGCCAACCAATCGGCGGCTTGGTCGAGTTGCTTTGAATCAAAACGGGTAATTCCTTGCTTATTTCGCGGCTTGATGTGCTTGATTAAGCCATCCACTTCTCCCGCGTATAGGAGTTTAAACTTAGTGGGGTTAACGTTCCAATTGACCTTTTGTAAGTTCTTAATGGGTTCGTCAATGGGCAATGATTCAGAACCGTATTTTTTGTTAAGCAACGTAAATGCGGGGGTTTGTTTGAAAATCCGACTGTCGCCCACGGCACCATTATTGGGCCAAAGCGGCTGAGTATAGGCGATTTTTGACGGGGTTTTGTCCAACGAATCCCGCACCCAAAAAATGGCCTCGTAGGCGGCGGCGTATTTGGCCTGCCCAGCGGCCACGTTAAACGCCGACGTGAGCCAGCTTTCCGAATTTACGTTGGCTACTTCCGTGACGTATTTGACAAGATGAATCCAGCGGTTGGGTAAAAGCGGTTGTTGCGTAAGCTGACGCGCATCTACTCGGTTGACACTGCCGTTGAGGGCATAGTAAGTCGTGCGGCCTTGCTCTGGCTTTGAGGCATCGACCAAGTATAATTTATTGTCGGTGCGGCGTTCAATCCGCAATTGGAGTTGTTGGTCTTCGTAGCGGTTGGGGTCAGGTTCAAATTCAAAATGAACAATGGCCGCTTGGGCGCGCGGAAGGGCTTTGAGCGCAGGAACAACTTGGAGGGTGGTGGTTGGGGTGCGTTCGCCAGTAAAATACGTTGCGATTAGGTAAGTACCCGCAATGAGCCCTGCTGTTATGCCTATTTTCATGCTATTTTTCACTTGAGAAGTTCTTTGACGTCTTGGAGGTAACGTTTAACAACTTCCAACTGTTGTATGGCCCGTTTTATTTTGGTGCGTTGACTGCGGTCCGATTCCATGATTTGGCGTGCCGCCGACAGTTTGTGTTTTTTGTGCTCAACGAGGTAGACAATTTCGTCGAGAATTTCCAAATCTGCTAATGTGTAGATGCGGTCACCGCCACGTTTTTCGGGTTTTAGCATCGGAAACACCGATTCCCAATACCGCAGTTTGGAGGCGTCAAAACCATAACGAACGGCCACTTCGTTGATGTTATAATAAAGTTTATGAGAGTCGTCATTCATCGTGATTCTAACAGTTTGAGGCTTTTGAGGTGGAGAGCAAGTACCGAATCCGTGGCTATTTTGGCTTTGATTTCTTGGAGGGTGGTGGGGGAGAGCGTAGGTGTTCGGCTGATAATGTCCACGCCTTCGGGTGTAAATAGTGTTTTTGAAAACCATATTACGGCCCACTGTCCTGAAGAATCAAGAAGCGCCACTTTCCATTTGCTTTTCAACAGGCTCAACATCCCTTTTCCACGCCAAATAAAAGTCGTTGGGTCGGTTGAGTCTTGTAAATCATAACCTGTAATAGTTGCTGGCTTACCGTTTTTGAGGTATTTGACTTCATCCAATAAGGTCCTTTCTTGGTGGGCAACCAAACTATAATTGAATGTTGGATGGGTTTTGTTTCCCTTGAGCCACATCGGAAAATTGGTGGCGCAAATAAACCAAGTGCCCACCAATGTATGAAGTACTTTGTCCATGATGAAAAAACAAAATGAGATATTTATACTTCTTCGCCCTGCAACTGCTTCTCGTACAGCTCTTTATAGACGCCGTTTTGGTCCATTAAAAGTTCATGAGTACCTTGCTCTACGATTCGGCCTTCGTCCAACACAACGATAAAATCGGCTAGTTTCGCCGACGAAACCCGGTGCGAAATAATGACCGACGTACGGTCTTTCATGATGCGGCTCATGTTGTTCAAAATGGTGTTTTCGGTTTGCGTATCTACGGCGGAGAGGCAGTCGTCCAAAATCAATATTTTGGGGTCGCGGGCAATGGCACGGGCGATGGAAAGACGTTGTTTTTGGCCGCCCGAAAGCGTAATGCCTCGCTCACCGACGCGGGTGTTAAAGCCTTCTGGAAACTCAATGATGTTGGCGTAAAGGTCAGCGTCTTTGGTGGCTTGTTCAATTTTTTCAAATGACATTTCGGTTGAGCCAAACGACACGTTTGATTCGATGCTGTCGGAGAATAAAAATACATCTTGGGGCACATAGCCCATTTGCCCGCGTAGCGATTGCAGCTTGAAATCTTTAACGGGAATGCCATCAATCGAAATATCCCCTTCGGTGGGGTCGTACAGGCGCATGAGCAGATTAGCAACCGTACTTTTGCCCGAGCCTGTCGTGCCCAAAATGGCCACGGTTTCCCCCGATTTTACGCTTAGGTTAAAGTTTTTGAGGGCTTTGATGCCAGTATCGGGATAGTCAAAACTGACATTGCGGAAATGAATATCTCCGGCAATGTCATGTTCAAGGTTTTTGGTCGAAATCAAATCCGTTTTTGTGTTCAGAAACTCGTTGATGCGTTGCTGCGACGCCGCCGCCCGCTGCGTTTGGCTGGTGGTCCAGCCGAGCGCCATCACGGGCCAAGTGAGCATACTTACGTACAAAATAAACTCCGTAATGTTGCCGGGCGTCAGTCGACCCGACATGATTTCTTGCCCACCCACGAAGACAATAAGCACATTGCTCAGTCCCACGAGGACCATGATGAATGGGTAAAATAACGAGTCTACGATGGTCAATTTCAGTGACTTATTTCGGTAGTCGTTGCTTTGTTTGACGAAGTTGCGCAATTGCTCATGTTCGCGGACAAAGGCTTTGATAACCCGAATACCCGAGAACGATTCCTGTACGTAGGTCGAAACGCTGGAAAGTTGCGCCTGCAATTCTTCCGAGCGCTTCATGATAATGGTGTTGACAAAATAAATGCTGAGTGATAGAATCGGCAGTGGCAGCAACACGTAAAATGTCAATTTGGCATTGACCGAAACCATGTAGCTGATGACCAGTATAAACAGCGTTATTAAATTGATACCGTACATGATGGACGGGCCTACGTACATGCGTACTTTGCTGACATCTTCGGAGATACGCGCCATCAAATCACCCGTATTTTGGCGACGAAAGAAACTCAACGGCAGGGTTTGGTAATGAGCGTAAATCTCGTTTTTGAGGTCATACTCAATGTGTCGCGACATGACGATGAGGGTTTGGCGCACCAAAAACAAAAATATCCCTTTCAGCAAGGCCATGATAAGAATCAAAATCCCGTAGAGTAAGATACTAAACGCGAAGATGTCGTAAAGATTGGCTTGGAGCGAAGAGCCTTTGAAGAGAAAGTACACATCAAGCGTATCTTTCACTAAATCAAGCGCATAACGGACCAGTTGGGCGGGAATGATTCCAAAAAGATTGGAAATAATCGTAAAAACAGTCCCCAAAATTAGGTACCATTTGTATTTAACTAAGTATTTGTTGAGGTGAGCGAGTGCTTTCAAAATGACGCTTGTAGTTGGGTTGCGGGACTGTATTTCGTCTACTCTATCGGTTTTAACACCAAATTTTCAGAAAACGTTTGCCGAGAAGCCAAAGAAACTACCCGAAAAGGGAGCATTGTGGGTTAGTTTTCCTCTTCTTCAATTATATTAAAATCCTTCCAAAAATCATCATCAAAGGTCATGCTTTGTTCCGAAAAAGAGGTATCAATTCTCAAAATTTGATTTAATGGAAATTTTTGCACGTTACGATTGCTGATGTGAGTAGTTACAAAAGCCATTTGATTATGGAGGCCGACCCCCACTTCAATGCGCTTGGGGGCGTTTTTGGGGCGCGTTCCTTTGGGCCAGACATAATATTCGTACTGAAAGTCATTCACCACACGGGCATCGTGCAGGTACCATTTGCCCTCAAAAGGAGCGTAATTGATGTAGTATTGACGGTGTTTGAGGCGTATACCTGGATAGCTGAGTTCGTATTGACGCAATGCGGCATCGCTCAATTCGTATTCTGCTTTAACCACCGCGAGGCTTTCAGTTTCGATGTAAAGTGTTCCTTTGTAGGCCGCAAATCGCTGATTAACTGAGCGTTTGGTGACGGAATTGTTTTTGAAGTTGATTTTGTACAGAAAAGTGTTGCCGATGCTTTGGGCGCCGTCGTATTCAAAAGTGTAGGAATTTAAGTCATACAAGGGAAAATCGCGCGCTCGGACCACGTCCAGAAAATAGCCAAGATACGGTCCGTTGGTGATGCTCGGAATAGGGCACGTATCATTTTGGACAGTAACAACGGCGGTCGGTAGTTCTTTCTTGCGGCCCTTAATCATCCGCGCCTGATCGGGGATGTTGGTATCCACGCCCGATTTATAAAGTTGAATTACCCCTTCCGAAAACGCAAAGTATTGATTCACCTGTGCTTGTTTGACAGATTCTCGGTAAAAACCTTCAATAATGCTGGGGTTTTGGTCATAATTTTGGGGAATGAGCGCTACGACTTGGTAAATGATTTCGGTGGGGTTTACGGGCTTCACCACCACTTCTTTCAGTCGAATGGCGTTTACGTTCAGTTTGATTTCCAGCGGGCTTGACTGAACGGCAGCTTTGACGGGGATTTGGAACGATTCAAACCCCATGCAATTGATAATGAGCACCTCCGAAGCGTATTGTTGGCTTAGTTTTAAGCTAAATCGCCCCTGCTCATTGGCCACCGTTCCGACGCTTTTGCCCACAATGCCCACACCCGCGAAGGAAACGGGTTGATTATTAGAGACATCCAAAACGCGCCCTTCAATGGTGATGGTTTGGGCGTAGGAAAAAGTGCACCAAGCCATAAGCACACTCAATAGCAGGGTTTTCATGTCGTGTTTTTGTTATGATTTGGCCGAATTTGATAAAACCAACTCAAATTGCACTTCCCTGACGGGGCGGCCCCATTCGGCGTGGAAGCGTTCGCCCGTGAGTTGGAAACCAAAAGAATCGTACAAATGCAGTGCGGCATTCAATTCATCAAAGGTTTCAAGCGTGATTTTTTGATAGCTCACTTCACGACAAAAATCAATGGCGAGTTGCATCAATTGACGCCCCAACCCACGCCCTCGCACCGAAGGGTGCAGAATGAGCGACCGCAGATGCGCCACGCCAGGACTTTCTTCGTACACCAGAATACAGCCCACGATGTGTTCGTCGGTTTCGGCCACCCATAAACGTTCCTTTTCGGGAGCATAATGTTGGATAAAATGCGTCAGAAAAGTAGCCACTTCAATGTCGTTCAGGAGGGTCATTCCGTACTCTTTGGCGTAAATGAT
The DNA here is from genome assembly GCF_003339505.1 of Runella aurantiaca. Classification (GTDB taxonomy): domain Bacteria; phylum Bacteroidota; class Bacteroidia; order Cytophagales; family Spirosomataceae; genus Runella; species Runella aurantiaca. Next base: position 29,510 of record NZ_QPIW01000016.1, read on the forward strand.
ACCTACTAAATAGGTAATGTACCCAAGGTCTCCGGGACGAATATCGGTACGAACAGTGATGGCAGACATAGCGTGATGGATTCGCAGAATCAGGAATTGAATTGAAGGGGCAAAATAGGGCGGATTTGGTTGAACACAAAATTCAGGGCTCACTTTCTACGGTTTCGTTTTGAATCTGACTAACTTTAGGACTTTAACTCCGGAAGATTTCTTTATGTTCAAGATTGTCAGTTCGTCGGCAGGGTCGGGAAAAACCTACACGCTTACCAAAGAATACCTCAAACTCGCCTTGCAAAGCGACAACGCCTATTATTTCAAGCATATTTTGGCCATCACGTTTACCAAGGCCGCCACACGTGAGATGAAAGACCGCATCATGGTCAAGTTGGAGGCGTTTGCCAACGGCCAGGAAGACCCGATGCTGCAGGACATTATTCTGGAGTTATACCCCGAATCCCTTGCCGACCGCGAAGGCGCTTACAAGCTCCGCGAACGCGACATTCGTAACCGAGCCAACCGCGTTTTTAAACAAATTTTGCACGATTACAGTGACTTTGCCATTCTGACCATCGACAGTTTTGTGCAACGGGTGGTGAGCGCGTTTACCGATGAACTGGGGATTCCGTTTTCGTTTGAGGTGGAGATGGAAGCGGGAGAGTTACTTCTGATGGCCGTAGAACGAATGCTCGAAAAAACAGGTGACGACGCTTATACCGAGTTGACGGATATTCTCGAATCTTTTTATTTGGAAGCGGGGCAGGAAGGGAAAAATTACCACAGCTTGCCCGAAGCGATGGCGGGTTTTGCCAACGATTTGCTCAATGAGCAACGCTATGCCGCCATCATGAAAAATGCGCATCTGTCGGCCAAAGACTTTAAAAAGATTCGGCGACAACTGGTGAGCGCGTTGCGTAAGTGGGAGAACCAACTGGTGCAATGGGCCGAGAAAGGGCATCAACTGATACTAGAAAGTGGCTTGGACGAGAAAGATTTTTCGTACGGAACGGTGTTTCGGTATTTCAAAAAACGCACCGATACTTCCGAAGCGATGACCGAGCCAGGAGCGCGTGAAAAAGACGCTTTTGAAAACGACAAAGGCTGGCTCACCAAAACCGCCCGCCCGTTTGTGGTCGAAGCGGTGGCGCAGATAAAACCGCAATTGGTGGATTTTTACGAACGAATTGAAGAAAATCGTTTGGCGGTGAGTGGGTATTATTTTTTGTACCAACAGCTCATTCCGCACCTGTATCATCTGTCGCTGTTGAATGAAATTAAGGAGGAATTTGACCGTCAGTTGCGGGAAAATAACCGCGTGCATATCTCGGAGTTTAACCAAAAAATCCTGCAAATCGTGACCGAAGACCCCGTGCCGTTTATTTATGAGCGGATGGGGGAGAAGTTTAACCATATTCTGATTGACGAGTTTCAGGATACGTCCAAATTGCAATTTGCCAATGTGTTGCCGCTGATTGACAATAGCCTCGGCTACGACCACTTCAACCTCGCGGTGGGGGATTCTAAGCAGGCCATTTACCGTTTTCGGGGGGGCGACATGGACCAAATTATCGCGCTGCATTCCCAAAATCTCGGCCGATTGGCGCAATCTTTGGGCGACAGCGAATTGACGGTGGAGCGTCTAGAAAGCATTCAGTGGCATTTGACGGGCGATGTGCTACGGATCAATCGTCGGAGTGCCAAAGAAATCATTGAGTTCAATAACGCGTTTTTTGGCAGAATTGAAGAACTCTATCGCGATCAATTTCCGCTTTCCCACGATGTGTTTGAGCAGGTGGCGCAGGAGTTGCCACCCAATCCCAAAACGGGCGGTGAAGTGCAGATTGAGTTTATTCCTGCCCTTAATAACGACACCAACGACGACGACGATACGCCCGCCATGATTAACCGCACGCTGGCCCTGATTCAGCAAGCAACCGAAATCGACGGGTTTAGCGTGGGCGATATTTCGGTGCTGTGTCGGTACAAGAAAGATGCAAAAAAAATAGCTAATCATCTGAAAGAGAATGGATACAATATCATTTCCGACGATTCGCTTTCGCTGCGTTTTTCGGGGGCAGTCAATTTGGTGACGGCCTTCATGCGCGTGCTTGTCAAGCCCGACAGCCGATTGGATAAGTACGAAGCGCTGTATTTATTTTTCCGAATGATTGTCAAACGCATTCCCGACAACAAAGACAATCAACGCCTAAAAACGGTGGTGGAGTCGCACGATGTGCGGGAGTTTTACGTGTTTATCAATGAATGTTTACGGCAAGTCAAGGCCGAAGCGGGCGAACTGAAAGAAGGCGATGTCATTGATGCATTTTTGAATCCGTACCGATTGCTCCAAATCAGTGCGTATGAGCTGGCCGAAAAATTGGTGCAGACGTTTGGGTTGTTTGAAATCGTAGAAGAACGTGATTATCTGTTTCGTTTTCTGGACGTAGTTTTGGAATTCAATACCAAACGCGGTAGTCATTTGGCCGATTTTCTGGACTATTGGGAAACCCAAAAAGAGAAGATTTCCATTTCGGCACCGTCCGACCCCAATGCGATTACGGTACAGACCATCCACCGTTCCAAAGGCTTGGAGTACCCCGTGGTGATTATTCCGTACGCCGACTGGGATTTTGTGCCCAATGCCAAGCGCGATTCGATGTGGGTAAATCTTGACCCGTCAGAGGAGTTGGGCATTGGCGGTTTTAGTACAAAAGACGCTGAAAGTGGTGAAATGATTGAACACACGGAGACCAAGTGGCTCCAAACGGGTTCTGTTCAAGTAAAAGAGACATTATTGCAGACTACCGAGTCGGTAGCCTCGCAGTATAAGGAGGAGCGTGAGCGCGTGTTTGTCGAAAATCTAAACCTGTTGTACGTGGCGTTTACGCGTCCGACCAAAAAACTGTACGTGTTGGCCAAAGAAGAAAATTTTGCCAAAATCAAATCTCCCAGAAAAGTAAGTTTTTGGCTGTATCAGTATTTGGAAAGCACACCAGAACCCGCAATCGGGAGCCTTGAAACACTGGTGCAACTCACCCCGCGTACACCTCACCCTGCCGTTCAGACACCCACTTTTTATGTCCCGCAGATTATTTCTACGGACCGTAGCCGCGAGTTGCGCCTCCGGCGCTTGGCCAACCGCATCTTTGACGTCGAAACTTTTGAGAAAAAACGCGACCACGGAAACAAAGTTCACTACGCTCTTTCGATGGTACGTACGCCCGATGACGTCCCCTCGGCCTTGGTGCGAATGCAAACGGAAGGCATGATTGAGAAAATTGAAGCCGAAGATATTCGTAAGAGCCTCGATAAAATTCTTCAACACCCTGATTTACAAGGGCTATTTGAAATTGAGTCCAACGTCATCAATGAGCGCGAAATTTTAACCCCCGACGGCAATATTCACCGCCCCGACCGGGTGGTTCATTTGGCCGATAGGGTCGTAATCGTTGATTACAAAACGGGTATTCCGCTCGAAAGTCACACTATACAGATTAAACGTTACGCGAATCTTTTCTACCAAATGGGCTACCCAAAGGTTGAGTCTTTGCTGGTTTATATTGAGCGAAATGAGGTAATCAGGGTTTGAATATTAAATTTCGTATTTTTTTTAGAATTGTGGTGACTTTTTGGGTCGTTTTTGCGTATGTTATGTATAGTGTATACAAGCCCCAACCCTCCACCACATTATGGACCCTTTTTTTTACTTTGATGAAGATGAGTTTGAGACCCCCGAGCCCGTAATGTTCGTTGCGGAAAGCGAGGTTATTTCACCAACCTGTACACAGGATAGCGTGAATATGTCTGCTCAAAATAAGGTGAGTTGCGATAAATAAATTCGAGTTGCGCCGCGCCGCTTTTGGCAAAAGCCTCATCTGTCTTTTTGCGTTCTTCCAATTTTTGTTTCAGTGCCGCATCTTTGCGCAGCATTTCAGCCGCAATGTCTTCAAAAACGTAGGCTGAAAAATGCTCTTTTTGTCCTAAGATACTATCGAAAAAGTTCCACGCAAAAAATGAATCGGGACCTTGAGGTTCAAGGGTTTCGATGAGGTAGCGATTGGATTTTTGGTTGGTTTCAATAAGATAATCCCCTTTGTAAAATTGTATTTTCTGCGTCTCTTTTCTGACCGTTACGCCCGTATGGTTATAATGACCTTCGTAAGGCTTTTGGGGGATTTTGTAATCTTCAATATAGTATACTTCCACTTCCATTTCGGTATCTTTTTCTAAAGATTTTAGCGTTACCCCATTGATTTTGAGGAGTTCTGCCACCCGCGCCCAACTTTGCGGCAACACGTAGGCGTTTGGTTTCTGCACCGTGAGGTCGGCTACGTAGTGGTCAAAAAAGGGAATACGTTTGGTAAACGGCTCGCTGCGCTCGTAATACAAACGATTCAGTCCGCTCACTTCGCTGGGTTTGTACTTGGCCGCAAAGCCTTTGAAAGTAATCGAATCGGCCACGCTGCGGTCCAATTTCCAGCTTAACGGAAAAGACTTTTGGGCCGCCACGGCTTCATCGGCTTTTTGTTTGTTGGCAATCAGCGTCGTCGCGTGTTTGGTGCTTAGGTTGAGGGTCGTTTCCATAAACACGTAAGTGCCTTTGACCCGCGTAGGGTAATCTTTCAGCATGTGCAATTCAACCACGAAGGTTTCGCAATTGAACAGTGAGGCGTAGCCCGAACTATACCTAGGGGCATCGTTGAATCCCGAATAACCCGTTTCGGGGGTGCTGCCGAAGGCGTTTACATAAGGCACTGGGTCAAATCCCGATTTTGATAATTGAGCGTCCAAAGCGGGCTTAAACTCTTTGGTGAAAAAGGCCGAAACAATCGGATTAAACTTGTCTTTTTGGGTTGGAAAATACGTAACAGCGTGCTGATAATCAGCGCCATTGGAGGTGTGGTTGTCTACGATGATGTGAGGCTTCCACGCCTGAAACATCTTTTGCCACGACTCCGAATTTTTAGAATCCGTTTTGATAAAATCGCGGTTTAAATCATAATTCCGTGAATTTGCCCGAAATCCGTAACTGTTGGGGCCGTTCTGATTAGGGCGTGACACACCCCGGTTAAGGATACCGTCGATGTTGTAGACCGGCACAATGCACAGCAACACATTGGGGGGCAGCATGTTCTTTTCCAACAGTTCCCGCGCCCACATCATGCTGGCGTCAATGCCTTCGGGTTCGCCGGGGTGGATGCCATTATTGATTAATAGAGTTACTTTATCAGCCTGAGGTTTGAAGACTTTATTGGCCGATAACACAAACAAATGCAACGGTTTGCCAATGTCGCTCGTGCCTACTTCGAGTAGCGTGGCTTGGTCATATTTTTGGTCTAAGGCTTGGTAAAAGCGGATGACTTCGTCGTACGTGGCGGTTTCTTGCCCTTTGCTTTTTTCGTAGGAAGTAAGTTGAGCAAAGAGTGCGTTGGACAACAAAAGCAGTAAAAATAACTTTTTCATAAGGTGGGAAGTAGATGAAGTGGTTGGTTTATTGACAAGTTTATGGTGCAAGTATCGGTAAAAAATAGACGCAACATCAAGCCTTAGCGCCCACAAATTTCTTTATAGTCACAATATTGACAAGCTTGGGTATGGTCAGTTTTACGGAAAGGTTCGTCGGTATTGAGGAGTTTTTCGGTGATAAAAGCCCTGAGGTATTCCTCCGAATGCGCTACGTAACTTTCGGGGTCGTTGGCTTGGTCAAATTGCAGGGGATTTTCGATGAAACCTCGTTTAATATTTCGCAATGAATAAAATCCAGACGTTACCTCATAGTTGTCCAAGTGAAAATCCTGACCGCGTAGGTTGAGGCCTTGGTCGCGTAGCATCTGTTTGTAAATCAAGTACTGATAAATCCATAATTGCCTGATTTTTTCGTAGTTGCTGTTGCTGCCAGAGGTCATAATGTCGGCCAGTTTATCGGGCGTGACTTTGGGGAGTTGTTCGATTTTTCCTGTTTTATAATCAGCTACGCGAATGACGTTATCCACCAACTCAATGCGGTCAATTTTTCCCGCCACTTTAAACAAAATCGTCTTGTCGCCCCATTGCAGTGGCAACGTCGCCGATAGTTTTCGCTCGGTAGCCAGCACCACCAGCGAATCGTTGCGCGTGCGCTGTTCCCGCAAGAAGTCCACCACGGTTTGTTCGGCCACTTGATACAACAGCCGATTGATGCCCGATTCGGCATCATAACCACCAAATTGTTTATCAAATTCTTCGCGTAAAATCGCTTTTACTTCCTCGTCGGTGATGGGTTTGTTTTCCATCAGGTATTCTAAGTCGATGCGTTCCAGTACTTTGTGAATCCAAGAACCAAAATCGGCCGAACCAATGCGCTCTTCCACTTCTTCGTCTTCCGACACGCCCGCAATGCGGTTAAAATAATACTGGAGCGAGCATTTTAGGTACTGGTTTAAATGAGTAGCATACAACCCGTCTTTTTCGAGAGAGGCAATGAGAAAGGCAATCGTTTCGGGCGTTTTGGGCACAGTCCAATCAATTGTGGCGGCCTTTTGTCGCGCTATCTGTACTTTTTGTTCGTCTTCTCCCTGTTTGTCGGCCTCCTTAAACATCACCATCATCTCCTGATAACGAACGGTGCCTTTGTCTTTTGTCATGGGCACCAACTCGTGTTCTAGCTGACGAATAAAACGGCTTTTTTCGCCGCCGTTGTAGGTGCTTGGGTCGGTGACGTACACTAGGTGAACGTCCTTGGCGCGTTGGAGTAGGCGATAAAAATGGTAAGACATCACCGCGTCTTGGTCGCGGTAAATGGGCAAACCCGCCTCTTGGGCAATGTCCCACGGAATCAGCGAGTTTTGACGTTTTGAAGCAGGAAAAACGCCTTCATTCATCGAAAGAATAATAATGCGTTCAAAATCAAGGGCCTGTGTTTCGAGCATCCCCATGATTTGCAGTGGGCTGACGGGTTCGCCGCTGAAAGGAATCCGGGTTTGGCGGATGAGTTCGTACATAAATGCCTTGAAAGTCCGTAAGTTCAGCTTCTCGGCATGGCTTGAATTGAGGGTCGTTTCTAGTTGTTTTAGGAGGGTATAAAACAAATACAGGTACTCCGTCTCGATGGCGTTTTGGGTGTCTTTGTACACTTCGCGCAGCAAGTCGATGATGACGTACAGCGCTTTGATGACCGTGTGCGGGTTGTCGTCCCAGCGGCCAAACAGTGCCACAAAAAGCGGGTGATTTTCGCCCCATTCCAACAATTGTTTGGGGTCGAGGTACACAAAATTGCGCCGTTGTATCTCGCCAATGGTGGTCTGGATGATGCTCGGCGCGGTCGAATCGCGCTGTTGCAGCGCCAGAAATTCGTATCTCCTGATAAACGGGTGATTGAGTACTTTCTGAACCGTTCGGTGGTTGTATTTAGGGATTTTAACCGAACGTCCGTCTTTGGCCCGGAATTCTGCTACCGTAAACTGCAATTCAAACAGCGAGTCTACAAGCGTGAACAACAGCGAATTACGCAGCGTGAGACCCATCGTTACGTTGAGGTCACTGATGGTTTCGTCCAATCCGTTCAAGACAGGAACCAGCAGGTTTTCGTCGGCGAGTACCATTGCCACGGGGCGGTTTTCGGTGCCGCCTTGCTCATCGGTGCACCATTGTTGGTAAAGTTCGCCCGCTACTTTGGCCTGCATTGAGGCATTCGGAACTGCATAAACCGTAATGTCTTTGGGCGTTTGGAGAATATGGTTTTCGGTCCATTTCCATTCGCCCGCCCACGCGGCATCCCGGTAGCCGCGCAACGCTTTTCCTCCTTCGATGTAGGGATTTTCGCGCATGTAGTAATGATCGGTATCCCACAGAATTTCAGCGCGTTGGGCTTTGATAAGGGCCCGAATGATTTTTTCTTGTGCGGCACTCAAAGCGCTTAATCCGACAAAATAAAAGTCGGGGGAGGAGTCCTCAACGGTTTCTTCAGAGGTTGGTTGGTTGGTCTCTTCTTTGTCGTTCAACAAAAGTTCAAACGTATTTTCGGCCAACGTACGGTAGGCCAAACCGCGATAAACGCGCTTTTTGGACTGAAGGTGTTGTCGAAAACGTTGGTATACTTCTCGTAAATTAGAGAACAGCTCAAAGTAGGCCTTGATGCGCTCAGAGTCGGTCGAAACTTTGTTTTTGGGCCAGTCAATCTCCCAGCGCTCAATGGCTTTGGCTTCGGTGATGTAGTCGAATAAATAATCGGAATCAACGAGGTATTGGTCTATTAAATCAAAATCCCGCAGCAGCATACTGCCCCATTGCAAGTAGCGCTCAAAGGTGATGTTTTTATCAACTTCTTTGAAAATGTCAAATAATTCGAACAGCAAACTAACGTTGTCGGCAATTTCCACGCCGCATTTTTGGGTCACAAAATCGTCGATAGCCAACACTTCTGGGGCCAAAAAGGGACGGTCAGCACACTGAGCCAGTGCTCGTTTAAAAAAATAAGCGGCCCGCCGGGTAGGCACAATTATTAATAAATTCTCAATGCGCTTTGTATGTCTTTTTGTTTCAAAAATATACTTCGCTGATTTCTCAAGAAAAGATTCAAGCATTTTGTGGAATGAGCTATTTGTGGATGTTAATGAGCATTATGTCCATGAAAAACATCTTAAATGAATGTTACAAAAAGTATGCTGTTGAATGATATTTATCTTTTTTTATTTTTTTGACTTGTGTGTTTGCTCCCTATTTTCGCAATAACAATTTTCAAAGTTAGTTGTTTTACTGCTTGTGAGCAGTATCACCATTTTTATTTTAACCTAAAAACCAAACTAAATCTTATGCGGAAATTTTTACTGGCAGGCGTCTGCCTGTTGATGTCTATTTGTGTTCAGCTTCGGGCACAAGAGCGCACGGTTACTGGGACCGTTACCAGCAGCGACGATGGGTCGCCTCTTCCTGGGGTAAGCGTATTAGTGAAAGGGACCACCAAAGGAACCAACACGGATGCGGAAGGGAAATATCGAATTAGTTTATCAGCGGGTGCGCAATTGGTATTCAGTTATGTGGGATTCTTGAAAAGTACTCTGGATATTGGTGCGAAAAGCGTGGTGGATGTGGCGTTGTCGCCCGACGACAACAACCTGAATGAAGTTGTGGTAACGGCCTACGGTGGTTCAACGGCTAAGAAGAACCTCACAAGTGCGGTAGCTCAGGTAAGCGGAAAAACCATCGAAAACCTGCCGTTGCAGTCGGTCGACCGTGCTTTGCAGGGTCGCGCTGCGGGGGTACAAGTAACTTCTTTGAGTGGACAACCGGGCGGTGGAATCAACGTTCGGGTGCGTGGGGTAGGTTCTATCAACGCAGGAAATGAGCCGCTTTACATCATTGACGGAGTACAAGTAGCCAGCGGTGGTCTTTCTTCCACGGCAAGTTCAAACGTATTGGCCTCACTCAACCCTAACGATATTGAGTCGATTCAGGTGTTGAAAGACGCGGCAGGCTCGGCCATTTACGGTGCTCAGGGAGCAAATGGTGTAGTGTTGATTTCTACCAAACGCGGAAAAGCCGGTAAAACCAAGTTTACGGTTTCGTATCAAGAAGGCTCTACGCAGTTGCTTAAGAAACTGGATGTGCTTACGGCTTCTCAATTTGCAACGCTCAAAATCGAAGGCTTTGTCAATCGTGCTTTGGCAACCAACCAATCGGTAGAAACTGCCCGGGCCAATGCCATTGCCCAATACGGCGACCCTGCAACGGTTCAGAATACCGATTGGCAAGATTATGTATTCCGTACGGGACGTCTTCGTTCTATCAACGCTTCGGCGGCGGGTGGCGACGGAAAAACAAATTTCCGTCTATCAACTGCTTATGACTACAATGCGGGTCAGGTAATTAAATCTGACTTTGGTCGCGGAACCGTTCGTTTGAACGTAGACCATCAGGCAACCAAAAAGTTGAAATTTGAAACATCCATCGGTTTAGCGGCTACCAAGCAAAACGGAGCCATCGCCGACGGTGCGTTTATCAACAGTCCGTTTTTTGCGGCGGCTTTGATTTTACCAGGCCAACCTGTTTACAAAGAAGATGGCTCTTACAATGCGCCATTGACGGGAGCCTTCAGCTATAACCCGGTACAAAGTGTTGAGTATGAAACACGTCTTAACACAACGGTACAAACGGTCAGCAACTTTGCCCTCAACTATGAAATTGTTCCGGGCTTAAAGTTCCGTTCTTTCTACGGAATCGACTATGCCAACAACCGTGACGATGCTTACCGCGATCCAATTGTACCCCAATTTGCATCAACAGGTGGTAGCTCAACGGTTAATAGCCGCTATACCCTCAACTGGAATACGGCTCAAACATTGAGTTGGAACAAATTATTTGCCAACGATCACGACATCACTGTTTTGGGTGGTGGAGAGTATCGTGAAGAAGTACGCGAAACCGTAACAGCAACTGGTCAGGGATTTCCTAACGGACTTTTCAGGACATTGGCCGCGGCGGCGCGCCCGATTACTACCACTGGTACGTATACCACATGGCGTATTGCCAGTTTGTTTGGTTCGGCAAACTACTCATTTAAAGAAAAATACTTAGCAACGGCAACGTTACGTTACGATGGTTCATCTCGTTTTGGAGCCAACACCCGCTACGGACTTTTCCCAGCGGCATCGGTTGGGTATCGTTTGTCGGAAGAAAGTTTTATGAAGGGTCTTGGCTGGTTGTCTGAGTTGAAAATCTTTGCTGGTTACGGTAAAGCAGGTAACAATAACATCGACAACTTTGCTTCACGTGCCTTGTTTGGATTGGGTGGACAATACATCGACCTTCCTGGGGTACGTCCTTCGCAATTGGGTAACGCAAACCTTTCTTGGGAAGTAGCCACTACCATCAACGCAGGGGTTAACTACTCTCTCTTCAATGGTCGTATTTATGGAGAAGTTCAGGCGTATCGCAAGGTCAACGATCGACTTTTACTTTCTCGTCCATTGCCAGATGATAGCGGTTTCGGGTCTATTTTTGAAAACCTCGGAAAAGTAGAAAACAAAGGGTTAGAGATAGAATTCAACCATATCAACGTCAATCGTGGTGGATTTAAGTGGGAAACCAACTGGAACGTGTCGTTTCAGCGTAACAAAATCCTTCAATTATTACCCGGACAGGACCGCATCGGAACGGGTTTGCGCGTGGGAGAACCAACGTCAATCCACTGGTATCCAACCTATGCAGGAGCCAATCCCGCCGACGGTCGCTCGATGTGGCTCGATACACTCGGCAACCTCACGTACACCGTTCAGGCGCGTGACTCACGGGTTCAGGGGACTCCACTGCCCAAAGGATTTGGTGGTGTGACCAACCGCTTGTCGTACAAAGGCCTTTCATTGGAGTTCTTTTTACAGGGGCAATGGGGGAATAAATTGCTGAATAACAACGGTTTCTTTATGGAAAGTTCAGCTTCGGCGGGTTGGAACAACTTGCAAAGCCAGCTTGATCGTTGGACAACGCCAGGACAAATTACCCGCGTGCCGAGAGCGTACGAAGGGGGCACCGAACCGGGTAGCAGTTCTCTCCAAACATTTTCGACGAAACAACTTGAAAACGGGGGCTACGTTCGCCTAAAACAAGTGACCCTCAGCTATGATTTGCCGTCGCGGTTGGTTAAAAAAGCGGGCATGAGCCGGGTGAATTTGTTTGCACAAGCTATCAACCTATTGACGTGGACGGCCTACACAGGCTTCGACCCTGAGGTATTGTCTATCGAAATCGGTACATATCCTCAAAGCAAGCAGATTACAGGCGGTATTCAAATCGAATTTTAACACCAAATCATTAGAACAAGATGTTGACAAGACAATTGAAAAATATAAGTTTAGCGGTGTTGGTGGCGGTTGCTTCTTCGTGCAGTGACCTACTCAATACAGAGCCAAAACAATCGGTGAGTTCCGATGTGGCACTCAAGGATATCACGGGGATTCGGGCGTTGCTGATTTCAGTGTATGACCGTCTGCAACCCAACACCTATTACGGTGCCCGTATCATGATTGCTCCTGAAATCATGGCAGATAACGTTCGTTTGACCAATACCAACTCAAACCGTTATTTCAACGAGCGTGTCAATGCCCCGAGCGCCCACATGCAGCAGTTTTGGGCCAATTATGCGGCAATCAATGAGGCTAACTTCATCATCAGTGCCATTGACGGAGCCAATACCACCACCGCCGACAAAGCCCAAATCAAAGGAGAAGCCCTTTTTCTGCGCGCTCTTTTGTATTTTGACATGGCTCGGGTGTTTGCCTACGAGCCTACCAAAGTGGTCAATGGGTTTAATGAAGGGTTGATTCTGCGCACTGAGCCTACCGACGATGTATCGAAGGCTGACCTTCGGGCACGTTCTACCATTGAAGAAACGTATCAATTTATTGAGAAGGATTTGAAGGATGCCATTGCTTCTTTTCCGGCTACGGGCAATCGCCTACGGGCCAACAAAGCTGCAGCTAACGCGCTTTTGGCTCGGGTGTACCTTTATTGGGAAAAATACGCAGATGCCATTACTTATGCTACGGCGGCTCTGGATGCTCCCAACGGCGCATCTTTGGTAAGTGGAGCCAATTATGTGGCAGCTTTTGCGGCAGCACCAAATCCTGAATCGTTCTTCGAAATCAACTATGTGCAGGCTACCGAGAGTTTGGGCGTGAATGAGTCTATGCACTCACTGACGACAAATTTAACGACTGGTAACTGGGGGGATGTAGTGCCAACCAATGAATTGCTGGGCCTCTACGAAGCGACGGACATCCGTCGTACGCAAGGATTTTTTGCCGCTACCAAAGGAGGAGAAGCGGTGTTTTTTAGCCGTAAATTCCCTGGTGCACGTGGGCCGTTCACCGATAACATCCCCGTGATTCGTTATTCAGAAGTATTGTTGATTCGTGCAGAAGCCTACGCCGCAACGGGCAAGGCTGATTTGGCCCTTGCCGATCTGAACCGCATTCGTACGCGGGCGGGTGCTACGCCAGTGGCGGCTACCGTAACAGGCACCGACCTGATAGATGCCATCATGCGCGAACGTCGTTTGGAATTGGTCTTGGAAGGCCACCGTTTCTTTGACCTGAAACGCCGTGGTGAGGTCATCACCAAGGCGGCGCTTTCTGCTCCCGTTCCTTACAGTGATTTTAGAATTTTGGCTCCACTTCCGGTGGGACAGATTCAACTTAACCCCAAGCTAAAACAAAATCCGGGCTATTAATTTTCGGTCGTTTGGCAATGGATAAATCATTGTTTGTCTGAAACATAAAAATGTAAAAATATGAAACATAAAATCATTTATTTTTTCGCGATGGGGCTGCTAACCCTGTCATTGAGCGGGTGTTTTGAGAATCCTACTTGGACCTACGACTCGGCCCCTGTTGCCGAATTTAAGAACCCTCGGGCAGGTTTTGCCACGCAACCCGCCAATAACGTATCCAACGGCGTATCCCAACGGACCATCCGTCAACTGTTGACCCGAGACAGTATTTTGGTTCAATTGGTAGGGCCGCAGCAAAGCGCACCCATTACGTTAGGTTATACGATTGATGCTTCTAAGAGCACTGCCGTGGAGAATGTTAACTATCGCATTCTCGAAACCAAAGGTTCGGTGACGATTCCAGCCAACAGCAGTTCGGCGTACATCAAATATGAGATTTTACCAGGAATTGCGGCTTCGGTTCCAGCTACGCAAAACTTTGCGTTGGTGATGACCCTATCTGGCAATGAGCAGGTAAAACCAAGTGAAAATTACAAAACGTTTACGGTGAATATTCGTCGATAAACGGGCATATTTCTTGGTTAAACAAAAGAAGCGGCGCCATTTATGGTGTCGCTTCTTTTGTTTCATTAGACGACACAAAAATCAACTTCGTCGATGCCAAATCAAAAACCGTTCTTTTTTGATTAAATAGCTATGAAATAAACCAAATCAGAACGCATAAGTCAGCCCTAAAGGGTATTTTTGCCCTTTATTTTAATAGATTTTTATCTACTACGAATACCTAACTGGAATGAGCAAACCTGTAAAATCAATTTTAACCGTACTTGTTATTTTAATCATCACTGGCTTGGCGTTTTATCCACGGCTCAAAGAATATACGTCCAAAAAGGAAGAAAAAGGAGCCGCTGCTCCTAAAGGCGGTGGCCCGGCAGCTCAGGGTAGTGCCAAAGGCGGCGCCTCGGCACCCATTAACATTATGGTTATCGGCAATCAGCGTTTAGAAGAGAAAATACTTTCGACGGGAACCATCATTGCAAACGAAGAAGTGGACATTCGTAGTGAAATAGCCGGACGTATCACTTCCATTAATTTTAAAGAAGGCGACTACGTAAAAAAAGGGACGGTGTTGGTGCGTATCAACGATGCTGATTTACAGGCCCAACTTCAAAAATTGCAATACCAGAAAAAATTGGCGGAGGTAAACGAAGAGCGTCAGAAAAAACTGTTGGAAAAAGAAGCGATTAGTCAACGTGATTATGACATCAGCTTGACCAACCTCAACAGCATGAATGCCGACATTCAGAACCTTGAAGCCCAAATTGCCAAAACCGTGATTCGTGCGCCGTTCGACGGCACCATCGGCTTGCGTTATGTGAGTGAAGGGAGTTATTTGTCGCCGGGGACGGTGGCGAAAATTGCTACCCTGACCAACGTAAATCCCGCTAAAATTGACTTCTCAGTTCCTGCTAAATACGCGACCAATGTTGCCAAAGGCACCGCTATTACGTTTACGACCGAAAGTGGCGATGAAAAATTTTATGGTCGCGTCTACGCCATCGAGCCAAAAATTGACCCCAATACGCGAACCCTCACGCTGCGGGCTACCAGCCCCAACAACAACCGTAAGCTGTATCCGGGGTCGTTTGCTCGGATTGAAATTATCCTCAATACCAAAGCAAACGGCATACTTGTACCTACCGAGGCCGTTATTCCGGGCCTGAAAGGTCACAGTGTGTTTGTGGTAAGAAATAATAAAGCCGAGCCTGTGGAAGTGCAAATCGGTACGCGCGGTGATAAAACCATTGAGATATACAAAGGGTTAAACGTAGGAGACACGCTTATCACCTCTGGAATTTTGCAGGTGAAGCCGGGAGGACCAGTTGACATCAAAGAAGCAATGGTTAAACAGTAATTTAGCCTGTTTTTGAAAAAATATAATTAATTATGGCATCTTTATCTACAACCAGCATTCAGCGACCCGTTTTGGCGGTAGTTATGTCGCTGATTATCATCATTTTTGGGTTGATTGGGTTTTCGTATTTAGGGGTGCGGGAGTATCCTAGCGTAGACCCACCCGTGATTAACGTCGGGACGAGTTATACGGGAGCCAACGCCGAAATCATTGAATCGCAGATTACGGAGCCGTTGGAAGAATCGATTAACGGTATTTCGGGAATCAAGACCCTGACCTCGTCGAGCCGCGACGGTCGTAGTAATATCACCGTCGAATTTGATTTGGGGGTTGATTTAGAAACCGCCGCCAACGACGTTCGCGACCGCGTTTCTCGTTCGTTGGGACTTTTGCCGCGCGACATTGACCCGCCGATTGTTTCCAAAGCAGATGCCGATTCCAACCCCATTTTCTTTCTGAACGTTAAGAGCGAGAAACGCTCGATGCTCGACCTCAACGATGTAGTGGACCGACAAATTAAAGAGCGTCTGCAAACCATTGCGGGCGTAAGTTCGATTCAGGTATGGGGAGAAAAGCGCTACTCGATGCGTTTGTGGATTGACCCGCTCAAACTAGCGTCGTATCGGCTCACGGCCATCGATGTGTTGAATGCCTTGACCAAACAAAACATAGAATTGCCGTCGGGAACCATTGAAGGCGCTTCGACCGAGCTTACGGTGCGTACGTTGGGCCGTTTGACCACGGTGGAGGAGTTTAACAACTTGATTGTCAAAGAAGAAGCCGACCGAGTAGTTAAATTTGTCGACGTAGGCCGTGCTGAACTAGGCCCCGAAAATGAGCGCACGCTCATGCGCCGCGATGGTGTGCCGATGGTGGGAGTGGCGGTAGTACCGCAGCCGGGTGCCAACCAAATTGCCATCGTCGACGAGGTTTATAAGCGTTTTGAACAAATCAAAAAAGAACTACCCGCCGACATCGTGCCCGCTATTGGGTTTGATTATACCCGTTCGGTGCGCCGCTCTATTGCCGAAGTGGAAGAAACCATCATCACCGCTTTTATTTTGGTGGCGTTGATTATCTTCATCTTCTTGCGCGACTGGCGCAGTACACTGATTCCGCTGACGGCTATTCCCGTGTCGTTGATTGGTACGTTCTTCCTGATGTACATCATGGGCTTTTCAATCAACGTCTTGACCTTGCTCGGAATCGTGCTTTCTATCGGTCTGGTGGTAGACGATGCCATTGTGGTGTTGGAAAACATTTATACCAAAATTGAGGAAGGAATGTCGCCGTGGGATGCCGCAATTACGGGTTCCAAAGAAATTTATTTTGCCATTATTTCTACCACTGTTACGTTGGCGGCGGTGTTTTTGCCGATTATTTTCTTGCAGGGTGTCACGGGCCGATTATTCCGAGAGTTTGGAATTGTGGTAGCGGGTTCGGTAATTATCTCGGCTTTTGTGTCGTTGACACTGACGCCGATGCTGAGTTCAAAACTGCTCAAGACGCGCCATAAACAACCTTGGTTGTACCGCGTTACGGAGCCATTTTTCCAGTGGCTCAACGGCGCTTACGAATCATCGTTGGCGGGTTTTATGCAGGTGCGTTGGTTGGCGTGGGTGTTGATGGTCGGCTTTATCGGTATTATTTACGCGTTGTTCAAATACGATGCCATTCCGTCTGAGTTGGCTCCGATGGAAGACCGCCGGGGATTGAGGGTGTCGCTGACTTTACAGGAAGGTGCTACGTTTGATTTTACGGATAAATACCTCATGGAATTTGCCAAAGTGGTGGAAGATGAAGTTCGTCCCAACGAGCGGGATGCTTTGATTACCATTACGGCACCCGGTTTTTCTACCAATGCCACCAACACGGGTTTTGTGCGGGTGGTATTGAGCGAACCTGAGCTGCGGCAGCGGTCACAAATGGAGATTTCTGATGCGATACAGGCAAAAGTGAAGAATATTTCGGGCGCAAAGTCTTTCGTTATTCAGGACCCTACGATACAAACTGGACAACGTGGTAACAACTTTCCCGTGTCGTACGTGATTCAGGCAACGAGTTATGAAAAACTGCGGGGTGTGATTCCCGAACTCATGAAGCGCGTCAATGAAAGTTCGATGTTTGTAGGAACGGACGTAAACCTCAAATTTACAAAGCCTGAAATTCGACTGGAAATTGACCGCGACAAAGCTCAAAACTTAGGCGTTTCGATTCAGGATATTGCCCAAACGCTGCAATTGGGGCTTTCGGGACGTCGTTTTGGGTACTTCCTGATGAACGGCAAACAATACCAAATCATTGGGCAAATCGACCGTGTTGACCGCAACGACATCATGGATTTGAAATCGTTGTTTGTAAAAAGCAATCGGGGAGAATTGATTCAGTTGGATAATTTTGTCAAATTGACCGAGCAAAGTTCTCCGCCGCAGTTGTTCCGTTTCAACCGCTCGTCAGCCGCTACCGTAACCGCAGGTATGGCCAAAGGCGTGACGCTGGGCCAAGCCCTCGACGAAATGGATAAGATTGCGAAATCCGTGTTGGACGATACCTACACCACGGCCTTGGACGGACAGTCGCGCGAGTTTAAAGACAGTTCTTCATCGCTTTTGTTTGCGTTTGGTTTGGCGCTGGTGCTTATTTATCTGATTTTGGCGGCGCAGTTTGAAAGCTTCATCGACCCTATCATTATTTTGTTGACGGTACCCTTGGCGGTTTGCGGGGCTTTATTGTCGCTCTGGGATTTTAGCCAAACCCTCAATGTTTTCAGCCAAATCGGTATCATTACGTTGGTGGGTCTGGTCACTAAAAACGGTATCTTGATTGTGGAGTTTGCCAACCAGCAGAAAGAAGCAGGGCTTAACAAACTGGAAGCGGTCAAAGCGGCCTCAGCGGCGCGTTTCCGTCCGATTATTATGACGAGTTTGTGCGCGATTTTGGGGATTTTACCCATTGCGTTGGCGTTGGGTGCAGGTTCCGAAAGCCGCGTTTCGATGGGGATTTCGGTAGTAGGAGGGTTGTTGTTCTCTACTATTCTGACCTTGTACATCATCCCGGCCATTTATTCCTATTTGTCATTGAGTAATAAAAAACATTCTGATAAAGCCGCCCCTGAAAAACTGATGGCGGAAGAAGCGTAATAGTGCTGTTATTCCATACCCTTTCTTTAGAGCCTCTGCGGAAACGCAGAGGCTTTTTTTGTGGGAAAGCACATTAAAAATGTTTTTTCTTCGTGGGAAGATAGTAATATTGCGGCTTAAGCAAAATGCCAATTCTGTGAAACAAATTCTCATTATCAACGGCCCTAATCTTAATCTGCTGGGCAAGCGCGAGCCAACCATTTATGGCAGCCAAACATTTGAAGAGTACTTCCAAACCCTCCAAACCCTGTTCTCAGACGTAGAACTGCACTATTTTCAGTCTAACCACGAAGGAGCACTGATTGATAAAATTCATGAGGTCGGTTTTACGTTTGACGGAATCGTGCTGAATGCAGGGGCTTATACCCATACTTCGGTGGCCATTGCCGATGCCCTATCGGCCGTCACGACGCCCGCCGTGGAGGTACACATTTCCAACGTTCACGCTCGCGAAGCGTTTCGTCATCATAGCTACCTGAGCAGTCGTGTCAAAGGGGTTATTGTGGGTTTGGGGCTGAAAGGGTACGAATTGGCGGTTAGGTACTTTGTATAAAATCGAGAGAAGGGAACCGAAAAATTTTAAACTGAAAAATGCAAAACCGCAAAATTTTAAACTGTAAAATCATAAACTGATAAATGCTAATGCCTTGATTGCCTGTGCGCTCGGTTGCTCACAGCCGAGCAGCGTATTTCAAATACCCTAAAATTTATGCCCAAATGCATAAAACCGCAAAATTTTAAACTGCAAAAGGTAAATTGCTGTGTAAAATGACGTCTAAATCCAAATAAAAAGATGTCTTACATTTTAAAATGTCAGTAATGAACTACCGAAAGTTTGATTTAGAAGAACGGTTGATTGATTTTGGGGTTTTAATCATTGAAGCGAGTGAAAGGTTGCCCAAAACGGCTGCTGGCAGGCATTTGGCTGACCAACTTCTCAGGTCAGGAACGGCGCCAGCGCTTGTGTATGGCGAAGCGCAGGCCGCTGAATCAAAAAAAGATTTTGTTCATAAAATGAAGATTGCGCTCAAAGAACTTCGGGAGACGTCTATAAACCTTCGGATGTTGTTGAAAGCGAATATGCTCATTGACGAACCTTTGCTAAGTGAATCGCGTCAGCTAGTTGCTATTTTTCAGAAAAGCGTCGATACGGCAAAGGGAGGAGAGACATAAAAGCAGGAACCGCAAAACCGATGAACCGCGAAATGATAAACTGAAAAAGTGACGCTTTAGAAGCGGGAACCGCAAAACCGATGAACCGCAAAAGTGAAGCTTTAGAAGCAGGAACCGCGAAACCGCGAAACCGAAAAATGATAAACTGAAAAAGTGAAATGCCCAATAAGTTTTTACAGTTTCACGGTTATTATTCCCCTTTTACATTTTGCAGTTTCTCGGTTTTACAGTTTTACGGTTATTATTCCCCTTTTACATTTTGTAGTTTCTCGGTTTTACAGTTTTACGGTTATTATTACCCTTTTACATTTCACGGTTATTATTTCCCTTTTACATTTTACGGTTTCTCGGTTTTACAGTTTTACGGTTATTAATTCCCTTTTTTCTCATTATTCAATATGATTACCTTTTATCCCGGTCCTTCAAAGGTATATCCACAGGTGGAAGGGTATCTACAAGATGCCTTTCGTTCGGGGATTTTGAGCATGAACCACCGCAGTCAGGGGTTTATGGAAGTATTGCGGCAAACCTTCCGCCTAATGCACCTCAAACTCAATATTCCCGAAGATTATTCTATTTATTTGGTTTCGTCGGCGACAGAAGCGTGGGAAATCATTGCCCAATCGCTGACATTGCACCATAGCGCCCATCATTATAATGGTGCTTTCGGCAAAAAATGGTTCAGTTACGCCTCGCATATTGTGCCGCAAACGTCGGGTTCGCTGTTTCCGATTGAGCAAACGCTCACCCATCATTTATTTGAATATGAAAACGATGCGGTCAGGGCAAAATTCAATCGTCAGCGTTTGCGCGACTATGAAGTGCTGTGCCTGACCCACAGCGAAACCTCCAACGGAACGCACATCCGAATGGAAGAATTAGCAAAAATTCGTGCGATGACTGATGCCCTCATTGCAATTGATGCCACTTCTTCGCTGGGGGGCGTGGCTTTTAATTGGACCTTGGGCGATATTTGGTTTGCTTCGGTTCAAAAGTGTTTGGGGCTTCCTGCGGGGTTGGGCATCATGGTGTGTTCTCCCAAAACCCTCGAAAAAGCGCGGCAAGCCAACGACATTCTGCGCTACAACAGCCTACTTTTCATGCACGAAAATTTCGAAAAATACCAAACGCACTATACCCCGAATACCCTCGGGATTTACCTGCTGATGCGTGTCATGGAGCAAGTGGATAATATACAGGAGGTAGGCGCGAGGAGTGAGGCGCGGGCGAAGGCTTGGTATAGTTTTCTGGAAAATGAGACCGATTGGCAGCCCTTGGTTCAAAATCCTGCTACGCGCTCCGACACGGTCATTGCCGTAAAAGGAGAGCCAGAAGCGGTTTCTGTCGTTAAAAAAGCGGCGCTTGCGGCGGGAATTACGCTCGGAAACGGTTATGGCGAATGGAAAAATAACACTTTCCGCATTGCTAATTTTCCCGCCATTGAGGACGAAGAAGTGGCGATGCTAAAAACGTTTTTGAAAAGAAAGAATTAGAACATATTGCACGCCTACAAGTAACTGTAATATGTAGAATGAGAAATATCAACACAAGTTACTTATACCCAAAGAATTTTAATCCCCTCTAAAAAACAAAGACCTTCTAATAACGTTATGTATGTGCAGCGCTTTTCTCGGCAAAGACGGAGCGACGTTTGAAGTTTCGTTAAATGTTCTTTTCCCAAAACTGGAAGTTTTTAGATGGTCAATTAGTTGACTGTTAGTTTATTGTGAATTTGGGGCGCAAGAATTTAGGGTTTGCATCATTTAAGTTGGCGAATCGTTAGTTAATTCATTAATAACCAAGTAACTTTAAGCAAATCATTGAAGGTTCGTCCGCTTTTTTTGCTTTTAGAAAAAGGTAACAGTTAAGGCAAGCTCAATCATTCAATATTTTTTCTCATGCTTTTTTAACAGTAAACCAAATAAGATGATACTCACACTAGAAAATTCAGCCGTGCTTGCTATCGGGTTACTCATAATGATTTTTGATATTTGCAATCCGTACGCACGGCTCAGCAAATCGCTTGCGCTCATTCCAATCCGTCGGTAGTCACCCACGGTATTGTTACCTGAGCGTTAGGGCCTGAAACACACCCCTTACTGCGGCTTTTGACACCAAAGCTGGCAACACTAAAAACCCGCAAAAGCATCGTTTTTGCGGGTTTTTAGTGTTTAAATAATGCCAAATCAGGAAAATTGGGTGGTTATCGAATCACCGTAATATGGAATTTTGTACTAGCTAGGTCGATGGGGGCAGCGGATACATTGTTAAATTTTACCGAAACCGTATTGGAGGCAGAAACCCAGGCGTAGGCGATGATGATGCCATTGGTCAGGTCAGTATCCGGTGAAATATAGACCGTGGAGCCAGTCTGGGCGTTGGTCACGGTAAATGTTTGAGAAAAACTACCGCCGGCAGCAATGCTCGGCAAATCGGCCGCCTCGCTGATTTTGATGATTTCGTCAAGGGCACTTCCGTTCGTTCCAATTTTTACGGTGCCGCTTACGTCCAACTTAGCGGTGGGTGTAGTAGCAGTAAGACCAATGCCCACATTACCATTGGCAAGGATGGCCATACGGGTGGTATTGCCGCCCGTGCGGAATTGCATGCTTTTGGTTCCTGCTGGGTTATAAATGATTCCGCCGCTCACGCCGTTGGAGGGTAGCCCAAAGGTGATGCCATTTTCGCTGGCTTCGGGGGTCAGGAGAGAAATATATCCGTTTCCATTTTTTTCGAAAGTTGCGATGGCGTTTGGGCTTGGGGCAGCGCTCGATTCACTTTCAAAAACGTGCAGAAAAGATTCTGGGGTAATATTTCCAATGGCTGTTTTTCCATTTTTTAGCATCAGTAACCCGTTCCTGCGGTTTAGCTCATTTTGGCCCGACCCAATCGTAAATAGGGGGTCGGTACTTACCCAAGTGCTGGCCTCTGCGAAGGGAAGAAGGTTAAAAGAACCGACCACCGTTGAATAAAACGAATTGGCATTGACACCGTTGCCGATGGCACAGGCGTTGGTGCCAGAAGCCCGCGTATTTTCACCAAAAGCAATGGTATTGGACGTGCCGTCAGAAATGGCGTTGAATCCCATCGCAATGTTGCCCCGTCCTGTGGCCATTGAATTATAGCCTGATGCAAACGAATGGAGTCCGATGAAGGCTGGGTCCCAGTTGGTGTTATCGACGGAGCCGCACCGGAAAGCGCTCCGGGAGGGAATCCACATCATGCGTGTGCCGCCGCCCGACACGGGAGCCGTGGGAGGATTGGTAATGTTGGTGGCCAACCAAGCCACGGTGGCGGGGTTGTTTGACCAAAATCCGCCTGCGTTAGTGTTTTGAATTTCGTTGCCCGCAGCCCCTGCTACTTGCCAGAGAGAAGACAGTGGTGCCCAAGAGGCATTGCCAGCAGCGTCTGTTCTTAAAAAGCGGCCTTCGGCCTCACCGATATTGGTTAATTTTATGCCATTGGTAACGAGGGCATTACCGCCCACCTGCAACGTAAATGGCGTGGCGTCAATATCGCTGATTTGGCGGTTGATGCCCACGCGGTCGGTCGAAAAATTACCGCCAATCAATGGGTTAGTTCCGCTGGTATTTTCGATGTACAGTTTATTGTCGCCCGTTTCTAGTCGGCCCGCATTGGCGCCGATCATGATGTTGCCACTGCCAATTTTGGAAGAAGTACCGGTGCCGCCGCCCGCTCCACTCCCGATGACGGTGTTGTTGCCGCCGCCCCCAAAATTCATGGCCGAATGACCAATCGCCACGGTTCCCGCCCCGCTAGGAGCAAAAGAGCCAGCGCCGTTTCCGATAAAAACGCCTTGGTCGGTATCAGTGCTTCCCCCGCTCAACGTCCGATGACCGATGGCGACGGTTCCGCCGCCCCGGTTGTTTTCCATCGAAAAATGCCCGATGGCCACGCTGCCGCCGTCCTGCGTGATGCCACCCATGGCGCGGGTACCGATGGCGATATTGAGCGCTGCGCTGGTGGTGTTGTAATTGCGGAGGGCTTCAAAACCAATGGCCAACTGCGAAGCATTTAGCAAGTCGCTGGAAATAAAGGCTTTAGAGTATGTCATTAGGGCGTCTTTGCCGATGGCAATGTTTCTTTTGGAATTTATATTGTTTTTCAGCGCATTTTCACCCATCGAGATATTGGTCGTATCTTCGGCCGTACTGAGGGGCAGGCTACCCCTGATTCCGTTGGGACTGATGGTGATTCCGGCATTGGTTTTTTGTATGATGTTGATTTGGGAATAAACCGTTGAACTCATCAACATATAAGCGCAGACGCAGAATACGAGCTTTTTCATCGAAGTAATTGGTTTGGTTCAAAAGTATGAACTATACCAATCAGCTTCAACTACTGAAATAAGTAGGTAGGCTGCTCGATCAGAGAGTGGTTATGGGCATTTAAAAGGTGAATAAAACCTTCAAAAGTTTTTTTTATTCTTTCCCGAAAACCCGTTCAAAAAACTCCACTTCGGGGATTTCCCGTACTTTGCCGGGCTGGAGGGTATCGAGGGCTAGGTTTTCGATTGAAATCCGAATCAGGCGCAAACAGCGGTGCTTTACGGCGGTCATCATTTTGCGGATTTGACGAAATTTGCCTTCTGTCAGGGTCATCAAGAGCCACGTGTGCGGAATATTGTCGGGGTATTCCCAGCCGCTTTGAAACAAATTGGTAGGTTTTTCAATGATTTCCGCTTCGCAGGGAGCCGTTTTGTAGATTCCGTTGTCTTTGACCCGAATCACCACCCCGTTTTTGAGTTCTTCCAGCGTTTCGGGTTTTACTTCCCGATACACCTGCAATAAATAGGTTCTTCGGTGCGGTTTTTTACCTTTAAAGAGCAGGTGAGTAATTTTTTTGTTAGTCGTTAAAATCAATAAACCCTCAGAGTTGTGGTCGAGCCGGCCGATGCAATGCGTGCCTTCAGGAAAGGGATACCCTAAATCGCCTAACATGGGCCGACCCTCCACGCCCGTAAACTGGGAGTGCATATCGTAGGGTTTGTTGACAATAAAATAGCGGTGCAATACAGGAATCATGGAGCGTGTTTTTTTGCTATCTTTTTTCAAAAATTGATAGCTTTGCACAAAACAAATAATAATTAACGAATCCTCTTTAATTCCTAACGCAAGTCCCCCAATATGGCTTCATTCAAAATAGCAGGCGGTCGTCAGATGAAAGGTGAAATCACCCCGCAAGGTGCCAAAAACGAAGCACTGCAGATACTTTGTGCAGTGTTGTTGACGAAAGAACCTGTTACGATTCATAATATTCCCAACATCCGCGACGTAAACCAACTCATTGATTTATTGGGTGATTTGGGCGTAAAACGCACCCGTTTGAGCAACAGCTCCATTCGATTCGAAGCCTCTGATGTGCATCTCGAATTTATGGAAACCGAAATGTACCGCCAAAAAGCGGCGGCCCTTCGGGGTTCGGTGATGTTGTTGGGACCGATGTTGGCACGTTTCAAAAAGGGCCGTATTCCGCGTCCGGGTGGTGATAAAATCGGGCGTCGGCGCTTAGATACGCACTTTTTAGGCTTTGAACGCTT
The DNA here is from genome assembly GCF_003339505.1 of Runella aurantiaca. Classification (GTDB taxonomy): domain Bacteria; phylum Bacteroidota; class Bacteroidia; order Cytophagales; family Spirosomataceae; genus Runella; species Runella aurantiaca. The sequence goes on from NZ_QPIW01000016.1 coordinate 54,496, forward strand.
GGGCGCAAAGTTTGACTATGACCCCAACGACGGCGGTTTTTATCAAGTAGATGCCAGCGGATTGCACGGTACTTATATGCTTCTCGACGAAGCCTCCGTAACGGGTACGGCGAATATCCTGATGGCGGCGGTCATGGCCGAAGGCATCACCACGATTTATAACGCAGCTTGTGAGCCGTACCTTCAGCAGTTGTGCAAAATGCTCAACCGAATGGGCGCAAAAATCAGCGGCGTTGGGTCAAATTTACTGACCATCGAAGGGGTATCATCTTTGAATGGCACCGAGCACACCATGCTCCCCGACATGATTGAAATCGGTTCGTTTATCGGGATGGCCGCCATGACGAAGAGCGAATTGACCATCAAAAATTGCTCCATCCCTGATTTGGGCGTTATTCCCGGCGTTTTTCAAAAACTCGGAATCCAGATGGAATTTCGCGGCGACGATATATTTATCCCTGCGCAGGAGCATTACGAAGTTGAATCATTTATCGACGGGTCTATGTTGGTGGTGGCAGATGCGCCTTGGCCTGGGTTTACGCCAGATTTGTTAAGTATTGTGCTGGTAACGGCTATTCAGGCGAAAGGAACGGTATTGATTCACCAAAAGATGTTTGAAAGCCGCTTATTTTTCGTCGATAAACTCATCGAAATGGGTGCTCAGATTATCCTTTGCGACCCGCACCGCGCTACGGTCGTGGGGCTAAATAGAGCTACGCAACTTCGGGGTATTCGCATGACTTCTCCTGATATTCGGGCGGGGGTATCGTTGTTGATTGCCGCCATGTCGGCGCAGGGAGTGAGCATAATTGATAATATTGAGCAAATAGACCGTGGGTACCAAAACATTGATACGCGCTTGAATGCCATTGGAGCAGAGATAGTGCGTTTGTAACGAGCTTACAAAATCTGAAATACATCATGGGGCAGGGGATAAATCAAAAACTGTGGTTATTGTCATCGTTGGTATTGACGGTTTGCATCGTGGCCTGTAAAAAGGAAGACACGGTTTTGCCATTGCAAGCGTTGGGGTTTGACGGCAAAACGGCCCTCGTTTTGCCGTCGGGTAGCCTTCGTATTAAGTTTAATCAGCGTGTAACGTGGAAAACAACAGCGGGAACGGCTACGCAAACGGCCCAAGATTCTTTGGTTTATACCGCGCCGAGTGTGGTAGGAGCGCAGCGAATTACGGTCAAAAGTGAAGACAATGTCAACGACAGCTTGGTGATAAAAGTAGTCGTTACGCCGCGCGCCGATGTGCTACGACCCTTGCAAAAAGGAGGGTATGTTTTGGTATTTCGGCACGCCGCGGCGGATGTTGGCTCGGACCAAACCAACTCGACAGTGGCCAACTGGTGGAAATCTTGTGATTCAAAACTGGCTCGCCAACTCAATGATTTGGGTAAAAAAGAGGCGGAAGCTACGGGTAAAGTATTGAAAAATCTGGAAATACCCGTTAGCAGGTTATTTTCTAGCGAGTTTTGCCGGTGCTTTACCAGCGCCGACTTGATGAGCCTTGGGGTGCCGACGCAGCAAACCAAAGAGTTGACCTATTACGTATATGAAGAAGCGAAGCGGTATGAAAATATGATGAAATTGGTTGATAGTCAGGTTATAGATGTCAACAATACGGTGTTGGTAGGGCATACGGGATTTATGGGGACATTGCCATCGCCCGCGCCGCTGGCAGATCTTAACTGGGGCGATGCGGCCGTGTTTCAATCGGTTGCGGGTCAGCCTGCTCGTTTTATTGCCAAGATAAAAGTAGCGGAGTGGACCGAATTAGCACCGTAATAATCTTACAATTGCTCGGCTCATTGACCGCTAACCTCTGTAACCTCACCCCACCTAACGAATGAAATATCGCTACCGTGCCTTAGCTTTTTTGTTTGCACTTTCGATTATTACCTTTCTTGACCGCGTTTGTATGAACGTGGTCAGTAAGTACGTAAAAGCTGATTTAGGCTTAAACAATGAAGAATTTGGCTGGATTTTGGGCGCATTTTCATTGGCTTATGCTTTGTTTGAAATCCCGACGGGGGCCATGGGTGATTCCATTGGCCCCCGTCGCGTGTTGACCCGGGTGGTGTTGTGGTGGTCGGGTTTTACCGCCCTGACGGGCACGGCTTTCAGTTTTTTTTACCTGCTAGTGGTGCGCTTTTTGTTTGGCGTGGGCGAAGCGGGGGCGTATCCCAACGCCACGATTGCCATTTCGCGGTGGTTTCCCGCCGTTGAAATCGGTCGCGCACAATCGGTAATTTGGGCGGCTGGTCGCATCGGTGGAGCGCTAACGCCCTTGTTGGTGATTCCGCTGGTTCATGCGGTGGGCTGGCGCTGGTCGTTTGTGGTGTTGGGGGGTGTGGGAGCAGTTTGGGCGTTGGCTTGGTACGCTTGGTTTCGCGACGAGCCCGCCGAAAAAGAAGGCATTTCGGCCGAAGAAGTAGAAGAAATCGAGATTGGCCGTAATATCAAACGCGCCGACCACGCCATTCCGTGGAAAACCATCATTCTCAATCCAGATATTTGGGCGCTGATGCTTATGTGCCATTTGTTTTTTTACGGCGCGTATTTCTTTACCAACTGGTCGTCAACTTATTTTCAGGAAGGGCGCGGCATGACCGAAGACCAATCCAAAAATTTTATTTCTCTGTCGTACTTTTTGGGGGCCATCGGCTGCGTAACGGGTGGACTGATGAGCGATTTTTTAACCAAAAAATACGGACTAAAAATCGGACGCCGCGCCGTAGCCATCACGGGTTTGGGCTTATCAAGTATCTTCTTTCTGGCGGCTGGGCTTACGCCTGATAATCAATTGGCGGGTTATTTATTGGCCATTTGTGTATTGACCAAAGATTTGGCGTTGCCTGTATCTTTTGCGGTCTGTGTCGATATTGGCAAACGCAATGCAGGAACGGTAGCTGGTTCGATGAACTTTGCGGGTCAAATGGGCGGTTTTTTCATTACTATTATTTTCGGCTCAGTGGTAGAAAGCACCAAAAACTTCAATATTCCGCTGTACCTAATTTCGGGATGTCTGTTTGTAGCTGCATTGCTATGGTTCAAAATTGACCCAACCAAGACGGTGGATTTAAAAAAAGCGTGATAATCATATCATTATGAAAAAAATACTGCTGTTAACGCACATTTTAGCAAACTGCGTTCTGTTATCCTTTGCTCAAAAAAGATCCGTTGATGTACTAATTAAATCGGGTAGCCTGATTGAAATTCAGACGGGCAAAATCCTTACCAAGAAAATCATTGTGGTGAAAGGCAAGGAAATCGTGGGCATTTTTGATGAAGCACAGGCCAAGAATTTTCAGGCAAAAAAGGTAATTGATGCCACGGGCAAGTTTATCATTCCGGGGCTTTGGGATATGCACGTACATTTTGGGGGAGGGGATACGCTCATTCAGGAAAATAAAAACTTGTTGCCTCTGTACGTGGCACATGGCATTACAGCGGTGCGCGATGCCGCGGCTGATTTGAGTCCGAGTGTTTTGCAATGGCGCAAAGAAATTGCCGATGGTATGCTTTTCGGCCCCACGTTGTTTACTTCTGGGCCGAAGTTGGAAGGTTATAAGTCGACGTGGATTGGTGACATTGAAGTAAGTACCAAAGAGGAAGTGAATAAAAGTTTGGATTCACTGCAAAAAATGAAAGTGAATTTTATCAAAATCACCGACAACGCCATCAAGCCCGAGATTTATCTTTATATTTTGGCCGAAGCCAAAAAACGAGGCATTAAAACCTCTGGGCACGTACCATTTGCTTTGACGATGGACGAAGTGTCGGCGGCAGGGTTAGGTTCGGTAGAGCACATGAGCTACGTGCTAAAGGCAGGCTCCACGCGGGACAAAGAGATCTCTGAAAAAGTAATGGCGGGAAAATTGGCGTACCGCGTTGCGCTTCCGATGGCCTTACAGAGTTTTGACGAAAATACCGCAATGGCGGTGTATCGACGCATGGCCAAAAACGGCACCGCTGTGGTTCCCACCCTAAGTATTAGCCAAAGTACCGCATTTCTGGACCAAGACAACCACCAAAACGATGCGTATTTGCAATACATCGGCAAAGGGCTCAAAAAGACTTACGAATGGCGCGTCACACGCGCGGCGCAGGACAGCCCCGACGCCATCACCGAGCGTCATGAGATATATTTTAAAACGACTTCTTTGTTGCCTTTACTCCTGAATGCAGGCGTGACCATTATTGCGGGTACAGATGCGGGTTTTCTGAATTCGTACGTATATCCAGGATTGGGATTACATAAAGAACTGGAGCATTACGTCAAAGCGGGCTTGACACCGTTGCAGGCTTTGCAATCGGCGATTATCCCAGGACCTACATTTTTGAATCAACCTCAATACGGGAACATTGCGGCGGGAAAAAGCGCCGATATTGTTTTGCTGAATCAGAATCCTTTGGAGAATATTGAAGCAACGCAGGCGATTAATACGGTGATTCTGCGGGGTGAAGTATATGACCGCAACGCGCTTGATGCCATTTTGGATGAAGTAAAAAAGAAGGCCAAATAAACTCCCCCGAAAATCGGTACGTATAATAAATTAAGCGTGGTTATGACGCACAAAAAGCCGCCGGTTGGTTCAGCCTGCGGCTTTTTGTTGTACTTTTAAGCCTTACTCACAGCACGCTTATGAACACAGAAATTCTCTCTCGCATACAGTTTGCTTTCACCATTGCTTTCCATTATATCTACCCTCCGCTGAGCATTGGTTTAGGGGTTGTTTTGGTCATTATGGAAGGAATGTACCTCCGCACTGGCAAACAAATCTACGAACAAATGACCCGCTTCTGGATTAAGATTTTTGCCTTGATTTTCGGAATCGGTGTCGCCACGGGCATCGTCATGGAATTTGAATTCGGCACCAACTGGGCGGTGTATTCGCGCTACGTCGGCGATATATTTGGTAGTGCGTTGGCGGCCGAAGGGATTTTTGCCTTTGCGCTCGAATCGGGTTTTTTAGGTATTCTGCTTTTCGGTTGGAATCGTGTAAGCCCAAGGGTGCATTTTTTTTCTACAATTATGGTGGCTTTAGGGTCGATGTTTTCGGCCATTTGGATTGTGGTAGCCAACTCTTGGCAACAAACGCCGGCGGGGTATCGTATCGAAGGCGAAGGCATGAAAGCGCGGGCCGTTATCACCGATTTTTGGGAAATGGTCTTCAATCCTTCAAGCGTGGACCGCCTTTCGCACGTTATTATCGGTTCTTTTTTGGCGGGTTCTTTTTTGGTTTTGAGCGTCAACGCGTATTATATTTTACGAAAACGTCACCTCGAAATTGCCAAAGCAAGTTTTAAAATCGCCCTGACGGTGGCCACCGTTGCTTCGTTGATGCAATTGTTTACGGGCCACCGCTCGGCCGACGGTGTGGCCAAACACCAACCTGCAAAACTGGCCGCTTTTGAAGGGCATTATGATTCATCGGCCGTGGCGGATATGTACTTGATGGGCTGGACCAACGCCGACAAACGAGAAATAACGGGTTTGAAAATTCCCGGAGGTTTGTCTTTCCTGCTTCATCAAAATTTTACAACGCCCGTAAAAGGATTAGACGCTTTTCCCAAAGAGGACCGTCCTTCTTCCCGCGCCGTCAATGTCGTATTTCAGACCTATCACCTGATGGTTGCCATCGGGATGGCGTTGATTGGTCTTTCATTATTGGCGGTTTTTTTATGGTGGAAGGGGAAATTATTCGAACAGAAATGGCTGCTTCAGTTGTTTGCGTGGTCGGTGCTATTGCCCCAAATCGCTAACCAGGTCGGCTGGTATTCGGCCGAAATCGGGCGGCAACCGTGGGTGGTGTACGGTTTGTTGCGTACGTCAGATGCGCTGTCGCAGTCTCTCAAAACGGGACAAGTATTGTTTTCTTTGATTATGTTTACTCTCGTTTACGCGCTTTTGTTTGTCTTGTTTTTGTATTTACTGAACAAAAAAATCAAGCACGGCCCCGTTGATACCCACTCCGAAACGATTCCTGATTCTTCAAAACGTGATAACCCGATTTTAAACTGATGGAAACAATACTCGGTCTTGATTTGCCCACTTGGTGGTTTTTGGTCATCGGTGCGGTGTTCAGCGGTTACGCAATTCTGGATGGTTTTGACCTCGGAGCGGGGGCTTTGCACCTGTTTTTTAAAAAAGAAGAAAGCCGACGCATTGCGCTCAACGCCATCGGGCCTGTGTGGGATGGCAACGAAGTGTGGTTGGTGATTGGCGGTGGGGCACTTTTTGCGGGCTTTCCCGTAGTTTATGCCACCATCTTGTCGGCGCTGTACGAACTGTTTATGGTGTTTTTGGTGATGCTTATATTCAGGGCTATTTCCATCGAATTTCGTTCCAAAGAGCCGATGCTCTGGTGGCGTAGGCTTTGGGATATATGCTATAGTGCCTCCAGTATTCTGCTGGCGTTGGCGTTGGGATTGGTCTTGGGAAATGTGATTCAGGGGATTGCAATTGACAAAAACTACGCTTACCAAGGCACCTTGCTTAATTTGTTTAATCCGTATGCGTTGTTGGTGGCGGTCACTACACTGGCGTTGTTTATGATGCACGGAGCCATTTATTTGGTGATGAAAACCGAGAATCGCCTGTACGCCAAACTCACGATTTTGGTCAAAAATACCACGAATTTCTTCGTGCTGATGTTTGCCATTACGTCGTTGGCTACGCTGCTCTACATTCCACACATGATTACGCGCTACAAAGAAGTGCCTTATATGTTTGCCTTTCCGGTGTTGGCTATTTTGGCAGTGGCCAACATTACCCGTCAGATTGCTTATCGGAAGTACTTTTTTGCCTTTCTCTCGTCGGCGTTTGTGACGGCTATGTTGATAATTTTGGTAGCGGTTGGACTTTTTCCAAACATCATTTTGTCGACGATTGACCCCGACCTGCACATTACGGTTTATAATGGTTCATCTACCGAAAAATCGCTCAAAATCATGCTCACCTTTGCTGCCATTGGAGTGCCGTTGGTGGGTGTTTATACTTCGTTTGTGTTTTGGACTTTTCGAGGTAAAGTAAAATTAGATGAGTCGAGTTATTGAAAAATAGGGCTTCAGAACAACGGCTGATTTGTCTTTTGCTACGTTTTAATTCACAATTCTTCCTCTTTAATTTGAAGTTTTTGTGGTGGATTTTAAGTGGTTTTATGTTTGAAGAAACATTTCTTTAAACTCAACTTAACGCCATGAAAGCTACTACTATTCTTACAGTTTGTTTGCTGCTGTTTATCGGCTCAGTATTTGCTCAATCAGTTACCATCAATCCCGCTGCACTGGATTTGCCCCGAGTAGCCTCACTTCCAAGTTGTTCGGCGTCGACCAAAGGAAGAATGGTGTACAACACCACCGACAATAAAATGTATTATTGCAACGGAACCGCTTGGATAAACACCGAAGTAGCAGGCCCTCAAAATGCACCAGCGTTTGGAGTTGCCAATATTGGTGGGCTAAACATTGAAACCAGTGGGACTACGATTGTCCCCTTTACAACAGAATCTTACGACATTGGGAGTAACTTCAATTTAGCCGCAGCTGGAGTAGACCCTAACACATTTATAGCCCCTTTTGATGGTATTTATCACTTTGACGCGTACGTTTCGTTGAATATTTCAGGTGCAACAATCATTAGCAGTAATTTTGCGAATATTCAATTATTGGTTAATAATGCGGTGGCAACCCAAGCGAGCTATATTCCAGTGGCAAATTCTAATTTTATTCTTCAGATTAGTCGTGATTTAAAATTGGTGGCTGGCGACAAAGTAAAAGTGGCTGTCTTTGAAGATGTTGCGGGGACCCAGTACCTAAAAATGGGGGCTTTAATGTGTACGTTTAGCGGACATTTAGTGACTAAATATTAAGGGTTGGACGAAGTTTTTACCCAAGTCTTTTTAGCTTTGTAGCATGAGCAAGTCGTTTTATCAATTACTTTATCAAAACGAAACCCTATACCGGGTACACGGGGAGACTCCCGTCAGTGAATTCGTGGAAGCAATATCTTCTTCTTCTGTGATTGCCGTGGAGGAGCCTGCTGTTCCACTTGCTCCCGTTTCAGTTCCTAAGGTGAGCGCCCCGCCTGCTTCAACTTCAGTTCCTTTGCCGACGCTCAATCATCAGATTCTAATTTTGGTGGACGAAACGCCGGCGATGTCGGCTGGTAATACGATTTTTCTGGAAAAAGTACTGAAAGCGGTCAATTTGAACCTCGAAGGCGTGGATATTCTCAATCTGGCAGGGGCAAAACAAATGGATTTTAGGCCGTTGCTGCAAAATAAAACAGTTCATCATTTTATTTCTTTTGGGGTGCCGTTCATCAACATTAACCTCGAAATAATGATGAACCGCTACGACCCTAAACGCATTTCGGGCGTCAACTTTTTGTTGGCCGAGTCGTTGGATATTGTCCAGACCGACGATAAAAATAAACGTGCTTTGTGGGGCGCCCTCAAGAAAATATTCATGGGATAACGCCTTTCCTTCTTTTCATTTACTTCTTCTTGATTTTATCAAAATGCGCTGTATTTTTGTTGCATAACAGTATGCAGGCAGAGTATTGTTTGCTATCCTCTTTCTACTTTTTAAACGACTAAAACCCACATGGCCGAAGCATTTATTTATGACGCCGTCAGAACCCCGCGCGGACGCGGCAAGTCGGACGGGTCGCTGCACGAAGTGCAACCGATTCAATTGCTCACTTCCGTTTTGAAAGAAATACAGCAGCGTAACCAATTGGATACCAGCTATGTAGATGATGTGATTATGGGCTGCGTAACGCCCGTGGGAGAACAAGGTGCAGACATATCCCGTACGGCCGTCATTGAAGCAGGCTATGCCGAAAGTGTGGCGGGCGTGCAGCTGAATCGCTTTTGTTCGTCGGGGTTAGAGGCAATCAACCAAGCCGCCGCTTACGTGATGTCGGGTCAGGTAGATATGATTGTGGCGGGCGGTGTAGAGTCCATGAGCCGCGTGCCGATGGGCACCGACGGTGGTGCTTTATTTATGAATCCGCAGATTGTGGCGCGTCATAAAATTGTTCCGCAAGGAATTTCGGCCGATTTAATCGCCACTAAATACGGTTATTCCCGCACTGACGTAGATACGTTTGCGGCCGAATCGTACCGCAGAGCGACGGAAGCGCAAAAAGAGAATCGCTTTGCGAAATCACTGGTTGTCTACAAAGACGAACTCGGTATCACCCTGCTCGACCGCGACGAAGGCGTGCGTCCGGGAACAACCGTAGAATCGCTTGGCAACCTAAAGCCCGCTTTTGAAATGATGGGCAGCATGGGTTTAGATGCTTTGGCGCTGATGAAATACGCCGAAGTCGACAAGATTAACCACGTTCACCACGCGGGTAATTCCTCCCAAATCGTCGACGGAGCGGCGGGTTTGCTGATAGGCTCTAAAGAAATCGGTGAAAAATTAGGTTTGAAACCCCGCGCCAAAATCAAGGCATTTGCCATCGTCGGCTCTGAGCCGACGATCATGCTCACTGGCCCAGTACCTGCCACCCAAAAAGTGCTTAAAAAAGCAGGAATGAGCATTTCTGACATTGATTTGTTTGAAGTAAACGAAGCTTTTGCCGCCATTCCGCTCTTTTTTATGGAACAATTGGGCGTTGACCACGCTAAAGTCAACGTTAATGGGGGCGCTATTGCTTTGGGTCACCCGCTGGGCGCGACAGGCGCGATTATTTCGGCTACGCTCATTGACGAACTGGAACGTTCGGGTAAGCAATTCGGCCTTTCTACGCTGTGCATTGGTGGAGGAATGGGAATTGCGACGATTTTTGAGCTGGTATAACCTCATCCCCCGATCCCTTCTCCTCAAAACGAGGTTAATTTACAACATTATGACAATCAACTACACAATTAGTAACAACATAGCAATCCTGAGCTGGAACATGACTAGCTCGCCCATGAATGTCCTGAACGACGAATCGGTGCCTGCCTTTGCGGCGGCGTTGGAAAAAGCGTACAGTGATTTTGATGTTAAGGGAATTATTATCACTTCTGACAAGCCCGAATTTGTGGCGGGAGCGGATTTGAAAATGATTTTACGGAATCAGAACGAAAATCCTACCGAAATCCTGAAAATCTCGGTAGAGCTTAATCAACTTTTTCGCAAAATAGAAACCAATGGCAAGCCCGTCGTGGCGGCCATCAATGGTACGGCTTTGGGCGGAGGACTGGAAATCTGTCTGGCGTGCCATTATCGGGTGGCTTTGGATAACCCTAAAACTAAACTTGGGTTGCCAGAAGTGAAAGTAGGGTTATTGCCGGGCGGTGGCGGTACGCAGCGGTTGCCCCGCATGATTGGGATGCAGGCGGCGCTACCGTTGATGTTGGAAGGCAAAGAACTGACGCCCAAAGAAGCACTGGGTTTGGGTATCGTTGATGCCGTTGCGGGTACGCGTGAAGAAATGCTCGAAAAAGCAGAGGCTTGGATTGTGTCGAATCCCAAACCCGTAAAACCATGGGATGAAGTCAATAAGAAAACGGGTAAAATTCAGGCAAAAGACAATTTTAAAGTGCCCAATGGCGCGGTTTTAAGCCCCGTAGGAATGCAAACCTTCACGGTGGGTACGGCCATGATGATGGACAAATCCAAGGGAAATTACCCGTCTACGCAACACATCATGTCGTGCGTGTATGAAGGATTATTGGTTAATATCGACCGTGGAATTGTGATTGAATCGCGGCATTTTGTGCAGGTAGCCACGTCCAAAGTAGCAGGGAATTTGATTCGGACCATGTTTCTGGGCCTTAACGAAGCCAATAAAGGAGCCAGTCGTCCGAAGGATATTCCGAAGACGGATGTGAAGAAACTCGGTATTTTGGGGGCGGGAATGATGGGCGCGGGCATCGCCTACGTGAGTGCGGTGGCGGGCATTGAAGTAGTGCTGAAAGATGTAAGCCTCGAAGCGGCCGAAAAAGGCAAAGATTATTCTCGGGCGTTGCTCAAAAAAGCCATCGAACGCGGCAAAATGGACAGTCTCAAGGCCGAAGGAATCCTGAACCTTATCAAACCTACGGCCAATGCTGCTGATTTACAGGGCAGTGAGCTGATTATTGAGGCCGTTTTTGAAAATCGAGACTTAAAAGCCACCGTCACCAAAGAAGCCGAACCCATGTTGTCAGAAGGTGGTGTTTTTGGTTCTAATACCTCTACTTTACCCATTACAGGCTTGGCCAAAGCCTCGGCAAATCCTAAAAACTTTGTAGGAATTCACTTTTTCTCACCCGTTGATAAAATGATGTTAGTGGAGTTGATTGTTGGGAAGGAAACTTCCGATTATGCCTTGGCCGTGGCGGTGGATTATACCCGTAAAATCAGAAAAACTCCCATCGTGGTCAACGACTCACGCGGGTTTTATACTTCGCGGTGTTTCGGAACCTACACGTCGGAAGGCATGGAATTACTCAAAGATGGAGTGAATCCTGTATTGATTGAAAATGCGGGCAAGTTGGCAGGAATGCCCGTGGGCCCCTTGGCCGTGACGGATGAAGTGGCGTTGGATTTAGTGTATAAAATCTCGGGACAAGCGGTGAAAGACGGTGTGTTGGCCGACACCGATACGAGCTACCAAATCGGGAAGCAATTTACGGAGATGGGACGCTTGGGTAAAAAAGCCAAGGCGGGTTTTTATGAATACCCAGATGGCGCTCAAAAACAGCTTTGGTCGGGACTCGCAGACTTATTTCCCGTGGCGTCGCAGCAACCTTCGTTGGAGGAAGTTAAAACGCGTTTGTTGTATCGTCAGGCGCTCGAAACCGTTCGTTGTTATGAAGAAGGAGTCATTCGTACCAAATTAGATGCTGATTTAGGCTCCATTTTGGCGTGGGGTTTTCCACCTTATACGGGCGGCACGCTCTCTTTTGTGGATTTTGTAGGCATCAAAACCTTCGTAAGTACCCTCGACCGCTTAGCCGATACGTACGGTGAACGTTTCCGTCCCACTCAAAAACTGCGCGAAATGGCGGCAATTTCCTAAAACCTACTGCCATAGGGTTGTCATTGTGAGGGTTTATCTTTGCAGTAAAATAAACTGTTTTCCTGTAAAGATAAACCAACAGCCATGAGTGCATTAAAAGACATTTACTCTCCCGATTTTTACAACACATTTGCGGAAACGCTGGCCAAAACCATTCCCGATTTTGACAAACAGCGGTTTCTTGCTTTGATTTTTGATGCAGAATTTGCGCAAAAAGAGCTAAAAGACCGCATGAGGCATACCACACGGGTACTGCATCATTTTCTGCCGACAGAATTTAGGGAGGCTGCTGTGCTGATTGAAAAAATTATCACTCAAATTCGTCAAAATAAAGAAAAAGAAGATAGCTTGGCGTACATCTTTTTCCCAGATTACATCGAAACTTATGGATTGGAAGACTACGAAAATTCGGTAAAAGCGATTGAATTTGTGACGCAATTTGTCAGTTGTGAGTTTGCCGTCAGGCCGTTTTTGCTGAGGCATGGCGACAAAATGATGAATCAAATGCATCAGTGGGCATGGCACGAAAGCCATAAAGTACGGCGGTTGGCCAGTGAAGGCAGTCGACCACGTTTGCCTTGGGCGATGGCGATTCCTGCGCTAAAAAAAGACCCTACTTCCTGTATACTGTTGCTAGAAAATCTAAAAAATGACCCTTCCGAATGGGTGCGACGCAGCGTGGCCAATCACTTGAATGATATTTCAAAAGACCATCCCGAGTTGGTATTGAAGGTGGCTAATGCATGGAAAGGAAAAACGAAAGAAACGGATGCCATTATCAAACACGCTTGCCGTACATTGCTGAAACAAGGCCACCGCGACGTATTGGCCCTTTATAACTTGGTGAGTGAGCAGGTTCATGTAGAAAATTTTTCGATTTTAACCCCTGAAATTGCCATTGGAGAAAATTTGGAATTTACGGTTTCGATTATCAACCAAAATGAAAGCCATCACACGGTGCGCTTGGAATATGCGGTTTATTATCAAAAACAAAATGGTCAACTGTCGAAAAAAGTATTCAAAATAAGTGAGCGAGAATATGCCGCAGCCGAACGGGCAACCATTCGAAGAAAACAAAAATTTGTCCCCATCACTACCCGAAAATTCTACCCCGGAACTCACCAGCTTTCGATTATTATCAACGGAGAAGAAAAGGAGATGGGCGTTTTTGAATTGACGGCATAAACGGTATTTGTCGGTGGAGTCTAAAAATCAAAATCCCCCGTAGAGCTTCTGCGGGGGATTTTGATTTGAAAAAATTCAGTTTCTAGAAGTGGCGGTCGCCTGCTTCGCGACGCCCGAGCATCACGGCGCCAATCATGGCGACCAAAAAGAGAATGGAGGCCAGTTCAAAAGGAAGTAAATAATCTTTGTATAAAACCTCACCGAGGCTTTCCACCATTCCCACTTGCGAGTCGAAGCTATACGCATTGAAAGCACCGAATTGTGTCTTGCGGAAAACGGCGACAAAAATCAAAAACAGGGTCCCGCCCGTTACCATCGCGGCAATTTTGGTCAAGTTGGTTTTTGATTCTTCATCTTCCTGTTTGAGGTTCAAGAACATAATGACGAACAGGAATAATACCATGATGGCACCCGCGTAAACGATAATATTGACCGCTGCCAGAAATTGGGCGTTCAAAAGTACATAATGTCCTGATAAACAGAAGAATGTTGCAATCAGATACAACACGCTGTGGATGGGGTTTTTGGATAAAACCACCATCAAGCCCGTCAAAATTGTCAAAAATGACAGGAAGTAGAAAAAGCCCGTTGCAGGCGTAAGATTATTTAAAAAGCCGGAAAAATCCATAGTTAATTCAGTATCGGTTTGTCAACCAATTTGTGTTAAGCGTATATTAATTTACCTTTAGGCTCGGGGATGTTACGTCCCAGCTCAATGGCTGTTTCGAGCCATTCACTAATTATTATTTCAGCGTTTTCTAAGGCTTCTTTGTAGGTTTGCCCGTCTGCCATACAGCCCGGAAGCTCGGGAACTTCAGCAATAAAAGCTTCGTCATTTTGGCTCCAATAAATGATAATCTCGTATTTGGGGTTATTCATTTTCTTTTGGGCTTAACAATCGGTATTTTAAAATTATACTTCTTACCTGCTTGACTTGGTAGCCTTTGGCTTTTCTAGCAGAAGCAGATTGCAAATTAATAATTTCTTCGACACCTTCTTTTGAAAATATATGGTGACTCCCTCTTATACGTTCATCAAAGCCAAATCGCACTAACAGTTTACAAAGCTCTGCAAAATCAATGTTATTGTCAGCTAATCCACGAAGGATTTTGTCCAATAACTTTTCAAATTTTCCCAATGTTAAAAATTACAGTTGGGTTCTTGGTTCAGCCTCTACACCTTTCAAATCTTGCTCGTGTGCTTCTTCTTTGGTCCATGCTTTGCGCAGATAGCGGTTGTTCATGTTTTCGGCCAGTAAATCCTTGCCCCAAACCACTTGGTCGCGCTCGGTAAATACGGGAACAAACTCATCGTGGCGCAGGTAAATCGCTTGTTTAGGACAGGCTTCTTCGCACAAACCACAGAAAATACAGCGCAGCATGTTGATTTCATACACGGCGGCGTATTTTTCTTCGCGGTAGAGTTTTTCTTCCCCCTTTTCGCGCTCAGCGGCTACCATCGAAATGGCCTCAGCAGGGCAGGCTACGGCACACAACCCACAGGCCGTGCAACGCTCGCGTCCTTGCTCGTCACGCTTTAATACGTGCCGTCCACGGAATACTGGGCCGAGAAATTGCTTCACTTCTGGGTATTGAATGGTTACTTTTTTCTGAAAAAAGTGCTTTATCGTAATTCCCAGACCCGTAGCGATAGCGGGCAGATAAATCCGCTCAGCAAAGGTCATTTGCTTGTTGCTGACTTGCTTCGAACGATTTGTTAATTGCATATTTTTATGATTTAGGACGTTGGGCTCCTTGGCGGCCAATGTCAAATCTTCGAAATTTATTTTAAGAAACTCACTATCAACGGCTTCAGGAATAAAATAGCACCTCCCGTTAGAATAATATTTATCATGGCCAACGGAATGAGTGCTTTCCAGCCCAAATTCATCAATTGGTCATAACGGAAACGCGGCAATGTCCAGCGTACCCACATGTAAAAGAATACGAAGAACAACGATTTTGCAAAAAAGACCAACGTTCCGATGAGCGTGCCCACGTTGTGGCCGGCTATTTCACCCAAAGACCCAGTTAATTGCGCCTGTACCCAATCCATTCCGGGGTAGTTGTAACCACCAAAGTAAAGACTAGAAATCATGGCCGAAGAAACGAACATGTTGATGTATTCGGCAAAAAGATAAAAGCCTAATTTCATCGAACTGTACTCGGTGTGATAGCCACCAATCAACTCGGTTTCGCACTCTGGTAAGTCAAAAGGAGTACGGTTACACTCCGCAAACGCGCAGGTGATAAAAATGACAAAGCCGAGCGGTTGGTAGAAAATATTCCAGTTGCCGCCGTGCTGCTGCTCCACAATGTGGCGAATCGAAAGAGAACCCGTCATCATCAAAATGGCGATAATGGCCAAGCCCATTGAGATTTCGTAGCTGATGTTTTGGGATGCGGCACGAATGGCACCCAACAACGAAAACTTATTGTTGGAAGCCCAGCCTCCCACCATAATTCCGTAGACACCCAGTGAAACCACGCCAAAAACGTACAGAATACCAATATTTACGTCAATTGCCTGCACGGGAATGTCCCATACTTTGCCGGGTGCTGACTCATATTTTACGCTGTCGCCAAACGGAATAACGGCGCTCGTCATCAAGGCGGTCAACATCGAAAGACACGGACCTAAAATGAAAAGCCACTTGCTGGCTTGAGAAGGGATGAAGTCTTCTTTAAAAAACATTTTGACGGCATCGGCAAGCGGTTGCAATAAACCAAACGGCCCCGCGCGGTTGGGACCGATACGGTCTTGCATGAAGGCCGCCACCTTGCGTTCTCCGTAGGTTGAGTACATCGCTATCAGAAGCGTAATCCCAAAAATGAGCAATATAATAATTGCCTTAATGATAAGAGCGACGTCTATAGTCATAGTTAGTGGACGTTGGAGGTTAGAATCACTTTTCTTCTAACTCGTAATGTCAATTCAAAATTAATTATTCTCGGCGAGTGAACGCTGATTTGCTTTCGCGTTATTTTCTTTGCTCAATTCTCGAATCGTGGTTCCATCGGTAATATACGGACGAGAATCGTCGATTTGTTTGTATTGGGCCTCGGCTACTTTCAATCCAAACGCAGGTTTTTTCACATCTGCGCGGTATTTGTTGGCCATAATGACCGAGTGGCGCGAGATTTTGGTTGGGCCTTCAATCGTCCAGTCGCTGGTTTTTTTACGTTCAAAACGACAGGTGTTGCAGATGAATTCTTTTACTTCACCCCATTCATTTTTGCGGGCAGTTACCCGAATTACTTCGTCGCCCCGGTACCAAAGTGTTACATTTCCGCTGCATTTTTCGCAGTCGCAATGCGCCTCAACTGGTTTGCTGAACCACACGCGGCTTTTGAAACGGTAGGTTTTATCGGTCAAAGCGCCCACAGGACATACGTCAATCACGTTGCCTGAAAAATCATTGTCGATGGCTTTCTCGATGTACGTACTGATTTCGGCGTGGTCGCCGCGATTCATTACGCCATGCACCCGTTTATTGGTAATCTGGTCGGCCGTAAATACGCAACGGTAACACAGAATACAGCGGGTCATGTGCAACTGTACATAAGGGCCGATGTCCTGTTTTTCAAAGGTGCGGCGTTCTTCTTCGTAGCGGGTTGTAACACGACCGTGCTCAAAAGCAAAATCCTGCAAATGACATTCGCCCGCCTGGTCACACACAGGGCAGTCAAGTGGGTGGTTAATCAACAAAAATTCCACGATTCCGCGACGTGTTTCCAGCACAGATTCGTTGGTGGTGTTTTCGACTACCATGCCATCCTGAACGGTGGTGATGCATGAAGGCACCAATTTAGGCATGGGGCGGGGGTCTTTCGCTGACCCAGCGGTTACTTTTACCAAGCAAGCCCGGCACTTACCACCTGTTCCTTTGAGTGGCTCATAATAGCACATGGCAGGGGGGGCGTAGTGCGGCCCTAACTGACGAGCAGCCTGCATGATAGTTGTTCCCGGCGGTACTTCGATTTCGATACCGTCGAATGTAATTTTGAACAACTGGGGTGCGGTATTTTCCATATTTTTGGTCAACTTCCTTTTTAAGTCAATGTTACACTAATTCCATGGCACCGCGATAAACGGCTCCGGGCTGAGTGGCCTCTTGTGGATGCTTTACGTGCCATTCAAACTCATCACGGAAGTGACGAATGGCGGAGGCAACGGGCCACGCAGCGGCGTCTCCTAGGGGACAAATAGTGTTTCCTTCAATCTTTTTAGCCACATCCACCAACAAATCAATGTCGTGCATATTTCCTTTACCGTGTTCGATACGTTCGAGCACTTTGTCCATCCAACCCGTTCCTTCGCGGCAAGGCGAGCATTGTCCGCAGGATTCGTGGTGGTAAAAACGAGCAAACGTCCAAGTATTTCGAACCACGCAAGAGGTTTCGTCCATGGCAATAAAGCCACCCGAGCCAAGCATGGTACCTGTGGCAAAACCACCGTCCGACAACGACTCATAGGTCATTAGGCGTTTATCGCCATTGGCAAGATTTAGAATCAGATTAGCGGGTAAAATGGGCACCGATGAACCTCCCGCAATCACCGCTTTTAAGTGATGACCTGGGCGAATGCCACCGCACCATTCGTCGGCATAAATAAAATCTTCAACGGTAATTCCCAGTGGGATTTCGTACACACCGGGTTTATTGATGTGGCCAGAGGCCGAGATAAGTTTGGTTCCCGTGCTGCGTCCGACTCCCAGAGAGGCGTAGGCGTCGCCGCCATTATTAACAATCCAAGGCGTATTGGCAATGGATTCTACGTTATTTACAACGGTGGGGGATTGATAAAGTCCTTTTACGGCGGGGAATGGCGGTTTGTTGCGGGGGTTTCCACGTTTGCCTTCCAGTGATTCCAACAAAGCGGTTTCTTCGCCGCAGATGTAGGCACCGCCGCCGGGCTGCACAACCAACTCAAGGTCATAGCTAGAACCTAGGATGTTTTTTCCTAAAAAACCCGCTGCTTTTGCTTCGGCAATGGCTTTTTCGAGAATTTGAATTACGTACATCAATTCGCCGCGTACGTAAATAAATGACTTGTTGGCCCCAAGGGCAAAGCTAGATACGATCATTCCCTCAATCAAAAGGTGGGGAATTTCGCGCATCAAAAAATGGTCTTTGAACGTCCCGGGTTCCGACTCGTCGGCGTTGCAGACTAAGTAGCGGGGTACACCTTCGGGTTTGGCCAGAAAGCTCCATTTCATCCCCATCGGGAATCCTGCGCCACCTCGACCGCGTACGCCCGATTTTTTGACTTCCTCGACAATTTCTTCGGGAGTCATTTTTTTCAATGCCTTTTCAACGGCGGCATAACCACCCATTTTGCGATAGACATCGAAGGTGTTGATACCGGGGACGTTGATATGTTCGGTGAGAATTTTAACTGCCATGATTAGGATTCAGAAAATCTGTTAGTCTTTACTCAATTCTTCAATTATTTCATCCACTTTTCCGTTGGTCAAATTCATGTAATATTTCTCACGAATTTGAAAAACAGGCCCCCAACCGCACGCGGCCAGACACTCCACTTCTTTGAGCGTAAATTTGCCGTCAGGAGTGGTTTCACCCGTATCAATGCCCAACTTTTGCTTTAAATGGCCATAGACATCCTCTCCACCCATCAGGCAGCAAGGACCCGTACGGCAATATTCTATCACGTGTTTGCCGACAGGGTCAAGGTGAAACATTGTATAGAATGAAGCTACTTCGTATACTTCAATTGGTAATATGGAAAGCAAACCCGCAACATAATCCATTACGTCGGAACTAACCCATCCGTATTGTTCCTGGGCAAGGTGCAATAACGGTAGAAGGGCAGATTTTTGTTTTCCAGCGGGATAACGAGCGATGATTTCCTGCGCTTTGGCAAGCCGCTCAGGGGTAAAAGTGATGGGGGTGGTGGTATCGGTCATTTTCTAAGTCAATTAAGCATCCAGCTCTCCTGCAATCACGTTTAGACTACTCATGGTGACAATGGCGTCGGAAATGGTACTTCCAATGCACATTTCAGGATAAGCCTGATAATAAATAAAGCTTGGACGGCGGAAGTGCAAACGGTAAGGCGTACGGCCACCGTCGCTGATGAGGTAAAAACCTAACTCTCCGTTGCCGCCTTCTACGGCGTGGTAAACTTCACCCACTGGTGCTTCAATTTCGCCCATCACGATCTTAAAGTGATAGATGAGGGCTTCCATACTGCGGTATACCTCCTTCTTGGGAGGCAGATAAAACTCAGGGGCGTCGGCGTAATAAGGCCCTTCGGGAAGGTTTTTCATGGCTTGCTCAATAATGCGGAGACTTTGCCACATTTCTTCGTTACGAACCATGTATCGGTCGTATGTATCGCCGTGCTGTCCTACGGGAATGTCAAATTCAAAATCTTCGTAAGATGAATAAGGACTCATCACTCGCACGTCATAATCCACGCCCGCCGCTCGCAAGTTTGGACCCGTAAATCCGTAGCTCATCGCTCGCTCGGCCGAAATTCCGCCCACGCCGATGGTACGATCCATGAAAATACGGTTACGGTTAAACAGTTTTTCAAACTCTTTAAGAACTGGTGGAAACGTTTTGAGGAAGTCGTTGATTTTACGAATGGCGGTCGTGCTCAAATCGCGCTCCATGCCACCCACACGCCCCATGTTGGTCGTCAGGCGGGCACCGCATACTTCTTCGTATATCTCATAAATATCTTCGCGTTTTTCGTACAAGTACAAAAAGCCCGTAAATGCTCCCGTATCTACGCCCAAAATACCGTTACAAACGATGTGGTCGGCAATACGAGCCAATTCCATCATGATAACCCGGATGTACTGGGCACGCTTGGGTACTTCAATGCTCAGGAGTTTTTCGACCGTCATGTGCCATCCCATGTTGTTGATAGGAGAGGAGCAGTAATTCATGCGGTCGGTGAGGGTGGTAATCTGATAAAACGGTCGGCGCTCGGCTATTTTTTCAAAAGCACGGTGGATGTACCCGATGGTTTGTTCACCTGCCACGATTTTTTCGCCATCCATCGTCAGCACGTTCTGAAAAATACCGTGCGTAGCTGGGTGGGTGGGGCCTAGGTTAAGGGTCGTAAGTTCGTTGACGTATTGTACCTTTTCGCCTTGGGCGAGGTCGGCGGTATCTTTGGGGGCAACTGCAGTTTCTGTCATTTTTTTGGACTTAGGATGTTGAACAACCAACATTGATGGGCAGCGTCGATGTTCAATGTCAAACGTCTTAAAGGTTATCTTCCAAACAAAGCATCAATTTTATCTTCACGCGTTGGATCTTCGAGGGGATATTCTTTGCGCATTGGGAAATAATCCATTTCGTCCATGTTCAGAATGCGCTTTAGATTGGGGTGCCCGTCAAACAAAATTCCGAAAAAATCATACGTTTCGCGTTCCATCCAGTTGGCAGAGGCAAAAAGGCCTGTCGCCGTTGGAATATGAACATCGGCCTCAGCCAGAAAAACTTTGATGCGGATTCGGAAGTTATGAATGAAACTATGCGTATGGTAAACTATACAAAATTCCTGACCAACCTTGTCAGGATAATGGATAGCCATTATGTCGGTGAGAAAATTTACTTGAAATTGGGGGTGCGCCTTTAAGTACTCCAACATCGGGATAATTTGTTCACGCGTTGTACTGAAGGTCAGCATTCCAAACGGCTCTTCAAAATCGAACACGTCGTCTCCAAATTTTCTGATGATTTCTTCGGCTACAGATTGGTTTGTAAGCATAGTTACTTGAGATGTTAACTCCTAACCCTTAAACGGTTAATGAATAACGTTTAACTTTTTACTGAATGTTATAAGAGGCCAACAACGCTTGGTATTCGGGCCCGTTGCGACGGCGAAGCGACTCGTTATGCGTCAGTTCACGTACCTGCATAATTCCTTCCAAAATTTGTTCGGGGCGGGGCGGGCAGCCAGGAACGTACACATCGACGGGAATCACCCGGTCAATTCCCTGCAATACACTGTAGGTGTCAAAAATTCCGCCGCTAGACGCACAGGCACCGATGGCAATCACCCAGCGAGGTTCGGCCATTTGAAGATATACTTGCTTCAGGATGGGGGCCATTTTTTTTGCAATGGTTCCCGCTACCAGCAGCATATCAGCCTGACGCGGCGAAAAGCTCGGGCGCTCCGACCCAAAACGGGCCAAATCGTAACGAGAGGCCATCGTTGACATAAACTCGATGCCGCAGCAGGAAGTAGCGAACGGCAGGGGCCACAACGAGTGGCTACGGGCCAACCCTACAACTTTATCAAATGAGGTGGCGAAAAACCCCGAGCCTTCGTAGCCTTCGGGAGCTTCTACTATTTTAATATCTTGTGTCATGTTTTTCTTTCGTTATTTCACCGACCGATGGCCTGAATAAACAAGTCTTATTTCAGTAACTGATTCGGACTGTTGATGGTTTTAGTTTACTTTTCCCACTCCAATACTCCTTTGCGGATGATGTAGTAAAAACCTGCTAAGAGCAGTCCCATAAACAGAATCATTTCTATAAATCCATCGCTGCCGAGTTTGATAAAGTTGACCGCCCAAGGATACATAAAAATGACCTCTACATCAAACAAGACGAATAAAATGGCGACCAAAAAATACTTGATGGATATGGGGGTGCGGGCGTCTCCCTGAGACTCAATACCGCACTCAAAGGCTTCATCTTTCAGTTTGCTGTTACGCTTAGGTCCGATGGAGTGCGTGACGAGCATCGTGCCCACAATAAAAGCGAGCGCAAGACCAAGTTGAATCAAAATGGGGAGATAATCGGAGGGTAGGTAATTCATTACGGTTTGGTGATTGGTTGATGCAGGTTAGATAACCCAAAGTTACAACTGTCGTTTAATCAAACCAAATGTTTGTACACAGGTTTTAAAACGACGACGTAAAATTAATAAGAAAGGCTTCTGCATAACGCAGAAGCCCCAAAAATATCAATTATCAATGATAATTCTTTTAGATTGTTTAAGCGTCGTTGAAGATAATTTAAGAATATAAGCTCCTTCATTGACATAACTAAGGTCAATTTCTTTGCGGATTTTCAAATCTGGAAATTTGCCAGAGTAAACAACCTGTCCGCTCAACGACGTGACGGTGATTTCTACATCGGTTAAATCTTCGAGCGTTTCAATCGCAACTTTGCCCAAACGACTTGGATTTGGGTAAACCACTAAGCCTTCAGCCGTTTCTCCCGTAGGTTGATACAGTACAGCAGCAGAAAAGGGAGAAAGGCAGGTACGGGCGCTTCCACCAGAATTGGCCACAAACGTCACTCTTGAGCGTGTGGTAAATTCGCCCGTTTGGGTTACTTTAATCGCTGACTCAGTAGCCGTAAGGCTTCGTCCGCCTTGCCGCCAATCCCACGTAATGCCTGAGACTTTTGTGTCGGCAAATGAAAATATGGTGCTATCTGGCGTGGCCTGAACACTATACGGGCCCGATTGGATGAGTTTTGGGGCTTGAATGCTGATGGTTTTGATGGTCACTGGTGCAGAAAGTGTAGGTGAACTACATCCGTAAATATTGCTCAGGCGGGCGGTGTAGGTGCCTGGCGTTTTTACGTTGATGGTTCGACCAACGAGACCGTTGCTCCAGGTGACGGTATTTACCGACGAAACATTCACCGTTAAGGCAATTGAAGAATCAGCACAAATGATTTGCTCGCCGCTTGGCGTAACCACTGGCTCGGGAAGTCTTACGGAGGGTTCAGTTACCACCAATGCAGGAGTAAGATAAGTATTACCTGCATTGTCTTTCATGGTTACCTGATAGGTGCCTGCTCCCTGTACGGTGATGGTCTGGGTGGTTTCTCCATTTGCCCATCGGTAAGACACGAAGCCGTCGGGAGCTTTGATGTTAAAACTAACGTTGCCAGAGTTACAAGTAACAGTAAGCGGGCGGGCGGGGCGGGGTGATACTGGAACTACGGTAGCAAAAAAGCTAGGTTGTAAAGAATTGTCCCACGCTTGGGCCAAATCCATTAGTCCTTGTCCCTGAAAGTGAACGAGGTCAATAGAGCCGTTTATGGGATTTAAAAGGGGCCTTGGTACCTGAATATTGTCAGTAAATGGGCCTGGATAGGATTTATTAAAAGGGATATTGATGATGGCCGTTTGGGCATCAATCACCGATTGAGAGGTAAATGAACTGGTATTGATGGCATACCGTGAGGTGCGGGATAATACCCAAGGCAGTGAAGAAAGTACTTCGCCTTGCTCAATACGGGCTACGTTTACCAAGCCTTGCAAAGAATTTTGGTACGCATCTTTTGTTACATTGGCTGCGGCATCATTTTCTCCCTGCAACCATAATACCGACCGCAGGCCCAGAATAGAGCCGTAATATTGGAGGGCATTTTTTAAGTTGAGATAGGGCATCCCAGCGGGTAAATCCTCGTTTATTCGGTTTTTGACTGGTTTGCCATTGGCCGAATCCAACCAGTTTTGGGTAGATGTATCAATCCATCCAGCGTTCATAAATAAGATAGGAACGTTTAATTTTCTGGCTAATAAATCGCCCAAAGGCCCCCAGCACCACGAGCTGCGGCCGCGTGGACCAATAACTCCCTCGGCGGTAAGTCGGGTGAATGAAAACGTGAGGTTATTGGTTCGGTCGGAGTTTTGGTTATCCCAAGTGATGGTATTTACGCGGTCGTCGTTGACGGCGGGAGCGCCAAAACCGAAAAAGCCCTGCGCGTTTGATTGACCAGCAATTAAAAATACCTCGCCGACACCTAATTTACTGAGCGCATCGCGACCCACTTCTACGCCCCCAAAAAACGCCCTAACTTCGAGCGTATACCAACCGCCCCGGCCCGTTAAAGTGCCTAAAAATACACCGCCTTTGGGATTGGATTCGATGGTGGTCCAGTCGGTGGCTTGACCTTGACCTGGCGAAACCGGAACAAGACGGGCTTCAATGCGGTCGACGGCCTGCGTATAATATCCCCCGATGGAGATGGAGGCTTGGTTTGCGTTGTTACGTTGAAAAACGGCCCGTTCTACCGGGAACGTAATTTTTATCTGAGCTGTCAACGTACCTACTGTTAATAAAGTGACTAATAACACATTCAAGCAGCGCCAATAGGTAGTGTTTTTTTGCATCATAATGTAAGGGTAACTTTAAGAGTTTTGGTGTTTTTGCCGCGCAAATTTAAGATTATAACAATACTTTTCACACACGATAATAAAGATATTATGGTTTGAACGCATGATTCACTAAATTTGTCCCCTCATTTTACTTATCGGTTATTATGTTTGAAAGCTTACAGGATAAATTAAACAAAGCCATTCGGACCCTTAAAGGGAAAGATAGAATATCAGATATTAACGTAGCGGCAACGACAAAAGAAGTGCGCCGGGCATTGGTAGACGCCGACGTTAACTTCAAAGTTGCCAAAGAAATTACGGATAAAATAAGAGAGAAAGCCCTCGACCAAAAAATCCTGATTGCGGTTGAGCCGGGGCAAATGTTCGTAAAAATTGTCCACGAAGAGCTGACCGCGCTCATGGGTGGACAGGCCGAAGCCATCAATATCAAAGGCGACCCCGCCGTTATTTTGATTGCGGGTTTGCAGGGGTCAGGTAAAACGACTTTTTCGGGAAAACTAGCCCACATGCTCAAGCGGCAGGGGCGTCAGGTGCTGTTGGCGGCTTGCGATATTTACCGCCCAGCGGCGATTGACCAGTTGAAGGTATTGGGAGAACAAATCGGCGTTGAAGTTTATTCGGAGCCAGATAGCAAAAATGCCGTTTCGATTGCTCAAAATGCGGTTGCTCACGCGAAAAAATCGGGCAAGAAGATTGTCATCGTCGATACCGCCGGTCGTTTGGCCGTTGATGAGGTGATGATGCAGGAGGTGGAAAATATCAAATCTTCCATCAAACCAAGCGAAATCCTCTTTGTGGTCGACTCAATGACGGGACAGGATGCGGTCAATACGGCCAAAACCTTTAATGAGCGCCTGAATTTTGACGGAGTTGTATTGACGAAATTGGACGGTGATGCCCGCGGTGGAGCGGCCCTTTCGATTCGGCAGATTGTAGACAAGCCCATCAAATATATTTCGACGGGTGAAAAAATGGAAGCTCTCGACAGCTTCTATCCCGACCGTATGGCGAGTCGGATTTTGGGCATGGGCGACGTGCTTTCATTGGTGGAACGCGCGCAGCAAGCCTTTGACGAAGACGAAGCCAAGCGCATCAACGCTAAGATGCGGGCCAATAAATTTGACTTTAATGACTTTTTAGGGCAATTGCAACAAATCAAAAAGATGGGTAACGTCAAGGATTTGTTGGGGATGATTCCGGGGATGGGGTCGGCCATGAAAGACATGGAAATCGACAACGACTCGTTCAAGCCCATTGAAGCCATCATACATTCTATGACGCCCAAAGAGCGCGAAAATCCCGATGTGATTGACGGAAGTCGCAAAAAACGCATCGCGGGCGGTAGCGGAACGTCACTCCAGCAAGTCAACAACCTGCTCAAGCAGTTTGACGAAATGCGGAAGATGATGAAAAAGATGAACACGATGGAAAAAATGGGAAAACTGAAGGTGAAGTAATAAAGAATAGAGTAAAAAGTGATTGTAGCCGTTGCTCTTATGATAAAGGTAAATTTTCAGTTTTTATTCCCCGACCAAAAAAGACGTTGGTCGGGGATTTTTTTGGTATTGTTTGGATTAAGCGCCATGGCCAATGCCCAGTCCATCGGATATTATCCTTGGAACGGATTGCTGTCCGTCAGTACCAATCCCGTTAAGCCTGTTTGGCTGGACGTTCGGCTTCAAACCAACACGCTTTTTGGAAGTTTAAGTACCGAAATTTTGCCGATGGTCAACCTTTCGCGCAAGGAAAACTATCAGGTGTATTTGGGGGGTGGAATTCGTTTTAATTTCATCGGGGTGCTTGCCAACCAGACCAACAATATTGTGGAAGGGTATTCGCTCAACATCGGCACGCGCGTGGCTCCGTTTAAATCGGTCCCCAACGTGCGGATCGCGTTTGAACTGGCACCTTATGTGGTGCGGAAATTTGATTCTGGCGTTTTAAAAAGTAACCTTGGCGTTGTGTACACTTTTGGACGGAAAGAGTAGCTACTTTATTTTAATTCATAATGGCTGAGATTGCATTTTATGGTTTTTCGGCGCTGTCCATCGGTGCGGCATTGACGATACTATTTACCCGCAATGTTATGTATGCGGCGCTTTGCCTTTTTCTGACGTTGTTGGGTGTTGCGGCGCTGTTTGTGTTGGCGGGTGCCGATTTTTTGGCCATTACGCAAATCTTGATTTACGTAGGTGGCGTGTTGGTTTTGCTTATTTTCGGGATTATGCTCACCTACCGTCCCGACCGCGAAAGCAACCAAAAGAAAAACCTTGTGCTGACCAGTCACCTGAATCAATTTTGGGGCGGGCTAGTGGCTTTGGGTATTTTTGGTGTGTTGTTTTGGGTTATTCTCAACGCTAATTTTATGATTATCCACTCGCCGCAGTTGGCAGAGTTTACACCGCAGCGCTCTACGTTACGAAGTATTGGAGTTCATTTGATGACTACGCACGTATGGGCTTTTGAGGTTGCGGGACTTTTGTTGTTGATGGCTCTGGTGGGGGCGGCCTATATTGCGGCGCAGCGTGAGAAATGAAGGACGTAAACCTCTGATTTATATTCATGCAAAGCCGTAGAGGTTGAATGTCTTGCCGAAATTTTCTTTATGATTTATAATTCCTATAAAGTGATACGACCTCCTTATTTACAAGCGGGCGACCGTGTGGGTGTATTGGCGTTGGCGAGTCAGGTATCGTACGATGCGTTGTTTGAAGGCTTGCGAATGCTACGGGAAGATTGGCAACTTGAAGTGGTAGAAGGCGCTACGTTACGGACAAGTTACCACCAATTTGCGGGTACAGACGATGAGCGTCGCGCCGACTTTCAGCGCATGATGGACGACCCGAATATCAAAGCTGTTTTTTCGGCACGGGGAGGGTACGGAAGCTCTAAACTCATTGATGGACTGAGTTTTAGGGAATTCAAAAAATATCCTAAATGGATTGTAGGGTTCAGTGACATAACGGCCTTGCATTGCCATCTTCATCGCCTATCGTTTGAAAGTTTACACGCCACTATGCCAAAGCTATTTGGACAAGAAGGGGCCTCCAATGCCGTGGAGACGCTGCGAAAGGCACTTTGGGGAGAACCATTACAGTATGAAGTAGTTGCGCATCCTTTCAATCGGACTGGTACCGCTACTGGGCAAGTAGTCGGTGGGAATTTATGCCTCTTGGCGCATTTGATTGGCTCGCTTTCGGAATTGGACACCCGAGGCAAGCTACTTTTTATCGAAGATGTAGAAGAGACCTATTACAACCTCGACCGCATGATGGTGCAGCTCAAAAGGGCCCGAAAATTAGACCAATTGGCAGGACTGATTGTGGGGCAATTTACGGATATGAAAGACAATGATACCATCAAATTCGGCAAAAATGCGAATGAGATAATTGCTGAATTTGTAGCGGAATATGATTATCCCGTTTGCTTTGATTTTCCCGTAGGCCACGTGCCCGACAACCGCGCTATGATGGTGGGGCGGGAAGCTCAACTGTCAGTCAAGTCCGAAAGTACAAGATTGATTTTTGTAAATTGATTCTTCTTTTAACCCTGTTTTACTTTTTAAAACCCCAACCATTCTATGAAAAAAATACTGTTTCTATCACTTTTGTTGCTCACCGCTCAACTCTACGCCCAAAAAAACACCGCAGAGACTTCTGGAAACCCTCTTTTTAAGGGTTGGTATGCCGACCCCGAAGGGATTATTTTTGGTAAGGAATACTGGATTTATCCAACGTTTTCTGCTCCGTACAACAAGCAAGTTTTTTTTGATGCCTTCTCTTCGCCTGATTTGATTCACTGGACCAAGCATTCAACAATTCTTGATACCGCCCGCGTCAAATGGGCAAAACGCGCCATGTGGGCTCCTTCCATCATTGAAAAAGGCGGTAAATACTACCTGTTTTTTGGAGCTAACGACATTCAAAGTGACAAAGAAAAAGGCGGTATCGGGGTAGCGGTGGCCAACCACCCAGCGGGGCCATTTACGGATTATCTTGGCAAACCGCTGATTGATAAATTTCATAACGGAGCGCAACCCATCGATCAGTTTGTGTACAAAGATGGCAACAATTATTACCTCATCTACGGAGGATGGAGGCACTGTAACATTGCTAAATTGAAAGACGATTTTACGGGCTTTGTCCCTTTTGAAGACGGAAGTACATTTAAAGAAATTACGCCCGAAAACTACGTAGAAGGCCCGTTTATGTTTAAAAAGAACGGGAAATACTACTTTATGTGGTCGGAAGGTGGCTGGACAGGCCCCAATTACAGCGTGGCGTATGCCATCGCCGATTCGCCTTTTGGTCCTTTCAAGCGCGTTGGAAAGATATTGCAGCAAGACCCGAAAGTAGCCACGGGCGCGGGGCATCATTCGGTGATTCATCACGAAAAAGACGATACATGGTACATTGTTTACCACCGCCGTCCGTTGGGTGAAACCGACGGAAATGCCCGCGTAACCTGTATGGACCAGCTGTTTTTTGATGAGAATGGTTTGATAAAACCCGTAGTGATTACCAACGAAGGAGTAGGGAAACGCCTTCTCGGTAAATAGTATATTTTTTGTAACTTGCTGCCTAACGCTTTCAATTAGAAGAAGTTGATTTAAACTTTTCTACGGCCTTGTACAAATTCATCGTCCTCATAGTAGCAATCGGTGTGGGTCTGAAAGGGTGGGCGCAAGACTACCGTTTGGAGCATATTGGGGTGAATCAGGGACTATCGCAAGGGTCTCCCTACCACATGCTCAAAGATTCGCGTGGGTTTATGTGGTTTGGTACCCAAGATGGGGTCAATCGCTACGATGGACACACGTTTAGGGTCTATAAACCCGACGTGAAAGACCCGTATTCGCTGCATGGAGTCAATATTGCGGGGCTGGTGGAAGATAAGCAAGGAAACGTATGGTTAGGTACGGAAGAAGGACTCAACTGTTACGAACGAGCCACTGACCGCTTTCGCTTGGTGATAGACAAATCCCAAAAAGGCATAAAACGCCGTACGTCTCCTTTTTATGTTAATGCGGATGAGCTTTGGTACATACGCGAAGGCGACGGTATCTTGGCGTATGAATTTAAAACGGGGAAGCACCGCGTGGTAGCCCCCAAAGTATTTATTACTCAGGATTTTGACTACATCGACTGGACCACCCGCACCCCTGCGGGGGATGTGTGGATGGTGGGCACGAAGGGGGTGGTAAAATATAGCATTAAAGAAAAAAAATACCATTATTATTTCAGTGACCACGCGGAGAATAAACTAGGTTACCCGCTGAATATCATTTGTTTATACGTAGATTCTAAAAATATTGTCTGGCTGGGGTCATTGCGGGGAATGATTAGACTCGACCCTGCTTGCGGAGAGTTTCAGTTGTTTGATAAAACACCCGATAACCGAAATTTGGGTGCGGTGTACAGCATTGCCGAAGGAATCAATCATAAACTTTGGATTGGTACGCAGCGCAACGGATTTTGGAATTTTGACACCAAAAAAAGAGAGCTACAGGCGGTTTATTTGCCTCATGTGACGCCGAGAAATTTGGATAATTATGAAATTACCAGAATATATGTTGATAATCGGGGCATCATTTGGGCCAATGTTGACCCCGACGGACTGCTTAAAATTATCCCTAACGCTTCGATTTTTTATAAGATTACAGACAGCCCCAACTTGCCCCCAACTAGGAGGTTAGACAACTTTTCGGTGCGGTGCATAATCCAAGCCCCCGATGGAAATATGTGGATTGGAACCGAGGGGAGTATCGCGGTACTAAATCCCAAAAATCGAACCATTCTTAAACGTTATCTGACTCAATCGAATTCGCCTTCGCTGCCTTCCGTCAATTTTATTAAATCGTTTTTCCGCGACAGCCAAAATCAAATGTGGTTGGGAACCTATGGCGGACTGATGCAATTTGACGCTAAAACCGAAAAATTTCAATTATACCAGTTTGACCAAAATCCTTCCCGAAACAACTATACCCGCAATATTCTGGAGTTGTCGGATGGACGCTTGTTTTTAGGAACTCCGCTTGGCCCGTGGATTTTTGACCCCAAGACCAAAACGTTTTCGGAGTCGCCGATTTTGAAAAATAGGAATGTGTTTTCGGTCTATCAGGCCAAAGATTCTACCATTTGGCTCTCGGCTTATTTTGAGGGACTGTATGGTTTTAAATACCAGAACCGACAGTGGAAACAGGTGTATTCAGGAATGAAGCAGTTCAATATCAACGTAATACGAGAGGATACTGTGAGCCGAAAACTTTGGATTGGTACTGAAAAAGGATTGATTGAACTGAATCCAGTCGACCGCCGGTATACGTTTTACGACGAGCGTCATGGTATTGCCAATTCGTACATTTATGGCGTTGTGTCTGATAAACAACGGAATTTGTGGCTCAGCACCAACCACGGGATTTCGCAGTTGGATATTCAAACGCGTCAATTTCGCAATTTTGACCTAACCGACGGGATTCAGGGCTATGAATACAACGGAAACGCCTTTGCAATGAGCAAAGAAGGGGAGATTTTTTTTGGTGGGGTCAAAGGGTTTAATAGTTTTTTCCCTGAACGAATTCGAAAACTTTCCTTTAAACCGAGCGTTCATTTATATAATTTTAAAGTGAATGAAGGCGGGTATCCTCTGGCAAAACAAATTAACGAAACTGATGTAATTTCGCTGTCTTACGATCAAAACACCCTTTCGATGGAGTTTGCGGCCATTGATTATTACAGCAATGGGCAAAATACCTATCGTTATAAATTGGAAGGATTAGATAAAAAGTGGATCATCAGCAATGATCGAAATTACGTTCGTTATGCCAATCTTTCTCATGGCAAATACGTATTTAGGGTGTCGGCCGCCAACCGAGACGGGGTGTGGAGTGACAGTGAAAAGACACTGTACATTCGCATAAATCCTCCTTTTTGGCAAACGTGGTGGTTCTACATTTTTTGCACAGGGCTGGTGGGTTATGTGGCGTTTATGGCGGGCAGAAACCGCCTCGTCAGCTTAAAACAGAAGGAGCAAGAACGCCTAAAAATTGCCCTTGAGGCGCAGGAACAAGAGCGGAAGCAGATTGCCCAAGACCTGCACGACGAAGTAGGTGCCCGCTTGGCAACCCTGAAATTATACGCGTCGTCGCTGACAAAATACCTTTCTGACCATCCCGAAAGTCAGGAAATCAAGAAAAAGACCCTCGAAATCATCAATGATTCTATCGTAGATATTCGGCGGATGCTGCGGGAACTCAGCCCCCGAATGCTCGAACAATACGGCTATGCGGCCGCCGTAGAGGCTTTGGCCGAAAAAATCAGGCAATCGGGGGAGGTCAGTGTAGAAGTAGATGCGTCGCGTTTGCCCGAACGTTTTCCTGCCGAAATTGAAACGGGCCTGTATCGAGTCACGCAGGAACTGATGAATAATACCCTTAAACACGCCGAAGCAAAAAAAATTACAATTCGGGTCCATCTTGACGACGATATTATTCATTTTGACTACTTCGACGACGGCAAAGGATTTACGTACAGCCAAGCAAAACAAGGGCTGGGCATTGGCAATATCGAATCGAGAGTGGCGGTTTTGCGAGGCCAGATTGTGTGGACGCCCATCGTGGGAGAAGGAAACGCAGTCTTTATTCAAATTCCGCTGTATCCCAGATTTCCCGCTTTTTCTCTCCCCAACCCGCAGGATATTTTCGACGCTATTCAGAAGTTTTTTCGGAAATAGTCAACTTCTCCGTTTTTTACGCAAACATCTCTTCAATCTCAGCTTTGTATTTTTCTTGGATGATTCTCCGCTTGGGTTTCAGGGTGGGGGTTAGTTCGCCATTGGCGGCGGTCAACTCGCGGGCCAATAAATGGTATTTCTTTACGCGCTCGTAGGGGGCCAATTCCTTGTTCTCGTTTTCTATTTCACTCCGAATTTTAGCACTTACCTTTTCGTTTTTAAGAATCTCATCGTCAGAGGTATAGGTAATGTTTTCGATTCGACAAAACTCTTTGATGGCGTCAAAAGAAGGGACAATTAGGGCGGCGGCGTATTTCTGTCCGTCGCCGAGAACTACCGCCTGTTCGATAAAAAATGACTCCTTCAATTTTGCTTCAACGGCCTGCGGGGCTACGTATTTTCCAGCCGAGATTTTGAATATTTCCTTTTTTCGGTCGGTCAATTTTAAAAATTTATCATCGACCCACTGGCCGATGTCGCCCGTGTGAAACCAGCCATCGGCCGAAATCGCTTCGGCAGTCAGGTGGGGTTTGCGGTAATATCCCTTCATAACGTTGGGGCCTTTGACCAAAATTTCGCCATCGTCGGCGAGTTTTACCTCCACGCCATCAATCACCATCCCGACGGTGCCGATGCGAATTTCCTGTTGGGGATACAAGCGGTTGAAGGAAATCACGGGCGAGGTTTCGGTCAGTCCGTAGCCCTCACACACGGGAATTCCCGCCGCCCAAAACACCCTGGCAATGCGCGGCGGAGTGGCCGCGGCCCCGACCACAATCATCTGGAGTTTACCGCCGAGGGCCTCTTGCCATTTGCTAAAAACCAGTTTTTTGGCCAACGAAAGTTGGGTGTTGTACCACCAGCCCATGTCTTTGTTGGGGTCGTATTTTAACCCTAAATCCAAGGCCCACAGGAAGATATTGCGCGAAACCCGCGACAACTCGTAGCCTTTTGCCACGATTTTGTCGTATACTTTTTCGAGTAGACGTGGCACCGTCGAGAGCACCGTAGGGTGCACTTCGCGCAGGTTTTCGGCAATGGTGGCCACGCTTTCGGCGTAATAAATCGAAATGCCCGAGCGCAAATATACGTACTGGACCATCCGCTCAAAGACGTGATTGAGCGGCAAAAAACTCAAAGCCCGGGCTTCGGGACCAAAGGCAATCAGCTTCCGACCTTCTTCGGCATTGCTCAAAATATTGCGGTGCGAAATCATGACTCCTTTGGGGTCGCCGGTGGTGCCTGAGGTATAAATAATGCTCAATAAATCGTCGGGGTGGACTGCGGCTTTCATGGCTTCGAGCTTGGGGCGATTGGCTTCGTCGGCTTTGCCCATGACATCGGTAAGATTTTTGGCACTTTTGACGGCATCAAATGTGTACATTTCTTCTACAGAAGGGGCCGTAGCCACCACGTCAATCAGTTTTCTAAACAGGCCCGCGTCGCCCACAAATACGAACTTTACTTCGGCTTCGTGAAAAATATATTGAAAATCGTCGAGTGTCAGGGTAGGGTAAATTGGCACCGAAACTGCTCCAACTTGCTGAATACCAAAGTCTACAATGTTCCATTCGGGGCGACCTTCTGACACGATTGCGATGCGGTCGCCTGCTTGTACACCCAACTGGATGAGGCCCAAACTGACTTTGTCGACCTCTTCGCAAAACTGTTGTGACGAAAACGTAACCCATTCGCCGTGTCGTTTACAGGCCAGCGTATCGGGCTTATTTTGTGGTTTGACGTAGAGGTCTAAAAAATCAAATATACGGGTAGCAACGGTTTGCATGTTGTTGGAGGAGATTGATTGGGCGTAAAGTAAAGTAAAAAAAGAAGACGTATGAAGAACAAAGTTATTTGACGGTAAAAAATGAAACAGTAACCATTGAAAAATGGTAGACCGTTGATTCGTTCAACTTTTTGGCCGTAATTTAGTTTTAACTTTTGATGAGTCATTCTTCGTTATGAACGGTTAACTATTAAACACCCCTCTCGCATGAAAACCTTCTATTTTATTCTTCTTGTTGGATGTTTGTTTTTATTGGGTAATGGCCTTCAGGCGCAACGCCTCCGGCCTGGTTTTGACAAAGCCGAATATATCGAAATGCTGAAAATATCGGCCCGGTTTGGCGCTCCTGCCTACGTTGCGGCTTTTCCTGCGCCCACCAATTACCAATCGGTGTACCGTTCGCCCATTGTTGGGCTGGACAATACGTGGGACTTATGGACGCACAACGACAATACCATTGCCGTAATCAGTATCCGAGGAACGACCGAGAAAGAAGTGAGTTGGCTGGCGAATTTCTACGCCGCGATGGTACCTGCCAAGGGCGAATTGCAATTGAACCAAAGCGAAATTTTCAAATACGAACTTTCGTCAGACCCCAAAGCCGCCGTACATGTGGGGTGGTTGCTTGGTACGGCCACGATGTCGAAGGATATTTTGTCAAAAATAGATTCTTGTTACAAAAAAGGCATCAAAGATGTCATCATCATGGGGCATAGTCAGGGGGGAGCCATTGCGTATTTATTGACGGCTTACGTTTACAGTCTGCAAAAGCAAAAGGCAATTCCTGCCGACATTCGCTTCAAAACCTATTGTAGCGCTGCCCCCAAGCCCGGAAATCTGTATTTTGCGTATGAGTACGAGTCGTTGACCCAAAACGGCTGGGCCTACAACGTCGTCAATTCTGCGGACTGGGTGCCAGAAGTGCCCATTTCTATTCAGACCATCGACGATTTTAACGTGACGAATCCGTTTGTGGGGGCCAAGGGCATTATCAAAAAGCAAAAATTCCCCAAAAACCTCGCCCTCAAATATGCGTATAATCAGCTCAGTAAGCCGACGTATAAGGCCAATAAAAATTACCAAAAATACCTCGAAAAAATGGCCTCGACGATTGTAAGCCAAAACATGACGGGCTTCACTCCGCCGCCGGCGTATTACAACAGCAACCACTACGTACGCACGGGAAATACGATTATTTTGAAGGCCGACGAGGACTATTACCAACGCTTCCCCGAAAGCAAAGAGAAAATTTTTGCGCACCATTTCCACCCGCCGTACCTGTATTTGACCGAAAAACTTAACACCCACAATGAAAGCATGACGGCCGCCTCACCCCTTGACGGAACTTGGGAACTCAACTATATTGCAGAGGCTTCGGTGCTTTTTGATAGCCTGTATCCCAACACAAAGCCCATGATGATATTTGACGGAGCCAAGGGGCAAGTGAGCGGAAACACGGGCTGTAACCGTTTTTCGGGTAAACTCAATGCCGACGGTGACAAGCTCAATTTCAATTCACCCATGGCTTTGACCAAGATGTTTTGCCCCGGTGAGGGTGAAAATCGCTTTCTGGAGACATTGAAAAAAGTAAATATGTACTCCATTAACGAAAACACGCTGACATTTATCATGGGCGATATTGCCGTGATGCGGTTTGTGAGGAAGTAGGAGTAGGAAGGGAAAAACTCGTTACTCTGTAACTGAAGTGGTGTATTGTAGACTGATTTTTTTAGTAACATTGACCTAGGATTCTCGGCAATAACAAATCGGTCGATTTATATTCAGTCACAACGCTATGCACACCTCGTCGCTTTTCAAAGCCCTTCAAGTTCTTGCCCTTTTTTTTCTGGGTATCGCTGGCTTGCACTTTGCCAAACCCTTTTTAGTGCCCTTGGCGCTGGCCTGCATTATTGCGATGCTGATGCTGCCACTGGGCCGTTGGATGGAAAAGAAAGGGATGGGGCGTGGGTTGGCCACCTTTCTTTGCCTTCTTTTTTCAGTCGTTGTTGTGATGGGAATTATTGGGATACTTTCATGGCAAATTGCCAGTTTTGTCGATGACCTCCCGAAAATGCAACAGTACGTTGGGGAGTTAGAAAAGAAATTGCAAGAGACATTGAGTAATCAATTCGGGCTCTCTCCCCAAAAACAAAAAGAATTGCTAAAGCAGCAGCAATCGTCGGGGGTGGGCAATGCCGGAAAAATGGTGTTGTCGGTCATGAGTTCTTCTACGAGTCTGTTGGTGGACATGGTATTGGTGCTGGTTTATACTTTTTTGTTGATGTATTCACGCACGCACTTGAAGCAATTCATGCTAAAAATGGTGCCCGTTGACCAAAAAGCAAAAGGCAATAAAATCATCAGCGATGCGTCGCACGTGGCTCAACAATATCTCTTGGGGATGGCCATGATGATTGCCATGCTTTGGGTGATGTACGGCGTTGGATTTTCGATAATCGGCGTAAAAAATGCGCTCTTTTTTGCCATGATTTGCGGTTTGTTTGAAATAGTACCTTTTGTAGGCAACATTACGGGCACCACGCTGACCGTCATTGGCGCACTCTCGCAGGGAGGTGATTCGGGAATGGTGCTCGGGATTGTACTTACCTACGGAACGGTTCAATTTCTGCAAACCTATATTTTAGAACCGTTGGTGGTAGGAGCACAAGTCAAAATTAATCCATTGTTTACCATTATTGCCATTGTGGTTGGGGAGCTGGTTTGGGGTGTGGCGGGAATGGTAATGGCTATTCCTTTGGTGGGCATTGCCAAAGTTGTTTTTGATAATATTGAGCCCTTACAACCCTATGGTTTTTTGATTGGCGAAGAAAAGAAAAAGAAAAAAAGTAGTTTTATAGATACGATTAAAGTGCGGGTCAAAAAATCGTGATTCTTTAACTGAAAATAAGGTGATGGTTTTTGATATTTTAACCTTATTTGACAAAATTTTGTCAAATAAGGTTTTTATTTTGACCTTATTGGGATGAAAAATGGAAAATAAGCTATATTTTTCAACAAAAACGAAAATAGCATAATCCCCATTCCATGACCCCCGAAAACCTAATCTCCGAAGGCCAAGGTGATATTAATTCTTCCGAGCAACGCAGCCTTTATAATCAATCGTTGGATAATAAAACAAAATTCGAAACTTGGCAACGCTTACGTTTCCAAAACCTCAGGACAGACCGGCCAATGTTTCGTTAAGCCCCTTTATTCGTTTTGCCCAAATTCTGTATAAAAATGCCAATTGAACAATGAATACGAGGATAATCGCGGCCAAAGAATAGTATTTGATAGTAGTGAATTCTAATGAATACGTAAAGAATAACAACAAGCCGGCAGCGTAGCAAATTCTTGAAATCAGCGACCCGATTGCGTATAGTTTGATACGGGAAATATGCTTTTCCAGCGAAGCCGTAAGAGCGTCGCCATTTCGCGGGTACTTGACCAGTGCATAGCCGTATAGCGTATGGGCGATAGAGATCACTAACACAATCACCAAAATGATATTGATGGGCAGAGGTCTTGTTGCGCCGTCAAACATAGTATAATAACAAACTAAAAAGGCAGACCAGCCCAACAGCTCAATGGTAAGTTGTTTTCTGATTCCTTTCAAGACCGGATGTCTGTTTTCCTGCAGCATCAGTTTGATTTCTTCATTTGTTTTGGCGGGTGGCGCTATGCCTTTCCAAGTCGATTTTAATTCGTCGGAGTTCATGATTCTTTTGCTAAAAGTTGTTGAATTTTCGTTTTTATTCGATTGATCTTAACGCCCACATTGTTTTCGCTGATTCCAAGGATTTCTGCAATTTGCAGATAACTCAGATCATCCAAATAGAGTGCAATAATTGCTTTTTCGCTTTCACTTAACTGCTTCATGGCGGTAAGTAAACGCTCTTGGCGTAGTATAAGCTCTTCGTTTTGAGGCTCTTCGGCAAATTCGGGCAATGTCTCAACGTAGTCGATAGTCGGCTTCTCTTTTCGATAAGAAGCGATGGCTGTATTTAAAGCAATGCGGTACAACCACGTGCTGATCAGAGAGTTGCCTTTGAACGAAGGAAACGATTTCCAAAGCTGGAACGTAATTTCCTGAAAAAGGTCTTCACGATCTTCGCGGCTGTCACGGTAGAGTCGGCATATTTTATGAATGATCCCTTGGTGCTCGGCCATGAGGGTTAAGAATGCGGTTTCATTCATAGTCTGTTTTAATCATATCAGTAATTCGCGAAAAGTAAGATAGTTATCTTTGATTTTTCAGCGCGTTTAATTCACTGCGAATAGCGCTGATGCTGTCAAGAACAGCCTTGTTTTGCCGGTTCAGATGCTCGATTTCAACTTGGAGTTTTTCATCGCGTATTTTTGATCGGCCTTCGGGGGAGGATTCACTGCTACATGCTGCGCAATAAAGCAAAAGAACAATGGCGGAGTATTTAAATAGTTTCATCTTGTTTTTATGTTTTGAACAATTAGTAGCAGAACAAACTGAAAACTTACATTGACCGAATTTTTTTTAATAATTGATACCAACGGATAACAAATGACCCGAAGCCTGTTCATGATAATTCTTTTATCTTTACAACCACGGCTTAGGTACACTTTTATCTAACTTTCCAAACCACATTCCATGACCCCCGAAAACCTAATCTCCGAAGACCAAGGTGATATTAATTCTTCCGAGCAACGCCATTTGTATACGAAATCGTTGGATGCCCAAACCCTGCATTGGCTGGGAGAAGATGCCAAATATTTCTTTCATCAGGCGCTTTCTACGCCCGTCATGAACGTGCTTTCTAAGACCGAAGGAGCGTATATCTATGACCTCAACGGCAAAAAATACTTGGATATGCACGGCAACGGCGTCCATAATGCGGGTTTTAACAATCCTGCGGTAGTGGAAGCGATGATTCGGCAAATGACGGAAGCGTTGGCTTTTACGCCCCGAAGATATACCAACATTCCCGCTATTCAACTCGCTAAAAAACTGACTGAAATTACACCCGAAGGACTGGATCGAGTGCTTTTTTGTCCGGGCGGTTCGGAAGCCATTGAGATGGCGGTGATGTTGGCAAAACAAATCACGGGCAAGTGGAAAACCATTTCCTTCTGGGATGCCTACCACGGCACGGGCTTTCAGTCGGGGGCCGTCAGCGGACAGGCACATTTTCTGAAAGGCAACGGGCCGATGGTGCCCGGGGCGCTGCACGCGGAGTTTCCCAACTACTACCGCAATCCGTGGAAATGGGAAGATACTGACGCCATCGACGAAGAATACCTGCGTCAAATCAAGCTCATTATTCGCAACGAACCCGACATTGCGGCCATCGTGGCCGAGCCGATTTCGTCCACGCCCGTTGTACCGTCTCAAAACTATTGGCAAGAAATCCGCAGCCTCTGCGACCGTGAAGGAATCTTCTTGATTTTTGACGAAATCATCGAAGGTTTGGGGCGTACGGGAAAAATGTTTGCCAGTGAGCATTACGTCACGCCCGACGTGCTGGTATTGGGCAAATCGTTGGGTGGTGGTATGCTGCCGTTTGCGGGAATTGTTTCTAAATCTGAATATAACGTACTGCAAGATAGCTCTATCGGGCATTTTACGCACGAGAAAAACCCACTTTGTTGCGCGGCGGGATTGGCCGAAATTGAATTTATTGAGGAGCACCGCCTCGTCGAAAATGCCGCTTCCAAAGGTGAGTATCTGATGAATGCTTTTCGGGAGATGCAGGATAAATACCCGCTCATCGGCAACGTGGCGGGTAAGGGATTTCACATCGGCATCGACCTTGTCAAAGACCGCAAAACCAAAGAGCGGGCCTACGAAGAGGCCGAGCGCATTATGTATCGCTGCATGGAGCGCGGGTTGGCCTTCAAAATCATCGAAGGCAATGTCATTACACTGCGCCCTTCTCTGATTCTTACGCAGGACCAATGCGATTTTATCATTGATACCATAGACGATGCTTTAGGCGAAGAAACCAAGTAAAAATGCAACACAAAAAGATAAAAGTAGGTGTGGTTCAGGCCACACCTGCGTTGTTTGACATTGAGAAAACCGTTCAACTTGTCATTGAGTGGATAGAAAAAGGAGCTGCCGCAGGCTGTGAGTTGTTGCTTTTTCCCGAATCCTTTATTCCCTGTTATCCGCGTGGGTTAGACTTTGATTCCATTGTGGGACGCCGTACCGAAAAGAGTCGGAATCAATGGTTGGAGTATTGGGAAAATAGCCTCGAAACTTCGTCGCATTATGTAGCACAAATCGGTGAAGCCATCCGCAGGGCAGGGATTTTTGTGGCCTTGGGCGTTACCGAGCGCGAAAGCGTGGGCGGGTCGTTGCATTGTGCATTGCTGTATTTTGATAAACAGGGCAATCTCATCGGCAAACACCGCAAACTCAAGCCTACGGGCTTAGAACGCTACATTTGGGCCGAAAGCGACGGTAGTACATTGGTCAGTTTTGATACCGAAATCGGTAAAATAGGAGGGTTGATTTGTTGGGAAAATTACATGCCGCTGGCGCGGATGTCGATGTACCAACGTGGCGTGGAAATCTACCTCGCGCCAACGGCCGATTCTCGCGAATCGTGGCAATCGACCATGCAGCACATTGCGTTGGAAGGCCGTTGTTTTGTGTTGGCTTCTAATCAGTTTGTTCAAAAATCAGATTACCCCGAACGTTTTCAGGCAGATTTGATACACGAGCCTGCCATCATGAGCAGTGGCGGCAGCGTCATTATTTCACCGTTGGGTGAGGTCTTGGCGGGGCCGCTTTGGAACGAAGAAGGTTTACTCACTGCCGAATTGGACTTTTCAGTTTTGGCCAAAAGCAAACTGGATTTTGACGTCGTGGGGCATTATTCCCGAAATGATGTTTTTCAACTGAAAGTGGTGGGGCAACCGGACATGTTGAAAGTGAAGTGATTGGCTTCCATAAAAAAGCCGTTGGTAAGAAACACCAACGGCGGTAAATTATATAAAAAACTTCGCGTTACACCCCCGTATAACTAAACGGCGAAATAGCTCTTAATTCTTCTTTGATTTCGTCCGAAACATCCAAAGTATCAATGAATTCGGCGATGGCGTTGGCCGTGATTTTTTCGTTTTTGCGGGTGAGATTTTTCAGCGCTTCGTAGGGTTGCGGGTAGGCTTCGCGGCGCAAAACGGTCTGAATTGCTTCTGCTACCACGGCCCAATTGTTTTCCAAATCGGCGTAAAATGCGCGCTCGTTTAGTTCCAGTTTGCCCAATCCGCGCATCAAGGCTTTCAAGGCAATGACGGTATGCGCCAACGGAACGCCTAAGTTTCGGAGGACGGTTGAGTCCGTCAAATCACGTTGAAGGCGAGAAATAGGAAGTTTGGCCGATAAATGTTCAAAAACCGCGTTGGCAATGCCCAGATTTCCTTCCGAATTTTCAAAATCGATCGGATTCACCTTGTGCGGCATGGCCGAGGAGCCGATTTCGCCCGCTTTGATTTTCTGTTTAAAATACTCCATCGACACGTACGTCCAAATATCACGGTCGAGGTCTATCAGGATGGTATTCAGGCGTTTGAAGGTATCCATGAGCGCCGCCAGCATGTCATAATGTTCAATCTGCGTAGTCAATTGACTCCGCGAAAGGCCCAAGTGATCATTGACAAAATGATTGCCAAAAGCCACCCAGTCAATGTCGGGATAAGCTACGTGGTGGGCGTTGAAATTGCCCGTTGCTCCGCCAAATTTTGCTGCAAAG
Organism: Runella aurantiaca; assembly: GCF_003339505.1. Taxonomy (GTDB): domain Bacteria; phylum Bacteroidota; class Bacteroidia; order Cytophagales; family Spirosomataceae; genus Runella; species Runella aurantiaca. Next base: position 96,071 of record NZ_QPIW01000016.1, read on the forward strand.
GGCACGGCTTGAAGCATTTGTAATTGTTTTTCAAGGCGTTCGGCAAATACCCCAAATTCTTTCCCCAAGCGCGTCGGTGAGGCAGGTTGCCCGTGCGTGCGGGCCAGCATCGGAATATGCTTCCACTCTTCTGCCAAGGCTTTTAATTTGGCCAACACCTCATCAAACATCGGTACAATTTCAGCCTTTAGGGCATCTTTGAGCGACAACGGAATGGAGGTATTGTTAATATCTTGGGAAGTCAACCCGAAGTGGATAAATTCCAAAAACTGCTCTAATTTCTTGTCTTTCAGCTTTTCCTTGATGAAATACTCCACCGCTTTCACGTCGTGGTTGGTCACCGATTCAATCTCTTTGATCATCAGCGCGTCTTTCTCCGAAAATTCGCCGTACAGCGCGCGCAAGTCGGAATAGTGCACTTTGTCGAAGTCTTTCAATTGCGGCAATGGCAATTCACAGAGAGAAATAAAATATTCCACTTCGATCAGGATGCGGTAGCGAATCAGCCCAAATTCGGAAAAATAAGGCGCAAGTTTTTCAACTTGTCGACGGTAGCGCCCGTCTACGGGAGAGATAGCTGTCAGGGAATTTAATTGCATAGCTTGGGTTCTAAGGCGCAAAGATACGCCGGGAATCGGAAAAATTTGGTAGAAAACCCTAGAAAATGCTTTTATAAACAGTTTGGTATCCAAATCCTCTCCTTTATGAAAATAGCACCCTTTGTTGTCTTTTTAGCGGTCATTACGGCCCTGGTCAGCGCCCCCAACCTTCCCGAAAATGGAGAAAATTGGCCAGAATACAACGGAAATGGTGCCCGCAATCATTATTCTCCCCTGGCCCAAATCAATGCTGAAAATGTTTCCCAGCTCAAAGTGGCGTGGACGTACGCATCGGGAGGGGCGGACACGATTGGGCACCGTACCCAAATGCAGTGCAATCCCATTATTGTCGACGGAATTTTATACGGTGTTTCGGCCAATACCCAAGTGTTTGCGCTCGATGCCGCCAATGGAAACCCCATCTGGAAATCCAAAGTTACCGAAACCGAAGGCACCACCAGTCGTGGGGTAACCTATTGGCGCGAAGGACAAGAAAAAATCATCTTTTTTGGGGCGGGAAAATGGCTCTATGCCTTTGATGCCCTGCGGGGAAAACCCATTACCTCATTTGGCCAAAACGGGCGAATCAACCTAAAAGAAGGCCTCGAACGCCCGGGCGCGGATGAGTATGTGGTGGCCAATACGCCCAACGTTATCTTTAAAAACTTGCTCATTGTCGGAGTTCGGGTTTCGGAAAGTGAAACGGCGCTGCTGGGCGACATCCGTGCGTATGATGTACGGACGGGCAAAAAAGTGTGGACGTTTCGTACCATTCCCCAAATGGGTGAAGTGGGGGCTGATACGTGGCCGGCCAATTCGCGGCAAAATATCGGTGGCGCCAACGCGTGGGCGGGCATGGCCATCGACCGTGAGCGGGGCATCGTGTATGCACCCACTGGCTCGGCGGCGTTTGATTTTTATGGCGGAAATCGCAAAGGAGATAATCTTTTTGCCAACTGTCTTTTGGCCCTTGATGCCAATACAGGCAAGCGACTTTGGCATTATCAACTCGTCAGACACGATATTTGGGACCGCGACCCGCCCGCTCCGCCCAACTTACTTACGGTGATGCACAACGGCAGAAAAGTAGACGCAGTGGCGCAAATTACGAAGCAGGGCTACATTTTTGTCTTTGACCGCGTGACGGGAAAACCGCTGTTTCCCATTGAAGACAGGAAATATTCCTACGATGCTGTACCTGGGGAATTTCCCGCTGCGTCGCAGCCGATACCCCTCAAGCCAACGTATTTTGCAAGGCAGCGTTTTGTGGAACAAGATCTAAATTCATTCGTGGCCGACCGCGATTCGATTCTGGGATTGATTCGGAAATCACGCACTGGAGGCCCGTACATTCCCATTGGAAAAGAAACGACGATTTTCTTTCCGGGCACCGACGGCGGCGGGCAGTGGGGTGGGGCGGCGGCCGACCCGCAGGGAGTTTTGTACATACCTTCCAAAGAAATTCCTGTGTATACCTCGCTGGTAATCAAAAATCAGGAAACAAACGGGGGATTTGTAACGGGAGCTCAATTGTATAAGCAAAACTGCGCGGCCTGCCACGGAACAGACCGACGGGGTAATCACGATGGCTCGTATCCATCATTGGTGAATATCAACAAGCGACTTACGGCCGATGCTCTCAACAAACTTATTCCTAAAGGGCGCGGCATGATGCCGCCGTTGTCGCACCTTTCGGTGCCTGAGCGCCAAGCCATTGTCGATTTTGTTTTTCAGAAAGAATCAGATAAGCAGGTAGTTAGTTCAAGGGGTGGGGCGTTGCCGTATCAGCATACGGGCTACAACCGTTGGTACGACCGTAATGGTTATCCCATCAGTCAGCCGCCGTGGGGAACCCTGACCGCCACCGATTTAAACACGGGTGAGCGGTTGTGGCAAGTTCCTTTGGGAGAATATCCAGAATTGACGGCCAAAGGAATCCCCATTACGGGCACCGACAACTACGGCGGGCCACTCGTAACGGCCAGCGACTTACTCTTCATTGCTGCTACCCGCGACGAGCGATTACGGGTATTTGATAAAAAAACGGGGAAACAACTCTGGCAGACTCAACTTCCTGCGGCGGGTTATGCGTCGCCGAGTACGTACTCAATTGCGGGCAAGCAGTACGTAGTCATTGCGTGCGGTGGCGGAAAGCTAAAAACCAAATCAGGCGATAAATACGTGGCTTTTGCATTGCCATAAGATGTTTTTGTATTTAATTGCGAATCTTTACTGTTTTGCATAATCTCTAAGCTCAAACCCTTTACACGCTAAACTTAACCCTTTACACTTAAATGACTCCTTCTCCTTTTTTGGGCGAACTGCTCGGTACACTCGTTTTGATTTTATTAGGCAACGGTGTGGTTGCCAATGTTGTTTTGAAAAATACCAAAGGCCATAACGGCGGCTGGATTGTCATTACTGCTGGTTGGGCGTTTGCGGTTACCATCGGTATTTTTGTGGCGAAAGCCTTTGGTGGTTACGACGCTCACCTCAACCCCGCCGTCACGATTGGTTTTGCCGTTGCGCAAAATGAATACGGAAAAGTAGTGGATTATGTGAGTGCTCAGATGATTGGGGCTTTTCTGGGCGGAACTTTGGTGTGGTTATATCACCTACCGCAATACGCCAAAACCGAAGATAAAGGGGCTAAATTGGCCACTTTTGCTACCGACCCAGCCATCCGTGCTTCGGGTTCCAATTTTTTTAGTGAAGTAATCGGAACCATCGTTTTATTGATGGGAATAAAGGGAATTGGGGCCGTTACGACGGGCTTGGGGCCGTTTGCCGTTGGCATTTTGGTGTGGGCCATTGGACTTTCTTTGGGTGGAACCACGGGTTATGCCATCAACCCTGCCCGCGATTTAGGGCCGCGCATTGCGCACGCTATTTTGCCCATCGTTGGCAAAGGTGATTCAGATTGGAAATACGCGTGGGTGCCGGTTGCGGGGCCAGTTACGGGCGCTATTATCGCTGGATTTTTATTTTTGTAAAGCTATTTTTCATACAAAGGCGCTAAGAAGCAAAGAAATCACTGCGTCTTAGCGCCTTTGCGTGAATCTAAGTTACTTCTCAAATTTGAGCTTAAAAACCCCGCCCGACAAGACAATTTCGTCTTTCGTATCCTGTTTCTTATAGCCTCTTCCTTCGGGGTCGATGTCAGAGTCATAACCCGTGGCGCTCGTAAATACTTTATCTTCGAGTTTGCCTTTCAGGCGACCTAATCCACCCAGTGCCGTTGCCGACGTTTTTTCTTTGAAATGAGTACCGTCTAGCGTGCCCGAAAATTTTCCTTCCAAAAATCCGTCGGCAGCTTTGGTCACTTCAATTTCTCCGCCGTTTTCCCTACGCGATTTTCCTACGTGGTATTCCATGCGCGGCGATTTTGTTTCTTCTACATACTTAACGTACGCCACACCTTTGTATTTACCCTCGGCCATAATCGGCTGAACCGTATTTTTTCCGTTGAAATCTTCATCAACAATTTTATAAAGTCCCACTTCTGGCAAGTCGCTGTTTGACCAAGTGACAAACCAAAAACGCAGTGATTTGTCGGGACTGGTGGCATTGGCCGTAATGTACCATACGTTGCCCATTCGTATCCGTCGCGGGGCGGTTTTGTATTCTTTGCCGTCGACCTGTACGGAGAGACTGTTGTCGTTTGAGATTTGCGCCATGGCCACCTGACTCAGGAGACCGATCATAAGCGCCGCTAGCTTCTTATTCATTTCATTTGTGCTGTTTGATGTGATGATTTTTGAAAGCCGAAATGTACAGGTTTTCCGCTCGTTCTGGGTCAGGCATTGGGTTGAAATGTCATAAAAACTTACTGAACGGTTACTTATGGCCAATTGATTTATTGGCATCGCTATCATTCGCTTGTATCTTTGGGCGTTCAATTCAACCACTAATCAATGAAACACCTACTTCTAATTTTGTTAAGCAGTTTAATTTTGGGTCTTCAATCGTGCAGTTTTTCGTCAGAAGATAAATTTGAGAAAGGAAAAACCCTGATGAAAGAGGGGAAATTTCGCGAAGCGCTGACGTTTCTAAACGGAGCCATTGAAAGCGATAACGGTAACTACGAAGCCCTAAACGCCCGGGGCGTGGTGTATTATGAGTTAAAAGAATACCAAAATGCTTTGCTCGATTATGACCAAGCCCTCAAATTGAAACCCGATTATTACCGCCCGTATTACAACCGAGCGCTGTTGAAAGTAGCCCAAAATGACGGCGACGGCGCGTTGAAAGATTATGCCGAAGCGGTTCGGCTCGACCCCAAAAATGCGGAGATTTTTGTCAACCGAGGTCAGTTACTGGCCGCCTTGGCGCAGCCTGATGCCGCCCTGCGGGACTTTGAGCAGGCCACGGTTCTTGATTCAACCAATGCCCTAGCGTGGTACAATCGCGGCAATGTTTTATTCCAAAGGGAAGAGTTTAAGGGTGCTATTGAAAACTTTGAAAAGGCGGTCAAATCAGATGCCAAGTTCGGCAAAGCGTTTCACGCGTTGGGAGTTGCGCAAATTTTAGAGAATCAAAAAGAAATCGGATGCCTCAATCTCAAGCAAGCCGAGCGGTTAAAATATCCAGCGGCCAAGGCATCCATTGAACAATATTGCAAATAACCGTAGGGGCAGGCCTTGCGTCTGCCCTACAACAAAACACCCCGCCAAGTTATTTGGCGGGGTGTTTTGTTTATAAAATGATTGCTTGTATTAGTGCGCGGCAGCGGTAGCAGATGTTTCTGCTTTATAGTTGCGCGTCCAGAAATACAGAATGGCAAATGCAACAATCAAAACTGCTGGGAAAATAGCCATAGTGCTGAGTGTAGCCTGACCTGCTGCCAACTCCATTTCGTCGCCGGTTAAGCCAAGCGCCGTTTTTTCGGCACGGGCGTCATCAATCCATTGTCCGATGATAGGCTGGAAGATAGAAGTCGAAAACATACCTACGCCACCAAGAATTGACATTCCAAGGGCGCCACTTAGAGGTACTTTTTCGGCAATAAAACCAATCATGTTAGGCCAGAATAATGCCACACCCATGGCAAAAAATACGGCAGAAACATAGGCCATTGTCCCTGTTTGGGTACTGAATAAATATACACCAATGGTTGCCAATACTGCTGAACCCAACAGTACACCTTGTTGGCCAAACTTGGCAACAATCGGCCCCGCAAAATATCTGATTACGGCCATGAGTCCCGTTACCAAAGCCAAGATTAACATTGGGCTTGCGCCTGATTTACTCATGATTAAGCCAGTCCATTGTTGAGGACCAAATTCTGAGATGGCGGTTAGGGCCATGCAGCAGAACATGAAAATATACAACGGAGTAGCCATTGCTTTTAGGTTTTCACCCAACGAAGTAACGCCTTCGGTTTTGGGTTTTGGAAACGCCTGACCCCAAAACAAATAAGCATAAATCAAGGTTGGAACCATGATCAGCCATATTTGTGCTTGCCAGCCAGTGTTGGCGTCGGTCATGAATTTTGATATTAAACTACCAACCACAATTCCACCTGGGAACCACATGTGGAAACGGTTTAACATTTTACTCATTTCGGCACCTGAATAAGTGTCGGCAATCATTGGGTTACAAGCTGCTTCGGTACAGCCGTTACCCAACCCGATTAAGAAGGTAGAAATCAAAAGGCCTGTGTAGCCTCCTGAATAAATGGTCAAAATGATGCCTAAAGCGTGAGAAACAAACGCAATCATCATGATTTTTTTGGGGCCTACGGTATGATACACAAGTCCACCGATAATCATGGCCAAGGGAAAGCCCAAAAACCACATAGAGTTGATGAAGCCAAGTTGCTCAGCAGTTAAATTAAACTCTGTTCCTAATTGTGCCAGAATTCCAGCTCGGATACTGAATGAAAAAGCTGTTGTTATTAGGGCAAAACAGCTTCCATTAAAAAGTCTTGCTTTGTTGATCATTTTTGGAAAGTTGGTTAAAGGTTAGATATGACATCATAATACAAGTAGGCAAAGGATTAATTTTGATTTTTTTACCCAAACTTCGTGAGAAAAAGGTTTTTTTTTACTTTGCCTACTAAAATGAGACGCCGCAAGTGTTGATTTACATTCAATTATAAAAGGCGAAACGCTCAACAAACTGAATATTTATTGAAATAAAATACCAAATCACAAAAATTCAAAAGTATATGGCTCGTAAAATCAGAATGGGGATGGTAGGTGGAGGCCGTGGAGCTTTTATCGGTGGGGTTCACCGAATTGCTGCCGCTATCGACGGTGAGATTGACCTCGTATGCGGGGCTTTTAGTTCAACGCCCGAAAAATCGAAAGCGTCGGGCGAAGACCTCATGCTCGATCCATCGCGTTGCTATGGCGATTATAAAGAAATGATTCAGAAAGAAAAACGGCGCAAAGACCGCATCGACGCGGTGTCGATTGTGACGCCCAACCACATGCACTTTGGCCCCGCCAAAATGGCATTGGAAAACGGCTTTCACGTAATTTGCGACAAACCCGTTACGTTTTCGTTGTCCGAAGCCAAAAAACTCAAAGATATTATTGCCAACACCGGTTTAACCTTTGCCCTGACGCATAACTACACGGGCTATGCGATGGTGAAGGAAGCCCGCCAACTCATCAAAAATGGTTTGTTGGGTAAAATTCGCAAAGTAATTGTGGAATATCCGCAAGGCTGGTTGTCGTTCCCGATTGAAAAAGAAGGGGCAAAACAAGCCGAATGGCGTACTGACCCCAAACGGTCGGGTATTGCTGGTGCGGTGGGGGATATTGGTACGCACGCCGAAAACTTGGCCGAATACATTACGGGCCTGAAAATCACCGAGCTATGTGCCGACGTAAACCGAGTAGTGGAAGGACGCGTACTGGACGATGACGCCAACGTATTGCTGCATTTTGACAACGGGGCCAACGGGATTTTGCATTGTAGCCAAATCTCCAACGGAGATTGGAATGGGTTGAATATCAGAGTCTATGGCGAATTGGGAACGCTGCAATGGCACCAAGAACGCCCCCAGTACCTACACCACAAAACGACCGAAGGATACCAAATCTATCAGCCATCGGTCGGTAAATTGTCTGACTCGGCCAATGCCCACACGCGTATTCCTTTTGGACATCCTGAAGGCTATCTCGAGGCATTTGCCAATGTTTATCGAAATTTTGCGCGTACGGTGCGTAAGCGCATGAACGGCGAAGAGCCCAACGAATTTGACTTAGATTTCCCAACCATCGAGGACGGAATCCGTGGAATGCAGTTTGTCGAAACGGTCATTGCTTCTGGCAAAAGCAATAGCAAATGGGTGAAATTTAAGAGTTAGTCAAAAGGTTGAGGAGCGGAAAACAAAAACCGCTCCTCAATTCTTTCCGAAAATGATTCAATTATTGACAAACCTACTTTGAACGATGCTTTTTATACGTCCATGATTGTCAGTCAGATTCAACAGGAAGAATCCTTGCTTTGGGAGCGACTGAAAGCGGGCGATACGGCCGCTTTTGGTGAGATTTCCATGCGGTATTATCGGCTGTTGTTTGATTATGGACGAAAATTTACCAAAGACCGTGAGCTTATTAAGGATGTCATTCAGGATGTTTTGTTGTTGATTTGGCAAAAAAAAGGGCAAATTGACTCAAACGAAAACGTAAAGCTATACCTCCTTAAGATTGTAAGGAATCGGCTGTACAAAGAACTGCAAAAACAGCAATTACGAGCTTCTGAAGATTATTTCGAACAGTTGGAAGTGGCTGATTCGGAAGAAGCGTTGATTATTTCGACCGAATCTACCCAAAGTATCATTGCCAAGTTAAATCTTCACCTTAAGGCACTTCCCAAACGGCAGCAGGAAGTTCTTTTTCTTAAATTCTACCAAGACCTCACCAATGATGAAATTGCGGAGGTGATGCACATCAACCGTCAGTCTGTCGCCAATTTGCTGCACAACGGTCTGCGCCTGCTCAAAGCCCGTTTTTTTCTGACCACCCTCGGTTTTCTGTTGATAGCCTGGATTGCGTAACAATGCTGTTTATCAAGTAGATATTCTCGCCCGCTCTCAGTCTTGACAATTTGATAATGATTCAAATTCTCCCCAACGGGAAATAATTTCTTCTTTTGCGCAAAAATTTTTGGCTTTCAATGAGTATCGGCAGGTATTCTTTGGATATACCTTACTAGATGCTCGGATAAGTACTATTTTTTCTATGATAGATTATAGCAGGTTTAAAGTTGAAGACTTCGTAACGGATGAGTCTTTTTGCCTTTGGGTAAAGGGAACCTCGCCCGAGCATACTGCTTTTTGGGAATTTTGGACGGAAGAACATCCCGAGAAATCGGAAACGATTACGCAGGCCCGTATTTTGTTGCTGGGCCTGAAAAATCAGCCTACGGCCATCAACGAAGATGAGATTTCGTTGGAGGTTGAGAAAATCGTGCGGTTGGTAGAAAAACCTACTCCTTTTAAAGTCCATTTTGGGCTGTCTTTTTGGGCGCGTATAGCGGCGGTGGTGGTTTTGGCAGCGGGACTTGGTTGGTGGTTGTGGTTTCGAAACCCTATCTCAATTTCTAAACTGAAACGCCCTGAAATAGCCGCGCAAACCACTGAAAATACCCGGGTGGAGGTCTCGAACAACACCCATTCTGATTATACTGCAACGCTGCCTGATGGGAGCACGGTTCAGCTAAAAAAAGGTAGTAAAGTGAGTTTTTCGGAGAAATTTTCGGGCGATAAGCGAGAGGTTTTCTTGACGGGAGAAGGTTTTTTTCAGGTAGTTCGTAATCCAAATAAACCCTTTTATGTGTATGCTAATGATTTGGTAACGAGGGTATTAGGGACGAGTTTTACGGTAAAGACCTATTCTAAGGAGCAAAAAGTAGTGGTGGCCGTCAAGACGGGAAAAGTAATGGTTTTCTCACTTTCTGAACTAAAGAAATCTGAAAAAATCGCCAATTATCATTTGCAAAGTTTGTACCTCCTGCCCAATCAACAGGCTACTTTTGAACGACAAAATGAGAAATTCAATAAGGCATTGGTGGAGCAGCCAGCCATCGTGACTCAGCCCGTAGAGACGCCCAATTTTACCTTTGAAAATACCCCCATTGCCGAAGTATTTGCCAAATTGAAAAAAGCCTACGGTGTAAATATCATGTACGACGCCGACCTCATGAAAAACTGTTCGGTCACGGCGCCGTTGGGCAATGAACCCCTTTTTGTGAAGCTTGATATTATCTGTAAAACGATTGGTGCACGCTACGAGATTGTCGAGACCGAAATCGTGGTTTCGAGCCGAGGGTGTCCGTAATTGCTTAAATTATAACCTTTTAACCATTACTCTATGTCCCCATAGCTACCCAACTACAAAAAAGAAGTCGGCAATGTTGCGACCATTACCGACCCTCTGATTTAGCCCCTTCATTTGTTAGCTGCAAATACCCGACAAATCGGGTGCTGAGGGGTGTTTTTATTCAAAAAAACTTGAACTAAAACCAATTCAAATGTATGGAAAGTTTACCAAAAAAGCGCAAACTGTTGCTTATAGCTATGCGAATCACATGTTTACAGTTGTTGATCAGCGTCGTGCTCAGTGGCTTGGCCGTTGCCAATGAAGGGCTGGCACAGGAGTCCCTTACCCGAAACGTGAGTGTGCAGATCGAAAACAAACCGCTCAAAACAGCGTTGGGCATCTTGGAAAAATCAGCAAATGTGAAATTCACTTATCTGCCCCAACTGGTTTCCAAAAATGATAAAGTGTCTATCTCGGCCAATATGCAGCCGTTATCGGTTATCCTCGAAAAATTACTCAAACCGCTCAACTTAGCGTATGAAGCATCGGGTGAGTACATTATTTTGACTAAAGCTGAAACGCAATTGCTCGAAAAAAGGGGATTTACCCCCATCAAGACCATTGACCAAAATGTGAAAGGTCGGGTCAACGATGAAAAAGGAGAAGGTCTACCTGGTGTAAGCGTACTCATTAAAGGCTCGCAACGCGGTGCCACAACCGATGCCAACGGCGAGTTTTCGTTGACGGTTCCTGACGAAAAAGCGATTTTGATTTTTAGTTATGTGGGCTATTTACCGCAAGAAATTGTGGTTGGGAATCAGACCAGCATCACGCTATCACTCAAAGCCGACCTAAAGACCCTCAACGAAGTGGTTGTGGTAGGGTATGGCGTTCAAAAGAAAGCCAATCTAACGGGCGCGGTGGATATGATTACGAGTGAGGTGTTTGAAAACCGCCCCATGACCAATATCAACCAAGGACTCCAAGGTGTTTTGCCAAACCTTAACATCAAAATGGGGGATGGAAAACCAAATCAGGCCCCTAGTTTTAACATCAGGGGTACCACTTCCATCGGCCAAGGTGGAAGCGCGCTTGTACTGATTGACAACGTAGAAGGTGACCCGAGTTTGTTGAATCCCAACGATATAGCCAGCATTACGCTCTTGAAAGATGCGGCTTCTGCGTCTATTTATGGCGCTAGGGGTGTGTTTGGGGTGGTGCTGATTACCACAAAAAATCCTACGGCGGGAAAAACCAACGTGACGTATTCCAGCAATTATTCAATTAAACAACCCATTGCAAGACCTGATTTGGTTACTGATGGCTACACTTGGGCTTCAATGTTTGCGGAGTCATTTGTCAATTTTGGCGGTACTTTCCCCCAAAACGCCAACAAAACCCTTAAATTTTCGCAGGCGTATTTAAACGAATTGAAAAGAAGGTCAGAAGTAGGGGGATTACCAGAGGTGGAAATTGACCCCGCGACGGGCGAGTACGTCTACTACGGCAGTACCGACTATTACGGACACCTATACAAGAAATACAACAGCTCGAATGAACACAACCTGAGTATTTCTGGGAGCAGCGACAAGGCGAGTTACTTAATTACGGGCCGTTATTTTGGACAGGAAGGCTTGTTTCGCTACAACTCAGACGATTATCGGGTGTTTAACTTTACGGGAAAAGGCTCAATCCAACTTTTTCCTTGGTTGAAAATCAACAATATGTCGCAATACTCCGACATGAAATACCATAACCCGCTCAACGTGGGCGAGGGCGGTGGTATATGGAGAAATATTGCGGATGAAGGCCACCCGCTAGCTCCCATGTTAAACCCCGACGGCACACTCACTTTTTCGTCGGCCTATAGTATCGGAGACTTTTATTATGGCAAAAACGGTATTGATAACAACAAAAAAGTGTTTAGGAATACGACAGGTTTTGCGGCCCAGTTTTTCAATGATAAATTCAGGGTAAAAGGTGATTTTACGATTCAAAACACCGACAACAACGACCGAACCAAAGCCGTACCCGTGCCCTACAGCATCAAACCCGGCACGATAGCTTACGTAGGAACCACCACCAATTATATCAACGATGTGTACCGCGAAACGGCCTACATGACCACGAACTTTTATACCGAGTACGAGGACACGTTTAAGGAAAACCATTATTTGAAAGTGTTGGCGGGATACAACTACGAACAGTCTAATTTCAGACGCCTTTCGGCGCAGCGAAACGGATTGATTTTTGAAGATGCCAACGACATCAATTTGGCCCTTGGACAAGCCATCAACACCACGGGTGGCTGGGAGCGCTGGAAAATACAAGGAGGTTTTGCCCGACTTAATTATTCTTACAAAGACCGGTATTTGTTGGAGTTGAACGGCCGCTACGATGGTTCTTCAAAATTTCCGAACAATCAGCGTTTTGCGTTCTTTCCTTCCTATTCAGTGGGTTGGAGAGTTTCAAAAGAACCGTTTTGGAAAGTGCCCGCGCACATTATTTCTGACCTGAAATTCAGGGCTTCGTACGGTTCTCTAGGAAACGGTAACATTGGCTCGTATGCATACCTAGAGCAATTTTCGATTTCGCAATCTGCAATGGTGCTCAATGGCCAAAGACCCCAGCAAACCCGAAACCCAACGGTGTTGCCAGAAGGGTTGACGTGGGAAACCGCTACCACCAAAAACGTCGGAATTGATTTGTCGATGCTCTCCAATCGGCTCACGTTTGTGGCCGATGCTTACATCCGGACCACTACCGATATGTTTACGGTTGGTTTGACGCTGCCCGCTGTTTTTGGTGCGGCTGCGCCACGAGGCAACTACGCAGACTTGGAAACCAAAGGTTGGGAGGCAATGCTTTCGTACCGGGATAAATTTTCGGTCGCTTCAAAACCCTTTAATTTCGATGTTCGTCTGACCCTCGCTGATTATAAGGCGGTGATTACCAAGTACAACAACCCTCAAAAACTTTTGAGTGATTATTACGAAGGGCAGGTATTGGGAGAAATTTGGGGGTATCAGACCGAAGGTTTCTTCAAGTCGGCCGATGACGTGAAAAACAGCGCCAGCCAAAATTTATTCAGAACGGCGTCTAATGGGCTGTGGTTTCCGGGAGATATTAAGTTTCGGGATACAAATGGTGACGGAGAAATTACTCCAGGTACTAATAGAATCGAAAACCCGGGCGACCGTTCAATCATTGGAAACTCCACTCCGCGATATACGTACGGGGTGATGTTGGGAGCTGATTGGAATAACTTCTTCTTCTCGGCCTTTTTCCAGGGTGTTGGAAAACAAAACTGGTATCCTAGCCGCGAAGCAAACCTGTTTTGGGGGCAGTACAACCGTCCTTATGGCGACATTCCCAAAAGCCAACTTGGCAATATCTGGACGGAACAAAACCCCGATGCTTATTTCCCAAGATACGTTTCTCGCATTGCCAGCAATGCCAACGGAACCCTCAGCGCCGCCCAGACCAGATACCTCCAAAATGTAGCTTATCTACGATTGAAAAATATCCAATTGGGCTACAATCTGCCGCGTACCATTGCTGGAAAAATCGGCGCTTCGGCCGCTCGGGTGTTTCTTTCGGCCGAGAATATCTGGTCATTGTCGCCATTGTACAAAATCACCCGTGATTTTGACGTAGAAAGCGCCGTGGCTTCCGATCAAGTATTTAATCCCGGTGGAAACTCAGGCGATGCTTATAATTATCCGTTGATGAAAAGTGTCACCTGTGGCTTGTCTATCACGTTTTAATCACCTAAAAAAGCACGATCATGAAGCTCAAATATATTTTTGTATTACTGACCTCTGCCTTGTTTATGGGCTGTAATTTGGAGGAACTTCCCGAAGCGACCACCTCAAAAGGCCCTATTTTTGGCAGTGAGAGCGGTTTGGTACTCTATACAAATTCGTTTTACACGATGTTTAACGGCAAAAATCTTCACCGGGCCGATGCCATGTCGGACTACTTGGCCCGTAGAGATTCGCCGCCGTTTATTACCGAAGGCAACTTCAGTGCCCAAATAAGCTCGGGCTGGACATGGAATGATTTAAGAAATATCAATTATTTCATCCAGAACTGTAACGACCCCAGAGTTCCCGTCGCGGTCCGCAACAATTACCTCGGCATTGCCAAGTTTTTCAGAGCGTGGTTTTATTTCGATAAAGTAAAACGTTTTGGCGATGTGCCGTGGATTGGCAGACCTCTTGACGTGACCGATACTGAATTGTTGTTTAAGGGACGTGACCCCCGCGCTATGGTGATGGATTCGGTCTTGGCTGATTTGGATTTTGCCTGTCAAAATATCATTTCGGGAAGTGAGCCTTCTCGTAGTTTGGTGACCAAATACGTGGCCTATGCCTTCAAAGCACGCGTTGCCTTACACGAAGGTACATTTCGTAAATACCACACCAATCTGGGGTTGCAGGCTACGGCGAGTGGGTTGCTAAACCAGGCGGCAGTAGCGGCCAAGAAGGTGATGGATGAGTCGGGCTATAAATTGTATGACGGGGCAGGTATTGATAAATCGTACCGTCAGGTGTTTATCAATGGCGCGCCGATTGCGACCGAAGTAATGCTCTCGGCGGTGTGTGATTTGGCATTGAATAACTTGAACGATGCCAACTGGTACTGGACCAGCGGTACGTATGGCGACAAAGCTAGTTTTATCCGTAGCTTTATCAATACTTACTTGAACATCGATGGGACGCCCTTTACCAACAATCCAGCCTACAAAACCATGTTGTTTAAAGATGAGGTAAAAGGGCGCGATAAGCGGCTGACCCAAACCATCCGGGCGGGAGATTATAAGCGCGTAAATGCGGGGGTTTTGGTGCCATCTCCGCCGCTTTTCTCTTACACGTTTACGGGTTATATGCCCATCAAATGGGCGTTGGATGATATGTATTACGATACCCGTGACCTAAATATCAACTCAGTGAGTATTTTCCGGTATGCCGAAGTGTTGTTGGCGTATGCTGAAGCCAAAGCGGAGCTTGGAACACTTACGGATGCAGATTGGGCCCTAACCATCGGGGCGTTGCGTAAAAGAGCGGGGATTACCGGCGGGCTAACCACCAAACCAACCGTGGTTGATAAATATCTGCAAACCACGTATTTTCCGGCCATTACTGACCCTGTTTTGTTGGAAGTACGCCGCGAAAGAGGCATCGAATTGTGCTTAGAAGGATTCCGTTTTGACGACATCGTACGCTGGAAAAGGGGCGAGTTGATGCAAATGGAATGGAACGGAATGTACGTTCCAGAACTGAATAAACCGATGGATTTGAACGAAGATGGTATTTTGGATGTCGCTTTCTACAAAACGCTTCCGACCAAAGTTCCGGGGGTAACCTACGTAGAAGTTTCACCGTCTATTGCGGGTAAGCCAAATTCTCAGCTTATTTCGGGAGATACTTCGGGCGAACTTACTTGGCTGAATAATATTCCCAGAAAGTGGGCGGAGAGAAACTACTATTACCCCATTCCGACGGGAGATCTTATTACCAATCCCAAACTTACCCAAAATCCAGGTTGGTAGATTGAGCCTAATATGAAGGCGAGACGTTAAGTATTTATTCTGCTATCAGTGCATTAGCTATCAGTGCATTAGCTCGGGCCATGACCGAGCTAATGCTGTTTTTGGGGGAGAATAACGATTCTTAAAACAGTAATAAAATTCTTTTTTTTACTTTACCTATTTATCAAAAAGCTTGCAGCGATTTGCTTAATTGCGGGCATAAATACCAAATTTTAGTCTTTTACTTATTCAAATCAATGAAAACCATCAAAGGACCTGCCATATTTTTGGCGCAATTCATGGGCGATGAAGCCCCGTTTAATTCGTTGGATACCATCGCCGCTTACATGGCTGATTTGGGTTATAAAGGCATTCAGATCCCGACTTGGGACCCGCGTTGCATTGACCTTAAAACCGCCGCCGAGTCAAAAACGTATTGCGACGAATACAAAGGAAAATTGGCCGACATTGGCGTTGAAATCACCGAACTTTCTTCGCACTTGCAAGGGCAATTGGTGGCCGTTCACCCCGCTTATGACCCCATGTTTGACAGTTTCGCGTCGCCCGAAGTACGCAATAATCCTGCGGCCCGGACCGAATGGGCGGTGCAGCAGTTGATGTGGGCCGCCAAAGCTTCTCAAAACTTAGGTTTAACCTCACACGTAACTTTCTCGGGTGCGTTATTGTGGCCGTTTTTGTATCCGTGGCCGCAGCGCCCTGCAGGATTGGTGGAAACGGGCTTTAAAGAACTCGGAAAGCGTTGGACACCGATTTTGAACGCGTTCGACGAAGCGGGCGTGAACGTTGGCTATGAGCTTCACCCCGGCGAAGACCTCCACGACGGAATTACGTTTGAAATGTTTTTGGAAGCTGTGGGCAATCACCCACGTGCGGGTATCAACTACGACCCAAGCCATTTTGTGTTGCAACAATTGGATTACCTCCAATTCATTGATTTCTACCACGAGCGTATTTTTGCGTATCACGTTAAAGATGCTGAATTCAACCCAACAGGTAAGCAGGGCGTTTACAGTGGATTCCAAGGCTGGGCCGACCGCGCAGGTCGTTTCCGTTCGTTGGGCGACGGACAGGTGGATTTTAGCGGTATTTTCTCAAAACTTTCGCAGTACAACTACGACGGTTGGGCCGTGTTGGAATGGGAGTGCTGCATCAAATCGCCGATTCAAGGAGCCGCCGAAGGAGCACCGTTCATTGCCGACCATATCATTCAAGTGACTGAAAAAGCCTTTGATGATTTTGCAGGAACGGGCGCCGACGAAGCCTTTAACCGTAAAGTGCTTGGTTTGTAAATCGTCAAATAAAAGCCTTCCGAAAGTTTTAAATTTTCGGAAGGTTCCCCATAAAAACTTATGTCAGGGTTCTCAAACCCTGACATAATAAAAAAGCGTCGGACGGTTTCAAACCGTCCGACGCTTTTTTATTTGCGACGTTACAAAAGGCTAATTTCTGGCAGGAGCACCTGGACCACCAGCACGGGCTGTGTTTGGCCGGCCAGGGTGTGACTCACCACGGTGGCAAGTGCTGCATCCGATGCGTGGCTTGCGCTCTTTAGTGGCGTAAGCAGGGATGGTAGCCAGCAAATCATCGTTGATTTTACCAACCATCGCTACCATGTCTCGGGCAATGGCGTGGTCATGCTTTTCTTCTGATGCCCAGTCGTTTACGTTGTGGCAGTGGCTGCAGCTTACGCCAAGCGTTTTGCTCCAACGGTTTTCCATGATACCCAATATCGCCTCCGCGGGTTGTCCCTTGAAAAGTTTGATGTTTTTGAAAACTTGTTCGGCGGGTAGTTTTTCTTTGCCTGCAATGGCTTCTTTAACCATTTTGGTGTATTTGGCGCGGTCGGCGGCAAGGCTATCTTCGCGCGGGTCGGCCGACTTGGTCGAAACGGGCGAAGGAGTAAGTGCAACCAACGACACAATTGCCGTAAGTGCAAAAAGAGCAGTAATCCATTTTTTCATGCTAAAAAGGGAGGTTAAAAAGTTACAAAAGCAAACTTATGAAAAAAGTAAAAAGGTGCAAGTTATTAGCCAATAAATAGCAATAAAATGCCCCTTTTAGTGATACTTTTTGCAAACCTTACTGCAATGTTTGACCTAACGGCGGTGCTATAACTCCACTCGTCCCATGACGGGGTCGCTGAAAGAGGTTTTTCCCGTTTCTACTCTTCCCGCAAAGCGCTGTTCAAAGCTGTCAACCCCTTCTACCTTTACGCTGAAATCATACCAGCCAAAACTGGTTTTAAGGTCGAGAACTACCGACAGCATACTGCCTTTGTTGGATACGACGTCGAGTGTTTTGGTTTGAGTGGGCGTTTTGTAGGCATTATCAATAATCTGCACTTTGATTTTTCGCTGCGAGCCTAGGTTACGCAGTTTCAATTCTACATTGCCTGTCAATTGTTTGCCCTGCGGCGACGACCGCTGGTATTCGCATTGCACCGAGATTTGCGGGTCGTTGGCATTTCCGTTGTATTCTCGGAAAAAACCATTGGGACCGTACACGCGAAGGTGATAGTTGTCGTTCTCGAAATTTTGCAGCGGCCACGTATCCGTCAGGGTGTCGCCTGCGGTCACGGCATACGACCATGCTTTCAGGTCTTCAAATGCACCACTGGGTTGGGTGCGGTATTTGTGCGGTGCATATACCTGAAAAGGTGCACCAACCGCCTTTTTGCCAAATACGTCATTTTTGGCACTGAGATGAATCTGAAACGATTTTTTATCGGCGCTCAATTTGCCTTCGGCATATAGTTCGTAGGGCAGGGCGGAGGCAGGGCGAATCCCTTTTTCTTGCTGCGGCATCAGCGGCGATGCCACAGGATTCTGGTTGATTTGCTCAATTTCAGCCGCGCTGAGTTGTTTGAAGTTCGACGGCGCTTTTTTGAATTTGGCTTTGTGAACACTTTGGATAAAAGCATCTTTGACCACCGAAGTCGGCAGTTTGATTTCTTCGCCGTTGTAAGGTCGGAAAGCCGATGTTAAATCACCGCATACCGTACGACGCCAAGCACTGATGTTGGTTTCTTCGATTTTTTTCTTGGTTTTATGGCTCAAAAAATGTTCCATAAACTGCAACACCGACGTATGGTCAAATACCTGAGAGTTGACATAACCACCTCTACTCCAAGGTGATGCAATCAGCATGGGCACTCGATACCCTAAGCCAATAGACCCGGCCCGCCCTTTGTTTTGCGGACTTGCCTCTTTGCGTTTGTTTTCCTGCTCCATGCTCACGTGTTCCACACTCGGGTCAATGCCTTTGGAAACCTTACCGTCAGAGAGGTCGGGTTTGGGAGCCACAAACGGGGGCACGTGGTCAAAATAGCCGTCGTTTTCGTCGTAAGTCACGATGAAAATCGTCTTTTTCCAAACATCAGGATTTTGGGTCAAAATATCCATGACCTCCGAAATATACCAAGCACCGTACCAAGGCGCGCCGGGGTGGTCGGAGAAGTTTTCGGGGGCAATCACCCACGAAACAGTGGGTAATTTGCCCGTTGTTACATCTTCTCTGAATTGGTGCAGCGTATCGCCTTTGGGAATAGATACCTGACGTTCAACATCACCATCTTTGTAGGTATGCGTGGTCAGTTCGTGGTAATGCGGGTCGTTGATATTGGTGGTAAACGCTTTTTGGTGCAGGTTTTTTTCGCGTTGCGAAAGTTTTTCAAAATTCTCACGACTCCATTTTTCGCGGTCTTGCTTGGCAAGTACGAGCATGTCTTGCTTGCGTTTCAGGGCTTTTTGGGCCACTTCGGTTTCTTTACCGGTTTGTGGAAGCGTTTTGAGCTTTTGTTCCAACGTGGCAATTTCGTCGGGCAGTGTTTTGAGTTGAGTGGCCAGAAATTTCTGATAACCACTCGAAAACCGAACGTGGTATTGGGTAAACCATTCGATGGGATTGTCGGTAAAATTGGCAAGCCAAGCCTCTTCATCGCCCGTAAAGCCCATCGGAAGGCTCAGTTCATTTTGGTAGATTCTCCACGAAATATTGTTGTCTTCCAAGCGCTCCGGAAACGTGGTCCAACTTGCTTCATCTTCATAATCAACGTCAGAATTTCGAACGTTGGCCTTGGAGTTGATGTCGGGTTTTTCGCGGACGGTTCCCGTCCAGAGGTACAGGCGGTTGGGGGTTGTGCCCGTCAATGAAGAACAAAAATGTTGGTCGCAAACCGTGAAGGCATCCGCCAATGCGTAATAAAAGGGCACATCTTCGCGGTTGTAATAGCCCATGGTCAGGGGCATGGCCGAGTATTCTTTGTTTCCCGACCGTTTTACATCCAGCCAACGGTCATATTTACCGTCGTTTCGTGCATCCACCTGATTTTCCCACGAGTGAGGCAGCGCACTCATCCACGTCGCTTTGGTGTCTTTGATATCCAGCCGAAACGGTGCGTAGGTTTCTCCTGCGGCATTTTTTTGGAGCCAAACCAAATTTTTATTGGGCAAGGTAATGGCTCTTGGATCATTAAATCCTCGCACGCCCCGAAGGGTGCCAAAGCAGTGGTCAAAGGAACGGTTTTCCTGCATCAACACCACGATGTGTTCGGCGTCAAGGTAGGTACTTCCGGAAGGTGGATTGATTTCCAGTGCTTTTTGAATGGAGGCAGGCAACATGCCCCATATACTTGCCCCACTTGAGAGGAGTGCCGCTTTTTTTAGAAAGTCTCTTCTGGAATCCATAAGGTTGTCTGAAGCTGAAAAATGGAGAAAAGTGGATAAATAAAAATACTACTTAAAAGGAGGGAATAGTGACTAATTGAGCCCCCACAACAAAAGTACTATTTTTAGTTTTATTTACTTTCTTGTTTTTATCGACTCCCAACGGTTGGCACCGGTACGACTTCAGAAGGGTTTTAATGTACTGCCAAAGTAGAGTAAAATGCTTAATTCATCCCCATTCGATACTCCAACGGACTTACCCCCACTTTTTGCTTAAAAAGTCTCGTGAAATGTTGGGGGTATTTGAAGCCTAATTCGTAGGAAATTTCGCTGATGGATTTGGAGGTGTCGAACACTTTCGGCTTAGCGGCTTCCATCAACTTTAAATAATATGTAGGAAGTCTTTGTAATGTTCAAATTTTGAGTCGGATGTCATTAGAGCGAGGTTTTTGCTTTGGGCAATAGCGACCAAAAAACGATCGAATGGGTCTCGGTGACTGTCGTAAAGGGGAATATTTTGGTAATTTACCACGTGGGAATCCTTAATGGGTAAAATAGAAAAATCATCAATTTTAATCTGCCGGATAACAGTTGCCACATCCACAATAAAAGCGGGAAGCTTATTCAGTTTGTACTTAATCGCTAATTCCATCAAACTTATTTGACTCACAAAAATTTGATTTTCTGTATCGGTCAGCAGCGACAATCTGTTGTTATCTAATTGTTCATTTCCTTCTTGAAACCATATCAAAATATGAGTATCAATCAAAATATCCATAGGTTTAAAACATATATTCCTTCAAATCATCCAGAGGTTCGTTAAAGTCGTCAGTTAGTCCAACTTTACCTTTCAGCCCTCCTGGTTTGCGACGTTTTATTTTTGGTGACGTTTCCTCCACAAAAGTTACAATCACCTCCGATTTTTCGATATTACGAGGCTTTTCAAGCAGTATTACCACTCCATTTTCATAAATACCTTTGACCGACGTTGGCATAGTTTGTTGTATTTTCTTTGTCAAAGATAGCGAAAATTCAATTCATCCCCATTCGATACTCCAACGGACTTACCCCCACTTTTTGCTTAAACAACCGTGTGAAATGTTGGGGGTATTTGAAGCCTAATTCGTAGGCAATTTCGCTGATGGATTTGGAGGTGTCTAACACTTTTGTTTTGGCGGCTTCCATCAACTTCAAGTGGATAAACTCCAGCGCTGTTTTCCCCGTTTCTTTTTTGATTAAATCTCCAAAATAATTGGCAGAGACGTTTAGCTTTTGGGCAAAGTAAGCGACCGAAGGTAGGCCATCCATGCCCAATTTTTCGCCAAAAATGTACGCATTAAGCCGATTTTCAAACTGTGCTAACAGGTCATGGTGAACCACCTCGCGGGTGATAAACTGACGGTCGTAAAACCGAGAACAGTATTTCAGGAGTAGTTCAAGGTTAGCAACAATGATTTGCTTGCTGTGTTTATCAATATTTTGCTTGATTTCCGTTTCTACGTTTGCAAAACACAGGTCAATCAACACCCGTTCTTTTTCCGAAACGTGCAAGGCTTCGTACGAGTCGTACCCAAAAAACGAATATTCGTGGATTTGCTTGGCGAGGTGGGTGCCATGTAATAGGTCCGGGTGAAAAATCAAGGCTTTTCCGTAGGGCTGATGCCATTCACCTTCGGGTTCGCTGGCGCCAATTTGCCCGGGCCCAAAAAACACGATGGTCCCTTCCTCGTAGTCATAGTATTTGAGACCGTATCGTAAGTCTCCGCACCTGCTGTCCTTGATGATGATGGCATAAAAATCAATTCTGAATTTACTGCGTTGAATAAGGTCAGATTTGTCCAAATCCACCAGCCCAATCAAGGGGTGTAACATTGGGTGGTTGAAGGTTTGGCAGTACTTTTTTATGGAGTCATAAATAATCATGATCTTGTTTTTTTTACCAAAACTACGCACGAACGGATTGAAATAAATCGCCACCCGTAAAAATGGTAAGTAAAACCGTGAAATGTATAAAAGCAACGAGATAGGTTGTATATAATTTTGTAGCATGTAAAATAACTGCCTATCAATGAAATATTTACAAATTGTTTTTTTACTCTTTCCCTTAACTTTTATGGTATTGTCAGGAGTTAGCCAAACCCCTGACAGTACCCAAACCACTTCTACCTTTTCGGGGACAGTGGGGATTACCAACAATGGATTTTCGATTATTCCCACTTTTTCATTGAATCACCCCGCAGCTATCATGAATTTTTCGTGGCGCAAAAAACGGGTTAGTTTCGAGCCTGACATTCGCCTTGTTCCTGATGCCAGCAAAGGTGGATTGATTTTTTGGGTGCGTTACCGTCTGATTGAGCAAAAGAAGTTCAGTTTGCGGGTAGGTGCGCACCCCGCCTTTACCCTCATTCGTAGCAGCATGACCGACAATGGGAATACCAAAGAAATTACCGAAATGCTGCGATTTCTTGCCTTTGAGGTCGTGCCGAGTTACCAAATTACGCCCCACGTTGGGGTAAGTGCCATGTATTTACAAGGAAATGCTTTGCAAAAGCATGGACCTCAGCTCACAAGAGTACTGTTTCTCAATACGGCGTTTACGGATATTAGTTTGAGCAAAAATCTATATTTGAATATCTTCCCAACGGTTTTTTTTCTCAATACCGACGGCTATAAGGGAAGTTACTTTACGGCAACGGTGGCGGTGGGGCATAAAAAATCTCCGCTTAGTTTACAATCCACCATCAATCAGACTTTTAAGTCGAATGTGCCGGGAAATCAGGATTTTATGTGGAATGTGATGGTGGCGTATAGTTTTAGCAGACAATATAAACGTGTTAAATAACAGATTCAAATGAAAGAATACACCCTAAATATCAACAACAAAAAAATACAGGTAGAAGCCGACCCGGACACTCCGCTTTTGTGGGTCATCAGAGACTACGCTGGGCTAAAGGGTACCAAATTTGGCTGTGGCATGGGGCTTTGCGGTGCCTGTACGGTCCATCTGAACGGGCAAGCAATACGTTCGTGTCAAACGCCGATTTCTTCGCTCAAAGCAACGAGCAAAATCACAACCATTGAAGGTATCTCAACCAATATTGACCATGATGTACAGAAAGCATGGATCCAAGAACAAGTGCCGCAGTGCGGCTACTGTCAATCGGGGCAAATTATGTCGGCTGTGGCCCTTTTAAAGATTAATCCCAAACCAACGGATGAAGATATTGATACCTACATGGCAGGAAATATCTGCCGATGTGGTACGTATGAACGTATTCGTAAAGCGATTCATGTGGCATCAAATGAAATGAAAAAGAAATAATCACCCGTTGACCCAATTGAATTTATCATGGAAAATAATCTTGTTAATCGCCGCAATTTTTTAAAATATACGGGTTTGTCGGGAACGGCGTTGGTTTTAGGTATTTCAAATTCCAATGCGGCCGTTGTCACCGCCGACACCGTAGAAACAGGGCATGCCCTGTTTCTACAACCAACCCAACCCAATTTGGGGTTGAATCTGACCCCGTACGTCATCATCGAAAAAACGGGTAAAATCACCATTTTTAATACCAAACCCGAAATCGGTCAAGGAACGTACCAGTCCATTCCTGCCCTAATTGCCGAAGAACTGGAATTACTGCCCGAACAATATACCGTCTTACAAACGGGGGGTGAGACAAAATTTGGCCCTATGCAAATGTCGGGTGGTAGCATGTCGGTCAGGTTGAATTACAATGAACTCCGAAAGGTTGGAGCTTCAGCCCGCGAAATGTTGCTTTTGGCCGCGAGCCAACAATGGAATGTACCTGCGTCGGAATGTTATGCCGAAAAGGCAAAAGTTGTTCATAAGCCTTCGGGAAAAAGTATCGGCTATGGTGACTTAGTAGAAACTGCCGCAAAGTTGGAAGTACCTAAAAACCCCACCCTCAAAGACACCAAAGATTTCAACATCCTTGGCAAATCAGTAAAAAGGCAGGATATTCCTTTGAAAGTATCGGGTCAGGCCGTGTTTGGGATTGATGCCGACGTGCCCAACATGGTCTATGCTTCGATTGAGCATTGTCCGGTGTTTGGAGGAAAGCTAACAAACTACGATAAAACTGCCACGATGAACGTGGCAGGAGTGGAGCAGGTTGTTGAAGTGGAGCGGGTGTTTGGAGTTTATCAATCAACGGGCGTGGCGGTTATTGCCAAAAATTATTGGGCAGCTTTGAAAGGTCGAAAAGTCTTGAAAGTTGTCTGGGACTACCAAGGAAACGAGAAATTTAACTCCGAAACTTACGCTCAGTCTCTGCGGGACATGGCGAAGAACGAAGGCATAATAGATGCCAACGTGGGTGACTTTGACAAAGCCTTTGGTGAATCTGTCAAAAAAATAGAAGCATTTTACGAAACGCCTTTTGTGGCTCATTCACCGATGGAAGCCATGAATTGTACGGCCCATTGGAAAGAAAACAATACCTTGGAAATCTGGACTTCTACGCAAGTGCCGTCAGATGTAATGCGAGATATTCCTACGCGTTTTGGATTAAAACCCGAAGACGTAACCCTTCACACGGCATTCAGTGGGGGTGGTTTTGGGCGTAGATTGGCCATAGATTTTATCGTAGAGGCGGTTGGTTTGGCTAAAACCCTCAAAAAACCGGTAAAAATGATTTGGACGCGGGAAGATGATACCCAATTAGGGCCTTTTCGTCCACCGACGTTCTCTGCATTGAAAGGAGGCATTTCGGAAGAGGGTAAACTGATGGCTTTCCAGCACAAGGTGATTTCGCCTACTATTATGTCGTTTTTAATGCCCAATGTCGATAAAACGAAAGTCGATGAAACAATGGTGGAAGGTATCAGTCATCAAGCCTACGAGATACCAAATATGAGAAACTCGTTTGTATATGCCGATATTCACATCCCGATGTTTTGGTGGCGTTCGGTAACAAGCTCTACTTTGGCATTTTCGCACGAATGTTTCATGGATGAATTGGCACACGCTGCGGGCAAAGACCCTATGGCTTTCCGTTTGGAAATGCTCACGAAAGATTCGGACACCAAACGAGTGTTACAAAAACTCAAAGAAGTGTCGAATTGGGACAAACCGCTTCCCAAGGGCAAAGGTCGTGGCGTGGCTCAGTATGAATTTTTTGCAGGATTGGGCGGACAAGTCATTGAGGTAACGAAACTCTCGGACAATTCCGTAAAAATAGACAAAGTCTATGCGGTTATTGATTTGGGGACGGTCGTCAACCCCGATACGGTCAAGGCCCAAGTAGAAGGGGCGGTCGTGATGGGAGTTACGGCTGCAATCAAGAATGGCATTACTTTCGCTAATGGCAAAACCGTTCAAAGCAATTTTCACGATACTCCTGTACTTCGTATCAACGAATCGCCTCCTGTGGAAGTACATATTTTAGCGAATGGTGGCAGTAAAATCAAAGGGGTGGGTGAACCCGGTTTGCCACCCGTAGCCCCTGCACTGGCCAACGCCATTTTTGCAGCAACGGGCATTCGATTGAGAAAAATGCCTTTTGATTTAGATAATTTAGGATGATGAATTCGGAGAAAAACATATTTGAACGAATGTTGGAAGGGGGAATTATTCCCCCTGACGACCCGCAAATGCCTTCCATGTGGGAGGTAGTGAATCGGACATTGAAACTGAACCCTGACCTTAACAACTCAACTGACACAGACCAAATTAGGGAGCGGCTAAGTGAGATTATCGGTAAGCCAATTGATGCCAGTACCACGATTTTTGTGCCTTTTTACACCAATTTTGGGCAGCATATTCAATTGGGTAAAAATGTGTTTATCAATCACGGTTGTACCTTTCTCGACCTTGGGGGAATTGTGATTGAAGACGATGTATTGATTGGGCCTCAAGTTTGTATCATTACCGAAAATCACCCCATCGACCCCGCCAAACGCAAGTCGCTTGATTTAAAATCGGTAACGATTAAACGCAATGCTTGGATTGGCGCCAACGCCACGATTTTACCTGGGGTGACTGTTGGTGAAAATTCGATTGTGGCCGCAGGGGCGGTCGTGGCAAAAGATGTGCCCGCCAATACCGTCGTAGGTGGAGTACCGGCAAAAGTCATTAAAATACTATAAAATAAACCCGTGGAGCGCCGGCATAAGTACAGAGATGTACTACTTTCAAATGGTAAAAACAGCAAAATCCTACGTAAAATGGAAATGACTAAGCAAGATTCAATTTTTCCAAGAGGGCAAAAACTCCCGACCGAATGGTTTACGGGAGATGCATTTTTACACCTTTTGGTTACAAAAGATAAAAATCATGAGTTCTCTGCCGGAGCAGTGACCTTTGAGCCGGGAGCCAGAACCCACTGGCATACGCATCCTAAAGGACAGGCTTTGATTGTGATCGAAGGGCAAGGGTTTTATCAGGAAAAAGGGGCGGAGGCAAGAGTAATTAAAAAAGGGGATGTTGTCAATATTCCTGAAAATAGCGTGCACTGGCACGGGGCGTCAGCAACCTCAAAAATGGTACATATCGCCATTACGAATTATAAGGATGATGTGCAGGTTACGTGGCTGAATCCTGTTACCGATGAAGAATTTGAAAAAGTAAATCACCTGTGAGGCACTGTAACTTTTGAACAGTACTAAACAAATTAATCTAAAGTTAGTAAACATGAAAAATAAACGAAACAAACTGTTATTCATAACGACAGCAACTTTTTTGGCCTTGTTTTCTACCGTTTGCATAGGACAGACATCAAGTAAAGGAAAAGAACTACAAGCCATATTCCCCAAAGGTAATTTAGGCCCTGCCGAGAACTTTACCGGAAATGCGTGGAATATAGGCTTGGTTGCAAACGATAGCACCTATAATACGGTCGTTGGCAATGTGTATTTCGAACCCGGAGCAAGAAGCAATTGGCATATCCATCCTGCTGGCCAGATATTGATTATAACAGACGGGGTAGGTTACCACCAGATACAAGGACAACCACGACAAACCCTCAGAAAAGGTGATGTAGTCAAATGTCCTCCCAATGTAATGCATTGGCATGGGGCAAGTCCGGATACGGGAATGCTACAGATGTACATTATACCAAATACAGAAAAAGGCATTGTTACCTGGCTAAAGAGAGTGACAGATGAAGAGTATGGTGGAAAAAACGAATAATAAACAAGGGAAATGATGAGCGTAAAAAGTATAAATGCTTATGGAGCAGAGGCTTCTACTGCACCAATCAAAAATGTAACCATATCGCGCAGGGATGTTACACCTCAGGATGTGGAAATAGACATCCTGTATTGCGGAATTTGCCATTCAGATCTACACGCTGTTCACAATGATTGGGGTGGCACGGTGTATCCGATTGTTCCCGGTCACGAGATTGTTGGAAAAATCACAAAAATTGGTGAAGGTGTTACCAAATTTAAAGTGGGCGACTTGGTCGGGGTGGGGTGTATCGTAGACAGCTGCCGTGAATGCGACCATTGTCACGATGGAAACGAACAATTCTGCAACAAGGGTTGGACGGTAGTCTTTAACTCACCCGATAAAAAATACGGCGGCATTACCTATGGTGGTTTTTCGGAAAGCATTGTCGTGGATGAAAATTATGTGGTCAATATTCCCGAAACATTGGCTTTGGCTGCTACAGCCCCGATTCTTTGCGCGGGTATTACGGTATATTCTCCTTTAAAGCATTGGAAAGCAGGCCCGGGGAAAAACGTTGGTATTATAGGGCTGGGCGGTTTGGGCCACATGGCCATCAAAATCGCCAAGGCAATGGGCGCTTATATAACCGTATTTACCACTTCGCAGGCGAAAGCCGAAGATGCAGAACGTTTAGGGGCAGATAAGGTCGTTTTGTCGTCTGATGCGGGTCAAATGAAAAGTTGTCCAAAACAGGATATGATTTTAGACACGGTATCTGCCAAACACAACGTAAATGATTATCTGAATTTATTAAAAGTCGATGGTTCATTAGTGCTGGTTGGATTGCCCAATGAACCTCTGGAAGTGGGAGCTTTCAACGTAGTGAATGGACGAAAAAGTTTCTCTGGTTCTAACATTGGAGGTATCGCCGAAACCCAGGAAGTGCTTGATTTTTGTGCAGAGCATAACATCACAGCAGAGATAGAACTCATTAAGCCTGAACAGATCAATGAGGCTTTTGAGCGGTTGGGAAAAAGCGATGTAAAATATCGCTTTGTTGTGGATATGAGGTCTTTACGCGATTAAATTTAAACCAAATTACGGCGGTAATAGAGCAGGTAGCTAAGGTCTTTGCAGGTGCAAAACACCTGCAAAGTTTTTTTAAATAAAGAGTTCCAATGAAAATATACACGTCAAACAAAAATCACTATGAAACAGTTAATGCTGACTCTCTCTCTTATGTTTTCAATAATTGCCTGTTTAGCCTCCTGCGATAAAGATAATTTACCACTAAATAACACCGAGGAAATGGCAACTGACAATACAGTGAAAAGCAATAAAGTTCGGATCAAAATCGGGGCAAGTACTTTTACGGCTACTCTTTTGGACAACCCTACTGCCAACGCCTTTAAGGCGCTGTTGCCGCTGACAATCAACATGAAAGAACTCAATAACAACGAGAAATTTTTCGATTTTCCCAAAAGTCTTCCCACAAATTCGTCAGTTCCAGCAAGTATCCAATCGGGAGATTTGATGATGTACGGGGCAAATACATTGGTGTTGTTTTACAAAGGTTTTACAACGGCTTACAGTTACACCAAAATTGGTAAAATTGACGATGTAACGGGGCTGACAGCAGCACTTGGGGCTGGGGATGTAAAGGTGAGTTTTGAGATAAATCCAACGGAATAACGCACGAAGTCCTTTTGAATAGCTTTGCAAAATAATGTGGACTAATGCCGACACCCGGGTACGTAGGCTTGGGGATGGCCTAGGTGTCAATCGTCTTCTTTAAGCAGATTTTGATACTGAAAATAATACAACACCGAGCTGGCAGTGAAGCAAACTGCCATGATGATGCGCGGTAAATTCCAACTCTGAGCAAAACCCGCAATTAGGGTAACCAAAGCGGCTAATCCCATGCCGATGGTGGCTATTTTGGCCCAGCGCCGACGCTTTTCAATATCCATTTTGAGTAGAATAAAATGAGGAAGAAAGGGTTACTTAATGGTCATTGGGCTGGTGCTTAAAAAATTGATAACCAATTTGTTAAAGATTTTTGGTTTGTCCATATTTGATAGATGACCCGCTCCCTTGATGACCGCTTTCCGAACGTTGAAGATTTTCTGGGCCATTACATCAGCCACTCGGTGAAAACTTTCTTCGTCTTTTTCGCCTACCAACAGGAGCGTAGGGGCGCGGATGGAAGAAACCAAATCGAGAGTCGTAGGAGTGCCAAAAGCAGGGTCGATTCGGGGATTGATGAAATGATCGCCGTGGTAATCGGCAATCATTTCGCTCAAATTAATGATGGTTTTGTCGTCGGCGGCATACAGGCGCATGAGTGGGGAGCGCAGCCACACATCCTGCTGTTCGTCGTGCCATCCTTGGTGCGAAGCCAGATCAACGATTTTGTTGACTACGGCTTTGAGTTGCGGGGTTTCGTCGGTAAATCCATCTGGATTGGCATCGGCAACCACGATTTTGAGGACGCGCTCGGGGTGAGTGGCCGCAAAATTGAGCGCCACATTTCCCCCCAGTGCTACGCCTACTAGATGCGCTTTTTCAATTTTCAGGAAGTCAAGCAATGCTTTTAAATCATCGCTTGGATTGTGAGGGTCGCGGGCGCGGGCAGATTGCCCAAAACCGCGAATATCATACCGAATCACTCTAAAATGACGGGCAAAGGCGTTCCATTGGGCGTTCCACTGGCGAGAGTCCAAGGCCGTTTCGTGGATAAACACCACGGGTTCGCCTTTGCCTTCTATTTCATAATACAG
Organism: Runella aurantiaca; assembly: GCF_003339505.1. Lineage (GTDB taxonomy): Bacteria > Bacteroidota > Bacteroidia > Cytophagales > Spirosomataceae > Runella > Runella aurantiaca. Next base: position 126,078 of record NZ_QPIW01000016.1, read on the forward strand.
CTTTGTATCGGCCACGGGAGCCAAACCGGTCAGTGTTTTTTGCGCCGATACTCCTCCCGTAAACATTCCCCACAAACTCAAAAAAACAAAAATCCGCATGAGACGAAAGAAATAGTTTAGGAATAATGGTTGACACTATCAGTAATCATCAAAATCGTCGCTGCCTCCGTTACCGTAGTAGTCATCGTCATCGGTGCGGCTTTTTTTGCCAAGCCCTTTGTAGAGCAATGATTTTTTAAGGATAGAAATTTGTCCTGCGTGGTATAAATCGTGTTGTAAGATGCCGTGAAGCATGGTGTAGAAATCATATTCACGACCGGGTACGATTTCTTCCAAAAACTCGTCGTCCTCGCGTTTTTCAAGTTCGGCAATCAATTCTTCTTGACTGAGACTCAACTCCATTTGGAGGGCTTCCCACTCAAATTCATCAAAAACAAGGAAGGATTTCCAATCACGGGCTTTGGTTACCTCATACTCTCCATCGCCTTGTAAGCGTTTCACCACAAAAATCCGCCAGGTGGTCATGTGATATACCAATTCCGCAATGCTGTGGGTATTGGGCATTATTTTTTGGGAGGCCATTTCCCACGACACGTCACTGAGAACCTCTACTACCGAAGGACCATGCCATGCTTCTTCGCTTTCGTATATAAGATTAAATTGATCAATAATTCGGAGTAATTCTTCTTTCTTGTCCATTGGGATAGTTCAGCGAAGTTTTTGGTTAATCGGTAGCTTTTTAGTGAAATTATAAGAAATGCAAAGTTATTGAATACTCAGTACTAACAACTCATTGTGATTCCGAAATCTTGCATAATTATGCAACTTTTGAACGTTTTGTTCCCTAAAACAGCAAAATAAGGAAGATAAGAGGGCCTTTTACGATGTTAATCAACTTGGTTTTTAAACCTTTCTTTGTCCTTATCAAAGCAATAAACAAGGGGAAACTTCCAATACCTGCACTGAAAACCAAACCTAACGTGTACTTTTGCACTGATTTCTGGCAGCAGACAACCCGACCCGTAGCAATGTGCTGCTTGAAGTCCAATTCCAAAAAATAAATGTCAAACATCATCATTTCATGTCGCGTAATTTAAAGATAGGGATATTTATTACGGTAGCAGTAGTTTTTACTACGTTTACTTTTTACTTCTGGCAAATGGCCCAAACGCCCAATTTTCAGGTGAGTAAAGACAAGGATTTTGCGCTGTTGATTCCGACGGGTGCTACTTACCAATCGGTGTTGGATACCCTCAAAAAAAATGAGGTGGTCAACGATGAAATTTCGTTTCGGTTTATGGCCAAGTTGCTCAAACTGCCGGAGCGCATCAAGCCGGGGCGGTACGTGCTGCGGCGGGATATGGGAAATTTGGAAGCCATCAAAAAGCTAAGAAATGGGTCGCAGGATGCCGTCAGGTTGACTTTCAATAATATTCGTCTCAAAGAAGATTTGATTCAGCGGGTGGGGAGTAAGTTTGAATTTGGCCCCGAGGCGCTCGGTAAATTACTGAATGACCCTGCCGTATGCCAAAAATTTGGTTTTGATACCACCAACGTGGGGAGTATGTTTTTGCCCAATACTTACGAAATTTTTTGGACCACGCCCGTAGATAAGTTTTTGGGAAGAATGCACGACGAATATCAAAAGTTTTGGACGCCCGCCCGCCTCGAAAAAGCCAAGGCTTTGGGATATACCAAGGCGGAGGTGTCGGTTTTGGCGTCGATTGTGGATGCCGAAACCAACCGAAATGATGAGATGCCGCGCATTGCGGGAGTGTACCTAAACCGTATTCGCCAAAGTATGCCGCTTCAAGCCGACCCAACGGTGATTTTTGCGTGGCGGGACTTTTCCATCAAACGGGTAACGGGCCGCTTTTCGGCTCTAAATTCTCCTTATAATACTTACCGCGTCTTAGGGTTACCTCCGGGGCCTATCAACGTGCCGAGTACGGTAGCGATTGATGCCGTGCTCAACGCGGAGGAGCACAACTATCTCTATTTCTGTGTGAAAATTGACCCCGAAGGCAAACTGTTGGGCTACCATGATTTTGCCGTCACCTACGACGACCACCTCCTCAACGCCCGCAAGTACCAAGACGCACTCAATAAAATGAATATAAAGTAGGAGCGAGGAGTGAGTAGCCAGTAGTGAGAATAAAAAAACACTCATCGCTTCTCACTCCAGACTACTCACTTCTGCCTCCTCACTCCTGATTTATGTTTACTTACGAATACAAAGGAATAAGAGTAAGATACGCCGATACTGACCAAATGGGGTATGTGTATTACGGCAATTACGGGCGGTTTTACGAAATCGGGCGGGTAGAAGCCCTGCGCAGCATTGGATTTTCGTACCGCGACATGGAGGAAGCGGGAACGATGATGCCCGTCTACGAAAACTATTCCCGGTATTTGCAGCCTGCCCGCTACGACGATGAGTTAACCATCAAAGTGACCATTCCAGAATTGCCCGCCGCGCGGGTGGTATTTCGGTACGAAATTCGGAATCAGACGGGAGCGGTACTCAATACGGGCGAAACCACGCTGGTTTTTCTGAATCGCGAAACCAACCGACCAACGCGGGCACCAGGGTTTTTGTTGGAGAAATTGAAACCCTATTTTATGTAGAACAGACGATTTGAGTAGACATAATTGCGTTTTTTTGAACCCCAAATGAGCCATGTTTCATTCGGGGTTTTCTTTTTTTGGTGGATATTTTTATCCCAAACTGAATTTTTTTTGTTCGCCACATTAATTAATCTTTACCTAAAATCTATTTCCGCTTTAGGCACGTATGTATGAATAAATGACAGCAAATTATTGGATTTGTACAAACAAAATGGAAACGTATGAAGGAAAAGAGTACCCCAATTGCCCTGCGTATCCGGGTTTCGTCTTCGGGTTGAGCCACTAAGGTTTAACCTTTTGTCTTTGGCAGGAATGCTGCAGTTACCCTGTTTAAAGCCTCTCCACTTTCTTAAAGTTTAGTAACGTAACCGTTTTGAGATATTCTTCTCAGCAACGGGAGTCCCTTTATTGCCCTTTTTAAAGGTTTTTCTAATACCCATTTTTCTCACAATTTAACACATTAACATCATGCGAATGTTTCCTTTGCTTCGTGTCCAACGCGGGTTTGGATTACTTTGTTGCGCACTGCTGTTGTCTGTCGGCAGTTATGCTTCCAGCCACCGGGAGGCTCCACTGATTTCCCAAGACCCTTTGGCCGACAACACCGACGTCTATGCCTTCAAGAGCCCCGATGACCCCAATTCCATTACCATCATTGCCAATTACATCCCGTTTGAATCGCCCGAAGGCGGGCCAAATTACTATAATTTTGGCACGAATGTCCGTTATGAGATTCACATAAAGAACAAAGCCACTACCGCGGGCGACGACATTACCTACCGCTTTACATTTTCGAGTGTGAATGAAGACCCAACAACTTTTTTTAACATTCGTTTGGGAAAACAAAATCTCAAAACCACTTACAAATGCGAAAAAAGTACTGACGGTGGGCGAACATTCGTAACCATTATTTCCAACGGAATAGTACCTCCAAACAACATCGGGCCGCGCTCAATCGAAAACGCAACGGTTGGATTGGGGACTTCATACGACGCCCTCGTTCAGCAATCAATTGCCACGGCCAATTCGGGCGAAAAGGTATTCTGCGGTCCCGTAGATGACCCTTTCTTTGTGGATTTGGCGGGGGCTTTTGACGTCGGAAACTTCCGTCCAGAAGGCAATACCACCAACCCAACGGTGGATGGCCTGAATCGTTTTAACGTTCACACGATTGCCCTCAAAATTCCCGTGAATTTGCTGCAAAAAGACGGCAAAAGCGTAATGCAAGCCGCCAATATTCTGGATCCTGATTATGTGATTGGGGTGTGGGCGTCGGCGAGCCGCCAAATGATTCAAACACTCTACCAAGGGGCTGATGTGGGCTACGATGGAAAATACGTGCAAGTCTCGCGCCTTGGGATGCCGCTGACCAACGAAGCCGTGATTCCGGTGGGTATGAAAGACCGTTGGAACGCCGCCACTCCTTACAACGGCGAGGATTTGCAATTTGCCAAGTATTTTACCAATCCTGAGTTGGCACTCTACATGGATGATTCTCAGTTTGGCAAAGCCGTACCTTCGCTGAATGCGCTTCGTATTCAGGAAAAATCGTTGGGTTCTTTTGATTTTCGGAATGGCAAGCCGGGCTTATTTGTGCTGAAAGGAAATCAGGCATTGAATGGAACGGCCCTCTCGGAGGCAGCTTTTGGAGGGATATTATTACCCGATAACCAAAGCCCCCGCGCGGTTGATTTACTGCCAATATTCTACACTGGCGTTCCCAACTTAGCTCCTTATCAATTGGCAACGGGCAAAAGCGGCAATCCTTTGGCGGCGGGTAAGCCTTTCATTCACAACTTCTTGCCCACTTTGGGCGACATGTTGCGGCTCAACATGGCGGTTCCTGCCACCCCACGCAACCACCCCAAATTCAGCTCTTTGGGCTTGGTACAAGCGGCGGTTTTGGGTTTAACCGATCCTGATTACAACGCTTCCACGGCTTTACAATTCATTCCAAACATGGATGGCTTCCCCAACGGACGCCGCTTGGAAGATGATGTAACCACGATTGAATTGCAGGCCGTAAGTGGAGTAGTACTGGCCGCCGTTGGCTTGTGGTACGACGATTTTCAACCGGGTGTAACAACCAGTCCCGTAACGCCTAAACTTGTTAATGTGCTGGGCTTCAACGCGGGACCCACCAAAAATGACATTGAGCTAAAGCCGATGTTCCCCTTCGTTCAGAACCCTTGGCGAGGATTTGATTATCCCGAAAAAGCAAGATTCTAACCTTCACCATTCACAACACTGAAAAAGATGAAAAACATAAAAAACCTTATAGCTGTGGTGGGGGTACTGGCCGTGATTTGCCTGCAAACCTCCCAATCGTTTGGTTCTTCGCACCGCGAAGCGCCGCTGATTTCAAACGACCCACTGGCGGATAATACGGACTTGTACGCCTTTAAAAGTCCTAATAATGCCGAAAATGTGGTGCTTATTGCCAATTATATCCCTTTTCAGCATCCTGCTGGCGGACCCAACTGGTATTCTTTTGGCGAACGTATTCGCTACGAAGTTCACGTTGACAACAACGCTGCCACGCCTGGTTCTGACATTATTTATCGTTTTACGTTTGAGCGTGCCAACGAAGACCCGACTACTTTTTTCCTGATTCGGTTGGGCAAAGAAAACCTGAAAACCACCTACAAGTGTGAGCGCAGCATTGACGGCGGTAGGTCTTTCAGCACCATTGTGATGAAAGGCACGGTGCCGCCACCAAACATCGGACCCCGTTCGATTGAGAACAAAACGGTGGGTTTGGGTGCTGAGTCCTACGACGATTTGGTCAATAAAGCCGTGGCCACGGCTACCACTGGCGAAAAGATTTTCTGCGGGCCAGTAGATGACCCATTCTTTGTGGACTTGGGTGGGATTTTTGACCTTGGAAATATGCGCCCAAGCAGCGGAAAAGATGGTGTGGCTAAATTCAACTGCCATTCTATCGTGATTGAAGTACCCGTTGCAACCTTGCAAAAAAGCAAAAAAACGGTGGCGCAGGCATCCAATATTCTTGACCCTGATTACGTCATTGGTGTGTATGCTTCGGCGAGCCGCCAAATGATAAAAACGCTCTATTCGGGTGGTGATGTGGGCTTTGACGGCAACTACGTTCAGGTGTCAAGGTTAGGAATGCCGTTGACCAACGAAGCCGTGATTCCGTTGGGGATGAAAGATAAATGGAATGCCGCTAAGCCAAGTGAAGATTTGCAGTTTGCCCAGTATTTTACCAATCCTGAGCTGGCACTCTACATGGATGATTCTCAGTTTGGGGCGGCAGTTCCAGGGTTGGCTCCTTTGCGAATTCAATCAAAATCATTGGGAGCCTTCGATTTTCGGAATGGCAAGCCCGGTCTTTTTGGTTTGAAAGGCAACCCAGCCCTCAACGGTACGGCGTTGTCAGAAGCGGCTTTTGGAAGTGTGTTGTTACCTGATAATAAAAGCCCACGCGCGGTTGATATTCTGCCTATTTTTTACACAGGTGTGCCAAATTTACCGCCATATCAGCTGGCCACGGGCAAAGCAGGTAATCCTTTGGCGGCAGGTAAACCGTTTATTCACAACTTCTTGCCCACTTTCGGCGATTGGCTGCGCCTCAACATGGCCGTACCCGCCACGCCCCGTACCGACCCTAAATTCAGTTCGTTGGGCTTGGTGCAAGCCGCTGTTTTGGGCCTTACTGACCCAATGTACAACGGTTCGACGGCGTTGCAGTTTATCCCCAACATGGACGGTTTCCCCAACGGTCGCCGTTTAGAGGATGACGTCACCACTATCGAACTTCAAGCCGTGGGTGGCGTTGTGTTGGCGGCCATCGGTTTGTGGTACGACGATTTTAAACCCGGCGAAACCGCCAGCCCCGTAACACCAAATCTGGTGAGTGTGCTGTCGTTTAATGCGGGGGTTACCAAAAATGATACCATCCTGAAACCTTGGTTTCCGTACGAGCAAAATCCTTGGAGAGGTTTCCGGGGCAACAGCTACTCGGGCCCATCGACTTCATCGGCCCGTATTGCTACCACTCCGTTGGAAGATAAAATACAGGGATTGTCGGTCAAGGTTTTGGGAAATCCCGTGTTGACGGATGATGTTTCGGTCGAAATATCGGGCGTTGACGGACAGGCGCTGCGCATGGGCTTGACCAACAGTCAAGGTCAGGTCATGGGCCAGCAATCGGTTGGAAAAGCGGGTCGGATTGAGCGTCAAACGTTCCGCATTGGCCGTCAGCCAGGGATTTATTTCTTACAGGTATCTACCGCGAGCGAGCACCAAACGGTGAAGATTATTCGTAACTAATGAAGTACTTGGGAGGTCGGTAATGGTTTGAAAATCAGACCTCCCAATTTTTTAACAACAACCGCTATCTCCCCTCTAAAAAAATGAAAAAAGTAATATTTATCCCAAAACGAGCACTGTTGTTCTCCCTCCCCATTTTGATGGTTGGTTTGCTACCAATGAGTTGCACCGACAAAGGAAAAACAGGCACTGAAACCACCGCTTCAAGCAACTCAACGATGGAAATACCCGCCCTGTATGAACGTCGGGGAGAGTTGGCCAAAGCCGAAGAATGGGTACGAACAAAAGAAAAAGTAGAAGAACTGAAGAAACAAATCAAAAAAGACCCGAGTGATGTCAAACCGCGTCTTCAGGTTGCCATGATTTACCTTTCGGAGGCACGGATTACGGGCGAACATCCCTATTATTATCCCGCGATTTTAACCATCTTGGACGGTGTGTTGGCGATGGATTACAAAAACTTTGAGGCGACTACTTTCAAGGCTTCCGTAAAAATGTCGCAGCACCAATTTGCCGAAGCCCGCGATTTGGCCGAAAAAGCCCGCCAACTCAATCCCAACAACGCCTACGTGTATGGCGTGTTGGTCGATGCCAACGTCGAACTCGGTAACTATGAAGAAGCCGTGGCGATGTCGGACAAAATGCAGCAGATGAAGCCTTCGTTGGAATCGTACTCGCGGGCGTCTTATCTGCGGGAGATTTATGGACAGTACCCCAGTTCCATCGAAGCCATGAAATTGGCCGTTGACGCAGGGCTGCCCGGCTCAGAGCCGTATTGCTGGAGTAAAAACACCTTGGCGCAATTGTACGAAACAACGGGCAAATTGAAAGAAGCCGAACAGCAATACAACGAAATTTTGGCGTTGCGTCCGAGTTATGCTTTTGCGTTGAGAGGAGTTGCTCGCATTCATAAAGCCAGAAAAGAGTACGATAAAGCCCTAGTAACGCTGGACAAAGCGGCGGCTATTATGCCCGAATTCTCGTTTCACGAAGAAATGGCCGAAATCTACGCGCTTCAAGGAGATAAAGAAAAAGCAAATGCCAAATACGCCGAGGTGGTAAAGATGTTGGATGAAGATGCGCAGTCAGGCCACGCCGTTGATTTGGAGCTTTGCAAGCTGTATACGCAAATGGGACAGTTTGATTCGGCGTTGAAATATGGCATGAAAGAATACAATAAACGTCCCAAAAATATTGATGTGAACCATGCGTTGGCGTGGGTGTATTTCAAACAAAATGATATTCAAAAAGCGCAGCAACACGTACAGGTGGCATTGCGTACGGGTAGCAAAGACCCTGAATTACTACAAAAAGCGGGCGCGATTGAGCTTGCCCTCGGCAATGCTGGCCCAGGGAATAAACTGATTGCCGAAGCCAAAAAAACCAATCCGAGGTTTACGCTCTGAGGTTAGATTGGATGGCTTAAATCTCGTTTTTTTACAAAATTTGGGTACGATTCACTCTTTAAAACGTATTTTTATGGCGTTATCGAACCCACTTGGGGATGAGTTGGTTTCTATTTCTTTGTGTATTTCGTGCCATTTTTAGTTTTCTCTTTCGATTATGAAACGAATTGTTTGTTGCATACTATTCATTATCAGCTGTTTATTTAGTTTTTCGACATTTGCGCACCTTGGAAGTATTTCGGGTGTGGTGTATGAACAAACCACCAACCTGCCCTTGCGGGGCGTAAATGTTCAGTTGACGGGGCTAGGTAAAACAACCATGACCAATGAATTGGGTCAATACCGCTTTGATGAACTGGTAGCGGCTCCTTACAAAATCGAATTGTCGTACGTAGGTTTGAAAACCGTAGTGGTAGAAGCGATTGTGCTGGATGACCAAACTACTTCTCTAAAAACGTTTATGGCCAACTCCACCCTCGAATTGAGAGAAGTGGTAGTGTCGGCGCAACGGGCGCACGACCAGCAGCTTATCAGTAATCTCGACATTAAAATTCGCCCCATTGTCAACTCACAGGAGGTTTTAAGGATGGTGCCGGGCTTGTTTATTGGCCAACATGCAGGCGGCGGAAAAGCCGAACAGATTTTTTTGCGCGGGTTTGACATCGACCACGGCACCGATATTCAACTCACTGTAGATGGAATGCCGGTCAATATGGTTTCTCACGCCCACGGGCAAGGATACGCTGATTTGCATTTTGTGATTCCCGAATTGATTCAGGGCGTTGATTTCAAAAAAGGGCCTTATCATGCCGAAAAAGGCAACTTTACGACCGCAGGTTGGGTAAACTTTCGCACGCGCAACGCGCTTGACCGCTCGTTTGTGAAACTGGAAACGGGCCAATTTGGCACGTACCGGGCGGTAGCAGGGTTGGATTTGCTGGGAAATCGTGTGAAATCTGGAAAAAATCGCGACAAAAATCAATCGGCGTATTTGGCATCGGAGTATTCTTATTCTAATTCGTATTTTGACAATCCGCAGGACTTTAAGCGCCTGAATATCATGGGAAAATACCACGGGCATCTTTCCCCAACAACCTACCTCACGCTGACAGGGTCGACGTTTTGGAGTAAATGGAACCACTCGGGGCAGATTCCCGACCGGGCCATTGAATCGGGGCTGACGGGCTTTTTTGGATCCGTCGATCCTACCGAAGGCGGTGAAACAAGTCGAACCAATGTGAATGTACAACTGGTGACCGTGACACCGCGTAACCATACCATCAAAAATCAGCTTTTTTACGGAAATTATAATTTTGAGTTGTATTCCAACTTCACCTTTTTTCTGGAAGATTCAATCAATGGCGACCAAATTCGTCAGAAAGAGAAGCGTAATTTAGTGGGTTATAACGGTAGTTTTTCTACCCAAAATGACGTAGGCAACACACAATGGACGACTACTTTGGGTGTACAGTACCGACAAGATTTTACGAAAAATACGGAACTTTCGCACACCAAAAATCGAACAGAAACGCTCAATCGGATTCAATTTGGAAATATCAACGAACTCAACGCTTCGGTATATGCCGACGAGCTGGTTCAGGTTTCTAGTCGGTTGACCATCAACGCAGGCCTCCGGCTAGATTTTTTTCGTAATCAATACGAAGATTTACTGTCCGCCCCTCTTACAACCAAACAGGCTTCGGCGGCGATTCTTTCGCCCAAGTTGAATTTTTATTACACCTTCAATAACCGTTTTCAACTGTACCTCAACACGGGTCGGGGTTTTCATTCCAACGACACTAGGGTAGTGGTTCCGCAGGGAGGTCGGCAGATTTTGCCGCCCGCCTATGGCTCCGATTTAGGCGCGATTTTCAAACCTTTTCCTAAGTTACTCATCAATGCTGCCGCGTGGTATCTGTGGCTGCAACAGGAATTTGTGTACGTAGGTGATGCGGGCGTGGTTGAGCCCGGTGGCCGTACGCGTCGGCAGGGGATTGATTTGTCGGTGCGGTATCAAATCACCGACCACTTGTACGCTGACATTGACGTAAATACCACCAAACCAAGGGCAATCGGAGAATTGGAAGGCCAAAACTACCTACCTCTGGCTCCTGTTTTTACGACGATGGGTGGCCTGTCGGTACAAAATAATGCGGGTTTCAGCGGGTCGTTGCGGTATCGTTACATTGGCAACCGTCCCGCCAACGAGGACAATTCCATCGTGGCCAAGGGCTATTTTGTAACGGACATGCAGGCCAATTATAGCCGCAAAAATTATACGCTTGGCCTGTCGGTTCAGAATCTGTTTAATACACGTTGGAAAGAAACGCAGTTTGCGACCGAAAGCCGATTGCAGGGAGAAGCGGTACCCGTCGAAGAAATTCACTTTACACCCGGAACGCCCTTTTTCGCCCGTTTGAGCTTGACGGTTTTCTTTTAAGTTTGAATAAATAATGTTTGTTAGTGGGTAAATGGTTGATAAGCAAATGTTTGTGAGATTATGAAGGCTTGCTGTGGCTGAGCTAATTTTTGGTAATCATTGGGTTACGGAAATTATTAGGGTCAAGTTTAGTATTTTTGGGTTCTGAAATCATCAAAACGCTTTAATGCTCCAACACTGGTCCGACTCCAAATACCGACAGTTGCGTAAAACTTATGCTTTCTTGCACCGAAAGCGGTTCTTTAGCAATGGCGTTTCGTTGGCGGATATTGGCACGTTGTTGATTGAAAAAATTCTGTTGTACGACATCGACCAACGGGCAACTGCCGTGGCTTACAACTTCACGCTCGCCGTTTTTCCCGCCATTCTGTTTTTGTTTACGCTGATTCCGTACTTCCCGATTGCCAACATGGAGTCTCAAATCATGAACTTCATGTACGATGCCATGCCCAAATCGTTGTACGAATTTGCGGCGGCCACTATTTATGACATCATCAGTCGGAAGCAGGGCGGCATTTTGTCGTTTGGTTTTGTGTTTGCGTTGCTCACCGCTACCAACGGCATGGGAGCGCTCATGACCGCCTTCAACATGGTAGACCATACGTCGGAAAACCGAGGATTTTTTAAGGCCAAAGGAATTGCCTTATTGCTGACTGTGTTGCTATCGACCGTGCTTTTTTTGGCGGTTTTGGTGATTATTGTGGGCGGGTTTTTGGTCGATTGGTTGCACCAAACCATTTTGTTTGGAGATAATTTAACCGTCTTTTTATTGGACGCTCTGCGCTATTTGGTGATGTTTTTCGCCTTTACGGTTGCGGTAGCCATCATTTATCGGTTTGCCCCCAAAGTACGGCACGGGTGGCGCTTCTTTAATTTAGGGGCAATTATTGCCTCAATGTTGATTATTTTGGTGACCTACGGATTCTCTTTTTATCTCTCTCGTTTTAGTAGTTACAACAAACTCTACGGCTCTATCGGAACCATCATTGCGATGATGATTTGGTTTTACCTCGTAGCGTTGCTGTTGATTTTTGGATTTGAGCTCAATACCAGCATTTGGCGGGCCAAGCATATTGGAAGAGGCGCCGAAACAAAAAAATAAATGCCATCCGCAAATTGGAATGGCATTTATGTACTACCCTAACCCATAAATAATGAAAGATATACTTCTATATCGTATCATGACGAAATAGCAGAGAAAACCGTGCCAAAGTGTGGGACGATTTTGATTTGTGTTTCTGTTTTTATGGTATATTTTATAATTCATTGATTTTTAAATTGTTAGTTATTTTTTTGGGATTTTATATGCCAAAAAATACAATATATGCTTCCCCAAAACCTATCCCTGATTGCTTTTTAGTTTACCGTTTACTAAAAAGTTAGGGTATTTTGATTAGAGATAGAGTCTAATATTTTACATTTACTATACAAAAACGCGCCGTTTATAAATTTTTAAGCGTACTGTAACCATTGAATATGAATCCAATCGTCACCGTTATTTGCACCTGCTACAATCATGAACTCTTTGTTCGGGAAAGTCTCTTATCGGTCATTCAACAAACGTATTCTGCCATTCAGTTGATTGTGATTGATAACGCGAGCACTGATGAATCAAGGAGGGTGATTCAACGCCTAGTAGATGAGTACCCCGAAATTGTTTTTATAAGAAATACCCACAACATAGGTCTATGCCGGGCTTTTAATCAAGGCCTTGGCGAAGCCACGGGTAAGTATGTCATTGATTTAGCTGCGGACGATGTGATGCCCCCCAACCGTATCGAAATGCAAGTACAAGCCTTTGAGAGCCTCCCCAAAGACTACGCGGTGGTATTCTCAAATGCCGCTTACATTGATTCTTCGGGCGTCAAATTGGGCTATCATTATGCATTGCGCGCCAATGGGCACGCCAAAGGCCAAGTGCCCACGGGCGATATCTACAAAGAAATTTTGCGACGCTACTTTATTTGTACGCCTTCTATCATGATGCGTAAGTCGGTGCTGATGAAACTGGGCGGGTACGACGAAAACCTCAGTTACGAAGATTTTGACTTCTTTATCCGTTCGGCCCACGATTACAAATACCACTACATCGACGAAGTACTGATGTATAAACGCGTTTTGGACGATTCGTTGGCGACGCAATTTTACCGCATCGGCAACCCAATGTTGCGGTCGAGTTGGGAGGTGTGCAACAAGGCCTACGATTTGAGCCGGTCGCAAGAAGAATACGATATTTTGGCCAATAGAATCCGGGAGTTTATCAAGAAATGTTTCGTGGCCGAAGACCCTGAACAAGCCCTTGCATTCAGAAAACTACTCAATTACATCGAAGACCCCGGCTGGAAAACCGACCTTTTGGTGTTTCTCTGCCGCCTACATTTGCCCGTCAACTGGCTATATCAGCGCTACGCCAAGTGGCGCAATCACCGCAACCTCGCCCTGATGCAGCAGGGAGTACCTTTTGTCCAACTGGAACGGTAGTGAGTTAAAAGTGGAGAGGGAGCAAAATAGGCCCAAACGTGTAAAATAGTTGAAGGAAGTTTCCAATTAATGAAAAATTCCGCGTAATTAGTCCAACTGATTTTGCACTCAAACACTTAACCCACTTCCTACGTGCCTGCGGAATTTCTTCATATTCACCCCCAAACGCCCGAACCGCGTAAGATTCAGCAGGTAGTCAACAGCCTGCGCAACGGGGGCATTGTTATTTATCCCACCGATACCGTCTACGCCCTCGGCTGCGATATTCACAATGCCCGGGCCGTGGAGCGCATTGCGCGTATCAAAGGAATCAAACCCCAAAAGAATGATTTCTCGTTTATTTGCCACGATTTGAGTCATATTTCAGACTATGCTAGGGTAAGTAACGCCGCTTTTAAAGTAATGAAACGCCTCCTGCCTGGGCCGTTTACATTTATTTTGGAAGCCAACAATAAGGTTCCGAAAGTATTGGCCAATCGCAAAACCGTGGGAATCAGGGTGCCCGACCACCCCATTACGCGGATGATTGTGTTTGAATTGGACCATCCCATTATTACTACTTCCATTAAAGATGACGAAGACGAAATCATGGAATATCCCACCGACCCCGAAATTATCTTTGAACGTTTTCAGCATCAGGTAGATATTGTCATTGACGGAGGCTTTGGCGGGCTGATTCCTTCCACGGTCATTGATGCCACCGACGATAATTTTGACATAATTCGGGAAGGTGCTGGTGAATTTACGCGTTAGTAAAGCGCCCGCTCACAATAAAATACATTCAATACGTTCCTGATTTTGTAGGAAAAATATTAAAAACTGTTGTCTTGAAATACCTTCGCCAACTTTATATCTCCACCCTTTTTTGGGAGGTTTTCATTGGATTGACGGCCACATTTTTGTTGGCGTTTGCTTTTCCATTTCTCTTCGGAATTGCCAAAATTGGCAGTGCAATCGCCGCATTCTTGGTGGTGGCCGATTTGGTTTTGCTTTTTAGAAATAATCAGGGCGTTTTTGCGCGTCGTGATATAACCGACCGCCTTTCAAACGGTGACCCCAATCCAATTACCATTTACTTAGAAAATCGCTACGGGTTTAAGACACGCTTGGAAGTGATTGACGAGATTCCGTTTCAATTTCAAAAACGCGACGTGCTGTTTGAAACCGAGTTGGTGCCCAACGAAACCCAACTTTTACGTTACGAACTGCGCCCTACCAAACGTGGCGAATATAGCTTTGGGGCCGTTAATGTGTTGGTAAAGAGTCCATTGGGCTTGATGAAACGTCGGTTTCAGTTTTCGCAAAACAAGATGGTGGCGGTGTATCCGTCGTACCTCCAAATGAGGCAATACGAATTGATGGCCATTTCTAACCGCCTGACCGAGCTGGGCATCAAGCGCATCCGTCGGTTGGGGCACAGCATGGAATTTGAACAGATTCGGCCTTATGTGCAGGGAGACGACATCCGTACCGTAAACTGGAAAGCAACCGCCCGACGTAACGGATTGATGGTGAATGCGTTTCAGGACGAACGCTCACAGGCCGTGTATTGCCTGATTGACAAGGGCCGCATCATGAAATCGCCGTTTGAAGGGCTGACGCTCTTGGATTACGCCATCAATGCCACGCTGGTATTGAGCAATATCGCGTTGTTGAAACAAGACAAAGCGGGCGTGATTACCTTCTCGGAAGTTATCGGTCAAATTCTGCCCGCCGAGCGTAAAGCAGGACAAATGCAGAAGATTCTGGAAACGCTCTACAAGCAGAAAACACGTTACCTAGAAAGTGATTACGAGACCCTGTATTCGTACGTAAAAACGCACGTGCGGCAGCGGAGTTTGTTGTTGCTGTTTACCAATTTTGAGACCGTCAACGCCATGCGTCGACAGTTGCCTTTTCTGCGGCGATTGGCCAAGACCCATTTGCTGATTGTGGTATTCTTCGAAAATACCGAGACTTCGTTGTTGCTCAAAACCCCCGCCGAAAACACCGAAGACATCTACCTCAAAACCATTGCCGAGCGGTTTTTCTACGAAAAGCGCCGCATCGTGAAAGAGCTTGAGCAATACGGCATTCAATCCATCCTCACCGCCCCCAAAGACCTGAATGCCAATACGGTGAATAAATATCTGGAATTGAAGGCACGGGGGATGATGTGACGATGCTCAATTTTTCGTGTCAAAGTGAGTGTAAAATCATTTGATATGCTCCTAAATCCCTACTTCATTGCTGAAATACGGCTAATCATTGCCAATGCTCGTGAAAATGCCGCAAGAGCCGTTGACCACCAACGAGCTTTGATGTATTGGTATATTGGTCAACGCATTTTTGAAGAAGAACAGCAGGGAAAAGACCGCGCTGAATACGGAAAATACCTTATTCGTAACTTGGCGCAAGAGCTTGAACCCGAATTAGGTAGTGGTTTTTCGATTAGACAATTGGAACGTTATCGCCAATTTTATCGCATGTTTCCAATTGTGTCCGCACTGCGGACGCAATTCAGTTGGACGCATTACAAACTACTTTTGCCCATTGCAGACGAAGATAAGAGAGCCTTCTACATTGCCGAAGCCTCTAAAAATCTTTGGACCGCTCGTCAATTGGAACGTCAGATAAACAGCCTTCTTTACGAACGCCTCTTGCTGAGCAATGATAAAGAGGCAGTGTTGGCAGTTGCCCAAGGGGAGAAATTGCCCGTGATACCCCAAGAGGTCATTAAAGATCCTATGGTCTTGGAATTTTTGGGATTGAAACGCGAAGCTGCCTACTACGAGAAAGACCTTGAGCAAGCCATGATTACGCACCTACAGGACTTTTTGCTGGAGTTAGGCAATGGCTTCTCGTTTGTAGCAAGGCAAAAACGTATTCATCTGGAAGGAGATGACTTTTTCATTGACCTCGTGTTCTATAACCGCCTTTTGCAGTGTTTTGTGTTGTTTGAACTCAAAACGCATAAACTCACCCACGAAGACCTCGGTCAATTGCAGATGTACGTCAACTATTACGACCGCAAGGAAAAGCTCGAACGAGAAAATTCAACCATCGGGATTTTACTCTGCACCGACAAAAACAACGCCGTGGTGAAATATACGTTGCCCCAAGACAATCAAAGTATTTTAGCGAGTCAATACCATCTTTACTTGCCAAAAGAAGAAGAACTGACAAAATTGCTCAAAGAAGATATGGAGCGATTTGGGACGTTAGGGCATGAAAACTGAGTGCTCTTAATCGGCAATGATGGCTATTTCTTTAGGAAAATACCCGTCTCATGGCTCCCAATCGATCCAATTCGGCTTTTTGTAGGGATGCGTGAAAAAATGCTGCACTTTGGCATTGAATTCATTCCTGTAACGATGTACCGTCCCGTGTCCTGATTCGGGGAATATCCACAGATACGCCTGCGGAATGTTTTCAAATATCTCTAACGTATGCGACGGCTTGATGACATCAAAATCACCCCCCATCACCAATACTGGACATTTGATTTTACGCAAATCTGACAACGAGATATTCGGCTCTACTTCCATCATGTGCAGGAGTTTGAGGGTGTTTTTGGCGGCGTCATTCTGTACGCCCGCCCGAAGTTTTGCCCCTTCTTCGGCAATCATTTTATAGCCCTCGGCCGTGACCGCCGTGGTATCAGGCCGTAGGTTAGCGCCCGTGATTGCCAATTTTTTCACTTTCTCTGGATGCCGAATTGCCAACAGCAACCCGTTGATACCGCCGTCACTCCAGCCGATAACGTAGACTGAGTCTAATTGTAAATGTGTCAGCAAGGCATCAAAATCATCGGCCATCATTTCGTAGTTCAATACACTGCTGGTATCTACTGATTTACCTTGCGCCCGACTGTCTACCGCAATCACTTGGTAGTGTTTACCAAAGTAGGGAATTTGGTATCGATAATCTTTGATGGAGCCGCCGTTGCCGTGAATCAGCAGCAGGGGGTTCCCCTGTCCGTAGGTTTCGTAGTAGAGATTGATGCCGCGCGTAGCAAAGTAGTGCCCGTTTTTGGCATTATTGCCATAGTTAACCGCCGTTGGTGTTTTCTTTGGCGTTTGGGCGTGAACGAGCAAGGTTAAGAACAACAATCCCAAAAGGAGGAGGTTAGGGAGCTTTTTCATGGGTTGGGAAGGGGGGAAGCATTGTTTAAGAGGTTGACGTTGTAAACGCAAATCACCTGAAAAGTGTGGTGTTTTTCGGCAATTTCTTTTTTATAATCAGTTGCTTGTGAGAGTGTTTAGGTTGCCAGAAAAATGCAAAGTAAGTGTTTGTTTGGATATGTTTGCTATTTTAGGGAAAGGTAAATAGCCATAAAAGGGAATAGCATGATTTGCATTGTTATCAATTCAATAAATAGTAAGAAAATGGTTAATTTTGGCACAAAAGGGAAAGAGTATGTACATAAAGAAGGTAACCATCAATAATATTAGGTCGATTTCTGATTTTGAAATGACGTTTCCTGAACCTGCTGGTTGGCATGTGGTCATTGGAGATAATGGGGCTGGAAAATCGACGGTCGTAAAATCTATTGCGTTGGCATTGCTTGATATTACAGATATAAATGCTGCGGGGCAGGATTGGGACGAGTGGCTTAAAAATGATGGGACTCTCACTGGTTCAACAGAATTAATGATAACGCCATTTGAAAGTAATCAAACTATTCAAAATAGAATCACATTTGAAAAAGAATTCGTTTTTGGAGAAAATAGTTATAGTGTTGAATTGGATAAAGATGTAGAAATAGTAGCAGCCTATGCTATGATTCGAGAAGTAATCTTCAGAGGAAAAAAAACATTCGATAGTGCACTTTTAATCACAACAGCTTTTTCGCATCCGGTTCCAACTCCTACTATTCGAGCGGAAGAAGCAAAACAAAAAAGAGAATACTGGTTTTCTGCGGGTTATGGGCCTTTTAGGCGTTTTACGGGGGGAAGTCAAGACAAAGAGAAAATTTACAAAACCAATCCTAATCTGGGGAGTCATTTGTCCGTTTTTGGAGAAGATGTAGCCTTGCCTGAAGCTTTAAATTTTTTACGGGACTTATACATTGAAGAATTAGAAGCTAACAAAAGATTAAATGAATCACGTGTAAAGACTAAACCGAAATCAACGCTTGAAAATCTTATAAAATTCATAAACGAAGCTCATTTGTTGCCTCATGGCGCTGTCATTGATGCTGTCGGCTTGAAAGAGGTTTATTTTAAAGACGGCTATGGAAACACCGTTTCGTCTCTTCAAATGAGTGACGGTTATAGGTCAATACTCAGTATGACGTTTGAGCTGATACGCCAATTGATTAGAGTTTATGGGAATCAGTTGGTTTTTGAGAACATAAACAATGGTAAAAACATCATTGATTTACCGGGTGTGGTATTGATAGACGAGATTGACGCTCACCTTCATCCTACGTGGCAAACCCGTATTGGAGAGTGGTTTACAAAGTATTTTCCTAAGATTCAGTTTATTGTGACCACGCATAGCCCTTTGGTATGCCGGGCCTGTGAGAAGGGAAGTATATGGCGACTGGCATCGCCCGGAAGTGATACAGAATCAGGAGAAGTGAAGGGTCTGGAAAGAGAACGTTTGATATTCGGCAATATTCTGGATGCCTATGGTACGGAATTGTTTGGACAATCGCCCGTACGGTCAGAGAAAACAGACGAGAAACAAAAGCGATTGGGGCAACTCAATATGCTTTCGGCCTTTGGTAAAATAACCGAAGAAGAAGAAAAAGAACGCCTGAAACTTCAACAAACTCTTTCAACCAATGCTCCTATTAATTGAAAGAACCTTAGAAGATTCAGAACAGACGGTTCTAACCCAATTACAGGCTCAAGTGAATAGCGAAGTTTCCTTCGCAAAAAAAGCAGCTAAAGCAAAAACACTTTGGAAAACCAAAGGAGGAAAAGAAGGCAAACAGGCATTTGTGAAAATAGCAGATGCACTTGCCGAAATGTGTGTATCTGTCAAAACGTGTAATTATTGCGAAGGAAATGAGGCTGAGGATATAGAGCATATTTACCCTAAATCTTTTTTTCCTGAAAAAGCGTTTGAATGGCAAAACTATTTACTTGCCTGTAAGCAATGTAATTCGGGGGATAAATTGGACAAATGTTTTGTCATGGATGCCGATGGAACGGTATATAGTACTGTCCGTGGCGTTGAACCTGTACATAGTAATGTAGCATTTATCAATCCAAGGATTGATAATCCTAAAGATTTTTTATGGCTCAATATGGAGGTTGGGAAATTTGAGTTACTTATTGACCTTTCAGAAGCTTATAAGAATAAAGCATTAAAAACACTCGAAATTCTGGCTCTAAATGAAAGAGATTATCTTATAGTTGGAAGAAAGAGAGTTGCGGATGAACTTTATGATAAAATGGATAGGTTGTCTCGAATTGTTAAGGCGGCTAATGTGTCTGAAATAGAAACTATTTTAGCCCCTTATCATGGAATTATTGATGCAACTCTACCTATTGAAACGATTAAATATCAAGTTATTGAAACGACGAAACAACATATTTATAAGCTCCTTCATCCTTCTGTATGGTACGCGATTCAAACTATTGCAAGTAAGGTGAATTCGAAATGGGAAGCTATTTTTGAAGTACTGCCTGAGGCGTTGGAGTGGTAACATATAGCTTCAAAATGACTTGAAGTATGCATTATTCGCATAGATAATTTGATAATCCCCCCCTTCATTTGACATCCTGCGCCACTATCCCTATTTTTAGGATAAAATCGACAAACCCAAACTAAAACCTTATGAAACTACTTCGCTTTCTGCCGATGGCTTTTGCCCTTTTTCTGATAAATAGGGAGGGCAATGCGCAGGCATTCAATAACTTACCAGTTACTACTCAAAAGCCTCCCTTGCACGGAAAGCACTGGATGGCCATTACGGGCAAACCCTTGGCCGCTACAGCTGGTGCCATGACTTTTACCAAAGGCGGCAATGCCATTGATGCGGCCTGCGCCATGTTGGCGGCTACCTGTACCATGTGGGATGTGTTGAGTTGGGGAGGGGAGACGCAGGCGCTCATTTACAACCCCAAAACTAAAAAGGTCATTGCCATCAACGCCCACGGGGTAGCACCCACGGGCGCCACGCCTGAGTTTTATAAGAGCAAAGGCATGAAATACCCGCCCGAATACGGCCCGCTGGCAGCCGTCACGCCCGGTACGCCCGGCGGACTGATGACGATGTTGGCCGAGTACGGCACCATGTCGCTAAAAGACGTGTTGGCGCCTGCCATGGAAATGGCCGCTGGCTACCCCATCGAAGCCCAAACCGCCAATTCGATTGAAAAAGGCAAAGACTTGATTAAGCAGTGGCCGTATTCCAAAAAAGTATTTTTGCCGCATTTAGGGGCTAGTCGCGAAGCGCCCGACGCGGGTGAAATATTTGTGCAAAAAGACCTGCTCGAAACCCTAAAAAAACTGGTAAATGCGGAGCAACAGGCACTTGCCAAAGGCAAATCGCGCAAAGACGCCATCTACGCCGCCAATGATTTGTTTTATAAAGGTGAGATTGCCAAAGAATTTTCGAGGGGGTGCCGCGAGCAGGGTGGATTGATTACGGAGCAGGATTTGGCCAACTGGAAAGTGAAGATTGAAGAGCCGATGATGACCACCTACAAAGGCATTGAGGTTTATAAATTGCAGCAGTGGACCCAAGGACCGGCCATGCTCCAAGCATTAAATATTTTGGAGAATTTTGACCTAAAAAGCATGGGTTATAACTCCACCCGCTACGTTCATACGCTGTATCAGGCCATGAATTTGGCGTTTGCTGACCGTGACTTTTACTACGGCGACCCCGCTTTTGGCCCCGAAGAACCCATGAAAGGGCTGCTTTCCAAAGAGTACGCCAAAGAGCGCAGCAAGCTGATTAACCCCAACATGAACGACCCCAAAATCGGCCCCGGCGACCCGTATCCGTTTGAGGGAAAGGCCAATCCGTACTTGGATATGCTGAAAAGTTGGGGAAGTGCCAGCCTGACGTCGCCGAAAAACAATGCCACTTTGGACGAAAAATTTGAAGAAGCATTTACCGCAGGAACCACCTCCATCGAAACCGCCGACGAAGAAGGTTGGGTTGTTTCGGTGACGCCGAGCGGCGGCTGGGTGCCTTCGTGCATTGCGGGCAATACGGGCATCGGCATGAGCCAACGGATGCAAGCGTTTGTGCTGGATGCCAAAGAAAACCCTTTCAACGTGCTCGAACCGGGCAAACGCCCCCGCGTGACGCTGACGCCGAGCATGGCCCTCAAAAATGGCAAACCTTACCTGTCGTTTGCCAAGCAGGCCGGCGATGAGCAAGACCAACTGCTGTTGCAGTTTTTTCTGAACATGGTAGAATTTGACATGACGGTGCAGGAATCCTGCGAAGCGCCCAGTTTTAAGACGTTTCAGATGTATTCAAGTTTTGGAAAACACGAGCGCATCAACGGCGGTTTGACCCTCAACGAAGCCATGCCCGACTGGACCCGAAAAGATTTGGGGCGAATGGGCTACAAAATAAATTATCAGGAGCGCACCAGCGGGCCCATCAACGCCATTTATTTTGATTGGGAACACGGCAGTTTCTGGGGTGGCTCCAGCAACCACGGCGAAGACTACGGCATTGGCTGGTAATCAATTTGTCACCTCAACTTGTCACCCTGTAAGGGTCTATTCCATCCCAAAAGCGTCCATTGCACAATGGACGCTTTTGTTTTTATTGCCTAATTGTATTTTATTTTTTCTTCCTCTAAATCAATTCCGTACAAAAACTTTCGGATAATTTCTTCGTCGATCTTATCGTCGGTTTTGTTTTTGTTGCGGAGCCACACCCTTTGCTGTTCTAAAATGTCGAGATAAATTCCTTTGGTTTCTTCCGAAATGTCTTCTTCGGGTTCTGGATTGCTTTTCTGTTCCCAAAAGGCCACTTTTTGCCGCAGAATACTATTGCTCACAAGATGCCGACTGTAGTTGGCTTTGAAGTAGTGCAAGGTGTGCTCATGCATTCCTTTTTTGAGTAATCGTTCGGTTTCTTCTTCGGGAAGATAATCGTTGAAGTCGGGTATATTTACCTTTTTGATTAACCAAGGAAGGGTGAGCCCCTGCAAAAGTAAGGTGACTAAAATCACGACAAAGGTGATGAACAAAATAAGGTTTCGGTGCGGAAAAGGAACGCCATTGCTCATTTCTATCGGTATCGACAAAGCCGCTGCTAAGGAGACCACGCCGCGCATGCCCGACCAACTCAATAAGATGGGGGCTTTCCAACCCGGATTTCTATCGGCTACCTGAATATATCGACCGGCCACTTGAGAAACGATGACGGCTCCGTAAGAAGCAAGTGTCCGTACGATAATCAACACGAATGTAATCAATAAACCATATCCGATGGCCACGGGGAGGGCAATCCCTTCCTGTTTCAGCCCTTCATTGATTTCGGGCAAATCCAGTCCAATCAATAAAAACACCCATCCGTTCAGCAGAAATACCAAACTTTGCCACACGTTGATACCTCGTAGCCGTGACGAACTGCTCAGAAAATGATGCCTTTGGCTTGACAGCAACAAGCCTCCGCTGACCACGGCCAACACCCCCGAACTGTGGACTTCTTCCGCCGCGATGTACATCACATACGGCGTGACCAAGGTCAGGGCAATGTCCATGTTGGCATCGGTGGGCAGGTATTTGTGGGCTTTCATGAACAGCCAACCGACCAATGCACCGATGGCAGCGCCTCCGATGACCATCCACCCAAAACTAAGGGCCGCTTCCTGCCACACAAAGCGCCCGGTAGTGGCGGCAATCAGGGCAAAGCGAAAAATGATCAGCGAAGAAGCATCGTTCAGCAAACTTTCTCCTTCCAAAATGGACGACATTCGCTTGGGTACTTTGACAAATTTCAGAATGGCACCGGCGCTTATGGCATCAGGAGGTGACACAATACCGCCCAACAAAAACCCCAACGCCAACGAAAATCCGGGAATGAACCAATCAGCCACAAACGCCACTGACAGGGCCGTAAAGAAAACGACGATAAACGCAAAGCTGGTGACAATCCGCCGCCATCGCCACAGTTCTTTCCACGACATGGCAAAGGCGGCATCGTACAACAGCGGAGGCAGGAAAATGATAAAAATCAACTCCGGTTCGATGTGTATTTTAGGCATTCCGGGCAGTAAACTTATCACCAATCCGGTCACTACCAACAGCACCGGATAGGCTACTTTCAGTTTGTCTGCCAACATAATGAGCAGCACAATGACGACAATCAACGAAAGGTAAAAAGGGAAATGTTCAATCATACCAAGTTTTCAGCTTTTATATCGACAAACTGCATAATTCTTGATTTAAGCCACAAAAATAGTGCAATTCTTTGATTTATACCGTGATATGTGTCCGCACAAACCCTATTCCAATTCTAAATAGAATAGCCCCTAAGGTGTCCATCAGTTAAAACTTGCCCTAAATTCCAGCGGACTTTGTTTGGTTTTGGTCTTAAATAATTTGCTGAAACTTTGCGAATGTTCAAAACCCAATTCAAAAGCAATTTCACTGACCGATAATTCGGTAGTAGAAAGCTTTTGCTTTGCTTTTTCAATCAATTTTTCGTGAATGTGTTGTTGCGTGGTTTGTCCTGTCAATTGTTTCAATAAACTGCCTAAATACTTGCCGGAAATATTGAGCGTATCGGCAACATATTGAACAGTTGGCAGTCCGTTTGAAAGTAACTCTTCGTTGTTGAAATAATCCGTCAATACATCTTCCAAACGACTTAGAATTTGCTTATTCGTAATTTTTCGGGTGATGAATTGACGTTCATAAAAACGTTGGGCATAAGTGAATAACAGTTCTAATTGTGCAATGATTACGTCTTGACTGAATTTGTCAATATTGGAGTTGTATTCCTGTCGAATATTTTCAATGATGCCATTCATTATTTTTTCTTCTTTGTCTGAAAGAAACAAAGCCTCATTAGTTGCATAACCAAAATATTCGTACTGTTTTATCTTTTTGGCAAGTGGTGTGTTCCATAAAAAATCGGGGTGAATAAACAGCATCCAACCTTCGAGATTTGGCGGAATTCCACCTTCTTCGCCACGCAAGATTTGTCCGGGAGACATAAATGCCATTAATCCTTCATCAAAGTCGTATTTCTTTTGCCCGTATAATAAATTGTTACAACCACGTTTGATGGATACTACATAAAAGTCGAAAATGACGGCATTGATAGCGGTTTGATTTTTAAATTGCCCTACTTCTACAATACTGATAAGCGGGTGATGCGGCTTTTCAAGCCCCGTTAAGCGGTGTCCTTCCGTAATGGATTTTATTCGGTATGGTGTTGTATATGCCATTAGACAAAGTTAGTTTTTTTACAATTTAAACGGATACTTCAACCATATCAAAATCAATGGTAAAGCCAAAAACGGAATTTCGATCAGTGCCATTTTATAGTCACCGGCGCGCAACGATAATGCCATAATTAAAACAATGGTAACGGCATTCAAAACATTGGCGATGAAAAAAGTCTGTGGCAAGAATAACATCAAACCAATCAGGATTGAGAATACCCCAAAATAGGGCATTATTGTTTTTGTGACACCCAGATTTGCCATCATTTTTGCCTGTTCAGCATTTGCGGGTTGAAAGGCATCCCAACCGTGCTTGACGCTCAAAACTGCAGACACCAATAGTAGGATTATGCTTACGATTTTCATTGGGTTATGGTTTAGTTATTATTCTGTTTTTGTGCTTTAATTTTTTTAAATTCTCGGTGTCCAAACTTCAAAAGGAAATTGGGAGCAATTCTGCTTGCTGTTTTTATCACACCTATTAAAATGGGTTTGAGTTCATTTTTATCTTTCAAAATCCCTTTAATGGCAACACTCACCATTTTGTCCACACTCATCATCATACTTGGGTTTGGCGCTACTGCCCAATCATTTTGCAAATTGGTGATAACACCATAGCCGTCAGGCTAAGCCATTAAAATATCTTTGGGCGATGGTCTAATCGTGTTTTTGTCCAGCCTTCTCTTTTCTTTTTTCGCTGTACGAAAGAGAGATTCAAACAAATTAGCTATCCACTC
>NZ_QPIW01000017.1 GCF_003339505.1 Runella aurantiaca
TGGAAGCATTGCCGAATGAGCCGCCAGTGCCGTTCACCACGCTCCATGAGCCAGTGCCGACCGTGGCCGTATTGCCTGCCAAAGTCACCTGAGTAAGACCGCAGGTAGCTGCGCCAGTTTGGTCCGAACCAGCATTGGCTGTTGTTGGACTGCGGTTAAAAGTGATGACCACATCATCGGTAGAAGCAGTACAAGGGCTGTTAGAAATCGTCCAACGAAGGGTATAGGTGCTGCCTGCTGTGCCCGTAAAAGTAGAGGTCGGGCTGAAAGCATTGCCGAATGAGCCACCAGTGCCGTTCACCACGCTCCATGCGCCAGTGCCGACGGTGGCCGTATTACCTGCCAAAGTCACCTGAGTAAGACCGCAGGTGCTCGCTCCAGTTTGGTCCGAACCAGCATTGGCCGTGGTCGGGTTGCGGTTAAAAGTGATGACCACATCATCGGTAGAAGCAGTACAAGGGCTGTTGGAAATCGTCCAGCGAAGGGTGTAAGTGCTACCTGCCGTGCCCGTAAAGGTAGAGGTCGGGCTGGAAGCATTGCCGAATGAGCCGCCCGTGCCGTTCACCACGCTCCATGCACCAGTGCCTACGGTGGGCGTATTGGCTGCCAAAGTCACCTGAGTAAGACCGCAGGTAGCTGCTCCAGTTTGGTCCGAGCCAGCATTGGCCGTGGTTGGACTGCGGTTGAAAGTGACAACCACATCATCGGTAGAAGCAGTACAAGGACTGTTAGAAATCGTCCAGCGAAGGGTATAGGTGCTGCCTGCTGTGCCCGTAAAAGTAGAGGTCGGGCTGGAAGCATTGCCGAATGAGCCACCAGTGCCGTTCACCACGCTCCATGAGCCAGTGCCGACCGTGGCCGTATTACCTGCCAAGGTCACCTGAGTAAGACCGCAGGTAGCTGCGCCAGTTTGGTCGGAGCCAGCATTGGCCGTGGTTGGACTGCGGTTGAAAGTAATGACCACATCATCGGTAGAAGTACAACTACCGTTGGAGATGGTCCAGCGCAGGGTGTAAGTGCTGCCAGCTGTGCCACTGAAGGTAGAAGTCCGGCTGGAAGCGTTGCCGAAAGAGCCGCCCGTACCGTTCACCACGCTCCATGCGCCAGTGCCCACCGAGGGGCTATTGGCTGCCAAAGTCACCTGAGTAAGACCGCAGGTAGCTGCTCCAGTTTGGTCCGAGCCAGCATTGGCCGTGGTGGGTGTTAGGTTTGTCACCGTAGCACTGTGGGTGCGGATGCAGCCCGCGTTATCCGTGACGGTCACGTCATAGGTGCCAGCTGCAAGGTTCGTGCGCGGGTCGTTGCCGCTGCCAGAACCGCTCCACTCATAGGTGTAAGGAGAAGTTCCCCCACTTACAGTCAGATCAATACTACCATTGTTACCATTACACGCGTTAGTGACCGTAGAGGTAACACTGATCGTAGAAGGTGCAGATTGATATTCAAATGCGCCTATGTCTACTGTACTTACCCGGCTGCTGCCGCGCTGGTCGGTAGTGGGCGCGCCAGAGCTGGTACCGGCATTGATGGCAGGGCTACAAGGCGCCAGTGCGTGGGTTTGGGTAAAACCGCCGTTACTTGCCAAACCCAGTAAGTTCGGGTCAACCCCTACCTGGTTATTATTTGTACCATTAATGAAACCACTATTACCCGCATCTCCTACAATATTGTGTGTACTGCCTGCCAAAAATGCAGGGCCTACGAAAGTCAGGTTATTACCAGCGTTACCAAACACAATTGTGTTTTTCATGGTACACTTGTTCGTGTAATTTTCAAAGCCGATACCGTTATCAGTAATAGTCACGTTTGTAATTGTAATCGTACATTCATTATTGGGGGTAATAAGACCACTGCGATTATTACCACTAATCGTACAGTTATTAAGGATAACAGTCATATTTCCGCCGCCGCCGCCGCGCAAATCCACCGCTGCACCACCCACATTACCCGTATTATTTGAAATAGTACATCCGGTCATGGTCAAATTACCAGGTGGATAAAACAAAATAGCGTGCCCAACAGTATTCGTAGTTGTGTTGTTGCTGATGTTACAGTTGGTTAGCGTAGTTGGACCACTCAGTACCATCGCTGCTCCGCCGCCGGTTGTGTTATTGCCAGTGATATTACAGTTGGTCATGTTCAAGGTCACACTTGAAGAAGCCGCAATCGCACCACCACCATTAGCGTCGGTGGTGTTACCGTTGGTGAGGTTAATTCGGGTAAATGTTACCGTTCCCGACGAAATGTTAAACAAACGAAAATTACCGCTGAGGCGGTTAATCGTTACGCCCGAAGCTCCCCCGTCAATGGTAAGGGTTTTGCCGAAAGCAATTTCACCGCTGGTTAAGTTTACCGTGGTGACACCAGAGGCAAAAACAATGACATCACCCGATGTCGCTGCCGCAATTTGGTTGCGCAATGAACCGGAGCCGCTGTCATTGCCATTGGTAACGGTAAGGGTGGCTGCAAAGGCAGAGGTGAGTCCTCCGCAAAAAATAAACAACAACAGGATTTGTCGCAGAATGGGTTTTGAGCGAAATAGACCCGAAATGAGCGAACCGAAGAAAATCGCCCTGCGAAAAGAAAATGCCTTCTTCGATGGATGATTGAAAGGGTTCTTAAGGCTGGTGGCTGTTGTTATCCCGAAAAAGAGAATCAGTAAAAAATTCAAGAAGAGATAGAAGAGTTTTTGCATTGGTAGAAAAGTTTAAGATTGTCAGAATACGTTGGAATCATGGGTAGGAGAAAGCGATTTTTTGGCGAAACTCCCCACTTGGCTGCGTATCCTTTTTTTGAGCCCTACATGACGCCGTCGCGCCACTTCTATTATCCTACCGTTGGGTAAGCGCAGCTCCCGATTGGGGTTCAGGCGGCACTTACCGAGGTGATACCCGTTGATTAAATAGGATTTATGTACCCTGATAAAACCGTAGTCTTCCAGCAGCAAAGCGTAGCTACTCAGCGACAGCGTGGTCAGAACCTGCTCGCCGTCGTCTAAGTAAAACAGCGTATAATTCAACTGCGCACTCAGATACACAATCCGGCGCGGGTCGATGGCCCGCTCGCCTTCTTTGGTTTGAAAGCGCGGCAAATACACCGCACTTTCACTCGTTGGAATAAATGATTGTACACTCATATTTTTGACTATTTCATGTGCTCCCGCCAATCCTGGGGGAAGGGGGTGGTATAGGGAAATTAACTTCGGGAGAAAACTGAAAAGCGGGGATTGAGATTAGGTCATAATATCGCCCCCCGACTTTCCCTCTTTCTACCACGAAAGGCTGTTAATAGGCTCCCAAAAGGCGCACTTAGAGCGCATTGACATTATTTTTGATTTGGGGGACTGTTTTGAGGTAGGCAAAAATGGCCTTGACTTCATAGTCGGTCAGGGTGATGTGGGGCTGCATGGGGTAGCGTAAGATACTTCCGTCAGGCTTTTTACAAAATCTAACGGCGTGCACAAACTGTTCTTCGTTGTATTTTTTGGCGATACCCGTCTCTTCATCAAAGGTTAAGTTGGCCGTAGGAACAATTTGACCTTCCAAATCGGGCATTTTGATGCCGCCTCCGTAGAAGCCAAACGATTTTTCGGGATGAAGCGGGTCTGCCTTGGCCAAATCGCCCGAATGGCAGGCGTAACACGCAATGAGGTCGTTGGCGATATACTTTCCAAAGGCCACCTTGTCGGTAGAATCAGGCACCAAAATCGGCTCTGTCACTGGCTCGATGGGTTTCATTACGGTATGGGTCAGCACTTTGAGCAAAAGGCTGGGCTCCTGCTCATGCCCCTCCCCTTTGGTAGCTTGCACTGGAAAGCGGTCTGAATGTAAGTAGGCAATGATTGACTTCAAGTCTTCGTCGGCCATGCGCGGAAACTTGGGCATAATGGGTGCGTACTGCCCGTTGCGTTTGATTCCCGTCTTGAGAAAATACATGATTTCGCCATCGGTCCAGCTCCCGATACCATCTTCGCCATCTTGGGTGATATTGAGCGAATAAGCCTTGCCAAACTCCGCTGGCAAATCAGCGATGTGCTTACCTACCAGTCGGTTGTCTTGGTTGGCGTGGCAGGCATTGCACATCACTAGGGCTATTTTCTCGCCACGTGCCACCCGCTCGGGGGTTACTTCTACGTTTACATTTTTGATGTTTTCGGGTATATTTACTTCGTAAGAAGGTACACCTCGGAAGTTGACAAACAGCAGGACAAGGCCAACAACGGCCACTAAAACGCCCACCGCTTTGAGCAGTAGAGTTACAATTTTTTTCATGTTTTGTTGTAATAAAACGCATTGTCTACTGCTTCATCAGGCGATTTCGACTCGCCATAATGAAGAGCGACTCAATACGTAGTTTTTCATAAATTGAGTATGGTTCTGAAAATGGTCTAGGAAAACACCCCACTCTTTGGGTGAGTGAGTGGGACAAAAGTGGCCGATTTTGCCCGCCAAGTGTTAGCACAAACTGGACTTTTTCTTCCTCATTCTGAACCCCACAAAAAAAGAGACAGAGGCTCTCAAAACAGAAGCCGATTTCTCTTCCTCATTTTGAACTTTCTTTTCCTCATTTTGAACAAAAAGCCTTTTTTTTGAAGAAATAAGGCTTTTTTCAGTACTGGAAGGGCAACATTTAAGTACTTGGTTTGAGCGTTTAAGTAGGTCTAAAAAAAGATTTAAAGGCCCATTTTCAACAAAAAGGGTTGCCTCAAAAGTCTGAGACAACCCTTTTTTCGCTTCCTCATTTTGGACAGAGTACCACTTTTCACTACAAAACGGCCTTTTAATGCCACTCCGAAGGCGCTTTCCCAAACCTCTCTTGAAATACTTTGGAGAAATACGGCAGGCTTTCAAAACCTACTTGATACGCAATGTCGGATACGGTTCCGGCCCGACTACGCAGCAAATCAGCGGCTTTTTCCAGACGATAATTTCGCACAAACACCGTTACCGTTTGGTCAGTCAGGGCTTTCAGCTTACGCCTGAGCTGCACCGACGTCATGCTCATGGCTCCGGCAAAGGTCTCTACATCAAAACTGCTGTCAGAAATATACCGCTCTACCACCTTCAGGGCTTTTCCCAAAAACACATCATCCATCGAAGGCTCTTTTACCGCAACGAGCGGCGGGGTAGTCAACACTCCATTTTGGCCGTATTTCTGTTGCAAAACCCGACGCTGTTGCAGCAAGTTTTGCACCCGTATTTGGAGTTCAGCAGAGCTAAACGGTTTGGCCAGATAGTCATCCGCACCGAGCGTTAATCCTTCCAAACGGTCTTCGAGCGTTGCTTTGGCGGTGAGCATTACCACCGGAATATGGTTGGTGCGCGGGTCTGTTTTCAGCGCTTGGCAAAACCCGAAACCATTGAGGCGCGGCATCATCAAATCACAAATCACAATATCGGGCACCACCTCAAAGGCCTTTCGTAATCCCTCTTCTCCATCCTGGGCCTCCTCTACCTGATAGCGCTCGCCAAAAATACCGCGTACATATTGGCGTAAGTCAGGGTTATCTTCCACAATCAACAAAATGGGCAAATCAAGCCCAACCTCCGCCGCAACCACCTCCTCCAATACGGAGAAATCGACTTGATATTCAACAGGTTGTTCAAAGATTACTGTTTTTCCAACTACCCTCACGGGTTCATTTTTGTTCAAATATTGCCTCCAAGTGGCGGCATCGCAGGGCAATGTTACCACAAAAGTGCTCCCTTTTCCCAATTCACTTTGCACTTCAATACGGCCACGCAAAACATCCACCAATTCTTTCACCAGCGCCAAACCAATGCCTGTTCCTTCAAAATTTCGATTCGTTCCTTGGTCGGCCTGATAAAACCGGTCAAAAATAACGGGAAGACGTTCGGCCGCAATCCCGATGCCGCTGTCCTTGATTTTGATGATACAGTCGCGTTCGGTATAATCTACCCGCACTTCGATTCGGCCCTTTTCGGGAGTAAACTTAAAGGCGTTTGAAAGCAGATTGGTGACGATTTTTTCGAGTTTGTCGGCATCAAAGTAGTCGATTCGGGTAGGATGACTCTGTTCGTACTGAAAAACGATGCTTTTACTTTGCGCCAACGATTCAAACGAAGCGAGCAACTGCCGCAAAAACTGCGACAAATCAGCCCGCTGAATCTCTACCGTCATTTTCCCCGCTTCTAATTTGCTCAAATCAAGCAATTGGTTAATCAAGGCCAACAGTCGCTCGGCATTTTGCTGCATGATGCGAAATATCTCACGCTTAGGAAACTCCCTTTGCAGGTCATTCAGCGGCGACAAAATGAGCGTCAGCGGAGTACGAAATTCATGAGAAATATTGGCAAAAAAAGTGGTTTTGAGCGTATCAAGCTCTTTGAGGCGGGTCGACTGTTCGATGTTGAACGTTAATTTTTGTTCGGCAAGGCGTTTATTTTGTTCGGTATTTCTAAAGATTCTTCCCAAGAAAATCACAAAAACAAAAATTTCACTCAAAAACAAAAGGTAGGCAATGGAATAAAGCGGCCCGTATTCAATCCATCCTAAGAGCCTGATATAGAGCAAAGCATAGCTTAATAAACCCAAAATAAAAGGGATAGCATAGTATTTTTCGACCGTAATTTTCTTGGCTATACAGTATATATATAAGACCGAAAAATAGACCGCCGACACGATGATACTGTAAACGCCTATCTTAAGCCAATACCATTGGTAATCAACAAAAATGATGACACTTTCAAAAATTGTAACAAGGATGATAGTGAGGGCAACAATACTGTGAATTTTAGGTAGCCTTCCTCGAATTTGTGTAAAATAAACAAAGATGCCCGCACCAATGGTAACAGAGTTGTAGAAGACAAAATCTATTTTCTTTGCCAAGTCGGGGTCATCCGTAAACCACGGCCCTGCGATGTTCAAATAGCCCCAAAATGCGAAAGTTTTGATGACCGTATGCAGAGAGTAAAGCCTGAAAGGCAAGTCTTTGATTACAAATAGACTCAACGTAACCACCAAAAAAAGGCGAAAAAAAACCAAGCCATTAAAAAAACTTTGGCTCGCGTAATCATCCAATCTGGATTTGTAATAAGACTCCGCAGAGTGTATTCTCAAATTACCATAATGCCCGCGCTTGCTAGTGAGCTTGATATAGACCGTTTTGGTTTGTTGCGGACCTAGCTCAAAAGCGAATTTGGGTTCTTGGTCAATCATTTTTCTTTCCTTTTCGTGGGTCAGAATTTTTTGTTGCTTGTGCAAGAAACGCCAATTGGTACTATCTGAGATATAAAAATCAAGCTGCTCAACCAATGGATTGCCCCAAATCAAAAACCACTTTTTGTTTTGTGAATTGGTGTTTTTTAGGTTAAATCGTACCCAAAAGGTATCATTGGTATAAGGAAAAACAAAGTGGTCTTTTGTAGACTTTTGATAGTTTTTGGTGATTGCCTGCGCTAAACTCAGTTGTGAAGAAGAGTCTCTGAAAATTTCTATGGAAGTTGTAATATTGATAGGCAGTTTCCGGTCAGATGATAAGATAATCTCCTGCGGGTAGCCTTCGTAGTTTATAACACAAAAGAGTGTAAAAAGAATTATTCTAGACCACTTGTACTTATTCATATCATTTAGTTTTCAATCGCCTTCTCTAATGCCACTCCGACGGCGCTTTTCCAAACCTTTCCTGAAATACTTTGGAGAAATACGGCAGGCTTTCAAACCCTACTCGGTACGCGATGTCTGATACGGTTCCTGCCCGGCTTCGCAGCAATTCCGCCGCTTTTTCTAAACGATAATTTCGCACAAACACCGTCACAGTTTGACCAGTCAGGGCTTTTAGCTTACGCCTAAGCTGCACCGACGTCATACTCATGGCTTCGGCAAAAGCCTCTACATCAAAACTACTGTCGGCGCTATTATGTTCTACGACTCCTAGTGCTTTTTCCAAAAACAGTTCATCCATTGAAGGCACCGTTTCAGCCATTGGGAGTGGCTCAGCAAGCACGACCGTTTGGCGGTATTTTTGTTGTAAAATCACTCGCTGTTGCAGTAGATTCTCCACCCGTATTTGGAGTTCTTCCGTGCTAAATGGCTTCGCCAAATAATCGTCCGCGCCGAGCGCCAATCCTTCCAAACGGTCTTCGAGCGTTGCTTTGGCGGTCAGCATCACCACCGGAATGTGGTTGGTGCGAAGATCGGTTTTCAGTGCTTTACAAAAACCGAAACCGTCGAGGCGTGGCATCATCAAATCACAAATCACAATATCAGGCACCAATTCAATGGCCTTTCTCAAACCGTCTTCTCCATCCTGCGCCTCTTCTATCTGATAGCGTCCCCCAAAAACCCCGCGTACGTATTGGCGTAAGTCTGGGTTATCTTCCACAATCAACAAAATGGGCAAATCGGCCGTAGCAGCGGCGAGAGGCAATATTTTGGTTTCTTCCATCAAAGGCACAACGGAGCTTTTTTGACGCACTTGATTGGGCTCGGCATTGAGCACTCGGTCTCCCCAATGGGCTTGGTCGCAGGGCAAGTTGACGACAAAGACCGTCCC
The DNA here is from genome assembly GCF_003339505.1 of Runella aurantiaca. GTDB lineage: Bacteria > Bacteroidota > Bacteroidia > Cytophagales > Spirosomataceae > Runella > Runella aurantiaca. The sequence goes on from NZ_QPIW01000017.1 coordinate 8,516, forward strand.
TTTCCCCAAAGTACTTTTTACCTCAATCGTCCCATGAAGGGCATTCACTAGCTCTTTCACCAACGCTAGCCCGATACCCGTGCCCTCATAATCCCGTCGTTGGCTATCGTCAACCTGATAAAAACGGTCAAAGATGCGCGGTAGCCGTTGGGGGTCAATACCGATGCCACTGTCGGCCACGGTGATGGTAATCAATGCCCCACCAAAAGCTTCGGTAGATGACTCATAAGCGATTTCGGCGGTTACGCGGCCGTTTTCAGGCGTAAATTTAAAGGCGTTGGAAAGCAGATTCGTGACAATTTTTTCCAATTTATCCTCGTCAAAATAAGCCATTTGATATTCATGGCTCTGTGAACGTTGAAACATAATCTTTCTGCTCTGGGCCAGTGACTCAAAAGAGGCAAACAGATACTGAAAAAAATGCGGTAAATCGCCGTATTGAATCTGCGGCTCCATCTTGCCCGCTTCGAGTTTCGACAAATCGAGCAGTTGATTAATCAGCGCTTGCAACCGGCCCAAATTTCGCTGCATGACCGGAATCATGGCTTCGGTAGGATATTTTTTCTGAAAATCTGCCAATGGCCCCACCAAGAGCGTCAGCGGGGTTCGAAATTCGTGGGAAATATTGGCAAAAAAACGGGTTTTAAGCAAGTCCAACTCTGCCAAACGTTCGGCTTCTTTTTGTTCAAAAGACAAGCGTTGGGCAAGTTCCTCTTTCTTGGCGCGTTGTCGAAAATACAAGAAATACCCCCCAATCAGCGCCACCAACAGTAACAAGGAAATGACAAACACCCAGAAGCGAGAATTTTGGGCTTGCTGGTTGGCAAGCTCGGCCCGGAGCCTGCTTTTTTCAACGTCAAACTTAATGGAGGCTTCCGAAGTAGCCACTCGCAAGTTATGACGCAAGCTAGCCATCAACTCTTCATAGTATAATTTTTCGTAACGAAAGGCACTCTTATAGTCCCCCAAAAGCGTATCGGCCGCCATGCGATTTCGGTAGATAGACATCAGGATACTATGCCGGTCAACCGTGTCTTCGTACATTTCAATGGTTTTGAGGGCTTTATTAAAATAGCTTAACACTTCTTCTGGGTTTTTCTTTATCCCAGCCACCTGACACAGATTCCCGTACACCTTGGCGATGTCGTCTATTCCATGGGGTTTATAGCGCTGTCGATACAGCAATTCTTTGTGAAAGTAAGGCTCCGATTCAATGGGGTTGGAAAATTCATTGAGGATAATTTCACCGATATTACCGCTGATGGTACCGACTTTAAGGCTGTCTCTTTTCAGCCGAATCTGCGCCATCGCCAATTTATTGTACTTAATGGCCTTGTCGTACTGCTTCAGTCTGGCAAAACAATTGGCGTAATCTTTGTAAAAAGCAATCCGGTACTTGTCGATAGGGTCTTTATAAATATACGATTCAGCCTCTTTAAAATATCCCATGGCTGTTTTATAATCACCCACTTCTACCTGATAATAAAGGCCCAGATGCGCAAGTAGTCGGTCGGCAAACTGGATGTTTTCGTACCCTATTTTTCGATAGGTCAAATCTGCCGAAAGAAGGTGCGTAATTCCTTTAACCGTATTGGTACGTTCGAGGTATAAAATCGCCCCCAAAAAATGCTCAATGTCTGCATTCAAGCGCTCCGTAAGCGCGCTTGGTTTTTGTTTGTTCAACCTTGCCTGAATAGCCTTGAAATAAGGGTAAACGATTTTCAAGTTTCGTTCTACCCCCCTGAGATGGTACCGCGCTTTTAAATATTCTGAATAGACCGCCAGCAATTCATCTCTGGTTTTATCAGCGTAAGTTCTGACAGAATTTATTTCTTTAAAGGCCGTAGTGCTGTCCATATCTTCCCACACCGACACGTAATATAGCTCTAGGCTATCCAAACGGGGCTGCCCTTTAAGGGTTAAAAACCTCTCAACCTTTTTTTGACCAAGCGCCGCCCTTGAAGATAACCCGATGGTGAGCACGAATAAAACGAAAAACCAAAGAAGGCGAAGAAAATTAGCTACCAAAAACGCAATGCCCCCATGACTGTCAGTGGTAGATTTATTCGTGTGTAGTGTGATAGAAAATAAACGCATAATGATCTAATCTTAACTATTTTGGGGTCGTTGCTCCGTCAAAAGACCACATAAAAATATACCCACACTGCAATACCCAAAACTTATCTAAAAACACTTTTAGGAATACAAAAAAGACTTTTAAAATCTACCTGAAAGCTACTCTCGATGATTCGTCAGAGCAAAAAAATGGCCTTTTTTAGGACATATCGGCGCATCATTCAGGTACCGTCAACGAATTGGTCAAAAATAGCCTATAAAGCCATAACACACAATAAACCTATCCCAAAAAGCACGCGAGAAAAGAGCTACTTAAAAGACTTCTAACGCCCTTGCCACTCCGAAGGCGGTTTGCCGTATTTATCCTGAAACGATTTGGAAAAATAAGGTAAACTCTCAAAACCGACCCGATAGGCAATCTCCGACACGGTATGGGTACGTTGGAGCAGCAGTTGTGCCGCCCGTTGCAGGCGTATTGTCCGGATAAATTCAGTCGTAGAGGTATCGGTCAGCGCCTTCAATTTACGGTGCAAATTGGTCCTGCTCATGCCTATTTCCTTGCAAAACTCTTCGACATCAAAGCTACTATCACCCAAATGCGCCTCTACAATTTCTCGGGCTTTCTTAATGAATTGATTGTCCAGACTTTCGGGTATCCCAACGGTTTGACTCGGGGCGAGCGGCGCCATGAGGCTGAACTTCTGCCGAAGAATAGCCCGCTGTTGAATCAAATTCCTGACCCGTACCAACAGTTCTTCTTTGTTAAACGGTTTTTGCAAGTAGTCATCCGCCCCTAGTTCAAAGCCTTCCAAGCGGTCAGACAAGGTGGCCTTGGCCGTCAGCAACACCACGGGGATATGGCTGGTGCGTTGGTCGGATTTTAGTCGTTGGCATAAACCAAAGCCATCGAGCAGCGGCATCATCAGGTCGGTGACTACCACGTCGGGTACCAGCTCAAAAGCCAAGTCTAAGCCATTTTGGCCGTTTATGGCTTCTACAATTTGATAATGCGGCTCAAATAAACCGTACAGATACTGCCTTAAATCGGGATTATCTTCGACAATCAGCAACATAGGCTTGGTAGCATCCAGAGGCAAACCAACTACCGCTGGGCGCTCAGACGGCCACGGCTCCATGGAGGTGGTTGGATAGGCAGGGGCGGTAGGAATCGTAAACTCCTTGTCTAGGCCATTTTTGGGTTTTGGCAACGGTAGCTCCACCCGAAAGACCGTACTTTGATTCACCTCGCTTTTGACCGTAATTTTACCTTTGAACAAATCCACCAGTTCTTTAACCAAAGCCAATCCGATGCCCGTTCCCTCGTAGTTGCGTTGGGCGGTATCATCAACTTGGTAGAAACGGTCAAATATTCGGGGCAGTCGCTCGGCATCAATCCCGATACCGTTGTCTTCCACTTCCAACAAAACCCAATCTTCGGCGTCAATGGTCTGATAAAACACCCTTATCTCAATCCGGCCGTTGACAGGAGTGAATTTAAAGGCGTTTGAAAGGAGATTAGTCGTGATTTTTTCCAGTTTATCGGCATCAAAATACGTCTCAAAAGAACGGCGATTTTGGGTCACATTGAAATGAATATTTTGGTGTTGTGCCAACGACTCAAAAGAGGAGAAAATATACCCAAAAAACGCCGCAATATCGCCGTAGCGCGCTTCAATCTTAAACTCTCCCGCCTCTAATTTAGACAAATCAAGTAGCTGATTGATAAGCGATTGCAGTCGATTTACGTTGCGTTGCATCATCGGCACCATCCCTTCTTTTGGGTACTTTTGCCGGATTTCTTCCAGTGGCCCCGTCAAAAGGCTCAGCGGTGTACGAAACTCGTGGGAGATATTGGTAAAAAAACGTGTTTTCAAACGGTCCAATTCTTGTACCCTTAACGCTTGTTCTTTGGTAAAAGCCAATTCTTGCACCGACAGCGCCCGGTTGCGTTCATAATCAATGATAATTCTTCCCAAAAAATACCCAAAGACCAGAAATTCAAGAATAAAAAATAGCAGTGCTACTGGAGATATCCACGGGAAACTCACCCACCCAACCAACCGCATTTGGACAAAAATATAGCTGCCAATGCCGAGCAGATACGCCACCGAGTAGTTCCAGTTGATGGGGTATTTTTTGATAATGGCAAAAACGTACATGGCCAAAATAAATACCTGCGTGGCAATCATTAAGTAGGTACTTGCCAAAATCCACTCCCAACGATACCCAAATAAGATGATGACCGCCAAAAGAATGTTCACTGCAATAATGAGTTTTAGGATATTTTCGACCCATCTAGGAAACCTCTTACCCGGAAATATAACCCTAAACGCAACAATCAACCCCAGCGGCAGGATGTGAGACGAAAGAAAACTAACCATCAGAGCCGTCGAAGGGGTAGTAAAAAAATTGCTCAAAATACCATGCAACCCCCAAAATGCAATCGAACGAACCACCAAAAGCACCGAATATTGCCTAAAATCCTTGTCTTTGACGGCAAACAACGCCAATAAAAACACGTAGAATAAACGAACCGCAATGGCCCCCGACATGAAGCCGTAAACATTGGTTTGAATCAAATCGTGGCGATTGTAGGCCTGTGTGGAGTAGAGATTGACCGAGGCAAAATGCGCCCGTTGCCCTTTTATGCGGATGTAAATGGTTTTGGTTTCCAGAAAGCCCAAATCAAACTCGGCAAAAGGTCGGTTTTCGGCCATTAAAATCCGATTTTCGGTGTTGACCATTCCCATTTTTTTTACCTGATAGATGCCGTTGGGAGAGGAAATGTAAAAATCCACGGACTCGCCCATGGGGTTGTTCCACTCCAACACCCATTGTTTACGCGCCGGGTTGCGATTGGTCAATACTATTTTAAGCCACGAAGCAGCATCGCTGAAAGGAAACAGAAGTCCGTATTTACGCGATATTTTAAACTTTTGCTTTTGGATTTGCTCAAATGGAAGTTGTCCAGTAGTATCCTTGTACAAACCCGCCGCAGGAGTAATCGGGTAGGTGTCGGTATTGGGAACCAGATCAAGCACCTGAGCGCTTCCCCATAACGGTAGCAAAAAAACAAGAAAGGCGAAGTTTTTCATATACTTGTACTTGCCTCAAGCTTGCGCGTATTTTATTCTTTCACAAGTTGAGTTTAACGCCAAATATATGATGATTACAACAAAAACAACAAATAGGTCTACTGTATCGCGGGTTTATTGTTTTTAATTGTGTTTGCCGATGACCACAAATAAGCTTCTTCTATATCTTTTAATTAGGCACTTTTAGCAATCATTAAACCAGAATAAAACTAAATCATTTGGCGTCATTCTCGTTTGCTATCTTCTTTAACGAACTTCGCTTCCGACGGGCTACCTCAATAACTTTTCCATTGGGCAGCATCAACTCGCCACTCCGTATTAGTCGACACTTACCCAAATAATGTCGGTTCAAGAGGCTGGATTTATGAATCCGAATAAAACCCCGAGTTTCTAACAGCGAAGCATAGCTGCTCAACGACAGCGTAGTCAGAACCTCCTCTCCCGTGATTAAATGGAAAATGGTATAATTGCTCTGCGCACTCAAGTACACAATCTGCTTCAAGTCGATTGCTCGCTCTCCTCTCTTGGTCTGAAAGCGTGGCAAATGCACCACGCTTTCTCCTACCGCTAAACCTACCGTAGCCGTCATTTTTCTTCGAGTTATTTCTGTGAATTATTCTCAACAGCCGTAGGAACAACCGTATCACACCCGCCAATTACGGCCTCAAACACGCTACCAGCAACGCCAAAACCAGGCAACAGCGCTACTGACTGACTCCCTCTATACTCCACCGTAGCGCCCGATACCTGATTCGTTGCCGTGATTCGGCCACCTGTTTTCAGCACGGTGCCGCCCGTTATTGGCTCACTCACATTCAATACCGCAGGGCCGCCACCACCCGTACTTTGGCTTTCATAACACCCCAAATCAACAATTGCCAAGCCAGTAGCAAAAGGGCGCACGTTGCCGTCCAAATCCAGATTCAGCGTAGTCGCCGCATTGTCGCCCGCGTTGATTGCGGGCGAGCATACCTGCAAACGATAATCCCCCAAATTGACCGTCGGTGACAATCCCAGCGGGGTGGCCTTCACAAACAACGGATCCCGATTTATATTGCCAGTGCCCGCAAACCCGCCTTGCACAATGCTGTATCGGATGCTGATGCCTGACGTCGTTTGAGGGCCGCTATTGTCCCATAAGATACTGTTTTGCAAAGTCGCCGATGAATTGGCGTTAAAAATTCCGCCCGGGGTACTATTAGCACTTTGATTGGATGCAATCGTACAATGCGTCAGTATCGGTGCGCTGTAGTTGAGGTACAGGCCTCCCCCTACTCCCTTGTTGGACACAATCAGAAGGTTTTCCAAATGCGGCTGTCTTGCTCTTTCCATGTAGATGCCCCCCCCGAAGGTAGCTTCGTTGCCTACGATAATGCTGTTTGTAATACTTACCTCACTGCTATCTCTGAGCAAAATACCGCCACCGCCAATTGCTCGATTGTTGGTAATCACACAATTTGTAATCAAACCTCGGCTCCGATTAAGCACCAGTATTCCGCCCCCCGAAGAAAGTAAGGTCGGGTTGGTTAAGTCTGCCCCTTGCGTAGGCACAAAATAATCGGCGTAGCCTTTCTCAACCACAAAACCATCCAAACGGGTCTGCTCATTAGTATTGCTCAACACCACCACGTGGTTGACATTGTCGCTCAAAACCGACGTGCCAATTTCTCCGCTCAATATCGTCTTTTGCGTGCGCCAATTCCTTTGATTCAACTCACTTTCACTGCCCGCAAAACCGCCGTATACCCGTACCCCCGAAGGAATCTCAAACACATCTCGGCGCAACGTGCCCGGCTTATAGGTTCCTGCGGCCACCCACACCTGAATATCTTCCCCCGTCAATGCCGACGCGGCGCTCAAACCCGCCTGTAAACTTGCAAAAGCGTTGGCCCAACTGCTGCCATCCTGACCCAGCGACGTGTTTGAACCATTGACATAAATAACTTGGCTCACATTGAGTGCCTTGATAGATACCAAAGCCGTGTCGGTCACGGCTGGACAACTGCCACCCGCCGCCGCTATCATATACGTAACAACGTAACTTTGAGGCGTAGAAGCGGCCAGATTTATTTCTCCCGTGGCTGGATTGAGCGACAGCCCCGACGGGGTTGCGCTAAAGCTTCCGCCCGTGGCTCCCGTGAGCGTGACGGTAGCTGTGCCAGAATTGGTAAAAGGAGAACCGACATAGGCAATCGAAGCCGAACCCACGACCGCGCCGCTGTTGGTGCCCGTCACGGTAAAATCGTCGGCATCTTCATTGACGATGGTACCCGAATTAGCGCTTATATTGCTGACTGCCATGAGGTTATCAGAACGCTTGGTAATGACACCCGCGTTGCTGAACGTCCCAGCGGCATTTAGAATCACAGGCGTTGACTCGATGTAGGAGCAGGATTGGTTGGTCACCGTTCCTCCCTGATTGGTGATACCCGAGCCTTCGGCACTTTGGAGAACTATCCGGCTATCGGTGGTATTGGTCAGCGTACCCGTATTGTAGATTCCGTGCTGTTTGATTTTGCCCACGCCGCCAATGCGCATGAGTTTGTTGTTTTGGAACGTACCCGCATTGTTGATACCCGACAGCGCGACGGTGTCCGTTTGGGCAATCATCATTTCCCCGTTGTTGACAAAACTTCCTGCGGTGTTGTTGATACCGTTGCCAAACACAAAATCAATGTTGATTTGGCCGGTAGCGGTGTTGGTGAAACTACTGCCGCTGCCCTCCTGCAAGACCGCATCCCGAAACACGGAGTCGATTTCCATCACGCCCGCGTTTTCGATGGTGCCGCCGTTGTTGCGAATGCTTTTGTCGCTGTTGCCAGTTTCAAAACGCCCTTTGTTGACAAACGTGCCTGAGTTATCAATGCCATAGCCTCCGAAGCGGGTAAAGTTGACAGTGCCCTCGTTGGTGAGATTACCCGTATTGACGATGGGCGTACCGATATTCACCCCACTGATAGAGGACTGACTGCCCAGTACCATTTTACCCGCGTTATCTATGATGGTAGTGGTAGAACTTATCACAAAATCAGCCTCTGAATGTACATAACCTGTGCTTGTATTAGTGAGTGGTATGCCATGGTTTGACATAGGACTCGTAGTAACCACAGTTTGAGGCCCTAACAGCAAGGTATCACTATTGACAAAGTATTGGCCCAACTGCCCAGTTGAGGTAAAAGGCACGTTAATCTCCGCATAACCTGAATTTTCCAATACAGTGTTCAAATTCCCTACAGTAAAGCTACCCGCCGTATGCGTATATCGCCCTTGGTTGACGATGGCATTGCGAGAACTCCCGAAAGTAGTAGCACACTTATTTTCAAATACGGCATTGGGTAGGTTTAGAAGTAGGTCATTCATAGACCCTGAATTGATTACACAGCCTGAAGTACTCAAAAATGTGCCGCCGTTTTTAAATGCTATACCACCCATCCCACTGAGATTTAAAGTTCCTGCCGAGCCGTGGGTAAATTTACCCAAGTTGACAATTCCTCCATTAGTACCAACACTAGTAATGCTAAAACTAGCCTCATTTTTAATTTCACCCGTGGGTAAGTTATAAAAACAAGTATCACGAGTACCAGAAAAGATGGCTATATGGTAGTTTTCAAGGAGGCCGCCATTTCTAAATAGTGTCTTGTCAGTCCCACTCACATACAATGTTCCTCCTGTCTTGTTGCGTATCGTCGCTCCTTCTCGGTTAATAGCCCCCCTGTCTCCACCACCTATATTAAAAGTCCCCTCATTTTCCACCAATTTCTGATTGTCGAAAAGAAGAGTTTTGTGGCTACTTATGGTCATTGTAGCCCCAGAGCGGTTTTTAACGGTTTCCTGATTGACAAACAAGGTCTCAGAAACACCCCCATTAAAAGTCAATTGCCCCGAATTATCCACCGTACCTTGGTTGACAATACCACCCGTCAACCCTCCACTCACCCCAAAAGTTAAAGTATTGGTAATGGTAGCCGCAGGGTGGTTGAGTATGGCCGTACCAAGGCCGCCGCCTACGGTAAATGTACCGCTGTTGTTGAGGCTGCCGTAGTTTTCGAGGCGGTTGCCCGTTCCCCTCTGAACCGTGAAGGCACTGGTATTGATGAGCGAAGCGCCCGCTTGGTTCACAAATCCATCGTTATAAGACGAGTCAATCAGTACCGTTCCGTTGTTGGTAAACGTTCCTGCGTTGGTCACGCCGTCGGTATCGCTCCCCACAATTTTCAAATTGCCCGTGCTTTTAATGGTCAAACTTGCATTGGCTGCAATGGTTACCGAACGAGCGCCCGAAGCGGCGGTTACCTCGGGATAATTACCATTGGCAACGACGGGGATAAGCGTACGATTTCCCGTTTGTGAGCCAAACGTTGGAGCAACGGTGGGGATATTGCCTTCTACCAGCCAGTTGTCAGGCGTATTCCAGTCTTTAGACAATGCACCCGTCCAGGTATAATCCCCTGGGGCAATCGCAAAACTAAACGGCACTACATAACTGCACGCACCGCCCTGGGGCGTGATTTTGGCATACAGCGTTTGAGTACCTGTTGGCAAGCCCAAAGGCGCAAAGGTATTGGGTGCGGTAAACGTACCCGCCGAGAGGGTCGTTAGTGAATCTTTAAAAATACCGTTGATAACGCCATCGTAGGTACCTCCGTAGGTAAAAATAGGCGTAGGGGTATTGTTGACGATGAGGGATGAGTTTGTCGCGTTGGTTACTGTACCCGTCAGAGAGCCGTATTTCAATACGCCGTTATTGGTGAAGGTAGCACTAGACGCTTTCTCTAATAAACCGCTTATTTGAATCAACCCTTGGTTGGTTGTTGCGGAGTTATTCTGATTATAATAACTACCTCGCACTTTCAGCCTACCGCAAGCATTATTAACGATTTGTTCAGTTCCCCAAATTTCAACCTGACCACTTAGATCTATCAAACCTGAATTATTGACACTGCCACTCCCTCCATTCAAAATCATGGATGAATTAGAACCAGTACTGAAAAAAGAAGCGCCACTTTCGTTGGTAAGCGTACCAGAAACCACATAAGTACCAACTCTCCCATTCGCATTAATGATTCCTCCCGTCTTATTGTTAATAGTACCACTGTTCAATCCAATACCTTCATTGAGAAGATTCGTCACATTCAAAACGCCGTAGTTTACAATGCTTCCATCATTTACTTCTAATCCAGACTGGGCGCTGGAGCCGCTTATGGTTAAGTTTATCGTGCCTCTATTGGCCAATTCTGCTGCATTATTCACCTGAATTGAAAATGTGGTAGATGAAATTGTTAATGTAGCACCCACATTTACGGTTAAACTCGCCCCTGAACCAGTTATCGTTATATTTTGAGCCACACTCGTTCCTGAACCAATGATGGGTTCATTCGTGGTGGCAGGTATCACCACGTCGTTGGTAGCCGTGGGTACGCTCGCAGGTGACCAGTTACAGGCCGTATTCCAATCGGTATCCACTCCTCCCGTCCATGTGAGCGTGCCCGTGGGATTTGAGCCTCCTCCCGCACCGATGGTGAGCGTGGCGGCATTGGACGTAGCGCTTGCCCCGCCTGGGCCAGTTGCTATGCAGCGGTATTGGTAGCCATTCAAGCCATCCACATTGCTGATGTTGAGCGTGGCCGAGGTTACGTTCGAGTAAGGACTCGTGGCAGATAGATTGATCCAGCCACCGCCCGTATTAATTTGCCACTGATAACTCACCGCATTGGCGATGGCTACTGTAAATGCCGCAGACCCACCTGCACAAACGACTTGGCTACTGGGCTGCGTGGTGAAGGTAGAAGCCGTAGTAACGTCAAACGTAAAGGGTACAATTTGGGGGCAAGTACCACCTGGGCGGGTAACTTTGGCATAGAGCGTTTGCGAACCAACCGACAAGCCAAAGTGCGTGAAGGTATTGGTCACCTGATTGTAATCTCCTGCCAAAGCCGTAGCGGCATCATCTTTATAAATCCCCGCAACGGTCAGGTCGTTGGAGGCTCCAAATTCAAAAATACCGGTTGACAGAGCATTGTTGAAGATTCTGATTTTGTTGTTGGTATAAGAAGCCGAACCACTTACGTACACGATGCCATCATTGATAAAATCGGCCGCAGTGCCGTTGAGGTTAGCGGGGGCGCTGAAAAAACCTTCGTTGATGATTTGGCCGCCGTTGTTATACACTTCTCCTGCGAGAAGGCTTACCACCCCACAAGGGTAATTGTGGAACGTTCCCGCGTACTTTTCTATCTGTCCTGTCAAGGTTAGCTTTCCGTGATTTTGTACACTTTCGGGAGAAGCACTACCTGACAAAAACATTGAACCCGAGAACCCTGCAAAGCTAATTGTACCACCGACTTGGTTTAGCAATACTGAATTGCCCTCTACTCGAATACCATAAAAACCTATAGTGGCTGCTGACAGGGTAGCCCCAGTATTATTCTTAAACTGCCCGTCCCCTGACAACTGCATCGCATTGGCGGTATTGGAAGTGATCTGGTTAACGGTAATGGTTCCGTTGTTTTCGACCGTCCCCAAAACAATCAGCCTAACATCATCCCCAATGCCCGCGATGGTCAGCTCCTTACTGGCATTGACGGTAAGCGTTGCCCCTGCTTCTACGTTCAAGGTTTGAATGGAGACGTTGGTGTTCAGCACCGGATAATCCGCCAAACTTCCTGGAATAATGACATTATCGGTATTGGTAGGTACCACATTGGTAGACCAGTTGGAAGGCGTGTTCCAATCGTGGGCAAAACCCGCCGTTCCGCCCACCCACGTAACGGTAGCTACGGCTACTGGAAGGTGGGTGTTTGGGATTAGGGTGGGTGTGGCGATGACCGATAAAATCCCTAAGTACATCAGCCCCATAACGTTTAGTAAATGTCTATAAAGTACCATAATTGCAAGGTTTAAGAAAAGGAAATAAAACTAGGATAAGGAAAATTGAGCTTCGGGTAAAGGAGCAGGGTGATTGGATTGTTCTGGCTCGGTGTGGTCGGTTTTGTGCCAGTGCATGGGGGCCAAAAAATATTCGCCATAGGCTTTAAAACCCGCACCGAGGTGCAAAAACAAATAGCGAAAAGTATCCCAAAGAATACCTAAAGTCGATTGTTTTATACCAAGTTGACGGTAGGTTTTGAAGTTAATCACCCACGAACAGCTCAAATTAAAGGCCAACAACAACCATAAGCTGAGGCTCATTGCCGTTATTGTGGTATACGACAAATCGCTCATTATCATGTAGATGGGAATGTAAATATTGAAAAATGGAGTAAGGGCCGAACTAATCATTGGCAACCAAAAACTTGACCAACCTTCAAGACCAAAACCCCGACTGAAGAGCGTACGTCGTAAATGTACCAGTTGGGTGATGAACAGTCCCTTGTTCCAACGCGTCCGCTGGTTAATCCAATTGGTGGCCGAATCAGGGCAACTTTCGGTCGTTAGGCTTTCCAAAAGCTGGAGTTTTACGCCCTGCTCTACGAGCCGTACGCTCAAATCGGCATCTTCCGTCACGTTGAAGGGGTCCCACGCACCCGCATTTTCTAACGCAATTTTGGACAAAAAGAAGGAATTACCGCCCAAGCCAAAAGGCAATCCCTGCGCCGACAACGCGCGCATGTGGCGCTCGTACCATTCGTAATATTCGCCCGCAAAATGACGACTTATCCAACTTGACGAACGGTTGGAAATACTGATTTTGGCCTGAAAACAAGTCGTTTCTTTCGCCTCAGCCAAGGCCAAAGCCGCTTTTCTGAGCTGACTAGGTTCGGGGCGGCTTTCAGCATCGTACACCGTGATATATTCTCCAGTCGCAATCGGTAAGGCGTGCAAAAGCGCCCGACCTTTGGTGTAAGGCGGCAGCGCCGGAATCAACAACACTTTAAAAAAACTGGGCAATGTAACGCTGCGAAGGCTCCGACGGGTCAGTTGGTCGGTTTCTTCCACCACAATGATGACTTGCATCAAGTATTGGGGGTAGTCGAGCGCTTCAATCGAGCGCAACGTGGCGTGAATGACTTCGTCCTCGTTTTTGAGCGGCACCAAAATGGAAAAACTCGGCCACGAGGGCAATTGACCAATGAAGGAATTATCCGTTGTTGGTGTTTTCTTAAAAAAATTATTGCTGATACGAAAGCTCAACAATAGCACATAATTTAGAAAACCTACCCCGAAAAGGGCTAATCCTACGCTAAGTGGGTAATAAATTCCGACAACTAAAAGCCCAATCCAACCCACAAAGGCAAAGAGCCGCGTGGGCCACTGAATCCGAAAAAGGGCTGATTTGGCACCCAGACGCCCAAGTTGCGTTTGGGCAAATGAATCCATTGTTGAGTAATTTTTCTTCATCTTTTTTTTGAAGCGTTTCGTAAGTGTTTCAGGTATTCGGCGGGGGCGTACAGGTCTTTTTTTTGTCTCTTTATCTTTTTTAAGCCAAAGAATAAACCCATCACCACACCGAGCAAAACGGCCCCTATTATCATGTGTCAGAAGTGTTTAAGTGCTTATGCTTTCCTCCATTGTTTCATCAACTGATTGTCAAGCCATTACAAAGCCTTTTAGCTTGTCTTTACCCGCAAAACCAAGGAGGAATAAATACTTAAGGAGTAAAAAGTATGGGAAGTGAAAAATGAAGCTGACCCGCCACAGGCAGCGCAAGGGGTTTAAGTTTTGAACCCGAAACGCGCCCTACCGCGTCGATGATGGATTGCTCAAAATCGCGCCCCAAAGATTGGCCAAACGAAAGAACGTTTACCCTGCCTTTTGAATCAATGCCGAGATTTACAAACATTTTTCCCGCAATGTTGTAGGCTTTTCCCCGGGCAGGGTACGCAATACGCCCCAGCAGTGCTTGCGAAAATTGCCGTAGCCAGGCCTTATCGGGAGAAACGTCGGCAACAGTAGCGTCGGGATTGGTGCGGGATTCGGGCGGCGTCTCATACGCCATAAAAGCGATGATACCGTCGGGAGGGAGGGAAGTGTATTTAATTGATTTTACTTCTTGAGAATAGACGGACAGGCAGGAGCTAATCCCTGCAATAATTGCAAAAATGAAAGTTTTCATATGCGAGAACCGATGAGTTTAAGAATCTTCAAAGGTCAGCACACGCATCAGACGGGTGTTAGCACAAATGTTCTTTTCTTTTACTCGTTTGTTTCACCACCCAAAAAAACATTTACTCTCATGTTCCAAACATTTACTATTATGTTCCATTGGCTGAATATCAATGCATTAAGTATTCGTACAAAACTTTAAGTGCTTTACCAAAAAGATATTGCTTGTACACGCGGTTGTGAGCAACCGGGCACACAAGTGTAAAAAAAAAGCGCTAAGCAGTTTATACCTGCTTAGCGCCCAAAAAAAAATTAGATAATGTCTAGTTGCGGCTATGGAGTCGTTGAATACAGCTGATTAAAGAGCAACTTAAACGTTCCTTGCGCCTGCGCCCGGAAGGTAATTTCGGGGCCAAACACGGTCAATTTCCCCGCTCCCACTGGCGCTTCAAAAGCCGTAATTCCGTCCTGTAAGTACGGCTGTCCCCACGCCCATCCGCTGCGAAGCGGCTTGTTGGTTGAGAACCAAAGCAACGGCTTAACTTGTCCTTTGGCGATGGCATCGGGGGCTAATTTGAATACTGGACTCGAATCAAAATACACGTCGCTTTGTGAGGCCATTCCCCAAGTAGCGGTCTGGGTTGAGTCAAGCGTTACGCGCAAAATACTGCCCGGAATATAATATTTTTCAGCAGGCAACGGGCGCTCCGTTCCAGCATTGGTCATTTCAACGAGGGCATTCCGAACGGGGAGCCCCAAGTGGTACGCCAAGTTGGCACTGCTCCCGATGGTTACTACCTTGCCACCTTCTTCCAAAAACTTCTTAATCTGGGGAATAGATTTGTCGGCCGTAATGCGACCCAACCACGGGCGAAAAGAATCAGGAATTTCTTCTACTTTAGGCTCTCTGCCACCAAACTCACCCTCAGCACGACCCGTAGTTGCGGCAGGAATTGCCCGGGTTACGAAGATAATCACATCGTATTTTTTCTTCAAGTCGCCCGCATCAATGGCTTGAGAGTAGATAACGTCAATTGGAAAATGGTACTGCTCCATCAACATCCGCACCCAACCCGAAGGCATCGAGCCACCGTAGGTATCCCAAAGTGCAATGCGCATCGGCGCTACTTTCACCATGGCCCCTGCGGGCTTTTTGGCCACGCCCGTGGCTATAATGCCCAAGTCTTTGGCGGCTTTTTCTAAGAGCGATTTGGCTTTTGCCGAGGCTGGTACGTAAAAAGCACCCGCCTCTGCGGCACCGATGCCTTGTGGCATTCTAAACACTGGAATACCCGCACCCAATAAATCATTGACCGCGATAAAAGAATTATTGGCGCGGCTGCTCAGCGTATATCCTGCGGGAGCCGCAGCGTCGATTTTACCCGATGGAGTTTGTAATTCGCCGTAAGGGATACGCTCAAACGGACCATCGAAAGCATTCAGCAAGCGGTCAAACTGCACGCCCATTTGGTAAGCCAACGTCCAGCCGGCCGCATCATAAGGCCGCGTTGGAGGGCCACCCGGATATGGGAAGTCGTTGGGGTGGTCTTGGGGCTCAAACATATCCAATACGTGCGGACGGAACGACTGCGCCGTTTTGACGATAAACGAACCTGCGGGGTATTTTTTGCCAGCAACCGTAAATTCAGCCGTGGCTTTGTGGACCAAAATTCCCGTACGAATCAGCGCATTCACAAACTTCGTAGCGGTGGCAAAATCTGGCTGGTTGGCTGTGATAATATAGCCGCGAGCGTCACGCCCAGTGGTATCTTTCAACACCATATCGTAGTATTTTGTCGGAATCCCGCCTCTCATGCCAAATGGGTCAGGGGCTGGAGTACCCGATTCCGGCTGAGCACTTTTGTCATTTTTTTGCGCCGCAACAATCGCATCTGAGCGTTTGGGAGAAAGCGTCCAATAATCTTTGCTTCCGCGCTCAATGGAGTTTTTGCCCATGACGTAAATGTTATACAACAACTCATCGTGGTGACGAGCGGCGTAGTCTAGCACGGCGTAATTACACGATACCGAATAGTCGATTGATTGCTTAAAATACCATTTTTGAGGGGTAACAGGAAAAGGCGTATTTCCGTTGGGAATCAAACGATTGGGCACCAAAGGAACGGTTTCGGGCGTAGGCCCACCGATGATTTCGGTCAACAATCCAATTTGGTTGTGAAAGTGCGTAGTGGTACGCAAACCGCCGTTGTACCAAGTCGAGAATACCGAGCCGCCCAAACGCGTAAACCCGGGTTTTTCTTCGGCAATGAGGCGGTTAATCATGGCCGCTCCGAGGGCGTCAATGCCCGTAATCATCAACGGGTGGAATACGTAGTTGAACGGGTCACGGTACGGAGGTCCCGCCAAAACCGACCCTGCCGGGCCGCGTTGGTGGTGGTTGTACATAATCTGCGGAATCCAGTCTACAAACAACTGACGACCTACGTTCTGGGTTTCCTTTAATTGCAGCATGAAGAAATCGCGGTTGTTGTCGTGACCCGCGTATTTCTGGTACAGCTTTGGTAGATAATCCAACTTACGTTGGTCAGCCGTAGGATTGCGCATGTACCAGTTGGCCACCAACTCCTGCCCATCGGGGTTGATGTGTGTTAGGAGGATGACCACATTGTCCAAAATACGCGTTACTTCGGCGTCTTTGCGGCTCACAAGCTGATACGCGGTTTCGATGAGTTGCATCCACGCCACTGTTTCGTTGGAGTGAATACCGCCGTCGATCCACACAACCGCCTTGCCTTCTTCGGCCATGGCTTTGGCCTGAGCGTCGGTGAGTCCCTCAGCGCGGGCGAGTTTGGTCGAAATCTCCTGAAAGCGAGCCAGTTTTTTGTGGTTTTCGGGCGAGGTAATAATCATCATCGGCTGGTCACGGCCTTCTTCGGTCTTGCCGATGGAGAGAAGTTTCACCCGGTCAGAGGTCGCCAATTTCTTGAAATACTCTTCAGTTTGGGTAAAATTGGCGAGCATATAATCATCGCCGACATTAAACCCAAAATGCTCCTTGGGGGAAGGGATTTGTGCCCATGCGATGTTGCACAAAAGTAAGATGATAAAAAGTGGGAGTAGTTTTCTCATTCAGGTTTCAGTTTGTTGTGACAGTAGTTGACGTATTATCTAATTTACAGCACAAAGTAAAAAGAAAATGGGGAAAAGCGAATGCTAACAAGGGCGTTTGGAGGGGTTTTGATGATAAAAAGCGGTTATTTTGCGATAAAATTGGGGAGTTGTTTACAGTATTTATGAGAAATAGATTCTACCAACTGCCTTCTTTCTTCATCGCCAAGTAAGTCCATACCCCACCAGCAAAATCAAAGACCGCAAAGGTGAGCATTACAGGTTCCATCATTTGTAAATAAACAAATCCAGAAAAGAAAAAAATAATACTGCAACGAATGCACACCGTCACTTTGAAAATAACGGGCAAATTGTGTTTTGCCGCAACGATGTAATACACTGATAACGCCATTAGTAAAATTCCAGATAATCGTATCCAAACTTCACTCGTATTAGCCACATCAATTACGGTAAGAAAAAGATTAGGTATCATCAAGAGCGTTGCGCCTACAAGCGTAAGGTAAATACCAAATACTAGCACACTTTTAGCAGAATGAGTCATTTGATTTATTTGTTTGGTCAGAACAATCAGTTGGTAAGCCTATAAGATTTTAAAAACATTCTAAGTTTAAGGGTCACCGCAACGCGTTCCAGTTCAAAATCGCATTCCAAAGCATAGGCGCGTCGTGGTGGTTGAGCTAACGTCGGCGAGGTTTAGAACGGGGGTGCCCAGCCCTCGCCGACGTTCTGCTTTTTTTACCGCAGCGCGTTCCAATTCAAAATTGCGTTCCAGAGCATGGGCGCATCGTGGTGGTTGAGGTAGCGGTGAAGCGGGTCAAAAGTAAAGGCGACTACCTGACCTTTGCCCACAGGTACGTTGAAAATACCGCCGTGACCGATGATGGTCTGCTCGTTGCGCACCATGCCCGACAGCACGTAAGGCGGCTCGGGTTTGGGCGTTGCTGGCTTGGGGTCTTTTACTTCTTTTTTATCCGGCATTCCCATCACAAGGCCCTTGTATTCCTCCTCTTCTTTGAGTGGTTTGGTGCCGTACTGCATCAGCATCATGTCGCGGTCGCGTTTTTCGGTTTGGAGCAGTGCGCCCTGCCCTTTGAACACGTGGAAAACTTCGGGATAACCGTACATAATGGGGTGGTTGCGGTTGCGGGCTTTCACCTGCACGATGGAACCCGGATGGAACAACGTGGGCGATTCGTACCGCTTCAATTCGCGCACAATGCCGAGGTCGGACATGATGCTTGATGAATTGTCCAACGTAATTAACACACCACCCGCGTCCACAAATTTCTTCAATTCCGCCACACCTTCAAAGCCCGGGCCTCCCGTCATGTCGTCAGTGCTGCTAGGTGTGCCGTGTGAGGGAAATTCGGCGGTTTTGGTGTAAGGCATCGGGCCAAACTTGGTATCAACTTCGTGGAGAAAATTAGCGCCCGTACCACCCACGCGCGGCACCAAAATCACGTCAAACTGCGCCCGCAGATTGCCTTTTTTGAGGTGGTCTTTGTGAATGGATGTGTAAGGAATGCCCCGCTGCTCAAACGTATAGCGCGACCAACCCTCGTCCTGCGTTTGGTACCACGTATGGTAAATCGCCACGCGCGGCAGGCTTACTTCGTGCTGCTTCACGGCAGGAAGCGTTTTGGTGGGTATTAAATCAAAGCCAAATTTGGCCGCTGCCTGCTTGGCTTGGTCGGGGGTGATGCCCGTAAACACCACGGCCCCCTGCGCCAACGTATCTTTGCGGCCTTCGAGGGTAGTTTTAGCATCAAGCACGATGGTTTTAGCGCTTGCATTTTGAGATTTTATCCAATAAGCCGCCGACAAAACCGTATTTTGGGCTTTATAATTCAGCACATAATGGCTGCCTTCCCCCTCGGCTTTGCCCTCAAATTTGGCATCGGCGGTGAGCATTTTGAGGTCGGTGAGGTCGTATTTGAGTGTATCCTGCTGCGTTACGGTCACACCATTGAGATACTGCAAAGTCCACGCGATAGCATCATAAGGTGGAAACTTGGCTTCTTTGGGATAGTTTTGTTTGGTCAACAACGACACCGCCAAATTACGATAAGGTTGGTTCAACACCACCACATAATCCCCCTGATTTTTGCCCGACTCTGCCTTGTGGACTTCAATTCCCTGCATCCGTAACTGATTGACCAAATACGCCGCCATAGCAGGGTCGCGTTGGTCTTTGCCAATCACAAACGCCTTGGGTGTTTCTTTAGCGGCTTTGTTGAGGTTATTGAAGCTCTTTGTGTAAAAATTCTTCAGCAACAACTTTCCGTTGGTTGCTGCATACCCCAGCGACGCCAACACACCCGCCTGCATATAGTTAATGTTGTTTCGGAACGACCAATACACTTTTTCCGTGGCAGGATACGGACGGTACCACTCCCGACTCGTTACGTTATCACCCGCGAATTTGGCATTGGCCAAGTCACGCATAAAGGTATTGGCCCCTGCGTTGCCGTAGGTTTCGTAAAAACGTCCCACAGAGTTGTGGTTGTTGGCAACCCAAATTCCGTAGCCTGGATACCAACCGTCGTAAAACGCCCAATTGAACACGCCGGGCAAACCCTGCCCTGCCAACGTCGTCATGTCGTGATCGGCCATGATTTGCCATTCGCCGATGGCCACGGGGTCTACCGCTTCGCTGTACGGCCCCGTTCCTGTAGAAATATACAACAACGGCACCGACTCGTGTAAGTCGAGCATCACGGTAGGATGCCAGTCAAAATACGCCTTAAAAATACTCTTTGTGATGGCCTGCGACACTTGGAGGCCGTCGCGGTTGTTGTCGTGAAAAACATATTTGCCCCAATACGGCGGTGAGGCGGGCATTCCGTCTTCAAAATTGGTGCGTTTTTTGGTGTAGCGGTTGTACCAATCCACCATTTTATCCCATCCGTCGGGTTCCGAAACGGGATTGATAATCACGATGATGTTGTCCCGAATGGCCTTGATTTCTTCGGATTGCCCCGTTACCAAACGATAAGCTAATTCCATCAACATTTCGGGCGAGCCTGTCTCGGAGGCGTGCATTCCGCCGTTGAGAAAATAAACCACTTTGCTATCGCCCACGATTTTTTGTACGTCGGCGGGATTCACTTTGCGCGGGTCGGCAAGGAGAGCCAACTGTTTTTTGTAGTGGTCGAGCCGCTTGATGGTGGCGGCATTGGCGATAACGGCCATTTGAATAGGACGATTTTCTTCGGTCGTCCCGATTCGCTCGGTCACAATGTTGGGCGACGTTTGCGCTAATTTTTGAAAATACCCGTAAATCTCCGACGTTTGGTGTAATGTACCCGCTGCTCCGATAATTTGTCCAAACTGTTTCAGAGGCGACGGGATCTTAGGGTCATTGACCAAGTCTAGCACCGACGAAGGCAGAAAGCGCGGGTCGGTGGTGGCTTCTTTGATTTTTTGGTTGTAGGTTTCATCAATCTGCTGCGCTGACACAGTCGAGATGGAAAGGCAAGTCCCCAGAAAAAGACATGCGTAAACATAAAAAGGCTTCATAGAGCAAGGGTTAAGAAAAGCTAATTAGGGAATTAAAACAGTCACGCAAAGGCTCACTGCGCCTTTGCGTGACTGTTCAATCTATTATAGGTTATTTATTGCCTTCGGTTCCAGCAGGCATTGCGGTTCCCAATCCCAACTGATTCCAGTTGATGAGCACGTTCCAAACCATCGGGGCATCGTGGTGGTTGATGAAACGGTGCAACGGATTGAACGTAAACGCCACCAATCTCCCTGCCCCAACGGGTACATTGAAAATACCGCCGTGGCCAATGATGGTCTGCTCATTTCTGACAATTCCCGAAAGCACGTAGGGTTCTTCTTTCTTCGGTTTGGCTTCAGCTTTCGTTGGTTTCTGCTCAGGTAAACCCATAATCGGACCAGTATATTCTTCTTCTTCTTTCAACGGCTTAGTACCGTATTGCAATACCATCATGTCACGATTGTATTTTTTAGTTTGCAACAACGGCGAAATGCCTTTAAAAATCGGGAACACCTCGGGATAACCGTACACAATGGGGCTGTCAGATTTGCGTATTTTGACGTTTACAATCGAACCCGGATGATAAAGCCCCGTTGTTTCTACTTTATCCAAATCTCGGGAAATGCCCGTTTCGGCAATCATCGTTGAAGTGTTGTCCAAGGTCACCAATATACCACCGGCTTCTACAAACATTTTCAATTGATTAATCCCCTCAAAGCCCGGCCCGCCTGTCATGTCGGTGGTAGCATCAGGAAAACCATGCGACGGAAATTCGGGCGTTTTGGTATAAGGCAGTGGGCCAAATTTTTTGTCGATTTCATGAATAAAATCGCTCGCCGTTCCGCGCATTTTAGGAATGACAATGACGTCGTATTTTTTGCGCAAATCTCCCGCTATCAGGTCATCTTTTTCGATAGATGTGTACGGAATACCGCGCTGGTCGAAAGTAAACCGCACCCATCCTTCATCTTGGGTATTGAACCAACTGTGGTAAATGGCGGCCCGTGGCAACGTCACTTCGTGCTGTTTGACGGTAGGTGTGGCGGTAGTAGCCGCCAAATCAAGTCCAAACTGCGACGTAATGCTTTTGGCTTGGTCGGCCGTGATGCCCTGCAACACCACCGAACCTGCTGCCAACGTATCTTTTATTCCACCCAAGGTCGTTTTAGCCTCCAAAACCGTTGCTTTGCTCGTTTTATTCTGATTTTTCAACCAGTACAATGCCGACAATACCGTGTTTTGGGCTTTGTAATTAATGACGTAATTTGTCCCCTCACCGTCTACTTTACCCGTGTATTTGGCATCTTCAGTCAGTAATTTAAGGTCGCTCGCGGCGTAGCTAACATTGTCAAGCGCTTTTACATCTACCCCATCTAAGTACCCTAATGTCCACGCAACATCATCGTATGACGGGAATTTGGCTTCTTTGGGATAATTCTGTTTGGTCAACAACGACACGGCCAAATTGCGATAAGGTTGTTCCAATAAAACTACATAATCATCCGAAGTTGACTTATGTACTTCAATACCCTGGCCACGTAGTTGATTTACCAAATACGCCGCCATCACAGGGTCGCTTTGTTTTTTGGGAATGACAAACGCGCGCGGTGTTTCTTCTTTGCCTTTTTTGATGGCGTTCACGCCTTTTTGGTAAAAATTGGTCAACAACAAGCGCCGATTATTGGCCGCATAGGTCAAGCCAGCCAACACACCTGCCTGCATGTAGTTGATGTTGTTGCGGTACGACCAGTTTACTTTTGCAGTAGCTGGATTGGGGCGATACCATTCTTTGCTCGTAACAGGGTCGCCCGAATATTTTTGGTTGGACAAATCGCGCACGTAGGTAGTGGCACCTGCATTACCGAAGGTTTCGTAAAAACGACCGACAGAATTGTGGTTGTTGGCAATCCAGAACGCATACCCGGGATTCCAACCGTCATAAAACGCCCACGTAAACACCCCCGGCAATCCTTGTGAAGCCAAGGCGGTCATTTCGTGGTTGGCCATGGTTTGCCACTCGCCGATGGTAATCGGGTCGATGGCATCGTTGTAAGGCCCCGTTCCCGTCGAGATGTACAACAACGGCACTGACTCGTGCAAATCCAGCATAACCGTGGGGTGCCAATCGTAGTAAATTTTGTACATGGCCTTGGTCAGCGCCTGCGACATTTGTAAGCCGTCGCGGTTGTTGTCGTGGTAGGTGTATTTACCCCAATACGGCACCCGAGGAAAACCATCGTCGTAGTCTTTGCGGTTTTTGGTGTAACGATTGTACCAATCCACCTGCTTGTCCCAACCGTCGGGTTCAGATACGGGATTGATGATAACAATGATATTATCACGAATCGTTTTAATGTCTTCTGTTTGCCCTGTAATCAGGCGATAAGCCAGCTCCATGAGCATTTCGGGAGAACCCATTTCGGGCGAGTGAAGCCCCCCGTTGAGGTAATAAACGGGTTTGGTATCACCCAGCATTTTCTCCATTTCTTGCGGGGTTACCTTGCGAGGGTCGGCCAACAACGCCAATTGCTTTTGGTAATGGGCCACCCGCTTCATGGCATCCTGATTACCGATGGCAATCAGCTGAATGGGGCGTCCTTCTTCACTGATTCCCTGTTGTTGAACCGTAATAAAAGGCGACGTTTGGGCCAGTTTTTGAAAATACCCATAAATCTCGGTCGTGTGGTGCAATACGCCGGGCGCGCCAATGATTTGCCCAAAATGTTTACGCGGCGAAGGCACCTTAGGGTCATCGATTAAATTAAGGACCGAAGAAGGCAAAAACCGCGTATCAGTGGTATACTCCCTGATTTTTTGATTGTAGGTTTCGTCAATCTGCTGCGCTTGCACGGCAGCCATTGAAAACGTAAGACAGGAAGCAATAAATGGTTTTAGGAAGTGTTTGAAGTGCATAGTAGGTTAGGTTAAGACAACTTGAGAAACGAGGAAGTAAACAATTTTTAAAGATTGCATTATATAGTTCTTATATCAAGTTTCGACAAAATTTAATTTTATGTATGTTTATTTACGCCCAACATAACAGAATAAATTATTCAAATAATACCATTTTTCAATTCTAATAAAAGCGTTATTTCCTGCATATTTGGGCTATTTCTCATCTTTTTTTAGCCAAGAATACGCCTCAACCACTGCTTTGTTTTGTACTATTTAGCTCGTCGTTCATCAAAAGTAAAATCATTGACCAAATTTAAAGGCACAGAAGCACCAAGATGCGACGAACTGGCATAAATTGAATTCCAAAACTGGGAAGCGGTTACGCATTAATTTCCTATTTTTGGCAAAACAACCCTTTTACGTAACAATCACTTACTAAGCCATGTTAAAACCCTTTTTTAGCGTCCCCATTTTTACAGCCATTTACGCTTTCATCCCCCTACTTTCTGTCGCACAATCGGAAGTTCATTTTGCTACCCACCCTACCCTCAGCCCTGACGCCAGCGCGATAGTCTTCGCGTACGAATCTGACCTCTGGAAAACAGACTTAGGGACAGGCCTCACTACCCGAATTACGGCCATGCAGGGCAGTGAATCACACCCGCGTATTTCGCCCGACGGCAAATGGCTGGCGTTTAGCGGCACCGAAAACGGCAACAGCGACGTCTACCTTATGCCCATAGAAGGCGGTAGCATCCAACAGCTCACCCATCACAGTACCTACGATTTGGTGGAAGCGTGGTCATGGGATTCGCAAACCATTTATTTTGAGTCTGGCCCACAAAACGGAGGAACTACGTTTGCGGTTTCAATCAAAGGGGGTACGCCCCGCCGCCTGTTCAAACATTATTTCAATCGCACCCACAACATCGTCGAAAGCCCAACGGGAGAGTTTTTTTTCAACGACACTTGGGAAAGCGACCAGCAGGCCATGCGCAAAGGTTACAAGGGCGATTTTAACCCTGATATTCAATCGTACAACCCCAAAACCAACGCTTACAAAAAATACACGGAGTACCGAGGCAAGGATATGTGGGCTACCGTTGACCGCAATGCCAACGTGTTTTTTGTCTCCGATGAGGCCAACGGTGAGTACAATCTTTACACCTTTCTCAACGGTCAAAAAACGGCTTTGACGTCCTTTAAAGAATCCATCAAACGCCCGCAGGTGAGCGCCGACGGCCGTAAAGTGGTGTTTGAAAAAGATTATCAGCCGTGGATTTACGACGTAGCCACCAAAACCAGCGCCCCCGTTAAGCTCAACATTGTCCGCAATTTTACGCTTTCCAAAGGCCAAGACTTTAAAGTGAACGGCAATATTTCAGCGTTTGACGTTGCCCCCGACAACAAGAAACTGGCCTTCGTCGCACGCGGAGAACTGTTTGTTTCCGACCTAGAAGGCAAGTTTGTCAAACAACTCAAAACCACCCCCAACGAGCGGGTGCTGGAAGTAAAATGGCTCGCCGACACCATGACCCTGTTGATTGGCCAAACGGTAGGGGGCTATCAAAATTGGTTCACGATGCGTGCCGACGGCAAAGGTGTGCTTACTCCAATCACCAAGGAAGCCCAAAGTAATCGCCAAATTTCGTTCAACAAAGACCGCACGCTGGGCGTCTACCTCAGCGGCCGCAATGAAGTCCGCACGATTGACCTCAAAACGAAAGAAAGCACTACCATCGTCAAAGATGAATTATGGGGTTTTTACAATGATTCGCCCCGCTTTTCGCCCAACAGCGAGTATGTGATGTTTACGACTTATCGCAATTTTGAAAAGGATATTTTTCTGCATCATTTGAAGAAAAACGAAACCATCAATTTGACCAATACGGGCATTTCTGAAGGCGAACCGGTGTGGTCGCCAGATAGCAAATACATCTATTTTTCGTCAGACCGGCTCAATCCGAGTTATCCTTTCGGGCCACGTAAGCAAAAGGTGTACCGACTCGCGCTGACCAAACTGGAAGACCCGTACCGTTTGGAAAAATTTGAGGAGTTGTTTAAGCCCGAAGAAAAAAAGAAAGACGCCGAACCAGAAAAGAAAGTTGACGATAAGAAAAAGAAAAAAGGCCAAAAAGACGACAAGCCCAAAGCGGAAAAACCTAAAAAAGAGGAGAAACCTATCGAGATTGATTTGACGGATATATGGGAACGCATGGAACAGGTGGGGCCGTCGTATGGACAACAAGGCACACCGGCGGTGATTCAGAAAGACGCCAAAACCTACGTGTACTACATATCTGACCATCAGGAAGGAAACGACAAACTTTGGCGCAGCATCTATGAGCCTTTTCAGAAAACCAAAACCGAAAAAGCCGACGATGCCGATGAGTATGAGCTGGTTCAGACGGGCGACAAATACTACATCTTAACCGACGGAAAAATCAAGAAATTCAACTACGAAACCAACAAAGCCGACGAAGTCGAAATCAACCATACCTTCCGTCGTAGCTTAGAGGAGGAGTTTAGGCAGATGTACTACGAGGCATGGGCGGGTGTTGAAGAGAATTTTTACAACGAAACCTTCCACGGCGCCGACTGGAAAGTTTTGCGGGACCGCTACGCTAAATTCCTGCCGTTTCTTAACCGACGCGAAGATTTCAGGACGTTGTTTAATGACATGCTCGGCGAACTCAACGCATCGCATTTGGGCTTTTATTCAAACGGAAAAGAAGAGGACGTTTTTTACAAATCGCAAACGATGGAGTCAGGTATACTCTTTGACACGCAGCGTCCTTACGTGGTCGAGCGCGTGGTAAAACGCAGTGCCGCCGACAAACACGGCAAAAAAATCTTGCCTGGCGATGTGCTGACGCACGTAAACGGGCTGGCCGTAGATACGCTCCAAAACCGCGATTTTTATTTTACCAAACCCTCCACCGACACCGAGTTGGAACTGAGTTTCCGTCGCAAGGGTGCCGATACAGCTTACACCGTGCGAGTACATCCGCAGGGGTCGCTTTCGGGAAATCTGTACGACGAATGGATGGATTGGAATCAAAAATACGTGGATGATAAATCAAAAAACCGCATTGCGTACGTCCACATGAAAGACATGGGCTTGGGACAATACGACAAATTTGTGCAGGATATGACCCGCGATTGGTACAAAAAAGACGCTTTGATTTTGGATTTACGCTACAACACAGGCGGCAATGTGCACGATTTGGTCCTAAATTTCTTGGCCCAAAAGCCTTATTTACAGTGGAAATACCGCGAAGGAGCGCTCACGCCACAGCCCAATTTTGGCGTAGCGGCCAAACCGATTGTGCTGTTAATCAACGAACAATCGTTGTCTGACGCCGAAATGACCGCGACGGGTTTTAAGGCGCTCAAACTCGGAAAAATCATCGGCACAGAAACCTACCGCTGGATTATTTTCACTTCAGGCAAAGGACTCGTAGATGGCTCTTTTTACCGCCTACCCGCATGGGGCTGCTACACGTTGGATGGCAAAAACATTGAGAAAGAAGGCACTACGCCCGACATTTACGTCAAGCAGACCTTCACCGACCGCCTAACCGACAAAGACCCCCAACTCGACAAAGCCATCGAAGAGATTTTGAAAGACCTCAAATAGAAATTCCATTATCTTTGATGCCCCAATTTAATCGGAAATCGGAAATCGGAAATCGGAAATCGGAAATCGGAAATCGGAAATCGGAAATCGGAAATCGGAAATCAGAAATCAGAAATCAGAAATCGGAAATCAGAAATCGGAAATCAGAAATCAGAAATCAGAAATCAGAAATCAGAAATTCACTAAATCACTCATTACATTATGCCAAGCTGGTACTTAGGAAAAATTAAATATCAACAGGAACAGGAGAACGGAGCGCTCAAATCCATCTCAGAAGCGTATTTGGTGGATGCAGTTTCGTACACCGACGCCGAGGCGCGCCTGTACGGCATCGTGGCCGACAACACCCCCGACTTTCAAATCAGCAGCCTCACCCGCATGAAGCTGTCGGATGTGTTTCACTTTGAAGATGAAGGCGGCGAAAAATGGTTTAAGTGCAAAACGTTTTACGTTTCTATCGACGACAGCAAAGGCGCGGCTAACGTTAAAGAGAAAAAAATTGTGAGTTTTATGCTCGTCAATGCCGACAGCCCCAAGCAAGCCATCGAGCGCATTGAAAAAAGCCTCGCCACCATGCTCATTCCATACGAAATCACTGACGTAAACCTGACGCCGATTCTGGAAGTATACCCCTACTCTCCCGAAGACGACGCGCAGAAAGTCCCCGCTGGCTTTCGCCCGTTAGCAGAAGTACTGGCAGAACAGCAAGGTTAGATTAGCTAACAAAAGCAAAAAAGGGGCGCTGCGAAGTGCCCCTTTTTTGCTTTTCGACCTTTGCCGTCAACATCAGAAAAATTACCCATTTACAGGATGTTTTTCCATGAAAAGTATCCTGAATTTTGTAAGAAAAAAACCTAATGAAAATAACCGCACTATCGTTTATGAAAAATTCTTCAAAATTGTTAGTAGGATTGAGCACCGCTTTAGTATCATTGCTATTACTCGAAAACGCTGTTGCACAGTCGGTTACTATTACTCCTGGCGCTACAAATACCATTCAAACCTCCAATAGCACCAACTATATTGATTTGAAGAAGACCGGCACAAATACCTTCGCGGGATTTCGTTTTCTCCAAAACCAATCAGTGCGCGGAGGGTTATTTTACAATGATGAACAAAACGTAATTAATCTTTCCAACGCCTCCAATTCCCAAGGTTTAATTTGGAACAATACTTCACAAAGGGTTGGGATTGGGGTGAATGCCCCCGATGCACGTTTGCATATTTTAACAAACAGTACCGGTACAGTTCCGCATTTGTTAGTGCAGGAAAACAATAATAGTGACGGGGCAAGAATAAATTTTGAAAACTTTGGGATTGAACGCACATGGACGCTGTATGGAAAAAATTCAAGTTCTACCATACCAAGTGACAATGTTCTTAATATTTATCATTCGTCTTTTGGGAATATTGCCCAGTTTACCGGTGATGGAAATACGCAATTGAATGGCTTTACCCAATTGGGAGCTGATGCCCCTAAAATAAAAGTAAAGAAATTTACGGGCATTCTTGATAATGACGCTTCGACAAGCATAGAAACGGCATTTACGGACTTTTCAAAAATAGTATCATTTACCGGATATATTCTAAGGTCCTCAATACCACAATTGGCAATTAACCCAAATGAGGAAGACAACGATTTTCATTACGTTTTGCGCCTTTTGGGTAATGCACAAAATATTGATATTTTCTTTTCCCAAGTACCTCCGGCTTTGCGAGGCCAAACCTACACCGTCTATATTACGTTTGAAGAATGATTTTTAACAAGCATAAATGGCCTGCTGTAAATGCAGAAGAGGCGCGATAAAAAATACTTCAAATACATCCACCAAGAGCGTATGAACAATTTTCTGGGAGTTATACCGACGGAAAGCGTAATACATTTACCTCGCTTTCAAACCAAAGACGGAGAACACTTTATTGACCTGCGGCGCATTGTGTGTTTAAACGCGCAGCTCAATTACACCATGTTTCAGTTAGATGACGGTGAACGGGTAATTACCTCGTATTCGTTGAGTAGATATGCTGCTTTATTGGAGAAACTGGGGTTCATCAGACTGCATAAATCCCATCTGCTGAATTTGTATTATTTATCACAATGTCAAATCCTGCATTTTGAACGCTTAGTTTTACCTTCCGGTCAAATACTAGAGATTTCCCGAAGGAAAAGAACTGTTCTTCGACGGACCCTTAAATCTCTAAAATAATTTTTCGTCCCTGTTTGAATTCTCAATAACAAATGTACCTTATTACTGCCTCCGCCGCGTCGTTGGGAAAGGCGGTGGCGTGGTGGGTGGCGTTGGGATTTGCTTTTTGGTTTGTGCCATACTTCCCATGTTGGTCGCTAAGTTGGTGAGGTACACATTTCCCGAGCGAAACATCAAGTTGACGGCATACAGCCTATCTGAAGGTACTCCGTCAAAATGGGCGGGAATCCAGCGAGGCATGTCCTTGATGATGTCCGCCAATTGTTGAAGCGTTACAAAAGAACTATTTTTGAACGTATGGAGCGTGGCCACGCTATCGGCTTGCACCAGCAACACAAACGAATAAAATTCCGTGGCCGTTGGCGAAATGTCCTTCAGTTTTTTTCGAAGATACCCCTGCAAGGCATACTCTCCTCCCCGAAACATCGGCTCTCCCGAAAACTCATAAAACTCCACCTCATTTCCGTCCAAATCGTAGCAGTGCTTGTCCTTTCGCATCCCGTTGCGGTACCATTCGCGGCGCTTGATGCTGCCGTCGGGATAAAACACCTTGAACTCCCCAAACTTCTCATTGTTTTTGTAATCGGAAATCCAATACAAATCCCCATTGGGATAAAAACCCTTGGCAAACCCCTGACGAATCCCCTCTTTATAATCCTTGAAATTGGTTTCGGTGAGCAGCCGCCCCGCTTTATCAAAAATCCGGAGCGTAGCAAAGCGCTTTTTTTTATCGTAAAAAGTCACTTCTTCGTCGTGGGTAGAAAAGCTTTTACGCTGTACGGTAGTCGCAAGGGTATCCGCTAAAAAGGCGTTGGCCTCTCCTGCCAGCAGCCAACAAAACCCTAGACAAATGATGAAGATTTTCATAGCCTTAAACGTTTACTTACGCTAAAAAAAGCAGTATAAACAACAAATTTCCCCACTAAAGTAATATAAATTTCATAAAAAGTCAGGGCTTGTTTACCGCCCATATTTTTCAAAAACGGGAGAAGACGCGCGCGGTTGACGAAACAACTTCTGAAAAATGGGAACCTGTGCGGTAAACTTGATAATTCCCTCTTCCAAAGGCACTTGTGGGATAGCCAACAAATCTGCCACCTCTTTTCCCAACAAAAATCGCATCTGAGCCAACGGAAAATTTTGCAGCGCGGGCTGAGGAGCCTGTTGTTGGAGTACCTTGGTCAGCGCTTTGGTGAGGCCGACGCCTGCCTCTGAGGCCTTAAACTGTCGGAGAAAAATAGCGCGGTCTAAATGAAATGCTTCGCGTAGATTAAGGGGCAAAATGGATTCTTCCACCCCCAGCAACGCCCCTACTACACTCCAAAAGTGAAGAAAATCGGCTTCATCCGCTTCGGCGGCGGTGATTCCCAACTTACGAAGCCCCCGAATGACGATGTAAGAAAATGCTAGGTTGGTTCCCGCCATATCTTCCTGATTGATAGGCACTCCCCAAGCGGGGTTCCATTGTTCGGCGTGTTTGGTAAAATACCGAATTACGGCGTGCATCAGGCGAATCTTAAGAATCCGCACCCCGTTGCGGCCGTTGCGCCAATCGCGTTCTTGCATGACACCGTACACAAATTCGCCCGTTTCTTCCAAACGCTTGAAGGTATCATTTTTGATGCGTTGCGACTGCCAAAGTACCTGCGCTCCGTCGGCGGCGGCGTAGCAGTAAGGCAGTGAATAGCAACCTAATATCAACGCAATTTGCTCGTTGTATTTCCAAAAAAACGCCATTCCCTTGTCCATTTTGGCCAAGTCGGCAAAAGCAGGAAGGCGGTTGTGTAAGGCAAAAAAAGTCTGAACAAAAGGTGGTTGTTCTTCGATAGAGAGAAGTTCGGGATTTCCTAAAAAACGCATAAATTCAGCCAATCGTGCTCTGCCACCGTCGGCGGCGAGTTGTTTTACGACGGCATCAGCGTCAGCATCTCCCACTTGACGATACGGAGTCAGTAAGTTATTATCAAAAATTCGGGTGGAAAGTATCGGCATCGCGAGTCAAAATATAGTCAGGAAATAGTTATCGAGCCATATCGTTGTGGTATCACCTCCCAACGCAAAGCACCACCTAACAACTCCTGCCTAATTAACGACTCAAACAATAAAAGGTTTGATGACGCGGGCGTTTTGTTTTTTAAGTTCTACAAACAACCGATTGAGCATTTCTTCGTCGCGATAAATGCCGATAATCGAGCCTCCCGAACCCGTAAAAGAAGCCGAAGCACCGCAACTACGGGCGGTTTCAATCATGGCACGGTTGCGGTCGGTGATGGTCATAATCTCGGCACGGTGGTCCAGATTTTGATTGACGAGTTCGTTCAAACGGTCGTAGTTTTGCGCTTTAATTACCCCACGGCCTTCTTCGGCTACGCCTGCGATATTTTGCAGCGTACCCACCACGTGAGGCTCACCTTGCTCCCATCGCTGGCGAATATTGTTCAACACTTTTCCCGAAACCTTGCTCAGGTCCGTTTTGTAGGCAATGTATAGTTTTGGCAGCAAGCGCGGGTCAATGGGCTCGTAGTAGCCGTAGCCTTGTTTTTCAATCAAATCCCGCGAAAAATCCATGTACACGCAGCCTTCGTAGCATTGAATGACGCGATCTTGCAAACCCGCCGTAATCCCCAACTCCTCGACTTCTGCTTTTAACGCCAATGTGGGCAACAGGGGCAGCGGAATTTCTACCTTATAAAACTGCATCAACGCCCGCAAGGTAGCTACCACAATGGCACTCGACCCAGCCAAACCCACCTGACGCGGAATAGTGGTTCGGTAGCGAATGGTAAAATTTTGATTGGGCAACCGAATCGCTTCACTTTCGCAATATTCCACAAATTTCTTGATGGCCGCCTTCACCAACGGAATCCCCCCATGGTATCCCAAAGTGCTGATTGTATCGCGTAAATGGTATATATTTTTAAACACATTGGAATCCTGCGTTTGCGGCTCAATCTCCAACTCGGGCGATTCGTGCAGCGTGATGGAAGCGCCAAAATTGCGAACCGAAATAGAAATGGTTTTGCCATAATACCCATCAGAGGGGTTTCCTAAAAGCCCTGCACGGGCATAAGCACGGGTTTCAATCATTTTTGTGTATTTGTCACGTATTGTCACGCTGTAAGCGCCTATTATCACCGCAAAATAACAACAAAAAAGCGAAGGCACTGCCTCCGCTTCTGTACTAATTTGCTGTGTGGGCTAGTTTTTCTTTTTTAACGTAATAATCAATACGCCTTTCTTGGTCGAGTCACCTCCGTATTTTTTAATCGAAGCTTCATCTTTTAATACTTGTACTTGGTCTATACGCTCGGGAGATATAGTTTCAAATACTTCTCTTGTAATGGGTTTGCCATCTAGAATTAAGATTGCATCTTTGATATTCGTCCCCGCCTGCTCTTTCGTTTTGGCATGTTGCTTGGTTGTGATATATACCACTCCATTTTTTCCCTTCTCCCCGTGTATACTTGTTGCCGACTCATTTTTCAAGATACTGATATTGTCAATTTCATCGGGAGTAATTATTTTATTTAATTGTTCCTGAGTCATTTCCTTACCATCGAGGATGTAAATAGGCTCAGACTTGGGTAAACTTGTAATCTTTAAATTAGGTGTATCATCAATTAAATGAACCTGCTTTTCCGTTTTTTTCTCCAACACAAACGAAACAGGCAAACTACACTTTGCATCCACGAGCTGCCCATCTTTTAAAGCAGGATTCCAACGGGGCATTTTTGAAATTAATCTTATGGCCTCGGCATCGGCACCAAAACCAATCCCTTTGTCTATCACAATGTCTTTGATAACTCCTTCTTTAGTAACCGTAAAACTCACCAACACAATTCCTTCCACGTTCGCTCTAGCGGCAGCTGTGGGGTATTTTAGATTGGTGGAGAAATATTGGCTCAACGCTGGGGTTCCCCCTGGAAATTCAGGATTTTTGTCACCATTGGATAAAGTAACGGATTTTTTCTCCAATACAAACGCAATAGGCAAGTTGTACTGTACAGCTACGGCTTTCCCATTTTGTTTACCAGGATTCCATTTGGGCATATTTAGCGTTACCCGGAGGGCTTCCTCGTCACAGCCAAAACCGATACCTTTCGAGATTCTGGGGTCACGAATGTCTCCGTCTTCGCCTACCACAAACTGCACAAACACTTTTCCCTGCACATTGGCACGTTGAGCGGCCGCAGGATACTTAATATTGCGCCCTAAATACCTTCCCAATTCGCTCATTCCGCCCGGAAACTCAGGATTTTGCTCTACTACCGTAAAAACCTCACCATTCTTTGTCAGTTTTGACTTATCCTGTTCTGCTACTGCCTCCTTTGATGGTTCATTGCCGTACGCAACCACTACTATTTCATTTAACTCTTTTGGTTCGAGTTGCATTATTACGTTTTGCTCACTTTGCGTAACGTCTAGCACCTGCGTTTTAAACCCAACAAACGAAAACACCAACTGCTTTCCTTTGAGGACTTTAATCATATAATTCCCATCAAAGTCGGTAATTGTACCTTGTTGGGTATTTGCCACAATAACCGCTACCCCTGGCAAGCCTTTGCCATCTTGGGTCGTTATGCGGCCTTTTACGGTAAGTTCTTCGGTCATTACCTGCTCATTATCGGGCACTTCCGATTCTGCCCGGCGGGCAGCCACGAGCACTACTAACCCTATAATAATAGGCACTGCCAACAAATAGCGGCCCAATACCCAGCGTGAACTACGATTTTTTGTCAACATGGCGATTCTATTTTTAAGTTGAGTGGCATCAAAAAAGTTATTGGTTAAAACATTGGGCGAAACCCCAAAAGCATATCCTACCAAGGTGTGCGCATACTGCATTCGGTCACCGTTGGTAGCCCGCTCATCGGCAATGAACTCGTGGATTTCTTTGAGCGAGCGTTTGAAAAAAATCAGAATGGGATTGAACCACCAAAACACGTGAACCAATTCCAGCCACAACAAATCCAAACTGTGCCGCTCCTGAATATGCACCAGTTCGTGGCGCAGTACCACATCGCCGTAGGTTTCAGCGTCTTTTTGACTCACGACCAAGTAATTCAGAAACGAAAACGACGAAATAGACCCATCAACTGCCCGCACCAAAATGTATTTTCCAGCGCGTTGACGCTCCCCAGCACGGATAATTTTGAGCACTTGCCACAAACGAAAGCCCAAACGCCCGAGCATCACCAACACCCCTAACCCATATACGAGCCACAGCATTTGCTCGGTAGTCATAAAGGGGTCTTCTACGGGTTGGTACACCACCGTCGTGGGTTCAAGGCTGATTTGGGTTATCGGCAACGGCTCAGGGGCTTTCTCGGTCAACACCACAAAGGGAGCCGCCAACGCAATCAAAAGGGCTGCTAATAGGTAAAAACGATTGAAGGTAAAATAGGTGTGTTTGCGCAGCAAAAGCCAATACAGGCCATACAAGGCTACCATCCCTGCACTTGCTTTGAAAAGATAAATGAACGATTCCATGATTTTTGAAACGTTTGAAGTGGACAATTATCGAAACATCTCCCTAGCGTTTTAACATCTTAATGATTTCGTCGGCATCTTGAAGGCTGATGTTTTTGTCCTGCACAAAAAACGACACCAGCTCTTTCAATGAACCTTCAAAGTAATTATCTACCAGCTTATTAGCTTCGTAGGCACGATAATCTTCCTTGCTGACAATCGGGAAATATTCGTAGGTTTTTCCGCTGATGGCGCGGTGGTCGATGAAGCCCTTTTGCTCCAAAATACGGATAAACGTAGACACAGTATTGTAGGCAGGTTTGGGCTCGGGCAAGTGTTCAATCACATCCCAGACTACCCCTTTTTCTAAATCCCACAGGATTTGCATGATTTCCTGTTCGGCTTTGGTGAGTTCTCTCATTTCGTTAAATCGTTGGTTAAAATAATTATTAAAGTAGGTAACTAACTCCCCGACCGACAGTTCAATACGGCGAATCGGGTTGATTGAGTAAAGTGAAACAAAATAACAACTAAAATTTTAGTTTTACAAATTAATCAACTAATTTTTTAGTAATACTTTTACCAAAGCCGTTTTTCATCCTTCTGATAGTTGTTTAAGTAATCAAGCAAAAGAAATCGTGTGTTTTTCCAAAATGGAAATGCAGGTGCGCTTGGTTGCTTACAACCAAGCACAAGGGTTACTCACAACCCAATGCAGTTCAAACACATTAAAATTTATGCCCAAACACTTATCAACTACCCGTCCGACGGTTTGAAACCGTCAGACGGGTATAGACGGGTACAAAAAAGGGGGATTTACTTCTTGCGTGGGCCACGCACGGCGATTACCGCGATTTCGAGCGCTGCTCCTCCAGGAAGATTATCAACACCAACCGTTGCGCGGGCGGGGAAGTTGCCGTTGAAGTATTTCCCATAAATTTCATTTATTTTGGCAAAGTTGGCGAGGTCTTTTACGTAAATAGTAGTGTTCACAACGTCGTCCATGGAAAGTTTGGCAGCTCCCAATACCGCTTTTATATTCTCCATGATTTGCGTGGCTTCCGCTTCAAATCCTCCTGCTACCAATTGACGTGTTTGGGGATTGAGACCGATTTGACCCGCCACAAAAACCATTCCGTTGGCTTCAATAGCTTGGCTGTATGGCCCGATTGGCGCGGGAGCGGCGTCGGTTTTGATAACGGTTTTTTGGGCAAAGGTCAGCGTAGCCATAAAGAGGAACAGAAATGTAAAACATTTTTTTTTCATAAAAATTGGAAGTGTTATTGTTTGTTGACAAATGAGTAACCTAACTTGCCCCCCAAATTCGTATTTTTCACTCTTAAAAACAACTTTCAGCATGAGCCTTCAATCACTCACTGAACAAATCAAAACCATTGTAGGAACCGACAGTGGCCTAGCTGCATCCGTCAAATTTGTCACCGACGAAGGCGTTATTGTCATCGACGCCAAGCAAGTGCCCAACGTAGTAAGCAACGAAGATGCCCCCGCCGACTGTACGCTGGAAATCTCAACAAGCGACGCCCTCGACATGCTCAGTGGCTCGC
Source organism: Runella aurantiaca (assembly GCF_003339505.1). Classification (GTDB taxonomy): domain Bacteria; phylum Bacteroidota; class Bacteroidia; order Cytophagales; family Spirosomataceae; genus Runella; species Runella aurantiaca. The sequence goes on from NZ_QPIW01000017.1 coordinate 45,097, forward strand.
TCAACCCGATGATGGCCTACATGAATGGCAAACTCAAAATCGACGGTGATATGGGAGTAGCCATGAAAATAGCCCAAACTTTTGGGGGATAACCCTCAAAAACAAGCGGACCCGACAAATTGCCGAGTCCGCTTCTTAAAGTCTTTTTTCGGAATTACTTATTCCTTCGTGTTTTTGGAATTCTGCACTTCAGCGCGAATAGCCTGAGCTATATTTTTAAGGTCTTGCATTCCTTTGCGCACACGTGTACCGGCAGCCTGATTACCTTTGTTGTAAAACTTATCAAAGTCTCCTTCAAGGCTCATTACTAGATTTTTGATTTCATCAAATTTGGCCATAGTGATTACAAGTTTTATGGTTATAAAAAAGTTTAAAAACGCTCAAATTCGCGTGATTTGGGCGAAATTTAATGATTAAACCATTAAACACAAGTGGTAGCAAAAAAAAAACAATAAAAAAAATGCAATTTTTAATAAAACAAGTACAAGTAAAAAGTTAAATACCTGTAAATCAAAGCATTAACTACTTGTTACTTTTCATCTTTTTTTGGCCGATTTTTCAAAAAAATGGCCATACAAGCCCAAAAAGGGCATTTTTGAAGCTACACTACGATTTAGGAAAGCCCTCCCGCTGCATAACCCGCAGCGCCTGATTGAGATGACGCTGGTGATGAGCAATCGTGAAAAGCAGGACATCTCCCAACCGAAATTTGAGCAATGAAGTAAAAGGCGAAACCACTTTGGTATTCCAGTCGATGGTATCTGCCTTCTGTAAAACCCTCTCCAAGTCCTCGACAATTGCCTTATAGCGGGCCAGTACTTTTTGAGTATCAAGGTGATAAGCCTTGGGTTTAAACATTCCGGGAGCAGGAATCTTGCGGGTCGATTTTGGGTCAACAAACCCCAGCATCATCCGACCGTTGAAACTCATTTCAAACGTCAAAGGCGGTTGAGCGATCGGGGGCGTGTGCTCTACTTTATAATTGAGTTGATTGACGTAGTACTGACTCACCATGTTTAAATGAACAAGGCATTCCAATATTCCCCATTGGTCAGGTGCAGGTTTCCACTGAATTTTTGCCTCGGAGAGGGATTCAAATTCCTGAGTAACCGTTTGTTTAATCTGTTGAAGCTGTTGTAATAAATCCTGACGAGTGGCAAGAACATCCATGATAAAATAATGGTTGAGGGTGAAGGTGGCACTTGTGTTAAACCAACTGCTCCCTTACCTTACCGGGCAATGATTGTACCACCAAATCGTACGAATGGTCAATCCATTCGCGAAGAACCGCGTCTTTGATAGAGCCATCAATGATAACCGTATTCCAATGTTTTTTATTCATATGATACCCCGGAAGTACGCAATCGTGCTCTTCGCGCAATTGAGTCGCTTTTTCGGGGTCACATTTCAGATTGATACTGAACGGAGTACGGTCGAGCGTGGTCAGGGCAAATACTTTCCCCGCTACTTTGTACGCAATGGTTTCTGGTCCAAAGGGAAGTTCTTCGGTTACTCCTTTTTTAGTAAGGCAATAAGCCTGAAATGATTCTATATTCATCGGCTCAAAAAACGATAAAGCATTACACCGATACAAAACAAAAACATGATAATGGAAATACGGTTAATTCCGTGCATCATGCGGAGCGATGAGGTGTTGGGCCGCGATGGGTCTGGCTTCTTAAATACCCGAATGAAGTACCCAAACACTTCACTCATTTGAAAAAATTCGATGAAACGTTTCATAATTACAATGATCCCATTGCGGGAAGTTTTAATGAAAAGAAAACTTTTTCACTCACTTTGGTTAGAGCTCAATCGCCTCTGGCTCAAACCATTTGCCATCTTCTTTGATGATATTGATGAGTTCGTCCACGGCGTTGTTGGCGACCACCGATTTTTTCACTACCTGCTGACCCCGGTACAGCGCAATTTTGTCTTTTCCGATGCCCACGTAGCCATAATCGGCATCCGCCATCTCGCCGGGGCCGTTGACGATACAGCCCATGATTCCGATTTTAACGCCTTTCAAATGGTCGGTTCGCTTACGAATGAGCGCGGTAGTTTCCTGTAAATCAAACAAGGTTCGGCCGCACGACGGGCAGGATATATACTCTGTTTTTGACATTCGGGTGCGGCCCGCCTGCAAGATACCAAATGCAATGCTATTTTGTTGTTTGGCGTATTTCAAACGTTCTTCATTGTCGACTTCAGCCGCATAATGAGCCGAGAGCATGATACCATCCCCAAGGCCATCTACTAGCAGTCCACCGCAATCCGTGGCCGCAAAAAGCGAAAGTTCGTCCGAATTTTCCGTTGAATAGGTTCGCTGAATCACCACTGGACAATTTATTCTTTTGTCTATCAAATCAACCATAAACCGGCGCAAGGCTGGCATGGCGTGGGCATTTTCTGTTTGAAGAAGTAACACCACCGGTACATCCGCGATTTGTTCTTGGGTCAGTTGGGTGGCCGCGTCTATTTTGATAAAATTGAGCGTTGTACTTCTTTCCGTTGCTTGTTCAAACTCGGCCAATGTAAAGAGCGGGAATTGGTGTTCCTGATTACTTGCCATTTTCCAGACTTCGTAGTCAACGATTTCTTTCAGGCCCATGGGCAGCATAAACGTTGAAGGTCGCGCTCCCGTGTAGATAAAATCCACGCCGATGTCATTCATTTTCCATTTGTCGGGCACGGGCAGGTAAAAATGCCCTACGCTGCGCAAATCTTCATATTGGGTCACTTCAATGGCCGAAAGGTCGGCAATGACGCGCGGCACATTCCCCCCACCAAAGTTAAAAACATCTTTCGTTTTCCGACGGCTGTACTGAAATGGATGAATGGGCGATGCTGCCACTATGGGCCGAATGGGCGTTGTTTCAGCAGCGCGATTAGTATAACGGCCAATCAATGCCGCCGCTACTGGTGCTTCAAATTCAGGGTCTTCGGTCAACGAAACCCGCACCGTATCTCCTAGTCCATCTTCCAATAAAGTCCCGATTCCTACCGCCGATTTAATGCGACCGTCCTCTCCTTCTCCTGCTTCGGTTACGCCTAAATGCAGCGGATAAGGCTTCAATCCTTCGGCATCTAAGCGATTGACCAACAGTCGATACGCTTCTACCATCACGAGTGGATTGCTGGATTTCATTGACAGCACCACGTCGTAATAATTAAATTCTTCGCAGATACGCAAAAACTCCAGCGCCGACTCCACCATGCCCAGCGGCGAGTCACCATAGCGGCTCATGATGCGGTCAGAAAGTGAACCGTGATTGGTTCCAATCCGCATCGCGGTACCGTATTCTTTACAAATTTTTAGGAGAGGAATGAATTTTTCGCGAATCCGCTCCAACTCACGTTGGTATTCATCCTCGGTATAATCAATCAGTTCAAAGCGTTTTTTATCGGCATAATTGCCCGGATTGATGCGCACTTTTTCCACAATACGGGCGGCCAATTCGGCGGCATTGGGGGTAAAATGAATATCGGCAATGAGCGGCACGGTGTAGCCGCGCGCGCGCAAACCTTTGCGAATATTTTCTAAATTCTGGGCTTCTTTCACGCTAGGTGCGGTGATACGCACGTATTCACAACCCGACTCTACCATCCGAATCACCTGTTCTATAGAGCCTTCGGTATTCATGGTGTCTACGGTGGTCATGGATTGCACCCGAATCGGATGCTCAGAGCCCAGCGGGATGTCACCAATTTTGACGGTGATGGTTTTACGACGTATGTATTCCGTCAGCGATTGGCTATAATGATACGACGTAATGGCGTCTTGGAGCGAGACCGTGTCGTTGAGCGTCAGCATGAATCTAATTGCAGTTTAAAATGATGAACAGAAACCAGCATTTCGGCTTTTTTCATGCCGTAAATTTAGAGATAAAACCCTAAACAAAAGCTTATTGTTTTATGATTCCTCCAAGACCGCCAGCAAGGTCCGGCATTTCAGCTCGGTTTCCTGCCATTCTTTTTCAGGAACTGAATCTTCCGTAATTCCGCCGCCGCCGTAGAGGGTAGCCATGCCATTGCTTATCTTCATACAGCGCAGATTGACAAACAAATGGGTTTCGGTGTCAATGTTTACTGGCCCCAAATAACCACTATAAAATTCGCGGTCGTAGCCTTCATGCTCCTGAATAAACTGTAAAGCGGGCAATTTGGGCATTCCGCACACCGCCGAAGTGGGATGCAACAGCCCCAGCATGACGGTGCCTAGTTCGGGGAAATTAATGGCTTTTGTATCGACGGCATAATCGCTACGCAAGTGCATCAGATTGCCCGCAACGGCCGTTTTCGGGCCTTCTTCGAGGTATTCCCGCACCCGTATTTTCTTAAAACACGAAATGATATAACGGCTCACGAGCGCTTGCTCTTCAATCTCTTTCTGGGTCCACGGCGCTTGCTTTGGGGGAATCATCTGCCCAGACGCATCAAAAGCCGACTGTGTGCCTGCCAGGGCTACCGTTCTGAAAATCCCTTGTCGATCCACACTCACGAGGGTTTCGGGGGTGGCACCCAACCAAATTTGATTTAAGTGGGGCAAATACACCAAAGAAACAAATGCGTTGGGGTACTTGTCACAAAGTCGTTCAAAAATACCCGTCACCGAAAACGACGCGGGCAAGGCTACGTGCTTGGTTCGGGAAAGAACCACTTTTTGGATTTCACCCGCTTCAATGGCTTTAATGGCTTCTTTGACGGATTGCAAATGAAATTCTTCGGAAGAATTCGTCGGAAAATCACTTACATTTCTCTCATTTTTTGTAACCAAATTCACGCTACGACACGCATTTTCCCACGCTTCTTGGGCAGAACTGGATTCCGTTGGTAGATAATTTTCGGAAACGGGCTCCCCTGTTTCATCAAAACGAATGTGCAAATCTGCCTTGATAAAGAGCGCATCCTCTCCTTCTAAATTCAAAAATGGACTGACCGCAAAGCCCGAAGGCAGGTCTTCTAGCATCATTTTTGTTTTGGGAATATCAGTGCCAAAATTGATAATCAGGTGTTTATCTTTTTGCAGTGGCAAACGCCACAGCGCAACGGCATATCCAAGTTCATACGCCGACTGCCAACCGTGCAGCGGCAAAACTGTTCGCGATGTAATATGTGACTCCGAATCCACTATTCGACGCATTAGTTCATGATTGTGTTTCTGTATGCTCAACACTTTTTAAACCAAAAGTGTCACCAAAAAACGAAAAAACAAGTCATTTCTATGGGGTATTTTCTAAAATTCTACCCAGCAATTCTCTTTCTTAAGTTAGGAATGTGTCTAATTCAAAGAAATTTAGTCCTGATTTTCAATCGTTAATTCCTACCAACGTATAACAATTGTTTAGATTTTCTGTTTTCGACAGATGCACATTCTACCCACAATTTTTTGAAGCGATGTATTTTCCGTCCCCACCTCACCTTTTTAAATACCTACCTCTTTGGCCCAAATATTGCCTCGATAAGTCGAAAAAATGGAATTTAACGTATATCTTTTATCATAACTACCAAAGGTTAAAAAGCACTAAATACAAAAGTACCGTTTGATAACTTTTAAAGTTAACTCATTGATTCTTTGGCAGAATTGTATATTATTGTTAGATAGAGTTTACTCATCAACAGGCTTTAAATACTATTAATCTCTTATTAAATCGGTAATCTCTCTGGAGATTGTGACTGGTAATGATTGCGCTCGTCTAAGAGAAGTCTACTTTACCAGTAAAGATTTACAGTAACCATTACCAAGCCATTATTCATGGGGAAGTATTGCATCATTCATACCCCAAATTGAAAACCCACATTTTTATGAACCCTTCATTGAACACACTCGTCATCCTTCTCATGACTTTACCTGGGATTATTTTAGGGCAATCCCTTGAAATAAAGGGGATTGTACGAGATAAAAATAAAGTTGGTATTCCTTGTGCAACCATTTCATTGAAAAATAAAGCGCAAGGTTACATTACCGACGAAAAAGGCTACTATCAGTTAAATGTAAGCCCAAACGATACTTTGATGGTTTCTTCACCAGGCTTTGAACCCTCTCTCATTAGTATAAAAAATGTAGTTGTTCTATCTCCGTTATTTATTTATCTTGTCCCTAAAGAGCCCCTTCAATTAATCCCAATTGAAAATACAAACCTTTTTCAACGCTCGTCAATGGAGGGAGTGTTCGACCAACCTTCAAGAGCGACTTTTAATGCCGCCCTCGGCCAGAGCGTCGCCCTAAAAATTGAAAACTCAGCGAAAAAGGAAGCTCTTTTAAGTAAGATACATGCCAAATTCGACAAAAAAACACTTGCCCAAACCAAATTAAGAATCAGGGTTTTTTCAATTAGTCCCGTCACTGGGGAGCCTCTTAATGATTTGTTGACCAAGTCTATTATTGTTCCTATCACCTCAGAAACATTTTTATTCGACATCGAACCTTATCACATAGCCATTCCCGCCGAAGGGTGCTTTGTGGGTTTTGATTGGATAGAAATGCCCAAAGGAATCAAAAAACAACCGCAGTCAGCTTCGTCTTACACACAAATTGATTTTTTAAAGCCTTGTTTAAAAACCACCTCGAAAATATGTAGCACCAAGACTTTTTCGAGGGTGTTTGCTTCCGAATGGCGCAGCTGGAACCCACAATCCAGTGAACATTGTCCAAGTAATGTATTTATCGCCGCGACGTTGAAATATTAACCGTTTCATCGGGGCAAAGCACTTTCTTGCTTTAATTCGAACTTGGCTTTAACACGTTGTTTCCAATTTCGGTGCAAAATCGCATCACGCAGGCCAAGATGATGGCATCTAAATGCAATATTTATTCATTTATTTTTCCATTCAAATAGGGGGGGAAACTCAGTAGATTGTCATTAAGGCAGAGGGCATCAGCAATCCCTCCATACAGCTATGAAAATCTACACATTAATTTTTGCGGCCATGGGGCTGTGCTCGTTCCACGCCGTTGACGACTCCCCAAAAATCTCTTTTCCAGAACCGCCAACTTCGGCCAATCATCTATTTTACATTCAGCGTAGCAACGACGCCAATACAGTAATGTACGATGCTAATCTGCTCCCTAACAAACGCTTAAACCCCAAATTTCCTATTGACGTATATTGGATACGTTATGCAGAAAAAGGACAGCGGGAAAAACTTTCCGCCGTACAATGGCAATTGGCGTACGGGTACAAACAGCACATAAATTCGAAAGAAAACGAGTCGGTTGTGATACGCCTTAATGCATTCCAAAACCGCTCATTACAGGTATTATCGCACGAAGGAAAGCCCGCAGCCATTACCCAAATAGATGGTCATGCTTCATTATTAAGAAAAATATTTGTTCAGTTAGAACCTTCGGGCGGGTTTATCCCTAAAGTCCGTTACATAGAATTATTTGGCATAACAATGCACCCCAACAAACACGCTGTTTCTGAACGTATCTATGTAAATCGATAATCTTCAGCCAAGGCTCCCATTATTAAACTATAACGTTTTTCGGAATGACTCCTCAGCAGTTTGAACAAGACTTGCAGCCGCTGTTGCTGTATGCTACCCCTTTGATTTTTATTTGTATTACCGTTGAATATTGGCTAGTGAGGCACGACCCACACCACCGATACGACCACGATGATTTAAAAGCATCGGTGGGTATTGGCCTTGGAAGCCTCCTCATCAATGGTCTTTTTAAGGCCGCGATTGTGGGCGTAAGTTTATTTTGTTACGAAATGGTACCGTGGCGTTTGCCCAATACATGGTGGTCGTGGATTCTGGCTTATTTGGGCATTGACCTTTGTAATTATTTTGCGCATTTCATTGCGCATAAACAGCGCATTTGGTGGGCAACCCACGTCACGCATCATTCATCAGAACATTTTAATTTGGCAACCTCCTTTCGAAACTCATGGACGCAACACATCAAAATCATTTTCTTCTTGCCCGTGTGGCTTTCGGGAATTCACCCTGTGATTACGTTTACCTGCTACCAGATTGATTTACTGTATCAATTCTGGATTCATACCGAAGTGATTCATAAACTGCCTCGCTGGTTTGAATATATTTTTGTAACTCCCTCCCACCACCGGGTGCATCACGGAAAGAATACGCTGTATCTGGATAAAAATTTTGGAACAACGTTCATTCTGTGGGACCGTCTGTTTGGTACATTTCAAGAAGAGACCGAAACGCCCGTGTACGGAATTACGAAACCTGTTGAATCCCAGAACGTCATTTACCTGAATTTTCACGAATGGAGGGATATTATCAGAGAAGTTAGTCAGGCCAAGTCGCTGCGCGAAGCCGCCGCGATTCTTTTTGGCCCACCTTGATATAAAAAAACGTCGGCGAAGTAACTTCGCCGACGTTCAAATCATAAAATTATATCTACTACAAACCAAACGCCGCTTTTACCGCGTCTACGTAGTCAAGTTTTTCCCAAGTAAACAATTCTACCTCTACTTCGGCACGTTGACCCGCGTTTTCAAACACCTTCGTCACGGTTTTGGGCTCACGGCCCATGTGACCATACGCTGCCGTTTCAGAATAAATAGGATTACGCAATTTGAGGCGTTGCTCAATAGCATAAGGGCGCAAATCAAATACACTTTCTACTAATTTTGCAATCTCACCATCACTCAATTTCTTGCCATTTTCGCCTTTTACCTTGGCGGTTCCGTACGTATTTACGTACAAACCGCAAGGTTTAGCTACACCAATAGCGTAAGAAACCTGCACCAACACTTCGTCGCAAACACCCGCGGCAACCAAATTCTTGGCAATGTGGCGCGTGGCGTAGGCCGCCGAACGGTCTACTTTTGAGGGGTCTTTACCCGAAAACGCTCCCCCACCGTGGGCACCTTTACCACCGTAGGTATCGACGATGATTTTACGACCCGTCAAACCCGTATCGCCGTGCGGACCACCAATCACGAACTTACCCGTGGGGTTGATGTGGTACGTGATTTGGTCGTTAAATAATTTACGCAACGATGGCTTCAACTTCGCTTTCACGCGGGGAATCACGTATGTAATGATGTCTTTACGAATCGTCGCCAACATCGCTTCGTCGGCCCCAAAATCATCGTGCTGCGTAGAAACCACGATGGTATCAATACGAATGGGCTTATTGGTATCAGAATATTCAATCGTCACCTGCGACTTAGCATCGGGACGGAGGTACTTGATGCGTTTGTTTTCGCGTCGTACGGCCGCCAGTTCTTCCAAAATCTTGTGTGACAAATCAAGCGCCAATGGCATATAATTGTCGGTTTCGCGGGTGGCGTAGCCAAACATCATTCCTTGGTCACCAGCTCCCTGCGCGTTGGCTTTGCTTTCAAAATCGTCGGCCGTTTGACGGTCAACGCCCTGATTAATATCCGCTGATTGCTCGTGAATGGCCGAAAGTACCCCGCACGAGTGTGCTTCAAACATGTACTCCGCTTTGGTATATCCAATTTTCGCAATCACATCACGGGCAATCTGCTGCACGTCAAGGTACGTTTTGGTATTTACCTCTCCCGCCAATACTACCTGTCCTGTGGTCACGAGGGTCTCACAGGCTACTTTTGATTTTGGATCAAACGCCATGAAATGGTCGATGAGCGCATCTGAAATTTGGTCAGCTACTTTATCGGGGTGACCTTCCGACACAGATTCTGAAGTGAATAGATAAGACATTGATTGGTTACGATTTACAAAGTATGAGTTTACAAACTGAATTTATGTCTAGCGATGACGGCCTCGAAGCTTTATTTGTCGTTTTTAACGAATAGGCTCAGGTGGATAGACTGCACATCGTTTTGAATTATAAGGCGCAAAAATAGGTTATTTTCAGAGATAAAGAAAAAAACGCGAAATTTGCATTTTAAAGATGCCAAAATTGAGACGATGGTAAAGATAGGAAACATAGAATTAGGCGAGTTCCCGCTGTTATTGGCTCCGATGGAGGATGTCTCTGATCCTCCCTTTCGGGCCGTTTGCAAAGAAGGCGGAGCAGATTTGATGTACACAGAATTTGTGTCATCGGAAGGGTTGATTCGGGATGCGGCAAAAAGTGTACAAAAATTGGACATTTTTGAGTACGAACGCCCCATCGGCATTCAGTTGTTCGGCAGCGACATCGAAACCATGGGCGAGTGCGCCCGCATTGCTACCAAAGTAAACCCCGATTTGATTGACATCAACTACGGTTGTCCCGTCAAACAAGTGGCTTGCCGAGGAGCTGGTGCGGCATTATTGCAGGATATTCCTAAAATGGTCAAAATGACCGAAGCCGTAGTCAAAGCCACGCACCTGCCCGTTACGGTTAAAACGCGTTTGGGCTGGGATGAGTCTACGAAAAATATACAAGAAGTAGCCGAGCGCCTGCAAGACATTGGTATCAAGGCACTTACGGTTCACGGACGGACGCGGGTACAGATGTACAAAGGCGATGCCGATTGGACGCTGATTGGCCAAATCAAAGAAAATTCACGCATAAATATTCCGATTTTCGGAAACGGGGACATCGACAGCCCCGAAAAAGCCCTTGACTACCGCAATCGTTTTGGCGTAGACGGCATCATGATTGGCCGGGCGAGCATTGGGTATCCGTGGATTTTCAACGAAATCAAACATTTCATGCGTACAGGTGAGCACCTGGCGCCCCCAACTACTGCCGAGCGCGTACGAGCCTGTCGCAAACACCTAGATTTTTCTATCCGTTGGAAAGGCGACCGCACGGGAATCGTGGAAATGCGTCGGCACTATGCTTCTTACTTCAAAGGCTTAGACAACTTCAAACCTTTCCGGATGAGATTGGTAGAAACCATGTCTTATCAAGAAATCAACGACATTTTGGAAGAAGTCACGGAGACCTATGTACCAGAATTAGCCTAATTTTTTGCAAAAACAAAAGATTCCATGAATGGTCGCTTAAGCGATTCTTGATTGATAAGCACTTCCATTATTAAAACCCAAATTGTATGCCAAAATCAACGATTTGTCATGTGTTGCAAGTGTTCAGCGTCGCTTTTATTGGCTTACTTTTCACTTCATCGGGTTGCACGGCTCAAACGAAAAAAGGGAGTCAAGGCATCTCAGGAACGGTGCTTTGGCGTTCGGGCAATCTGATGCCTACGCCCGATGTTAAGGTAACTAACCCAAAAGGCTCGCCCATTGCGCGTGAAATCCTGATTTACGAGCTCACTTCCTCCAATCAAACCGAACCAGCGGACGACGCGGGTTTTTACCGAAAAATCAATTCCAAATTCATCCAAAAGATAACTACCAACAAGGCTGGTCGGTTTAAAGTGACCTTGCCTGCTGGCTATTACTCACTTTTCATCAAAGAAGACAAAGGCCTTTATGCCAACCTATTCGACGACGCGATGAACATCAATCCCGTGCAAGTCAGAAAAGGAAAATGGAAAAAAATAGACATCATCATCGACTACGCGGCGGTGTATTGAGTCATTCTTGCCCCAAAGCATACACGGCAAAAGACGCTAACCAATGCTCGCCACCATAGCTGCCATTGGTAATTTGCGGCAACGTAGTGTTAATAAAAGTATGGGCACTTTTGAGCAACAACGCGCGACGCGGGTCAGTTTTGGGCAACGCCCGCGCAATACCCAACATACACCACGCCCGGCTCAAAGAAAGACCATCCAAATGCACAATCTGCATGTCATTTCGGTCGCTCACAATGGGCATTTTCATGACATTTTGAAGCCCTGCGGCGGGCAAAAAGGCGTTGAACCACTTCAAAAATGCCGCTTGGGGCAAAATACGCCGCATCAAATCCGCCACCTCTAAACTCGGCGACAAGAAGTCAGACCCATCTGGTTCTTGAAAAGCGGGAGAATTAGTGTTTTTCAAGTAAAACTCCTTGGCTTTCTGAATGATTTGCGCTTCAAAAACGGTGTTTTTTACGGTTCGGGCATAATCAAGCGCAAACACCAACCCAAACGCCGTGTTGGGATGCACTCCCGTCCGGTTTGGGTAGGTTTGTTTGGGCAAAAAAGCAGTCCAAAGCCCCACCACCTGTTGCGTCAAAGGACGCAGGTGTTGGTGCCATTGCCGCGCTTGCGGGTCATCCCAAGTCGAAAGTTCTTCGTCCAACTTCAACAGCCAAGCCCAGCCGTAGGTGCGCTCAAAGGTTTTGGCTAAGGGATATTTTGTAAAATAATCCGCTTCTGTCTTTAGCTTATCTGGAGCGAAGCTGTCGTTCAAAATATGACGAATTTGCGCTTCTTCGGGCAGGTTTTTAAACGTTTTCAGCAATCGCACCAGCATCCAATGCCCATGCACCGACGAGTGCCAATCCAGACACCCATAAAATGAAGGATGCAATTCTTTGGGACTCAGCCGAGCATCCTTTTCAGCTTCCAGTGTGTGTCCCGTTTTGTTGGGATATTCAGTGTTGATGCAGTGAAGCGGCAATTTTGCCAAAAAGGACGCACCCGCTGGGGTAAGCTCCAACTGCCCGTTTTTTGTTGCTAAGTAAGGGTTTTGCGCGCGGGATTCTGCCATTGTCAATAAAAAGCCAAAGAGTAGAAATGTAGGAAATTTCATTTATAAAAAGGTTTGAGGATGGGTTTGGAACAGGAATTGCTCGAAAATAACAGCTTCATTTATCAAACATAAAGCACTGATAAACAGAGTTTTACTATTTTACCTCTGCGGGTTTATTATTTTTCTGTTCCTTCACGGCTACTAACTTACTAATTTTAGCCGTTTTAAACTTTCTGTATGCAATTTTTCGACCGTCTTTTCCAGCATCGTTCCGTTGTCCGTACGCTGTGTTTGTTGCCGCTAATTTTGTATTTATTATTTTTTCAAGCCATCTCGCTCAATGTAAATTACGTGGCTTATGATGACACGCACGTTTTACAAATCATTGAGCAATGGCAAAAATCAGCCAACTGGCACGAAAAACTGGATTGGCTGACTGTCGGATTTCCTGAGCATCGTATTGTATTTACGCGCTCAGTTGTACTCCTTTCTTATTGGCTCACGGGACACGTCAACCTCAAATCGTTGATGATGATAAGCAACGGTTTATGGATTGGGCAGTTGGGCATTTTGTTCCTTATTTTTCAAAAAATACCTTCGTCGTCCCCTGGCCGTTCCCTTCCTTTTGCGTATTTTATTCCCGTTTGCTGGATTCACTTGTGCGTGCATTCCTTCGAAAATATCTTCTGGGGAACCAGTTCGCTGGGCAATTTCGGTCTGCTGTTTTTTGTGATGATGGCGGGTTATTATTACGCTACGCCTTCCACACTTCCACGACTATTTTTAGCCCTTCTTTTTTCTTTCTTTGCCACTTTTACCTACGGCAACGGCCTTGTCACTTTCCTTATCGGCGGCTTTCTGCTCGTGCTGATGCAGCGAAAAAAAATGGCGGGCATCACGGCAGGAGCGTTTGCCACCACGATGTTGCTTTATAGTCTTACCCGCGCCCACGCTTCCCCAAGTGGCCTCGACCTCACCAATTCAAGCAATTATGGTCACGCGCTTACCTGTTTTTTGGCATTTATTGGTTCATCGGTCAACGTCGATGTATACGCCCCTTCCAACCTTGCGGTATGGGGTTCGGTGGCCTGGGGTGCAGTGCTATTGGGCGGTGTTTTGTGGCTTTTGCTAAAAGCTGTAGACCTAAAAAACTTCGGATTAAAAATTCGTCATTTTGAGGTTACGGTAAAAATGAGCGACGTTCAGTTTTTTGCCTTGTTTTTACTACTTTTTATCTGCCTGACGGCCCTCGGTGTGGTCTATAAACGCGCTGAAGGGGATGGCCTCATTGGGATGTTTAAAGGCCGGTACAGGATGTACCCCACGTGGTTGTTGGTGGTTGGATATTTGCTATTCATTTATTGGCTTCGCGATTCTAAAAAATGGCTTTTGCCCCTAACAATCGGTCTGAGCGTTGTTTTCAACCTGTTGATTTTATACTACGCCGTGGCGCCAGCGGTCAATAATCGTCGGGCAGCGGTGGTTCAGGAATTCAATTCAATGTACAACGACGATTTGTTAGGATTAAAAATGTTTGATTTAACAGGCGAGGATTTTAGGCAAATCCAGCGATTGTATCAACCCAATTTATTTTTCGAAACCACCCCAGAAACGGCCATGCCCAAAGAGCCCTTTCTTCTTGATTCGGTGTATTTTAAGGGGGATGTCCTGACGGTTGATTACCAAAAAGATTTCATTCGCCCCACACGCGACTTTGACGATGGGGCGTACATCATGCTCCAGTCCTCGAAGCACACCTACATGGCCGCGGGTACCCAACGTCCTTTGCCTCTGAAAACCTTTATCCGTCGTGGTTGGTATTGGGACAAAGGCTTTACGGCCTCTCTGCACCGCGCATCGGTGGCCCCAGATACCTACGAAATACTCGTTCTGCTCCGCAATAACGGCCAGAATAAATTATACGATACAAGAAGAAAAATCACATTTTGAGAATCCACTATTATTGATAAAATTTCGGCTTACTTGTCTATCAAAACATCCAGTAAATCAGCACTTTCTAGAAGGTTTTTAATGGAATAATAGGCGTTTTTTTCGGAAGTAGCTTTGAGCGTAAACAGGGGTTCTCCGTGGCGACTCAACACCCCTACCCATTCCCCTTCTTTGGAATTATCGCGAAAATGTTGCCACAGATAATCATTCACCCGCTGCCAATGCTTGAGCAGGGTTCGGTCTTGCAACACCTGATAGGCCCGCAATAGAGCCGTTCCAGCTTCGAGCTGCACCCACGCATATTTATAGTAGGCCTCTGGCTCGGATGCTGGCAGGCTTTTTACATCCAGCCAATGAAAATAGCCCCCGTAAGCATCGTCCCAAGTGGTATCGGCCAGATACAAAATGTGCTGCGCCAATTGCTGACGGATGCGGCGTTTGTTGAGCACTTTGGTTAATTCATAAAAAGCGTTGAATGCCTCAAAAACACGCCCAGGGTGGATTCTTCGGCCCAATAAACAATCGGAATAGCCTCCTTCGGGGAACACATTTTCGAGCACAATGTTGGCACGAGGCTCCCAAAAGTGCTTGGTCAATTCGTGCAGCAACGCTTCTCCTTTTTCACGAAATGTTTTTTCGCCTAAGAGCTTTTGAGAGGCCATCAGGGCCTTCGCCAAAGCGCTTAATTCTCCGATATTTTTTAACTGACGCCCCGAAAAAATAGCCTCAGTTCGTTTTTGCAATCCTTTTTCACGGCGACGAACGGCTTTTGTCAACGTCTTTTTAGCCGATTCGGCATAGGCTTCTTCACCCGTCAGTTCATGCGCCAAGCTCCACGCCGCCACCGCAGCCGCCTCGGCCTCTACATCCGATGCATCCAGCACTCCACGTCCTGTACAGTCCACAATTTCCCACCAATTATCTTTGGTATCGGCTCCAAAATGAAGTAAAAAATCAGCTCCCTGAAGAGCGTATTGGAGAAAATTAGCGTGCTGGGTAAGCTGGTATAATTTCCCAAAAGCCCAGGCCTGTTGACCGTGCCACTTAATCCATTTATCGAACGTAATCGCCTCTCCTTTTCCCGAAATCACGCAGATATAGCCCCCATGAATCGTGTCCAAACTGAATTCCGTCCAAAACGGAACAAGTCGTTGAAGGAGGTCTTGGCGGTATTGCTGTGCGTAAACAGAAAGATTCATAGGCGCAAAAATAGAAAAAGCGCAGAAGAAATGTCTACGCTTTTTAGGGATGTCGCTTTGGTGTTAGGGTAACTATTTCGTTTTGAGCAAAAACCCTAACAACGCATAAAAATCTTTTTCGGGAATAACGCTCCTGAATTGGTCGGGCATGAGGGTATATTTGGAGGCCTTGTATTCCTTCATGTCGTTTTTTGCCACCGAAAACTCCTGCCCCAATGGGTTGGCAAAGACCATCATTTGCCCTTCGGTACGGCGGTAAAGGCCCGTCATGGATTGACCGTTGTTTAGGGTAATATTATAACTCCGAAACGCCTCCGAAATATTCCGATTAGGGTCCAGTATCTTTTCAGCAAGTGCTTTTTGCCCCCAGTTCCCGATGCCATCCAACTGCGGCCCAATCAAACCGCCCACGCCTTTGATTTGATGGCAGGTACTGCAATTTTGGGTAAATACCGCCCGCCCCGCTTCGGGAGAGGCTTTGGCCGATTCAAAGCCTAGCAATCGACTTTGAATCAACTTTTGTCGTTCTTCAAATTCATTGAGCCCACCCGCTGTTAGTTGGTTCAATTGTTGCTGCTGCGCGGGGGTTGCCTTGGCCGCCAAACGCTCTTTGACGGCTACCTCGGCCAGTATATCAGCATTGACATTTTCTTCTTTCAAGGCTTTAATTAATTGATAGATTCCCGCCTCCGAATTTGCCAACGCCGTCGCAATGCCCACCTGTAAACTGCGCGCACTGCCAACAAACCCCTTTTCCAACAACGCAAGAACTTCGGGAGAGGCCGCACGAGCCAAGGCCGACACCCATCTCTCTCGCAATGCAATCGGCTCCGAGCGGTCCAGAAAAACCTCACCGAGCAAGGTTAAATTCTCCTGCGGCGACAGACTCATCAGCGCATTGGCGACGGCTACGCGCACTTTGGTATCAACACTTTTTGTAGCCACTATTTTTTGGAGAAAAGGTAGCGACGACGCCATTTTATATTCACCCGCAATCTCTGCGGCCTGCACGCGGCGCGTGGTGAGTGCTGCCGTCTCTTTTTCCAAAATTGGCAGTTCCAAATAGTGTCTTGCCATCTTTGCTCCCCATTCCTGAAGGGGTGTCGTCACCTTCAAACCACTCTGCGCAATGCCCCTACGCAACGAATTATACAACATAAATTGTCCGTCCAAATCAGTCATAAAATGTTTTTGAACCCGCAATATCATTTCGTTCAATTGCGCCGCTGATCCATAGCGGCCCAGGTATTCAAGGTTTTTATCCAACTCCTCAGCAGTCAAGTCGTGCGTCATGAGGTAGTCCCACACAAACGTCGCTACGTCGGCGGAAGGAATGTCACGCGCGGCCTTAACGAGCAAACTCCGTTGGTCGTCGTTCCACTTTGTTGAAGCCACCTCCCGAATCACTCCCTTGGCCGCCAAATTCGTCCGAATGGCCAACAATGTCGTGTATTGCAAATGTGAATCTTCTTCATTGGTTTGTTGGTACAAATCCACCAATGGCTTGATGTTCATAACTTTCGGAAACCAGGTCAGTATTTCGGCCGCAATGCGCTTAATAAATGGGTCTTTGTTGGACAAGGCCCCAATCACCACCGTGCGGTGAGCATCAGAGAGCGTTGCCGCTTCTGAAAACAGCCGAAACGCATGTATCTGTACTGTGGGGTCAGGGTGGTTCAGGGCTTTAGTGAGGAGTGATTCAGGCACATCTCCCAATCGCTCCAACACCCAAAGCCCATGCACAAACGCCCGGTTATCAATACCCGACGAAGCCATCATTTGGCTCACGGGCGCAACAGCTTTTTCTTTCCAAACATCCACCAAGCGGTCTGCTATTTTTAATCGTACGTTCAGTTGCGGGTGTTGCAATCCCGCAATAAGCTCCTCCATCGTCGCTTTTGACCAATCTTTGACAGGCATATCGCGGTGAGGTTGATTGCCTTTGTACGTAATTTTCCAAATCCGCCCACTGGTTCGGTCCCGCTTGGGGTGATTGAGCGCTACTTCGTAGTGACCAATGATGCGATTATAAAAATCTGCGATGTAGAGCGCTCCATCGGGACCCACTTTGACATCCACAGGCCGAAACCACGGGTCGTCGCTCACCAAAAAATCAGCTTCTTTTTTGGATACGGGCGTTGAACCTTTGAACGTGACCGTGTTGCGATTTATTTTGCAGGTAACCACATCGCCGTTGTAGAAACTGTTGCGATACTCGGCGGGAAACTGTTCGCCGACATAATACACTAAACCCGAAAGTGCCGTTGACCCCAGTTCATAACTCATCATTTCGGGACCAAATCCAATGCCCGTTGGCTTCTTACCAAAATGCGGATAATCTGCGCCTTTGATGAGTTGATAAATGGGCTTGGAATGACAGTCTACGGAATACAAAAAACCTCTTTCGTCAAAGGCGTAACCGAAAGGATTGACGCGCCCGAAAGTGGTCTGCTCCACTCGGCTCCCATCTGTGCGAAAACGAAAGGTATTCCCAGAAGTCATCGTGACGGAGTCGCCATCAGTGCCCGCAATTTTGGACGTATTGGTAAACCCGTGGCAAGAATGCATCCATCCGTCGAAGCCCCGCATAAAATTGCTCACCATGCCGTGCGTGTCTTTGTAGCCAAACTCGCCGTACAGCACCTTGCGTTTATCGGCTTTGCCGTCGTTGTCGGTGTCCGTAAAATGATATACGTTGGGAATACTGTATGCAATGGCTCCGTCGGCCACGGGCATGATGCCGATTGGGATATTTAATCCATCCTGAAAATCGGTAAATTTATCAGCTTTACCATCGCCGTTGGTATCTTCCAGAATGGTAATTTTATCGTTTCCCTTTTCTGGTGCCGCTGCCATCGGATACTCCGATGAATGTGTAACCCACAATCGGCCCTGGTCATCAAACTCCATGTTGATGGGCTTTGTAATCTGAGGCTCCGATGCAAAAAGGGTAATTTCAAACCCAGGTGGCAACCTAAATCCGCGCCTTTCTTGCTCGGGCGTCCGAAATTCGGTGGTCCGAACATGGTCCGCAAACACCTCTTTTTGCGTTGTTTTTTTTGGAGGAACATTACAACTTTGGGCGTACAATAACAACAGCCCCGTACCGAGCGTCATGGACTTAAGACGAAGCGTAAAGAAATCTTTCATCTTTATTTTGGGAAGAACAGCATTGGGTTTAGGTGCAGAAACTGCTGACAGTAAAATGGGCAATCAGGCTCTTTTTACCCGAAATAATTCATATTTTTCACCTTATAATTAAAATTTAGGCATAAAAAAAGGGCAAAATGCCCTTGACCTCCGCTTCTCTCATCAGCTACAGATCAGATTTCCTGAATTTTTGGAAGAAATGATATCCCCAAAGAAAAGGAGCCGCCACGTAATTCAACAAAAACACCCTGTCAGGAAAAGCAAACACCGACCAATAGGCAGGATTTATGAAGTATGCTTTTGCTTCATGAACCACATTTTTAAAATCTCCGTAATAGTAAGAAGAAGTATAATGCAGCAAAAAACGGGATACTTTTCCTCTCAAGGTTTTTAACGAAAACGGTTCCTGTTCATCAAGCGACAGCAAAGCATTCATGTGCACCAACGCAATTTTGGACAAATGCGATACAGAATCTTTGCTGGCTATTTCATCAATAATGGATGCGGGCAGGATGATCTTATACAGCGCCGAAGCAAGTTGCAGGGCCTGTAAAACATAGTTTCCGATTCCCCTTTGCTTCGCCAAATCATAGGCTTCGGTGATAAATTTTGCCTCTTCTTTTTGTAAAATAACCGCAATATCATTGAGCCAAAACAGCCGTTTCCACTGGTGTTGTCCCCCGTGAACGCACAAATACAGGAAATTGTCGTGCTTGGAAAGCAGTTGAATGTCGATACCAGAGATTTTCTCTACCCACGCGTTTTTCCATAACTCTGCATTCGGAAACGTGAGGATGCTTTGGGAAGCCAATAGCCTCCAGTGCAATTCTACGATGATGTTTTTGGTTTCGTGGTACAGGCAGTAATGATGAAAATTGGCCAGATATACCTCTTTTTGTTTGGGTGTAGTGTAAATTTTCTCCATCATCCGGTAGCCTTCATCGTACAAAATCGAATAGGCTTTTTCGATTTGTGCAGGCTCAAGCAGCAAGTCAATGTCGTGACATACCCGCTGCATAAAATCCCGATGATAGACGTACGAAAGCATCGGGCCTTTCAGGGGAATGGAAGCGATTTTGTTTTTTTGGAATAGTTTACTGATGTGCAACAGCTCGGCCGTGAAGGTGAGCATTCGCAGCTTATTTTGATTATAAATTGTTTTCAGTCGATCTTTTACCTCAACGGGTAGCCATTCATTCTCGTCAACAACAGGGTATAAACCTCCAATCATACGATGGCTTTTTACCAACTGTAAAAAAAGGGGCCAATTAATCGTGTTGAGCTCTTCGGCCTCTACTGGTTCATTCTTCCGGCACTTAATCAGTAACTTTAGTTCAGCACTTAAGTTGACAATACTTGCCTGTAATGGAGAAAAAGGAAGAGCTGATGACGTCATTGACAAATGTGAAAAAAAAGCGAACGAGAGTATACTGTATCCTAAAAAGACACAAAATCAAAAAATATACCAACACGACACATAAAACCACAACTTTTATTGGGCAAAAGTAAAATAAATCTGGATGAATGGACATAATTACGTCCAAAAATACCCCGAAGAAAACCTAAACTGAATACATAAGAAGTCAAAAAACGATGGACGCAGAAGATTGTTGAGGGAGAAAAACTGTTTTAAAATCGCGCGTAAAAGCCCACATTCCCAGTGGGCGTAATCCCAAATTTAGTTTTTTGCAAAAGAGTCGTTTTTCTTGCACCGAGGCTCGAATTATAGGCTTTAACCGCGTTGGATTGAAGTTCATGCGAAAACTCAATGATACAAATCCCCCCCACAAATGCCCCAACCCCAGCCACCAGTAACGGCAAACTCCTAATAGTATAGTTGTGAACTGTGCCCTCAACCACCGCTGAAGCGGGCGTTCCTTTGATGGCCACGTAGCATAATCCAATGCCGCCAATCGACACCAAAGGCCCCAAAGGCCGGATGTAACTTCCCAATCGGTAGTTTTTTTTGGCTTTCGGATTGTCTTTTAATAATTCTTCAAAGTTTTTTTTCTTGACTCTGACTCCTTTTTGGAGCACTTCGCTCATCAGCACTCTTCTTTTATAGACGAGAGAGTCTTGGTTTTCAGCGTTTTGCGCCTGGCTCATCAAAGAAGTGCCAGTACTTACCAGTAGAATAAAAGTCCAGAGTCGGCAAGCAGCGTTGGTATATTTTATGGTTTGCATATTCATTTTTAGAAGAATGAAAGTTAAGAATAGTTTTTGGTGGAAGTTCGTCCTGCCATGCAGATTTAAAACTCCCTTCTTACCACCAGACTAGCGCCGATGTTATTTTCGAGAAGCCCAGCATTGTCGTACGCAACGATGGCATTGATGATGAATTTTTTCACCGAAAACGAAACTTGCTGCTGTACCGACACTTGATTCAACTCAATGGGAGCCAACAACACCCGTGAATACAAATAGTATTTACCAAAATTTTGGGAATACGATACGCGGGTCAGGAGATTTACCCGACTTATTCGGCTATGAATCCCCAGCATCCACGCTTTGACCCGGTTATTGATAATCATATCGGGCATGACGGGAG
Organism: Runella aurantiaca; assembly: GCF_003339505.1. GTDB lineage: Bacteria > Bacteroidota > Bacteroidia > Cytophagales > Spirosomataceae > Runella > Runella aurantiaca. The sequence continues at coordinate 66,427 of NZ_QPIW01000017.1, forward strand.
ATTTGGGCTGAAAATCGCCGATTAAATCTTTGAGCGCTACACCCGTAGATGCGCTGAGTGGCATGATAAAAGGAGTACCGATGGTTTGTCTGCGATATACCCAGCCCTCTTCGTAGGTCCCGTTGTTGAAATAATCGTCGGCGCCCCTCAATTCAGGAATAAACGCGGTTTGATTTCCAGATTGAAGATTCCCTCCCTGATTGGAAGTATTCAAATATTCTAACACAATTTTTTTTACGCCCTGATTGGCTTCCTTCAACTCAATCGACGCTCCTAACAGCCCGTCAGCAATGCTGCTTAACACAAAGAGTGAGCCGTCTTCATAAATGGATTGACGATAAAAAAACCACTTGGTTGCTTCATTTTCATATTCCAACCCAATATCGACCGTTCCCAAGTGATTGCCCAATCGGTTGCCTCCTTCGCCAGAAACCCGCCCGCTTTTTTTGTAGTAGCCCAGTGCCTGAAGGCTGATGCCGGTGGCCACGTGAATAAAAGCTTCCAAATCACTGCCATAATTAGTGATAAGTGAGTTGGTGCCGCTCTGGATAAACGGTACCGTTGGCCGGCCGCCCCACTGCACCTGATGGTTGATTCCTGCATAAAACTTCATTTTCCAGGCGGGTTTTCCGAGTCGAAAATAGGCACTTTTTTGGTGAAGAAAATATTTCTTGGTAGAATCTCCCGACCCAAACCAGCCCTGCGCAAAATTGGCTTTGAACGAAATTAATCCATTTTTAAGTAAAGGCACATAGTTAAACAACCCAATTTGGACTTTCGGAATCGGGAGGGCGTTGCCAGACCATGAATATGAACCCATGCTAAGGGTGCTATCGACGAGTCCAACAATCTCTTTCCGACGTCCAGCATAGAATTCAAAAGCTCCGTAGCGGGCTTTGCCATAAAATTCAGAAAAGAAAAAGCGGCTGTTTTCACCAACATTTGCCACGGCTCTTGCGCCATAGCCAAACTGGAGTTTACGCTTGGCTTTTGCATTCGTCAGGCTGTCGTAGTCTTTTTTCAACTCGCCTCGAAGCGAGAACGCAGGGCTGCCCAAAGGTACCTCCCCAAACTGGTTTGAGCGTACCCAAAAAGGGTTGGATTCGGCCGTAGAAGCAAAAGCCCCCGCTTCAACGGCGTACTTCGCTCCTTTGAGAGGGTTCTGGGCAAAAGATGTATAACCACAACACCAACAGGCGATTAGGAAAAGTGACGTTTTATTTTTCATCATAACTTCGGAGAGGTTTAAGCTTCAAGATAAAACCAGATTTTTGGTTTATTTTTTATAAATAGGTTGAATAATTTGCCAAAGAGCAGCCCCGATAAATACCCCGAGCAGGTTAGCGGCCAAATCAATGACATTGTAGGTTCGGTAAGTTAAAAAATACTGGATAACTTCGGTTGTTATCCCTAAAAGTACCCCGCAGGCAAGCCATAAAAGCTCTTTTAGGCGATTTGTTTCGGCATAAAATACCCGAATCGGCATCCAAGGCAGGAGCAAAAACGAATGAAGCAGGTAGTCTAACCGCAACTCTGGCAAAACGTACGTGTTGTTGATAGACGCCGAATCTTTGCCGTTGATGGGCAAAACCGCAAGCGCAAACAAAAGAACTACGTAGCAAAACGTAAGGGTATCGGCTTGCTTGGGTGATTTTACGAAAAGCATATTATTTAGGTTGTCGCTCCTGCCCCAGTGAGGAGTAGATTCAGTATTTTTTCGGCCGCCTTCCCATCGCCATAAATGGTTTGGTAGCTGCTTTCGGGATTACTCATAAAATAGCGGTATGCATCTAAAATGCGGGTTTCGTCGGCATCGCAAAGTACAGCAGCACCGCTTTCCACAATTTCAACCCATTCTGTTTCAGCGCGTAGAATGAGGCAGGGCGTTTTCAAAAAATAAGCTTCTTTTTGTACCCCACCCGAGTCGGTCAATACCAGTTTTGCGTATTTTTCCAATTGAATCATCTCCAAATACGAGACTGGTGGGAGCAACAGAATGGCAGGATTGCTGTTAATTTCACGACGCAACTCAGGCTCTAACAGAATCTCCATCTGTTTGGCAGTACGCGGATGAAGCGGTAAAACGAGAATTTCACTCCTCGAATTTGCAATTTCTAACAACGCCCGAAAAATAGCGTTCAGACGCACAGCATCGTCGGTATTGGTGTTTCGATGCAGCGTAACGAGCAAAAATTGCTTTTTCTCCAACCCCTCCTTTTCGAGAATATCCGTGTTTTTATCCGCTACTTTACTAAAGAAAAGGGTATTGTCGTACATCACGTCGCCCACGTTAAACACGCCCGGTCGGTCGATGGTGTAGGGTGGCCGATTATCGACCCGAAAGCCTTCGTTTTTGAGATTATCCAAACCCGTTTGGGTCGGAGGAAACAAATAAGTAGATACGTGGTCGCTCAAAATCCGGTTTATTTCTTCGGGCATTTTTTTATTAAATGACCGCAATCCCGCTTCAATATGCACTACAGGCACGTGGATTTTGGAAGCAGCCACGGCGGCGGCCAAGGTGGAATTGGTATCGCCGTAAATAATCATAAAGTCGGGTTGTTCGTTCTCCAAAATGGTTTCAATCCCTGTAATCATCCGGGCGGTTTGTTCACCATGTTTGCCCGAACCAGCCCCTAGGTTATAATCTGGCAGGGGAATTTGCAATTCTTCAAAGAAAATCGCCGACATCCGTTCGTCATAATGCTGCCCTGTATGCACCACCACTTCTTTGATACTGGATGCATACTGGTTTTTAATCGCTCTGCTGATGGCGGCCGATTTAATGATCTGGGGGCGCGCCCCGATAATGGTCAGGAGTTTCAGCATGTAGCTCACTCAGGTATTTTTGACGAAAAAATATTTTTTTATGACGTTTTTGGCGTTCTGAAGCACCAATTCCTTCACCCACGGCACACTATGGTCATCCCAGCGTTGGGGGTGAAAAGTAAACATAATTTGGGCGGGCAACTGGCCTGCATCAGCCGCCGCGATGATGTCGCATGTTGTTTTAAAAGGATGATTTTTGCTACCCACTTTATCCCTTACGCTGACTTTATCGCCGTCCCATCGGCGGCCCGTGTCGGTCAGATAAAGTACTTTGCTGAAATCAACGTCAAAATACGGCTCGCCAATAATGCCAAAATCACGATAAGAGTGAAATTCCCACAGGTCGCGGGAATCAAATTTTGAAAGCGGACTTCCGTGCATACAAATCGTGGAAACGGGCACCAATTTTCGCAGCCTCTCCAGATTTTGCTCAAAATCGGCCAAGCCTTTTTGAATATCGCCCCGGCAGGTAGTCAGGCACTCATAATGGTAGCCTACTTCATGGCCCAAAGCGGCTATCCGTTGAATGATTTTGTCGTCCCAGCTTACTTCCACCGCCCTAAAATAATAGGAGCCTGAGAGACCGTATTCGTTCTGAATTTCGGCAAAGGCTAGAGAATTTCGGGGCAACAAATCAACGTCGTGGCGCAGCACGATGGCACGCTCTTGTGGTGAGATAAGAAAATCTTCGAATGTTTGAAAATGGTAATTTGAAGCAATCAGGCTTTCCAACAATTTTCGGTAAAGGCGTAGGGTAAAATCCATTTTTCGGACCTAAAAATATTGAGCGTAAAACTTATTGAGCAACGCTTATCCGAAGGTCAGGATTTTCTTTTGCCATCCGAACACTTTCAGGATAATGAGCCACCAATCGCACCAGAAAATCGGTGAGGTCTATCTTCTCCGTGAGCATTTTCTGCCTGCGCAGCGCCCAATCTTCCTTCAGATTTTTTTGGTGAACCAGTCGGTCAATCAAGGCTATCATCTCCTCAAATTGATTGGGCAGAAATGAATAACACAAGGCGTACATTTCTTCAATTTCGTTCGGGATGGATAGCCTTCCCGCAAAAGAGTTCAATTTGATGGCGGGCGTTCCCAAGAGTGCTGCCTCCGAAATCATGGTTTGACTATCCCCCACAAACAGCGTCGCAAAATACATGAGAGAGTGGATTTTTTCGGGTGCCACGGGCAATTGATACTCCTTTATTTCAGGTTCAATATCGCGCTCGGTTGTAATAAAAATCTTTCCAAAAGGCTTGAGTAGTTCAATAATACGAAGTTTTTGACCAATATCCAACCCCCTGACGCCCGCATCATGGTGCGCCTTAAATACGTTGAAACGCATGATAAAAAAAGTCTCGCCTGGCTCAATGCCCAACTCCTTAAGCACACTGACCTGCGGTTCAAAACGATTGGGATGCAGGTAAGCAAGTTCATGAAAACTCGGGTGGCATATCCGGTTGGGGCCTCGGTCTTCAAACGACAACGCACTTGGATTGAGAATTGTCGATGCAAAAGATATGGCTTTGGCAAATGTTGGTGTTACGGTCAGGTCGTCATCGTCCAGCGCAATCACTTTCATCCGCGTTATTTTTGTAAGAATGGGTAGCACCATCGAAATTCCTATGCCATAGTCGACACGATACCTCCAAACAATCCCCAGTACTTTTAGCAAATGAAAGAATTCATAGATGTATTTCAGCGCGAGCGAATCTTTTTTCTGTCCAACTTTTATATATTCTATATTATACGCTTCCAAAAGGCGCATGATAACTTTCACTTCTTTGGCCGTCACAATCACTCGATACCCTCGTGCTTTCATCTCCTGTATAAAATACTTAAAGAGATGCACGTGGGCGGGATGGTTTATATCAACAAGAATGGTTTTCATTGAGGGTTTAATTTTCGAAATTCTAATAAACAATGGGTAATTTGGTCTAATTCACGCTTACTTAGGCCATAATTGCACGGAATCGTCAAAACCTGATTGACTTGTTTTTCAAATACTGGACAACTCCCAGGCGCATAACCATAAGCCATCGCCCAAGCCAACGCGTGTTGAAAATGTTTGCCACTCATAATGCCCCTCTCCTTCAGATAACGACTTAGACGGTTTCGTTCTTCTTCGATTAGTACAAAGGCAAAGTAATTAACTTTATTTTGGTATGGCGTCAAAAATTCATATTTCCCCCTGAGCATTTGAGCTAAATAGTTGCCGTTTTCATTCTGAACAACGGCATTTTTTTGGGCTTCCTCCAATTTGGTCGGCAAACTCAACTCAATGCTTTTAAAGATATTGAACTCTTGATTTCCACGACTAATTATCGTCTTATTTCGATTATTGAGGTAGCGTTCACTCAATATTTTATTCATCATCCACTGCGGCAGCGGCGCATACATCACTGCTTTAGCGTACGATTTAACAATTTGTTTTAGTTCTTGCCACAAAGTGGGTCTGGGCAATGTCGAAAGTCGTTCCCTTATCCGTTCGTTCAGGGCTGGGTTGTTAACGACCAGCATTCCGCCGCCTCCAAGCGACGGAAATTTACCGTTTCCGAATGAAAAAACAGCGGCGTCAAAAAAAGTACCCACGAAACGGTGTTTGTACTGACTAAAAAGGGCGTGGGCACAATCTTCAATGACAGGCAGATGAGGGGCAATGGCTTTGATTTCAGCGATGTCGGCGAGAAAGCCAAACGTATGGGTAACAATCAGCGCGTCAATTTCAGCAACTTTGGACTTCAACGCCTCGATATTCAGCGAAAGGTTTTGATTAATATCAATAAAAAAAGGGGTAAACCCTGCCGCCGCAATCGCTCCCAAAACCGAAGAGCAGGTGTACGGCTGCACTCCGATACGGGCGTTTTTTTTTAGGCCAAAACCCTCTAATGCATATTTTATACCACTTGCCGCGCTCTCCGTCAGGTGTATTTTCGCTTCTGGGAACAACGCTTGGAAGACAGGTACGCTCACTTTTTCGTCTCTGAACACGTTTTTTACACCTAAAAAAACGTCTTTCAAAGAATACGCATACTTAAACCGGGGAATAATCACTTTTTCAAAACCCTCCAAAGATTGAACGCTCTAATCACCAACCCATAAAGCATCGGAAAATGGACTTTTTCAAAACGTCCGTAATTCACCATCTCACCACCAAATTTTTTTTTGTACTCCCTCACCCCGTACGGCACTCCAGGTTTGCCAGCCCCACCGAAATCAAACCGCGTAAACCCATTTCGTTTGCCCCATCTAAAAACCTCCCACGGCAGTAAGTCGTTGGGGTATTTATCGTAATTTTCTTGGTAAGCGCCCGCGTAATAATCAAACAGGGTAGTGCCATACGCCAAACAAAACATACAGCCGATTATCTTGTCTTCATACTTAGCAACAAAAATCCGCAGCCCTTCTTCTTGGGTGCTGTTTTGAAGCAGCGCCTCAAAATGGTCTATGCTAGGCAACGGGAGTTTGGCACGTTGGTATACTTCTTTCAAAATCAAATAGCACTTGGTGAGCGTATCTGGAGCGGTGCTCAACTCCACCGTTGTGCCTTCTTTTTGCGCCCGTCTGATTTCATTTCTGCGTTTGGAATGAACCTCTGACCACAACTGCTCTTCCGTTTTTGCTAGGTCAACAATGATGTTTAAATGCTCTTCGTAGGTATAGTCCAAGTCTCGCATCACCGTTAGGAAGGCGCTTTGGTCTGAAAGGTTGCGAACTTGGGTATAAATTGAAAGTAAACGTTCTTTATGGTATAGCTCATAAAGCCCTTTATATACCTCCAAACTGTTGTGCTGCACCAATGGCCCACCCCAAATTATGGTTCGTGCCGATAAAAAATTGAGTGGAAAAGCTTGGTATTGCGTCTGCCTAAAAGCCAGCATTACACCCGTCACTGCATAATTTTCATCGTATGCCACATAATACACTGGTGTAACTGACTTAGAACATTTACAGGTAAAAAAAAAGAGACTTGATTGAAAATAGTTGGCATTTGGGTGCGACTTTACAAATTTTTCAATCGGTTCAAGTTGGCTTTTTTCAGGGTTTTTAAGGCTATAATATGAACTTCTCACCTTCGGTTTTTGGCTTAGGTTTTCAGCTTTTTGAATTGATCTTGAATCGCTGGATCTTCTTTCATTTGGTTTTTACTACGGGGATAATTCTCAATAAACCAAACCATAAACGCTGTAACGTCAATTTTATCAGCCAACATCTTTGCCCTTTTTGCTTGGCACTTTTCTTTTATATCCTTGTCGCTAAGCATGTTATGCAAGTATTTCATTAGCTGCGCATCATCGCCTTGAACAATGCCAACAGTCAGCTGATAAGTGTGTTCAAGTTCTTCCAAAACCGAGATTTTGCCCACAAAACTGCTATACCTTAACGAAGGAACGCCCAACATAGCCGCTTCCATGGTCATGCTTTGGCTATCGCAAATCAGTACTTGAGCGTTTGCTAACACATGATGCATGTCGTTCGGATTGATTGACAATTTGTACTTTTCATATTTATCATCACCGCCGCCTTCTGCCGAAATTAACACCTGATAACCAATACTTTCAACCATTTCAATTATCGTATCAAGCAAGGTCTCGTTAAGGCCTTTTATCCCAAAATCGTGGTGAGCATTCAATTGCGATAAACGAATTAGTATATATTTTTTGACAAAACCATACTTTTTCAACACTTCGTTATTGACAGTGAATACCGCAGGGTGCAAATATCCAAGTTTCATATAACCATCGTATCCCACTTTTTTAGTGCCCCACTTGCCCACATCACATACGCTTGGACACAGAATCGTTTGGGTAAACGGATAGGCCAAATCTCCCAGATTTTTGATTGCTTCATAATCATCTTCTGTAATTGTAATCCTATTGATGTTCAGCAATTTACCCAATTGCGCAATCGTGGCATCCGTACCAATCAACAAATCAGGTTTAAATTTCAACACAATCGGCAGCATTGAAAAAGTCCTTTTAAGCAGGCTCACAATAATCGACGCCCGGGAATTCCCGCGTATCTGCGGCAATATATTGGTGTATTCCATGCCTTCGTTGCGCAACAAATCCTCCAATACATCTTTGGTCTTTATCAAAATCCTTATCCGATGACGATTTGATTGTGATAATCGCTTGATGGTCTCCCTTACAAAAAGATATTGTGCAGGATGACCAAAGTAGAAAAGGATATTCATTGCGTATAGTTGATGTTTGCAGCCTTATTTTGACAAACATTTCAACTTTACGTCACTTATTTGATATGTCTTAACGAACGGTCTCGGTGGTCCCGTCAATCACTTCCCGCGCGGTGATTGACATGGGTTTGAAGGAATAGAGCTTTTTCAAAAGCGGGCTGAAAGTATCGGCCAATCGAAACATCAGACTATAATTAGATGGGTAATCAAACGCATTTTTATTTTCTAATTTCCAGATAGTTGCAAATTCATCTGGGCTCAACTCCAATTTTTTAATTACATATTCGCGGGTATTCTCTAGCTCTTCTTTGGGTGCAAAAGGCTGACTCAGGCGGGTCATTGCTTCCGCCCGCGACAACGCCCCACTCAGTACCTGCGCCGACAGGTTTATTTTACGTTTGTCGATGCCGAATTTTTCGGGTAACCAATATGCCATGGCAAATTTTGTAAACAGGTTTTCGTGGTGATGACCGCCGTAGTCCTTCCAGTCGTACTCCTCCATCAGCATTTGTTTGGCTTCTTGTTTTTGGTAATCCAAAAAATAATACGGCCTGATATCTCGAATGCCTTTGAGCAGACCCGAATAAATCATTTTGGGCAGTGTCAGCAAAGGGTAGGTTTTAAGTCGAATTCCAGAACCAAATTTTTTATGAATAAAGAGCAACTGTTTGGCGTCGGCATAGGTCCATTCTTTGGGTTGCTTGCCTTCCGATCTAAAATCATTGCCGCGAAGTATGTATTTTATTCCTTCCTGGTTCGCGATTTTGTACATCGTTGCCTTGATAGCCAAGTCGGTGGGAGCGTCAATCCACGGCACCCCCGCCCTCATATACGCCCGCAAAAGGTCTTTCATCTCCTCATAATCAACCACATAAGTTTCTAAATCAATCTTAAGCTTAGTCGTTACCTTGAAAATATTCTGCACGGCAATCTCACTATTGAAACCATTGTCCAGATTGACGGCCAACGGCCGCAGGCCGTAGCGGTTCGCAATATGCAGCAAGTACGAACTGTCGACTCCGCCGCTCACGCCCACAATGCAATCATATTTTTTTCCCCGCCCCGAGGCTTTCATTTCCTCCACCAGCTGCTCCCAGTCTTTTGTGCCCTGCTCGCCTCGTGGATACTCCTGCATCATTCTTTCCTGCAATTTCCCAAAGTTAGAAACTCCGTTTTCGTCAAACGTAATTCCGGGTAAGCTATCGTCCCAAACTCCTTTCGAACAGATTTTCATGGCTTAACTGAATAAATGTACAAGTTCTTTATTTTGTGGATAATTGACCAAAACGGCCTTTCGAGGACCATGAAACACAAACAATGACCCGGCCGCCACCGCCGAGGCATACGATTCACGAACAGCGCGGGTGAAATCATTCAGGCTTCCAGCTCCTCCAAGAGCCACCACTGGAATTTCAACGGCTTCGGCTACTTCTTTGACCAATTTCAAATCATACCCCTGCATGGTGCCATCGTGCTCAATAGAGTTAATGATGATTTCTCCTGCTCCACAATCCTGCATTTTTTGTGCCCACTCCACGGGGTCCCAGCCCGTTGATTTGGTTCCTGCCGCCGTGTAAACCTGTTTTTTTCGCAAAAACTTTTGATTGACGTCGACAGAAACCACGATGGTTGAACTGCCAAATTCTTCGGAGGCTTCTTTGATAAAAGACGGATTTTCGACGGCGTAGGTATTGATGACCACTTTTTCGGCCCCGGCATTGATAAGGGCTTTGATTTCTTTGATGGAACGAATGCCGCCGCCCACCGCAAACGGCATATTGGCTTCATCTCCTACCCTGCGGACAAACTCTGGCGAGATAGAGCGTTTTTCGGTAGTAGCCAAAATATCTAAAAAAACGAGCTCGTCGGCTTTTAGGTCATTGAAAATCTTAACAGCGTTGATTGGGTCACCTACATACCGGTGATTTTTGAATTTTTCTGATTTGACCAATCCTTTGTCTTTCAATAAAAGGACGGGAATCACGCGGGGTCTAAACATCCGTGGTTAGGCGGGTAAAGCGATAAAATTTTGAATGAGACGGTCGCCCCATTCGTGGCTTTTTTCTGGGTGAAACTGCGTCCCGTAAATGTTGTTTTTTTGGATAGCTGACGTAAAATACAACGCATAATCAGTGCTTCCTAGTGCATCTTTTGCGTTGTGGCATTTCATATAATAGGAATGAACAAAATAATACATCGCCTCTTGACTCACCCCAGCAAAAAGGGGCGATTCCTTTTGTATCTCCACCGTATTCCAACCCATGTGGGGCACTTTGTAAGTACGGGTATCATTGACCTTAAAACGAACGACTTCGGCCTCCAACCATCCCAGCCCCTCGGCGTTTCCTTCTTCACTACATTTTGCCATGAGCTGCATACCCAAACATATCCCCAAAATGGGCGTTTGCACCTCCAGTACCTTTTGATTCAGCACCTCCCATATACCCGATTCTTTCAATTTTTTGACCCCGTTGGCAAAATGCCCAACCCCTGGAAGGATAAGTTTTTGGGCATTTTCAATGACTTTTAAATCCGCTGAAACCTGAACGCTTTTATGCAAACGTTCCACTTTTTTGAGTACCGAACGCAAGTTGCCCATTCCATAATCAATGATTACTATTTCGGGTTGCATGGATTAAGTTATACTTTGGTAAAGAGAAATTATTTTTTTTGCAATCAATTCGTTATCAAACCTTTGAATACGCTCTCGACCGTTAATCGGGGTTGGATAATTGAGGGCTTGGCGGATTTTTGAGGCTACATCTTCGGGCTGCCGCGACGTAATAAAACAGCCTTGGATATTTTCAATCACCGATTTCACATCTCCCACATCGGTCGATACGACCGGGCACCCGCAGGCAATCGCCTCTTTTATAAATTGTGGCGACCCCTCGGTATGTGAAGTCATCAAAGCTGCATCGACGGCTGTCAACAATACTGCGACCTCCTCCCGATCATACCCTTTCAGCTCCAATAACTGCAAGTTTGGGTTATTTATAAGGCTCAACGCGGCGGCTGCCAAAGGATAATTCTTGACGGTATTGTCGAAAGAAGACGAGAATAGAATGTGTTTTTTTTCGGGTAAAAAACCCATTTGGGCTTTGGACACCTCTTTTGGCCTTGGAAAAAAGAAGCCAAAATCTACCCCGCAGGGAATCACCTGCGCTTTGTGTTTAAAGTAAAAAAAGGCTTTCTGGAGCAATTGTTCGCTCACATAAATTGTTTTTTTACTCAATAACTCCACCCACAAGGAGAGGCATCTTAGCCGAATATCGTTAATATCTGACCCATGAAAAGTAGCCACTACGGGAACCTCTCTTTGTAAATTAGCCAACAATGCCGACGCCGCAACGTGGGCGTGAATACAATAATAGCGCTCGGCTTTAAGTTTTTTTTTTAGCTCTTTCAGGCTCCTTAAATAGCCTTTAAGCCCTTTACCAGAAATAAAAAAATAATCGAACTCAATGGATGAATCGGCTCTTTTGACAGCTTCTACTTGGTCATAAATAAAGGCCTGGTGTTTTTGAAAATCAAAATTTGGCGCATTTCCGCTACACACAATCAACACTTTCATAACGCCGCTTAGGCCCTTCCTGCCAGCTTAAACCAATTCCAACCAATAACCAATACCGCAATAAACAGTAAATAAGGGAAGTAATACTTTTTGTTTGTGCTGTTCATTTGGGTAATGCCAAACGACGCCAAAATCAACAGAAAAGGCACTACCGGTAGGTGAAAGCGTTCTGACAGTGCAAAACCGCTCGAAGCCAACACAAATAAATAAGAAAACACAATAGAAAGCAGTAGCGCATGATTCCGCCATAACTTCCGTTTGTACATCACAAAAAGGGTAACAAATACAAAAAAAGCGTACACATTTCGGGTAAAAAACGCACCAGCCATCATCATGGCGTTGGGTTGCTGCGTATCGACCAAGGTTGGAAAGGGAGCCAAAAGCATAAGAGGAAGAAAAACGCTCTTGGAGCCGTATTGGGCCAATTTATTACTTTTTCCAGCCGCCCGATTGGCATAATTGGACATTTGTTTCTTCAAATTCCTATCGCTTCCATCCATGTATTCCTGCACATTATCACCCAAACTACTGATAAAAATCAAGCCCGCAGCCACCAATACCAATACCACAATTCCGATTTTTTTCCCTGTTCCCGAAATTCGGCTGGAAATGAAAAAAGCCGCCACAAACAATGACGCCCACAAGCAGACCGCCAATACGGTACGAAAGAAAAACAACGACGCACCAACCAAACAAAGCAGCAACACATTTTTAAAATTGAGTCGTTGAGCCCGTAAAACCGTATCGGCCAAATTGATAAACATCACCACCAAAAATACCATCTCGGTTTCTTTCAGGTGTAATCCACAATAATAAATCAGATTGGGAACCAACATCGCCAGAATACCCGCAATCCGTCCTGCTCCTTCCCCAAAATTTCGACTTGCTATTCGGTAAACCAACACACAGGTGAACGCACCCAGCAGCGCTTTGATTAGCCTCGGAATCAAGACCCCATCTCCTACAATCGAATACAAAACTCCTAAATACAACGGATAGCCCATATCTGAGTAGTTTGTGCCGATATACTCCAAGTACTCATCAAATTTACCATCTTTCAACAGACCCGCCACCCACGCTCCTTCACCGTGGTAACCAACGGCATCCCCGGCTTCAAATTCAAAGGGCTGGCCAGTCATGTAATCAAAAAAGAAATAACTGATAAACACAAATGCAACCCGAATGGCAAATGCCATCAGAAATAGCATTTTTTGGTACAATACGTTTGATACATTGGCCCACTTGCGCGTATATACCGCTGAGAAATAAAAAAAAGCAATGACTTCAAAAAGTACAGGAAATACCCATAACAAAGGCAAAATATTGGAGATAAAAAGAACAGAAATAGCTGCAAAAATAATCATAAACAAGCCTATGGCCTGACTCATGTAGTATTTCGGTAAATAATTCAGCATAGCTTCAAGTAGATTATAAGGATTTATTTTGCCGCGCCCCTATCAGAAAACGTTTCATTCGTATGAGTTTATCCGTTATTATGGGGCCTACAATCTTTTGAAAGAAGTATTTCTTCATTTTGTACTTCATGGGCTGCCAAGAACCCTCAAAATGGTGAATACAATAGGTGTTTTTTGTAAGGGTAATCAAACCACTCCGAGATTTAGGACAAAAATAATCTTTCGGAAAGATATGCATACAATCTTTATAAACCTGATAACCATTTTTCAAGACAAACCCATTGGCCGACATGATTCCCGAAATAATTTCAACGTTGGTGGTCATATCCAACGTCCCGTCTTTTTTTTGAAAATTCCTTCCCTCATAATAGGCTAGCATTTCGCGGGCCCATGCACCGTTCTGCGCGCTGGCCATGATTCCAGTGGGGATTTCTATTTCACTTTCAAATCCAGAAAAGGCTGGGTAGGACAATAAATCATCTAAACGTTTGAGAACTTCCACATCGGTGTCCATGTAAATTCCACCAAAATGATACAGGGCGTGAAGGCGTACATAATCTGTCACAAAGGCAAATTTTCGAGCTTCGTAGGCCTCTTTTACATAGACTACGCTGTTTATATCAAACGTATCTTCGTTCCAGAGTCTTAATTCGTAATCAGGCAAGTATATGTTCCATGATTCGATGCAGCGAATGGCCATTTCTGGCATTTTACCGCGCCCAAACCAGCAATAATGAATTATTTTTGGAATCATAGTTGATTAATTCCGTGCTTTATGGGCCATACGAATGATAGATTGTTTGACAAACGACCCGTATTTTTTACCTAAAAAATAACCCAAAACCACCGCTTTGGGCCAAGTATAAACAAAGCGATACAAAAACGGATGGCGAGAAAAGTTAATTGTTTTCACGATTTCCCTGATTTCTTGGGGATATGCGTTTTGCAAATAAAAAGGAATCAAAGACCTCAGCCGCAGGCCATCGAGCAAATACTTCAGCTTGGGCAATTGGTTTTCATATTTATGCAGGTAGGCCAGATTAAAAATCACGTGCTCTTCTTTCTTCCAACGTTTTTCTACACCCAATGCTCGTTGGGACGTTTCAGCATCTTGGTTTGAGTACGCCAAAAATTGATTCAGATAGCCGACTTTGTGCTTCAACGCCACCCTAAGCCACAAATCCAAATCCTCCCCCATTCTCAAGAATGGCTGAAAGCCTTTTTCTTCAACAAAAACCGTTTTTTTTATCACCACGTACGAACAGTTGACGGGTGCCCAGAACGTTTTGGCATATACGTCAAAATAATCAATGTAACCACCTTGAAAACCATCAGCAACGCCAATAACAGCCCGACGATTTATCCTATTTTTTACACTGTAGTAGTTGGTAGCGTAGAGAGCCGCTTGAGGATAATCGGAGATTAGCTTTTCCATTTGCTCCAGAAAGCGTTCATCCCACCAATCATCCGCGTCCAAAAAAGCAATGTAATCATATTTAGCCGTTTTGACACCGTTGTTTCTGGCCACAGAAACCCCCGCATTTTTTTGCGGAATGAGACGTAGTCTATCGTCTTGCAAATACTTAAGTCGGGCAAAACCATCGTCAGTTGAGCCATCATCGACCACAATCACCTCAAAATCTCGGAATGTCTGTCCAAGCACTGACTTTACGGCTTTTTCAACGTAGTTGGCTTTGTTATAAAGCGGAATAACAACCGAAAACACTTATTTGTCGTAAAAAATCAGGCAACTACTTGAATCAACCCCAATTCTTTCATTTTTTCAAGATACTCATTCACTTCAGTACGGCATTGTTCGGGACTGACGTCGTACTCTGCCATGAGGGCATTATAGAGGCTTTCGGAGCTTAACGGGTTTTCGAGCAACTCCCAAATCCGGGTCGCTACCGAATTGAGCGAGAAATAACTTCCTTTTTCAATATCTACCATCACCAAGTCGTCATTCAATTGACCCGAGATGGTTTCATTGTTTCGTATAAATAGTGCCATTTCTGAGGTAATTATTTATTGTTCTACTGTAGTGTCAATCATAGACTTGAAGGTTTTGATTGACTTAAAGTTTTTGATTAGTAAAGTTTCATAGATATTACATTGTGCTTTCAACAACGCCAACTCCTTGGATTGTTCGGCAGGAGGCACAGGCATTTTACCTATCTCAGTCAACAATTGTCGAAAACTCAGCTTAGTATCAACCCCAAAAATACGCTTATATAATTCAAAAATTTCATTCCTGAACTTCAGCGCGTTCAATACAGTTTTATCGGCATCATATTTTGTAATTCTTCCTTTAGAAAAATCCTTTAACAACTGACACCGAAAAGCTGAGCAGACTATGGCTCTATTTTGATCATAAATGGTACATTTTCCCTCAAAATATTGACAGGGAAGTACAAATCGCTCTTTTTCGCCCATCTTGCGATAGTTTTGCTCTATTTTTTTGGGCAAGCTACCACTACTCATTTCCCCTGGCTCTAACTCCGCATGATTAAAGAGGGTTCCATCGCAGCAAATACCGCACTTAACACATATTTCCTGCTCGGCTACAGGGCTTTCAGTGGATTCAACAGACATAGGCTTTTATTTATGATACGTTTTCCCGCTCCTCAATTTTTTCAACATACCTTTTCGAAAACTCATGGTACATTTTAAAGGCGACGATAGCGCCAATAACTTTTGAAGATTCAGGATAATCAGGATTTTCTTGAATCTTTTTCACCCCAATTTCCAATTCATCAAAGTCTACAAAATACAAATTAGGGTTCGTTTTAAATTCTGCTATCTCCCTCATAAAAAGCATTCCTCTTTCTTTGGATTGTTTATGTACCAGAGAAAAAAAAGCAGGATCCCATTTACCCACTCGCCACCGTACCTCTTCAGGTAACAACCCTTCAGTGATTTCACGAAGAATAATGCGGGTATATTTGCTATCCTTCACCAATGCCTTGGAAGGAACTTTCAACATATACTCAATGATTCGTTTGTCCAACAAAGGATACCTATACACCACCCCGTTTCGGTATCCCGTAATCGCCCAACACTCGGTTCTCTCAGCCAGATGATACGTATACAACATACTAAGTTGGTATTCTCGGCGTGAGCGATAAAAGTTGTATCGGTTGTAAGTTTCCTGATGAAATCCCCTAGCCTCTTTTTTAAAAAAACGTAATGTGTCTTTGTAGCTTTTACGCACTCCGAAAGGCACAAAGCCAATTGCAGGAAACAAAATTCGGTACAGTAAATAAGAGATAATTTTCTTGGGTTTATTCAGCGGATTCTTTTTAAAAAACGTCTTCCATTGGAAGTTAAAAAAAAGGTCTGAATCAACTCCTGAACTACCAAAGCTGATAAACTCATCACCACCCCACCCGCTGAAAAGCAAATTATTTTTTTGTTGTTTTGCCAATTCAAGTACTTTCTCTTCGTAGAAATAAGTGAAGTTGTTGAGTGAGTTTTCGGTCAGCTTCACAAAATCTTGCACTTCCACGTGGATAAAAGCGGGAATGATTCCCGACATTTGACAGGTTTTTTTTACCAATTCTCTCTCATCCAGTTCATGTTCATCAGGTGTGCTGTTGTCGGGAGACCAAGAATACCCATAAAACCGCGTCTGATTGGCATACTCTTTTCGGGCGAGCACGGCCACGGTGCTTGAGTCAAAGCCCCCGCTCAGATGGGCCCCTGCATTGAAACGCGGATCTGCCCGAATATGTACTGCGTCCTGGAGGAGCGCTTTGATCTCGGCCAACATTTGGGGTTGGGAAAGATTATTATCCGTTTTAACCCGCTCAGGCTCCCAGTACTTTTTAGTTATAATTCCATCAGAATTAAACTGTAAAAAATGCCCTGCTTTCAATTTCAACACCTTTTCATTAGGCGTTAAAGTCATATCTACTGGCTTGTAAATAGAGATAATGGGGTCCATGTTCATTCTCTTGCCTTCTTCATGGAAAGCCCGGCACAAACCGATTATATCGAAAGAGAAGAATAGAGAGTTGTCTTGTAGCGTATACGCCAATGGATTAACGCCTACATGGTCGCGAAAAAGGGACAACATATTATCCCGCCCCTGATAAATAGCGATACTGAAATCCCCATTAAGGGTATTAACAAAACTAGGGCCTTTACGCAAAAAAATATTAGCGATGAGAGCGGGCAACGGAAGAACTCCCAGCTTACGGTCTATATCTCGGTCTATTTCAAAACGATTATAAACAGAGCCCGACATTAATACCAACAAATCATTGTCGGTATCAATGTACAGGCAGTCTTCAACCGTAAATGGCAGATGCGGATGCAGGAAGAAACCGCCCGAAAAATTTCCGTACGTTACCTGATGATGAATGCACCCTGCCCAATTCATTGTCTTTTGGAGACGACGAACAGATGCACTTTTTTGGCCAAAAGGTACAAGAGAAAACTCTCCGTACAGCATTACCTAAGAAGGGATTGACTTTAATTTATTTTCAGCATCACCTTTACCTACCTCTCTATCTCCAGTTCCTTTGTCGGAGTAGGTATCATGATTAATATCCAGCGTTAAAACAGTTGGTTTTGACCAGATTTTTTTGTCAGTGTTTTGCGTTTCCATCGTTTTTTGTGTTTTGGTTGGTAAATATAAAAAAAAGTCATTTAAAATTGATACAATTCGCGGTAGTTTCCTCCCTTATCCACAATTTCATATTCAAAGGTCTTGAGCCAAGCATGAGCGATAAAATTATTTTTTTCGTCAAAAGCTACTCCCAGCGAAATCTGTGAGGGAATACGGCGGCGTTGCAGCATCCAGCGCGATGCAAGGCTCATCACCAAACACTTATTATCCCAAAATGCCAGCCCATTGCTACGATATACGGCTTTTTTTATTTGTTTCAGTTCTCGAACATCCGGTTCGGTATCTTCACATTTATCATTAGAAACAAACTTCAGGCAGTATTTGAACGGTAAAATCAAAAGCAAAACTTTAGCGCTATACGAAAATAACAGTGCCTCCACAAAAAGCAATTTTTCCTGTATTGGCAATTTACTAAATTTTATAACTTGTTTCATAATACTACTTCAACAACACTCGGTTTAGTTAGAAATGATAAAATATGTTTTTCAAGTTCAAGTCGCAACTGCTCAATGGAAATACCTGTGGGTCGATAAATCTTCGTTATTTTCACCGTTTGGCTTATTGTGATCAATTTTTTTAGATAAGAAGCCTCACTTTCAGGCATCCCTTGAAGAAACTCTTTACGGTAAATTTCATTTCTGAGGGCAATAAATTTTTCAATGCCTTCTACTTCTTGAATTTCCACGGTGGGTTTATCGTGAATTTGAAGAATAAAAACATGATCTAACACCACTAGTTCTCCCCTTTCTGACTCCATTGGAAAATAAAACTTGCCCCATTCAGGCATAATTCGGCTCAACTCTTCCTCCTTCTGTTTAAGCTGCATTAGGCTATCACTCCACAATTTTATTCGGTCTGAAATCGCCCATATATAAGGTTTTCCTTCTTTAATCAAGATGGGTGTGATGTCGTCAGTTAAAAAATCAGCTCCTTCCAGACAAAATGCCGCCGTGAGTGATGACTTTCCTACACCTGATTCTCCGCAAATCATTACCCCAATCCCTTGAAAACTAAAGCAACTGCCATGTAGTGGTAAATTTTTCCGCTGATGTAATACAGCACCGTATACTGACCCATTTAGATATAACTCCAATGCATTTTGGGTGACATTGGGATAAGGCATGAGTTCTATATAGTTTCCGTTACAAGCATAAAAGCAACCAACCCCCTCTAAATCAAGCACAAATTCATGCTGATTAAGACATACAGAAGGATAGCAATGATTTGGATGTGTAATGTTTTTTTTTACGCCCTTAAATTGTATTTTGATGTCTTTTATGGGAAAACGTAACTGCATACCTGCTATTTTAGGATTCAAATATAGGGCGTACATTCTTTATATTGATGATATTTTATTGAAGTTTCATGTTTCTTCTTTGAAAAAGGGACTTATACTCTTCTGGAATATCTGAATAGTTATTATCATCCACAATTAAGTGTGGATCAAATCTAAAATTAGAGCTATCAAAATACCATGGAAGGCTATAATTGCAATACAGTAAGGGTCTTTTTTCGTCTGATTGGTTAGGGTTACCGCAGTGTACAATGCGGTAGTCCATCAAAATACAGGATCCCGTTTCTATTTCAGGCTCAATAAAGTTGGGGTTGCCTTCAAAAGCGCCCGAATGAAGAGGGCTTCGATGACTACCTGGCCAATAACGAGTAGGTCCGTTCAGTTTTGTAAAAGGAATCAAAGGAATAAGAAGTCCAACTGCATACGCTGGCAGAAGAGGGGCTAAGGCAACGCCTTTAAATATAGCTCCATCTCTATGCAGTGGCATATATTTAGCCCCTGGCAAAGATGTAACACAGGTTAAATCACTGATTATAAACTCTGTATTAAATATTCCTTCTAAAACAGGAAGTATGAACGGGTTTGCATACAAATAGGGGGTGTTAAAAGATTTTTTTAATTCCACCGATACTTGAATCCTTCTATGTCCCACTCGAAACACATTTTTTTTATATTCTTCCGAAAAAAGATGTCCATACTTATCAATAAAATCAGCGTTAAGCTCATTAATATAGTCTTTTGAAAAAATATCCTTAAAAATCACATAGCCATCCCGGCGAAAATCCTTCAATATTTCCTCCAAATGAGATGCCTCAATTTGTTGGTTTTGGAATTCCTCTTTGCTAAAATCGACTATATTCATCTTTTATGGATTTAAATAATTATCGTATTGACCAAAAATCGGGAGAGCTATTTAATCAATTTAGTTAAAATACTCGTCACCATTTCTGTATTAATCGAGGGAAAAAAGATATAATCATTGAGTTGGAGGCTTTTTTTATTCCATTGAATTAAAGTGATGGTATCAATTTCATGAAACGAAATAATTCGCTCTGTTGTCTCATCCTGTACCAATTGAATGATTGAATAATCGAGTGCTTTAAGAAAAGAGCATACTTCAGCCGCTCTCTTTTGGGTAAATTCAAAGACTTCATCACTAAAACTATCCAGCACTTCGCAAATAATATAGGGGCGATTCTTACGAATCAGTTTTTCCATCCCATTCAACGCCTCCAATTCAGCACCTTCAATATCAATCTTTATGCAATTAATGGGTGCATCCAATTCCAAAATATCTAGATTGAGCGATATGATGGGCTCCTTCAACTTAAAAAATTGTGGTCGGAGTTCTTCTATAATCGACGCTGTAGGATCCGCATCATTGTTTCTTTCCAAGAATATCTGCCCTAATTTATCAGAAAGCGCGAAATTATAAATGTGGCAATTTTTTAAATTATTAACCCTTACTAATTCTTTTAAGTAATAACAGCAAGATATGGCAGGCTCAAAGCCGATGTAGTTTATTTGTTTTTCAGCAGTCTTGACAGATAAGAGCGTTTGCCCAATATTTGCCCCCACATCAACAAATGTTTGTCCATCTGAAACAAACAACTCATTTACGAGTAAATAAAGCCAATTGGGTTTTAAATAAAGATTTGGATATCCAAGTCCTCCAACAACAGGAACATTAATTTTATGGCGAGCGTATGATATTCTTTTTGATACATTAAAGAAATTCAGCAAGCTTAATTTCTTTAATATCTTAAATTCTAAATTTTCAAGTATCATACTTTTTTATCCCCTTACTTTGTTTTGACCTTGGCTATAAAGACAGTAACCAGTAAACCGAAAAAATACCTTAAAAATCTGATTTCATTGTCTGTGAGCCTATCCAACTAAAAGTTTCACCGATTGAATAGGCGAGGCATACTTTTCATAATAGGCATACGCTCCCTTTTCTAAATGCCGTCTGTATTCTTGATTAGTAAGCAAAAGTTCAATGGCTTTTTTTATCTCATCTTCTTGGCCAGATACATAATGAATGTGCTTACCATGTTCAAGCGGAGCGGGTAAGTCATTTATCAAGGGCGTTGAAATAATGGCTTTGCCTAAGGCCAAATACTCCCCCAATTTCCACCCGTGGCACATAGCCCAAGCGGGCGTATTAAAAACGAGCGTTGAGTCCTTGATTTTGGCAATGTATTCTTCTTTCAAAATCCAATCCGTATCTAACATTAAATGTTGAAAACGAGGATTCATATTTTTGATTTGACTATACACAAATCCCCCTTCAAAATGCAGATTTTTGATTGATTTACAAACCTCAAAAAAGCGAGCGCGGTATAAATTAACGGTTTCATCATTACGAATCCATTCGTCACTGTTCCACAAGGCACTCACGGAGAAAACATAATCACTCTTTGATTCACCGGGACGATAACTTTCAATCGGAAGATGCCTGTTGTGCTTTATATACTTTGACAAAAATCGCTTGGTCTGCTTCAACGGAGGGGTTGATCTAAGACAATTTGCACCCGCAAGGAACACGCTATAGTATAAACTCCATGTTTTGATACCAAAACTTGGGGCTAATTTTATGATTTTGGTCCTTAATTCTTCGGGAGTTGCCTTTTCATTATAATTGATTTTGCCGTAAAAATCGCACCATTCATAATCTTCCCGCTCCACGGTGGTTGCGTCACTCCAATCAATCACGTACCTGCTGATTCTCGCTCCACTTTCTACCACAAACTTTAAAGCTAGATTAGGTTTATTTCCATTAAAATAACGACTGGAAAACTGAACGTTTTGTCTGCCATAAATTTCATACAGACCTTGAATATAAAACGCCGTATAATCTACATCTGTCCAAGGGTCAAGATACACTTTCATGGGTAACCTACTTCAATTGAGCCAGCACACAAACATCTTCGTTTGGCCGATTGTGGGTAAAAGGAATATTGGCCATTTCATCTTCAAGCGTAATTTCTCGGGCGTTTTTAAATTTCCCAACCGTCTCCATTTGATAAAGTAACCCCTCCGCGTCATAGCACCATTCGTGTTTTTCAAACGGCAGACTATGCGAAAAAACAGAAAAATAGAAGCTGTTGGGACTATCCTTAGGGATTCGGTTCAAAGCCCAATCAAAATTATTTCTAATTTGGCCTGACAAATAAAATCCGATGTACTTTCTCAAATCGGGCGTAGAGATGAGGATGTACCCGTCTTTGTTGAGGAGTTTAGCACAATTCTCCAGCACCGTTCTACCTGCCTCAGGCGTAAAATGTTCAAACACGTGCTGCATCCGTATCAAGTCAAATTTACCGAGTTTTTGAAGGCTCTCATCGGTGGCATTGACCATATCTAGTCGGTAATATTTCCCTTTTTGATTGACCAATGTTTCGGGAAACAGGTCGATATACACAAAATAGTCATCAAACGTGCCTCCGCAACCGATTTCTAACCAGCGTGTTTTGCCTTGTGCCACCAGTTTTTCCTTTAATCCTCCATTGGCGCGCGCTTTTATAAATATCCCCTTGTCTTCCAACATCGGGTACTCTTGTTCTAGTTTTGCCAGTTGATAGGTCTTTATTTTTCGTTTCGTAACGACCATAAACCCTAACTTATCAAGGATTCCAGAAAGAAATTGCTTCATAATAAACTGTTTTACAAATACTTATCGACTCTAAAAAAGAGTCGGTAGAGATTAAGGACCATAAACCAAGCCCACTTACTTTTTTTCAACCTGCGCATGATTTGACCGTCACGCGCAAACTCTTCATAATCCAACCGGATATTGGGCGGCAGTACCTGCTCCAACACCATTTTTCGTTCCTGTTTATCCAATGCTTTGTTGGTACTGCTGATTCCGTTGGGGTCAAACCACACCAAATCAATGTCTTTATAAACGACTTTTTCGTTGTTTAATCCGATGGCAATGAGGTAAAATTTCCAATCCGATACGATTTTGAGCGATTCATCGTACAACCCATAAGTATCAAACAGCGACTTTTTGATGTAAGCGGGCGCGTGAAAAAACGTAGAGACATACATATCAAACAGGGTCACTTGTCGGCCCGCAAAACTACGTTCTACCTGCATTTGCCCATTAACCTCCCGAATTTTATTACCATACAAAATACTGCAATCAGGTATTTTATCAAGCATCTCCGCAGTCACATCGGGTGCTATTAGATAATCTCCCGAGTTGAGAAATTGGCAATAATCGCCTTTTGCTTTCAAAATCCCTTTGTTCATGGCATGATAAATACCATTGTCTGGCTCACTTATCCAATAGTTGATTTTATCAGAATATTTCTTAATTATATCCAGACTCCCGTCGGTCGAACCACCATCAATCACCAAATATTCAAATTCATCCGAGGTTTGATTAACCACGCTTTCGATGGTCTTTTTCAGCCCTTCAACGTTGTTGTAATTAATGGTAATGATAGACAGCTTGGGCATGATTGTACTTACATCAACACTTTGCCAAATGGTAAACGGCGCAAAAATTGCACCCTCTCCCACTTATACGTATTATAAATACCCTGCCGAATATCCGTTAACATAAGACTTGCGACATTTCGCTTCAACTCATTGATATTTAATGAAATATCACGAACATCTGCTTTAACCGAACTCCTATAATTAACCTCTATTTCGGGTTCTAATTCTCGGATATACTCCACAATTTGATTAATAGAGGTCGTTTGCCCACTTCCCAAATTCAGAATCAGATTTCTTTTATTATTAACCAAAAGGGCATAAATCACCGCCACCGCATCCTTTATATAAAGGTAATCTTTAGCCTGTTGTCCATCTCCCCAAATCTCCAAAGGCTGTTGGTTAATTGCTTTTCGGATGGCTATATTAATAATACCCTGTTTATCGGAAGTGTGAAACTCGCCAAACAAATTGGAAGGCCTAAGTATCAAATAATTAATACCGTAATTTCTATGAAAAAGTTGAATATATTCTTCGATTGACCATTTTATAATGCCGTAAGAGCTGATGGGCTTACACAGGTCTGTTTCTTTGGCACCTCCCGGAGCACCGTTGTTCCCATACAATGCCCCCCCCGAAGAGAAAAATAAGATAAAGTTACATTTAAAACGTCTCATCAATTCCAGCAATCTTATTGTCCCTATTAAATCTTGCTGAATATCCCCCCTAATAGTATCATTTGAGGTCACGGGTACGGACGAACTTGCAATATGAAAAACACCATCAAAATTGTATTTTCCAAAAATGGAATTCAGGAGAACTTCATCACAATAATCCCCCATGATGTATTCTACATGAGGGTGATTTATTTGGGGAACTTTGTTTCTGCATATACAAACAAAATGGTATTCGTTTACTAAGTCGTTCTCAGTAATATAGTGTATTAGGTTTGAGCCAATAAACCCTGCACCTCCAATGACCAAAATAGTCTTCATTTTTGTAAGTCAATGGTAGTCAAAACCAATTCAGAGAGCGTTTTCAAGAATTTGCAAATACCTATCCCGTCCACCATATAGGTTCATGGTAAAATCTCGACACTGTTTTGAGATGATATCCAACTCAGCTTGCGGTAGTCTTATTAAATAATCGATTCCTTTTGCCAAATCCTCCGAACTGCCAAACGCCGCGAGATAGCCCGTTTCTCTAGTATGTACCAACTCTGATCCTAATCCTGTTTTGAAAGAAACCACCGGCGTACCGCACAAAACAGCCTGATTAATCATTGTAGGCCCCGAATCTTCCAACGAGGGGCACACAAAAATATCAGCCGCTTGGTAGGCTTTAATCAAGTCTTCTTCGGATAAATTCCCCACCAACTTCATATTTTCGTATTGAAGCGGTAAGGTCGCCGCTCCCGCCACCAACAGCGTTACATTGGTGAGGTCAATGGTTTTTAAAGCATCAATAAATAATTGAATACCTTTTCTTCTTTCATCCAAAGAGGTAGCCCCAAAGAAAATAACTCTATGGTCTTTTGGAAGCGAAAAAAAATCTTTCGCGGCCATTTTGTCCCCTGGGCTATATTTGGCTTCGTCCACAAAATACCCCGGCATTTTCATAATTTGCTGATTTTTAAATACCGACGAACACATGGCTCTTTCGTAATCGTTTTCAGAAAAGACCAATAATCGGGTATTTGAAGGCAAATGTTGTTTTTTGAAGGCCAGATTTTTCTGAGGCAACCAATGATAGTTTGCATCTACAATGGCAGGACAGTCACTGCAATCATTGTGATATCCGCCACACTCCCATGGATAATGGCAGCCTCCCGTCATGGGAGCATTGTCCAACATTAGCCAAACAATTTGCGCTCCCGTCAGCTGACATAATTCATCAATTAGTTTTGTGTTGATAAAATCCGTTACCCAATGAATGACGATAGTATCTGGTTTTTTTGGAATAAGGGACAATAGCTTTTTAGCGGTTGCTCTTGGATACTTTTCAAAACTGTTGTAAAAGTAATAATCATAGTCTAAACTGACCTTCGACCATTCTTTTTGGAATATTTTACGGCGTATTTTGGGGAGGCTGTTTTCAAACTTCGAATCGGGATAGTGTATAGCATGTGGATAGTTTGCTTTCACATCTCTAACAATCAAGTAAGAATCGTAACCTGCCCCCAGCAGAAGATCATTGAAATGAGTCGTAAACTTTCCCGCGCCGCTGTAATCAATTGCCGATAGATTTAATACTGTTTTTTTCATATCACTATCAAAGCAACCCCTTATTAATCAGAACCTTAATAATTTTCAATATTACTTTTTTGTAAAACGAACGTTTTTCTTGATTAATGAAACGTTCAAAAAGTATCCAGTCAAATATAGAATCTAACCTCCGCGTTGGGGGAATTAACGGAAAAGTGAGGTGTTTTAAAGGCAGGTTAGCAAGGGGATCATTTTCATAAAAAGAATGGGTGGCATCAGCATTGAAGCCAATGTTAGAAATAAGATTGACGGAAGGGACAATCGTTTTTCCACCGTTGAGCCAACGTGCAAAAAGCCATTGAAAATCCCAAACATCATTAGGCTCTTCTAGATAAACTTTGTCAAATTCAGCTTTGAAATGCCGAAAATACCGTTGATTATTTAAAAATTTACGAATCGCTTTTTTACTTTCTTTGCTCTTCCATGCTTCCATGCTGTAGTCAAATTTTTGCCAGGCACGGCGCCAAGTAGCCCAGCCTAAACTGTGTCCCATCAATGAATAAAGATAGGAACATCGCCTCCGTCGCCACGATTTCAGGGCATTGGTCCCCGAAATCATGTAAATTGTTTCGTCTTCTTTATAGCGTTTGAGCAAGGCCGAACAATACGGAAAAAATCCTGCGCTCGGCACACAGTCATCTTCCAAGATAATCCCTGCTTCCACCTGCTCAAAAAACCAAGTAATGGCTTCGGCAGGGCCGCGTCCACAGCCTCGGTTTTTGTCTCGAAACAAGGTTTTCAATTCACATGGCCAGTCTATTTGTTTGAAAATTTCTCGCGTAGCCTCACATTTCACAACATCGTCAGGTTTGTCCAGCCTTGGCCCATCAGCGGCCACAAACAAATATTTGGGCTTTATTTTCTTTAGTTCATTAAATACTTTTTGAGCCGCCTGAGGGCGGTTGAAAACAATCAACAAAATGGGGACTTCAAACATCACTCAATAACTCATTTTAAGCAACTTTCTGATATTTTTTACCACCTTATAAAACAGCACAAGGAATGGATATAAAATACTCTGGCGCTTATACCACATCAAAATCTCCATTTCTTTTTCCCGTTTTTTCCAGTAATCATAATCCGCTAAAATAGTCGCTGAAAAATACGTACTCAAAATAGCTTTATGCTCTTTTTGGCTCCACTCATTGGGCTGAGAACTAATCCCCGACATATCATAATAAGACACAAATACGGGCCAATGCTTCACAGTACAATTGCCAATAATAATCGCCTTAATCCAAAATTCGTAATCAGAATGAATTTTAAACGCCTCATTATAACCCCCATAGGTATTCAAAAGAGTTCTTTTAATAAAAGTACATTGATGACCAATGGTTGCACTAAAAAAATACCGCATAGAAAGCAGAGATGGATATTTCAATTCTTCAATAGTTCCGTTGCTATAAGCGAGATAGGAATTACCGTAGATAATATCTTCCACAAAATCCCTCCCGAAATCGTTACTTAACACATTTTCGACCAGCCAATCTCCCGAGTTTAAAAACAAACAATAGTCCCCTTTAGCTTGTGCTATGCCCTTATTCATGGCGTTGTAAATCCCTTTGTCGGGTTCTGACAACCAATAATGAATATGATTTTGGTGCTCTTTTATACATTCTAAGCTCCCGTCACTCGACCCGCCATCAATCACAATAAACTCATAATCAGTAAACTGCTGGCTAATTACACTATTGATGGTTTTTTCTAGCCCTTTGCAGTTGTTGAGATTAATGGTGATGATTGATAATTTCATCGATAAAAATACCCTTCTACCTGAAGCAACTCGCCCGTCTCGTAGTTTCGGTGCCCGCCTTCTATAAGTTTAAGCTTGAACCCATGATTTCTTAGCAAGTCTACCATTTCCTGCATCAGGGTTTCACCTTCGTACAGCGGCACGATTGACAATTCCAACTGGAAGCCGCTAATTTTGGAGAGCGAAGCCATGCACCCTTCAAATACCTGCCTTTCAAATCCTTGCGTGTCTATTTTAACAAAGATATTTTGGCCTGGAAGATAATATTGCTCAATCACATCATCCAACCGGCGGACCATTACCGTTTGGGTTCCTACATAAACAGAGTCAGGGGCACTTTCTACGTGCACAGGCAGAATATCTAGAATTGAGCTGCTATATGAGTTTTTAGCAAGATTGATTTCGGCCGTCCCGTTGAAATTACCAAGCGCAAATTCCGCTGCTTTCCATCTAAAATCTCCTTCCGCTTTTTTTTTGAGTTGCTCAAACTCCCGAGGCAAAGGTTCAAAGGAAACGATTTCTCCCCGATACCCGATTTCCCTCATCTTCTGGGCATATTGACCTACATTGGCACCAATATCAAAAATCAGGTTTATATCGTACTGTTTCAGTAAATCTAGCCGCTGCCTTACCAACGGGTCGGTGGGTAAGTGTAAAATATCATACCCGTATTTTTGGGCTATTTTTTTTAGAAATGTTTTCATCATTAGCGGCTAAAGGCCATTTTACGCTTCAAAAAACGGAACAATCTCAAACAAAATACTCCTGCCTGAATCAATCCTATCTTTTGAAAATAGGTAAAAACAAGATATTCACGGCTTTCCGACCACCGATTTGACTGTTCTTCCAAGTGCGCCAAGCGGTCATAATCAGCCAAAAACAAAGGATACTTTTGCTGAAGCACGCTCAGTTGTTCCCTTTTAGGAAGGGAATCAGTGGCAGGATTACAGCTTATCCCATCCATATTAAAATAGGATACCACTCCTTGGTAATGCGTATAACTACAACCTTTTTCCAGCAAAGCCTCCACAAAAAAGAGCCAATCAGACGCGATACGAAGGCTTTCGTTATAATAGCCTATGTTTTCAAACAAAGCTCGTCGAATAAACGTAGACTGATGAGGCAAGCTCCCCTGAAAAAGTATTTTAGCACTCAATACATCTGGCGACACAACGTGCCACTGTATCGTATTTCGTTGGTTATCATAATAATACACATCCCCTGCGATAATATCTGCCGTAAGATTTTCGGAAAAAACATCCGCTAACACGGTATGCTTAACCAACCAATCACCCGAATTTAGGAATAAGCAATACCTCCCCTTAGCGACCTTAATGCCTTTGTTCATGGCGTGGTAAATCCCACAATCAGGTTCAGAAACCCAATAGGTTAGGTGCTTTGAATATTCTTCAATCACCTTCCCACTGCTATCCGTTGACCCACCATCAATGATAATAAACTCGAATAACTGAAAGGTCTGGCTAACAACACTTTCGATGGTTTTTTTCAGACCTGCACTGTTATTTAAATTGATTGTAATCACAGATAGCTGTGTCATCGAGGCGTATACTTAATGAGGCGTTTGATTAGTCTCTTCATTTTTTTGAAATTACTGACCACTTCTTCTCTACCAAAAAGCATGTCTTGAATGAACACATCCGCTTCATAATTTCTTTCAATACGTTCGGGGTGCGTCAAAGGAAAGTTTAACTCATAAGTAGGCATATTGGCAAAATAGTTATCGGGGTCTTGAGAATGCGTAGCATCAGGTCCATATCCAATGTTTTTAACCAAATTCGCTTTTGGCATCACGGCCAATTGCCGCCGCGACATGCAGAGAAAGTGAAATTGAAAATCCCACATATCATCTGGTTTTTGTCGATGTATCCAATCAAATTGTTGCTTCCACCATTGTTGGTGCTCTTTATCTTCAAATAAAAATTTTATAAAATCTTTTTTGTCTAATTTTTCCCAATAAGTAATATGATAATCAAAACCCTGCCATGACCGCCTCCATGTTGCCCATCCATTTGAACTGGGGAACACCGAGAAATAATAGTCAGCAGTTAAGGGCATAGGTTGTTGTAGCTGAAAATTATTACCTGAGACAATTGAAACCTGTTCATCATCACGATACTTATCCAGTAAATCAGCACAAAACCCAAAAAACGTATCATTGGGGAGGCAGTCATCTTCCAAAATAATTCCTTCCTGTACGTGTTCAAAAAACCAAGTAACGGCTTCCGATGGACCTTTTCCACAACCGACATTTTGTTCCCGAAATAAGGTTTTTATCACGCATGGCCAGTCTATATTATTCACTACCCAATTTTTGATATAATCACACTTTTCTTTCTCACCTTCCTTGGTAGGTCTCGGTCCATCGGCAGCAATAAAAAGTTGAGCAGGTCTTTGTTGTCTTATAACTTCAAAAACTTTTTTTGTTTCTTCTATTTTGTTGAAGATAATGAAGAGGATGGGAGTACTAAAAGACATAATATTGCAATTTTAAATTCTGCCTAATATTTTTTTTATCAAATGTTTGATATGTCTATTAAAGTGAAAATAAAGAGACCCCCTTAATTCATTATCCAATTTTGGATTTTTAACAAATGACAAATAGGCATATTTATATCCTACTAAAAAACGATTACATTCCAGAGAATGAATTGTATTATATTTAAACACATCATAACTATTTTTTATAAAATATGGCAATTTTTTAAAATTTATATTAGAGTTCGCATTACCATGTTTTGGCAGAATTTTCGATATAAATTTATTCATAAATAATTTTTCTGGCTTATCCCAATAATGATAAATAAAATCATCAGCTGCAAATACAGGGGCATTTGTCTGCAAAACTATTGAAAATGCTAATTGTTCACTAGTATGAAGTTGTGTATATTTATATATTAAATCAGTCATTTGGTATATATGCTCAAACAAAGGAATTAATTGACTTGATAACCCACCAATAACTCCCGCATTCCACATTGAAAAACTAGAGTGTTTCAAAGCATATTTTAAAGATGAATTTTCAAAAATTCCAACAAGAGATTTTAATGGGCTTAAATGAATATAATTATCATTAAAATCAAATTCTTTTTTATGCATAACAAAGCAATTTTCAGGTATGCGAGAAAATATAATTCTAAAATCACTTTTCAAAAAACAATCAGAATCAATGTACAATATATAATCCCCGAATTCTTTTGAGACTTTTTCTATTATAACAATTTTTACTCTATGAATAAATTGATACTTACCTTTATAGTCTTCAATCTGACTTTTAGAAAGAATATTTACTTTTGAAAATTTTGCATATTCTTCTGGTATCCAACAATCATTATCAGTAAAAATATGAATAAGAAAATTCTTTTCAAGTAAGTTATTTATTAGACTAGTAATAAGCAACTTACATTGATTATAAAAAAGGTCAATGCCTACTGCAAATATTACTATGTTTATTTTCATAAAAACGATAGACTAGACCTG
The DNA here is from genome assembly GCF_003339505.1 of Runella aurantiaca. Classification (GTDB taxonomy): domain Bacteria; phylum Bacteroidota; class Bacteroidia; order Cytophagales; family Spirosomataceae; genus Runella; species Runella aurantiaca. The sequence continues at coordinate 97,327 of NZ_QPIW01000017.1, forward strand.
TAAAAGTGAACAATCAAATTTAGATTCACAATCAAAATGAAAATCTATTAAAATAGCGATTTTATATATTTTTTTAAAACTGTCTTATATACAGATTTATAAAATATAACATACTCATAATTACTGTAAGCAATTGAGCGAAAGAAAAGCATTAATAGGTAATATCCATATTTTCCATATACTTTTCTATTCCTTAACTCTTCGGTTAACATAAAATTTAACATCAATATAAAATTTTTATAGTTCCTCTGGTATCGTTTAGGAAAATAACTACGTATAGTTATTTGAGAGTTCATCCATTTTACATAATTAGGTATATTATCCCCTCCTGAGTAAAACCCATTTGCATGAAGTCGATATGTGGCACCAGTAAAGTTCAAGTAGGCGCATTTCCCAAACAAAGAAAGGTAAGCCCAAAGGGCAAAATCATACAGAGGTAATTGATGAAATTGTTTAGGATATGGGTGTTCATTAAATATATTTCTAAAAACAACCGTTAGGGTGTGAATACTTGCGTAAATTATTTCTTCAAATATAAAATATTTTTCTTCATCATAATTACATAATAAATCTTCATAAACCACATCTCCTATTTGGTGGTTTCTATTGTGAAAGCAAAGAATAAAATCAGGCCTACTCTCTAAAAAATCAACTTGCTTTTGTAGTTTATTGGGATCTGTCCAATAATCATCCCCCTCCAACATAGCAATGTACTTACCTTTACATGCTTTAGAAGTTCTAAGAAAATTATTCATCAATCCTACATTTGCACTAGAGGTTATTATTTTAATATTTGAATATTTTTTTGAGTATTCTTCACAAATTAATTTTGTATTATCATCACTACAATCTTCGCCTATAACAATTTCAAACATGAAATTACATTTCTGCATTAGAACACTATCAATCGCTTTCGAGATATAATTTTCATGGTTATATGTAATTAAAAATACACTTACCAGAGGCTCTACATCTAAATACTCTATCATTTTACATGCTTTATACTGTAAAAAATTTACTCTTTTGTACGATTAGCCCTTATTATTCCCTTTCTAAAAAAGGGAGGCTCTATTCTTTCATCAATATAAAATAAAATATTCCCGTCTGAAAATTCCGTATAAAGTCCATTTTTTTTAAAAAAATAACTAAGGATTTCAGCATCATTTTGCTTATGATAAGTGCAGCAAACTATACTTAAGTTAATGTTTTTTTGCAACAGCCATTCATTATCTTCAATTAGTGTTGTTTCATAACCTTCTATATCCATTTTAACAAATATATTATCCAAAACTTCGTCTTCTAAACAAGTATCGAGTTTAATTTCGTAATTTGAATCTCGATTTGATAATCTTTTATTAATAATTTTCACTTTATCTTTATATGGTTCAAATGTTGCCATCAATGGTTCTTTCCAAATTTTATCCGCCTCAATTATAATAACTTTTCGAGCAATGTCAACCACATCTAATGCAAATAAAGCTTCGGCTGACCCAATATCAATTACCAAATCTCCTTCTCTAACACATATATTTTTTGATTGATATTGATGCGGCGATCTTTCTAAAAATTCACCACCCAAAATATTTTCAATTTGAATATAATCCAAATATGTATTTTGTGCTCGTTCGACGCTCCAATTTTTGGGAAAATATAATTTTTTATTGGTCCCATGAATTACATATGGCATTTGATTTTGAGAGTCAAATCCAGAAGCAACCTTGCTTAAGGTCTTTATGCGCTTGTACGGAAAAAACGAAACTTGACCTTCTTTTTTTATATATTCAATTTCTTGAATAAAACTTACAGGTGGATTATTTCTATAATAATCCATCATTTTATGATAAATTAATTCTTTTTTTATTTTTCTTAATTCATATTCAAATTCTTGTTGAACCCAATATATTTTATTTGCAACATCGTCTTTAACACTATATCTAAATAAATAGAGAATATTTTTAAAAAAAATATTTATTTTTAAAATTTTAATTTTATCGAGTAAAGATTTCATTTTATCAAAAAACTACAGTAAAAATTTGCAATAACTAAACCCATTCAGATTCACTAAAAACAGAGCCATAATTATAATCACCATGTATTTGAAATGGTGAACCATTATCAATAACTCTAAATTGACACATATTCTCAACTATATCAACTTGTTCAACCCTTGGTACATGGATAAATGTATGTATCGAATAATCACCTCTTACAAGAAACTTTTCAGGTATTTTTAAAAGCATATCTTCTTTAATACCTATACTTTCACATGAAAAAATAGGCCTTAGATGGTAATCTAAAATAACACAGAATAGCTTATATTTGGCATTTTTTTTAGCAATATGTATCTGATATGATATGCATATTTTTTCTGTATAAAAGAAATCATTTTTGGCAACACCATTTTCATCAACAACTCTTATTTTAGTAAAGTAAGCCTCTTTCTCTTTTGGAGTTTCATTTAAATTATAATCACCCCTGTTTACATAATCATTCTGAAGATAAAACTGAATTGCATCATTAATTTTGCTCTGAAAAGGTGAAATACCCTTCATCAAAACTATTCCTTTTGTACAAAGATTTGTCAATGAATTCATATTATGACTCACGAACAGCACTGTCCTGCCGTGATTACGGCTTACGTCTTGCATTTTTCCAATGGCTTTTTTCTGAAATTCAGCATCTCCAACGGCCAATACTTCATCTACCACCAGAATTTCGGGCTCTAAATGCGCAGCTACTGCAAAGCCCAAACGCACAGTCATCCCGCTTGAATAGCGCTTTACGGGTGTATCAATGTAGCGCTCACAGCCCGAGAAGTCGATGATTTCGTCAAGCTTCGCCCTTATTTCTTGCCTCGTCATACCCAAAATAGCCCCGTTTAGATAAATGTTTTCGCGCCCAGTCAGTTCGGGATGAAAGCCCGTTCCTACTTCTAACAAACTACCGATGCGACCATCGTATAAGATACGCCCCGTAGTGGGGCCTGTCACTTTTGAGAGTATCTTTAGCAGCGTTGATTTACCCGCGCCATTTTTACCGATAATCCCCAAAATCTCTCCTGGCATCACTTCAAAGTTAATATCTTTCAACGCCCAAACGTATTCACTGCTACCTTTTGAAGTTCGGTCGTTGCTTTCACCAACGGTCAAAAAGGGATCTTCTTTGCCTCGTACTTGATGCCACCATCGTTTGAGATCGTTGCTGAGCGTACCCGTACCGATGGTGCCGAGGCGGTATTGCTTAGAGAGGTTTTCTACTTTAATAATGGGTTTCATTTTCCATAAATTAAACAATAGATTTTAATCATTTAAATATCCTAAAGATTAAAATAAGCTATTAGTTCACTTCTTTAAATCAATATTTCTCAAAAAATTTGCTGGTAGCATAGATCGGTTTAAATCGACTGTCTTGATAATTGTAATTCATCGTAAAAGCGGGCATAATTAATAAATCGTATTTCATTATCGTATCTTTCGAAATCTCTAGAAACTCGGTTTTATTTTTGGAGATTGGATGGACTCTCCCTCTCTGAAAAGAAAATTTATTTGGATAAACCCTCTCTTTTTTATTTTGAAACTTGCCATATTCATATAAATACTTTATGGCAGGTGCTTCTGTGTACTCGACAAGCACCCGATTATATTTTGTAAAATCTAATTTGGTGAGGTTACCGTAAAACTCATTGTAGCGATAATCACTTCTTACGAATAAATTATCATAAGAAAGATATAATATAAACGCGATGAAAGAAGATAACAAATAGAAAAGAAAGATATTAGAATTCTCTATCGCACGCAGTACAATCTCACTAATAACCGCTACAAAACAAATAATAAATAATACTAAAAGAGAAATACATCTATAACCTGACAATGACCAGGGATGTTTACCTAAAATAGAAAGTGTAATAAATAATAAATTACTAGTGAGTGTTACAAATATTAGGGATTGGTATTTCTTCACCAAAGAATATTTATGTCTTTGATACAATAACACTAAAAATAGCGCAAGAAATAAAATAGCTAAAACATTTTGAAGTTCTACCAAAATGCTTATATCTCTACTGAGATAGGGCAGATAATTCAGTTCAAGCATATCTTTATTCTGAAATACCAATGCAAAAAAGTAAACATAAACCAGCGTAAAAAAAAGGGGAATCGAATACAGGAATATTGAAAATCCCTTTTGAGCTAATGTTAATTTAGACTTAGATATGAGATATAATACATAGAGGGAAACAACAAATAAAATCAAAATTTCTGAATACCTAGAAGTCATAAAAAAAGAAAATACGCAACTCCACAGCAGCAATTTTTGATAAGTGACTCCTGTATTTAACTTTTCCAGAGCGATGACCCCCATCAACGTTCCTAAACATTCCATGCTATATGCTCTCAATTCAAACCCCATATAAAGTAGCTTAGGGGAAAGTATGGCAATGAAACCCATTAGAATGGCAATCTTGATGTTCTTTATCCATAAAAATGACAAATAAATAAACGATACAACTACCCCAATAAAAAAGAAAAAGGGCAACATTCGTAGCCAAACATGGTGATTGGAGATAAATGCCCAATAATGCAATAAAATCCCGAAGCCTCCAGGGTCTAAATTATAGTATTTATTATTTTCAATTACGTCCAGCACTCCTTTTTCGGAGCTCATTGGTTCTGAATCGTGGTTTAATCCTTTTGCAATCCAAAACTGCCCTGCTTCATCATATGACAAATAGGGGGTAAATAGGTTTCTTGAAATCGCCAAGAAAAAAACAATATAAGCTCCTATTAAAAAGAGTATGTAAGATTTATTATTTGATAATTTCATGGCAACAAAAAGTATTATCTTATTTTCTCACCAAAATAAAATTTATGCGAGCATCATACCACGTCCATAAAGTTTTTCTCGGTATAGTTAAATACCACCAATCCCAACAGAAATACAACAATCGTGAATCCAGCAGAGTAGCCCAAAAGTTCCCAAGAGAACGTGCCAGTTGAAAAAAAACCGTACTTGAAGGTTTCAATGATACCCGTCATGGGATTGGCCAGCATCAGAGGGCGGTACTTGTCGGGTACGGCCGAAAGCGGCAATATCACGGGCGTGGCGTACATCAACAACTGCACCCCAAAATCCACCAAATACTGCAAATCCCGGTACTTGGTGGTCATGGCCGATACTAGCATCCCCAACCCAAGCCCCATTAATCCCATCAATACAATAAGCACGGGCAAAAGCAGCAAAAATGTATTAGGCAACAAAACCGCTCCCGTCGCTACAAAATAGAGATACAACAACAAAAACAACAACAGTCCAATCCCGAACTGAATCAGGTTGCTGATAATGATGGACAAAGGCGTAACCGCCCGAGGAAAGTACACCTTGCCAAATAGGGAGGCATTGGCCGTGAAGGTGTTGGATGTGGTGCGCAGGCAGTTGGCAAAGTAATTCCAGCAGGTAATGCCTGCCAAATAAAACAGAATAGGCGGAATACCGTCGGTAGAAAGACTGGCCATTCCTGCAAAAACAAGGGCTAAAATGGCCGTTTGAAATATGGGCTGAATAAAAAACCAGACGGGCCCCAAAATGGTCTGCTTGTATTTTGCCACGAAATCCCGCTTTACAAACAGCAATAGCAAATCTCGGTATCGCCATATTTCCTTCAAACGAAGATCAAACAACGCATCTTTCGGGACAATTGCATTGGCGTATTTTTTTGTATCGGCAACCTGCATTTTTTCTTATTTAATTGCTAAGTTTCAATCACCTCCTCTATCAAACCTTCTCCAAGGTCCGTTTGGCAAATGGATGATAATCACCCGTTAAGCCAGCAATGGGAGCTGTTCTGATATTATGCGCAATTTCAATAGAGGGGTAAGCTTCCGACAAGCCAAACCCGTTTCCGTCCAGAATATGTTGGTAACTTTGCGTATGCAGGTCGGTAAATCCGTCGCTGAATTCAATTTCTTCGCCTTCCATTTGTAGGGAGCGATAAGTTCTTTTGTTACGCAATTTTGCTTCTTCGGGCAAGGTGTTGAAGTCGGTACTTAAAAACCAGCGTACACGTGCGCGCTTCAAGTCTAAATAGCCTGCCGCCGAATTTGCTTCGTGCAAATGCACGATATTCCGCTTTACCGCGCCAAAAATCCACGTCAGCGCGTCAAAAAAATGAATCCCGATGTTGGTGGCAATGCCACCCGATTTGCTGACATCACCTTTCCAACTGATATTATACCACTTGCCTCTTGAGGTGATGTAAGAAAGGTCGACATCATAAATTTTATCCGCTGGCCCTTCTTCTACCTTTTTTTTTAGGGCCACAAGGCTTGGATGCAATCTGAGTTGTAGGATGTTATAAACCCTCTTCCCCGTTTCGCTCTCTATTTCGCTCAACGCGTCAATGTTCCACGGATTGAGTACGAGTGGCTTTTCGCAAATTACGTGGGCATGGCTCCGCAACCCGAAACGGATGTGCGCATCATGTAGGTAATTGGGACTACAAATACTCACGTAGTCGACCTGATTTCCCTCTCGGCGCAGCTTATCGACATGCCGGTCAAAGCGCTCAAATTCGGTAAAGAAATTAGCTTCGGGAAAATAACTGTCCATCACACCCACCGAATCTGACTTGTCAAATGCCGTCAACAGCACATTTTCGGTATCTCTGATGGCTTTCATGTGGCGGGGAGCAATAAAGCCTGCCGCACCGATAATTGCAAATGTTTTCATGAAGTAGGGTATAGAAATTAACGAATAGCGGATACACTTTTTTCGTGGAGGCTGTACACGGTCCCGCTCTCAGGGCACGTCGCAAAGCCATGATTATCAAAACTCAAACGATGACCATATTCACTTATCCAACCTACCTGCCGGGCGGGATTTCCCAGCACCAGCGCGTACGGAAGAACATTTTTGGTCACCACGGCACCGGCTCCGATAAAAGCATATTCTCCGATGTCGTGTCCGCATACAATGGTGGCATTGGCCCCGATACTGGCACCTCTTCCTACGTGCGTTTTTTCGTACTGTCCACGGCGGTTGATTGCGCTTCGTGGATTAGACACGTTGGTAAATACCATCGAAGGGCCCAGAAAAACGTCATCTTCACAGGTGACTCCCGTATAAATGGAAACGTTGTTCTGGACTTTTACATTATTGCCCAAAATGACCCCCGGCGAAATCACCACGTTTTGACCAATGTTACAGTTCTGACCTATTTTACAATTGGGCATAATGTGGCAAAAATGCCATATTTTGGTTCCTTCGCTTATTTCGCAACCTTCGTCCACGACGGCGGTAGGATGTATAAAAACGGGCTCCATTCGTAAAATCTCAGGAAAAATAAGTGGCAATCGTCTCCGAAATATAGGCAATGTGCGCCTCGGTCATTTCGGTGTGCATCGGTAAAGAAATCACCTGTTTACACAACTCCTGGGTCACGGCCAGGTTGCCCACCACTCTTCCTAAGTGTTGGTATGCTTTCTGTTGATTGAGCGGTACTGGGTAATAAATCATGCTCGGAATTTTTCTTTGCCGCAGGTATTCCTGCAACCCGTCGCGATGCGTCGCGGGTACTTTTAGGGTATATTGGTGAAAAACGTGGGTAGAAAAATCAGCCCGAAACGGGATTTCAACCGCCGCTACCTCCGCCAATGCCGCATCGTACAGGCTGGCGGCTTTTTGGCGCGCGTGGGTATATTCATCCAAATACCGCAGTTTTTCGGTCAAAATGGCCGCTTGCAGCGAGTCCAATCTTGAATTGATGCCAATCATTTCATGGATATATTTTTTTTCCTGCCCGTGATTAGCAATCATTTTTGCCTTACGTGCCAAGGCCGCACTTTGCGTATACACAGCACCGCCATCACCATAGCAACCAAGGTTTTTGGAAGGAAAAAATGAGGTTGTGCCCATATCTCCGAGCGTTCCTGCCTTCTTTGCTGTGCCGTCTGCAAACCGATACGTAGCTCCGATGGCCTGTGCCGCATCTTCAACAACTGCTATTTCATGGGCTACGCATACATCCAGTATTCCTTCCATATGAGCGCATTGGCCAAATAGATGCACGGGCACCACCAGCTTGGTTTTGGGCGTAATGGCAGCCTCTACAAGCTGTCGATTGAGGTTGAATGTCAACGGGTCTACGTCCACCATCACGGGGGTAAGCCCTAGCAACCCAATGGCCTCGGCTGTAGCTACGTAAGTAAACGCCGGCACAATCACTTCATCACCCGGTTTAAGTTCGAGCGCCATCATCGCTATTTGGAGGGCATCTGTACCGTTGCCACACGAAACTACGTGATTTGCGCCCAGGTAATCGGCCAATTGAGCCTCAAATTGTGCTACCTGCGGGCCTTTGATAAACGTGGCATTATCCAGACAATTCTGAATAGCGACATCAATGGAAGGCTTAATTTTGGCATACTGCCCCTTCAAATCAACCATCTGAATGATTTCCGTTGCTGTCTTATTTGGTGCTTCTACCCCTGTCATCTTCTTCCTGTCAGCTATTTACTGCGGGCCTTGTTAATCACAATGTTTTTCAAAATTTTCCACAGATAATTTACATCCGTTTTGAAAGGTGCCTTTTCGTAAGCCTCCAAATAGGTCAGCTCCGACGCTACAATTTCTTCAAACGTTTCGGGTAAATCTGCATAATAAGGTGGCAGCAATCCCGGGGTATGTTTTTTGCGGAGGGCCTGTAATTTCTCGGGGTATAAGCCAAAATAATGCTCACTGATGGGCCGAACGCCAATCAATTTAATATCGCCCCGAAGTAAATTGTACAGCATCGGCAATTCATCAATCCAATATTTCCGAATCAGCCGTCCTCCTGTGCTTACCCTAAAATCATTTTTAAATTTCCCACCAGCTTCCAATCCTTGCGTGCTGTGCAAGTATTCCTGCACGTATTCAGCATAAGGGTGCATGGAGCGAAATTTATACACGGTCATCTTTTTGCCTCCTTTTCCTATTCTATTCATTCTGAATACCACGCCTTCACTCGCTTCTGGATTGGTCAAACTTGGATTGCTCCGACGATTAATCTTAGCAATGATTAATGTCTCCTTACAATCGTCTACTACATCTACGATTTGAAAGCCATTATAGATTAGGCGCCCCATAATTTCTGCCTTTGACATATCAACGTGGATTTGGAGCTTCCGGTAAAACGTACTAAATCCAGCTAGTTTGGGCAAAACCCTTCTGAACAAAAAATGTACAGGATAATAGAGACGGAGAAAAAAAGGTGAGATGTCCTTCTGAATTTCACATTTAATATTTTCTGCGGTAACAATTTTGAGGGCAAAATACCCATTAGCGCCAAGCGACCCTCTTATTTTTTCCAACACAACATTTGGACTATACTTTTTGAGCATCAACTCGTCCAAATACAAATTTGGACCTCTTGGCGAAAAATTACGCATCAGAACGACGTCTACCTCAACTTGACTCCATGAACTGTGGGAGCCAAATTTCAGTAAATAAGCGGGTATGGCCTGATTTACAGCGTTTTTACACGCTAAATTGGGCATAGGCATCTCCAAAATATCTTTTGATATTCCAGAGATTGGAACATTCGTTCCGATGAAGTTAAGTTGCCGATGAGACATCGGGATCAGCGGTCGAAACCGGCGTTAGGTAAAGTGTTAAAACTGGGTAAAGTGTTGATATACTAAAACTTACAAAGCGTACTTAGCAACTAAATCAAAAGCCTATTCTCTCTTCTAAAACAAAAAATCAGGTATTGTGTAACGGGATATTATCTTTTAGCCATTAATTTATCAAACCAACCTTTTGAGCTTTTATCCTCTCCGTAATAGCCGCCATATTGGGTACCGTAGCCGTAACCATAGCCATAATCTGCCGACTTTTTGATGTTGACAGCGTTGAAAATCAAATTAAATGATTTGAAAGTTTTCTTTCGGTCCAACTCCCTAATGGTTGATAAAAACATTTTGGGGGTCTTGTTGTGCCGAATCAGGTAAAACGTTGCTTCTGCATAGGGAGCCAAAAGGGTAGCATCGGTCACCAAGCCGATGGGCGGAGTATCCATGATGATGTAATCAAATGAATATTTAAGTTCATCAATCAACTCTTTGATGCGTCCGTTGGCAATCAACTCCGAAGGATTTGGAGGCATAGGCCCGCTCGGTGCCAGATAAACATTATTGATTGAGGTGCTTACAACGATGTCTTCGGCCTTTGCTTTTCCAATCAAATAGTTGGAAATCCCTTTTTTGTTGGCAACGCCTAAATACGAATGAATGGTGGGTTTGCGCAGGTCCAAGCCCAAAATAACCACTCTTTTATCAAGCAGCGCCAGCGACGCCGCGATATTGGTTGCCACAAAGGTTTTCCCCTCTCCACCCGTAGACGACGTAAAAAGAATCACGTTGGCGATGCCCTCGTGTACATCGTTAGAGAGGATGTATTTCATATTGGAACGAATCATCCGAATCTGTTCACTGATAAAACTACGGCTACCAGTATCGATGATTTCACCTTTATTTTCCTTGGGCTTGATGGCAATTTCGCCAAATACTTTCAAACCCGTTTTTCGTTCTATTTCTTTCTTAGACTGAACCGTATTCGTCAATAATTCTTTAGTAGCAATAATGGTAGCAGGAATGACCAACGCCAACAAAATAGCCATCATGTAAATATTTTTGCTGTTGGGCTGGATTTGACCCGTAAGGAAAGGCGCTTCAATCACCCGGCTATCCGTTACCGTCGACGCGTACGACAAAGCCGTTTCCTCTCTTTTTTGTAACAACAATAAGTACAGATTCTCTTTTATTCCTGCCTGCCTTTTGATACCCACATACTCTCTTTCTTTGCGAGGAATGGTGGAAATGGAGCCAGAAAGACGGCCATTGAGTGCCTCCAAACTTCTACGACTCACTTGTATGTTTGCCTTTTGGTTGTTTAGGTTTTCACGGATAGCCTGTTTAACATTTTTCATTTGGTTGTTTATCGTCTCCAAATAAGGGTTGCCGGGCTGAACGGTTTGGGCAAGTTTGCTTCGCTCGGCTTCCAACTGCACAAATTGGTCAATATAAGAATTAAGCACGGGGTCGTTTACCATCATGGTGGCGGGGGCGATGTTTCCTACCTGCGTACTATTAAGGTATCGTTCCACCTCATTGAGTACATTCTCACGAATATCCAATTCGTTGATTTTGGCGTCATTTTCCTCTACTTTCCCCAAAAAGAGGCTTGCTTCCGAGCTTAGGTCCGTAATCCCTTGGCTACGGCGGTACTGTTCCACATTTTGCTCCACATCTCCGAGTTCGGAAGTTACCAATTTGAGGCGTTCTTCAATGAAGCGTAGGGTATTGGTTGCCTCCCGGTTTTTGTCTTCGAGGGTTCCGAAAGCGTATTCTTCCAACAATTTGTTAAGAATATCTTTTCCTTTTTCAGGCACCGTCGTCTGCAATCCAATCGAAATAATGGTTGAATAATATTCTTTGAGAGGCGCTATCTGAAGACTTCCCGCCAAGCCGCCAATCAGACCGTCTCTGGATTGAAAAAACACTTTGATGGGCGTACTATCGGCGATTGTAGCGCTATCCCTCTTAAATACCCTGAAAGTTCCGTGTTGGGTTTTAACCAGCTGACTGTAATCAAATGTCCCCAAAATTTTTTGGTCGGCACTTACTATCTGGTACCTATTATCATCCAATGGCTTGATGTATAGCGGGTTTCCGTAGCCGTAGTCTGTTATATCCTTTGTGTTTACTTTGATGGGACTCTGGGTATGCAGTTCCTCATCACGGGCCGAGCCTTCTTTCCAGTACGAAACCGTTAGGTTGAGGGCATCAATTACTTTGCCCACCAAAGGTCTTGACTTTAGCACTTCAATTTCGTTGTCAATTACCTTCGGATCATTAAGTGAAAAATCGTCTTTGATATCTTTCCCGTAGCCTTTTGAGCTATCATCTTTGATCAACAATGACGCTTTTACGGCATACACTGGCGTAAATTTTCGGAGGTATTGATACGCCCACACCATTCCAATGGACACAGTCAGTACAAACCAGTACCAATAACGCAGGTATTTGAATATGACACCGAGAATATCCAGGTCTTCATCCTGCTCTTCGTTAAAAGTATTGTCATTGTTCATGGTAGACGGCCTTTAAATAAAATAATTGTATACGTTTTATTTATAAATAAGGAAGGAATCAGTTTTGGTTCAACGGGTAAAAAGGCTAAACAGAATAACTACCGTAGAAACCAAACTTAGGTAAATGGGGGCTCGTTGGAGAAACAAACTTGGTGGTGGCGCCTGCGGCTGCGGAGGCAACGGCAAGAACTTGTCTTTGGTGGGTTCAACATAAATCAAATCACCATTTTGGACATAAAAATAAGGAGAAGTAAACACCGTTCGGTTGCGAAGATTCACTTTACCGATTTCGCGTTTTCCGTCTCTGTACCGAATCACCGTCACGCTGTCGCGCTTGCCGTACATCGTCAAATCGCCCGCCAAAGCGATGGCTTCCAGAATAGTTGTTCTTTCATCAAGTAGATTGTACGTACCTACGGCACCTACCTCGCCCAAAATGGAGAATTTATGGTTCATAAAACGCACATTGACCACTGGGTCTTTGATGCTTTTTTCCAGTTCCTGCCGAATTCTATCTTCTGCTTTTTGCAGGGTCAAACCACCCAGCATTATTTTCCCAATCAAAGGAATGACTACCGCTCCTGATGAATCTACCGGATAGCCCAAGGGCTGGGAGCCGCCCCCCACGTTTCCTGAGAATACCGATACGGGAAGGGTGTTGATATTGGTAAAGTTGAGTATTTCATTCGACTCTTTATTGAGACTGCTAACAATAACGGCTAGGATATCATCTTTCTGAATTTTGGCAACCTGTGGCAGATTCGTCTCCAAATAAGACGGAAAAGAGGCATTTTCAGTCTGAAAATATTCCAAACTGGGCGGCGTAATTTTTTGAACTGTTGTACAGGATGACAGTTGGAAAATTACGACAACACTAAAAAGTAAAAGGAGAGGTTTAGTCTGAATATGACTCATAATAAATTTACAGTTAGGGATTGTTTTACTATATCAATAAGATTATCAAATATATAGCAAAAACAAAGTGCTGATTTTAAATTAAAGATTTTTTTACGGCTTCGCCCTTTCAATCCCATTTTTGCTTTTAGGATTTAGGGGTTACAGAATGGAATACACGCATCGTTAAGGATAAAAATCGTGTATTTGTATTGTATGTAACTACCAATTAAGTCACCACCTCATTATAGTAGGAAGTGGTGCTATGCAGTTGCCTGAATTTTCTTGATTTTGTTCTTACTCTTGTCGATGGTAATACAGATATTCAACGAGTCTATTTTGGCCATAATCATTCGACCTTGGGTTGAAACTACCTCTGCTTTATGGTCAATGAACGCCCCCGAATCTATCCTGATTCGATCCGCTACCGATAGGCTCACTACCTCAATGCTTCCGTGGTCAAAATCATTGAGCATATCTTTAATTATATCAATCTCTGCCTGTTTGACAATGGCTGGTTTTTTCAACCAAAATAAATACCTGACCACCCCCGAAACTCCAAAAACCAAACTTCGTTCTTCTTCTCTCAGATTCACAAAGCAGTAGGATTTAAACAGCGGCTCCTCCACAATCTTTACCCGGTCAGACCATTGTTTTTGTCTCTTCATGAGTGGACAATAGACGTCAATCCCTTTTTTTTGCAGGGCATTGGCGACCAATTTCTCACTTCTTGACTTAGTATAAAGTACAAACCACGGCATAGGTATACACTGGTTGTGTGATTACTAAAAACAGAATAACTTATTATGGATTACTCTCACGAGGGAGAATTGAGAAGACACAGGCTTGAAAACCGCAGAAAAAGGAATTTCTGGCGGTATGACAACCCATTTTTTTTCTAAAGTAAGGTTCAAAATATCCGAAACCATATCGAATACTAACCTAAAAGGTAAAAGTATATTTTTTCTCATTAAGTAGGGCGCGGCCATGCCGTCTATAACTAGTATACCAAAATACACAATTTCACTACGCTTGCAATTACCGTATTTCTCGTAGGAAATAATCAGGCAACTCACTCACAATTAGATGAATTTGCTAAAACAGTATGCCGATTAATCATACATATTGACAACCGACAGGCTAAAAATGAGCATTTTAATAAAAACAAACAAAAAAACTTATCCAACGGTAGCTAGATTTTATTTTTAAGTCTAGGTATTGATTATGATTTAAACAAATATACCAAGCAGATAAGAAACATATTTATATGCCCACCAATTATATCCGTAAGTCAAAATACAATAAATATCCAATAAAGTCAATTCTCTTGTTTTTAAAATTTATTGCAAAAAATGGGACAATAAGCCCTAAATATAGCCATCTAAAAGCCCCCTATTGGGAGCAATATCACTCTAAAACTGCGTATACATCGCAAAAACAGCGATTTTACTTCAGAAGAATATACGAATAAGAAGAAATTAATAGACCAAAACAAACACATATCCTCCTAGATAAACCCGCAAAAAAAGGTCATAGATTTAGTGGAGTATTCGGCTGTTTTGCACGAATAAATTTCGCCAAAATTATCTCAGCGATACTAGTTTTTAAGATTCAATCAAAATTACGGCAAAAAACCTTTTTTTTTAGCTTCAACAGGTTTTCTCCCGTAAGCTCCAATATGGTATTTACCCTACTATTGTATGACAAACTCAGCCCGCCGCCAAAATAATTAACAGTAGGCTGAGACTTATCTTTTTTTTTAAAACAACAGACAAGATATATACGTTACCATGCATCAATCGCATCCAAAGCCGCGCTTTTCAGTATTTCATGCGTTCCTTCAAAAATCGTTAGCATGATTTTTTTCGAAGATTTTTGGTACAAAATGGCTCTATTCTCTATGGTTTTAGCTGGATTTTGGGTTGGAAAAGTTTGCGTTTTGAGCATGGTATTGGCATCCTCTTCCGACACATAGCGTGATTTGTCTTTTTCGTGGGCGTCGGTCAGGAGTTTGTTGTAGAAGTTGATGGAGTGCGAAATGGGCACCGAACCCGTGTAACCATCGTGAATACCTGCATAGATTTGCAGGGTACTTTTTTTGCGTTTTTTTACGGGCGTTTTCCAAAATAGAGGCGAGCGCTCTTTGGCTTTTTCGGCATTAAAGACCTCGCCTGCGCCCGTACATTTGATTATTTCTGGACCATACCTGTTTTTTCGTTCTACCGACTCGCCATACCAAGTTGCTAAGTCTGAAATAGACGACCAAGCTGAAAATGAGGCGATAGTATGCCGCGATTTCATGTACATCGCCATCGTGGCATAGCCACCGCCGCTATTGCCTACTACGTAAATCTTCTTTTTATCTACGTTCATATTTTTCAGGGCCCAATCAATGGCTTCGTCAATGTCGGCAATCACAAACTCACTGCAACAGGCTTTGGGATGGTTGTTGACTCCTCTGAAATCAGGAAAAATGTAATTCCAGTCTTTGGCTTGGGTTTGTTCCACCAGTGTTTCTTTTTGAGAATCTGCCGTACCGCTCCATGAGTGTAAAGCTACAATCAAAGGCTGGAGCTCTGATGCGGTGGATTTGCCGTAGTAAAATACCTGTACGTTTCCGTCCAACGAGGATTGAATACTGTCTTTTTTTAGAAAGTCAGGGCGTTGAGAGGATTGGGAATAAGCCAATTCCAACCAGAGAAAGGCCGTAATAATCAAAAGCAGTTTTCTTTTCATCTTGGGGTCCGTTTACTTCGTATTTCTTTTCCGTAAGAAAGGCCCCGCTATTTCAGCAGCAGCATTAACTCTTTTTCTTTGACGGTCAGCAATCCTGCTTTGGGCAATCTTTGGGTCATTTTTCGCCAGTTAGGTTCTTGGGCGTAGATGGCTTGCAACATCAAAGCGGCTTTTTGTACATTTCCGCTATTGGCCAACGTGATGGCCGTCCAATACTGCATTTCAAGGTTTTTAGGGAACATTTTCATGGCCGCACCGTACTCTTGCATGGCTAAGGTCATGTTGTTGTTTTCGATGGCCAAATCACCGTTGTTCATGTACTCGTAGGCCCGATGGGTTTTTAATAATCGTTCCATTTCGGCCAACGGGTCGGTGTGGTCGTCTACGCGTAAATCCACCAAATGGTTTTCATCCCAGGGTTTGCCCGTTGCTTCTCCTTTTACGACCAAAATGGCCGCCGATTGCTTTCCTCGAATATCACCACCTACTTTTTGAGCCGCTTTCAAGGCTTCCAACACCCGCTCGGCCAAAGGAAGTTGGGCATTGGTTTCAAACGATTTTGCCATGGCCTCAGGCACCTCATTGGTCAGCATCATATTGGATTGTACGGCGTAGTTTTTTCCTTTTAAATCGCCCGCAAAATCCACGCAATTTTTGCCCGTAAAATTGGCAACGTTTCCTTTTGCGTCCACAATCCCAACTTGCCGCACTTCCTTGCCTGGGTCATCAGACAGAAGAATATCCAACGCCTGTTGGGCCGTTTTGCCTTCTTTGAGCAATGCCAAACCTCTGATTCCGAACGATTTGTTGGTAAATGATTGGGTCGCCACGGCCCCGACGCCTGCTTCGGCCCAAGAAACCGAGGTGCCGACGCTGAACCAATGACTCTGCACACCAACGGCGATTTCGCCCGTTTTTTCATCACGCGCCACAATCGAAAACGTATGCGCCAAGCCATTGTCTTTCCTGAAAAATTGGGCCTTTGTTTGACTGAAAGAGAGTACTAAACTGATAAGGATGTAGTTTTTCATACAGTTTTTAATCAAGGATTAACCATTCCTGCTTCAGAAACCAGCGTCAGCAGCGCGGCCTGAATGGATTTATAGGCTTCGTCATCGTACCACCATTCGTTGAGGGCGTGCGCATTGCTTGATTTACCCCCTCGTCCTAAGGTAACGGCAGGGATTCCCTTTGAAATAGGCGTATTTGAATTGGTCGAACCACGACCTACTTTTGGGCTCACTCCGAAGGTAGTGATGGCAGCCATGGCGCGCTGAACGAGGGGCAAATTCTCGGGAAGCTCGCCCGAAGGACGGTCGCCGATTTTTTTGATTTCTACCGTCAATGCGGGGCCCATGCGTTTCATGGCGTTGTGTTCCTGAAGGGCCTGCTGTACCGATGCTTTTAAAAGTGAGTCCACTAAATTGAGGTTTTCAGGAATTTCGGAGCGCATATCCACTTCCATCCAAGACTCAAAAGCAATGGAATTGACCGATGTACCGCCGCCGATTCGGCCTACGTTGTAACTGGTACGTGCGCCCGTTCGGGTAAATTTGTCGGCGACTTTTGAAAAATAATGAATGGCCGAACCCAAGGCGTGTTGGGGATTAGCCAAACCAAATGCCCCCCAAGAGTGCCCACCGGGGCCTTTGAACGTAACCCGATAACGGTAGGAGCCTAATCCCATGTTGCTCATGCGCCCAAGTTCCCCACCATCCACGGCAATCCACGAATCAATACGCGGGCTTTGGTCGGTGAATAAGTATTTTACACCTCTCAAATCACCCAATCCTTCTTCGCCCACGGTGCCAATGAACAATACATCCGCTTCGGTCTCTATTCTAGCTTCTTCCAGTGCTCTCAAAACCGACACCACCAAGACCAAACCCTGCGTATTGTCGCCTATGCCAGGGGCAAAGAGGGTATCCCCTTTAATCTTCACTTTCACATCGGTTTCGAGCGGGAATACCGTATCTAAGTGGGCGTCAAGGGCAACGGTACGATTGCGTTTTTTGCCTTTGCGCAGCGCAATTACGTTGCCCACTTTGTCGGTCCAAACAGAATCTGCGCCCGCTTCTTTGAGCATTGAAGCGAAACGAAGGCCCCGTTTGGTTTCCATAAAGGGCGGGGCGGGAATCTCGGTCAACATGATGAGCTCGTCCCGATTGCGTTTGTTTTGTGCCAAAATGGATTGAAAAGCTTTTTGGATTTGTTTGGTTTTAGCCAGTTGTTCCGCTTCTTTGAGGTAAGCGGCTTCCGCTTTTCCGCTCCTGCCCGCGTCTTCCTCTTGGGCATAAACAGTCGAAAAAATGAGCGTAAAGCAGCTAAAAAGCCCAAAAAGACGTAAGGTAGATTTTCGATTTTTCATCGTTGGTTTTTAGTGGTTATTATTTTGTCAATTGTAAATTTGAAAACTTTCGTTCCTTTAATACGAAATCACGCAGAGTCGCAAAGAAGCAGGGATTTTCTACAGTAATCAAATCATACAGGGACTGCTTTTATTTGCCTTCCAAAGCCCTCCTGACTGCTGCTACGGTTACTTCGGCCTGATAACCAGCCAGTTTTTTGCCCATTTCTATGGTTTTGGTGATTGGTTGAAGATTGACTCCATTAATGGAAAAATCCCCTTCTTTGATGCGTTGATTGGCCCTGACGAGGGCGGGATCCAACGCCATTATTTGAGAAGTATATTGAAAACTGTCGTGCGTGCCGCTGTCTTTTTCCTGAATACCTTGTGTTTTTAACCATTGGGCCACACGATAATTGTCATAATACTCGGGAATAAACAAAACATTGATATTTTCATTTTTCCATTCTGCCCTTAATTCTTTTGCCACCACGTACATCCCCCACTGATTACCCCCGCTGTCGCCAATGAAGATGATTGTTTTGAAGCCGTGCATTTTCAAACTCTGGGCAATTTCTTTGAGCAGTTTCTCATACGTAGCCTCGGTAAGGCTGATGGTGCCCGGGTATCTCATGTGGCCTGCTGGGGGAGTATGTCTGCCTTCGGGAACAAAAGGAACGATAGGGGCGATAAGCGTATTGCCCAATCGGCGGGCAATGGAATCGGCGGCGACTCTCAATACAAAATTATGTTTTCCCGAAGCCAAGTATTTTCCGTTCATTTCGACCCCGCCCGTCGGAATCAAAACGGTCGTTTTTCCTTCTTTGAGCAAATCCCGAATTTCCAGCCAATTCAGCTCTTCGATAAACAAAGTGTTGGGCGCAGCAATGGTTCGTTTCATGGCAATGTCGGGCGAAAGATCTCCTTCTGACAATCCGGGAATAGGTTCTATATAGGTGGGGTTATTAACCGTTTTTTTCTCTTTCGTCAATGTGACTTTATAGGGTCTCCCAACTATGTACAGTAGCCCAGCTATTTCCTCTTGCGTTGGATGTATGTTTCCCTCAAAATCCACTCTTGTTTCGGGAAGCATAAAAGAAAGATCGGTTTTGTCTATCTTCACTTTTTGAGCTTCCAGATTGGTCAAAGGTTCGTGCCTCCAGATACTGCCAATGTTTTTAAGCGGAAAATCTACAATTACTGATTTCTTGGAATCAGTAATATTGATGTGAACAATGATTTCATCCGTAAATCCGTCTATGAATGGGACAAGTCCATACCAATTTTCGGTGGTTGGTGCGTTGGATTGCGCCTTCACACCCAATACCGTTGCAATAACGGCAAAGCATAAAAAATACTTTTTCATCGTTTAAAGGGTTTAGGTAAAGTTGTTACAACGTATTGATTTTATGGTAAATTGAGCCATTGCAGGATGTTTTCACCTGCAATCTTTTGGCATCAATCAGTTTCAGTTTGTTAGTGTTTTGCTAACAATGGCTTAAAACACCTACAATAGCTTGAAAAAATAAGTAGGTGGTGTCCGCACCACCCACCCAATACTACTTCCAAATCACCGAAGAATCAATCTCGGCAATCGTGGCTTTACCCGTAAGTGCCATCGCCAATTCAAATTCATTTCTGAGTATTCCCAATACTTTCGTTACTCCTTCGGCCCCGCCGCAGGCCAACCCAAAACAAATGGGTTTGCCCACCAACACTGCATTGGCACCCAACGCAATGGCTTTCAACACGTCGGTTCCTCGCCGTATGCCCCCGTCCATCAATATCGGGATTCTTTTGTTTACTTTTTCGGCAATGCGCGGAAGCGCTTCGATAGTGGCGGGCACGGTGTCCAGATTCCGTCCGCTGTGATTGGAAACGACAATGCCCGACACGCCTGTTTCAACCGCTTTTTCGGCGTCGTCGGGGTTTAAAATTCCTTTGACCAACACGGGGATTTTGGCGAAGGATTTTAGCCATTCAATGTCTTTCCACGTAAGAGATTTTGTGAGGGCAAAAGCATCATGCATGTGGGGCGTATGTACACCATTTGGCAAGGCAAAATTGACTCTTTGCTGACGATTACGAGCACCCGCCACGGGCGTATCCACGGTGACACAAAGCGCCATACAGCCTTGATATTCAGCCTCTTGAACAAGGTCTTTGGTAAAACTTCGGTCGTCTCTGACGTATAACTGAAGCCAGAGCGGTTCAGTCGCCACTTTCGCTATTTCTTCCAAAGAGGTAGTGGTAAAAGAACTCACTACATACACGGCCTCCGCGGCTCCAGCCCCTCTGGCGGTGGCCAGCTCTCCTTCGGGATGCATAATTTTGTGATAAGCAGTAGGAGCAATTAGTATTGGATGGGGCAAATCAAGCCCTAAAAGTGAAGTACTGGTATCAATTTGACTTACATCAACAAGTACCGTTGGATTAAGTTTTATCGCATCCAATGCCTGTCTGTTCCATCTGACCGTAAACTCGTCGGCGGCACCGCTTGCTACGTATTCATAGGCCATATTGGTCATTTTACTCACGGCCAATTTTTCAAAATCAAACAGATTGACGATTCCTGCTATCTCTATTTTATCCATAACAAGTTGATTTTGTGGGCTTATTGCTTTTTCTCAGGCACAGCTTCCATCAGTAGAGAATATGCTTTATTCAACGCTACGCCTCCTGCCTGCGAGCCTTTGTAATGCCCAAGACGAACAACTACTAAGTCGCGCGAGGGTATAACCGTAACCGATTGACCACCAGCTCCCAGCATCATATAAGCATCTTTGGGGATTGGAAAACCGCCATCACCGTTTATCCAAAACAGACCTCCATAAATAGGTCGCCCATCGGCTACCCACGGTTCGGCGAGGGTACTGACAAACTTTGTAGAACCTTCGGGCAAAATGCGTTCACCGTTCCAAACTCCGTCCTGCAAATACAGGTTTCCTAAACGCGCCCAATCTCGTCCAGAAGCAAATTCGTAGCCTTGGGTCAAAAAATTGCCGTACGGGTCGGTTTCCATGGTCATGGTGCGTACACCGATTTTATCAAACAAAGCCCGTTGCGGAAAGGTATGATACACTTCGCCCATTTTTTCTATCCCCAACCGATTCAGGTAGTTGGTCAGTACAGGGTCAGAATTACGGTAGCGGCCTACGGTATTGGGCAGCCATTGTTGAGGCAAATTGGCCGCGTATTCAAACGAATTGACGGCTCCGGTGTACAAGTACAAATGGTCGGGATAACCCAATGCGGGATTGTAGTCGGGGTCTTGTGGCGCACGACAATACAATCCACTGGACATGTGCATGATGTCCATGATTCGGATTTTGGCGCGTTCGTCGCCTTTGCCCTGCCATTGCGGAATGGGCGCGGGTTGGTCTAATTTATAAACCCCTTTACCAACTAAAATGCCCATAATTGTGGCCGAAAGGCTTTTGCCCATCGACCAGCTTTCCAAAGGGGTATCTTTGGTAATGCCTTCGCCATAATGTTCGGCGATGATGCGGCCCTTGTAGGTGACTACGAAAGCGGCCGTTTGGGCTTCGGCAGGCTCAAAGGCAACCTTTACGGCCTGCATAACTTTGTCCATCTCAATTTCGGAAGGCATTGCGCTGGTCGGCAACACATCACCCATGGGCCACGGAGTCGTAGCCGCATCGGGCAGATTACGCACTACTTTTACGGGCCTGAAATTCAGTGCATTACTCCCTTCGGGCAAGGTTACGCAACCTTGGTCGCCCGTATAAATAGCGGTTCGGATAACGCCGTTGGGTAAAGTAATCGAAACTGATTTTTTATCATAATCAACGACGGGCTTGCCTACTTTGGCCCGTTCGGCGTAGGGGCTTGTAAAATACCCTACATTTTCGGCCGTAAATTCAGGTTTCAGCCCCGTAATGAACACCGCCGAGCACATGATTTTGGCGTAACCCGACGTATGGTGCGAAAGCGCATCACCCGGGGGTGCTTTGTAAGTGGCGGTCTCCAATTCGAGTTCAGCGCCCCGCGCAATCATTTTGCTGCGTGCATTTTGAGCGCTGATAGTAAGGCCATTCAAAAGGAGAAAAGCCAAAAAGAAAAGAGGAGAAATTCGGTTCATTTTGATATTTTGTTTAGGGTTTAAGGGTCGATTGGTTACCAAATCATAGGCCTAATTTCGTTCTTTTCACTGGTAAACTTTATTCCATTTTACTTATTTCTTCGGAGGCATTTTATATTTCTGATGAAAGCTTATTCAGCGTTGGCAAGACCATTGTTACTTCCGTGAATTTACCTTCTTCTGCATCTATTCTAATTTCACCTTTGTGGATTTCTATGATGTCTTTGCTCATAAACAGCCCCAAACCTGTGCCTTTTGAGGTGGGTTTGGTGGTAAAAAAAGGATTGCAAAGCCTTTCCAAATCACGCGGAGAAACGCCCGTTCCATTGTCTTTTAGTTTTAAAATAATTTCATCATTCACCAATTCTGTCGATATTTTTATTTGGGGATTAAATACTTTATCGGTCACGCTTCTGTCGGCAAGGGCATAAAATGAGTTATCAATCAGTGCCACAATCACTTCCCCAAATTCGGGCGGTAGAATCTTGGTTTCGAGGGGTTGTTTTGCCAAGTCAAGGATTAGTTCCACCGTAAAATCGGGATAATTTACTTTTATTTCATCATAAACACATTTGGCTTCATTCTCGATAAACACATTGAGGTCGGTTTGCAAAAAGTCTTTTGATTTTTCTTTCAATAGCTTTTGCATGTCTTTTACAATTCTCGTCGTAGTAGCGCCGTGCTCGTAAATTTTGGTCACACTGCTTTTAATGAGGTCTACGACACTCAAAAACTCTTCTTTTATACTTTCTGGGACGACGTCTTTGTGCTTTTCAAACATTTCGTTGAGTTCATCCACCAAAAGGCTCGACGATTCTGAGAAATTGTTGATGTAGTTGAGCGGATTCAAAATACGGTCAACGATACCCTTCGTGAGTTGTCCAACCGAAGCCAACTTTTCTTGTCTTATGAGTTCTTCTTGCGTGTTTTTAAGGTGATTTAAGGTTTTTTCGAGGTCTTCTTGCGAGGCTCTCAGCTCGGCCGTGCGTTGTTGTACCTGTTGTTCGAGCAGTATATTTTGGTTGGCAAGCAGTTGTTTTTTCTCTTCACTGACTTTGACGAGTTTATTGGCCTGCTGTTGTATGTCAACCAACAATTCCTTCATCAGCAGCGACACATACACCACCAATGAAATCGGGAAAGAAATGCGAATGCCCGTCAGCAACAGATTGTAGTTGTAAGGGGTGTCGTTATAATCAAAAAATGCCATTAATATCGCAAAACAACTTGCCACTATCACCCCGATAATAAGGGCCCGGGAAGCGCCTTTGATGTTGTCTCGCCCGAGTAAAATGAGCGCTATGAAGATACAAAACTGTATCGGCAAATAATAATCAATCAACAATCCGTCAAACACATATACATTTAGGAAACCTCCCATAGCGTGTATACCGATGATGACGACAGACCATCCTCGGGAGATTTTAATGCGTAAAGCCATCGCTAGGGCAACAATCGCAAAACCATTGCTTGTCCACGCGGTCAGGCTCAATACCAGCGCATTAACCAATAATTCTTGGTGAGAAAGGCTGAAATTAAGTAAAAAACGCGCCAGCATTTCAACAGAAATCAGGGATTGAACGATGGCAATCAAGTGAATGATTTTCTTCTCGTATAGGTTCAGAAAAGACAACAGCCAAAGCAACAATGCAATCAGTAAAGAGACAAACAACCAAGTGGCGGTGTAGACGGCGTTATTCTCGGCACGTTGGTGCATCAAGGTCGTGTATTCAGCCCCCGTAAGCGAGAGCATCTGTCCGGAGCGAGGCAATGAGGGCAACATCAGGGGTTGTAATTGCGAGGTTTCGTCCACGATATGAATCGCAATCAAATGCTCTTCCTGAGGTTGTAATTGCACAGGCACTGGCAGTACATAGTAGGGATTATGCTCTTCAAACGGCTTCCCAGCGCTCCCTGTATTACCGTATGAATGAATCAATTGTCCATCCAAATACACATTCATTGCCGCCCATGTTTCTTTGGACAAGCTGAGGGGAAAATGAAAGAAAGTTGAATCCAACTTCACTCTGAGCCGAAACCAACCCTCCACCAACCCTGATGAATCGGCGTAGCGGGTAGGTATATCTGCTGGGCGAAAATGTTGCCAATCGGAGGTATTGAGGTTCTTTTTTGACCAATTGACATGATTCCCTGGCTTAAACACCCAGCCGTTTAGGGAAGAAATGACCAGTCGCTCGTCTGGTGCGAACATTTTTTTGGACAAGACCACCGTAGTATCCTGCCCAAACCCCGAAAAACAAACAAGGTTGAAAAGTACCGCCCGAAGAATGCGTTTGATCATGTTGTCGCTCGTGATTATTGTTGCTTAATCGGTAATCTTACAATAAACGTCGTCCCTTCACCCTCCACACTCTCGCACTCAATCGTCCCCCCATGCCCCTTGGTCACAATATCATACGCCAAACTCAACCCTAAACCCGTCCCCTCACCTGTGGGTTTGGTGGTGAAGAAGGGCTGGAAGATTTTGGCTTTGGTGGCTTCCGACATTCCTATGCCGTTGTCCTTAACTTGGATAATAACTTGATTATCAATAACTTGGGTGCTAACAACAACTTTGGGCGAGTAATTAACGTCGGCAGCATTTTGAACCGCAGACGCGCAGTCGCGTCTGGCGTTGACGGCATAGAACGCATTATTGATTAGGTTCAACAATACCCTGCCGATTTCCTGCGGAACTACTTCAATTTTCGGCAAGTATTTATCCATAATCAACTCATAATCTGAGTTAAATCGGGTCGCCGAACCGTCTTTGTCTTTGGCTCTTAATCCATGATAAGAAAGCCGCAAAGATTCATCCGCCAGTTTATTGAGGTCGGTAAGCTCTTTTGTACTCATACCTGCTCTTGAGTGTTCTAGCATTCCTTTCACAATGCTACTCGCACGCTTGCCGTGGTGGTTGATTTTTTGCTGGTTCTGGCTTAAATCTGTTACCAAATCCAAGATGGCTTCCTTATCTATTTCTGGTTTCACCACTTCTTCTTTCAACTCTTGGGCAAGCTCAACGCTCATTTCCGAGAAGTTATTGACAAAGTTCAATGGATTCTGAATCTCGTGGGCAATACCTGCCGTGAGCTCGCCGAGGCTGGCCATTTTTTCCGATTGAATCAATTGGGCTTGGGTAGATTTGAGTTTGCTTAACGACTGTTCTAATTCACGGGTACGAATGTTTACTTTATGTTCCAACATCTGGTTTTTCTTCAACAACTGCCGTGAACGGAACACAATATAAGCCCTCAATCCACTCAAAAACAGTAAAGTATAAATCAAATAAGCCCACCAAGTAGCCCACCACGGAGGCCGAATTGTAAAAGTGTATTGGTACTCGTTGCTCCACTCGCCCACGCTACTAAGTGCTTTTACTTTGAAGGTGTATCTACCGGGAGAAAGGTTACTGTAAGAAGCGCGGTTGCTACTAGATAGGCTACTCCAGTTTCGGTCGTTGCCTTCCAGAAAATATCGGTATTTTACTTTATCTGACTGGTGCATCGTGATACCGATAAAATGAAAAGTCAGGTAGTTGTTATCATAAGGCAAGCTGAGACCGCCCGGCAATGCCTGCCATTTAATGGTGCTATCTACCCGAATATCACCCACTTGTACGCCATTGCCCAGCACTATGCTAGTATCAGGATTGTTGATGAGTGTATTCCAATCTACGGGCTCATTATAGAGAGATATACCCGTGAGCCGAGTTTTAGGTGGAGCATTTTTTTTCATCTCTCTATTTGTGTAATACACCGTAACTCTATCATTTGAGCAGGCCCAAATGTTGCCTGCTTGGTCGGTAATAATGGTATTTCCACTTTGTCCTCCCATCCCCAAGAACCCATCACCGTACCCAAAACTTTTAAATAGGTTGAGGTTTTCATCAATGCCCGAGGCATTGGGGGTTGTTTTCAAATAAGATTTTCGGGCTTTTTCCTTGGGCAATTTATTGAGGCCATTGCGGGTAATAAACCACATATTGCCTTCGTGGTCTTCGGTGAGTGTTAGGGGATAATGCTCCGAGAGCCCTTCTTTCTGGGTGAAGGCCGTAAAATATTTTCCATCGTACCGGGCGGTGCCTTCTGAGGTACCAAACCATATATTGCCTGCTTTGTCTTCGTGGCTTGTCCAAACGCTGTTGTGCGGCAATCCATCTTTGGTGGTATAACAGGTAAATTGTTTACCGTCGTATTTGGCTATTCCGCCGTCGCTGGTGCCAATCCAGATATTACCGTTTCGGTCTTCCGTCAAACTATTGGTAATGTTGGAGGGAAGGCCCTGTTTGGTGGTAAAAACAGTAATGCTCTTGCCATCGTATTTGTAAACGCCCGACCCGTAATTTGCCATCCACAGATTGCCGTGCCTATCTTCCATGATATCCTGTATCGCATTTCCCCTTTCGCTCCTTGGGTCTTTGAAGTAATAAAACTTCTTACCGTCAAATTTTGCGAAGCCCCCGCCGCCGTCACCCAAACCCAGCCATATATTCCCCTGGCGGTCTTCGACCATTGAGCGTACAGTTTGTGGTGAGGGTAAGCCTTTTATGGAAGTATAATGCGTAAACTGTTTGCCATCGTATTTGCACAGGCCCGCTTGCGAGCCAAACCACATATTTCCTTTTTTATCCTCCAAAATGCTCCAGTTTCGGTTGAATAGCAAGCCCTCCTTGTCCGTAAAGTGATTAAACGGAATGCCGCTAAGTTTGGTCAAACTACCATAATTCCCAAACCAGATGTTGCCTGAACGGTCTTCCAGCATACATAACACTTCTCTATCAGGAAATCCTTCTTTCTGGTTGTAGTGCGTAAATTGCTTACCGTCGTACTTGATGGCTCCCGCGCCTTCGGTACCCAACCATACGTTGCCGGCTCGGTCTTCCAGCAAGGTGCTAATAGCATTATGACTTAACCCTTCTTTTTGCGTAAAATTCAGGAACTGTATTCCATCGTATTTGATTACGCCAGTACTGTCGGTACCCATCCAGATGTTGCCAGCTTTATCTTCCAACAAACACCGAATACCTTGGGCGGGCAGACCGTTTTGCTTTGTGTAATGCGTAAAACTCTTACCGTCAAATTTATCCACTCCCTTTTCGGTGGCTATCCAGATGTTACCCTGCCGGTCTTCAATGAGGTGTCTGACCGCGTTGCTTGAAAGCCCCTGTTTGGTAGAGTATATCGTAAAATTTTTGCCGTCGTACTGGCCAATCCCCCCTTTGGTAGTACCAAACCAAATCGCGCCCTTTCGGTCTTGCAACATGGAGCGTACGTGCCCCATTGGTGTTTTTTTCTTGTCTATGATGTATCTGAAATGTTGGCCGTCGTACTTGAACAAGCCTTCTTTTTCGGACCCAAACCACATATTGCCCGAACGATCTTCAATCAAAGTCATGACTCGGTTGCCGTTGGTGGCAGGCATGTTGGAAAAATGGGTGAAATTTTGTCCGTCAAACCTACTCAATCCTCCCCCCCTCATACCTATCCAAATGTTACCAGCCTTATCCTGAATCAAAGCACGGACGGAGGGGTGCCGTAGCCCTTGCAGTTTAGAGTAGTAGCTAAAATTAGCAGGATTTGGGTCTTTGATAGCCATGTCTTTGGCTACCACCACTTCTCTAGGCCCTACCGTAATTTGGCTATCAATCGCCTCAGATACGACGGGTAACAAGAAAGAATCTTTGCCTAGTGTACAAACGGTGGGAGTGCTCAGTTTGAAGGGCTTTTTCGCAATTGCAGCATAAATATTTGTATTTGCAGGGATTGACTTTAGAGCCCCTACGGTTGTGATTTTAAAGTCAGCTGCCGTCACGGGGATTACTTTGGGCGGCTCTAGACTGTCAGCAGGGGTTTTATAACCCTTTGCCTCCACAACTGACAATTGATGAGACTCATTGCCTTTGTTTTCGGATTGACGACACGCGTACTGAGATAAGATGAGTAAACCAATACAAGATACCTTCAGGATACTGACAAATGGTAGATAAATAACGTTTTTCATACGAGATATGGATAGATTTTCTTTGAATATCAGTCGTTTATAGTTTAGGCAATCGCATCGTAAACGTCGTCCCCTGCCCCTCCATACTCTCTACCTCAATCGTCCCGCCATGCCCCTTCGTCACAATATCATAAGCCAAACTCAGCCCCAAGCCCGTTCCTTCACCGGTGGGTTTGGTGGTGAAAAAAGGCTGAAAGATTTTGGCTTTGATAGTTTCGGAAATGCCCGTGCCGTTGTCTTTGACTTGAATTTGCAGTTGGTTATCGGCAACTTTCGTTGCGACTGTTACCTTGGGTTGATAATTGGGTTCTCCCTTTTTAACACGCTCATTAACAGCATAAAAAGCATTATTGAGTAGATTCAACAGTACCCGCCCGATGTCTTGTGGGACAACTTCAATGTTGGAGGGATTGGGATCAAAATCTGTTATCAAATCACAGTTAAAGTCCTGATTTTTAGACCTCAATCCTTGGTAGGCAAGGCGTAGGTATTCATCGGCCAATTGATTAATATCTGTAAGTGCTTGCTCTCCCGTAGATTGGCGTGAATGTTCCAACATCCCTTTGACGATTGAGGAAGCCCTTTTACCATGCAAATTGATTTTCTCCAAATTTTGCACTACATCTGCGAGTAGCTCCATATCTACCTTTTCGCCCTCTCGAATTCCCCCATCGGGGGTTAGGGGGCTTTTTAGCTCCCCTATTAGTTCAACTGAGAGTTCCGAGAAGTTATTGACGAAATTCAAGGGGTTTTGTATCTCATGGGCGATGCCTGCCGTCAATTCGCCAAGGCTGGCAAGTTTTTCTTTTTGAATAAGTTGATTTTGGGAAGCCTTTAATTCGGCAGTTCGCTCAGTAACTTGCTTTTCGAGCGTTTCATTTTGCGTGGACAGAATTTGTTGTTTCTCCTGCTCTTGGGCAAGGGTCCGAGCCGAAAGTTGCTTCACCGCAACTAATTGTGCCGCTAAACTCTTACTGGCAAAAGCAAACTCACTGGCCAGGTAAACAGAAAGAAAGAGAGGGAGTGGCAGGACACCAAAGATATCAAATGTAGTACCGTAGCCATTGATACGAAAATAAGGCAGCAAAGACGTGAATTGGGTAAGATACCGCATGGAGAGACAAACAAATGAAAACACCAGTCCGATCAGAATGATGTTGGCTCCCCGGTGTTTCCTGACTACGGCCATAACCGTTATTCGTATGGCTTCGGCCGTCATCACAATGGTCGAACCTATTTCTATCCAAACAACACCGCTTTGATAGTTAAAGAAATAGATGACTATTAACAAACCGCAGACTCCAACGCCTGCCCAGTAATAAAATGACTTAGGTAACGCGTAAGCGGTATAAAGGGCGGTAACTAAACAAATGTAATTGACAGGAAACAGGACAGCCCTCAGCTGACCCACGTACATCAGGGTATCTAAATCACTAAGTAACCAAGTTATTTTCAGTCCCAAACCCAGCCAATGTACAAAGAACAACAGCGATGAAATGGCAAAAAACAAGTTCGCCTTTTGCGAAGGATAAAAAATGAAAAAGCAGAGATGTAGCAAAGCCAGTATAAAAAACAGACCTGCCTTAACAAAAGTGTAGGTTAAATATTTGGCGGACCCTAGTACTGGAGGGCTGAAAGGATCAAGTAGACTGTCGGCAACGACATATACCCGGTATAGGGAGTTTGGTCCAGCCCCAAATTTAGTATAGGGGAGATGGGGCTGAAAAGCGATTCGCACCGCCAGTACATAGTTTGATTTTCCCACTCCGGGTAAGCCAAAACTATGATAGGTCGTATAAACAGCATCTACCTCATCGGCATTTGGCGAAACCGTACCCAGACGTAGAATCAGTTGTCCATTGCAATACAAGGCAGAGGCAGCAACTTGACTTACCAATAACGTAATTGCCTGTTGTTGTAGCAGGGTGCTATCAACGTGGAGGTTCAGTCGAAGCCAGCCGATACCAGCCTTTCGTACCTGCGGCAAGTCCATAATGTCCTTCGTAGGATCAATACTTTCCCATTTGCTGTCATCAAAATCAGCTTTTGCAAAATCAGGATTATCGCCCGCGTGCCATTTCCAGCCTTTGTCCAATAAAATACCACTGGTAGGTAGGCTGTCAATGTGATATACATCGCCAAGCGGTGTTTCGCTTTTTTGGGCGAAAGAATTGAAAGGAAATAACCAAATGAATACAAGTAAATATCTCATAACCAAAGCATTTTTAACTATTTTGAATCGGCAATGTCACGATAAACGTCGTCCCTTCGCCCTCCACACTCTCACACTCAATGGTACCGCCATGCCCCTTGGTCACAATATCATACGCCAAACTCAGCCCCAAACCCGTACCTTTGCCCGTGGGTTTGGTGGTGAAGAAAGGTTGAAAAATTTTGGCTTGTACTTCTTTTGACATACCCACGCCGTTGTCTTTAACTTGGATGACAACTTGATTGTCAACAACTTGGGTGCTGACAACAACTTTGGGCGAGTAATTAACGTCGGCAGCATTTTGAACCGCAGACGCGCAGTCGCGTCTGGCGTTGACGGCATAAAACGCATTATTGATTAGGTTCAACAATACCCTGCCGATTTCCTGTGGAACCACTTCAATTTTCGGCAAGTCTTTATCCATAATCAGCTCATATTCAGAGTTAAATCGGGTCGCCGAACCGTCTTTATCTTTTGCTCGAAAACCATGATAAGCCAGACGCAAATATTCATCGGCCAATTGATTTATATCCGTCAGTTCGCGCTCACCCGTCGACTGGCGAGAATGCTCCAACATCCCTTTTACAATGCTCGAAGCACGTTTGCCGTGAAGATTGATTTTCTCTTGATTTTGAGCGAGGTCATTCAATAACTCTTTTTCCAGTTCTTCATCCCGTTCTCCGTGTTCCTTGTTCCGTTCTTCCAATAACTCCGAAACCAATTCCACGCTCAATTCCGAAAAGTTATTGACAAAATTCAGGGGATTCTGAATCTCGTGGGCGATACCCGCCGTGAGTTCGCCGAGGCTGGCGAGTTTTTCTTTCTGGATGAGTTGAGATTGGGTGGATTTGAGTTCAGTCAGGGTTTTTTCGGCTTTGTCGCGCTGGTGGTTGATTTCTTCTTTTTGGCGATGAAGCAGGTGATTGACTCTCTTTTGTTGCTTGTTGGTACGATACAAAATGAAAGCAATCAACAGAAGTACACCCAAACCTGCCAGAAAAGCATATTGCTTCAGTTGATTTTGATGAGTGACTAGCTCGACTTCCATCTGACGTTGGCGGTCTATTTCATCAACAATTGTTTTTTGTAATACCTGTATTTTTTTTGCTCCGTATAAATCCTCATTGGTAGTCGTGGCAATTTTTTGGTACTCATACGCTTTTTGAATGTCTCTTGACTCATAAAGCTCTGCCAACAAACGGCTATTGCGTAATATACCATCCTTAAAATCAATGGATTGAGATTCAACAAGGCCTATTTTTGAATAATGAATAGCAGAATCGGGTTGATTGAGCTCTTTAAAATAGTTGGCAAAGACACCATAAACTGTACCCGCTGTTCGATGGTCATTGTTCTGTTTACAGAGTTGGATGGCTTTTTGGGAATACTCCATCGCTTTTTGACCGTTTCCTAATAAAAATTCAATTTGCCCTAAATTGCTGATATGACTGGGGGAAGATCTTAAAATGCCCTTCCGGTCTAAAATTTGGGCTTTACGAAAGTAGTAAACGACTGAATCCAATTGATTTCTTTCCAGATAGATACGACCAATGTTTGACATAATTAGAACATTTGCCTCTTCTTTCTCTTCTGAATTTTCCACCAATTGATTTGACTTCAAAGCCTGTTGTAAATAATTCACGGCTTTTGTACCATCGTTTAAATTTAAAAAGAGTAGGCCCAAAGAATTCAGGCCTCGGGTAGATTCATAATAAAAGTGATTTTCTTCGGAAATTTGTAAGCCGTTATAGATTAAACTTAACGCTTGGGGCAGGTCTCCGATAACCCTATATGTAGAGCCCAACCGATGAAAAGCCCTCGCCTGGCCTCGCAAAAATTTTATTTTTTGTGCTAAATCAAGGGCCTTTTGCCCGTATTTCAGGGCGGAGTCCGTATTGGTATTTTGATAGCTTACAGCTAATTCTACCAAAATCAGTACCCGATTGGTATCATGCTTAGCAATGGATAATTCATGCTTTAAACTATCAATTTCTTGTCGGCTTTGGGCAAAGCAAATGGCCCCTGAAAGAAAAGCCATCAAGAAGCTTAGAAAGAAGAGTTTCATTATCAACGTAAGAGGTTTAGAAGGGTAAAATATCATACATCCCAGGCTTAACCATCAGATTTGCCTGAAACTTCAAATTCTTATGGTTTTTTACTGTGATGAGTCAAATGAATTTTTATCTTCAATAATAGGTTTTCAATCAGTGTCTAAACTATTAATCTACTCCAAATACTACCTCCAGTAGATATACCGTTTAAAAAGACAGTGATTGCGTATCTGCTATCCCTGTTGGTGAGCGGGAGCGTTTTATCGCTAAGACAATACAAATCGTAGTTAAATAGGACTTTTAAAAACTTTAATGCCATACTCGCAACGCCAGCAACTAAGATAAAAACCATCTTCTTCCATTTGGGGCAGAGGTCTTTTTGGAGATTTCTCCTAGTGGAAGAAGCTTTAAATTACTTCAATTGTACAATGTTTAAATCTCATTTCCAAACAGTTACCAACAACCTTTGCTCGAAAATTTAATGTAGTAAAAACGATGCCGTTTTCTTGGAAAGCTATTGATTCCCGGTATTTTTGAGGAGATTCTTACGAACCGCCGCGTTTTGTCCATTCAAAGGGACTTTTCCCGTCAATCATTCTTAATGTTCCGCCGCAACTCATTTCCACGCTAAATAATATTCCTTTCATCCGAAAAATAAATGTTCCAAAAAGCCTTTACGATTTCCTTTTAAAAGGAGGAAAAAATCAGTTAATTTTACTTTAAAGTAAGTCTGTACCCCCCTACCCTTTTTATTATACATTTGCCATCTGCTAAACCTGATTGGACCTACTTTACGCTTTATGAAACTTCAAAAACTCTTATTCATTTTTTGGGCTTTTATCACGTTTACGGGCCAGATTGAAGCGCAGGAAGAACGCGGTCAAAAAGTGGAAAAGGCCAACATGGCCCCAAAAACAGTGGGGCAAACGTGGGCAGTGATTGTGGGCGTGTCGCAATATCTCCACATCAATTCACTCCGATTTGCTGGCGACGACGCCCTTGCTTTTTATAATTTTCTAACGTCTCCCGCGGGAGGCTCAGTACCAGAATCCAACATCCAACTTCTACTAAACGACAAAGCAACTCTGGGGCAGGTAGACCGCGCCATGGGAAACCTGCTGGATTTTGTCAAGCCCAACGACCGCGTATTCTTGTATTTTTCGGGGCACGGCGACCAAGAATCCCGCACCATTGCCCAACGCGGTTTTTTGCTTACCCACGATTCTTACAGCAACAATTATAATTCTACGGCCTTTGCCGTGCTCTATTTGCAGGATTACATTGCCACCCTCTCAACCAAAAATCACGCTCAAATATTGTTGTTTTTGGATGCGTGTCGGGCGGGGAAATTAGCAGGAAATGAAATCGGCGGGGTTCAGCTCATGGGCCAACAATTGCTCAAACAAGTAGCCAATGAAGTGAAATTTATGGCGTGTCAGGCCAATGAGTTGTCGCTGGAAGGATACCAATGGGGAGGCGGTCGCGGGCTGTTCAGCTATCACCTTATCAGAGGAATGCAAGGACTGGCCGATACCGACGGTGACAAAACCGTTACCCTGCGTGAATTGGAACGCTATCTGGAAGACCGCGTTACCGCCGAAGCCGCCCCTAATCCCCAAAACCCTCTTTTGGTAGCCGCCGACAAATCACTGCCCATCGTCAAAGTAGACGCTGCCACGTTGGCATCTGTCCGTCAAAATGTGCCACCGCCACTCTTTGCAGCAGTACAGGGCCGGGGCGTAACCCAAACCATTTTGGAAGAAGCAGAGACAGACGTCAAAAAACTGTACACTGATTTTCAGGAAGCGGTCACCAATAAACAATTGCTCGATGTACCCAACGCTGCCGAGGGCTATTTTGAAAGATTGCTTGCGGCTCCTTCTATCAAAGACATGCATCCCTTCATTAAGCGGGAGTTTGCGGCGGCCTTGCTGGAAGAATCATCAAAAGCGTTTGCGGGTCTTTTGGAAAACAAAAATGCGCCAGAAGTGACAAGTGCTTACCAAAAGAACATCCGATATTTAGAAAAAACGTACCTAATTTTGGGGAAATCACATTTTTTGTACCCCAATCTTCGGGCGCGGGTTTCTTATTACAAAGGCCTAATCGCCGAATCTGTCAATCCCGATGCCGCTTTACTGAACTTCCGTCAGGCCCTCGACGCCGACAGCACGTTTTCTCCCGCCTACAACGACGCAGGTCGCATTCTGTACTTGAAAAAATCGTATAGTGAAGCACAGCGGGTATTTGAGAAAGGAATTCAATTTGCCCCCAACTGGAGTTTTTTACACGTAAATTACGGGATGACGTTGGCCGCCCAAAACAAACGAGCCGAAGCAGAAGCCGCGTACAAAAAAGCCATTGAATTAAAATCTGACGACCCCGTAGTCTACAAAAACTACGGCAACCTACTCTCGACTCAAAACAAAGCCGAAGCCGCCGAAGAGGCTTACAAAAAGGCCATTGAGTTAAAAACCAACGACGCCGAAACGTATAATAATTATGGTATGCTACTCAACGCAAAAAAGCGGTACAACGAGGCCGAAAATGCGTACAAAAAAGCCATTGAGCTGCAACCCAACTACGCCACCGCTTACAGCAATTATGGGATTGTCATGGCAGTCCAGAACCGCCCAGCAGAAGCCGAAACGGCGTTTCAGAAGTCTATCCAACTAGACCCCAACGATGCCCAAGCGCATTTTAATTATGGCATATTATTGGTTTCCCAAAACCGCCAGGCAGAGGCCGAAAACGAATATAAAAAATGCATTGAATTAAACCCCAACGACGCCTTCGTTTATAATAGCTACGGTGTTTTATTGGCGGCTCAAAACCGTTTTGCCGAGGCCGAAAATGCGTATAAAAAATACTTTGAGCTTAACCCCACCAACTCCGTCGTGTACGGAAACTACGGCAACCTGCTGGCTCGTCAGGGCCGACAAAATGAGGCCGAAGCCGCCTACCGGCGCTCCATCGAACTCAACGCCAACGATGCCAACGTGCACAAAAATTACGCGGTGTTACTCAAAAATTTAAACCGTCTTACCGAAGCCGAAATTGAATACAAACGAGCGATTCAACTCAACACTACCGATTCGGAAGTGTACAAGAACTACGGAATGCTGCTCAGTGCGGGCAATCGGCCCGAAGAAGCGGAAGTGATGTACAAAAAAGCCATTGAGTTCAACCCCAACGACGCCTACATTTACAACAGTTACGGCATTTTGCTGGCAGCCCAAAATCGTTTTGCCGACGCCGAAGCCGCCTATAAAAAGTCCATTGAATTGAACGCCATGAACGGTCTGGTTTACAGCAATTATGGAAATTTGCTTTCTCGCCAAAACCGTTTTGA
The DNA here is from genome assembly GCF_003339505.1 of Runella aurantiaca. Taxonomy (GTDB): domain Bacteria; phylum Bacteroidota; class Bacteroidia; order Cytophagales; family Spirosomataceae; genus Runella; species Runella aurantiaca. The sequence continues at coordinate 133,151 of NZ_QPIW01000017.1, forward strand.
AGAAGCCGAAACTGCCTATAAAAAAGCCCTTGGATTTACGCCCAACGATGCCAATTTTCATAATAACTATGGCAACCTGTTGGAAAGACAAAATAGACTAGCCGAAGCCGAGGCTTCTTACAAAAAAGTCATCGAACTCAATCCAGCATATTTCCGCGCTTACTATTACATTGCCACCATCAAAGCCCGCCAAAAACTTCCTTTTGAAGCCGTTGAGTGGCTAGGCAAAGCCCTAGAAAGAGGCTACACCAATTTTGACAGTATCAGCAAAAATCCCGAGTTTGACTACCTCAGAGAAATGCCCGAGTTTATGGCACTCATTGGACGATTCCGAAATAAATAACCCTTTTTATGAAAAGTTACTTTTTCCTTTTTCTGTTTGCCCTTTCCCCTTTTATTAGCCGCGCCCAAAAGCTGCACCTCATTCTGGCCTCAGACTATGAGAACAAAGATTTTGGGATGATAAGCCTCAAGGATGAAGAGATGGTAAGCACCATGTTTAAAAAAATCAGTACGCAAATCGGATACCATTTACAAACCGTTTATGTCAACCAAAGAGTGGATGGACTTACCGAAAAGGCCGTTAGAAATGCGGTCAACGACACCTCCATTCACCCCAACGACATTGTTGTTTTTTATTACTCTGGCTTTGGCACCTACCCCGACAAAAGCACCCTGCCTTCAATGCAATTAGATAATCCCGGTTTGTTTAAACTTGACAAACACAGTCTGGTATCCATTGATGAAGTGGCCGCTATCCTTCAGACCAAAAGACTCCGACTAGGTATTGTGATGGCCGATTGCCGAAACAAAATGATTGACCGATACCCTACTCCCCTGCCCAGAAATACGATTGTAAAACACGACCGTAGCAAAGAAATTCTAAAAAAACTGTTTCTCGGCGAGCCTTGCCGTATCCTGAAAATATCCAGTGGACAAAAGGGGAAACCAGTCTTTACCATCCAACGAAATTCGGTCTTTACTTATTCGCTTACCGAGGCTTTTGAGGATATGCTGTACGCAAAAAACCTCAAAGAGGTAACCCTAAACAACCTGTTGGCAAGAATTAACAAAATTACGAAATCCTTTATCCCCGAATACGCGGGCTTGAGTCAGGTCCCCGTAAGTTGTCGTCCCGCTGCCGCCAAACCAGTTGTCAAAGCTACCCGATAATCCCCTCAAAGTCAATCGTATGAATTCTACAAAGCACCTCTCCTTACTCACTTTTTTGTGGATGCTGGGCCATACCGCACTGCACGCCCAAGGACTGAATTTCAACGATACTTCGTACAATAATGTCCTGAAAAAAAAATCGAGTCTGGTGGTCAACGAAGACGGGCTCCCCCCCAAAGTGGATTTGTCGATGTATGTACCTTCGGTTCTCAACCAAGGGACCCTCGGCACCTGCGTGGGATTTTCGACGGCCTACTACATGCGTACAATATTAGAAGCCAAACGGCTCAATATTACCAACAAAGATTCGATAGATGCGCTGCGTTTTTCGCCCTCTTTTCTTTACAACGCCATCAAATCCCCCAACGACGACGCGTGTAAAAAAGGGGCAGAAGTAGCAAATGCCCTTGAATTTTTGAAAACCAACGGAGTGGCCCGACTCGCCCAACAGGGCTATCCCGACTGTACGCCGATGACCTCGTTACGGCCAGCGGCAGAATCCAAAATCATGGATTATATACGCCTTTTTGGGTTGAACGACCAACAGGAAGACATCGTGGTCGCAACCAAGAAGGCATTGGCCGAAGGAACGCCCGTCGTTATTGCCATTCAAACTACTCCTTCGTTGGACGAGCTCGGTTTTTGGCCCAAACTCTGGATGCGCATTTTGCGTTTTTTTGGCATTGGCTCGGGCGACGAGTACGGCCTATGGGACCCTAATAAATCGGACAATTTACGCGGCGGGCACGCCGTTTGCGTGGTGGGCTACGATGAAAAAAAATTTGGCGGGGCTTTTCACGTCGTCAACAGCCGAGGAGAAGATTGGGGCGAAGATGGGTTTTTCTGGATTCGGTACGATGATTACACCAAGCACACCAAATACGGCTTTCAGGCGTATCTATCCCCCAACAACTACACGACCGAGGCCCTACGCTCGGGCGATGTGACCATCGAACTGGCCAATTTACGCCCCGTAGAACTTCCTTTTACGCGCCAGTCACCCGAAGGAAACACCGCCGCCAATGAGCCGTTGGTGGCCTACTCACTCCGCGACCCGCAACAAACCGACACCGAATATAAATTCCGCATTAACGTAGATAAACAAACCTACCTGTATGTACTCGGCGCCAATGCCACCCAGCCCAGCGTTGATAAGCTTTTCCCGATTGATTCCATCAGCCCCGTAGTTGGTGCCAACACCAAGGTATTTCTCCCTTCAGAGGAGCAAGTGTACGCACTCAATGAAATCACTGGGACAGAATCTTGGCTGTTTTTGTTTTCTGATAAAGAAGTCAACATCGACAGTTGTATCACCGCCATGAATGGGCAAAAAGGAACTTTTACCCAGCGGGTGCAGAAGGTAATGGGCTCAAAATTATTGAATTACGAGCAAATTGACTACAAAACGAAGAAGATGGGTTTTGAGTTACGGGAAAAACATGAAGGTAAAATCGTCCCGTTGTTGATTACCCTAGAACACATTAAAAGGAGGGATTTATAGTGTCCCCCCTTTTATACACTATTACTTTTTACCCATTTTCGAGCCTACCAAATAACCAACCACCAAGCCTATCACCACGCCGATAACTACCGACATCGGCTCAATGCTGCTGCTCTCTCCTTCGGTCTCAATGTGTGCCTGAGCAAATGAAAGGTGAGCCGCTATCAAAAGAATACAAGTAATAAAAAAAGACTTATTCATAATGTAAGGAAGTTAAGTAATGGTTTAATGAACAGTTAAATATAATCAAAACGAACTATTTTTTCACCTTCTTTTTCTCTTCTTCGGCAAATGATTTAATCGGCAACTTGACAATAAACGTAGCTCCTTCACCCTCTACCGTCTCTACATCAATGGTGCCGCCGTGGCCTTTGACCACGATGTCGTAGCTGAGCGACAATCCCAGCCCAGCGCCTTCGCCCGTGGGTTTGGTCGTAAAAAACGGCTGAAAAATCTTACCCCGCACATTATCCGCAATTCCGGTGCCGTTGTCTTTTACGTGGATTTCAATCATGTCCTTCCCTTTTTTTGTAATCACCGTTACGTTGGGTTGGTAAGTAGCCAATACCGCCATCATGCCGTCGTTCTGTTTACTCGTCTGATTGGCTTTAAAATTGACCGAATAAAACGCGTTGTTACACAAATTCATCATAACCCGGCCAATATCCTGCGGCACAACGGTGATCTCGGGTAGATTTTCATCAGCCACGAATTCATAGGCCGAATTGAAATTTTTGTACTTGGCCTTCATGCCATGAAACGCAAGGCGGAGGTATTCGTCAACGATTTTGTTGATGTTAGTGATGTCTGGTTCGCCCGTACCCGTGCGCGAGTGTTCGAGCATACTTTTCACGATGTCGCTGGCGCGTTGCCCGTGGTTGGTGACTTTCTGAAGGGTCTTTTCCAAGCTGCCCAAAAGCTCCATTTCTAAAATCTCATCCTCCTCGTTTTGTGCCTTAATATCAGGAGGTAATTCGCCCCCCGTTTGGACTGCGGCTACCGAATTGGTTCGAAGCTTGACTTCTTCTTTGATTTCCATCAACTCCTGCACCATACCCACGCTGATGTCAGCAAAATTATTTACGAAATTCAACGGGTTCTGAATCTCGTGGGCAATGCCCGTGGTAAGCTCGCCCAAGCTGGCGAGTTTTTCCCTTTGGATGAGCTGGGCCTGTGTATTTTTAAGGGTCTCGAGCGACGTCTGGAGTTGCTTCTTTTGGGTTTGAATGGCCTCTTTTTGTTTGTGCAAAAGTTCATTTGCCCGATTCTTCTGAATATTGTTCCGATAGAGAATCACCATCACAATCAAAATAACGCCCATCACCCCAAACAAAAGGTACATTCTTCGCTGATTCTCAAACTCTTTTCGAGTGGCGCTCAGTTCCTGTTGCCGCAATTGCTCATTTAAGCCTAAATTTTGAATTTGCTTTGTTTTTTCTTCACTAAAAATACTGTCTTTGGCCACCGCCGCCAGCTTAAAATAATCGTAGGCCTTGGCTTTATCGTTGGATTCATACAACGACGCAAGCAACATTCCTGCCTCATAGATATACTTTGTATTGTTGACTTCCCGACTCAATGTCAAGGATTTTTGGGCGTAATACTGACAAGAATCAAGGCGTTTTCGTGCTTTAAAGACCTGGGCCATCTCAAAATACGTTTGGCTCAAAAGTCGATTATTCTCGGCGGCTTTCAGGTAAGGCAGCGCCGAACGATAGTACTTGAGCGACAAGGGATAATTTCCCATTCGGTTGTAAATATTACCCAGATTCATCAACAGTACAGGCACATTGCTACTTTTACGTTTGAGGGCCATCTCGTAGGCCGCTTCGGTATAAAAACGCGCTGAATCAGATTGATTTAGAAGAGCATAATCGGTTCCGAGATTGACCAACGAAATTTGAAGAAGGTTTTGATCATTTATTTTTTCGGCAATGACTTTGGTCTTAAAGTAGTACTCAATGGCCTTTTTGGAGTCTTTTTGTTCGGAATACAAAATCCCGATGTTGTTGAGGGTTCGGGCAACACCTTCTTGGTCATCAATTTTTTCCGCAATTTTCAGGGCGTTAAAGTGCATCGCCAACGCCTCGGCATAATTGCTCGTAAAGCGCAGAATAGACCCCAAACGGTTCATATTTCGGACTTTTCCCCGGGGAAAATTAATTTTTTCGGCCAAATCTAATCCTTCTTGAGAATACTGCATCGCAACCACTGGCTTTGAATACATCAACCGAAGACTCAGTTGGTCGAGCGTAAGCACCCGGGCCGTATCGGGCATGGGCTGAGCAAGGACTTTTTTTAGGCTGTCAACTGGACTTATTTGTGCAAAAGCAGCATTTACGAATAGGACCAAACACAATAAATGTGTTGAGGCAATCGCTTTCATTCTCATAGAATTAAGAGTTCATCACGAACAAAGATATAATAATATTTGAGATGAAATGTACCCTTTTACTAATCGGTACAGGACAAATTTAGGCAACTTGGATTTGCACATACCCATCAATCGGCTAAAAAAAGGCATTTACAAAAAAAACGTCGGCGAGGCTTGAAGCCCCGCCGACGTTCAGCAGCGTACTGATTTTCAGTTTTATGACAAATAACTACTGATGCTCATCACGTCGGCAAATACGCCTGAAGCCGTCACTTCTGCCCCAGCGCCCGGTCCTTTGACCACCAACGGCCGCGAGTTGTAACGCTCGGTGGTAAACGAAACGATGTTGTCCGCGCCCGAAAGAGAATAAAAAGGATGGTCGGCATCGACGGTGCGCAACTGAAGCGTAGCTTTGCCGTTTTCGAGCGTAGCGATATAGCGCAATTTTTCTCCTTTTTCGGCAGCCGCTTGCAGCAAACCCGCAAAATACGCGTCAGAATTTTCTAATTCAGTAAAGAAATCAGCAACGGTTGGAGCCTGCAAACAATTGTCGGGCAAAATTGGGGCAATTTGAATGTCGCTCATTTCGAGTCCAACGCCTGTTTCACGGGCCAAAATCAGGATTTTACGCGCTACGTCGAGGCCACTCAAATCGTCGCGCGGGTCTGGCTCGGTGTAGCCTTTTTCTTTGGCTTCCCCCACAATATCAACAAATCGGGTCCCCGCCACAAAGCTGTTGAAAATGAACGACAGCGTACCTGATAAAATAGCTTCAATTTTGACAAATTTATCCCCGCTTGCAATCAATCCCTGAATGGTGTTGATGATGGGCAAACCTGCGCCCACGTTGGTTTCGTACAAAAACTTAACTCCCTTACGCACTGCCGTTTGCTGCAACCGTCGATACTCCGCGTAGCTGCTCGAATTGGCCACTTTGTTGGGCGTCACGACCGACACGCTGGCATCGAGCAAAGGGTGATAATAATGAATAATGTCCTTGTCGGACGTGCAGTCAATGAATACGCTGTTGGGCAAGTTGAACTCACGAATACGCTGAACAAACGCCGGCAAGCTCGTGGTTTTGCCGTTTTCGTCCAGTTCTTCCTTCCAATGAGTCAGGCTGATGCCTTCGGGATTGAGCCACATTTTTTTGCTACGGGCCAAGCCTACCACGTTGACTTTCAGCAACTTTTCTTTGGCTAAATAGTCTGACTGTGCCGAAAGTTGTTTCAAAAAAGTACTTCCAATCAAGCCCGTTCCGACAATAAACAGGTTCAACGTTCGTACTTCCGACTGAAAAAACACGCCATGAATGGCATTCAGGGCCTTAGAAAGGTCATTTTTCTGAATAACCACCGAAATATTCAACTCCGAAGAGCCTTGGGCGGTGGCGATGACGTTGATACCGTTTTTGCCAAGCGCCGTAAATAATTTCCCCGAAACACCCGTACTACGACGCATTCCTTCGCCCACGATGGCAATAATAGAAACGTTTTTCTGAATCTGAATTCCATCCCGGTCAATATCACCCGCGCTGATTTCGGGCGCAAAAGTTTGGTCCAAAACCTCCTTGGCGCGGTCGGCGTTTTTGGGGTCGATGGCAAAACAAATCGAATGTTCGGACGATGCTTGTGAAATCAAAATCACGCTGATTTTATGACGCGAAAGCGCCGAAAACAAGCGCGCCGATACACCCGCCACCCCAATCAAACCGCTGCCTTGCACATTGACAAGGGCAATGTCATCAATGGAGCTGATGCCAGTAATAGCAAAAGGCGTTTCGTCGGAGGTCGTATGAACGGTGGTTCCTTCTGACGATACGTTGAAGGTATTCAACACCTTAATCGGGATATTCTTAACAAATGCGGGCTGTAAGCTCGGCGGATAAATCACTTTGGCCCCAAAATGACTCAACTCCATGGCTTCCGCGTAGGTAATGGTCGGAATCGTAAATGCGGTAGAAACCTTGCGGGGGTCGGCGGTCATCATCCCGTCTACGTCGGTCCAAATTTCAATTACGTCGGCGTCGAGTGCCGCCCCAAAAATGGAGCCTGTATAGTCGGAGCCACCCCGCCCGAGGGTAGTTGTAATCCCTTCGGCCGTAGAAGCAATGAAGCCCGTAATGCACTGCATTGCATCAGTTCTGGCAAAATGGGCTAAAATTTGCGCATTTGTGACCTCAAAATCCACTTCGGCGTAGCCAAAATGATCATTGGTGCGTATCAGGGTGCGGGCGTCGCAAAACTCCGCTTTTACACCACGTGCTTTGAGGGCTTCGGTAATGATGGTTGTGGAAAGGCGCTCACCGAAAGACATTAACAAATCGAGCGTTCGGGCCGACAGTTCCCGAATCAGCGAAATACCTTTCAGTAAATCTTCCAATTCGTTGACCAATCCGCGCACCTTGGCGATAGAACTACTTTGATTTTTAATGTCAATCAAGCCCCGAATGGCCGCAAAGTGGCGTTCTTCAACGGCTTTGAGCGCCTCAAAATACTCCGCATTTCCTTTGGATGCCATGCGGCCTATCTCAATGAGCTTGTTGGTTACGCCGCCCATGGCAGAATACACCACGGCAATGCGCTCGCCTTTGGCAATATTATCTTGTAAAATCTGAATGACCTGTTGGATACTTTCGACAGTGCCGCACGAAGTGCCGCCAAATTTGAGGACTTTCATTCTAAAAAAATTTGTAAACGGCTCATCACCGCAATTTTAAGGTGGCGTGACGGCTTTCGTAAAGCTAAACTCATCACTTAGGCTGCAAAGATAGCGGGGAGAGGCTATTTTTACAGTAAACTCGTGACTTTTATCGTATATACGCCTCCCGATTTTCAATTTTAGGGTTCGTATAAAACAAAATAGCGGGGCAGTGCCCCGCTGTTTCCAAATAAAATATGCCGAATTTTTTAGCGTCGGTCGGTTATACGTCGCGGTTTATAACCGACTGACGCTTGCGTTTATATATTCTTTGCTTTCAACTGCTTTACGGCATAGTCGGTGGCACGGGCCGTGATGGCCATATAAGTCAAAGATGGATTTTGCGTAGACGTAGACGTCATACAAGCTCCGTCGGTGACAAAGACGTTTTTGCAGTGATGGAGTTGATTCCATTTATTCAATTGCGACGTTTTGGGGTCTTTGCCCATGCGCACACCGCCCATTTCGTGGATGTCGAGGCCCGGGGCTTTGCTAGGTACATCGTTGGTTCGGATGTTGGTAAAGCCTGCCAATGTCAACATTTCGGTCATTTGTTCGTGAAAATCTTTCACCATTTTGTTGTCGTTGTCATCATACGCCACCGACACTTTCAGGAGTGGAATGCCCCATTGGTCGGTTAGGTTAGAATCAAGCGTCACATAATTACTCTCTTTCGGAATGGTTTCGCCCATCATCCAAGAGCCCACGCGCCAGTTTCCATACTTGGGTGTTGCTAAGTTTTCCTTCAATGTTTCTCCCATGTCTGAAGTATTACGGGACATGGCCCGTTCGCCTGAAAACCCTGCTGCATAGCCCCGCAGAAAATCAACTTTATCTTGCTGAAACACATTCCGAAAACGTGGGATATAACTACTGCCGGGGCGTTTGCCTTCCGTAACAGTATCCAAAAGCCCTTCGTATTCGCCCGAAATAGTGGTCCGGAAGTTGTGAAACGCCACGTATTTACCCAACAATCCGTTGTCGTTGCTCAACCCGTTTGGAAAACGATTGGATTTGGAATTCAACAAAATCAAGTTAGTATTGAGCGCCGAGGCATTCAGAAAAATGATTTTGGCGTAATATTCAACGGCCTCTTTGGTATGGGCATCAATGACGCGTACGCCCGTTGCCTTGCCCAGTTTTTCGTCATAAATCACCGAATGCACCACTGAATCGGGCCGAAGGGTCATGTTACCCGTCCGAGCAGCCCAAGGCAGGGTCGATGCATTGCTGCTGAAATACCCACCGTATGGACACCCACGTACACACAAATCACGCTGCTGACACTGCGCCCTACCTTGCTGATAATGAATGGGTTTTGGTTTGGTCAAATGCGCACATCGACTTACAATAATGGGGCGTGTTCCTTTATAATGTTGCGCCATTTGTTGGCTAAAATGCTTTTCTACGCACGATTGCTCAAACGGCGGCAAAAACTCTCCGTCGGGCAATTGTGCCAATCCGTCTTTGTTTCCCGAAATCCCCGCAAACGTCTCAACGTGGCTGTACCAAGGTGCCAACTCTTCGTAGCGAATGGGCCATTCCACCGCAAAACCGTCACGGGCGGGGCCTTCAAAATCATACTTCGACCAGCGCTGCGTTCCGCGCGCCCACATCAGCGACTTGCCACCCACATGATAGCCCCGAATCCAGTCAAAGGGTTTTTCCTGCACGTAAGGATGCTCGGCATCTTTCACAAAAAAGTGCGCCGACTCTTCTTTAAAAGCATAACAGCGGCTCGCAATCGGGTTGGCATCTTTGATGGCTTTGGGCAACTGTCCCAAATGGTCAAACTCCCACGGATTCATCATCGTGGTGGGGTAATCGGTCACATGTTTGACGTCTCGCCCGCGCTCCAAAACGAGGGTTTTAAGCCCTTTATCGCACAATTCTTTGGCCGACCAGCCGCCGCTAATACCCGAGCCTACCACGATAGCGTCGAAGGTGCGGTCTTTGATGGAATCAATATTCAAGTAAGACATATCTGATTTTGGATTGTCGATTTACAGTGTGTTGTTATCATAAAAAAGACAACTTATTTTTGAATTACTGTTTACTTTGCCAAAATTCTTATCGGCCTTCCCAATCGTCTAATTGTCCTTCTTTCTTATAACGCAACAATTTCCCAAATCTTTAATGGATAAATCATCATTCTGAAATTTTACTTTTACAAACCCCTTTGTATTTGAGTAGCCTTTCATTCCAACCTCCGCAGCGGTAAAAACAGCATACCGCGCCCTTTTATAAAGATAAAATCACCAAATCCATGAAAACCACGATTCTTTTGTTCTTTCTCTTCGGCTCCTTGATTTTTGCCGCCAACGCGCAGGAAAAAAGCCTCTTCAACGGCAAAGACCTGACGGGCTGGCACATTGACGTGCCTGCAATGGACAAAGACCCCAAGTTGAAAAACCCCTTTATCATCCGCAACGGCCTATTGGTAAGTTTAGGCGAGCCACAAGGCCATTTGATTACGGATGCCGTTCATGAAAATTACCGCATCGAAATCCAGTACCGATTTGCGGGCAAACCCGGCAACTGCGGTCTCCTCCTCCACGCATCCACGCCACGCGCGCTGTACGGCATGTTTCCCAAATCCATCGAGTCGCAAATGATGCACAAAAATGCAGGCGATTTCTGGTGCATTGTCGAAAACATCGAAGTTGAAGACATGGAAAAACGGCGCGGACCAAAAGAAAATTGGGGAACGGTCGACGGCAAAGAACGCCGCGTAAAAAACCTGACCGACAATTCCGAAAAACCCTTGGGTGAATGGAATACGATGGTGGTTGAATGTCTCAACGACCACATCAAGGTCTGGGTCAACGGCGACATGGTCAACCACGGTTTTCACTGCACCGCCCACAAAGGCCACATCGCCCTGCAAGCCGAAGGCGCCGAAGTGGAATTTAGAAAAGTAGCGCTGACCCCGATTAAGAAGTTGACAGAGTGATATGAAAACGATGACCGTTATGACTTTGTTGTCACTTTTTTTCTTAGCCAGAAGGCCATGGTGAGAATACCAACAGCGGCACAAGTTTAAAAAGGTATTAAAACAAAGTTATATTGTGTTTTCTGACCTATTTCCCCACGACAGCAGTCTCTGGTAGCTCCTCTGTTTTTGGTCACTGTAGAATATTTATATTTATTAACAAATGTTGTATCACTGTACCATTTGGCATGTACCTCTACTGAATGATACCCTTTGGGTACATCAAGCGTTACACTGTATTCGCCTTTTTCGTTGGTATAAACGGTTGTTAACTTATCACCTGAGGAGGCTATAATACCATTATTACCATGAATTTCAACTGGTACTTTTTCAATCGGTTGATTTATATCATTGGTTATGATTCCAAACACCATGGTTGTTCGGTCTTGTTTTTTACAGCCGACTGTTGCTAAAAACAACACTGCCAATAGGCAAATAAGTGCTCTCCTAATGCTCATATTCTTTGATAGAGTGGTGGTATTAGCCATTGCTGTTCCTTTTAACAACCCTTCTCCCGCTCTTTCTCACAGCAAAATACTGCAAAAATGTAGCTCTTAAAAGTGGTGAATTGGAAATATTTTTATGCCGTCGTTTCCACAAAAAACAGCATCAAAAAAATCATTTTTAAGTTTTATCCATAACGCAGGCAACCATTTCTGTCTGTATTTTATTATACGCTCAAAACAATTGTTCTTGATTACACTCGCCATCATACAGCAAGCTCAAAAGCGTGATATAAAAGCTCAAAGACACATCTTTGAACACTACGGAAACACGTTATATCGACTGGCATTCAGATATTTACGAGAACGTATGGAAGCGGAAGATGCAGTTGCGGAGTCATTCTGCGCCATTTTTGAGAACATTTCAAAGGCAAAGTTTGAAAATGTGATGCTCTTTGAGGGGTGGCTTAAGCGAATCACCGTCAACGAATCACTGAAGTCCCTTAAAAAACGGGCGAATTTTCAATTGATTTCAGATACTGATTATGAAACAATCGTCATCAGAAACGAGGTTATTGAATGCCTAACGGCAGCCCAAATACTTGAGTTAGTGTCTCAGTTGCCCGTAGGCTACCGAACAGTATTCAACTTATACGAAATAGAGGGTTTTACCCATGCTGAGATTGCTAAGCTTCTAAATATCAACGAAGGAACTTCCAAATCGCAATTAAGTAAGGCCAAAGGGTTATTGCAGAAACGGATTATTGAACTAGACGAAGACTATGCAAAATCAAAAATTGTTCGATAAAATCCGCACTTCCCTTACCGACGAGGAAGCGTTGGAGCAAGAGCCGCTCGAATGGAGTACAGAAGACGTATGGCAAAAAATTGAACAACGTCAACATCAAAACAGGAAATTGCTTTGGTGGCCTTTTGCAGCGGCAGCGGCTTTGGTAATATGTATGGGAGGATACGTTTGGTTTTGGGCAGTCACTGAAGTTGAAAAACCAATGATAAAGCGTGTCATAACCGTTGAAAAGGATAGAGGCATAAAGTCTGCTTTGAATGTTCCAACTAAAAACAAAAAAGCTGATTCGAAGCCATTATATAACCTTCATAAGAGCGAAACAATAGCCGAAAGAAAAAAGGAAACACAGGATACATTTATTGTTGCTAATCCGTCAACAGCTCCAGTGGATGTAAAAAGCACTCCCGAGCAGGACTCTGTTTTAACCGCTGCAGTAGCTACAGAAATACCCCCCATTGTTGAAAATAATCCCGTAGTAAGGGTTTTGGTGGTTGATATAGATTTGCCCGATGCGCCGCCGGTGGCTGAAGACATGTTGAAAACAACTTTCTTACAACGATTCAGCCAACAGGCAAGACGCCTAAGAACAGAGCGAAAATTTGACATAAAAGCCCTAGATCGAAAACCCGGTGCCGGAATCTGGTCGTTTGTGGGGCAGAGTTTTGTAACACCTGACGTTAAACACTAATATAGCCATGAAAACGATCTTTTCAATTTGCCTTTTAACAGCCTACAGTACTTTTGCCGTTGAGCAGCCGGATTCCATTATCATCAATGCGGGTAAAAACAGTCGAGTGATTTTTTACGGGAAAACGCAGCAAGATCTCAAAAACATCGAACGACTTGATCTCAATAAATTGCTGCGAGATTTGAATCAAAAACAAGATTCCACCAAGGCTATCTCTAACCACCTACAAATGAGTTCTGAGTCGTACCAAACTACGACGACCAAACCCACTCCAAAATGGGAAAAAATCTGGCAGAGCTACAAAAAAAACACATTTTTGAATGCCCACGTAGGATTGGGAAGTTATCGTTTTTTTGGAAAGCCCATTGGGGAATATGAATATTTCAGACTTAGCAATCCAGATGTAATCATGCCTAATAGCGGGCTTACGGATTTTAAGATGCGCCAATCACTTTGGCTTCGGGCGCGCTCCGCAGTTGGGATAAGTTTACTTCATGATATTCCGTTAGTCAATACATCTCGCATGGCGTTTAAATTTCGGTATGGCTTAGGAGTTGAGGCGTTAGGGCTACGTTTTGAGTATTCAAATTTAATGCTCATTAATCCAATATCCAGAGAGTTTTTAGAAAGTGATGGTTGGCGAACTTTCAACAATACTAAATGGCAATATATCCAAGGGCTGGGCACAATTCTTGAACAAACCGATGTTAGAGCCATGAGTTATTATGCTCAAATAATGCCCAAACTCGTTTTAAAGGATAAAAAAGGACGAGAATCATTTTCATTTGGGTTGGGGATTCGCTTAAATAAGAGCTCTCTAAAACAACCTATTCATAGTGGAGACCCTAATAATTGGGGTATTTATTCTTCAAACAGTAATCCTTCGGGGGGGGGACGAACAACGTGGTCAGAAGGCCCAATTGTAAGGGCAAAAGAGGTGTTTTATGTTACTAATAACTCCAATCCAAAAAGCATAAGCTTTTTGGCAGAAGCAGGCTATCGTAACATTTCATTGTTTGCTAACTATACACCTGCATTTACTGAAATTTCGCAACGATTCAGAGGCAATTACACTTCAACCACTGCCCCATTCAATACCCAATCAGGCAAGTTAGGCTTTGTCAATTTTGGGGTAAAATTCGGCCGTTGATACTCTTCCGTCGGCACAGGTTGTGGGTAATATTCAAACTGCTTAAAACGGCAAAAGAGCGAAGCAATGCCCCGCTCTCGCAAATAATGAGAATTACCCGTCCGACGGTTCTAAACCGTCAGACGGGTATGACAGATTGCTACAAATTCTTCGCCTTCAACTGCTTCACGGCGTAGTCTGCCGCGCGGGCGGTGAGGGCCATGTAGGTCAGCGATGGGTTTTGCGTGGCCGTGGAGGTCATGCAGGCACCATCGGTAACGAATACGTTTTTACAGGCGTGCAGCTGATTAAATTTATTGAGCATTGATGTTTTGGGGTCTTTGCCCATGCGCACGCCGCCCATTTCGTGGATGTCGAGGCCTGGGGCTTTGTTGGGCACATCGTTGGTGCGGATGTTGGTAAAACCTGCTTTGGTAAACATCTCCGTCAATTGCTCGTGAAAATCCTTGATCATCTTCTCGTCGTTGTCGTCGTAGCTGACCGAAATCTTTAACTGCGGAATGCCCCACGGGTCGGTCAACTGGGAGTCGAGCGCCACAAAGTTGGTTTCTTTCGGAATGGTCTCGCCCATGATGTGCGAGCCTACGCGCCAGTTGCCGTATTTTTTCTCGGCAAGGCTGTTTTTCAGGTCTTCACCCATGCCAGAGCGGTCGTTGTAGGTCATGCGGCTCGCGCCGAAACCTGCCGCGTAGCCGCGCAAAAAGTCTGTTTCCTGCTTAAATACGTTGCGGAAACGCGGAATATAACTGCTATTGGGACGGATACCTTCGGTGGTGGTATCCATAAATCCTTCATACTCGCCCGAGATACTCGTGCGGTAATTGTGGAAGGCCACATATTTACCCAACACGCCGCTGTCGTTGCCCAAACCATTTTGGAAACGATTGGATTTTGAGTTCAGCAAAATCAAATTGGTATTCAACGCCGCTGCATTCACGAAGATGATTTTGGCGTAGTATTCAACGGCCTCTTTGGTATGGGCATCAATCACCCGAACGCCCGTGGCTTTGCCGAGTTTCTCGTCGTATAGAATGGAATGCACTACAGAATCAGGCTTCATCGTCATTTTGCCGCTCCGCTGCGCCCACGGAATCGTGGAAGCGTTGCTGCTGAAATACCCACCGTACGGACAGCCGCGCTGACACAAGGCGCGGTTTTGGCACTGCGCGCGGCCTTGGTCGTAGTGGATTTGGTTGGGCTTGGTCAGGTGCGCACAACGTCCGATAATGATGGGACGCGCACCGCTGTAATGCTTCGCCATTTGCTCACCGAAGTATTTTTCCACGCACGATTGCTCATGTGGAGGCAAAAATTCCCCATCAGGCAATTGGGGTAATCCGTCTTTGTTTCCCGAAATACCTGCAAATTTTTCGACATAGCTGTACCAAGGTGCAATGTCGTCGTAACTAATGGGCCACTCCACCGCGAAACCATCGCGGGCGGGGCCTTCAAAATCGTATTTTGACCAACGCTGTGTTTGACGCGCCCAGAGGAGGGACTTCCCGCCTACCTGATAGCCGCGAATCCAGTCGAACGGTTTTTCCTGCACGTAGGGATGCTCGGCATCTTTCACGAAGAAATGCGCCGCATCTTCGTTGAACGCGTAACAGCGGCTCACGATGGGATTGGCATCTTTGACGGCTTTGGGCATTTGACCCAAGTGGTCAAACTCCCACGGATTTTTGAGGGTGGTGGGGTAATCGGTTACGTGCTGCACATTGCGCCCGCGTTCGAGTACGAGCGTGCGCATTCCTTTGCCAGTCAGCTCTTTGGCCGCCCAGCCTCCGCTGATGCCCGAACCAATCACGATGGCGTCGAACGTACGGTCTTTGATGGAATCTATATTGAAATAAGACATTTTGTGGGTTATGCTTTAGCTGATAAGTGGCCTACCGGTCCGTTTTTTTCTCCATCTTTCCCTGTGCTTTGGCAATCGGAACGCAGCCGTGATAATAGCCGGGAGCCATGTTGTATTTCTGAATGTTAACCATTACGTACTCAGAGTTTTGATACCCCTGAATGGTCAGGCCTTTAATCATGTTTACAAACTGTTTCGTGGCTACATCGGGCGAATTAGCGAGTTTTTTGAGCAACTCAAGGCGTTGGGCAGGTTCTATTTCGGCAAACACTTTTCCGTGCGCCAGTTTGGACGCGATGTCGGTCGTAGCAAGGCCCTCTTTCAATCCTTTTTGGGCGGCTTCTCCGTAGCAATCGTTGATCATCCGCATCGCAAATTGATGCACTTTAAGTGATTTTGCGCCGGGGGTGGTAGTTTCGGGAATGATGGTTTCTACGATTTCGGCCAATGTCCCCTCTTCACTCAAGGACAACGTTGATACCTTTCCGATGGATTCGGGAGTCCAACCCGAAGCCCAAGTGGGAAGACTCATCAATCCTCCAACGGCCATGGTCAAGTTCCGTATTGCTGAACGTCTTTGCATGATTAAATATCGTTATGAACAGTTGTTAATCTTTTACAGTATCCCTGATAAAGGAGTTTAGTGAGGTAAAATTACCCATTAAATAAGATAAAAGCGTGTCTAATCAACTAACTTTTTTCTTAGACAGCATCGAAGATTCTCTGACCATCAACTGGGTGGAGAGGGTCACGGTTTCGGGTACGCTGTGCTCCGATTCCAGTTGTTTGAGCAACAGCCTCACTACCTGCGAGCCCATTTCCTGAATGGACTGATTCACGCTCGACAGCGACGGCGAGAGGTAAATACAGGTAGGCTCGTTGTTGAAGCTGACAATTGCCACGTCGTCGGGAATGCGTATTCCTTTCTGTTTCAGGGCATACATGGTCGAAAAAGCAATGCGGTCGCTCATGGTCAAAATCCCATCGGGAGGCTCAGGTAGGGCCATCATGCTCAGGGCTTGCATCATGCTATTTTCTTGCGTAAAATCACTGTGAAATACACAACGCTCGTTGTAAGGCAAATCATATTTTCGCAAGGCTTCCTTAAATCCTTCCAATCGCTGATTACTGATCAAAAGATTGGGCGGCCCCGCCAAACAGCCCAGCCGTCGGCAACCGTTTTCGATGAGGTGCTCGGTGGCTTTAAAAGCCGCCAATTGATTGTCCACAATCACTTTTGAGGCTTCGATTCCTTCGGCGTAGCGGTCAAAAATCACCACGGGGATTTGCTTGCGCAACAGCCGATTGATGTGATCAAGGTCTTGGGTATCGCGCGCCAACGAAATGATAAAGCCTTCTACCTGACTGTTGAGCAGATTTTGTATTTGCGCCACTTCGCGCAAGTACGACTCGTTGGTCTGACACACCATAGCCGTCAGGCTAAGGAAAAAAGGCATAAATTTGTCGGATGCAAAAGATTGATTTTCAAGACCTCGACCTATCCTCCTCGTGTTTTTCAGACTTATCCTCTTTTTTTGAGGCATCCGCTT
>NZ_QPIW01000018.1 GCF_003339505.1 Runella aurantiaca
AGATGAAAAATTTGTAAATGTTGTATTATTCTGTGGTAAGTTAATCAAAAGTTAAAAACCCCAGCAATAGTTAGCTGGGGTTTTTAAAGAAAAACAAAGTCCAAAGTAATTTCCAAGGGAAGCCTAAGAAAACCCGTCGTTATCAGCGACGGGTTTCTTGTTTTTAGCCTAAAGAGAAATAGGCGAGAAAAAATCCAAAAAGCTTCGGAATAGCCTTTGTAGATTGGGATGCGCGAGTTTATGAACTTTGGGCGTCATGGTTAACAATACATCGCTCATTTTTGAGCAGATGCAAATTCTCCTCCAATTTCATCCGCGTTTTCTCATTGTCGAATTCACCCGCGTAGGTGGTTTTCAGTTCTTTGCGTTTGATGGCTTCCAAAAATCGCCGTGTATCTTCTTTGGTTTCGAGGCTGAGCGGAGGTACTTCGGTGGGCTTTCCTTCGTCGTCCTTGGCAACCATTGTAAAATAGGAGGTATTGGTATGTTTTTGAACACCTGTTCTAACATCTTCCGCAATCACCCTGATACCCACTACCATCGAACTGCGACCTACGTAATTGATGGAGGCGTGGAGTGATACCAATTGCCCGACTTCGATGGGTTGGAGAAAGTTGACGCCTTCGACCGATACTGTCACTACATACGTGCCTGCGTGCTTGGAAGCGCACACATAAGCCACTTTGTCCATGAGTGATAACAAAATTCCTCCGTGGATTTTGCCACCGAAGTTGGCGTACGAAGGAATCATTAATTCCGTGATGGTTGTGCGGGAAAAGTTGACAGATTTGGCGAGCATGGGCAAAAAAATAGGTTATTGCAGACTTTATTAAAGAACTTCTAACAAAAATCTACAATAACCTGAGGATTCGCAAACTTACTTTTTGCCGTCTTTTAAGCTTACACTCGTGCGCGACAGTTTTTCGGCTTCGTCAAAAAGGGTTACTGCTTTTTTATAGCCTTCGTCTAAGTCGGACATTACTTGGTAAAATTCATTATTTAAGCCCGCTTTATCGCGTTTTTGGTAGGCATAACGCCCAATCATCGCTTTCAAGTAAGTACGGATATAAGGCTTTGAGCGCTTGTATTCTTGTTCGTTAAACTTAATGTCGTCGTTATTGGCATTGCGAAGAATAATCTCCATGTCTGCCTCGCTTGGGGTGAAGTTTTTGAGGTAGTCAGCAAAAGTAAGTTTTTCCAACTGCTTTTTATTTTCGCCCACGTATCGTACGGCATAATCGCGAACGATGTTTTTGCCAAATAATTCATACAAATACGGCGTCATCATGCTGGTATCGCGGGGCACAAACACATCGGGGGTGATTCCGCCGCCGCCATAAACGACCCGCCCTGCATCCGTACGGAACTGGAGTTTGGGGTTGTTTTTGATGCTGTCAGCAACGAAAAGCTCTCCGTGTGAAAAACGATTTTTGATGTCTTTTTCGTAACTTTCTACATCACCGTGGGTGTAAGGTTTTTGGATACTGCGACCACTCGGAGTAAAATAACGGGAAATAGTCAGACGCAGTTCGGAGCCATCCGATAAATTGACGGGCATTTGCACCAACCCTTTTCCAAACGAGCGTCGACCCACAATCAAAGCGCGGTCGTGGTCCTGCAATGCCCCCGCTACAATTTCAGAGGCCGAAGCACTGCCTTCGTCGATGAGGACTACCACGCTTCCGTTCTCAAACATGCCCACGTTCTTGGTGCGGGTTTGGCGGTCATACCGGTCATCTTTGCCGTCGGTATACACAATCATTTTATCGCCCGAAATCAATTCGTCCACCATGTTGGTGGCACGGTCCATGTAGCCGCCTGGATTGCCTCTCAAATCCAACAGTAGTTTTTTCATTCCTTGGGTCTTGAGGCTGCTTATGGCATTTTTAAACTCGTCGTAGGTGGATTCAGAAAAACGGGTCACTTTAACGTATCCTGTTTCTTTATCAATCATGTAGGAAGCATCTACCGAATAGGTAGGAATCCGGTCTCGTTTCAGTTGAAAAGCCAAGGGTTTAGGCACACCTCTGCGTAAAATCTCGATTTTAACTTCGCTGCCGCGTGGTCCGCGCAGCTTAGAAAAAATAAAAGCATTGTCAACCTTTGTTCCCGTAAAGACTTCGTTATTGACTTTCAAAATCTTATCGCCACTTTGAATACCAGCCGCTTCGGAAGGGCCGCCTACGAGTGGAGAAACCACATATACGGTGTCTTTGTACAAGTTGAATTCTATACCGATTCCGTCAAACCCGCTTTCTAGCTGAGAACGAGCCGCAACGGCATCTTTGGGGTTGAAATAATAGGTGTGTGGGTCGAGCTTTTCGAGCATTTTAGTGATAGAATAATCCACCAGCTCGTCGGTATTGACCGTGTCAACGTAGTTATTATCAATCAGTTGAAGAACCTCTTTGAATTTGGTATAGCCTCGGGCCACGTCAGTGATTCCCTTGCTTCCCCCAAAAAACGTAGCGCCCAGAAATACCCCAGCGGCTAACGTAATACTCAATAAAATCGGCAACCGTACGGTGCGGCGATCGTTTTGGATTGGATTTTCCATGTTACTTTTACAGAGTGCGAGTCGTAATGTACAGATAGTGCATAAAAATAACGCACAAACGCCATAGGTAGTTTAACAACTCGTTAGAAAAATCAAAAATCCCGTTAAACTTTCCTTTCTTTGCATCATTTACTCATTAAATGACCCATGAAGCCTGACAAAAAACTGTTTCTTTTAGATGCCTTTGCGCTGATTTATCGTGCCCATTTCGCCTTTCTTAAAGCTCCCAGAATTACTTCTAAAGGGTTGAATACAAGTGCCGTATTTGGTTTTTTGAACACCTTGCGGGAAGTTTTAAAAAACGAAAAACCAACGCACTTGGGGGTAGCATTTGATACGCCCAAGCCTACATTTCGTCACGTACAGTTTGAGGCCTACAAAGCCCAACGGCAGCAGCAACCCGAAGACATTACCATCGCGGTTCCGTACGTGAAGCGATTGCTGAAAGCTATGTGTATTCCTGTGTTGGAGGTAGATGGCTATGAAGCAGATGATGTGGTGGGAACGCTTGCTAAAAAGGCCGCTCGCTCAGGATTTGAAGTGTTTATGATGACGCCCGACAAAGACTACGGTCAGTTGGTTGAGGAACATATTTACCTGTATAAACCCGCCATCATGGGCAAAGGCGTTGAAATCATGGGGCCTGCCGAAGTGTGCGCGCGTTGGGGGGTCAAAGATATCAGTCAGGTGGTGGATATGCTGGGTTTGCAGGGCGATGCGGTGGATAACATTCCGGGGATTCCGGGTGTGGGAGAAAAGACCGCTCAAAAACTAATTGAAGAGTTTGGCTCTATCGAAAACCTGTTGGTCAATACTCACAAACTAGCGGGAAAACTCAAAGAAAAAGTCATCGAAGGTGCCGATAAAGCCATTTTGTCAAAGCATTTGGCCACCATTGATATAAATGTACCGATTGAATTTCACGAAGAAGACCTCCTCATGTGTGAGCCCGATCGTGATATGCTGTCGGCATTGCTGGATGAGTTGGAATTTCGCACGTTGCGTAAAAGTATGTTGGGCGAAGATGCCACCGATGTCAAACTAACTAACTTGTCGGCCGCTGCTTCTTCGGCTGATAAAAAAGGCCAACTTAGTTTGTTTGGAGAAAGTGCTCCTACGCCCGAAAGCAACGCTCAAAACAAACCAGTAACGTCTTCGGAAAGCGAGTTGCCGTTTCAAACGCCCGAATTTTCTTCGGAGCGCCGCACGGTAGCCAATACGCTCCACCGCTATCATTTGGTTGATACCCCCGAGTTGCGGCAGTCGTTGGCGTATTATCTGAGTTTGCAAGAGGCTTTTTGCTTTGATACCGAGACCAACTCCCTAGATGCCATTGATGCCGAATTGGTAGGAATGTCGTTTGCCTACCAAAAAGGCGAGGCGTTTTACGTGAGCGTTCCGGCTGACCGCGAAGAGGCTCAAAAGGTAGTGGAAGATTTTAGGGCGGTGTTGGAAGATGAAAAGATTGAGAAAATCGCCCAAAACCTTAAATACGACCTGCTCGTTCTTCAAAACTACGGGATTGAGATTCGGGGACCCATTTATGATACCATGCTGGCGCATTACCTGATTGAACCAGATAAGCGCCATAATATGGATATTTTGGCTAATTCGTACCTGAATTATGAGCCCGTTTCGATTGAGGCATTAATTGGCAAAAAAGGCCCTAAACAGCTTACGATGCGGGATGTTGACATCGAAAAGTTGGTAGAATACGCCGCCGAAGATGCCGACGTAACGCTACAATTGAAAGAAAAACTGAACCCGATATTGATTGAAAATCAGGCGGAAAAACTTTTCAGAGGGGTGGAAGTTCGGCTGGTACCTGTGTTGGCGGGGATGGAGCGCGAAGGGATTAAAGTAGACATGAATGCCCTAAAAGAAATGTCGGGCGTGTTGGAGACGGATATGAAATTGGTAGAAAAAGACATCTATCAATTGGCGGGAGAGGAGTTCAATATTTCTTCGCCGAAACAATTGGGCGTGGTGTTGTTTGAAAAAATGCAATTGATTAAAAAGCCTAAAAAAACGGCAACGGGTCAATATGCGACGGGCGAGGATATTCTGTCGGACTTGGAAGCTGAGCACGAAATAGCGCGTAAAATTTTGGATTATCGCGAGCTGCAAAAACTGAAGTCTACCTATGTCGATGCCTTGCCATTATTGATTAATGCCAAAACGGGTCGAATTCATACCTCCTTTAATCAAGCCGTAGCGGCTACGGGGCGTTTGAGTAGTACCAATCCAAACCTCCAAAATATTCCGATTCGAACGCCGAGAGGGCGCGAAATTCGCAAAGCTTTTGTGCCGTATAGCGACGAGTTTGTGATTCTTTCGGCCGATTATTCCCAAATCGAATTGCGAATTATGGCGGCTTTCAGTCAGGATGCTACTATGTTGGAGGCGTTTAACCAAGGCTTAGACATTCACGCCAGTACTGCCAGTAAGGTATTTAAAGTGGAGCTTGCTGACGTTACTTCTGATATGAGACGCAAGGCAAAAATGGTCAATTTTGGCATTATCTACGGTATCTCAGCGTTTGGGTTGGCCCAACGGTTGGGGATTCCGCGTGGCGAAGCCGGCGAAATAATCCGTGCCTATTTTGAAGAATTCCCCGCCGTAAAAACATTCATGGATTTATCGATTAACAAAGCCCGGGAAAACAAATACGTAGAAACCATTCTGGGGCGTCGACGGTATTTGGCTGATATTGATTCTCAGAACCAAACGACGCGGAGTTTTGCCGAGCGCAACGCCATCAACGCCCCCATCCAAGGCTCGGCGGCCGATA
Source organism: Runella aurantiaca (assembly GCF_003339505.1). GTDB lineage: Bacteria > Bacteroidota > Bacteroidia > Cytophagales > Spirosomataceae > Runella > Runella aurantiaca. The sequence continues at coordinate 5,349 of NZ_QPIW01000018.1, forward strand.
TGATAAAAGTGGCCATGATTAATATTCACGATTTCCTGAAAAAAGAGAAACTCCGCTCTAAGATGATTCTTCAGGTACACGATGAATTGGTGTTTGATGCTCACCGCGACGAGGTAGAGCTATTGAGCCAGCACGTAAAAGAGTTAATGGTCAATGCCATTCCGCTTCCCGTTAAAATGGATACTGGGATAGGATTGGGGAATAACTGGTTGGAAGCGCATTAAAAATGATATAAATAAATGGGGTTGTGAGCAACCGTGTGGTTGGTTTCTCAACACCAACCACACGGCGGTGAAGCAGGCAGGATGGCTCGCCGCCGTGTTTCTCAAAACCTTCATAGAGAAGCTTTAACACAACCCCTTACTGATTTCCGTACTTCACCGCCGTGCCTGTCATCACAAAACCCTGATAATCTTTGGCAGTATAGTATTGGTATTTTACGTTGACGAGCGCGTGGGCGCCCATGCCTACACCCTGCAAGATAAGTTGGTCGAGCAACGCCCGTTTTTGATCTTCGTCGTTTCCTCTAAATAGCATTCGCCCTTCCTTGGTTTGTCGCTCACTAAGGGGGACTTCCTTCTCAACTTTGACAGGGCCAATGGGGGTATAAAGACGGGTGGTAGGTTGGTTTTCGTAAAATACATCAATGGGATAATCTGCTTTGGCCAGTTTGATAGGGATGCCTAAACCACCGTCGGAGGTAGTGACGGGGCGTGTGCACGAAAACAAAAAGGTGAAAGCAAAAAGACAAAATATAAAGGAGGTAATTGACTTCATCAGATTCATAGCATTCTTTTTTAAGTGTTCTCGTTATACACCACAAACGAAAACAATGTTTCAGTAAAACGAAAATTTTTGATGTCGTATTGTCGGTTCAAAGCAAAGGATTATTATCCAATAAATGCATACATAACCAACGAAATGCGTCGGTGCGTGCGTTTTTTGTACGCACGCACAAAAAAAATAACGAGGCTGATTGCATGAAAATAGGGGTGTATTTTGAGTTTGTATGATATTTCAGAGAAATAGCTAGACAAAATTGATAATCTAAAACGAAGCGGCTCTTGTTTTGCAAAAAAAATGGTACGAACTTTGCGAGCCCTTTAAAACCGTAGACCATTATAGGTTGAAACGGTGCTTAAACCAAAGAAATGAAACAACGCAGGTTTTTTACACAACTGACTTCCGCTGCCTTGGCGCTGCTGTTATTAATAACAGCTACTGCAGGTAAGTCGTTGTTGTTGCCCAAAGCCGCTGTCAAGAAGCCTGTTTCTGAAGAAACTTCTAAAAGCAAAAAAGCCAACCAAGAACGGCCTGTGGTGCAGGAAATGTCGTTGGTGGCAGTCGTGGCTCCTGCGGTTTCGTTTGATTTTGAGCAATCCTTTTATTTTTTACCTACTATTTTTAGTGTCGAACTGCCCGGCACCAATGCCCTTCCAAAGCGGTTTGACATCTTTTATTACTTCTTCTCCTTTTTCCGAAATGTATTCGGACATTTTATTGCGATTAATGCGCCTTAGTTGAGGCGAAAATGACGGTGATTTTGTCACTTCGATTCACTGTGCAGTTGTGAAAGCACATTGTATTTTCATTTTGGGGCATGTCCTAAGGCCCTTTACGGGGATAAAACCCCTCTATCGTTTCACAAATATTTATTTCAATCATTTATTTACTTCAATAAAACAATGCAAAACAGACTTGGCATTTGGATTTTGACCGTAGTTGTTGCGGTATTGAGTATCTATTATCTGTCCTTCACGTTTGTAGCGCGCGGGATTCGTAAAGATGCTGAAACCTACGCTACGGCAAAAGATGGTCTTGTAGACCAAAAGAAAAAAGAGCGTTATCTCGACTCACTTCGTCGCGAGCCCGTTTATTTGGGAAGTACGTATCAGGAAGTTACCCAACGTGAGTTAGGATTAGGTCTTGATTTACAGGGAGGTATGCACGTGGTGCTTGAAGTAGCTCCCACCGATATTTTGAAAGGATTGGCGGGCGGAAATGCGCGCAACAGTCAGTTTAACGAAGCACTCAAACAGGCCACTGAGGCGCAGAAATCGAGCCAGTCTAATTATGTAGACTTGTTTGTAAGTTCTTACAAAAAGGTGGCTCCAAGCGCAACTTTGGCGCAAATTTTCTCTAATAGCACCAATCGTGGTAAAATTAGCAATAGCTCATCGGACAGCGAAGTAACGAAGTTTTTGAAAGAAGAAGTGGACGGAGCTACGAGCCGTGCGTTCCAAATCATTCAACAGCGCGTGGATAAATTTGGGGTAGCCAACCCTAACATCCAACGTTTGCCGGGTTCAGGCCGTATTCTGATTGAGTTGCCAGGGGTAGATAACCCCGAGCGTGTGCGTCGACTTTTGACAGGTTCTGCCAAGCTTGAATTCTGTGAAGTATACACATTGGATGAAGTTTCGCCAGCGCTTAATGCATTGGGTGCTTATCTGACACAGTTGGATTTGGAAAAGAAAATCGCTGAAAAAGGCACTTCCGCTGCCGATACTTCAAAAGCGGGTGGATTGGCGGCTCAGTTGGCCAAAGGGGTAAAAACAGATTCTACCTCAAAAGATACAACCGCTAACCAAACAGGTCTTGCTAGTTTGTTTGTGCCAATTTCTCAAGGTCAACTAGGTGTGTATGCCAAAGACACTGCCCGTGCCAATGAGCTTTTGGCCCGTACAGAAGTAAAGGCGATGTTTCCTTCTGATGCCGTTATTATGTGGGACCGCAAAGGAGTTGAGACGACTGACAAGCGTAACGAAATCGTTGGTATTTACTTTATTAAGAAAGCCAACGGACAGGCGCCGTTGGAAGGGGATGTGATTGTAGATGCAACGGGTAACAACTACGATGACCGCGGTCGTCCAGAAGTGTCGATGCGTATGAACGCCGAAGGAGCCCGTAAATGGAAAAACCTGACTGCTGCTAACATTGGCCGTCCAGTAGCCATTATTTTGGACGGATTTGTATATACCGCACCAAACGTGCAAAATGAAATTCCTAACGGAAACTCAAGCATCACGGGTAGCTTTACCATTGATGAAACCAAAGACATGGCCAACGTGCTCAAAGCAGGTAAGCTTCCTGCGCCGACCACTATCGTGGAAGAGGCCATCGTAGGAGCTACATTGGGTTCAGAATCAGTTAGTGCAGGGGTAATTTCCTCGTTGGTAGGTTTGTTGGTTGTATTGATTTTCATGGTCATCTACTACAACAAGGCGGGAATGATTGCCGACGTGGCGTTGGTTATCAACCTGTTTTTCCTGATGGGGATTATGGCTTCGTTGGGAGCAATCCTTACCCTGCCAGGTATTGCGGGTATCGTGTTGACGATTGGTATGGCGGTGGATGCCAACGTGTTGGTGTTTGAACGTATCAAGGAAGAATTGGCAGCGGGTAAAGAATTGAAATTAGCGATTTCGGATGGTTTCAAAAACTCACTTTCTTCTATTCTTGACTCAAACGTAACGACTTTATTGACGGGTATTATCCTTTTCTTCTTGGGTACAGGCTTGATTTTAGGTTTTGCCACGACCCTCGTGATTGGTATCCTGACGTCGTTGTTTGCGGCATTGTTTGTATCTCGTTTGATTTTAGAATGGTGGGTTGGTAAAGGCCGTAAGATTGAATTTTTCGCTTCATGGTCGCAAAACTTGTTCAAAGATGCCAACTTCGACTTCGTATCACGTCGTCGTGTGTATTATATTATTTCTTCGGTCATTATCGGATTAGGAATTATCTCTGTCATTTTCAAAGGATTTGGGTTGGGGGTTGACTTCAAAGGCGGCCGTAGTTACGTTGTCCGTTTTGAAAAAGGAGTTGAGACTTCCGAAGTTCGTGAGATTTTGACGGGAGTGTTTGGTGCTGCTCCTGAAGTAAAAACATTTGGGGGAATCGGTATCGGAGCCAATGAGCAGGTAAAAGTAACGACCAGCTTTTTGGCTGATGCCACCACACCAGATGCCGATAAACAGGCCGAAGCCAAATTGAACGAAGGATTAAGTAAGTTGCCTAACAATAAGGCAACCATTCAAAGTTCACAAAAAGTAGGGCCGACGATTGCGTTTGACTTGATTATGACTTCCTTGAAATCGATTTTATTGGCGGTGCTGGTGGTATCGATATACATTTTTATTCGATTCCGTAAGGTTGCGTTCGTTTGGGGGGCTATTGTGGCTCTGTTCCACGACGTTCTCGTTATTTTGGCGGTATTCTCTATCTTCAACGGTTTGCTACCTTTCTCATTGGATGTTGACCAAGCATTTATTGGGGCGGTTCTGACGATTATGGGTTATTCAATGAACGATACTGTCGTGGTTTTTGACCGGGTTCGTGAATATTTGAGAGACAATAAAGGTAAGAAAGAAACAATTCCAGCCATCATCAACAACGCCTTGAACAGTACGCTTAGCCGTACTGCCGTAACGGGTCTTTCGACGATGTTTGTGTTGATTGTATTATTCATTTTTGGTGGAGAGGTAATTCGCGGATTCTCCTTTGCTATGTTGATTGGGGTAATCGTGGGTACGTATTCTTCGTTGTTTGTGGCTACGCCAATCGTAGTAGATTCATTGACCCGCGACCAAGCCAAAGATGAAGCATTGGGTGACTCGAAAAAAGCTGCACCTGCTCGTTTGATTTCTGATTTCCCTGATACTCCTCGTGGTGGCTTGCAGCAAGTAGAGATGCCGCAGGAAGAAGAAGAGGAAAAAGAGAAAGTAAAGAAAGAAAAGAAAGCACCTTTGATTAAGCCTTCTTTAAAAAAATAGAGTAACTCAAAGTGGTTAGTCGTGAATGTTGCATGAAAAGTTGGATTGTTATTCAGCAAATCATTCGTCATTCCACTAACCACTTTTATTTTGCCTTAAAATAAGTTTACCTTGCATTTGTTTGGTAACAACCCAATAAGAGCGTATTTTTCAATTCCATTTCATTCACAAACAGATAGTACCTTATTGTTAAAATTTCTAACCTAATCGAGCATGGCAAATCAACTTTGGACTAGAAAGCCCTTAGATAAACTCATGAATGAGTCTTCGGGTGAAGGTAACCAACTAAAACGTACACTTGGCCCCGGCAGCTTGATTGCTCTTGGTATTGGAGCGATTATTGGCGCGGGGTTATTTTCAATTACAGGGGGAGCGGCCGCCAATCAGGCTGGACCCGCCATTACCATTTCTTTTATAGTGGCTGCATTCGGTTGTGCTTTTGCTGGGTTGTGCTATGCCGAATTTGCCTCCATGATTCCAGTGGCTGGTAGTGCCTATACCTATTCTTATGCTACCATGGGGGAGTTCATCGCGTGGATTATCGGCTGGGATTTAGTGTTGGAGTATGCCGTAGGGGCCGCCACGGTAAGTATCAGTTGGAGCCGATATTTAATAAAATTCTTAGAAGGCTTTGATGTTCACTTACCCGTTGCGCTTACGGTTGGACCTTGGGATGGCGGGCTTATCAACCTTCCTGCCGTATTTATTGTTGTTCTGATGAGTTTGTTACTCATGAAAGGAACACAGGAAAGTGCTACCGTAAATGGTATCATTGTAGCTTTGAAAGTAACGGTTGTGATTATTTTCATCGTTTTGGGTTGGAAATATATCAATACCGATAACTATGTTCCTTATATTCCTGACAATACTGGCACCTTTGGTGAATATGGATTCAGTGGTATTATTCGAGCGGCGGCTATTGTGTTTTTCGCCTACATTGGATTTGATGCGGTAAGTACCGCCGCCCAAGAGGCTAAAAACCCGCGCAAGGATATGCCTATCGGTATTTTGGCTTCCTTGGCGATTTGTACGATTCTCTATATTTTGTTTGCTCACGTCATGACGGGTGTAACAAGTTATACTTCTTTCAAAGGGCAGGACGGGATTGCGCCAGTTGCAGTAGCCATTGAGCACATGGGAACGCCCAATGCCGCAGGAGTGATTGTGCCGGATTATCCTTGGTTGAACCGGGCGATTATAGTGGCGATTTTGGCGGGGTATGCTTCGGTTATTCTGGTAATGCTCATGGGCCAAACGCGCGTATTCTTCAGTATGAGTAAAGATGGATTGTTGCCAAAAATCTTTTCAAGCGTTCATCCTAAATTCCAGACGCCAGTCAAGAGCAATGCCATGTTTATGCTGTTTGTGAGTTTGTTTGCGGCATTTATTCCAGCAAGGGTGGTGGGCGAGATGACCAGTATCGGTACTTTGTTTGCCTTTATTCTGGTGTGCCTCGGTATCATCGTAATGCGCAAGCAGATGCCAAATGCTCCCCGGGCTTTTGTGACACCTTTGGTGCCGTTGGTTCCTATTTTGGGCGTTGTTACCTGTTTCTTTATGATGGCATTTTTGCCATTAGATACTTGGATTCGTTTGATTGTGTGGATGATTATCGGTTTCGATATCTATCTATGGTACGGTATCCACAATAGTAAGTTGTCTACGGGAGTAGGAACCTTAAAAGGAGATTTTAAGATAGTGTGTTTGTCAGGATTGGCGCTTGCCGCAGTGTTGGGGGTGGTCGCTTTTGTACACCACAATCAATCAATTGAGGGAGATGCTCCCCTGTTTTATTTCTCTTTGATTTTTGCCGCTATTCACGCCGTAGCTTATTTATATACTTGGCTGAAAAAATAACTTTAGTCTTTTGGTAACATAAAAAAACCGCCTTGATGAGAGGCGGTTTTTTTATGCAATTTTTCATTAGCGAGGTTGTGAGCAACCTCGCTTCACACTTATCTACTGTCCGAGAGGTATTGCAAATCCCGCCAAAACACTGAAACTTTGGTTATGAACGGGAACCCTAACAAGTGGGGTGTCGTAGAGTCGAGTGAGGCCGCGCTCGTAACGACCTTCAACAAATATTTTACTGTTTCCTACCGTAAAACTAAGGCCCACACCGCCCGCAGCTCCTACTTCAAAGCGGTTAAACGTCCCCAAGCCAATTTTTGTCCGTGTAGGTTGGGTTTGAAATAAAATCAAATCCGCCCGCGAAACGATTTTTCCATCGGCCAGATAATTGAACGTTGGCCCTGCAATAAGGTAAGGTTGGACGGGGCTGTCTTCGTATCCAAAATCGTATTGGAACAACATAGGTGCCTGAATGTAGGTAAGGCGCTGCTTGATGCTTCCACCCAACGGGATATTTACGCCGATGAGATCCAGCAGATTATTGGAAGAAATCCCCGCTCCGCTTTGCTTGTACCCAAGCTCAGGACGAAACGATAAGCCGCCCGCAATTGGCACTTTTAAGAAAATAGCACCGTTGCCGCTCACGATATAATCAAGGTTGCCCGTAAAATTTTCGATAAATCCGCCGTTGCCTGTGGTTTTAGCAAGTGATACTCCTCCGCGTGCCCCAATGGATACTTGTGCGTGGGTCGATAAACCTACACATACTACTGAAAGGGCGGTTAATAGATGACGTAATCTTTTCATTTTGTCAGAAGATGGTTAATTAAACAATAAAAAAGTTACGTAAAGTTGGCATCATGTCTAGAGTTGTTTTATCACTTAACGACGTTTAGACGCGGGTATTTTAACTTGTCACTGAATGTTTGGTTAACGATTGTTAACGGTTCATAATCCTTAAACCCGCCTGAAAACCTACCCAATTTGTCAAATCAAGGCCATTGCGAAGTGTTGTGTTTGGAAAGACTTGATACAGAGTTGACTTGTCTACTTTTAGATAACCAGGTTGGGCTGTCATGGCCGTGAGAGAGGCCGCGCCGAAGAGGGCCACCCCGCGTGCGATTCTTTTTTCAAGTCCTAAACTTGCCCGGTAAAAATGGCCATTGGATGTATCGAAGCGATTGGTGGCTTCCATGATTTTATTGGCGGTGAGGTCGAAGTTGGTCATCCAGCCGCGCCCGAAGTTAATAGCGGTGCCAAGGCCATAGCCAAAGGTGTAGAGGGGTTTATCGGCGATGCCGAAACTGCCGCCGATGGTGACAATATTGTACAAACGCCGAACGCCCGTTTTGAAGGTAAGGTTGGCGTAATTAAGCTCGTCAGTACTGATTTCAAAACGACGATACCCGTTGCGCCGTACAAAACTGAATATTCCGATGGGAACAGCACCTGATGAGTCAGCATAATTGAATACCCCTAATTGGAGCCCTTTTTCATGGATGGTGGCGTAATTTATAAAAGGACTTATCTGAACACCGCGAAATTTCCTGAGTGCTACGTTGCCAAATCCGCTTATCTGCCAGCCGTGCATGTTGCCTAGCGTTACGTTGGCAAAGCCACTCATCTGCCAGCCGTACATTTTGCCCATTGTAACACTCGCAAAACCAGCGCTTTGGAAGCCGTTATAAAAATTTTGACCCGTTAAGTTGGCAAATCCCGCCACCTGAACCCCGCTGTGATTGCCTCCCGTGGCATTGGCAAATCCCGCCAATTGCATACCTTCAACATTTTTTAAAACGGCATTGGCAAAGCCTGACGCCTGCACTCCGTATACGTTCCGACCCACCAAATTGGCAAAGCCTGCAAATTGAGCGCCGTGTACATTCCAACGGACAAGGTTGGCAAAACCACCCACTTCCAAGGCGTTGACGCCCAAGGAATAGCCCGCGATGATATTAAAAGACATTGAATTGACAACGTTTCCGCTCATGACGTGGTTGGTCCCGATAAACGGGAGCAATGAAACCTGAAACGGTCGATAAAGCGTATCTCGTACGTTTTGAATGTGAACCGCCTGTTTAGCCGTGGCAAAGGCATCGACAAAGGTTTTTTCAACGTTATCTAAATTGATTCGCTTGGGTTTGGCCGTGGCAAGTGCTGTATCATTTGAGGCGATTAATATCGGTTGTACGGTGGGAACACGAACGATTAAGGTATCGGTTGCGGGGCGAGAAATCGTCTTGAGCTGCGGTGCAACCGCCTGTAATCGGTCATCAAGCGGCATTTGTACCAAACTAATGTCCAAAGAGCGTTCGGTGACCCCAATGCTAGAACCAAAATAACGCTCTTTGCGAACCTCCAGACGCGGATTGGCAAGGGTGGCGGGGATTTTTAGACGATAGTATCCTGCCTGATTGGTTACGGCGGATGCTAGAGTACGTTTTTCAAAAATACTGACCTGGGGAATTCGCTCGCCCGTAGCGCGGTCAAAAACGTAGCCGTTGATGATGATGTCTTGGGGTTTTTCGGCAGGCAATTCAGCGATTTTTTGGAGAATAATGTGCCCACGTCGCTCTTTGTAGGCGGCCCCCCCCTTAAATATTTCGTCCAACACCTGACGAATGGCTTTTCCAGCGGCATTGAGCGTAACGCGTCGATTCAAATCAAACTCGTTGGGATTATACGAAAAACTAAAATTGCCCCGTTCGCCAATCACCCGTAACACTTCTTCGAGGCGCTCGTTGGTGACCCGTACCGTAATGGCTCGGTCTAGAATCGAGGCTTTCTGAGCGTAGCTCAACGAACTGCTAAACCCAAAGGTTAAAAGAAAAATGACGTAAGTTACGCGGCTCCGCAAGTTGAGAAAGCGGAAGATGTTGAGAGTCAATACGTGTTTCATGGCTAGTGTTTTTTACGGACAACCCTGCCCGTCGAGCAGGATGGTTTGCCCTTTTCGGGTGACTTGCAGGTGAAGCGTTTCGGCAATGACGCTCAGGGTAGCGTCCAGACTTTCGCGTTCGAAGCGAGCCGTTAATTGGCAATTTTTTAAACGACCGCTCAGTTGAATGTCGGTTTGGTAACCTTCTCGTAGCGATGCAACCACATCGCCTAAGTTTGTTTTGTCAAAGACAAACACTTTGGTACGGTACGCCATTGCGTTCAAATCGACGGCAGGAAGTTTGATGATGGTATCGGCTTGGGCGGTGGCCGTTTCATCTTTAACCAACAGTGTTTTGGCTTTTGGCGTCGAAAACTGCACTTTTCCGCTCGTTACCGCAACGTTTACTTTTTGGTCGTAAGCACGTACGTTAAAAGATGTGCCCAAAACCTTGACTTTCGTTCCGTTGGCTTTAATGATAAAGGGGTGATTTTCGTCGCGTTTTACGTCAAAATAAGCTTCCCCTTTCAGCATAACCGTACGCGTATCCTGCCCAAAATCATCGGCGTACGAAAGGGTTGTGTTGTGATTCAAAAAAACCTTTGTTCCGTCGGGTAATGTTTGCTCGGTGGTTTTTTGCTGGGTTTTTAAGACGTTGGCAATGGCAGGTTCGTTTGCTTTTTCAAAAAAACGGTACCCAAACCAACCAAGGCCCATTACGATTAAAATGCTCGCCGCCGCCCGCCAAAAACGGAAGTTGGAAGGCGATTTTCCTGAACGAAGCGGCCGAATGTCGCCGTCGTTTTTGTGGATTGTAAACGGAAGCGGATTTTGTGCGGCGACTTCCGAATCGTTCACAGCTTGCGTTGAAGGTTGAGCTGTAAATCGACCACTGACTTTTTTCCAAGCGGCATCTACGTCGACTTCGGCAACGGGTTTTATACTTTCTGCCGCTTCCCATATTTTCTGAAAACGAAGCAATTCTTCCTCACGACCCGCCGATAGGCTTAGCCACGCTTTTACCTGACGGGTTTCGTCGGGGGTGGTTTCCCCTGCCACGTAACGCGCCAGCAAATCGTCAGGAATATGTACGTTCGAATTCATTTAGTAGTTGTCAATCATAAGCAGTCGGTTAAACCCAACCAAATCAAAACGGGTAAGTAATCAGCAAGCTCAGTTCGTAATATTTTCAGGGCTTTTCCAATTTGGTTTTCGATGGTTTTGACCGAAAGCCCCAGTTGGTCGGCAATCTCTTGGTATTTTAGTTCATCAAAACGGCTCAATTTAAAAATGATTCGGCATTGTTCGGGCAGTTTTTCAATGGCTATCGATAACTGTTGTTCCAACTCATTTTTATAGACCGTTTGGCTTACCGATTCATACGTGGTTTCTTGGTGATACGTGGCGTATTGTTGGTGTTCATCCCTTACTTTTTGGTGTTTGATTCGGTTGAGGCAATGATTATGCACTGCCCGGTACAAATACGATTTCAACGATTGGGTAATTTCAATCTCAGCTCGTTTTTCCCAAATGTTCACAAACACGGTTTGGACAATTTCCTCCGCTTCGTCAGCATCCCGCAAAATCGAACGTCCGTAGGCGCATAGGCTACCGTAGTGCTTTCGAAACACCTGTTCGAAAACCCCTTCATTTCCCTGCCCAATGGCTATAAGTATTTGTGTATCCGATAATTGCACGAAATGACGAATCGTTTTGGGGCAAAGTTAACGCTTTACCCTTAACGATAGGGCCGTTTTTGTGACGAGTTGTTGAAAATGATGGTTGGAACCGCATTTTAGGTAGGACAAGCGAACCAAAGTTTACCCCTACGCGAGGCGTGTATTTTTTTTTGATGTTTTTCAAGTGAGGTGTTGCCACTAAAAAAAAGAGAATATTTTTTCAGTGTAGTATGGGGGAAGATTAAATGTAAGTTGTCATAGGTTCAAAACAGTTTAATTAATACCATAACAGTCATGAAAAAGTTACGTGTTGTTTCTGCCCGATTGGCAAGTTTTGTCTTTTTTATTTTTGCCCTTCAATCCTGCGTTTTTATTGATGGCGATGCTCGTTTGGACCCTAAAAATCCTGACAGTGAAACCTTCGACCTCCGCGATTTTGACCGGTTGGAAATGGGTAGCGCCTTCGATGTAAAGGTGCGCCAATCGGGCCAGTTTAGTGTTTTTGTACGCGGTGACCGCCGCGATATTGACGACTTAGAAGTGTTTGTAGACCGTAGTGGCAAGTTGGTCATTGGCTACCGTAATTATCGGGTTCGGCGCTATGACATGGACGTCGACATTACGATGCCTGTTTTGCGGGGCGTCGATTTTTCAGGTGCCACCGTTTCAACCATTGACGGCTTTACCAATACCCGTGATTTGGAAGTTGAATTGTCGGGCGCATCAAAATCAACGATTGACGGCGACTGGGAACGCGTAGATATTGACCTTTCGGGAGCTTCCAATTTGACCCTACGCGGACAGGGCCTAAGTCTGATTGGCGATTTGTCGGGGGCCTCTAAGTTAAATGCTTTTGATTACTTGGTGGATAATGTTGACTTGGGCCTTTCTGGTGCAAGCAGTGCCCATGTGTCGGTTGATAAATCCTTGAAAGTAGATGCAAGCGGCGGCAGCAGTTTGCGCTACCGTGGTGGTCCAGAAGTACGCTCCAATGTATCGGGCGGAAGCAGTGTGAAGAAAGATTAAAAATAGCCAACGGAGCCGTGCCTTAGACGGCTCCGTTGGTAACATTTATTGTTTACTGATTTTGAAAGTAGCCTTACGGTTGCCAACTTTTAGATTTAAAAAGTAGGTGCCTGCGGGCCAAGTGGTGGTGTTGATGGTTTCGTCATAAGAAGCAAGATTTTTTGCTTCTTTATTTAGTAATATACGCCCCGTATTATCAACCACCTGCCACTGAATATCGCTTGAGGTGGTGTCTGAAATCACGATATGAAGAAAATCGGTGGTTGGATTGGGATAAACCCGCAATGGTGCAACGCCCCAATTGTCAACGGCCGTAATGAGCGTAACGGTCACTCTGCCCGATGCTTTCCCTTCTCCACACGCATTGCTCACCGAGCGCAGCGTGTATACATCTGACCCTCTGGGTTGAACGCTCCTCAAAAGCGGCGTACGGGTGGTGCTACCCGAAAGCGTGTCGGAGATGCCATAGCCAATGACATAATTCCACGGAGAACTACCTTTAAAATCCAGTTGAAGGGTGATAGGTTCGCCCGTCAGAATGCTTAAAGAGTCTTTCTTTTGCGCTTCTACAAGGGTACCACTGGGCAAGATTCGCATCCCAAAAGGCACAGAAACAACCTCTTCTGTGGGAAGGCTGGTGGTGGTACTTACGCGGATTTGGTAGGCCGTGCCCATGGAGAGCGTATCAGGCAATTTCGCTTTGATGACTCCGTTAAATGGAAAAACAGGATTGGTAACGGAAGTGGTTCCGAGCGTAATTGGGCGGTTGAAAAGACCGTTTTTGTCGGATAAATAAGCCGTAAACTTGTACGTCGTTGCGGTCGGAATATCGGCTTTGAAGCCTATTGTTATCGAATCAGCAGGGCAGTAATTTGTTTTGTTTAAACCAGTTATTTGGACCGTAGCTTTTTTGACCACTGCGCGCACCTGACCCGCCACGCGACCCAGTCCGCAGTTATTTTTCATGGTTACGGTGTAGGTTTGGCTTGAGTCGGGGGTGGTACGAAACAAGTAGGTATTTTGGGCGGTTTGGTCTGTCAGGCCGTTTGAAAGAGTAAAACTCCACGGAGGAATGCCCGTAAATTTAAGTTGCATCGGAATACTCTCGCCCTTCCAGATTTCAGCGCTTTGCCGGTTGTCTTGGGTGTAAAAGGTAACTTTGGGCGCCAGTTGAATGGTATAAAAGACCGCTTCTTTTGCTTCAAAAATAGAAGTTTGGGCAGGGACCACCGCGATTCTATAGTCGCCATAGGGCAATGAATCGGGTAATGTAATTTTAATAGGACTGGTTTGACCAGTGCCAATGACCGTGTTTCCCGTGTAAAAACTGGCGTTTGAGGCCGAAAGGTAGGCTTTGTAGAGGGTATTAGTGCTACTGTTTTTTACACTGAAAGGGATGTTGTAGCTATTGCCCGAACATAAAGTGGGGTAGGGCAATTTATTGGTTTGTACTTCCATAACTGCCTTCGGAGCAGGAGCAGGTGTTGCGCCCGTTAGACCTGAGAGTTCTGCATCCAACAGATAGGGCGTATAGTTGCGTCCACCCCCGCATGACCACAGCGGACGGGTTTTTAAAGCAATAATATTGACTCCTTCTTTAAAAAATTGGGCTGGAATGCTAAGGGTATTTTTGGTGAAAATATTTCCAGATTGAGCCAGAAGGGTATCGACCTTCACGCCATTGATGTAAATACCCACGGCCGCGTCTTGGAAGCGGGAAATCTGCAATTGAAAGCCCGTAAAGTTGGCTTTTTGCGATAAGGTAAAGATTTTTTTGAAATAGGCGTTTCCGCCAATCTCAAGGTCTCTGATGAGGGTCCCGTCTTTAAACCCGTTGGTATTCCAAGCCGTATAATCTACAAAAGGTGCCTGACCGTACCAATCATTGTCACGTTGGGGGTTCCAGACCGTATCCTTGCTCCAAGCGGTAAAATTGCTCCATTCGGGAGCGTAATAAGGGCCACTGCCCCCCACGCAAGAGTGCAACTCCACATGCGAAAACCACGTGCTTGTAAAAGGCATCAGGCGCTTTATATCGGGGTCTTTGATGATGCTAAACGAGTCTGCAACGACGAAAGTATTGCTACCCTCTGGCTCCTTGATGAACTTAACATCCAGACGATTGTCATTGAAGAGTAATTCGACGGAGCCGCCAGTTACGTGGTAAAAATCATTGCTCGATGCAAGCACGTCCAATGGAAGTATGGAAGTACTTGGTGATTTGACCAAATTGGCATCGGTAGGGTTGTATCCGCCGTCGTTTAAAGTGGAGCTGTAAAAACCTCTACCTGCCGAACCCGTTAAAATGTAGGAATAAGCCGTTTCGGCGCTTGTTTTTACGTATGGCGTTGTGCGGCCCAAGTTACCGTTTAGGCTAAAATCAGTTTTACGGGTAGGGCCGCTTTTTCTGACCATGCCCGCCCGTAAGTACGCATGGGTATGAGAAACCACGATGGCATCTACGTGGTAAGCAGGCTCTTCCAGAATAGGCAGCAGGCGCTCTCTCACTCTTTTTAAGTCAGATTCGTCTTCTAAATGCCCGATGGTAGAAAAAGGAGGAATATGAAATGTGACCACAGTCCAACGTTTGGTGTTGGTAGCTAAATCATTTTTAAGCCACTGTATTTGTGGTATTTGATTTACATCGCCTTCGTTATGGTCGCGCACAATAGAAAGGTCGCCCCATATTTGTTTGTAGTCTTCTTTATCGTTGGGGTCTACCCATAATTTATTTCCTTCAATAAGGTACGGATTCAAAACCACAAAGTGAACATCCCCTTGATTAAAAGAATAGTACCCTTTTTCAACTCCCAGTGTAGGGCGAGG
Source organism: Runella aurantiaca (assembly GCF_003339505.1). GTDB lineage: Bacteria > Bacteroidota > Bacteroidia > Cytophagales > Spirosomataceae > Runella > Runella aurantiaca. Next base: position 20,384 of record NZ_QPIW01000018.1, read on the forward strand.
ATAGGAAAAAGCCGAAAAACTTGCCGCCGTTTGTTTGTGGTAGGCTTTATGGATTTTGATGATTTCCCCGTTGTACATAAAGGCGTTGTCGGGGTCGTAGTCGTGATTGCCTAAAACTGTCCAAAAGGGAATTTTGGACAAAAGGAGCTTGTCGGTGGGGCGGTTATAAAACTTGAAAAAAGTCGTATCCAAAGCCTGTTGTAGCCCTTCAAAAGGCTGGGTGTTAGAATTGTCACCCAAAAACAGGATTCCGTCTATGTTGGGATTTCCTTTTGATTTGAGGTAATTCAAGTACGCATCGCGGACGCGATAGGGGCGTTGGTTTTGGGCTTTTCCCACTCCCGCATCTCCCAAAAGCCAATAACGCAGGGTAGTGGATGTGCTGGATAATGTCTGAAACTGATTGATTTCGGGATTGTTCTGTAACACAACTGGGTTTTCGGGGTCGCCGTAGCCCACCGAATAATAGTATTTGGCACCGCTTGCCAATCCTTCTAGCTTGACAATCTGAACCGTATCGAGGGTATAATCCTGCGCCGTTAGGTTTAAATTGGCGGGATCGGTTCCGTAGCGTACAACGCCGTTGATGGCTTCGGTGGTGTACCAGCGGATGGTCATGGTATTGGGGCCGGGTAGTTGTAAGTAGGGCTGGCGGGTGAGGCCTAAAGGGATTGTTTCCAACTGAAAATCAAACAATAAGTCGCTGCTTGTCGGACTATTTTGATAGACCACTACGGCCACCTGATTGGCTTGGGTGGTGGAAAGATTATTGAGGCGCAAGAGGGTGTCGGTCAATACCTCGGTGCCGTTTGGATAGTTTACGTACCCATCGCCGTCGGTGTCTGTCGCGTTTTTCTGATAGACGGGTTTGCCATTAACAAAAACGGCAATGCCATCATCAAACCAGAGTTTTAAGCGAAAATTGGCCGTTGTTTTACCAGAGGCGAATTGTTTACGGAAATAATATTGTTTGTGTTGAGCACCCGTAGGGCCTTGAGAAAGCAGCGTTACTGGTTTATAATCTACGTTGGCCCAGCGGTTGTTGCGGTCAAAGCCCATTGGGGCGCTCCCCGTTTTCCACGTAGCGTCGTTGTAAGTGTTTGTCTGCCAATCGGTGCTGTTCAAAAGCGTTCCATTATCCAAATAGGCCCATGAAGCGCCTCGACTGATTACTTTTGTGCTGCTTTCTACCGTGATACACGCTTGATTGTCGGCGTCGTTTGATTCTCGTGCGTATTGATAATAAATAGCGCTGCATACCTGAAACTTGCCATCGGGCTGTTGTGCCGCGTCTAATTGTGCATAAAATTGAAGCGTGGCGGTCGTTTTAGGAACAACATACGGAATGTACCAATCGAGGGTGTCATTCGAAACCGTCAGGTCTCCCAAGACAACGCTGTCGGATTTACGTCGGTAAAACTTCATGCCTTTGGGAAGTGGCGTTCGTACTTTTATACGGGTTGCGCCGTAGTTGCTTTGCTCGCTGACGGTTATCGTAAGCAGTTGCAGGTTTTGCGCTGCATACGTAACGGCTTCCGTTTTAATGGCAGCTTTTAAATCGACGGAAGGCACCCAGATTTTATTCATGTCGTTGAGGTGGCTCATCACGAGGTTTTTAATGGGTGTATAGCCCTCGAAGGTATATTGACGCTTGATTCCAAGCCCTCCAAACAACCATAAACTTCCGAGCGAATCCTCCCAAACGGCAGCAATGCTTCGGGCGCTTGGAGCATTGTCTTCGTCGGGGTCGGTACGGCTTATTTCACCATCAGAATTTACTTCATTACTTCCTGAGCGCCAAGACCATTCCTGCGTTTTAGGATTGTAGTACCAAGTATCGTTGAGCAGATTTCCCTGCTCCGTTGCGCCACCAAATACCACCAAATAGCCGTCTTTGTTCACCCATCCAGCGGCGCTCTCGCGTGCCCTTGGGATGTTGTTGACGGATGGAGCCCTCAGTGTGCCATACGTACCTTTGTGATTATAAGATTGTGTTCCGCTTATCCACACCCAGCGGTTAGTGGCGAAATTGTATTTCCAGAGGTCGTTCAGGTAAAAACTATCATCGTCGTCGTTGTAATGCTTGCCGCCAAAAATCCAAAAATCACCGTTGGCATCCGTAAAGCCCGTGGTACGGGTGCGGCTGTCGGGTAGGTTAAGCGGAGATTCAACGCCTTTTTGTCCATAGCTACCCGCAGTTTTTGGGGTGTTATTGCCCTTTATCCACGACCATACGTTTGCTTGGACGTCGTATTTCCAAAGGTCATTACCTTCGTTGCCGCTAAACAGCCACAGGTTGCCGATTTTATCCTTAAAACCCGCACCGAAGTACCGCCCACCTGGGGTGTTTTGGCTCGCGGGTACCCCCAACGTACCATAGATAGCTTTGTTGGCGCTTTGCACAGTTTGATTGGAGCCGTGCATCCAAGTCCAGGTTTTAGTGGTGGGATTATATTTCCATAAGTCGTTACCAATGATCATGGAGGTAGCAAAATCATCTGCTAAAGGGCGGCTGCCGCCGTAGAGCCACAGATTGCCGTCGTTGTCGGCCCACATGGTATGCCCAACTCGGCCGCCTGGAAAGTTTTCGGTGGAGGCAACTCCCTTGGTTCCGTGGTTTGCGGCTCTGTTTGGCAGATTGGAGCCGCCCTCCCACGTCCATTGATAAGTACTGACGTCAAATCGCCATAAATCACCGAAGTTATTTCCGTCGGTTCCTCCGCCGTAGAGCCATAGATTACCGTTTTTATCGGTACATGAGGCGGCACCAATTCGTTTTCCAGGCGAATTTTCGGCGCTCGGGATGCCTTTTATCCCGTAAATACCCTGCCCGTCGGTGGCGGTGGTCAATACCCATTCCTGCGCCCAAGTAAGGGTAGTAAAGAAAATTCCGATGCTTATGCCGACCCATTTTGTAAATAAACGCATGTGCTGTTGTCTGATTTGGAGTAGATAAAGAATGGTACAAAAATGATAAACCGCATAACCAGTTACGCAGGTAATAAACACAGAGGCCACTCCACTACATGGCCATGTTTTTGGTTGAAACTTAGCCAGTATTTGGTTGGGCTACAATGATGGTAGTGGGCCTATATAGATGATTAAAATCAGCTTGGGAATAATTGCCTTCGATTTGAAAGGTTGAGGTGAAGTGAAGATTTTTTGAATAAATTAAAAAATAGACGATTTATGGCGGGAAAAAGCCCCTAACTGAGATTGTTTTCGCTGATTAGGCAGGAATTGAGAAATGTTTGTAAAACCGGATTAAGTTAAAAAATTCATAACTTTGCACTCCGTTTTCAGAAATTTGTCAATAGAAGTCGTTAATGGTTAATGGTTGAACAAGAAGGATGCCCGAAAAATGGTCCCGTAACGTTTAACAAATGACGATTAACGGCATTTTTATAATCAAAAATGCCGATGAACTATAAAGAGTATAAGGGATTGGACTACGCACAGCTGGGCAAGGACATCCTTGAGTTTTGGAAAGAAAATCGAATCTTCGAAAAGTCTGTAGAAGTACGTGAAGGCGCGCCTTCGTTTACGTTTTATGAAGGGCCTCCGTCGGCCAACGGTACTCCAGGTATTCACCACGTAATGGCGCGTACCATTAAGGATATGTTTTGCCGGTACAAAACCCTGCGCGGCTATCAGGTAAAGCGCAAAGGGGGCTGGGATACGCATGGTTTGCCCATTGAGTTGCAGGTAGAAAAAGAGTTGGGCATCAAGAAAGACGACATCGGCATTAAAATCAGCATTGAGGATTACAATAAAAAATGCCGTGAGGCCGTCATGCGCTTTACTGACCGCTGGCTGACGATGACCGAGAAGATGGGGTATTGGGTGGACATGGAAGACCCGTATGTTACCTACAAAAATGACTACATCGAGAGCCTCTGGTGGTTGTTGAAACAGCTTTACGAAAAAGGATTGCTTTATAAAGGCTACACGATTCAGCCGTATTCGCCCGCGGCTGGAACGGGACTCAGCTCGCACGAGTTGAATATGCCGGGTACCTATAAAGACGTAAAAGACACGACCATTGTAGCGCAGTTTAAGATAAAATTGACGGGTAAATCAGGCTATTTGTTTGATGCCGCCGACAGCGACAATATCTACATTCTGGCGTGGACGACTACCCCGTGGACCCTTCCCGCCAACTCGGCGCTGACCGTTGGGAAAGACATTGATTATGTGTTGATTACAACTTTTAATCAATATACCCACCTTCCCATCAACGTTATTTTAGCGAAAGATTTGGTGGGAAAATATTTTTCTGAAAAAGGAAAAGACGCCAAGTTGGGAGCCTATAAAGAAGGCGACAAGGTGATTCCGTGGTCGATTGTGATGGAGTTTAAAGGCCAGCATTTGGAAGGGATTCAGTACGAGCAATTGCTCCCGTACGTGCAACCGCTGGAAGATGCCGATAAAGCTTTTCGCGTTATTTTAGGCGATTTTGTGACCACCGAAGACGGAACGGGCGTGGTGCATACCGCACCAACCTTCGGAGCAGATGACTTTAGAGTGGCCAAAGCCAATGGTGTGCCGGGTATTATGGTGCGCGACGAAAATGGCAAAGAAGTGCCGATTGTGGACAAACAGGGGCGTTTTGTGTCCGAAATTGGTGAGTTTGGTGGACGATTTGTAAAAGAGCAATATTACTCGGCCGAAGAGCAGGAAGACCCTGACTTTAAGCCGACTGACGTGTTGATTGCGATAAAATTAAAAGAAGAAAACCGGGCATTTAAAGTCGAGAAATACGAGCACCCTTACCCACACTGCTGGCGTACGGATAAGCCCGTGTTGTACTATCCGATGGATAGCTGGTTTATCAGAACAACGGCGCTGAAAGACCGTTTGGTGGCGTTGAACAATACCATCAACTGGAATCCAGAGAGTACAGGAACGGGACGTTTTGGCAATTGGCTCGAAAATTTGGTAGACTGGAACCTCAGCCGTAGTCGCTATTGGGGTACTCCTTTGCCGATTTGGCGCCCAAGTATTGTAAATTTTACAAATAAGTCTGAAAATGAACTTAACAAAGTTGTAGGGTCTTTAAAAGATTTGGAAACAGGCTTTTTTTATCTTTCGAAAGAAAATGCTCAAAGACTAAGAGAAGAAACAGATCAAATAATAATAAACTATTTGGTTTCTTTGAATTATGATAATCCAGAAACAGTTTTGCCGACTCTGAATTTTGAAGATTTTGATTTAAATAATCCTGCTAACATAGATTGGAACTTTACCAAAGGTCTACTTAAGTGGAAGGAGAATGATTACAGAATCGATAATATATTTAGGGATTTATGTTATTATTCTTTTGACGATTCGACAATTGAGCATATTAAGAAGTATCTAATTCCAGCATCTGAATTTATCAATATGCCTGAATTTGACTTACATCGTCCTTTTGTTGATAATTTAATTTTTATCCAATCTGATTTTCAAGAATACCATCAAAGTTTATTGTCTGTTGCTGAAGAACAGAATATGGCAGTTTTAATGCCTCCTATTAATGATAATGGCACTAGAAAGAAGTACTTAGTATACACCCGCGAAACCGACCTCATTGATGTATGGTTTGATTCGGGGGCGATGCCCTACGCGCAGTTCCACTTTCCGTTTGAGAACTTGGACAAATACCCCCAAAGTATGGGTGGTACGGCGGCCAATGAGTCGCTTACTTCGTATCCTGCCGATTTTATCAGCGAAGGCGTTGACCAAACGCGTGGCTGGTTCTTTACGCTACACGCCATCGCGGGGCTTTTGTTTGATTCGGTTGCTTTCAAAAACGTCGTTTCTACGGGCTTGGTATTGGATAAAAACGGCAACAAAATGTCGAAACGCCTCGGCAACGGCATTGACCCGTTTGAGACCATTGATAAATACGGTCCCGACGCGCCGCGCTGGTACATGATTACCAACGCCGAGCCGTGGGACAACCTCAAGTTCAACATCGACGGAGTGGTAGAAGTGCAGCGTAAATTTTTCGGTACGTTGTTCAACACCTACAACTTCTTTGCGCTTTATGCCAACTTAGACGGGTATAAAATTGAGCAGTTTAACCGCGTTCCGAAAGAGCAATTGTCGGAGCTTGACCGCTGGATTATTTCAAAAGTGTTTAGCTTGGTGAAAGACGTAACCGAGCAGTTTGATAATTATAACCCCACAAAAGCAGGTCGCCTGATTCAGGATTTTGTGTGCGATGATTTGTCAAACTGGTACGTGCGTTTGTGCCGTCGTCGGTTCTGGCAGGGCGAAATGACGGCCGACAAGCGAGCCGCCTATGAAACACTGCAACACTGTTTGGCGGCCGTGGCGCAGTTGATGTCGCCAATTGCACCGTTTTTTGGCGAGTGGCTGTATCGGAATCTCACTGACCACGTTCGCGAAGAATCCATTGAGAAAAACACACCATTCAAGCACGAATCGGTGCATTTCACGGATTGGCATACTTACGATGAATATTGGGTAGACAAGGATTTGGAGGCGTCGATGCAGTTGGCGCAGGATATTTGCTCGTTGGTGCATTCGTTGCGCAAAGGCAATAAAATCAAGGTGCGTCAGCCGTTGTCGAAAGTATTGATTCCGGTATTGAGTGAAAAAATACGGGAACAAATTGAGCACGTTGCACCCATAATTATGTCGGAAGTAAACGTGAAAGCCGTTGAGTTTGTGAGTGATGATACCGGGATTTTGAAGAAAAAAATCAAACCTAACTTCAAAGCATTAGGGCCTAAATACGGTCCCAAAATGAAGGAAGTTGCGGGCATCATCAACGGACTAAATGCCGCTGATATTTCGGTGATTGAAAAAGAAGGCGTACTTGTGTCAGGAGAATATTCACTGCTCCGCGACGACGTCGAAATCATTGCCGAAGACGTACCGGGCTGGCTGGTAGCAAGTCAGGGAAGTCTGACGGTGGCACTTGATGTGACCATTACGGAAGAGTTGCGCCGCGAAGGTCTGGCCCGCGACGTGGTGAATCGTATTCAAAATCTACGCAAAGACAGTGGTTTTGAAGTGACCGATAAAATCAAAATTACAGTGCAAGACAACAGCCCTGAATTGGCGGAAGCCGTGACGTCCAACAAAGACTATATTTGTCAGGAAGTTCAGGCGGTTTCGTTGGATTTAGTTGCTGATTTGAATGGTTCCGCAACCGAGATAGAAATCGACGAATTTTTGTTGAAGGTAAAAATTGAAGTGGCCAATTAAGCGGCCCAAAATACAAAAATCAGGGGATGATTTGACGGCCTTAACGGGCGGTTAAATCATCCCTTTTTTTATTTATCGAAATAGAAAATACTTCATAAAGTCCTCCTTATGGCTCCGCCCAATGGGAATTTGAAATTTGCCAATGTTGAGGTCGTGCTCATCGAAAGAATCAATTTTGTCAATATTGACGGCGTACGAACGGTGCACTCTGATAAATTTGGTGGTGGAAAGTCGTTCTAAAACCGTGTTTAGGGTTAGGCGCAAGGCAATTTTTCGGGACTCGGTATGAATAGTCGTGTAGTTTTTGTCAGCTTCAAAAAATAGAATGTCGTTCAACTGTATTTTCTGAAACTTATAATTCTCTTTGATAAAAACGTAGTCGTTGATTTGTAAAATGGTTTCGCGGTCGGGGAGTTTGGGGGCTGAATTTAAAGGTTTTATTGGCTCTTCTTTTTCTTTAGTAAACGGCTGATTTTGAGCACGAAGTGCAAAGTTGTTGATGGCTAAATCAATGGCAATTTTAAGGCTTTCGTTATTAAAAGGCTTCGTAATATAGGCCGAAGGATAGGTTTTCATGGCGGCTTCTATGGTGGAGCGGTCGGCTTGGGCGGTCAGGTAAATGACGGGAGCTTCCCGAAACGCAATCATTTCCTGAACGGCTTCAATGCCCGTCATGTTGCCGATAAGTTTAATATCGCACAAAATAAAATCTACTTGTTGGGATTTATAGACTTCAATTGCCTTGGGGCCGTTATTTACTACATTCACGATTTCGTATCCTTCGGCTTCAAGGCGGGCCTCCAAATCAAGCCCAACAACGGCTTCATCTTCTACAATCAGGATTTTGATGGAATGCATAGTGGGTTAAATAGTCAGAAGTGAGTAGGTAACGCGATAAATATTTTTTGATTAAGCCGCCGTTTTTAGGCGTGTACTCGGAATATGAAGATGATACCAAGTGCCGTTGTCGTTCTGAACCTGTGCTTCGCCACCTAGCTGTTCCGACAGCGATTTTATCAGTTTTTTGCCGAAAGAACCTTTGCGACTTTCCCATGTGGTAAGGTCGATGCCAGGGCCGTTGTCGCGCACATCCAACAGAATTCCGTTGTCATTCTTTAAAGATACGGTCAACGACGGATGGTGGGTTGATTGGTAGGCATATTTGAATGAATTTGTTACTAATTCATTGACAATGAGTCCAATGGGCATCGCTAGTTCTACGTCCAGTTCGCGCTCCTGAATGTCTAGCGTAAGGTCAAAATCCTCAGGGGTATGGCCGTACGTTTTCATGATGCTTTCGACAAGGTTGCTTAGGTACTCCCGCATGTCTATCGTAGTGAGGTGTTCTTTTTGGTAGAGCCTCTGATGGATAAGCGACATGGCCTCGATGCGTTGCTGCCCTTCACGAATCGCCTGCACGGCTTTTTTGTCTTCGAGGTTGTAGGTTTGTAGATTCAGCAAGCTGGACACGATTTGCAGATTATTTTTGACCCGGTGGTGGAGTTCTTTCATCATCAATTCCAGTTTATTGGACTGCTCGCTGATGGTTTGGTTTTGGGTAGTTAGCTGATTGCGTTGAGTGGCAAGCGTAATATTTTGTTTTTGTACTTTTTGGTAAAGAAAAATCATCCCACCCAACAGCAGTGCCAATACCCCCATTCCAGCCGCGAGCCATTGCATTTGGCGTGTTTTACTCTGATTTTCTGAGTTTAACTGCTGAATTTTCGTTTCCTTTTGTTCAGTCGCGTATTTTGTGCTGATTTCAGCAATCGACCGGGTTTTTTCAACTTCCGATTGCGCTTTGATGAAGGCCAGCTGTTTTTCTTTTTGGGCGTTGAGTGTGGCCAAATATTCGGTTTGCTCTATTTGGAACCGTTGCTGCGTCTCGGCTATTTTTCGCTGGTTGAGGGCATTAATCATGGCCGCTTCACGCGCTTGCTTGGTTTGAAATTCGGCTTCAATTTTGGCAATGGCCTTCTTTTTTTCGTTGTCTCGCACACTGTCATTCAGCGCTACGGCACTTCGATAGTAGGAAAGTGCCTGTCCGAAATCTTTTTTCTGCTCGTAGGCGCGAGAAAGAAACTGGTGAAAGTCCTTTTGATGCTCTTTTTGTTCGGACTGATTTTTAGAAAGCGCGATGCCATAGTTTGCCACTTTGATGGCTTCATCGGGGTTATTAATGGTAAGGTACACCTCGCAAAGACCTTTCTGAACGTACATTTCCAAATAATTGTCTTTTGCTTTTTTGGCATACTGTGCTATCTCACTAAAACGGGCAGCTGCCTCATCGGTGCGTTTTAGATGTGCCAGTTTAAGGGCGTAATTATACATGCCTGAAAAATAGGCTTCGTCGTCGTTTTCATGTTTGTAAATTTCCAAGGCTCGTTCATTGAAGACTAGGGCTTTCTCGTGGTTTTTTCGTTTTCCTTCTACTGCTGCAAAGCTTTCGAGAACATAGGCTAAGAAATTCTTGGGGAGTTTAGCCGCATGAGCTAAGTAGTACTGATGCGCTTTTTGGTAATATTTTTCGGCCTGATTAAACTCATGTTCGTTGAAATAGGCATACCCGACTTTATGAATACTCAAAAAAGCGCCTCGGTAGAACGCATGACGGTCAAAAAGCTCGTGCGCTTTTAAATAATGCTCTACTGCCTTGGGCGTATCGTGTTGGTGCAGATAGAAAAGCCCATAGTGAGAAATAATATCCGCTTCGCAAAATTTGGAACGTACGGTTTTGTTCATTTTAACCGCCGCCTGGAGATAAGCATTTGCTTTGTCGAAATGACCACTGAAAATAAAGTTTTGGGATAGGTTAGCTAACGAACGGATTTTTAGAGAATCATAAGGTGCGCGTAAAAGACTGTCGGGAACAGCGACGTTTTGTGCCCATAACGTTCTAACAAACAGACTTATACAAGCCCAAATCAGCAGACGATTCATAGTGGGATAAAATGCGGGGCGGTGGAAAATTTATAATGCCCCGACAAAGGAAAGACATCTTTGCCGGGGAGACTTATTCAAATCGTTGAGTAGAGATAATCTACTCCACAAATTCGGAAATTATGCATTTTTTGTCAATGCTTTTGGGGATGAATGTTGGTAATTTATGGGTGAAATACATGATTTTGGTATACATGTGAGGTGGAAATAAGTGCTTATCTCCGTCATTTATGTACAAAGATGTCAGTTTGAGATTCCTATTTGAGATAAAATAAAAGCAAAATTAAATGCCTCTTCTTTCAAATAGTCAAACCGCCCTGTGGCGCCGCCGTGGCCCGAATCCATATTGATTTTCAACAACAAAATATTGTTGTCGGTTTTGAGGTCGCGCAGTTTGGCAACCCACTTGGTAGGTTCATGGAAGCCTACTTGAGAATCATTCAGACCGCCAGTGGCCAAAATAGCGGGATAATTGGCTTTTTTAAGGTTGTCGTAGGGAGAGTACGTCATGATATAGTCGTAGTCTTTTTTGACATTGGGGTTTCCCCATTGTTCATATTCTTGCGTTGTGAGTGGCAAACTGCTATCGAGCATGGTGTTTATGACATCAACAAAGGGAACTTCAGCCACCACTACTCTAAATAAATCAGGACGTAAATTGGTGACGGCTCCCATCAAAAGCCCCCCTGCACTGCCGCCGTTGATGGCGAGTTTTGAGGAAGAGGTATATTTTTCCTTGATTAGATGCTCGGCGCAGGCAATAAAATCAGTGAACGTGTTCATCTTCTTCTGCAACTTTCCGTCTTCGTACCATTGTTCTCCCAAATCCGAGCCGCCGCGTATGTGGGCAATGGCGTACACAAAACCCCGATTTACCAGACTAAACACATTGGCGTTGAAATTGGCGTCGGTTGAATACCCATACGAGCCGTACGAGTACAACAGGCAAGGATTGCTCCCGTTTAATTCCATCCCTTTTTTGTAGACAATCGACAACGGTACTTTTACCCCGTCTTTGGCGACGGCCCACAGGCGTTTTACCTCGTAGTCGTCGGCATTAAAACCACTCGGAACTTCCCGTTCTTTGAGTTTTGTGGCTTGGTTGGTCACCATGTCGTAGTCATAAATGGTGGTCGGGCGGTTGAGAGATGTGTATGAGTAACGGAATTTAGTGGAAGTAAACTCGGGCGTGCCGTTGGAGTAGGCGGTGTAGACGGGTTCGGGGAAATTGACCGTTTTGGTAGTTCCGCTGGCGATTTCACGCACATTCATTTCCAGTAATCCGTTGACCCGCTTAGTGACGACCATGTATTTTTCAAAGACTTCGATTCCTTCAATCTTTGCTTTTGGGTCGTGAGCAATGATTTCTTCCCATTTGGAGCGGTCTTCATAACCCTGTTTTGGGGCTTCATACACCTTTTGGTTTTTGTTTTGGGGGTCTTTCCAAGTGACGAAATAACGATCAGGATAATCATCAATTCCGTACTGAATGTCTTTCTGACGGGGCAAAAATGACTTAAATGCATCATTGGGGCGGTCGGCGGGGAGCAGATAGGCCTCTGAACTTGTAAAACTCATGGCGTAAATAGCAATCATTTTTTTCGTTTTGGAACGACCCACGTAGGCGTTAAACAATTCGTCTTTTTCTTCATAAACCAAGGCGTCGCTTGGGTTGCCCAATACGTGTTTATAAATGCGGTGCGAGCGTAATGCCGCATTGGGAACATTGTAAAAAACAGTCTTATTATCGGCCGCCCAAGTGATACCGCCAGCCATGCGGGCTATTTTGTCAGGCAATTCTTTCCCCGTGCGGAGGTCTTTAAATTTCAGTTCATACTCAGCATACGAGCCGGTGGTATTGCTGACGTACGCCATTATGTTGTTGTCATCGCTTATTTCAAAACCGCCAAAAATGAAAGCGGGTTTGCCTTCCGCCATTTTGTTTTGGTCTAAAATAACCTCTTCGGGCGCGTCTAAACTTCCTTTTTTACGGCAATTGATGCTGTATTGTTTCCCTTTTTCTTGGCGAGAGTAATAATAGTAGCCGTTGTCGAGGGATGGAACAGATTGGTCTTCTTCTTTGATACGCCCTTTCATTTCCTCAAAAAGCGTTTTTTGTAGGCCTTTTGTGCTGGCCATTACGGTGTCGGCATAGGCATTTTCAGCTTTTAGATAAGCGATGGTTTCGGGGTTGGATTTGTCTTTAATCCAAAAATAATCGTCGGCGCGTTGGTAGCCGTGATTGGTAAATATTTGCGGTTTCTTAGGGGCTTTGGGAGGCGCTGGAAAATCAGCTTGGGTAAACACTTTTGTTTGTTCGGGGGAGGTCTTGCAAGCTGAAATACAGAAGAATAACAGCACGTAAAGGCCAAGGGCCATTTTGATTGTTTTCATGAAAAAAAAGGGTTGAGAATTGGGAGACCAAATTAGTGAAAAAATGTGCATTTTTGTCTACTCTTTCATGCCAATCCTACTTTATGATGTATTCGTTGTGTAAAACATTCCTTATCGCAGTTCTTGTGACCGTGGGGGCAACAGAAATTTGGGGTCAAAAAATCGTTCGCGGGCCTTATCTCCAACTTGGGGCTCCCACGAGTATTGTAATACGGTGGCGAACAGATGTTCCTGCCAACAGTAAAATTACCTTTGGACTTGCTGCCGATCAGCTAAACCGCACCGCTGTTGACGAAGCCGTTACTACTGAGCATGAAGTAAAATTAGCTGATTTACAGCCTAATACGGTTTATTTCTATTCGGTGGGTACAACTAGTAGCGTGGAGGGAAGTGGCAATGATTATTATTTCAAAACTGCCGCTCCCGCTGGTAGCAAACAAAAAATACGTATTTGGACCATGGGGGATATGGGTAGTGGCACCCCCAATCAGCTGAGTGTGCGTGATTCGTACATGAACTTTATCAAAAAAAATAACCGAGCCACGGATTTGGTGCTTCTCTTGGGTGATAACGCCTATGGCACAGGAACTGAAGAGGAATTCCAGAATAATTTCTTCAATATCTATCAAAATCACTTTCTCAAAAACAACGTATTGTGGGCTATTCCGGGCAACCATGAGTACTATTCGGGCGACCAAACCAAGCGGGAAATCGCGTTCTTCAACATTTTTTCCTTTGCTCAAAATGGAGAGGCTGGAGGCGTGCCGTCTGGGACCAAAATGTATTATTCATTCGATTACGCCAATGTTCACTTTGTTGGGTTAGACTCTTATGGCATAGAAGAAGGAAAGTACAGGCTCTACGATACGCTTGGCCCGCAGGTGGAATGGTTGAAAAAAGATTTAGCCGCCAACAAACAGCCGTGGACGATTGTGATGTTTCACCACCCTCCGTATACAAAAAATTCGCACGACTCAGATGCTGAAAATGAACTTGTCCAAATTCACAAAAACCTGACGCCTATTTTGGAGCGGTACAAGGTTGATTTAGTCTTGAGTGGGCATAGTCATTTATACGAGCGCTCAAAATTGATGCGGGGGCATACCGAGCATTCGAGCACATTTGATGCCCAAAGGCACGTCATCAATACGTCGTCGGGTAGATATGATGGGTCGCCTAATTCTTGCGCCTATATCAAAAACCCCTCTACTGAAGGGGTTATCTACGCGGTAGTGGGTTCTTCGGGCCAAAACAACGGATTCAACGGCGTTCCTCACCCTGCCTTGCCTTTTAAAAATGCGACGGTTGGCGGGTCAGCTTACATTGATGTAGAAGATAACCGTTTGGAATTTAATTGGTTAGGTTCAGACCAAATTGTTCATGACCAATTTACTATCTATAAGAATGTGAATAAAACTACCGAGCTGAAAGCCCGACACGGTGAAGTGGTAAAACTGACACCATCGTGGAAAGGGAGCTATTTCTGGCCAGATGGCAGTCGCAAACCAACGAAAGAGCTGGTGCTTCTGGGTGATACGACCATCTTGGTGCGTGATAGCCTTGGGTGTTTGGAAGACCGTTTCAAAATTGAGGTATCTCCCCGCCCTAAAATTACGACCGAAACCCTTAAAACTGTTTGTAGCGGGGACCCATTGATGGTGCCATTTTCGGTTACCAATACCGACGCTGCGAAATGGACCTATACTGTGCAGTTGTCGAATGCAATGGGTGGTTTTGAGCAGCCCATGGTCTTGGGTAGTGGCAGTGGAACATCGGTTATGGTCAACATACCCGCAAATATTTCGGCAGGAGAAGGCTATAAAATAAGGGTCGTTGCCAACTCAAAGGGGTTTGATTATACACCTTCGGCGGCGTTTAGTGTGCGCCAAAAAGCAACCGCCACGCTGAAGGGAGATGCAACCATTGACGCTGGCAAAACCGCGAATCTCACCCTGACATTTACAGGTTCTGCCCCGTGGACTTATCGTCTTTCTGACAACACGGGCGGTACAACCTCCGCTAATCCGTTGTCGCTGACAGTTAATCCGTTGAAAACCACGCTCTATTCTTTTACTGCTCTTACAAATGCCTGCGGCGACGGTTCTGCTACTGGCAACGTCCGGGTAGTGGTAGTGCCGCGTATCGAAACAACTTTACCAGCTACAGCGACTGTATGCAACGGAGCGGCGTTGGATGTGCCTTTTGCGCAAGTGGGGCAATTTGAAACAGCGGTGAATTACGTTGCTCAATTGTCAAACAAAGATGGCGATTTCTCTACACCAACGCTTATCGGTTCGGGCAGCCAAAGTCCCGTCAAAGTCACCATCCCACTTTCAGCTACCCTCGGGACAGGCTATCGGATTCGCATCGTTGCTGAGAATAATACCGCCACCAACGTTGCGCCTTCGGGGGCATTTGCCATACGCCAGCGGGCTTCGGCCACCATCAGCGGCGATACCGCCATTAAATTTGAAGAACGGGCTTCTTTAAACTTGCGCTTTGAAGGCACGCCGCCGTGGACCTATGTGCTTTCCGATAATTCAACGAATACCATCGATATTTCACCATTTACCGTTGCGGTTTCCCCGACCGTTCCCACGGTTTATACCTTAAAATCAGTCACGAATGTATGCGGCGCAGGTGTGGTAAGTGGAAGTGCTTTAGTGAAGGTGATTATTACAGGTACCGTGCAGGAAGAAGAAAATAAGATAAAAATATTCCCCAATCCCGCCCAGACAAAAGTGAAAGTAGAGGTGAATACTCCGCAAAGCCAATCACTGATATGGGAGTTGGTAAATGTAGATGGCAGAATGGTGAAAGAGGGGAGTGTAAGAAAAAGTCAGCGGAGCAGTTTTGAGATAGACGTAGCAGAATTACCGTCAGGAACCTACGTGTTGCGAATTGCACTGGGCGAACAAACGATTGTCAGAAAACTGATTAAACTCTAACCTTTGATTTATTCCAGCAAAGCGCTCGTTGTTCTTTGTATTTGAGATACGTATCAATCACTTCCAAATCGGCATCAGCCCAGTCTACTTTTGAAAGTTGGTCGATGCGGACCCATTTGTATTGCGCATGTTCGGTAAGAATGATGGGCGAGCTAGTCATGCGACAGATATAAGGCACCAAACAAATAATACGATTGCGGCTTGGATCTTCTTTGTAGGCAGGAGCGAGGCGGGGGCCGATTTCAATTTCGATGCTCAATTCTTCCATGATTTCGCGGTGAAGGGCTTCGGTTTCGGATTCACCTTCATCCACTTTTCCGCCGGGAAATTCCCACTTGAGCGGTAACGACATGGTACTACTGCGTTGAGCGGCAAACAATTGCCCATCTTTTTCGAAAATGGCGCAGGGAACCATCACGATGTTTCTCGAATGTTCAGATGGGGTAGACATATAATGGGTGATTTTTTGCACAAAGGTACGACGGAAAATCATTTGTGAAGGGTTTTTTTATCAAGCGGTCGTGAACTTGAGAAATATTTTTTACTTTCAGCCCAAGTTACAAGTGGTTTTTGACCTGTATTCCCTTTATTGTGTAAGATTTTATTCAACCCTTTTATAAAATTATGTTTACGGAAAAAGATTATCAGCAAATTGCCAAACAAGGCATTCCAATCGAAACTATTCAACAACAAATCAGTCATTTTGTCAACGGTTTTCCGTATCTCAAGGTGCTCAAAGCCGCAACCGTAGGGGATGGAATTGTACGGGTCGAAGAAAACGAATTGGAGGCATTGGTCAAGGCTTTTGACGCTCAGGCTGACCAAGTGTCTTTGTTGAAATTTGTCCCCGCTTCGGGCGCCGCTACGCGTATGTTTAAGGCGCTGTTTGCGTTCAAGGATGAAGGCAAAAGCGATAAATCCATCGTTGAGTTTAGCGAACGCTTGCGCGATTTTGCCTTTTTTGAAGACCTCCAAACCATCATGACCACCGAGGGTGGAGCCATTGAAGCCGATATGGCCGCGGGAGAATTTCGGAAGATTGCGGATTATCTCCTCACGGGTAAGGGGCTGGATTACGGAAACTTACCCAAAGGACTCCTGAAGTTTCATGCCTATCCCGACGGGGCCCGTACGCCCGTAGAAGAGCATTTGATTGAAGGTACAAACTATGCAAATTCGGGAGGTAAAGTACGCATCCATTTTACCGTTTCGCCCGAACACCGGAGCCGTTTTGAAGCCTTGATTGATGCCGTAAAACCGCTTTATGAAGATAAGTTTGGGGTGGTTTACGATATTAGTTTCTCAGAACAAAAACCGTCGACAGATACTATTTCGGTCAACTTAGACAATACGCCTTTCCGCAATGCCGATGGCAGCTTGTTGTTCCGTCCCGCTGGGCATGGGGCGTTGTTGGCCAACCTCGACGAGCAAGACGGTGACGTGGTCTTTATCAAAAATATTGACAACGTGGTTCCTGATAGTCTGAAAGAAACCACCTTTACGTACAAGAAAGTGCTGGGGGCGTTATTGCTGAACTACCGTCAACAAGGTTTTGATTTTCAGAAGCGAATCGAAAACGGAGAAACCAGCGATGCCCTGCTGGAAGAGTTGACCCACTATTTTGAAAAAACCTTGTTTACATTACCTCCCGCAGGATTTGAAGCGTCTTCTTCGGCGGAGAAATTAGCCTATTTCCAACAAAAACTGGATCGTCCATTCCGTCTTTGCGGCATGGTACAAAACGTGGGAGAACCTGGCGGCGGGCCGTTTTGGGCGAGCAACCCCGACGGAACAACGTCGCTCCAAGTGGTTGAGTCAGCGCAGATTGACATGACAGATGCGGCCCAAAAAGCCCTGTTTGATACGGCTACTCACTTCAATCCCGTCGATTTGGTGTGCTCCTTGAGAGGCTACAAAGGCAAGAAATTTGAATTGATGAAATATGTAGACATCAATACGGGATTCATCACCCAAAAATCAAAAGACGGTAAAGACCTCAAAGCGCAGGAGTTGCCGGGATTGTGGAACGGCTCCATGTCTGATTGGAACACGGTATTTGTAGAAGTACCTTTGATTACGTTCAATCCCGTAAAAACCGTCAATGACTTGCTCCGCAAAGAGCACCAGTCATAGGGGGTGTTAGAGAGGTTAAAGGTTAAGGTGTCTAAATTCAAAATAAAATCCAAAAACCTTTAACCTCTCACTCTATGATTCATTTACTTATTCCTTTACCATTTTTGTACTGAACCAGCGGTCGTTTATTTTTATCTTGATAAAATAAACTCCAGCGGGAAAAGAATGAGTGTCCACGGTTTCTTCATACGTGGGGCGAGATTCCCAACGATTACTTTTTAAAATTCTTCCCTGATTATCCACCAATTGCCATTCGGTTACGACCGTATTAGAGATGCTGATGCTCAGTTGTTTGGATATAGGATTAGGGAAAAAATTGATGCCGCTTTTGGTGAGGTCAGCGATGCTGGTGATAATCACGTTGGCAAACGCACTTCCCGAAACATTCCCCGTACCGCAGGTATTGCTCACCGATTTGAGGGTGTAAGTGGTGGGCAATTGCGGAGCAACGGTCAGCAACGCTGGGCTGATAGCAGTGGTGCCGGTGGTATTGTCTGATAAAGTGTACGTCCACGGGCCATCACCACTAAACTGAATGACCAGAAAAACATCTTCTCCCGGCTTGAGTGGTGTGGTGCCACCACCGCTCAAAACCGCTCCGGGACGCCGCCCCAAAAAGAAAGCATTGGTAGGTACCAAGGTGATGGCCGAACCTCCCGTGGCAATTACCCTGATGCGATAGCTACCGCCTACGGGTGTAGTGGCAGGGATAGAAGCAATGATTGGGCTTTGTGTGCCTGTGCCGATCAGCACTGGGTTGGTAAATGCGCCCACGCTGTCAGAAAGTTGCACCTGAAAACTGGTCGTGCCCGACAATACGCCGCCAACCGTAAATTTTATTTCGACGTCTTTTCCCGAACAGATGGCAGTACTTGGATTTTCGGTCAGCAAACGGGGAATAACGGTGACGGGCGCACTGCCTGATGTAGTGCCTTCCCCACACAGGTTTCGTACCGAGCTTACCACATAGGTTGCGGTTTGGGTGGGTGTGATATTGACCGTAAAAGGTGTTTGGGTTGCGGTGGCAGTGCTGCCATCAGAAAGGGTAAATGTCCAAGGGCTTTCACCCGTAAAATTGAGCGTGAGCGAGGCCATTTCTCCGAAATTAACGGTTGAACTGCCGCTCAAAGCGGCAGTAGGGCGCGCTCGAATCGTGAAGACTGGGCTATTGATAGACGAGGCGGCTGCACTAGCCACTACGCGCAAACGGTATCCGGTGCCTGCCACAACGTTGGTGGGAATGCTGACGGTGATGGGGCTGCCCGCTCCCGAAGCTAAAACGCGCGGGGTGGCAAAACTCCCGGCTACGTCCGAAAGCTGTACGGTGTAGGTAACTGGTGTGGTGAACGTTCCCGTTACCAAAAAAGGAAGACTTATGTTGGTGCCGACACAAACCCCACCCAAAGCGACATCTGCCACGCTGATTTTAGGTACTACCGTGACAGTAGCAGTTCCTGAAACCGTTCCTGCGCCGCAAGCGTTGCTGACCGACACCAAGCTGTAATTTGTGGTTACGGTGGGATTAACAACGAGTTTCGTGGGATTAGTGGAAGTTGTCGTTGCGGAGCCAGAGGCAAGTTGGTAGGTCCAAGGTGCATCACCCGTAAACGCAATGCTTAAACTTGTGGTATCTCCTATACCCACAGCGGCGGTTCCACTGAGGGTCGCGGTTGGTAAGGGTTTGACCGTAAACGCGTTGCTGCTGACATACGTAGCCACCGAACTCGCAATAACGCGAACCTGATAATTCCCGGCAGCCAAGTTGGTGGGTAGGGTTACGTTCAAAGGACTGGTAGTGCCTGAGCCGAGGGTGGTGGGCGCGAGAAAACTTCCTGCGGCGTTAGAAAGTTGAGCGGTATACGTGACCCCAGGGCTAGCAAAAGTGCCCGTAACGGTAAAAGGGACCGTTACGGCAGCACCTGCGCACAAACTTGTGGCGGTAAAATCTGTGGTAATGCGCGGAAAAACCGTAACTCGTGCGCTGCCAGATACGGTGCCAGGGCCACAAATATTGGTGACGGATTGCAGCGCGTAGGTGGTTGAAACCGTGGGTTGTACCAATCCTTTGAGTGGATTGAGCGAGGTGGTTGCCGTGTTGGTATTGGTAAAGGTATACGTCCAGGGGCCGTTACCTGTAAATGCAATAGAAAGTTGGGCCGTACCGCCAACATTGATACTTGTATCACCGCTCAAAAAAGCGGTCGGTGGTTTGAGCATCATAAAAACCGCCGAGGGGGTGTAGTTTACGCCTGTTGTGTCGGTAATCACGCGCAGACGATAGTCTCCGCTTAAAGTACTTGCGGGGAGTGTTACCTGAATGGGACTTCTGTTACCAGTGCCTATGGAGGTTAAGTTGGTAAATGTACCAGCCGCGTTGGAAAGCTGGACAATAAATAGCCGATTGGTCGTGGTCAGGTTGGATGTTACAAACGACACGGGTAGGGTAGCGCCCGCGCAGGCCGTACCTCCACTTACGTTGTTGGTGACAATGGTGGGCAGCTGAGCAAAAAGGGCGTTTTTTACCAAAACTAAAAGCAAAATCAGTACTAACTCAACACGTATAGACAATCTCATAAAACGTTTTCCGTTAAATGTTATTCGCTCGGTATAACTCCTTAAAAAGAGGATATTATCCTTCGGACATTCAAACTGCATTTTTTCCTGCTGACAAAGATACAAGACCCTACGCGAGAATTTTGTATTTTCGCCCCAATTCTAGAAAATCATGTCCATTCGGATTCAACATTTAACCAAAGTATACGGCAGTCAGAAGGCCGTCAATGACGTAAGTTTTGACGTTAGTCGTGGCGAAATCGTCGGATTTTTGGGGCCAAACGGGGCTGGAAAATCAACGACGATGAAAATCACAACCTGTTATCTATCCGCTACGAGCGGTCAGGTGGAAGTCAATGGTTTTGACGTGACGCAACATTCTATGGATGTACGCCGGAGTATCGGGTATTTGCCAGAACACAACCCGCTTTATACCGACATGTACATCAAGGAGTTTTTGCGATTTGTGGGTGCTTTATACCATTTAAAAGGCGAAACCCTGACGAAGCGGGTGAGCCAAATGATTGAAATCTGTGGGTTAGAGGTTGAACAACGAAAAAAAATAGGCCAACTTTCTAAGGGCTATCGTCAACGCGTCGGACTTGCGCAGGCGTTGATTCATAACCCACCCGTATTGATTTTGGATGAAGCCACGACGGGCTTGGACCCCAATCAATTGGTAGAAATTCGCAACTTGATTAAAACCGTTGGCAAAGAAAAAACGGTTTTGTTCTCCTCTCATATCATGCAGGAAGTAGAAGCGATTTGTGACCGAGTCGTGATTATCAACCGCGGGCAGGTAGTAGCCGACCGCTCTCTGAAAGACTTGCAAAACGAAGGTAAGCCGTTAGAAGTGGTTTTCCGGGAGCTTACCATGCAATAGTCGACCTTTATTCTTCGTTTTGAAACATAATTTTCGATTTTGACGTAATAGTAACAGAAGCGTATTTATTTGAAAAGACAACCATGAGAAAGACTTATTTAATGCTCGCATTTGGTGTGTTGTTGACCTATTCGGCAACGGCCCAAAGTACGGCTAATCCTGATGCACCCCCGCCGCCCGTTCGTCAGAATGAAGGCCCCATCAAGGTGCTAGACGCGCCCCCCCGTAAAAGCGAAGACCCCCAACGCCCCCCTTCGGCACTTGATAAAATCCGTTTGGGAGGCAGTATCGGCCCGCTGTCGTTTGGTACTTTTACGAGTATCGGAGTTTCACCAATAGCGGGCTATCAAGTAACCGAACGTTTGTCTTTGGGAGGCGGGCTTAGCTATACTTATTCAAGTTATAAAAATCCATATACGAGGGTTAAAACTAACTCAAATAACTATGGTGGCCGTTTTTTTGGAATGTTCAATATATTTGAAAGCATTAATTTAAATGCTGAATATGAATCATTAAATGTAGAATATCCTGATTTTACCTCCCAAATTTACAGAAGAACTTGGCTGAATTCAGCAATGGTGGGAGCCTCTTATTCTACACCCATCGGTGGTAGATTTGTCAGGGCCTTTAACCTGATTGTTTTGTATAATTTAAGTTATAATAACTTGGTAAATCCAAGCGACCGAACTCAAAACATCTACCCAACATCTAGTCCGCTGGTGATTAGGGCGGTGTTGTTTTAGACCTCAAAAGGATTATAAACCAAAAGCGCCTTACTGAGCAAGTAAGGCGCTTTTGGTTTATAAAAAACAGGATATTATTCTTCTTTGACGGTCGTGAACTGCGTCAGGCGGTGGCCCATTTTGTTGTATTTGGTCCGAAGATAATCTTCATTGTGGGGGTTGGCGGCCATTTCGATTTGAATATTGTCGACAATTTCGAGCCCGTATCCCATCAATCCAACGCGCTTTTTGGGATTGTTTGAAATGAGGTTGATTTTGGTGAGGCCCAAATCCCGCAAAATCTGCGCTCCGACGCCATAGTCGCGCTCATCCATCTTGAACCCTAATGCAAGATTGGCTTCCACCGTATCCAAACCGTTTTCTTGTAATTTGTAGGCTTTCAGTTTGTTGATTAAACCAATACCACGGCCTTCTTGGTTCATGTACAAAACCACCCCTTTTCCAGCACGTTCGACCATTTGCATGGCGGCGTGGAGTTGAGGGCCGCAATCGCAGCGGCATGAACCGAAAATGTCGCCCGTGGCGCAGGAAGAATGGACGCGTACCATCACGGTTTCGTCTTTTTCCCACGAACCTTTGATCAACGCCAAGTGGAGTTCGTCGGTGTTTAACTGGCGGTACGCAATCATGTCAAAATGGCCCCATTCGGTAGGCATGTCGACCGCTATTTCGCGTTTTATGAGTGACTCGGTGCGGAGACGATAGGCAATCAAGTCTTTGATAGACACCAACTTCATTCCGAATTTGTCGGCCAAAATCCGCAATTGTGGCAAACGGGCCATGGTGCCGTCTTCGTTCAGGATTTCGATGAGCACCCCTGCTGGTTTTAACCCTGCCAGTTTGGCAAAGTCAATGGTGGCTTCGGTATGACCAGTACGGCGCAATACTCCTCCTGGCATAGCCCGAAGCGGGAAAATATGTCCCGGACGGCCCAATTCTTCGGGTTTTGTTTCAGGATTTACCAGCGCCTGAATGGTTTTGGCGCGGTCGGAAGCGGAGATGCCAGTGGTGCAGCCGTAGCCCAACAGGTCTACAGAAACCGTAAACGGCGTTTCGTGGGTGGAGGTATTATCACCCACCATCATTTTAAGGCCCAATTCTTCGCAGCGCTCTACGGTGAGTGGGGCGCACATCAACCCACGTCCTTCGCGGACCATAAAATTCACCATTTCAGGGGTAATTTTTTCGGCAGCACAGACAAAGTCCCCTTCATTTTCCCGATCTTCGTCGTCTACGACAATGATGATTTTCCCATCCCTAATATCGGCAATGGCATCTTCAATTCTATCAAGTTGTATGGAATTGGTATTATTATTGCTATCCATGTATCAAGTAAAAAATAGTTTGTCAAAAATTACGTTTTATGCTTAGTTACCCGCTTGAGCTGGCTCATTGTGAGCATGGTTGTGCAGTTAAAACAACTGTGGGCAAAGATACGTTCTTTGAACGGAACGAAAGAAGAATAACCAAATCTATGAGAATCTATCTTTTACTTGCTTTACTGGTACTTTCAATTGGAGGTTCTTACGCTCAAGTTGATTTGTGTTTAAATCCCCCTGCTCAACCTGGCTTTAATATTGTAGGTCCTGCGGTCGGATGTACTCCTTTTGAAGTAAAAGTTGAAAAAACGGTAGGCGAAAACTATATCTATGTTTATGATTACAAGGGTGGAACTATCCCCCAAAGTATAGCACGTGGAGATACTACAAAAGCCACGACTTTTAAATATACTAAACCCGGAACCTATAAAATTTTACAATATGGCAGCAACGGAGCCGGGTCAATCACTTGCAAAACAGTAGAAGTACTTCCTCCACCAAACTATACTGCTAAAGCATGCAGTAATCGGAAGGTCGAAGTGATTATTCCAAAAGACAGCACAACTCAACGTTACGATAGTTTTACGATTGAGTGGGAAACTGGTGTAAAAGAGACGGTTACCTCAACAGGAACCTATAGCCATGATTACGGAGCAACCACGAATGTGGCCTCGGTATTTGTCACGGGGGGGATTGGAGTACAATCACTGGGGTGTTCTCTTCCAGCTACGCCTATTGTCCTCAACAGCACAGATTTATCCACCACTTCAATTCGTAGAGTAACCCTAAACAACGACGGCTCAGTGGCGGTCTTGATTAGAGCCCCTGTGGGAACGACAACAGCGGTGCAGGCAAGTCAGAATAACGGAACTTTTACGGGGCTTCCGGGGCAAATAACCCTCACAAGAGACACGGCAACCATTACGGTCAGAGACGTAAATGCGCTGAAAGACACGTACTGCTTCCGACTGAATACCAACGATGGATGTGCCAATAATGCCGCTTTAACGTCCAACGTAGTTTGTGCTACGCCTTTAGAAGTAAAAGCGGAAAACCGTCAGAATGTGGCTGCTTGGAAAGAATATCCCAACGCCGCCGATTTTCAGAATTATCGTATCACACGTAATCTGGTAAGTTTGGGCGGCGCAAGTTTGCGTACCAATACTACCCAAACCGATGCCAATGTGACCTGCGGGGAGCAATATTGTTATCAGGTAACGGTCCAATTGGCGGGCGGAGCCGAGTCGGTTTCACCCTCGGTATGTGTCAAGGCTATCTCTACGGAGTTTCCGTCGGTGGTTCAAAATGCGTTTGTTACGGTAGAAGATGAAGGGAAAATAAACATTTTTTCTACCCCTCCCGCTTCGGGAGCGACCCCTGCTAAATTCAAAACGATTTTCTTTCGTACAGAAAACGGCAGCGGAGACTTTAAAGAAATAGTGTCGTTGGATAATGCACTTTCGTACGTTGATAATGCCGTGAATCCCACCCAACAATCGTATTGCTATAGGATTGCCTACGAGAATTCCTGCGGCAATCGCTCGCAGCCTTCCGATCCTATTTGTTCTATTTATTTGTCTTCAAAATCAGGTTCAACGGTCGATTGGACGCCAGAAACGCCATTTTTGGTGCCGGTTAATCGTTATCAACTGGAGATTCTGGACGAGCAGGGGAATCCATACGACCAAATTCCAGTGGGGGCCAATACCAGCTATTCGCCCAATGTTTCTGACCAGCAGTTGTTTCGGTACCGGATTTTAGGATTTGCGCAGGGTGGAGGTGGCAATAGTTACTCCAACTATTACGTATTCAAGAAGAATGCGCTGTTGTTTATTCCTGATGCTTTTTCGCCCAACGGCGACAATGTCAACGATATTTTTGCCCCCAAAGGTCAATTTGTGGATAAGTCGCGTATGATTGTGTATAACCGCTGGGGACAGGTGCTTTTTGAAACCAGCAACGCGCTCGAAGGCTGGGATGGCACCATCAACGGGCAACCAGCCGTAGAGGGAACGTACGTATTTCGGATTGAAATAACCGATTCGTTGGGTGCAAACTTCGTCAAAACAGGAACTGTTTTGCTGGCACGCTAGCGTTTTGCGCGGTGATTTTATCCAACGCTACAATGAAGGACTGATGCTCCCTGCAAAATTGAAGCAGTGGAAGTCGTGCTCTGGATTTTTTGTAAACTTCTCTCTCTATTTCTCTGTACAAATAGGCCAAAGGCCTTTTTGCGGATGGTTATGAACCGCCGATAAATAATTGATTACCTTCAATTCCCAACCTTTCAACGCACAGGTTTGATCAGCTGTGTCGAAACTAACCATCAGAAAGTGTCTGTGGTGATAAGGTTTTTCGCAACGATGACGCAAAAACTTGCGTATACATCAAAACATACCTGAACACCAATAAACACTACAATGAAATCAATTCACTCTACGCTGCTTACTGCTGCGCTGTTATGGGTCGTCTCGGCCTGTAAGGATAAAACCACAGACCTGGTTCTGCAAAATGCCAATTCTGATTGGGCCATCGAATCGCACAGTAATGATGTTGCACCCAACTATGATATCGTTTTTCCGCAAAATCAGGTAAATACCTTAGAAATCACCATGACCGCCGCCGACTGGACCGCCATGAAAGCCGATATGCAAACCAAAAGCGGAACGGCTTTTGGAGCGGGTGGCGGAACGACTCAGGGGGGAATGGTGGGTGGTAGGCCTCCTGGGGGAAATGGTGCTGGAGGCTTGGATCTTATTCCAGGAGACCCTATTTACGTAGCTACTGCCCTGAAATTTAACGGAAAAACTTGGAACAACGTCGGGTTCAGACTCAAAGGCAATTCTAGCCTTTCGTCTATCTGGCGGGCGGGGATTTATAAATTACCGTTTCGCCTCAAAATGGATGAATACGAAGATAAATATCCCGAAATCGATAATCAGCGTTTTTATGGATTTAAGGAACTGTCGATGTCGCCAGCATTTTCTGATAATTCACTGATTCGGGAGAAAGTAGTGGCGGATATTTTCAGAATGGGTGGCGTGGCAGCGGCTCGGACGGCCTTTTATAAAGTGTATTTGAATTTTGGCGATGGTCTTAAGTATTGCGGCGTTTATACCATGGTCGAAATCATTGACGACACGATGGTCAAAGATCAATTTGGGGAAGACAAAGGCAATATTTACAAACCTGAATCAACTTTTCAGACGTTTGTGCAATCACAATTTGAAAAGAAAAACAATGAAACTGCCGCTGATTACAGTGATGTACAGGCATTTGTGGCGGCCCTCAACAGCACAGACCGCACTATTAATGCCGCCCAATGGCGTGCCAATCTGGAGAAAACGTTCAACGTAGATAATTATCTGAAATTTTTGGCCATCAACAACACGATTGTCAACTGGGATACTTACGGGGCTATGGCGCATAATTATTATCTTTACAATTCTCCCACCAATAAGCTCACGTGGATTCCGTGGGACCATAATATGTCGATGACAAGTACCGCTGGAGGTGGAAATGCAGGCGGTGCTGGCGGCGGACGAGCGGCGGTGTCGTTAGCAATGACCGAAGTAGGTACGGGCTGGCCGCTGATTCGCTACGTAGCGGCCGACCCAGTGTACTATGCCAAGTACAAACAATACATTAGAATATTCACTGATGAAGTATTTACGACGGCCAAAATGAATGAGTTGTTTGACAAATACACAAACCTAATTACGTCGTACGTCAACGGAACGGAAAAAGAGGTGGCACCGTATACCAATCTAACCAATACCACCGCTTTCACCACCGCTCTCACGGCATTAAAACAACATGTATCAACGCGAAATCAGGCCGTTAATACCTTTTTAAAATAGATGGCAGCGCAATTTCTCACCCCCACGATTGTACAAAAAATAGGGCTGTATGATCCTATTTCGCTGGCCGAAATGGACGGCGTCAAACTCATGAACCGCACCGATGCTAAGTTTTTGGTTCCTCTAAAAATGTTACCCACGTTGTTGGAGGATTTGCGGCCCTACTATCGTTTGTTGGAAATCAATGGGCATCGGATGTGTGATTATGAAACGCTCTATTTTGATACACCTGATTTACGGTTTTACCACGACCATCAAGCAGGACGATTGAACCGGTATAAAATTCGGCAACGCAAGTATGTTCATAGTAACACAATTTTTACGGAAGTAAAATTCAAGAATAATAAAGGGCGTACGATTAAGACCCGTTTGCTGAATCAAAGACCCGTCAATACTACCCTGACTGATGAAACCAACGCTTTTTTAAGCCTACAAACACCAGTTGACCCTACCACACTGACGCCAGTACTTCGGGTGGATTATACCCGGATTACCCTTGTGAGCCGCACGACGGCTGAACGCCTAACGATGGATTTGAATTTGACGTTTCACAATGAGGCAAGCCGCAAAAGTTATGAACAATTGGTGGTAGCCGAAGTAAAACAGGATTCGCTAAAACACTCCCGATTTTTGGACTTAATGAAGAAGTATCAATTACGACAAGGCTCCCTGAGTAAGTATTGCTTGGGCGTTATTAGTCTCAATAAAACGGTCAAACACAATCGGTTTAAAGCAAAGTTGAATCATGTGTTAAAAATAAATGCCCGATGTACTTCCTTGCCCGAAAATAGCCATTATTCTGCTTAACATTGTCTGATACCTAACGATAAAAAAATGATTTTTCTCCAAGAGCTTGCCACTGCCGACACCTTTGAATGGTTTAATAAACTTCCCGAAAAGTTTTTCGTACGCCTGTTGGTTGATTTGCTGACGGTCACGATTCTGATCCGACTGATTTATTACCGCCTCTACCGTCGCACGGACTTGTTTCTGACGTTTTTCGGTTTCAATTTGGTCATTTTTCTCATTACCTATTTGCTTAATAAAGTGCAGATGTCGATGGGCGCTGCCTTTGGGTTATTTGCCGTGTTTTCGATGCTCCGCTACCGCACCGAAGGGCTTTCGGCCAAAGACATGACCTATCTTTTTATCGTCATTTCGCTGGGGCTTATCTCCGCTATTATCAAAGGAAGTTGGGACGAATTGGGCTTGGTCAATGGTATGATTGTGCTGAGTGTGTGGCTGTTGGAAGGCAATTGGCTTATCAAACGGGAGTTGACAAAGGTTGTGCAATACGACAAAATTGATTTGATTTTGCCCGAACGGCGTGCCGAATTGATTCAAGACCTGCGGGCACGTACGGGTTTGAATATTCACCGTGTAGAAATTCAAACCATGGATTTTCTGAGAGATTCGGCCCTTATCATGATTTTTTACTACCAAACTCCTGCCAAAAATGAAAAAAAAGTCGAAGAAAATATTTTGGAAAATGCATAAATTAGAAAATAACCCTGCGCTTATCAAAGGATTATCAAGGTGTTGGTTTAGAAGGGTTTATGTTCTACTTTGGCTGTTGGTTATTCCAATGGTGGGCTATTCGCAGGCCGCTGATATTGGCCTTTGGGCGGGTGTCGGAGTAGAAAAAAAGATTACTAAAAAATGGTCGGCCAACGTCAATGTGCAATCCCGTTTTACAGACAATATTTCCGTTTTAAAAGCGTATTTGGGGGAAGTAGGCCTCTCTTATAAACTCACCAAGCATTGGGAAGTGAGCGGGTACTATCGCTACATAGCCCGGCGTAAAAGAAACGAGGACAAAACTGGTTATGAATACCGCTCGTACAACCGTTTTTATGCTGATTTATCCTATGATCATAAGCTATGGAAGTTGAAATTTGATTATCGTCTGCGCTACCAGAATCAATTTCAGGATGATGAAAGCGCGGCCGAAAATAACAGCAGCTACATCCGTAATAAGTTTGAATTGTCGTATCCCAATAAATCACGTTTTACGCCCTACATTTCAACCGATTTTTTCTATGAAATCGGGAATGGTTTTGACCAAATGCGTAACAAAGCGGGTGTAGAAATTGCGCTCAATAAGCACCATAAACTGGAATTATCGGGCTTTACCGATTACCGCTTGATTGGAAGTCAGGAGAATCGGTTTCTGATTGGCGTGAGCTATAAAGTTAAATTCTGAGATTTGGGGCGAGATTTCGCCCCGTTTTATACACTTTTTTGTTTAACCTTCTCGCCAATGATGCGCAGACCATCGAGCGTTAGGCTTCGATTTACTTCCACAAACTCGCCGTGTAAGGTATCAATAATGGAGGACAAACCACCCGTAGCGAGCGCAATACAATCTCCGTCGAGTTCGCGGCGGATGCGCGTCACCATTCCACGCACCAGACTTTCATACCCCAACAAAATCCCCGCCTGAATGGCATGACTGGTATTTTTTCCAATGGCTGATTCGGGTAACTTTAAAGGCACTTCAGGCAATTGAGCGGTGTTGGAAAACAAGGCTTTGACGGCGGTTTTCAGGCCTGGCGCGATGGCAACGCCCAAGATTCGGCCATCTCCCGATACGGTCGTAAAGGTAAGTGCTGTACCAAAATCCACCACCACGGCGTTTCGGTTGTATTTGGTAAAAGCCGCCACGGCATTGGCTACAAGGTCGCTACCGATTTCGTGAGGATGGTCTATTTCCACTTTTAAATCAGGGTAAATATCGGGCCCGACCACTACGGGAGGCTCCCCAAAGAGGTTGGATAGCATGGTACGGAGGGTGGGCGTCAGCGGCGGAACCACGCTGCTCAAAACCGTAATACTGACATTTTCCAAGGCTAAGTCAGCTTCTAAAAAATGAAGCCGTAGTTTACTTTCAAAATAATTCGGGGATTCTTCGGGCAGTGAACGCGTACGGAAGATGTGCGTCCATTCTTCATTTTGCCAAATTCCAAAAACGGTGTCAGTATTGCCTGCATCAACGGCTAAAAGCATGATAGACTGAGGTTTGTGGTGATGTGTTTTTTGTAAATATCAAATTTTCACTAAGGTAAAATCGGATTAAAAAATTAACGGAACCTATCCAAAATACCGAAGCGATTCGTTGAAGCAGGTCGTTTATATCCAATATTCGGCCGTCTTTTTTCGTTGTCTTTCTATTGGTTCAGCCAAAAGTCCTTTATTTTGTGAAACTGAGTTGCGTTCTGGAAAATTTAACCCGCTAATGATTTATGCGCAAGTTAAGCGTTTTTTTATCCCTCTTACTACCTTGTGTTGGATTTGCTCAAGATTTACCCGACTGGGAAAACCCGTCGGTTATCAGCCGAAATACCGAACGGCCTCATACGACGATTATCCCCTACGCCGACGAAGCATCGGCGCTTAAATCCGACCGTGCGGCGTCGCCTTTTTTTAAATCATTAAATGGAACGTGGAAATTTAAGTGGGTTTCTCACCCCTCCAAAGTGCCAGGTGATTTTTTTCAGGTCAATACTAACATCTCTGGTTGGGATGATTTGCCGGTTCCTTCCAATTGGCAGGTGGTGGGTGCGCGTGAAGGGCGTGCGTATGACCGCCCCATTTTTACAAACATAAAACATCCCTTTCCGACCAAACCGCCCCGCATTACGAGCGATACCAACGCCGTGGGGCTGTATCGAACATCGTTTACGATTGCTCCCAATTGGCAGGGTCGCGATGTGTTTTTGCATTTCGCGGGAGTTCAATCCGCTTGTTATGTGTGGGTTAATGGATTGCAGGTGGGATACCACGAAGATGGCATGACACCGGCTGAGTTTAACGTAACAAAATATTTAAGAGCGGGCGAAAACCAACTAACAGTGCAGGTCATCAATTGGTCAGATGGAAGTTATCTGGAAGATCAGGATTTTTGGCGCATCTCGGGTATTTTCCGGGACGTGTACCTGTTTGCCGCGCCTACAATTCACGTCAGAGATTATTATGTGGTGACTGATTTGGATGAAAATTACCAAAATGGTACGCTGAAAGTATCGGCTTTTGTCAAAAACTTCTCGTCGCAGGTTCAGGATAAATATCAGGTCAAGTTTAAACTTTATGACCCCGATGGGCGGATTTTTCAGGGAGAATTTGTGAAAAACGTTCCAATGATGGACCCTAAAGATGAGTCTTATCTGACCCTCAATGTGCCCATTACATCGCCTGCGCGCTGGACTGCCGAGACGCCAAATCTTTACAAACTGGTGATTCAAGTAGTTGATGGTGAGGGGAAAACGGCGGAAGTGCTTAGTACACGGGTGGGCTTTAGGGAGGTGACGCTCAAAAACGGACAGTTATTGGTCAATGGAAAAGCCGTCATGTTTAAAGGGGTAAATCGGCACGAATTTGATCCCAATACTGGACGGACAATCAGCCGTGAATCTATGATAAAAGATATTTTGTTGATGAAACAGCACAATATCAACGCCGTACGCACTTCTCACTATCCAAACGACCCTCTTTGGTACGACTTGTGCGACGAATATGGCTTGTATGTCATTGACGAAGCCAACATTGAAAGCCATGAATTATGGCAACAAAAAGGAATTGTGTTGGCCAATAATCCCGATTGGAAAGACGCGTTTATTGCCCGTGGCAAGGCCATGGTAGAGCGCGACAAAAACCATCCGTCCATCATTATTTGGTCTTTGGGCAATGAGTCGGGGATGGGAAGCAATTTTCAGGACATGGCGCAGATTATCAAGTTGATTGATCCTACGCGACCCATTCATTACGAAGGACGGGCCAATTATCCCAAAACATTTGAAGAGGTTAACCAACCCAGCACCAATTTCGACATTAATGGTACGATGTATCCTTCGGTGAAGGTCATGGAAGCGATGGTTGAAAAAGACCCGAGCCGACCGTTGATTATTTGTGAATACGCCCATTCAATGGGAAACAGCGTCGGTAATTTGCAAGAATACTGGGATGCTATCGAAAAACACCCACGGATGCAGGGTGGATTTATCTGGGATTGGGTTGATCAGGGATTGTTTGTTAAAGATAAAAACGGACGCTCGTATGTCAACCATGTCAATTACATCGACGGCGCCAATGCTGGCGACGGGCTGGTCAATCCAGACCGCACGCCTCAACCCGAAATCAACGAAGTAAAGCACGTATATCAATACGTAAAATTTACGCCAAAAGACACGATTTCACCCCAAAGCCAGACCGTTACGCTCATTAATAACTACGATTTTCTGAGCCTTAGCCCTTTTAAATTGGTGTGGCAATTGCTCGAAAATGGAAGGCCAATTCAGCAAGGCGAAATTTCTTCTCTGACGGCCACCGCTGGCAAAAGCCAAAACGTGACCATTCCGTTCACCATTCCAGGGGGTACTGGAGGTGAATATTTTTTGAATTTAAGCCTAAAACTGAAAGAAAATATGCCTTGGGCGTCGACGGGGCATGAAGTGGCGTTTCAACAGATGTACATTAAAACGCCGCCAACTCCTAAGCCGCTGCTGACGTGGCCTACCAATGCGACGGTAAAAGTGGGACTCATTCGGGGGGGAGGAATTCAACTGACCAACGCCCAGTTTAAAGTGGTTTTTGACCGGAAATCGGTGGGAATTAGTTCGTTTATTTATAAAAATCATGAGTTAATCGGGCAGCCACTCCAACCTGAATTTTGGCGGGTACCGACCGATAATGACGAAGGTGGAGGAAATGCGGGTTTTGCCGAACGCTGGCGTATGGCTGGTCTGGATAGCCTTCGACGCATAGGTGGTGATATTCGGGTGGAGCAGATAAGTCCTTCTATTGCGCGTGTACACACCCAAACAACGTGGGTGGGAAAAGCGGGGACTTCAATTGTCCATAAAACCACTTATACGGTGTACGGTTCGGGAGATATGCAGGTCAAAAATAATATTCTCGTAAACGGAAATAATGTACCTCCCCTGCCAAAAGTAGGGATGCAGATGCAGCTCCCTGCCGCATATCGTAACCTGAGTTGGTATGGCCGAGGGCCGTTTGAGAGTTATAGTGATCGCAAAACCGCAGCGCTCGTAGGAGAGTACAGCGGTAAAGTAATGGATCAGCACTTTCCGTACATCATGGCCCAAGAGAATGGTAATAAAACAGATGTACGCTGGGCGGCCGTGACGGATTCTTTGGGCTTTGGCTGGCTGGTTATCGGTGAGCCTACGCTAAATTTTAGCGCCAAAGATTATACCGATGCGGATTTATTGGCGGCTAAAACAACGCAAAATCTACCGCGTGGAATGGTTACGGTGCTGCATTTTGATCATCAAATGATGGGTCTTGGCGGGGATGACAGTTGGACCCCGCGTACGCATCCTGAATTTCTTTTGACCGAAAAAGAATACAATTATTCCTTCCGTTTACGCCCTTTAGATGCTACCGTTCAAATCGGAACGGTGGTTCAAACGGTGTTGCCCGAAATAACGGCTCAGTCACAGGCTGCCTCCGAATTGGGTGCGCCAGCGGCCATTGTGAAGGAGGCTCCTACGGGGGTTGTATCAGATGAAGACCAGGAAGCGGCCATCAAAAAAGCGGAAGCCCGAAAATACGTAAAGAAGAAGCCAGTTCGCAGAAAAACGTCTTCCAAAAAGAAAAAACCCGTGGCTAAAAAGAAGAAAAAACGGTAATAGATTGCGAGTTATAAACAAAAAAGCCGGGCTAGCCCGGCTTTTTTGTTAGGGTATTTTTGTGGATATACCACGGATTATTACTTCTTTTCTGGCAACAACACCGCTTTGATGAAGTTGGCATCGCTAAGGTATTTATTGGCCGTTGCTTTGGTGCTTGCTACGGTGATTTTGTTCAATTGCTTCTCCCAATCCAACAGCGCTTTTGGATCTTCGCCCTTGGTGTAGGCGTCGATCAGTTGGCTCTGCCAAAAACCGTTTTCTTTGGTTTGGACTTCCATTGCCCGGCGGGTTTCGGCTTTAAACTTGTCAATATCGGTCTGCGTAGCGCCATTTTTCTTGATTTCGTCAATGACCGCTAAAGTTTTGACGGCCAATTCTTCAACGCGCTCAGGGCCCGTGCCATAACCAATGCGTAAACTATAGCGGGGAGCTGGAATCTTGCTGTAAGCCGCCCGAGCACCGATGCCGTATACGCCGCTTTCTTTCTCACGAATGACTTCAATCAACTTGATATTCAGGATTTCTTCCAACGCATCGAGTTGCCAGTTGTTGTCATCATTGTATTCATAATCACCGCTATAAACCAATGTTGCCTGACTTTTTTGCTCAATGCCTTTGTAAACTTTCTTCTCAATTTTGCCTTTCGGAGCACGAATACCCAAGTCACGGAATGACTCTTTTTTGCCCTGTGCTGGCAAAACGGCTAGGTATTTTTCAAACAAAGGTTTGATTTGCTCTACATTGAATGAACCCGTAAAGAAAAAAGTAAAATCGGACGCATCGGAAAAACGCTCTTTGTAAATCTCGTACGAACGGTCTGGGTTGGCCATGTCCCAACGCTCTACGCTGATGGGCAAACGACGGAAATTGTAGTTGCCCAGCAAAGTATTCAAGGTATCCTGAAAAACCATTTCTGGCGACGGCGACGCTTTCATGTTTTGAATAGCCGAGCGCTGCGTTGTCATAAATCCTTTGATGACTTCGTTGTCTTTGCGGGGTTTTGTAAAGTAAGCGTAGACCAGTTGGAGGGCGGTTTCGAGGTCTTTGGGACTGCTGCTACCTGTAAAACCTTCTTCGTTTTCGCTCACAAAAGGACTGATGTTGACCACTTTGCCGGTCAGGTATTTTTTGAGGGCGTTTTGGTTGAATTCACCCACACCGCTCTCTTCCACCACCGCGTCAGAAAGGCCAGCGCTCATAAAATCTTTGTCATTATAAAGCGACGTACCTCCTTGGCTGCGGGCACCGATGAGTATTTCATCATTTTTGAAGTCAGTGGGTTTCAGCACAACTTTGACGCCGTTGCTCAGCGTAAGTTCGGTCACGCCCAGTTCGGTGATTTGTTTAGTGGAAGTTGTACGGCCCGCCGCTGGTAAGTTTTCAATCAATGGTTTGTTGATTACTTTGTCTTCGTAGGCGGTCACTCCCTTGCCTGCACCGTTGACCCATTCCAGGATTTGGGCTTCGGTCGGAAGTTTCGCTTTGTCTTTTTCCGAGGCCATGATGATGACCGTGCGGTTGTCGGGCGTTAAATATTTGCCAGCTAATGCGTTTATTTCTTCGATTTTGATGCCGTTGAGTTGTTCTTTTACAAATTCGTAGTAAAACTCAATGCCTGTTGCGGGCGCATCCTCCAAAAAATGATTCATATATTCATTCACATAACTCGCTGATTTGGTTTTGTCTTTTTCCTTGAAGCGCTTTTCAACGCTGGTCAGCAACTGCGTCTTGGTACGCTCCAATTCAGTGGCGGTAAAACCGAAATTTTTCACGCGGATTCCTTCATCCAAGACCGCTTTAACGGCCAGTTCAAGGTTACCATCTTTAGCGACTGCAATGTTGCTGAACGAGTCATAGTCACCGATAAAACCGCCGTAGCCTGCTCCGCCAAACAAAAAAGGAGGACTGGCTTGTTGGGTAAGCTCCTGCAAGCGTGCCTGCAACATTTGGTTGAACAGGTTGCGTTTGATGGTTTCGCGCGAGTCATTCAAGGTTTTTTCTTCCGCCTTGGGCAATTTCGTTACTATTTGAGCAATCATGTAAGGCTGCTCTGGGTCAGTGACAATTGCTACGCGGGTTCCTTTAAAATCAGCCACGGGATATTTTCCGAGCGGCTTAGCATTGGCGGCTTTTGGAATAGCCCCGAAGCGCTCTTTAATGGTCTTTTCTACCTGGTCAATGTCGAAATCTCCTACAGCTAAAATTGCTTGTAAATCAGGACGATACCAAGTTTTGTAGAAGTTGCGGATGGTTTCGTGCGTAAAGTTCTTGAGAATATCTTCGGTTCCAATCACGGTACGTTTACCGTATTTTGAATCCCCAACGAGAATAGGAAGCCACTTGTCGCGCATGCGTTGTTGTGCGCCTTTGCCACCGCGAAATTCTTCGAGAATTACGCCTCGCTCCTTGTCAATTTCGGAGCCTTCCATGGTGATGTTGTGCGCCCAATCTTCAAGTACGACGAATGCTTTGTTGAAAATGTCGGCGGAGTCGGTCGGTACGGGAAGTTGATATACCGTTTGGTCTTGACCTGTGAAGGCATTTAAGTCATCCCCAAATTTGACCCCAGCGCGTTGGAGGTAGTTGACCAACTCGTTTTTGGGGAAACTTTTCGTGCCGTTAAAAGCCATGTGTTCAGTAAAGTGGGCTAGACCATTTTCTTTGTCTTCTTCCTGAATCGCTCCTACTTTGTTGACTAGATAGAGTTCGGCGCGCTTTTTGGGCTCTTCGTTTTTACGGATGTAGTACGTCATCCCGTTGGGCAATTTGCCATAGCGGACTTTTGGGTCAAAGGGAATGGGCTTTTTGAGGTCGGCTTGGGAAAAGGCTGCATTTGCCCAACCGAAAACTACCATAAATAGTAGTAATTTTGTTTGTTTCATGGATTGCGAAAGTTTAGATGAAAAGAGAAGTAAATGATAAAACAAGTTGTTTACGCACTTGTTCACAAATTTATTGTGGATAAGTGGTCGAAATCAAGGTTTGCTGATAAATAAATTGTCATAACAGCAGGCTAAAAACGAAAAAATTAGTTTTTTAACAAAGTTATTGAATTGATGCTATTTGACGATAGTTATAAAACAATAGTTGCCCCGATAGAGGGATTTTTTCGGGACCGTGGCAGTAAGTTTTTGGCTTTTGGATACCCAATCCAGAACGAAGAGGACGTAAAACAATACCTCATTGCATTACGTGAAATTCATCCCAAAGCCAATCATCACTGTTACGCCTACCGCCTTGGGTTGGACCGGACGCATTTTCGCGCTAATGACGATGGCGAGCCGTCTGGTTCAGCGGGAAAACCCATTTTAAATACGCTTTATGCTCATGATATTACCAATCTTCTGGTGGTAGTAGTTCGTTATTTTGGGGGTACGTTGTTGGGTGTTCCGGGCTTGATCAATGCCTACAAAGTGGCGACCGAAGAAGCGCTCAGTCAAGCTCAAATTGTGACCAAGCACGTGCGTGACGTGTATACGCTGACGTATCCGTACGAACAAATGAACGAGGTTATGAAAGTCATCAAAGCGTTTGACCTGACGCCTCAAAAACAACAATTCGACAATGAATGCAGCCTTCAAATCGAAATCCGCAAAACGCTCCTGAATCAAGTATTAGGCAAACTGGAAAAAATTGATGCATTGCGACTTGATTTTGAAGGAACGATTTAACATCGGAGGTCAACTAGGCGTCCGACGGTTTTAAACCGTCAGACGCCTGAGTTTCGTATTCTCCGTGCTTCCGTGTACTAGCACTGCTTTCTCCTAAAAACTACAAATTCTTTAATACCCAATCCGTCATCATTTGATAACGGTGCATGAGGGTATTGCCGCCACTGATGCCGTGATTGCGGTTGGGGTAATAAAAGCTGTCAAACTGCTTACCTGCCTTGATGAGGGCATTGACAAAATCGACGGAATTCTGAAAATGAACGTTGTCGTCGCCCGTTCCGTGAACGATGAAGAATTTGCCTTTCAGTTTATTAACGTGCTGAATGGGGGAATTGTCATCGTAGCCTGAAGCATTGTCTTGCGGGCGTTTGAGGTAGCGTTCTGTGTAAACGGTGTCATAATACCGCCACGTTGTCACGGGCGCGCCTGCAATGCCCGCTTTGAAGTAATCGGCACCGATGGTCATGCACAGCGAGGCCATGTAACCTCCGTAGCTGTGGCCGTGAATCCCGATGCGAGACGCATCCACGTAGGGCAAGGTGGCTAAGTATTTTGCCCCTTCAATTTGGTCTTCGGTTTCGTATTTGCCAAGTTGAGCGTACGTAACGGTCCGAAAGGCATTGCCGCGCGCGCCCGTACCGCGCCCATCTACCGATACAATCATGTAGCCTTTGCTGGCCAACACCTGAAACCAATAAAACAACCCACCACCCCAAGTATCGGTCACAGTTTGTGAGCCAGGGCCGCCGTAAACGAACATTAAAACGGGGTATTTTTTGGTGGGGTCAAAGTCAAGCGGTTTCATCATCCAGCCGTTGAGGCTCGTGCCCTGTGTAGTGGTAAATTTGAAAAATTCTTGTTTAGAAATACGATATTCGGTCAAGCGCTCGCGGAGTTTTTGATTTGCCTCCAACGTACGTACCGCTTTGCCCGTAGGTGTCTGATGCAGACTCACAGCCAACGGTTCTTGCGTCGACTGGTTGTAAATCAAATAATAACTAAAGTCAGGACTCATGTTGACCGTATTTGAACCTGATTTCTCGGTCAATTTTACGGGTTGAGGCACTGGAAGGGGTTTCTTGGATTTTTTGTTGACGGGAGGAGTGGCAAAACTCAAACTGTACAAATGCCGCTCCATCGGCGAAACCATCGGCGAAGTAAAGTACAGGGTCTGCGTTTTTTCGTCGATTCCGACCAAATCCGTTACTTCCCAATTGCCAGAGGTCAGGGTTTTGAGCAACGTACCGTTCATATCGTATTGGTACAAATGCTTATAACCGCTACGCTCAGAGGATTGAATAAACGATTTTCCATCCGCCAAATAGCTAAGGTCGTCCGTAAATTCTAAATCCACGTAGGTTTTACTTTCTTCGCTCCACACGGTTTTGGATTTACCCGTTGCGGCATCACTGTGCAGAATGTCTAACCGATTTTGCAGTCGATTCATGCGTTTGATGGACAATAAACCAGGGTTTTGTGTCCATTTGATGCGCGGAATGTATTGGTCTCCTTCGGGGCCAACGTCCACTTTTGTTTTTTTGTTGGAAGCTAAATCATGGACCCAAATCTCCACCAGCGAGTTGGCTTCTCCTGCCTTTGGATATTTATAACGGTAATCTTTAGGGTACAAATCGCCCCAAAGCTGCATGTTGTATTCAGGAACGCGGCTCTCGTCAAAGCGATAAAAAGCAATTTTCTTGCCATCGGGAGCCCATTCAAAAGCCTTGGCAAAACTGAATTCTTCTTCATAGACCCAATCCGAGGCACCGTTGAGGATTTCGTTGCGTTTTCCATCGGTGGTGATGGCCTGCTCGGTAAGGGTAGAAAGGTCGGTAAGATACAGGTTGTTGTCCCGAACAAAAGCCACTTTGCTGCCATCAGGTGAAAGCGTAGCCAACATTTGTTTGCCGTTTTTGGAGAGCTGCACCAACTTTTTGCTCGCCAAATCATACACGTAAAACTCCGCCTTGAAGGACCGACGATAGATGCGCTCGATGCCCGTGGTCAACAACAGTTTACGCTCGTCGGCGCTGAGTTCATAGCTGTCAAACTGGATGTTTTGATTGGTGCCCTCTACCTTGACGGTCGATTGGTCAAAAAGCGTTTCGACGGCCTCGCCCGTGGCAATGCTATATTTAATGACTTTCCCGCTTTGTTGGGCGGTGTAAAACCCGCCAGCTTTCATCCAGTTTACGCCAGATACGCTACGCGGGGTAAAGACAGAGCCTTGTGGGCCGTAAATATCATTGAGGGTAACGGTTTTTGGCTGGGCTTGGACAAACGAGACAAAAAACAAATAAAAAATAAAAGATGGAACGGTAAACCGATAATGGGTTGAAGGAAAGGTTTTTCTCATGAAATTGATGAATAAGTGAACAAATAAGACGCAATGAGACAAAGATAGGGAAAACTTGACCAACCATTAAATCACCCATATTGCGGGAAATGAAACATGGATTATAGTCTATGAAGTAATAATTCTAAGAATTGGTCTTGCACATTTAAATGTTATATTTCTGATAATATTTTTTATTTATGGTCATAAAAGTCTGATTATTAATGATGTAAATGAAAATCTAATCCCAAATTAACTTTTAAAAATAGTGTCCAATGAAATTCTTTCAAAGGTTGTTATCTATAGTTATTATTTTAAAAGCTATCGGTTTTATCATTCCAATAGAGTTTAGTCAGATTGACTTTAGAGCGTCTTTTAAGTACTGGCACAATCTTTTCTTGGTAGGATTACTATTTTTTTGGATTCTTTTTTTTATATATGGGAGCAAGTCGGGCTTGAGGTTATGGGAAAGCTTGATGGTAACGGTTCCTCTTTTGGTGGTTTTTGCAGTAGTTTCTCTATTTCTTTTTACGGGTCTCTGTAGGTGGGAAGAAGAGAGAGAATTATATGCAAAAGAGAATAATAACGATAAAATCGTGAAAAG
Organism: Runella aurantiaca; assembly: GCF_003339505.1. Classification (GTDB taxonomy): domain Bacteria; phylum Bacteroidota; class Bacteroidia; order Cytophagales; family Spirosomataceae; genus Runella; species Runella aurantiaca. The sequence goes on from NZ_QPIW01000018.1 coordinate 60,635, forward strand.
AGACCTTAATTGTGGAGCAACCACAGATTATGATTATGAAACATTTTACATAAAGCCCCTAACACCGTTATTCAATTTTATTTGGAAAATTGATACGTCTTCAATCCAAAAGGATAAGTGGAGAAAAGTATCAAAGTAGAACAATTACAACCACTTTTTTCCTGATGACATTAGGCTTCTTCAGGAAACAAGTATCTTTGAAAGCCAAAAAAGGGCTGTCCAAACCTATGCAAAAGAAAGAACGCTATCGCCTTTTAATCGAACATTTCTCGCAGAAATTTCCCGAAGCTAAAACAGAACTAAATTATTCCAATCCATTTGAACTATTGGTGGCGGTGATTTTGTCGGCGCAGTGTACCGACAAGCGTATCAATATGGTTACGCCGGCACTTTTTCAGCGTTATCCTGACCCGCAGGCCATGGCCGATAGTACCGCTGAGGAAGTATTTCAATTGATTCGGTCGGTGTCGTACCCCAACAACAAAGCCAAGCACCTTGTAGGGATGGCCCGGATGTTGCTTGATAAATTTGACGGCGAGGTCCCGAGCACGATTGAGGAGTTGCAACAAATGCCGGGCGTGGGGCGCAAAACGGCCAACGTCATTGCTTCTATCATTTACAATCAGCCCACGATGGCGGTCGATACGCACGTTTTTCGGGTTTCTCACCGGCTGGGTTTGGTTGCCAAAACCGCCACCACTCCTTTGGCGGTTGAGAAAGAACTCGTCAAATACATCCCCGATACGGTGATTCCTTTGGCGCATCACTGGCTGATTTTGCACGGGCGTTATGTGTGCGTGGCGCGCAGCCCTCAATGTAACAAATGCGAACTGACGCACGCCTGTAAGTTTTATGAGACGCTTCAAAAAAAATTGAACACTTCTAAAAAGAAGTAGGAATTGTAGTAATTGGTATAAAAAACGGGTTTTTAGCGTAATTTTGCCCCCTCAAACCAAAGGCCTTACCGATAGGGCTCCAAATCAGATGAAACAAGTCTATTTTACAGCCGGGCCGGCTGAGATGTATCCTACGTTTGAGAAGCACTTACTGACCGCCGTTGAGCAGCAATTGGGTTCGATTTCGCACCGTAGCCAGAAGTTTCGGAGCATTTATCAGTTTACGGTAGAGCAGCTCCGTACTTTGATGAATATTCCTGATACGCACGGGATTTTCTTTACGGGTTCTGCCTCAGAAGTGTGGGAGCGGGTGGTACAAAACTGTGTAGAGCACGAAAGTTTTCACTTGGTCAACGGGTCTTTTTCCAAGAAATTTTACGAGTATAGCGCATCGCTTCGGAAATACGCCCACAAGCAAGAAAAACCCTTTGGTGAAGGTTTTGACTACGCTGAAGTGGAAGTGCCCGAATACGCCGAATTGATTTGTGTCACGCACAATGAAACCAGTTCGGGCGTACAAATGCGCGAGCCCGACATCCACAAACTCAAGCGGAGCAATTCTAAAAAACTCATTGCGGTAGATATGGTGTCGTCGGCGCCGTACCCCGACTTAGATTTTAGCGTGATTGATACCGCGTTCTTTTCGGTTCAAAAAGCTTTTGGCTTACCTGCGGGTTTGGGGGTATGGATTGCCAATGAAAAATGTCTCGCCAAAGCCGAGCGTTTGCAGAAATACGAAGATGCTACCATCGGGGCGCACAACAGTTTACCCATGCTGTGGAAGAACTTTAAGAATTATGAAACACCCGCTACGCCCAACGTAATCAGCATTTATCTGTTGGGAAAAGTAGCCGAAGATATGAACAAAATCGGTGCCGAAACGGTGCGTAAACAGACCGAAGAAAAATATAAATTACTTAATAAATACATTGAAACCAGTCGTGCTTTCAGCCCATCGGTAGCCGAAGAGCGGCATCGTTCGCGCACGGTGATAGTGGCCAATACCCGCATTCCGTCGCCCGAAGTAATTGCTCAGGTAAAACAAGCCAATATGATTGTCGGGAGCGGTTATGGACCTTTCAAGGAAAGTCAAATCCGTATCGCCAATTTCCCTGCGGTATCGTTTGAGCAGGTAGAAGCGTTGATTGGCGAATTGAAGAAACTGGAGAATTAATAAACGAGGCGGGCGATTAAGGCTCGCTTCGTTTAACATACTTCTTATTTGTGCAGACAAAAGTTTAGGGCTTAGTTACTTCACATCCTTTAATTTCAGCGCTGAATAGTGTTTGGCCTTCGGTTTTGAAGCCGGGAGTTAATTCTATGGATTCTTTAGCAGAAAATAACGTGTTGTTTTTAATGACTGGAGCGCCGCTTTTAATAGTACTGTTGGAATAGTATTCGTTACTGTCCGAATAGATATAGCCCGGATTTACGTCTCCATAACACCTTTTTACCCGTACTTTTCCTATTGCCTGACCATAACCGCATACGCTTTCAATGTCGGCTAAAGTATATACATTGCCGGGTGTTGACGAAGCCCATATAGGCGTCACTTTTGTGTATGCCTGTATGGTTGTTCCTCCGAAAGTAGTGGGATTTACCACCGTTTTTCCGTCCCAACGAGGAGTGTTGGAGTTGAGTGTTTCGGCTTTCAGGTAGACAGATGAGTTACTGCCATCAACCCATAAGATAGAGGTGCCATCAGAAGCGGTTAGTTTGACCTGATGGCGTTTATAAATAGAAATTCGAGGCAAACGATAGTTTTTGGCGAAATGACCTTCATGGCTTAATGGCTCTACCTCAACCCCAAAACCGCCCTCATAGGGCATATCAGGAATTTGGACGGTATAATGAAAAGGGCGCTTTGTGACAACAGGGGCCTCAAATCGAAGGGAATCAGGATATGTCTGAGCATAAGGCGCAATCGGTCTGAAATACACTTTGTAGTCAGTCGGTACATTTTGCGGATTGCCCTCGATGGAGAACATTACATCCACTATATTTTGCTGACATCTTATACCTGCTTCGACAAGTGCGGTTTGGATTCGATAAGGTCTTACCTTGATTTTTACAGTGTCATTCAGGGATGTAACTCCGCAAATATTTTCCAGCGCATTTAATACCAACAGTGTATCGTTGGAGGGCTTTATATTAATGTAAAGACCGTTTACCATGCCTGAGTTATTATTCACGTAGGCGGCATAATTATACCAAGTACTATTGATCTTAACATTATAAGGTTCATTGGAATTAGAAGTGGAAGATTGTATAATAAGCGGCACACTTTCTCCCTTTAACAGATCAATAGTTTTACTTAAAATCTTATTCCCGTTTAAATCAAATGTATTCACAAACAGAGAAGCTGTTTGGTTGACTGTAATATACGAAGATGCCTCGCGAAAGGCGGTAGGTAGGTTATCAACTTCCGTCTGAACCGAAGAGATAACAAACTTGCAGAAATTGTTGTCTGCCGAAACAGGTATATTGGTCGGGATCTGAATAGATAAAATTTTTGACTTGCCTCTGCCTACTTCATAAACGACAGGGACGTAATTGATATATCGTACCAACCGGACTAAATACTCATCTTCTGTTGAAAAAGTCCCGGCAGTTTTTATTTCAATTGTATAGGTGCCTCCCAAACAAACTTGCTTAGGACTTTTTACGATGAAAATGTTTTTCTGTGTGGTATTTGTAACGGTTACTGTAACCTCCGGAACAGGGAAATTTTCGGTTTTTCCACATCTGTTTTCGAGGGTCTTCCATCGGAAAGAAGTGGTTTGTGTAATGAGCGGATGCAGGGAAATGTCTCTGGTGTATTCAATGTCACTCGCGAAAATAGATAATGTATCGTCGCGTTGCCCATCGGTAAATATCAACGACCCGGGGGACCCTCCTTTGAATAAAAAAGAGAGATAGCCGTTTCCGGGGCTTGTCATCGGTGTAGATGCCCATGCCGTTACCGGAACAGGTTTTTGAGTTACTTTGATTTGTTGCCAATACAATGAACTTGAAGCGGCCGGAGCATTAGTTTCAATTTTTAGGCCAAAGCTGAATGCCGTAGACTCAAAAGATGAAGCGGCGGGAATCGTAAATACCAAACTGTCGGAGGAAATACGAGTGGTTGGCAATGACAAAACCGTACTATTGCTCAAATACAGTTTAGCAGTAAAGGTCGTACTGGCAGTAAAAGGAAGTGACGACTTTATTTTTAGCCTTAATTTCTCGTTTTCGCAATAGGTGAGTTTTGGTAAATTCTCAATGTAAAAATCGTTTTTTACAACAAGCTCCCGCTCTCCTGAAACGGAATATTCCCGGGAAATTCCACACGCTGTGATCAACGAATCAACTTTATAATAATGTGTTTTTTCAGGGTTAAGGAAAACGTCGGCCATATATCCGGAACTTGCACCACTATAGCTATTGAAATTATTGACAATGGTGCCATCTGAGAGTTTGAGTGTCAAAGGTCTGCCGGACTCTGTTGTCCCAACACTGCGTATTCTAAGCCAAACTTTATTTTTATATCCCACCGGATTTGTGACACCGTCCAGCCAATCTAACTCAATTTTCGGGGCACTATTCATAAAGATCGGAACGAAATCAGTGGCGGCGTCAGGAGCAATGGATCTTATTCGTACAAAATAAGTTCCTGATGAAAATGAATTATCTAAAGTACCGGTGAAGTTGCGGGCATCTACAACCGTCGTGGAAAGTTGTTTGATGGTGTCGCCTTTAACATTGGCGACTTCGATCACTACTTGGTCAGGGTTAAGTTCACCTGTGTAATCTATATTGACGTTAATTTTTCGATCCTCGCAAATTGCTTTTGGATATACAGATGTTATTTTCAGTTTAAATGGATTTACTTTCACAGTAATGGTATTAGGGGGAATAACTTTGCCTATACCGCACCTGTTCTGAATTTGAACCAATTGATAAACAGTTGTTTGATTAGGTGATAATCCCCATTCTCCACCTAAGTACCAAAGGGTATTGTCAGCCAATTTACCGATTACATTGTCATCGCCTCGGTATAATTTATGGCCCACATACCGTGCTTGTCCTGCATTGGTGTATTCATTCGGGAATCTTGAAATAGGGAAAATATCAACTGCCTGCATGGGCTGTTCCAGTTGAATAGTAGGCAAAAGGCCAACATTAAAATATGTTTCATTGCTGACTGCAACCGGGTTGGTCGAGCTTATGCTCGCAACTGGAAACAATTTCCATGTTCGATTTTTATCAGCGTATAGTTTAGGTAGTTTAAATTGCAGAGGAGAGGATGTATTATCAGCGGTTATATAAATAACGGTATCTCTTGACGAGCCCGAATTTTCCTTAAGTTTAAGTACAAATTTATTATCAGGTGCCCAGATACCGGATAATGTAACAGGAACATAGATGGTTGTACCTACGCAAAGAGAACTAAAATCGGTGGAAACGATAGAAATTGACTGGCCTTTGACAGGAACGTTGAGTAAGACTGTTAAATACAATATTATAATCCAATAAATGGGAATTTTATTCGCCATCAGTAATGAAAATTTAGTGGAGAATTTATGGCTATGTAATTGTACGTAAAACTGTTTTCGACATAAAATATACCGTTCTGTTTACCGAAAAATCTGTAGAGAGTTTTCTGTATGGTATAGTCTCAAAAACTAACCTTTTTCAAGCGTCAGCAACCGAATCACTTCCTCATGTTGTGGATAAGTTGCTAATAAATCTACCCGTTCGGCCAGTTCAAAATCGGCAAAATCAAAGCCTGGCGCGACGGTGCAACCTACCAGAGAATAATCGCTTGCGGCATCGGGCTTAGAACCAAACCATGTACCCGCCGGCACTACTGCTTGAAACACTTCTCCGTTGTCAGGATTAGAGCCTAATTTTATGATTTCCAGTTTCCCGTCTTCGTGAATAACGTAGACATTCAACGGCCCACCCGCGTAAAAATGCCACATTTCATCGGCCTGAATGCGGTGTAGTGCCGAGAAATGATGGTTTTCCAGTAAGAAATAAATGCCCGTGCCAAAACTTCTGTCTCCCGAAAAACGGCTCGGAAGTGCACTTTGTGAAATGCTTTCCGTCGAACGGTAAGTTTCGGTAAAATAGCCACCTTCAGGGTGCGCCTGCATTTGGTATTTCTCCACCCAATACTTTGCCTGTTTCATGTTCAATTCCAGATTTCGTTGCTTTCGGTAAGTATCACAGGTTTTCCGTCGGTAATCATAATGGTATGCTCATGTTGGGCTACAAAACTGCCATCGTTGGTCACAAACGTCCACCCGTCGCCATTTTGGTGCGCAAGCGTGGCTTTGGTGGAAATGAAGGTTTCTACAGCTACAATGGAGTTTTTTCGGAAACGGCTCGTGTTAAAGCGGTCATAGAAACAAGGAATTTCGGACGGCGCTTCGTGCAAACTCCTACCTACGCCGTGCCCGACGAGGTTGCGGATGACCCGATAGCCTGATTTTTTGGCTTCGGTTTCAATCAATTTGCCAATGTCGGCAATTCTGACGCCTCCTTTGATTTGATGAATGGCTTTGTGTAAAATTTGCTTTGAGGCGTTGACCAGTTTTAAGTGGTTGTTTTTGTCTTCGCCCAATACAAAAGAGCCGCCGTTGTCGGCCCAGAACCCGTCGAGTTCGGCCGAAACATCAATGTTAACTAAATCACCTTCTTTTAGAATTTTGTGTTCGGAAGGAATACCGTGCGCTACTTCATTGTTGAGGCTGATGCACGTCCATCCCGGAAAACCATAGGTAAGGCGTGGGGCCGATTTGGCCCCAAATTCTTGGAGTATTTGTCCGCCGTAATCGTCTAGTTCTTTGGCGGTCATGCCAGGACGGGCGTACTCGCGCATCTTTCGGAGGGTAGTGCCGACGGCTTCGCTGATTTTTTTCATGCCGTCTAGTTCGGCAGGATTGGTGATAGACATGAGACTATTATTGGTTAAAAGAAGCGGTAGATAGAACGTTAAAACCTAAGAGTATTGAGAATAAGCCCTCCAAAAACTAGGCTTTTACCAATCCATACCCCGTCACCAATTCCTCAAACTGCCCCAATAACTTCAGGGTTCTGATGCCGGGCTTGCCGTCGCCCACAATTTGACGGCCAATTTGCACCACGGGCATCACCCATTTGGTTGTGCTGGTGGTGAAGGCTTCGTCGGCTTCTTCCAGTTCTTCCACTTTCAGCGGACGAATTTCTACCTTGAAATCTTTTTGGGCCAGTTCCAACACTACCCTGCGCGTAATGCCGTGCAAAATGTTTTGGTCGGGTGTGATGAGGGTATCGCCTTTGAAAATGAAGAAGTTGCTGCGCGTCAATTCGCTTACTTCACCGTCTTTGTGGTATAATAAATCGGCCGCTCCCTGCGATTTCATCTCGGCGGCGAGGCGAATCATGTGGAGATAATTGGTGCTTTTAAGCTCGGGCAAGTCGCGCACAAACTCAAAGGGCAACACTTTGATGCCTCGGTAACGCCCTTCGGGGTTGTCTTTGGGCAGGTTTTCGGCAATAATCAAAAAATTGGGCTCTACCACGCTGACACTGTCGGGCGAATAGCCGCCAGTTAAGACAAAACGGTACGCAATATCTGGCTGATCGGACAGTTTGTAGAGTTTTGCCAATACATCGGCGGTTTGAGCCTGTGTAAGCGCTACGGGCAGGCGTAGGACTTCGGCCGAACGGGTAAAACGCGCCCAGTATCCATCCCACTCAAAAGGAACGCCGTTGTAGGTACGGAAGTAGTCAAAAAGGCCGTAGCCGCGCAATAAAGCAAGATCGTTGATTTTGACCGAAGCCTGTTCGACAGGGATAATGTCGCCGTTGAAGTAGCAATGCATGGTGAATGAAGATGTCTAAGATGAGTGTTTGCAAAGATAGGGTTTTTGGCATTAACCTTAATTAACATTGTTTCTACGACCATTAACCTACTTTGGCCGAGAGCCTCATTAGTTTTGTCCCGTAGTCATTCAAAAACCCATTACAGCCATGCGTTATTTAAGTAAAAGTGTTACAGTGAACTCCCGACAGAACACGACGTTGACAAAAAGAAAAAAGGCAACTTCTTTCTTTCAACGTTATGCCCTGTCGGGGCTTTTTTTTCTGGTACTTTCGTCGGCTTCACTTGCCCAAAAATTAACCATCAAAGGAACGCTTCGCGACACTGCCAACCGCCCGTTGGAAGGCGCAACGGTGATGTTGTTGGATGGAAAAGATACATCGCTAGTCTCTTTTTCGAGGTCCCAATCGACGGGGGCGTTTGAGTTTAAAAACGTAACCAATGCCCCGTATTTTCTCAAAGCCACTTACATGGGCTTGCAACCGATGAGTCAATTGATTCAGCCACAAACAACAGATTTGTTGGATTTAGGAGCGATTCAGATGGCGCCTGTTCCTAAGGATTTAAAAGAAGTAATTGTCAAAGGCGAGCGCGACCCCGTGACCATCAAGCAAGACACCATTGAATACAATGCAGGCTCGTTTAAAGTACAGCCCAACGCGGCGGTGGAAGATTTACTCAAACGTCTGCCGGGTGTAAAAGTAGACCGCGACGGAACGGTTCGCGCCCAAGGACAGCAGGTGCAACGGGTGACGGTCGACGGCAAAGAGTTTTTTGGACGTGACCCCAAAATGGCGACCAAAAACCTGCCCGCCGACGTAGTAGATAAAGTACAGGTATTTGACCGAAAATCAGACCAAGCGCAGTTTACGGGCATTGACGATGGTCAGCGGGAAAAGACCCTTAACCTGACGTTGAAAGAGGAAAAGAAAAAAGGGATTTTTGGCAATGTCACGGCGGGGGTGGGTGATGCGAGTCGGTATTCGCTCAAAGGTAATTTTAACCGTTTCAGCAAAACCCGCCAATTGTCGTTTTTGGGAATGGCCAACAACATCAATCAACAGGGGTTTTCCATAGATGATTACATGAACTTCACGGGCGCTTCGCAACGCATGATGGCCGGTGGTGGGGTGCGGTTGCAGTTTAACTCAGATGATGATGCGGCTATTCCCCTCAATTTTGGTGGGCGCAATAATGGCTTTGTCACCTCGGGCGGGGCGGGCTTGAATTACAATGACCAGCTCAGCAAAAAGACCGAGTTGCAAAGTAACTATTTCTATAATCAACTCGACCAATTGATTGAACGTGAGACCAATCGAGAGACTTTCCTGCCGATGGGTAATTTTAAAACCAATCAAAATACCGCCCAGAAAACCACCAATGCTACGCACCGAGGAAATGTGACCTTGGACCATAAAATTGATTCGCTCAATTCGCTTAAATGGACCAATAACTTCAATTATTCCCAAAATTCATCCAACACAGGCAGCAGCACCCGTTCCATAAACGGCAGTGGGATTCTCGAAAATGAAGGTACGCGGCAGTCAAACGCCCAAGGCGATACGTGGCGACTCAATTCTGAATTGTTGTGGCGGCATAAATTTGGTAAAAAAGGACGTACACTGTCAACCAACTTTATTTTGGGAATGGAACAAAGTGGTCGTGATGGTAGCCTGCGCGCCGTCAATACATTTTATAATCCGACGGGACAACGCAATCGGGTGGATACTTTGCGCCAAACCAACACCCAAACCAATGATCGTCAGAGCTATGGACTGACGGCATCTTATACCGAGCCGCTCGGCAAACGCAAATATCTCGAAGTAAATTATGCCCTGAATTTTACCCAAAATGACGTTGACCGGCAGGTTTTTGACGTCAATGGAGAAGGTCGTGCGCCGCGCTTCAATACGCAGTTGAGCAATCAATTCCGCAACGATTTTATGTACCAAAGGGGAGGGCTGAATTTTCGGATGAATGATAAAAAATACAATTTCTCAACGGGCGTAAGTGTGCAACGTTCGGCATTGAATGGAGATTTGATCTTACAAAATGCCCACATTGAGCGCACATTTGTGAATGTGTTGCCCAATCTGCGTTATCAGTACAATTTTGCCGCAAATCGTAACATCAACCTGACCTACGACACAGATGTGCGCGAGCCGAGCATTCAACAATTGTCGCCGATTGTGGATAACAGTGACCCGCTCAATATCGTGACCGGCAACCCGAACCTGCGCCCTGAATACAATCACCGCCTCAATTTGAACTTCTTTAATTTTAATCAACTCAAATTCAGCAATTTCTTTGCCTTCGCCAATCTGACCTATACCACCAACAAAATTGCCAATGCGCAGCAAGTAGATGCTAATTTGGTGCGTATGTATCGCCCCGTCAACGTAAAAGATGACTATACCGTCAACGCCAATATCTCGAAGGGATTTCGGATTAAAGCCCTCGGTACTCGGGTGAATTTTAGTACTAATTTGGTGTTAAATCGGGGCATTACGCCCGTCAACGACGTAGACAACCTCACGCGTCGCCTCGAAAGTCGCAACCGGCTTCGGTTTGAGTACCGCTATAAGGAAATTTTGGACCTTTCGACGAGCGCGGCCATTACCTACAACCAAACGGAATATTCGCTCAATCCCAATCTTAATCAGTCGTTTGTGAATCAGGTATATGATGTAGAAGGTAACTTAAAAGTAACCAAAACGCTCACTCTTAACTCGACACTGGACTACAATATTTACGATTTTGCGGGTTCAACTTTTAACCAAAAAGTGCCTATCTGGAATGCGTCGGTGTCTAAATTTTTCCTGAAAGCTAACCGTGGAGAACTCAAGTTTTCTGTTGTCGATATGCTAAATCGTAACGTGGGCATCAACCGCATTGCGCAGGCCAATTTCGTACAAGATGAGCGGATTCGCTCCTTGGGCCGCTACTTCCTGTTGAGTTTTACGTACAGCCTCAAAAGCTTCATGGGCGGTATGCCATCGGGCGGAATGCGCGTGATACGTCAGGGGTAAAAATATTCATTTTTAAACAAATAATTAAATCATAAACCAATGAAAAAGACAAGTTTAAGCCTAATTTTGATATTTTGTTTGTTGCAGGCTTTTGGCCAACAAAATGAAGGAGTGGTGTTGTACGACCAAAAAATCAACATGCATAAACGTATGCAAGACGAGTCGATGAAGGCCATGGTGCCTGAGTTTCGTACCAACAAAATGCAACTTTTGGTTCGGGCCAGCGAATCGTTGTTTAAGGCTGCCGCACAACCCAACGAAGACGAAGAAAACACGGATGCCAACGGAAATACGGTGCGCATGGTGATTCGCGTTCCGCAAAATGAAACCTACCGCAACTACGAAACCCAAAAATCCGTAGAATTGCGCGAATTGGCGGGGCAAAAGTTTTTGATTGAAGATACCCTGCGCCGGATGCCGTGGAAATTGGCGGGAGAGACCAAAAAGATTCAGGGCTATGACTGCATGAAGGCTACCATGACCAATAAAGTAAATAACCAGCCCATCGTAGCGTGGTTTACGGAGGCCATCCCCGTACCGAGCGGGCCAGCAGGATTTGGGGGATTGCCTGGCTTAATTTTGGAAGTAGACGTCAATGACGGCGATATGCTTTATACATTGACCAAAGCGGAATTTAAAAAATTGGCCGCAAACGATATAAAACTGCCTTCGGGTGGGAAGAAAATAACCGAAGCCGAGTTTACCAAAAAACGTGACGAATTCATGAAAGAAATGGGAGGACAAGGTGGCATCAGAATCATTCGAAATTAGTATTTTGTAATTAGCATTTTGTCCCCCTGAAAGGGCCTATATAACTCATGTACTGTTAATAAAAGTGGTAAAAATGAGGAATACTAAGTCAGCTATTACTTCTTTATCCCTGATGGTCGCCAGTATGCTTTTACTGGCGGCTTTTCAGGTATTTTGGCTGCGCAAAGAATACAATGAACAAAAAAGCATTTTGCAGAAAGAAGCCGATATTTTGTTCAAAAACACCATTCAGGCCTTGGAAGACTCGGTGATTCAGAAAAAGATAACTTTTCCGATGAAGAAAGTATTTTTGATTGATTCACAAGCTCAAAAAACGAATAAAGTTGCCATTGACCGAAAGTTCACCTTTAGATACACCCTCGACAGTACGCCTCCTACACCTGTCGTTTATTCGGAAAAAAAAACGCGTGACGGCAAAAATGAAAGAGCAGAAGCATTCAACTTATTTTATATCCAAACGGCGGCGCGAATGGCTCAATCACTGGGTGTAGATACCACGCTTTCAAAAAGTAAACTGCACGACGTTTTACGAAAAACCCGACCCGAAGATATTCGTGCCATTAAGTTGAATTCAGTGGGCAACTTGGACATTACCAAGCTGACCGTTGCCGACACTACACCGCAGGGCAAATCCGAAATTATCATTGTAAAATCGCATCAACCGTCTGACACCCTCCAACGAATGCTTGGCCGAATGGCCAAAGTGGTTATGTATAATCGCCCAAATCGCGACAGTGTTTTGTCATTTACGCCACTTTCAGAAGGAAATAATAACCTGAGAATCTCAGTGATTGAGCGGAGTGAAAAAGCGCCATTGCGACGCAAAAACAAAGCAAATAATAAACCTATTGAGAATCAGTTTATCATTCGGTTGGGCCACGATTCGTTGAAAATCCAAGACATTAAGCGGGCGTATGTTGGTCAAATTCAGAAGTCAAAAATTGACTTGCCGTTTCAAGTGGTGCGACAATCGACGAAGCCGTTGGTTGAAAAACAGGAGATTACTTTGCCTAAAAATACGAATGAGCAGGTTTTAGCTACCTCGGCCGTTCCAACGACGATTGCCTTTGGAAGCACCTACACGGCGGTGTTTTCTGGTTATGAGGGTTTTTTATTGAAAAAAATCCTTCCACAAAGCCTGTTTTCGTTTTTTCTGTTGGCCATTACAGGCTTGGCTTTTGGGGCGATTTACCAAAATCTTCGCCAGCAGCGCCGCCTGACGGAACTAAAAAATGATTTTATCAGCAACGTGACGCATGAACTCAAAACGCCCATTGCCACCGTCAGCGTAGCAATTGAGGCGTTGCAGAATTTTGGGGTTTCGCAAAACCCCGAGCAAACCAAAGAATACCTTGAAATATCAAAAAGTGAACTTAATCGCCTGACGTTGTTGGTAGATAAAGTGCTGAAAATGGCGACCTTTGAGCAGCACGGACTGACGCTTTCGCCCGAAACCGTTGATTGGGCCGAACTCATTCAGTTGGTGCTGAATTCAATGAAATTGCAATTTGAGAAATACGAAGCAAAAGTAGATTTTGACAAAATAGGGAATTCTTTCCTACTTTCTGCCGACAAAATTCACCTTACCAATGTGGTCTATAATTTGTTGGATAATGCCCTAAAATACACCGAAACACGGCCCCAAATTTCGTTGTTTTTGCAAGAAACCGACGCGGAGCTGCGCCTTTCGGTGAAGGACAACGGTATCGGTATTCAGTCGGAGTTTTTATCGAGGATTTTTGATAAATTTTTCCGGGTGCCCACGGGCGACACGCACGATGTAAAAGGGTATGGGCTAGGATTGAGCTACGTATCATCGGTTGTCAAACAACACCACGGCCGCATCGAAGTAGAAAGTGAAGTAGGTAAAGGCAGTATCTTTACCATCATCATCCCCAAACCGTAGGGGCGGGGCTCGCCTCCGCCTGATATGCGTTTGTCTCCACCCGAAACCCAAATTGCGGCGCACCGTTTGTCACCACCCAAAAAAAGTATGACCAAGATTCTGTACGTAGAAGATGAGCCCTTTTTAGGGAAAATTGTAAAAGAAAGCCTCGAAAGCCGCCAATTTGAGGTGTGCATGGTAGCCGACGGCAGCGATGTCATCACCCAATTTAAAGCATTTCAGCCCGTTATTTGTGTGTTGGATGTGATGCTTCCGCACCGAGATGGCTACGCATTGGCGCAGGATATTCGTCAATTGGCCCCCGAAATGCCCATTATTTTTCTAACCGCCAAAACCCAAACCGAAGACGTGTTGAAAGGATTTCAGGCAGGAGGGAATGACTATGTACGGAAGCCTTTTAGCATGGAGGAACTGATTGTCAGGATTCAGAATTTACTTCAATTGACCAACGCTAAGCCCGTCTTAGTTGCTCCAAACGGCCATATTGTGCTTGGTAGCTATACTTTTTATCCTCATAAGTATGAACTTTACCGCGCCGACAATCTGCGCAAACTCTCCCACCGCGAAACGGAATTACTTTCTATATTGGCCGAAAACCGCAACTTCACGGTACCGCGTCGCGATATTTTGATGCGGGTTTGGGGCGATGATTCTTTCTTCAATTCCCGCAATTTAGACGTATATATCACCCGCCTACGCGACTATCTGCGCGAAGACCCTGCCCTCGAAATCGTCACCCTCAAAGGAGTTGGCTACTTGTTTAAGTGTGAAGTTTGAGAAAACTTCCCAAAATCCCCGCAGTGATGAGGGATAATGCCATTATTTTTTATAGTATTGTTGGGAAAGAAATTTTATTTTTTTCTCATTTATGCCTTTATTGAACGATATGGGCATTATCTTTAGGAACTCTGATATTCTGGTTAAAAATATTAGAATGCTATTAGAAAATAGGCTCCTCAAAATAGTTACCGATAAAATAATATCAAATAATCAAGTAGTGTAACGGGTAAATCTATTTTTAGATAGAAAAACCACCTTGTTGAGAATGAGGTGGTTGGAAGTGAATTGTGGGCGGATGTCAAATAAAGAGTAAGTTGTATTTTGAAAAAACAGGTCGAAAACCTTCCTAACACATGTTGTAAGTATTTTAACCAACTTTATCCTTAGCGTTTGTTTTCCTTGAATAAAAGTAAATAAACATTATTATTGCAATTCAAAACTATAAAATTGTACATTTTGAATTAAAAATTGTACATTAAAAATCTTCATTAATCGTGGAAAAGAAACCTAAAAAAGCCCTCTTATTTGAAGTCGCTTGGGAAGTATGCAACCAAGTGGGAGGAATTTATACCGTAATTCGGAGCAAAGTCCCTGCGATGGTCGACCAATGGGGGGATGATTATGTATGTTTGGGGCCTTATTTCCCTCAACGTGCTTTAACAGAATATGAGCCTATCACTTCAGATGACGGGTCGGGGATTTATCAGACCGTAGAAAAGATGCGCGAGGCAGGTTTCGTAGTCGAATATGGCTACTGGCTCATTACCGGAAAACCTCGCGTGGTGCTGTTTGACATTAGGAGTGTAGCGGCGCAGCTAGACCGTATAAAGTATGGTCTGTGGGAACGGCATCAAATCTCGACGGTCAATATTGAAGATTTGGTCAATCAAACGTTGGGTTTTGGCGAAATGGTGCGGGTTTTTCTGACCCAGTTTGCGGAAGATTACGCCAAAAAATTTGAAATTACAGCCCATTTTCACGAATGGATGGCAAGTTCGGGATTACCAGATTTGCGTAAAGATGATGTTCGGATTGCGACCGTATTTACCACCCACGCCACTATGTTGGGACGGTATATCGCTTCCAACGAGCGGGATTTCT
Organism: Runella aurantiaca; assembly: GCF_003339505.1. GTDB lineage: Bacteria > Bacteroidota > Bacteroidia > Cytophagales > Spirosomataceae > Runella > Runella aurantiaca. The sequence continues at coordinate 75,968 of NZ_QPIW01000018.1, forward strand.
ACACCAAACTTCCCTCATTTGATTGGCAAAAAGAGGCGCGGTACTACGCCATTGAGGCCCAGGCCACCATCGAGCGCCTTGCTTACCTGAGCGCTCACGTGAGTACCACCGTCAGTGACGTAACGGCGCGTGAATGTGAAGTGTTTTTGGGGAAATATCCCGACTTGGTACTGCCAAATGGCCTTAATATTCAGCGCTTTGCGGCAGTGCACGAGTTTCAGAACCTACACATGAAGTACAAGGAAAATATCCATCGGTTTATCATGGGGCACTTTTTCCAAAGCTATTCTTTCAATCTGGACAAAACGCTTTATTTCTTCACGTCGGGTCGCTATGAATTTGTCAACAAAGGCTACGACATTACGATGGAGGCCTTGGCGCGGTTGAACTGGAAAATGGTGCAGGCCAAGATGGATATGACGGTGGTGATGTTTATCGTGACGCGCCAACCTTATCATTCTATCAACCCCGATGTACTTCAGTCAAGAGCAGTTTTGGGTGAAATACAGGATACCTGCGAAGCAATTGAAAAGCAATTGGGTGATAAGTTATTTTTGGCTTCTGCTTCTTCTACCGACCACCATTTGCCTGATTTGAATCAATTTGTGGACGAATATTGGCGCTTACGTCTCCGTCGGACTATTCAAACCTGGAAAACGAAACGCTTGCCGCCTTACGTAACCCACGACCTGAAACAACCTGATTCCATCACAGAATATTGCGAGCGTTCGGGCCTGAAAAACCACGAGCAAGACCGCGTCAAAATCGTATACCATCCTGATTTTATTGCTTCAACAAATCCACTTTTTGGATTGGATTACGGCCAATTTGTGCGAGGATGTCACCTGGGGATTTTTCCAAGCTACTACGAGCCGTGGGGGTATACGCCATTGGAGTGCGTAGTACGTGGTATTCCCACCGTTACGAGCGACTTGTCGGGCTTCGGTGATTTTATCATGCAAATTATGCGTGATTACGAAAACCGAGGTATTTATGTGATCAATCGCAAAACACAAAACTTTGATCAAGCCGCCGACCAATTGGCCAACATCATGTTCAAATTTGTACGTATGAACCTGCGTGAGCGTATTCAACAACGTAATAAAGTAGAGAATATTTCGGATGTATTCGATTGGGGAAATCTGCGCTCTTACTACGATACGGCCCACGATTTGGCGGCAAAGAAGGCTTTCAAAACTACGGTGAATTAATTTTTATAGCTTGATTCACCCTCGGAAGGCTTAAAGTCTTGCCGAGGGTGAATCTTATAATTCTTTCCAAGTCTACATCTTTACCACTTCTCCAACGCCCGCCACCTGGATTAATCCCTGATTCTGAGGTTCTTTCTGTAATTTTTGGAGCGAGCGGTAGCAATCTCCCAAAGGTTCATCTGACAAATCGAACGTGCCGTAGTGCATCGGAATCATTCGTTTTGCTTTCATTTGGTGGGCTGCGTGTACGGCATCTTTTGGTCCGGCATGACTAGCAGACATAAACCATTCGGGTTTATAAGCACCAACCCCCAACAGGGCCACATCAACTCCGCCAAAATACTTGGCAAAATCCTGATAGTGCGTTCCGTAGCCCGAATCTGACCCAAAATAAATGCTTTTGCCGTTGGCTCGAATCAAATACGCCCCCCACAGATTTTTGTTGGTATCGTTTAAATAACGTCGTGCCCAATGACGGGCGGGCAAATAGATGATTTCAACCTTAGAGGTATCTGTTTGGTAGGTTTGATACCAGCCTGCCGCCTGAATGTTAGGGCTTTTTGTAAAATTATAAAGTAATGTATCCAGTCCAAGACCCGTCAAATAAGTGGCATTTGGGTTTTGAGGTGCCAACATTTTGAGGCTTTTTTCGTCGCAATGGTCACGGTGGTCATGTGAGACGATGATGTAATCCATATCCTTTAATTCTGAAACCGCCACGGGCAACTCCGAATACCGTTTCATGAGTGCAGAGGGACTTTCCAGTACTGGGTCGGTTAAAATTCGGAGGCCGTTGAGCCGAATAAAAAACGAAGCATGACCTAACCACACGATACAATCATCGTTGTTGTTCAGAAAATCGCTATTTTTAGTCACTTTCAGGCGAAATGTGTCCGTTTTTTTCTCAGCTTTTTGGGGATTGGTTTCACGTTGCCATTTCAATAAATCACTAAACCCAGGCAATGGCTCCAAGTTTTCATTCAAAAAGCGTCCTTGCGGATTTACGGGGTTGCCTTTCCAATCGAGGCGAACGGTTTTTAAATCAGGATTAGAGCGATAACTGCTTATCTCCCACGTAAAACGCTCATACACAAAGAAATAAAAACCTCCTGCCAAAGACAGGACAAAAACGAAGCTGATAATCATTTTTTTTAGGGCGAGAAAAGGTATCAAAGGATTGAAATTCAGTAGTATCAAAAACAGGGGATGTTACTGCATAGTTCGCTCATAAGTTATAAATTCACTTTTGTTTACTTTAGGTATACAAACCCTGTTACGTTCCTAAACTTTTTCCTAACGCTATGGCGCCCACCTTGCCCGCCCGTATCTCGTCGGTAGATGCTTACCGAGGTTTTGTTATGTTTTTGATGATGGCCGAAGTGCTCGAATTCGGCAGTATTTCCAAAGCCCTGCCCGATAGTTCTTTTTGGGCGTTTTTGGCCTATAACCAAGACCATGTTGAATGGGTGGGTTGTTCATTGCATGATTTGATTCAACCGTCGTTTTCGTTTTTGGTGGGTGTGGCATTGCCGTATTCTATTGCGAGTCGGATGGCTAAAGGGCAAAACTTCGGAGCAATGTTTGGGCACACCATTCAGCGCTCGTTGATTCTAATTTTTCTCGGAATTTTTCTGCGCTCAATGTCTCGCCAACAAACCAACTTTACGTTTGAAGATACGCTCACTCAAATTGGCTTGGGTTACCCCGTTTTATTTTGGCTGGGTTTTCGCACATTCCGCACCCAACTCATTGCTTTGGGTACTATTTTAGTAGGCTATTGGCTTTTCTTTGCTGTTTACCCGCTTCCGGGCGCCGACTTTGATTATGCAGCCGTTGGTGTTACTGCCGATTGGGAACATAATTTAAAGGGGTTTGCGGCTCATTGGAATAAAAATACAAATGCGGCATGGGCATTTGACCAATGGTTTATGAACCTTTTTCCTCGTGAGAAACCTTTCATTAGAAATGGCGGCGGATATTCTACTTTAAGCTTTATTCCAACGTTGGGTACAATGGTTTTAGGGCTGTTGGCGGGCCAGTGGCTCAAATCAGATTCAGCACCGATGGAAAAAGTAAAGCGGTTTGCAACTTTAGGCGTAGCCCTTTTGGTGGTGGGTTCTCTTCTCAACTGGCTGGGGATTTGTCCCAATGTCAAACGTATTTGGACGCCTACTTGGGTGTTGTTTAGCGGTGGATGGTGTTTTGTGTTGCTCGCAGCTTTTTACTGGTTGGTAGATATACAGGGGTGGCGTAAGGCATTTATTTGGTTGATTATTATCGGAACCAATTCCATTGCCGCCTACGTTATCTCCCATACCATAGTAGAGTTTATTCATCACTCTATTCAAACACACGTGTCTCAAACCTACGATCAGGTATTTGGAATCACGTATGAGTCCTTGGTTCGGGGTGGATTGATTCTTTTAGTCGAGTGGCTGATTTTACGCTGGATGTACCGAAATCGGATTTTTGTAAGAATTTAATAAGTTTTTAAGCTCATTTCTTGGACTTTTTAACTATTGCTTCTACTTTTGTAATGCCGCCCCAAAAAGCGGCATTTAATTTATATTAATTTCTCTATATAATCAATATACTATATCTGGTATTAGGTGTTTAAAATTGCTTTTGTCACTTAAACAAATTGCGGCAATTGCTTTCGACGACCAGTATAAATTTCAGAAACGGCTATGAGCTCCATGACAAAACCACCGGTTATCCCTGTCGAAAAACCAAGAGACATTGAAGATTGGCTGTGGGTTGGTATACCCGTTGGGCTGTTGACGATTATCATAGGATATTTGATTTACAAACACGCAGGAAGTTTTACTATTGACTCTTTCATGGCGGGTTTTAATTCAGATTTGGCGTTTTACCTGATGGTAGGGGTACTGGCTCAGTTGGTAGATGGTGCGTTGGGCATGGGCTACGGCGCTACGGCAACGTCCTTTTTATTGACTTTGGGCGTTCCTCCTGCGGTAAGCAGTACGAGTGTTCACTTATCGGAGATGTTTACCACGGGCGCTTCGGCTATTTCACACTTCAAATTCAAGAATATCAATAAAAAGCTATTCAAAACTTTATTGATTCCGGGCGTAATCGGTTCCGTTATTGGTGCTTATTTGCTTTCTGATGTAATAGATGGCAATGTTATTAAGCCTTTTATCTCGGCATACATGGTGGTGTTGGGCTGTATTATTGTGAGCAAGGGCATTAAAAAGACGAATGTCAAAAAGCCCACTAAGCGGCTGGGGGTTCTAGCCATTTTCGGTGGTTTTATGGATGCGGTAGGTGGGGGAGGCTGGGGGCCGATTGTGACTTCTACGCTCATTGGCCGTGGCCGCGACCCGCGCTATACCATTGGTTCGGTCAACGCCGCCGAATTTGCCGTTGCGTTTGCTAGTGGGGTTACGTTCCTCCTTTTTGAAGGTATCAATAGTTGGCAGGTTGTGCTGGGATTGATGCTCGGAGGCATGATAGCCGCTCCGCTTGGTGCTTATCTAGTAAATCGGGTCAACCGCCGACCATTGATGGTGATTGTGGGTTTATTGGTGATATTCTTAGGATTAAGGGTTGTATTGAAAGCTATTTTATAGTAAATGTGTAATTTTACGACCTCATCCAATCAGGTCATTTAAAAGACTTGTTGTGTTTCCCAGATTATTTGGTGTACACATCATAAGTCTAAATTTTCAAGAAAAGTATGCAACGTAAGACGAAAGCAATCCGCATTCAAACCAAAAAGACGCAATACCGCGAACATTCGACGCCATTGTTTCTTACCTCAAGTTTTTCATTTGAGTCGGCTGAGCAAGGCAAAGCCCTCTTTGATGAAACCGAGGAAGGTAATATTTACAGCCGTTTTTCAAACCCTAGTGTTCAGGAGTTTGTGGATAAAGTGTGTATGCTGGAAGGTGCGGAAGATGGTCTTGCTACTGCAACGGGAATGGCGGCGGTATTTGCAAGTATGGCCGGTATTCTCAAGTCTGGGGACCACATCATTGCCTGCCGGGCGTTGTTTGGGTCGGCGCACCAGATTATTACGCAGATTTTTGCAAAGTGGGGTATTACTTATACGTATTTGGATGCCGATGCTTCTGAAGAACAGTGGGAAGCGGCCGTGCAGCCCAATAGCCGCATGGTATATCTGGAAACTCCGTCTAATCCTGGATTGGAGTTGGTCGATTTGGCCATGATTGGTCGGATTTGTAAAAAACATAATTTGATTTTCAACGTTGATAATTGCTTTGCTACCCCCATCATTCAAACACCCGCGGATTTTGGCGCGGATTTGATTGTGCACTCTGCCACCAAATTTATGGATGGGCAGGGACGTGTATTGGGAGGAGTGGTGGTCGGAAAAGCTGAATACATTGCCCCAATTCGCTTTTTCTGTCGTCATACTGGCCCTTCTATGTCGCCGTTTAATGCGTGGACATTGAGCAAAAGCCTCGAAACGCTTGAATTACGCATGGAGCGTCACAGCCAAAATGCGTTACGTTTGGCCGAAGCGTTGGAGGCATTGCCCGAAGTGAAAAAAGTAAATTATCCTTATTTGCCAAGCCACGCCCAATATGAGCTTGCCAAAGCGCAAATGAATGCGGGCGGAGCCATTGTGACCATTGAATTAGAAGGCGGTTTTGAGCGCGTAAGTGCGTTTATGAAAGCGTTGACCATCCCAACCTTGTCGTCAAACTTGGGCGATACGCGTACCATTATCACCAATCCATTTACGACCACTCACTCCAAACTCAAACCCGACGAAAAAGCGGCGTTAGGCATTACAGAAGGGTTGATTCGTATTTCGGTGGGACTGGAATCTGTGGAAGATTTAATTGAAGATTTTACGCAGGCCGCAGTGGTAAGTGCTGAGGTGGTTGCGGAGAAAATATAAATGTTGAAACAAAATTTCCTCCGTTTCCAAGCCCTCATTGAACAGGGAAAAACCCTTGAAGCAATAGAGGAATGGTACGCGGAGGAAATTGTTCAAATTGAAAACACAGACGAACCAATACGGGGAAAAGATGTGTTACGGCAATACGAAGCAACCAACTTGGCCGGCGTCAATAGTCTGAGCATTAAAGTCGTTACGGTAGTGATTGATGAAATGCAGGGGTTGGTATTGGGTGAAATGGAAATTAAGTTTGACAGTAAAAAAAGCGGCCCGCAACAATTGAACGAGGCGTTTGTTCAGCGCTGGGAAAAGGGCCAAATCATTCATCAACGGTTTTATTATTCGTTACCTCCACACCCCACAAGTGTGTAATGTTAGAATTACTCCCTTTACAGGACCTTATAAAAAAGAACACTTATTGCAACGGTACAAATGATACTCACCGAAACACATACAACAGAATCGTTACTTAGTTTACTTAGCGGTAAAACCGAAGTGGAAGCATTGCGCCTTTTGGCAGAAATGTTTCCTGGACAGGTGGCTTTTTCGACCAGCTTGGGCTATGAAGACCAAGTAATCACGGATATGATTTTAGCCAATGGAATTGACATCCGAATCTTTACGCTAGATACGGGCCGAATGTTTCCGGAAACTTACCTGACATTACAGAAAACCAATAATCGCTACGATACCAAAATCGAAGTGATGTTCCCTAAAAACGAAGCCGTTGAACAACTGCTGACCGAAAAAGGGCCTTTGAGTTTTTACGAATCCATCGAAAACCGCAAAGAGTGTTGCTTTATTCGCAAAGTAGAACCTTTGAATCGTGCGCTGAAAGGTGTGAAAATTTGGGTAACGGGTATCCGCGCGGAGCAATCACCCAATCGTACCGATATGCAGGCCATTGAGTGGGATGGAGGACATGAATTGTTTAAATACAATCCACTTTTGCCTTGGACATTCGACCAAGTAAAAAGCTACGTGAAGGCGCACAATGTGCCTTATAACCCATTGCACGACAAAGGTTTTGTAAGTATTGGTTGCGCGCCCTGTACCCGCGCCATCCGCGAAGGGGAAGACTTCCGCGCAGGCCGTTGGTGGTGGGAAGATGAAAGCAAAAAAGAGTGTGGGTTACACGCTAAATAGAAGAGAAGGAGTCCCCGTTCTTTTAAAAGTAAATTACAAAATCAGACACGATAAATCATGTCCAATATCCAAAGTCCAGAGTCTATTGTCCAACGTCAGGACTATTTAGACCAACTCGAATCCGAAGCCATTTACATCATGCGTGAAGTGGCCGGGCAATTTGAGCGCCCCGCGTTGTTGTTTTCGGGCGGTAAAGATTCGATTACCCTTGTACGTTTGGCCCAAAAAGCCTTTGCTCCTGGTAAAATCCCTTTCCCATTGGTACATATCGATACAGGACATAACTTTCCCGAAGCAACTCAATACCGCGATTGGCTGGCCAATGAAGTAGGCGCTAAGTTGATTGTGCGTCAAGTAGAAGATACTATCAAAGCCAAAGGGTTGAAGGAACAGACTGGTAAAAATGCTACCCGTAACTGGTTGCAAACCTTTACGTTACTGGATACCATTGAAGAGTTTGAATTTGATGCGTGTATTGGCGGTGCGCGTCGCGACGAAGAAAAAGCCCGCGCCAAAGAGCGTATTTTCTCTTTCCGTGATGAGTTTGGTCAATGGGACCCTAAGCGTCAGCGTCCCGAATTGTGGAATTTGTTTAACGGCAAAATCAGCAAAGGCGAAAATGTACGTTGCTTCCCGATTTCCAACTGGACCGAGCTCGACGTGTGGTCGTACATTGAGCGCGAAAAAATTCCGTTGCCCACCATTTATTTCTCGCATCAACGCGAAATGATTTTGCGGGATGGAAATCTGTTGGCCAATGCCGATTTTATTTTCAAAGATGAAAACGACGTAATTGTAACCAAAACCGTTCGCTTCCGCACGGTAGGTGACATGACCTGTACGGCGGCGGTAGAGTCGTATGCCGATACGATTGAGAAAGTTGTAAGCGAAATCAAGGCAACGCGCATCAGCGAACGTGGCGAAACCCGCATCGACGACCAACAAACCGAAGCGGCGATGGAAGACCGTAAAAAGGGAGGATATTTTTAGAGTTTACAGTCAACAGTAGGCAGTTCACAGTAAGATGAACCGCCTAAAAATAGAACTAACTGTAAACCTCTCGGGCGACCCCGTGTGAAACGTAAACTGTAAATTGAACAAATGGACATTCTAAGATTTATAACCGCAGGTAGTGTTGACGACGGAAAAAGTACGTTGATTGGCCGCTTGCTTTACGATACAAAAAGCATTTTGGCCGACCAAATGGAGGCCGTTGAGCGCGCCAGCAAAACCAGAGGTGACGGCGAAATTGACTTAGCTTTATTAACAGACGGTCTCCGTTCGGAGCGTGAGCAAGGCATTACCATCGACGTAGCCTATAAATATTTCCAAACGCCCAATCGCAAGTTTATCAGTATTGATGCGCCCGGTCACATTCAGTACACCCGCAACATGGTGACTGGGGCTTCCAATGCAGATTTGGCTATTATTTTGATTGATGCTCGTCAGGGAGTGGTAGAACAAACACGCCGTCACTCACTGATTGCGTCTTTGTTAGGCATTCCTCATATTGTGGTGGCGGTCAATAAGATGGATTTGGTGGGCTATTCAGAAGATGCGTTTCTGCAAATTGCCCAAGAATACAAACAACTGGCGGATAAACTCGGAATTAAAGACCTGAAAATCATCCCTGTTAGTGCGTTGGCGGGTGATAACATTGTAGATAAGTCGGAGGCTATGTCTTGGTATACGGGCGAAACAATGCTGCATTTTCTCGAAAATGTCAACGTGCTGAACGATCTGAATTTGACCGATGCACGCATGGCGGTGCAATACGTACTGCGTCCGCAAACCGAAGAATTACATGATTATCGTGGCTATGCGGGACGAATTCAAAGCGGAGTTTTCAAAAAAGGTGATTCTATTACCGTTTTGCCTTCAGAACAAACTTCTAAAATCGCCAAAATAGAAGTCTACGGCGAAGAAGTGGAAGAAGCTACGGCTCCGCAATCAGTGACGATATTGCTGGAAACTGACGTAGACATCAGCCGGGGAGACTTAATCAGCGGTGCGGGGAATCAGCCGACTTTGAGTCAAGATGTTGAAGCCACTATTTGTTGGATGGACGACCGAAAAGAGTTAAAAGTAGGTAATAAATACACGCTACAACACGGCACAAGCCTAGTACGTTGCTCGGTCAAAGGCATCGAATACCGCATTGATGTAAACAACTATGAGCACTTGGAAGACATCGAAAGCCTCAAGCTAAACGACATCGCCAAAGTGACGCTTCGCACGGCAAAACCGCTTGCCTATGATTCATACCTGAAAAATCGCGCCAATGGTGCTGCCATTCTGATTGATGAGACCTCTCACGTGACCGTCGGTGCGTGCATGGTAGAAGCCTAATTATATTTTTTTGTCGTCCTGAAAGGACCTAATACGCACGAATTTGATAAGCCCTCAATTTCTTTCGAAGTTGAGGGCTTTTTTATCGCAGTCGTGAACAGGTGGGTACGGGAATGTTGATGTCGTAATTCCCCGCAACTTTGTATCTTTCCAATAAAACCACGGTTATTCCCCTTTTATACCTATGAAAACCCTGCTGTCTAGTCAAAAATTGTCGGCGATTGGAGTGGTGTTATGCCTGACAACGCCCCTTTTTGCGCAACGCAACGTGACCAACGCTAATGACTCCAATACGCCTTTGCATTTGCTGCAACCCGATTATCCAGTACCTTACGGGATTGTGAAAACCGAGGAAGTAAAGAGGGTATTGGATAGAATTCATGGATATTTAAACAATGTGACTCCTGCGGCCTTTGTCAATGCCAAAACGGGCGAAGTCCTGACCGATTTATCCAAAATTGACGAAAATACCGCCTTGCAAAAAGGCGATTATCGCTTGGTTAGCTATGAATGGGGCGTTACTTACGGGGGAATGCTCTTGGCAAGTCAGGTAACGGGAGATAATCGCTACAAAGAATATACGGATAAACGATTGGCTTTTATCGCCAATGCCGCTCCGTACTTCAAAAAAACGACCGAAGAAAACGCCGATTGGGGCACGAAAGGGCCTCTGCGGGGTTTGTTGACGCCCCATGCTTTGGACGATTGCGGAGCCATGTGCGCGGCCATGATTAAGGCCACGCGTGAAGGCAATAAGTCAAATTTGCGCCCGTTGATTGACAATCACATTAATTATATTATGACCAAAGAACACCGGCTGAAAGACGGTACACTGGCCCGCAATCGTCCCCAACCCAATACACTTTGGCTGGATGATATGTTTATGGGCGTGCCTGCGCTAGCACAAATGGGTAAGCTGACGGGCGACAAAAAATACTACGACGAAGCGGCCAAACAAATACTGCAATTTGCGGGTCGGATGTTTAACAAAGAAAAAGGCGTATACATGCACGGTTGGGTCGAAGGTATGACTGAGCACCCGCAATTTCACTGGGCCAGAGCCAACGGTTGGGCCATTTTGACTAAGGTAGAAGTGTTGGATGTGCTGCCCGAAAATCACCCATCGCGCCCTGCGATTTTGGCTTTGTTGAAGGCGCACACCAAAGGGTTGGCATCCTATCAGTCGGGGTCGGGTTTTTGGCATCAATTGCTCAATAAAGAAGATTCGTATCTGGAAACGTCGGCTACGGCGATTTATACTTATGCCATTGCTCACGCCATCAACAAAGGCTGGATTGACGGCTTGGCGTATGCACCTATGACGCTCTTGGGATGGAATGCCGTGGCAACCAAAGTCAATGAAAAAGGCCAAGTAGAAGGAACCTGTGTAGGTACAGGTATGGGTTTTGACCCTGCTTTTTACTATCATCGTCCCATTAGTCCTTTTGCCGCGCATGGCTACGGGCCCGTGATTTTGGCGGGGGCTGAGGTGATTAGTTTGTTGAAAAACAAGCAGTTTGAAATCAATGACAGCTCAGTACAGTTGTTGCAGAAGAAGTAGCAACCGCTTCGGCAACCGTCAGCTAGACACATAGAGCACAAAGAATAGAATGCGGGTCTCATTTCGAAATGGTTTTGTAAAGATTCAACAAAAAAGATGCTCAAAAAACTCTTTTTATTGCTCATTTTGTCTCAGCCTTCGTTTGCTCAACGGCAAATGGAAGCCCTCAACCGAGGCGTTGTGGCAGTGCCTACTGCCGAAGGAAGCATGTTTATTAGTTGGCGGCTGTTAGGCAATGACCCTGAAAGTGTAGCTTTTAATATCTATCGGAACAAGGAAAAACTAAATACCAAGCCACTGGTGAGCAGTAATTTTACGGACAAAAATCCCGTAGAGGGGGCTGTTTATAGCCTTCGCGCGGTGCTGAAAGGAGTAGAACAGAAAAATGCAGCAACGGCATTAAGTTTTAAAAAATCTTACTTAGAAATTCCTTTACAAATTCCTGCCAGCGGCACCACCCCTGACGGAAAAAACTATACCTACAACGCCAACGATGCAAGCGTTGGAGATTTGGATGGCGACGGTGAATACGAAATTATCCTGAAATGGGAGCCTTCCAATGCCAAAGACAATTCTCAAGATGGCTACACGGGTAATGTGTTTTTGGATGCCTATAAACTCAATGGAATACGATTATGGCAAATTGATTTGGGTAAAAATATCCGCGCTGGCGCTCATTATACGCAGTTTATGGTATATGACTTAGACGGAGATGGCAAAGCTGAAGTTGCTTGCAAAACTGCAGATGGCATCACGGATGGCAAAGGAAAAACCATCGGTGATGCATCCAAAGACTATCGAAATACCCAAGGAAGAGTTTTGGAAGGGGCCGAGTTCTTTACCATTTTTGAAGGACAAACGGGTGCAGCGCTGGCTTCAACCGAATATTTGCCGAGCCGCTTTCCGATTGATAGTTGGGGTACCCCCGAACACAATGACCGAAACGGCAATCGGGCGGACCGCTTTTTGGCGTGTGTAGCCTACCTCGATGGCAAACAACCCAGTGTCGTCATGTGTCGAGGCTACTATGCCCGCACGGTGTTGGCAGCTTGGGATTGGCGCAGTGGAAAATTAACCTCACGTTGGATATTTGATACAAAAAATGGTTTTCCGAGTTATGAAGGACAGGGAAACCATAACCTCACCGCTGCCGACGTAGACAAAGACGGTAAGGATGAAATTGTGTTTGGGGCAATGGTCGTGGATGATAATGGCAAAGGCTTATTCTCCACTGGCTTTGGGCATGGAGATGCCATCCACGTGAGCGACTTAGACCCTACGCATGAGGGATTGGAGGTATTTGGTATTCACGAAAACAAAGATAAGGATGCCACCCGCCCAGGCATGGCGCTGTATGATGCCAAAACGGGAAAAACCTTAGTGAGAACCGCAGAAGGCAAGGACGTAGGCCGAGGCGTAGCGGCAGACATTGACTCGGTACATTTGGGCGCTGAATTATGGGGTGGCATGGTGGTAGATGGAAAAAGCAGATTGCTGAATGTCAAAGGCGAAGACATTGGCGAAGCACCCAATTCGGCCAACTTTTTGGCCTGGTGGGACGGCGATTTGGGCCGTGAATTGTTGGATGGAAATCACATTGACAAATACAGGGCTGGGCGTCTGCTTACGGCTGAAGGTTGTACTTCCAACAACGGCACCAAATCGACCCCTGCGCTCAGCGCTGATTTATTCGGAGATTGGCGCGAAGAAGTTATTTTTAGAACCAACGACAACAAAAATTTACGGATTTATTCGACCACGATTCTGACCGAACATCGCCTCGTTACGCTTATGCACGACCCGCAGTATCGGCTGAGCATTGCTGCCCAAAATGTAGCCTATAACCAACCCCCGCATACAAGCTATTATCTGGGCACTGGTATGAAAAAAGCGCCTAAACAGGTGATAAAACTAATTAAACGTTAAAATCTTAACCAAGGACTTAATCGTAATATTCTCTGTGGTACTCAGTGCAACTCAGTGGTTAAATGATTAAAATATTCAAATTCATTAATCTATGAAATCAACAAAGCTTCTCGTTTGCCTTTTATTCATCGCTTCAACCACCTTTGCCCAAAAACTTCCCAAAAAGAAGGAGCTTTTAAAGGCGATGACCTCGGCCAATGCGTATTTTATGAACAAATGGCCCGATGTGGGCAAACCCATAGTGGGGAAAGACCGCACGCGTCCAAGCAACATCTGGACGCGGGGCGTATACTACGAAGGATTGATGGCGTTGTATAAACTCGACCCGCAAAAAAGCTACTTAGACTACGCCGTTTCGTGGGGCGAAGCGCACAAATGGGGTTTGCGCAACGGAATTACTACCCGCAATGGTGACGACCAATGCTGCGGCCAAACCTACATAGATTTGTACCTTATAGATAAAAAAGAAGAGCGCATTCGTGACATCAAAGCCTGCATGGACAACATGGTCAACAGCGACAAAAAAGACGACTGGTCGTGGGTGGATGCGTTGCAGATGGCAATGCCCGTTTTTGCAAAATTGGGTGTGCTGTACAACGATAATCGTTATTACGAAAAAATGTACGAGATGTATATGTTTACTAAAAATCAGCACGGCGACAAGGGCCTTTACAACCCCGCCGAAGGACTTTGGTGGCGTGACAAAGACTTTGACCCACCCTACAAAACGCCAGGAGGCAAAAATTGCTATTGGTCGCGCGGGGATGGTTGGGTAGTGGCTGCTTTGGTGCGCGTGTTGGATATTATGCCCAAAGACGCTCCTCACCGCGACGAGTACCAGAAGACCTATTTGGAGATGATGCGCGCCCTTGCGCCGCTCCAACGCGCGGATGGCTTCTGGAACGTGAGCTTGACCGACGAAACAGATTTTGGCGGTAAAGAATTGACCGGAACGGCGCTGTTTGTATACGGAATGGCGTGGGGAATGCGCAACGGTTTGTTGGACAAAAAGACCTATCAACCCATCGTGGGCAAAGCCATGAATGCCATGCTCAAAGACTGCGTACATTCCAACGGTTTTTTGGGGTGGGTACAAGGAACGGGCAAAGAACCCAAAGATGGGCAGCCGTTGAGCTTCGAGAAAGAACCCGATTATGAAGATTTTGGCTTAGGATGTTTTCTGTTGGCGGGCACTGAAGTAGCAAAATTGTAGTTTTACCCACCTCATATCTGTTTCGTTTTCCAAGCCCCGATTTTTGTCAGGGCTTGGGATTTTTTTTGCAATGTCGTGCGTTATCTTTTGATTTCCTCACAGTGAACCCCTCCGAATCATGTAAAATGGGTTTTTTACTTTAACGCGCTGATTACTAATTAAAAGTGTGGCGGCAGTTTGGCCCATTAGTTCAAAATCGGTGGTGATAACCGTAATGTCCAAAAGCTCTTTGAGTGCGGTTTCGTTGAACGATATTACCCCAATGTCTTTCCCCATGGTAAGTTCGCAGCGACGGGCTTTTTTGATTAATTCTGCTAAGTCATTTTCTTCCACGGCAATGTAGGCCGTTCCGGTTTCAATCACAGATTCATCGCAGTTTTCTCGGACTTCAAATTCTTTGTGGTAATTGATGCAAAAATTCCGAAATCCGCGCACAATTTCGAGGGGATAATTGCCATCGCTCGGAAAAATCAATACCATTCGTTGGTATTTTGACAACAAATCTGTGGCATTTTCCAGCGCTTCAAAGATGTCTTTGTCGAAACGTTGATAAATACTCAACGGCTGTTGTGGAAGTTCGGGGATTTCGCGGTCGAGCAGCACTAACTCATTGGCAGGGATGCTTTTGAGCGTTTGAAGGTAATCCGCTTTATCTAAATCTTCCGTAAAATGGGGCATTACAATGTAGTAATTGTATTTGCCCAGGTTTTTGTCAATAATTTCCTGAAAACGCCCCGCGCTGTAGTGATGAATCTCCAAATCTACCATGGCTTGGTCGCCCAATGTTTTCAAAAAAGAGTAGTAAATGATTTTTTTATAGGAGCTTAACTTGTTGAAAATGAGCAGAACTTTTAGCTTTTTGTCGTGATTTGATTGAATATAGTATCCTTTTCCCTGTACGGATGTGATGTAGCCGCGCGCGCGCAACTCCCGATAGGCTTTTTCTACCGTGTCGCGGGCCAAAAGGTATTCAATGCTCAGCTCGCTGATGGAAGGCAATTGATTCCCTTTTTGCAAAACCCCCCTTTCAATATCCTTAATCACCGAATGAACAATTTGCTTGTATTTAGGCATCTTGTCGGAAGGATTAAATTGCAATTGATACAGGGCCGCCGTGCTTTGGCAATGGTCTATTCCAAAGTGGTGGCCGCGACGGCGAGAGATAGAAGCAATTGTGGTTGTCATAGCAGACTTCTTGAATTTTTCTAAGAAAACCTTAAAAAGTACCCTTTCAGTGGAATGTATAATGTATTGTAATATATGTAGATGATATTAAACTTTGTAAAGACAAAAGGCGATTTATTTATGCAATCGTTATCGGGAACGTTGTCAAAATGAAATGTTTTGGAGAAATTGACCAAAATTTCTGTACAGTCACAAAATTTTGCGACGCTATTCAAGACAAAATGAATAAGAAGGAAATAAGATAAATTAGATTATTTTAATTTGTTAATCATCGAAAGGCGAGACAACTGCATTGTTAGAGTTCAAACAGTCGGCGAACATTTTCGGCAAATGACTGCCCAGAGGTAATTTTGGAGCCTTTTTTATCATTCAGAACCAAAATGAATTTACCGTCAAAATGCTTCTGAATTTCACGCACATGGCGAGAATTAAGAATCGCCGACCGACTGACGCGGGTAAAATGGTCGGGAAGTTTTTCTTCCAACGTCGCCACTGTGTAGCTTGTTAGGTACTTATATCCTTCTTTGGTGGCTAGAAATACATATTTATCCTCGGCTTCAAAATAGCTGATTTCATCCAGAGGAATCAATAAAATCTTATCGGCAAACTTGACCGAAATCGTGTGTAAATCTTTTTTAGGTTTGAATTGTTCAATAATCTGTAAAAGACTGGAATTGAAGGCGTTTTGAGTGGTTTCTTCCTGAGGTGAAGCCATCCTTTTTTTTAATTTTTCCACCGTTTTCTCCAGCCGGTCGTTTTCAATGGGTTTGAGTAAATAGTCAATAGAGTTTTCTTCAAACGCCCGTATCGCGTACTGATCGTAGGCGGTGGCAAAAATGACCATCGGCATAAACGTCAGTTGAGAAAGCATCTCAAAGCCGTTCATTAGGGGCATTTCGATGTCCAGAAAAATAACGTCGGGCTGTAATTCTTCCACCAGTGTAAGGCCTTCTGCGCCATTGGCAGCCTCGCCGATGATTTCAAACGTTGCTTCAAATTTGTTTAACAGCCGACGCAAACGGGCGCGGGCCAACGGCTCATCGTCGATAAGAAGGGTTTTAAAAGAGGTGTTCATGGCGTATGGGCAGTGGTCTTTTGTTCTGAATAAATAGGCAATGGCAAGTTACAAACTTTTTGCCTGAACCAAACGGCGGCAAGAGGCGTTTTCATTTTGCCGAGAATAACCTGTAATTTTGAAGTAAAAATAACCGTGAGCAACCGACTGATTCATTATAGTATACTGATTATTGGCCTATTTTTTGCCTCCTGCAATCCCGAACGGCGCGTAGAAGGTTCCAAAGAAGCGGTCGAGAGAATGAAAAGTATGCAAATCAAACGCGTCACTTCTCCCCAAGTAGTGACCATTGTAGATGACTGGGGTGAGCGGATTGTTAAGCAGGCGCAGCTGGACTGGGAAGCACAGGCGAAGAAGCCCAACGCCAATCTTTCGGCGTTGTGCCAATTACAGGGAATTGCTGAAATAGACTCATTGGAGCAATTGTACGGGGTACAAATCTTGCTTTTGGGAACGAAAGACATGAAAAACGGCCAATTGTCTGTCAAAGAAAAGGAGGTATTGGACGCGTATCTTTATAATGCTGAAAACAAACTTCCACAATCCACCAATATTCAGAAATTAGGTGATTCGGTGCTGATTTACAATGCGCCGATTGCGGTTCAAAATATGATTTGTCAAAAGTGTTTTGGCGACGATGCCTCAAAACTAGGACTCTGGCGCGTAAAGTTTCTAAAGAACGAAGTGATACGAAAAGTAGACGGCAAGTCGTTGGTGAAAAATAAAAAGTAAAAACTGTTTTGTAAACTGTTATCTGTCAAATATATATGAAGCGCATAGCTGCTATTTTGTTGTTGTTGGTGGTGTCGATTTCGACCTTTGCCCAGGTCAAAAACCACGCCACTTGGACGTTTGAAGTGCCCAAAAAAGAGGTAAAAGTGGGAGACGTGATTGAAATAAAATTTAATGCAATCATTGATGAAGGATGGGATTTGTATTCGAGTGAATTTCCAGCCGAAGACCCCATAAAAACCACTTTTGAGTACAAAAAGAACGGAACCTTTGAGTTGGTTGGAAAAGTAAAACCCATCGGTTTTCATAACAAAGAAGATGAGTTTTTTGGAACCGTCAGCATTGCGGAGGGAAAAGCGTCTTTTATTCAAAAAATAAGGATTTTAAAGGAAAACCCCGTCATAGAAGGCGTGATTGATGGTCAAACCTGTACCGTCAAAGATGGACAGTGCGTTTTATTAAAGAATGATTTTAAGTTTCCTTCGATAAAAGTAACGGCCGCATCGCCAGTTGAGGCTTCAAAAACAGAGGTAATTGCCCAAACTGCCGAGCCACAGGTGACTGAAAATGTACAACCTACAACGGCATCCAAAGTAGATACTATTCAGGCCGAAGCCACGGCCTCTGCGGAAAAGGCCCCATCTGACCTGCCTGTCTCAGAGCCCGAAGAATCGCTTTGGAGTTTTTTGTTGGCGTGTTTCCTCGGCGGATTAGCGTCTATTTTTATGCCGTGTATTTATCCCATTATGCCCATGACGGTGAGTTATTTCACCAAGCAAGAACACGGCACCGGCAAAGCCTTGGTCTACGGGCTTTCGATTGTGGCTATTTTTACGTTGTTGGGCTTTTTAGTATCTCGTGTTGGCGGTGCGCAGGCGGCCAATTTTATCAGTACCCACTGGGCACCCAATGCGATTTTCTTCGTTGTGTTTATCCTTTTTGGTCTTTCGTTTTTGGGCTTATTTGAAATTGTATTGCCCAATTCTTTCGTCAACAGTGTGGACAAACAAGCCGACAAAGGTGGCCTCATCGGGATTTTCTTCATGGCGCTTACGTTGGTGGTGGTTTCGTTTTCGTGTACGGCCCCGATTGCGGGTTCTTTGTTGATTTTGGCTTCCAAAGGCAACGAAGTAATGCGCCCAGTGCTAGGAATGATATTCTTCTCCTTGCCGTTCGCGGTGGTGTTTACAGGTTTGGCCATGTTTCCGAAATTCCTCAAAAGCCTGCCCAAATCGGGCGGGTGGCTCAATGAATTTAAAGTCGTTTTTGGCTTATTAGAATTTGCATTGGCTTTGAAGTTTTTATCAAACATAGACCTAGCGTATCAGTGGCAAGTGCTTGACCGTGAGGTGTTTTTGGCTATTTGGATAGTTTTATTCTCCATCATTGGTTTTTACGTATTGGGAAAACTGCGGATGGATAAAGACTCACCCGTAAAAGGAATCACAATTCCACGTTTGCTGATTTCATCGGCCACGTTTGCGTTTGTGATATACATGATTCCGGGTATGTTTGGCGCGCCTTTGCGGGTGTTGTCGGGGTGGTTGCCTCCCGAACAAACGCAAGATTTTTACCTGACCAACGCCGTTGGCAGTGGAACTTCGGCTCCTGCCCTGACGGCATCGGGCCGTCGCAAGCCACATTTGCCGCACGGATTGGAAGGTTATTTTGACTATGAGCAAGCATTGGCCGAGGCCAAAGCCCAGGGCAAACCCGTATTCATCGACTTTACAGGCTTCAATTGTGCCAATTGTCGCAAAATGGAAGCCAACGTCTGGCCCCAACCAGAGGTGTTGGACCGTCTTAAAAAAGACTTCGTGATTGCCTCTTTATACGTGGATGATAAGACTGAACTGCCCAAAGAAGAGCAGTTTGTGTCTACCTACGACCAACGTGAAAAAACAACCATTGGGGATAAAAATGCCGACTTGCAGATTACAAAATTCAACAACAACGCACAGCCGTTTTACTGTTTGGTCACGCCCGAAGGCGAGCTATTGACCAAGCCCGTCGGTTATACAAGTGCCGAAGAATTTACGCGTTTTCTGGATGAAGGATTGACAAAATATAAAAAGTAAAGCCGATAAGAAGGCTTTCCAGCAATAAGAAAGTCTTCGAGAATCCTTTAAAAGCAACTTCCTGAAAGTTTCGGCTTGGGGGAAGTTGCTTTGTTTGTTAAAAAATCTAAAAAAAGCAACCTTTACCGAATCAAAGCATAACTTGTGGAGATTTGCGTTGTACTGCAAGACGGACAACATACGACGAAAGACTTATTGCATGAAAATATTAGACCGATATATTCTCAAGAATTTTTTAATCACTTACGTATTTACGGTACTTGTCACGCTGCTGATTATCTGCGTGATTGACTTCACGGAAAAGGTAGATAATTTCAGAAAGACGAATCCTACGCCGTACGAAATTATCGTAAATTACTACCTCAATTTTATTCCTTATTACGCCAATTACCTCAGTCCGTTGTTGGTTTTTATTTCTACGGTTTTTTTTACGGCGCGTATCGCGGCCCGTACCGAAGTCATCGCCATGTTTAGCAGCGGTATCAGCTTTATCAGAATTTTGTTCCCGTATTTTATCGGTTCAGTCATATTGGCGGCTTTTACTTTTTACATGGTAGGCTGGGTCATTCCGCGCGCCAACAAAATTCGGTTGGCTTTTGAGTACAAATACATCGAAGAACAATTTTATTTCAACCGTCGGAATTTCCACGTAAAAGTCGCGCCAACTACTTATGCCTACCTCGAAAGCTACAACAATACATCGCAAACGGGTTATAAGTTTACTTTGGAGCGTATCGAAGGCAATCAACTAAAGGAAAAGCTAACTTCCGACCGCATTACGTGGGCTCCCAAGAAGAAAAAATGGGAAATTCATGACTATAAAGTGCGAAAGTTTGAGGGACAAAAAGAATTCTTAACTCAAGGTGTTAAGATAGATACTGCTATTTCGTTGAGTCCAAAAGACTTTGAGAATGATAAAAACCGCTTTGAAGAGCTGACCTTGAGCCAGTTAAATGAGTACATCGACCTACTCAATCTGCGCGGCGCCGATGGCGTTCAGACGTACCTGCTCGAAAAATATACGCGTTTTACGCACCCGTTTGCTTTTATTATTCTGACCATCATAGGCGTAGTGGTATCGGCCCGTAAAAGCCGGCGGGGCTCGGGGTGGCAGATTGCTTTGGGTTTTATTTTGGCGTTTGTGTATCTGCTCTTCTTCATGCTTGCCAAAGGTATTGCCGAATCGGGCAAAATCCCTGCGGTGGCGGCGGTATGGCTACCCAATATCATCTTTGCGGGCATTGGGTTTGTGCTTTATAAAACTTTACCCCGTTAATAGATTATTTACCCCAAATTGGGGGATATTGATGCATACCTTTGTTTGATGACCTTCCTATTTGCCTAGAAAATCCTATTTTTGTAAAAATCATTCAGCAGACGAATTCCATGAGAAAAACCCTGTTTCTAGTTTTGTGCCTATGGCAAACTACCCATTATTTGCAAGCTCAGGCCCCTGCCCCAGCATCTTACCACGCCAATTCGCGTTTTGAGCAAATGGGCACCCAATTGCCTACTCCCAATACGTACCGCACCGCCTCGGGCGCGCCTGGGAAAGAGTATTGGCAGAATCGCGTTGATTACGATATCAAAGTCGAGATAAACGACGAGAAACAACACCTGATGGGTTCGGAAAGTGTGACTTATTTCAACAATTCTCCAGATGAATTGCGCTATGTGTGGATGCAGCTAGACCAGAACGTATTCACCAAAAACTCAATCGCCAATCTGACCCGTACGAGTTCGGTCAATGAAAGAGGAATGCCGATGAGTAGCACCATGCGCTCTATGATTGACAAAGATTATGGGCATAAGATTACGGCCGTAAAAGACCCTAAAACGGGACAACCGCTGCGCTACACCATCAACGAAACCATGATGCGTATTGAACTCGTGGCTCCGATTAAGACAGGACAATCGGCGAGTTTCCAGATTGATTGGAATTATAACATCACTGATTTTCGTTTTGCGCAGGGCCGTTCGGGGGCCGAATACTTTGCCAAAGACAACAACTTTATCTACGAAATAGCCCAGTGGTTTCCACGAGCGTGCGTCTATGATGATGTAAACGGCTGGCAGAATAAGCAGTTTTTGGGGCAAGGAGAATTTACTTTGGCCTTCGGAAATTACAAAGTTGCCATTACGGTTCCCAACGACCACATCGTTGGTGCTTCGGGAGAACTGCAAAATGCTAACCAAGTGCTTTCGACCGAGCAGCTCAAGCGCATGGAACTGGCCCGTAAAACGTTTGACAAACCAGTGTTGATTGTGAGTCAGGAAGAAGCGACAAAGAATGAAGCCAATAAGCCTACAGGCAAGAAAACTTGGATTTTCAAAGCCGATAACGTACGCGATTTTGCCTTTGCCACTTCGCGCAAATTCATCTGGGATGCAATGAATGTGGAATTGAACGGCAAAAAAATTATGGCGATGTCTTTCTATCCCAAAGAAGCCAATCCGCTTTGGGGACAATACTCGACCATGCTTGTAGCGCATACGGTCAAGACCTATTCAAAGTTTACGTTTGATTATCCTTATCCCGTGGCGCAATCGGTACACGGGCCAGTAGGCGGTATGGAATACCCGATGATTTCTTTCAACGGTGCGCGGCCAGAAGCAGATGGCACATATTCAAAAGGAACCAAAGACTTTTTGATTCAGGTAATTATTCACGAAGTAGGTCACAACTGGTTCCCGATGATTGTCAACTCTGATGAGCGCCAATGGTCTTGGATGGACGAAGGATTGAACTCATTTATGGAGTATTTGTCTACGAAAGAATGGGACCGCGACATGGGCGGCGACGTGGCCGAGCCGCAGAACATTGTCGAATACATGCGCACCGACCCAAGCAAGCAAGTGCCTATCATGTCGAGTTCTGACAACATCATGGGTTTTGGCCCCAACGCTTATACCAAGCCTGCTACGGGTTTAAACATCCTGCGTGAGACCATCATGGGGCGCGAACTGTTTGATTATGCTTTTAAAGAATACGCCAATCGTTGGAAATTCAAGCATCCTACCCCCGCCGATTTCTTCCGTACTATGGAAGATGCCTCGGGCGTGGACTTGGATTGGTTCTGGAAAGGTTGGTTCTACGGCACACAGCCCGTTGATCAGGATTTGACCGAGGTCGAATGGTTTGCGCTAGATACGCAGAATCCCGAGGTCAATAAAGCCGAAGCCAAAAAATCCGCCGAAGCCAAGCGCAACACTGTGGCGCGCCAGCGGGATAAAGAATACATCAAAGAAAGCGTGGTAGACAAAAACCCCGACATGAAGGATTTTTATAATACCTACGACCCATATCAAGTAACAGAAAACGATAAGAAAAAATACGAAACCTATCTGGCGAGTCTCACGCCCGATGAACGCAAGTTGGTTGAATCAGGCTTGAATTTTTATACCATCAAGCTGAAAAATAAGGGTGGCTTGCCGATGCCAGTCATTATCAGAATGCAATACGAAGACGGTACGGATTCGGTAGTGCGTTTCCCCGCCGAAATTTGGCGTTTGAATGACCAAGATATTTCGAAAGTGATTACGAGCAAGAAAAAAGTAGTTCAATGGACGCTCGACCCCTATCAGGAAATTGCCGACATTGACACTGAAAATAACAGTTTCCCGCGCCAACCCGCGCAACCGACGCGATTCCAGTTGTTTAAATCACAGGGAATTCAGCGGGCACCCAACCCAATGCGAGAAGCGCAACAAAATCAGCCGCCAAAAACTGGTCAACAGGGCGGTGCAAAAAATTAATAAATTGAGGGGCGGATTAACTTCCGCCCTTTTTTTATGCCGAAAATAAAACCTCTTATTTTTGCCTTTTAACAGATCAAAAGAGTACCTAAACCCGATGAAAATTCTAAAAACCGATATACCCGTAGCGGTGCGTGAAGGCGAGCAATTGGATATTGCCAAACTGAACGCGTATTTTGCTGAGCAAGTGCCTGATTTTGGTGTGATTACAGATGTTAACCAATTTCCGGGTGGTTATTCCAATTTAACGTATTTTTTGAAAACCAATACGGGGAAAGAATATGTTCTACGTAGGCCGCCGTTTGGGGCTAAACACATCAAAGGGGCACACGACATGGGGCGTGAGTTTCGGGTGTTGTCGCTTCTAAAAGCGGCAGAATATGCCAAAATCCCCGCCCCGATTGCCTATTATGAGGATGAAAGTGTGCTAGATTGCCCGTTTTATGTCATGGAACGAGTGCAGGGAGTGATTTTGCGCGCCCATTCCGCTCCCAAAATGGGCATTGAACCCGATACATTCCGCCGACTGTCGGCGGCTTTGGTGGACAATATGGTGGCGCTACATTCTATTGATATTCAGACCACAGGGTTGATTAATTTAGGCAAACCTGAAGGCTACGTGCAGCGTCAGGTGCAAGGCTGGTACAAACGCTATCAACACGCCCAAACCGACGAAGTGCCAGTCTTTGAGCAAGTCTATCAATGGCTGGTACAAAACCTTCCCGCCGAAAATTCGCCCACGCTTATCCACAACGATTACAAATACGACAACGTAGTGCTTAACGCCAACGATTTGACCGACATCCTAGCTGTGCTAGATTGGGAAATGACGACCGTCGGCGACCCGCTGATGGATGTGGGTACTTCGCTCTCCTATTGGTCAGAGGCAACGGACGGGGCATTTGAAAAAAGCTTTAATCTCACGTGGCTTCTGGGCAATTTTACCCGTCAAGAATTTGCGGAACGCTATGCCCAACAAAGTGGTCGCGATGTTTCCAATATTTTGTATTACTACGTTTTTGGGTTGTTTAAAAACACGGTGGTGATTCAGCAGATTTATGCACGCTGGAAGCAGGGATTCAGCAAAGATGAACGCTTTGGGGGGCTAATTATGGGGGTTCACTCCTTGAGCAATACGGCGGCAAAAGTCATTGAGCTAGGCCGCATTTAACCGTTAGTTTACGTTCCTTGGTGAAATGCGAGCTACTGCCCAAAATCTAAAAAGCTCGCTTGAGAAAACCGCCTAAATAACTACCCGCAAAAATGGGTAAGAACTGCAAAAAAGCCGTGAACTGCGTAGCATCGGCGTCAAAAGGTGGAAGCAACCGAAGGTTGTTGATAAGAAAATAAAAGCCTATAACCAACAACACCTGCTCGATGGCAAGAATCCAGCCTTTGCGCGGTTGAAGAACGCCCAAACTTATGCCCGACAGTACCCCGACTAAAAACGGGAGGTGAATCGTTGGGCCATAGAAACAACTCAAGGCTAAAATAGCACTGGTGAGGACCGTAATGAGGGCGTCGCGCGTGAGGGTTTTGTTCCAGAATGGCTCCATAAGACAAGCTTTGTTAAAGACGAAGCGTTTTTAACAAAGGTAAGCCAACGCCCTCAATGGTCGTTTGTTTTTTTATTTAACGTCATTGATAATCGAACTACTCAGGCGAAGCAGTTCAATTTCGGTTACTTTGACGTTGTAGGCCGCTTCAATCAGGCGCGATTCGGTGGCAACCGCGTTGCGTTGTGCTTCCCGAAATTCGATGGCCGTTGAGTTTCCGAATTTATAACGCTCAAACGCCAAATCTACGTTTTGGCGGGCAATTTTAAGGTTTTGTTCTTCAAAACTAAAAAGAGCAATGCTGTTTCGATAGGTATTATAGGTCCGTTCGAGCGCTGAAAGCAACTGCACCATTAGGTCAGACTCCTGATATTCCGCAATCATGGTCCCGATTTTGGCATTAGCTTCACGTCGGCGTTGATTGTAGCCGTCATAAATCGGAATAACGAGGCGAGCGCCGTAGTTGAGAGAACCGTTTCGGCTGGTTTTTACGCCAAAACCTACTTCGTTGTTGAGGGTATTGTAGGTATAGCTCCCGAGTAAATCCACTTGTGGCAGGCGGGCCGCTTTTATTTCACGCTCCGTTACCGAGGCAATTTTACGGTTTTGATTGGCAGCGATTAAATTCGGATTTTGACTTTTTAAACTTTGTTGCAACTGCACCAATTCCAAATCTTTCCGAAAAGTAATGGTATCAGGAATCGTAAAATCAATGTTTAATTCCCGCATCAATAGCGCGTTCAGGTTTACTTTGGTGTTTTGTAAAAATTGTTCCTGCGCCACCAAAGCGGCTTGGTCGCCATTGTAGTCTACCTGCGCGGCCAAATACTCCGACTTCGATGTGGCTCCCACTTCATAATTGGCTTTGGCCAGTTCGCGGCGGGTATTCGAAATATCCAACGCGTCTTTGAGCGATTCGAGGCGCTGTTTTTGGCGAATGATGTCATAGTAAGCCGCGGCTACCTGCGCTACGGTATTTTCAATGTTGATTTTAACGGTGGTTTTGCCAAATTGTTCAATTTCACGTAGTCGCTCAGCAGTGGCAAACATGCCCATACCATCAAAAACCGTCCACACCAAGTTGATACCTGAGTTGGAGTTGCGGTTCTGCACACCTCTTTGCACGAGGGGTTCGCGGGTGGTGGTTCCCAGCGGAAAAAACGTTTGGTTAACACTGTTGTTATTAAAGTTTGCCTGCGATGAACCCGTTACGACGGGCAACATACCAGCATTGCCGCGCGTGTTGTCGTTGTGGGCAATGGCTTCGCGGCTGCGGGCTATTTTGATGGCGTAGTTTTTTTCCAACGCCACAGAAATGGCGTTTTCAAGGGTCAAAAGTTCTTGAGAAAAGGAAGCAAAAGTCGGTACAAAAAGAATAAACAGAAGTAGCAAAAATCGTGTCATACAAGCAAAAACGAAACAGGTTAGCCTTATTTTGTCATGTCGTTTAGCATCTATTAACGGGAATATAGGCCCCAAGAGGGCGACAAAACGCGTTTGACGTTTCAAAAATAACTTTTTATAACGTAGCTTTAAGCATCAATTAAACCCGACACGATGAAAAACTACTTTTACGCGCTATTCGCCGCCTTTTTAGCGTCATGCTCAAGCCAAGAGAAAGCAGACCTAATTGTCTATAATGCGGCCGTTTACACCGTTGATTCTACCTTCAGCAAAGCCTCCGCGTTTGCTATTAAAGAAGGGAAATTTGTGCTTGTTGGCGACTCAGCTTCGGTGTTTGGTGCGTACAAATCCGACTCTGTGCTCAATGCCGAAGGCAAGGCCTTATATCCCGGATTGTACGATGCTCACGCGCACTTCTACGGCTTGGGTCAGATGCTCGACCAAGCCGATCTGGTAGAAACGCAGTCGGCCGAAGAGGTGGTGGAACGCCTGAAAAAATACCAATCTGATCACCCTGACCGCGTATGGATCATTGGGCGCGGATGGGATCAAAATGATTGGGCAGTGAAGCAATTTCCCGATAAAGATATGTTGGACAAAGCATTTCCAAATAATCCAGTGTACTTGACTCGCATCGACGGGCACGCGGCTTGGGTAAACTCCAAGGCGTTGCAATTGGCCAAAATTACCGGTAAAACGAAAGTTGATGGTGGCGACATTCCCATGAAAAACGGGCAGCCAACGGGAATTCTGGTCGACAATGCCATGCGTTTGGCGCGGGCTGCCAATCCTCAGCCGTCGGAAGCCGAAATTAAAGACATGCTGCTTAAAGCGCAGGAAGTGTGTCTTTCCTATGGCCTGACCAACGTGGGTGACGCCGGCGTATCGCCGGAAGTAATTGAGCTGATGGATAATTTGCATAAAAAAGGCGAACTGAAGATACGGCTCTATCCAATGGTGAGCATCAATCAGGAAAATGTGGATAAAATACTGAAAAAAGGCGTGTACGTGACTGACCGCCTCAATGTGCGTTCTTTTAAGATCTATGCCGACGGGGCGTTGGGCTCGCGGGGTGCGTGTTTGCTCAAGCCTTACAGCGATGCTCCAACCTCCGGGTTTTTGTTGCTAAGCCCTAAAGAACTGGAAAATTTTGTGAAGCAAATCGCCAACAGCGAGTTTCAGGCCAATACGCACTGCATCGGCGACTCGGCCAACCGCCTCATGCTCAATCTGTATGCCAAGTATTTGAAAGGCAAAAATAATCGCCGCTGGCGCATCGAGCACGCCCAAATCGTGGACGCAGCCGACGTGCCCACTTTTGGAAAATTTAACATACTTCCCTCAGTTCAACCCACCCACGCTACTTCAGATATGTATTGGGCGGTTGAGCGTTTGGGGAAAGAGCGCGCAAAAAATGGTTATGCGTTTCAGGCGTTGTTTCAACAAAATGGTAAGGTGACATTCGGAACGGATTTCCCAGTAGAAGCCGTTTCTCCGTTTTATACGTTTCATTCGGCCGTGTACCGGCAAGACGCCAAAGGATTTCCCGAAGGTGGCTACCAAATGGAAGGCGCGCTCAGCCGCGAACAAACCCTGCGCGGCATGACGATCTGGGCCGCTTACGGCAATTTTGAAGAAGGCCGTTTGGGCAGTATCGAAACGGGCAAAGCCGCTGATTTTATCATTCTGGAAAAAGATTTGATGATGGCCCCCGCCAATGAATTAAGGGATTTGAAAGTGCTAAAAACCTACGTAGCGGGTGAGAAGGTGTTTGAGCGGAAGTAGAAAAGTATGCTTTTTACCGTTTGATAACTTTTTTGATAAACGATTGTAAAGTAAAGATAAATCACAGACGTTTGGGTAAGTGTATTCTATAACCAACACGTATTCCAAGCTTCTGTGATGCTTCCTCACCATCAGTTTGTATTGGTAAAGCGGGCCGACGATTTGATCACCGCCAAATCTACGGGTAGGCCCCGCCAAATGGCCCAGCGCCTTGGCCTCTCCGAAAGAGCATGGTACTACCTGCTCGACCGGCTCCGTAACGACTATGGCCTGCCGATTCTCTACGACCGCTTCAGGTGCAGTTATTACTACACCGACGACGCTTCTCATTGGCAAGATTTCGTGCAAAAATTCTTCAATTACCCTTTCTATAATAACAATAGTGGAAGGTGATTTATTGATTATCAATTGTTTGTATTGTAAAAACTAAAGCTATGAAAAAAGACAAAAAAAAATGACTCACTGCAAGCCGTTTGCAGTGGCAACTCCTAACATTGTGGCGTTGATCAACGACGGCCACCGCCCAAACGCCCGCAAGCAAGTAGGCACCACACTAAAACTGAAAGACGCCTTTTTGAAAACGACCACACGATTACTATTTATTTTAATGCTTGGGTTTGGGAGTGAACTCAAGGCACAGGATACTCCCAAATGGGAAGTTGGAACGGACATGCTTTGGCTCATTAATAAAAATACGCTTCCTGAATATTCTTTATTGGTTAGAAGGAAGTTGTCGGATGAGAATGTACTGCGTGCTCGTATTGGTACTTCGACTTCTATTGCAAGTGGCTCGATTCCTCGTCTTTGGGATAAAGGCGATGTTATGTTCCGTGTAGGATACGAGCGAAATAAGTTCATTTGGGAAGATAAGATAATTGCGTACTATGGTGTTGAAGTACATTATTCCTTTGGAAAAAAAATAATGGAAAACAACGTAGATAATGGTTGGCGTAACCGACTTTATCTGGGGGATGATCTGTATGCCCGTGGAGATTTTATCACGAGTACCAATAGAAGATGGGGCGGTATTTTACTGGCTGGAATAAAATATCAATTCCACAAACATTTTTCTGTTTCAACAGAGGTTAATCTTACTGTTTACAGGGGGAAACAAAGTACAATTTTACCTTTTGAAATTATTCAATCCCCTACAAGCACAGAAACAACAAATGTTTATGCCTCAGTAAGTTATTGGGAAACGCTGATCAGCCCCTTATCGGTTTTAAACTTCAGTTTTCATTTTTAAAGCGAAAAGCAATGATTAAATCGTTTAAATTTTTTCTTTTAGTTTTCTTTGCAAATACGTTCTTTGCAAATGCCCAGAACCCTCCCAGAATTGTCATCGGTTTTGGCCCTCCCAATTTTTTTAATCAGTCAACACTTTATGGCGGAGAAACAGTGTATTTTCCCTGTAATGAAAACGCTAAAATATTTGCACAATCATATCAGGGAAGTAGTTATGGTTTTGAAGAAATTGATTATGTAACTACTCCAAGCGGCTGGAACTCTGTAAATTATACTAATACCAGTGGAGGTAGTTTTCCTCCACCTTGGGCCTATGCGTATGTTACACCTTTTACAGGACAACAAGGAACACTTACACTTAAGTTTAAAAATTCATCTACTCTAATTAGCGTAAATGCAAAACTGGGACCTCCTGTATCATTTTCTTCAACACCTGGTTTATATGGTGCTAATCAATCGGCTACTTATCAGGTAAATGTAGGTAATCAGATTGCATATAGTGATGTCACTTGGCAAACCACAGGTGGTGTAAGAGTGAATGGTAGTACCAGTTATACTGGGGGAACCAGCCAAACCGTAAGTACTACTAGTTTTGGAGGAAAACTTAAGGTCAGATCAAATAATTCCTGCGGTGGTAGTGGAGACTGGAGTAATGAGATTGTGGTAGGAACACCTTACATAGCCAGTAAAACAGTCAATGGCTCACCTGCTCAAAGCATGAACTATGTGAATGGCGGGGCATATTTACTTCTCTTTACAGACAATACCGCTACCGGTGCAGATTGGAACATTGATGGGGGAAGCGGAAGTATCTCTCCCTATGGCGTTAGTTGTCATGCTTATCCTTCGCCATTTATGCGCCTTCAGGCTACCGCCACCAATCAATTTGGCAGTGGGGAAAGCTATATGTTTTACATTCAGGACAATGGCTATAGCGGTTATCGCATGGCCTCTTCCAATCCTGTCAAAAACGGCGATAAAATACGTGTTGAGTTTGCCGATGCGAAATATGCCGATGATTTAGTAAAGGGATTGACACTTTACAGTGAAAAAGAGAAGGTAATATGGTCATTAAGTAAAGAAGAGGCCAAAATGGGCAAGTTCTTTAAAGACAAGAACTTTGTGGAAATTGACACTGGGAAACTAAATAAAGGAGTTTATTACCTTCATCTACAAATCGCTGACAAGAAATATATAGAGCGTTTAGGAATTGAATAAACGATTTGAGTTTCAAATATCATACCCCCTTTGGTCATTGGCCAAAGGGGATTGTTTTTTAGCGATAACGAACTCGAATTTTACGGCAACTTCTCCGTACTTTTGCCAAAAAAAGTACCAATCGTGACCCTACGCAAACGAGTCTATAACACGCTAGAGTTTTCGGCCATCGGGCGAAGAGGGCTGAGTTTGTACATCAATATTGGTTTGGTGTCCATTATTTTCCTTAATTCCGTCGCTATTATTCTTCATACCGTTCCCGAAATCAGACACAATCAGCATTATGAGCGCTTTTTTCAGGATTTTGAGATTTTTTCGGTAGTCATATTTACCATTGAGTATTTTCTGCGGATATGGTCTTGTGTCGAGAATCCCAACATTACGAGCAGTTGGCGCGGGCGATTGTCTTATATTTTCTCATTTTGGGCCATCGTGGATTTTCTGGGTATTTTCCCTTTTTATTTCACACTCCTCACTTCTGATTTCGGCATTATTCGGATTTTGCGGGTGTTCCGGTTGTTCCGGTTGTTTAGGGTCACGCGCTATTCTCGCGCGCTCAAGATGATTCGGAACGTGTTGCTGGAAACCAAAGAAGAACTGCTTATCTGTTTTTCGTTTATTATTTTTACGTTGCTGATTTCGTCGAGTGTGATGTACTATTTGGAACATAACCTGCAACCCGAACGATTTAAGAGTATCCCCGCAACGCTTTGGTGGGGGGTGATTACGATGACCACGACCGGCTACGGCGATATGTATCCCATTACGGCTGCTGGAAAGTTTTTCGGAGGCGTTGTTTTGATTTTGGGAATCGCGTTGTTTGCGCTTCCTACGGGTATCATTGCGTCGGGATTTATGGAGCAAATTCGTCGGGACAAAGGACGTAAGTATATTCAATGTCCTCATTGTAACGAATGGGTTGATTTGCAAGAGGTTAAGCACGTTCATAAGCCTGAAGAAAAAGAGTGATGCGCATAGGATTTGACGCCAAAAGGGCTTTTAATAACCGTACTGGATTGGGCAATTACAGCCGTTTTGTGCTCAATGCGCTGCAACAGTTTGCGCCGCAACATCAGTATTTAGCCTACACACCACAACTCAAGGCGGGGTTTTTTGATGAGTTTTCCGAAAAGTCTATTCGACTTCCTGACTTTAAAAACAAATTGTACGGTGCGTGGTGGCGGAGTTATGGTATCAAAAAAAAATTGGTACAGGAGGGCGTTCAGGTGTTTCATGGGTTAAGCAATGAACTCCCCAATGGCCTGTCGGCGGTGGGCATTAAATCTGTGGTGACGATTCATGATTTGATTTTTTTGCGTTATCCTGAATTATACCCTGCGATTGACCGTTTTTTTTACCGTCAAAAATTCAAAAATGCCTGTGCCGAAGCCGACGTCATTGTGGCCGTTAGCGAGCAGACCAAACGCGATATTGTAGCGTTTTACGGTACTTCGCCCAAGAAGATAAAAGTAGTGTATCAGGATTGTCATGAGGCATTTCATCAGACTTCCCAAGTTTTAAAACGGGGACGCCCCGTCGGGGGCACCCAGCCTTGGGAAGTCTCGCCTCTCCTTCATAAATACAATATTGGCAAACCCTATGTGTTGAGTGTTGGCACCATCGAAGCGCGCAAAAACCAGCTTCATTTGGTCAAGGCATTTCATGAGGCGCAATTGCAAGACGCTGAACTGGTGCTAGTGGGGGGGAAAACAAGCTACCAGCAAACAATCGAAGCGTACATTGTGCAACAGCAGTTGGCTACAAAAGTCAAGATTTTAAACAATGTTCCCTTTGCTGATTTGCCTGCTTTATACCAATCGGCTCGGGTATTTGCTTATCCTTCGTTTTTTGAGGGATTCGGCATTCCTATTGTAGAAGCCTTGCACAGCAGTGTGCCGGTGGTAGCATCAACTGGCTCGTGTCTGGAAGAAGCTGGTGGTAAAGGCGGCCTGTACGTTGACCCAAATGATGCGAACGCTTTTGCCCAAACGTTAACGCTACTTTGGCAAGACGAAACATTGCGAAAATTGCTGATAACAGAAGGGCAAAAACACGTAAAGGAGTTTGCGGCCGAGAAAATAGCGAAAGAGTTGACGGAAATCTACGCATCTTTGTAGCCATCAACTGTCTGACTGTGTAAGCGTCTGACGGGCTAGGTGCCCCCGTTCAAACCGTCGGACGCCTGTGCCTCACGCTGGTGCTTTATTTGATGTAGTGCTTTTCTGAAAGTAATCCCATGATGCAATTTCCCCAACCGTTTATACAAGAACTAAAAGCCCAATTGGGTGATGAATACGCTGATTTTGAGGCGGCTTTGCGGTACTCGCCTCCCGTCAGTATTCGGTATAATTCTGCCAAATTCCCTGATTTACCAACGGAAGATACCGTAAAATGGTGTTCGGAGGCGAGTTATCTGGCGTCGCGGCCCGTTTTTACGCTCGACCCGCTTTTCCACGCGGGGGCGTATTATGTACAGGAAGCGTCTTCGATGTTGATTGGCGAAGCGCTCGCACAAACCGTTGACCTTTCGGAGCCGTTACGAGTGCTGGATTTGTGCGCGGCACCAGGTGGAAAAACCACCCTTTTGGCGTCAAAATTATCGTCGGATAGCCTTTTATTGGCCAATGAAGTCATTCGTAGTCGGGTGATGATTCTGAAAGAAAATGTGCAAAAATGGGGCTTTCCCAACGTCCACGTAAGCAACCATGACCCCGAAGATTTAGGGAAACTCGAAGGTTTTTTTGACGTAATTTTGATAGATGCCCCGTGTTCTGGCGAGGGGCTGTTTCGAAAAGACCCCGCTGCCGTTGACGAATGGTCGATGGAAAATGTGCAGATATGCGCGGGCCGACAAAAACGGATTTTGAGTGCGGCCATGCCGTTGTTGAGTGCGGGCGGTGTTTTGATTTATTGTACTTGTACCTACAACGATGCCGAAAATCAAGACAGCAGTGCGTTTGTGGTAGATACCCATCAGTTTGAAGAAGTAAAGTTGCAATGGCCTGCCGACTGGGGCATTGTGGCCAAAAAAATGGGGTATCAATGTTATCCCCACAAGGTAAGGGGTGAAGGTTTTTTTCTGGCGGCGTTTCGAAAAACCGCACAACTGGACTCGTTTTATTATAATATGGAAAAGGGCGGACGGCCGCGTTCGTTCAAGCCGTTGCACAAAAAACAGCTAAATGAAATAAGCCGATGGCTGCAAGAACCCGACGAATTTAGTTTTTATGAGAAACCCAACGGCGAAGTGATTGCGTTGTTGGAAAGCCAAAAAAATGATTTGATTGTGTTGGATAATTTATTGTTTGCCAAAGGGTTGGGGCTTGAAATGGGGTCTTTTAAAGGCACTGATTTTATTCCTTCTCACGCCTTGGCATTGAGTACGGCGCTTTCAGCTCAACTGCCGCGCCTGGAGCTTTCGGAGGGCGAAGTGTTGCAGTTTTTGAAAAAAGAAAATTTGCTTTTTGACGCGCCCAAGGGTTGGCTCTTGGTTACGCATCGGGGGTTAGGATTGGGCTGGGTCAAAGGGCTAGGCAACCGAATCAATAATTATTTGCCCAAAGAATGGCGCATTCGCATGGAGATTCCAGAGTAGGGGCAGGCCCGCAGCGGCGTTCCGTTTACGTCTGCCCATCCAATAAAAACGTAAAATTGATTAAATTATAACGGGCAGAAGGCCCGTACTACAGAATATGTCTTTACCGAAGCTGCTTTATCTTTGTATTAATGATGGTTCTGATACGCGTATCAATAAAGAAATCAAGACTTTAGCTGCTCATTTTGATGTTGTTTATTTGGGTATCGGTCGGGATGATTCGCAGGCTTTTGTCAAGCCTTATTGTGCAGAATTTTGCTTAATTCAAGGCCATCATAAATCTCTTGGAACGCTCGTTCGGTATTTTTTTTCGTTTGTCAAACGCTATTTTACCCAGTCATTTCGTAGTATTCACGTTATCAATGAGCAGTTGTTGCTGATATTTTTTCCGTTTTTGATTTGGAGTCGACGGCGGGTTGTGGCAGATATTTTTGATTCTATTTTTCTGCGCTCTGCCAGTCCCGTCGTACGCTCGCTGCAATCCCTTTTGTACCGATTGCCCAAAACCATCATTGTGACCGACGATAATCGTAAAACCCTTGTTCCGAATGAATTTCAGGGAAAAACCGTCGTTGTGGAAAATTACCCCTACGCTTTTTATGACGTTCAATCCAAGGCAGCGGCGGCCGACGAGTTGCTGGTTTTATACAGTGGTTCGTTGGGCGTTACTCGGGGTACGGTGCTCTTGACAGAATTGTTGAAATGCTCGCCTAAAGTAAAAGTTTGGATGATTGGTTGGGTCTATGATGAGCCTACACGGTTGATGAGTCAACACCCACAAGTGACCTTTTGGGGCGTAAAAACCCAGCAGGAAACCATGCGACTGGCATCGGAATGTGATTATATTTTGTCGGTGTACGAACCCATCAACGACAATAATCTCAACGCCAGCCCAAATAAGATTTATGACGCGGTGCAATCGCAAACGCCAGTTATCATCAATGCCGAGATTAAAGTATCCCGATTTGTAGCCAAAAATCGCCTTGGCTATGTGTTGGAAAGTTATTATTCTTCCGATTCTGAATTATTACTTCAACAATTGATTGCCCAAAAGAAAGATTTTATTTTTGACAATGACCTCCGACGTCGCTACACGTGGGAGGCCATTTCGCAAAAATTGATAGAAGCGCATTTGCACTAATTTTTTTTTAAGGTTTTATTTTTTCTTTTTGATGGTAGTTGTATTCGGTGGTACAATGCCGTCAGAAACTTTTTGTGTTGGGGAACTACTAGGTTGGTCTCCACTTCCTCCACCCCCAGGATTGCAGCCCACTGGTACGGCCAAAAAGTAATGACCGCTGCTTGGTGTTGCCAGAAATGCGGTACCGTTTCCTGAAGGTACTAATTCAATGTAACCAGCCCGGTACTCTACCGTAGCCGACGGCGCAATGATATTGGTATTGGTCCCCTTGATCCACTGCGACGCCTGATAGACCGTACTTGTTGTAATGGTGGTGTTGAGGGTGATGGTCGGTGGGCAGGCGTTCACAACCACAATAAAAGTATCGGCCAAAAACCCATTCCCGCCGTTGTAGCCGTCATTGACAATGTAGGTTGTGTTGGCAACGGGCGATACCGTAATCCCTTTCGTGGTATTGGGTAAAATGCCACCACCGAGGATTTTCCATGAATAAGTTCCCTCCCATGAGGCCGTCAGGTTGAGGGGTAAAGTAGGGTTATTGTAAGTGGTTTTTTTGTTCACATCCTTCATGATGGTAAACTGGTCTTTGATCGTGTACGGAGGGGTAGAACTTAGGCTGTTATCATCAACGAGTTTTAAGTACCTAACATCCAGACGATTTTGGTTGATGACAAGCTCTACGCTTCCTCCTGTAGAAAGGAGCGCATCGGTACTATCGCTGTAAAACATGACGGGGTGAGGTTTATTAACACTCGTCTCTTTGCCGTCGCCCGCTCCTGGGGTCGCACCCCTGCCCGCATTGCCCGTAACTACGTGAACAGCACCGTTGTAGGGGCTATTTTTGATGTATGGCTTTGAGGATGGGCCGTAGGTCCCGGACCAATTTTGTAGTAGTTGGTTAGGGTTTGTCCTAAATTGCGCTTGTGTAGGTGTGCCTGTTACGCCCTGCATCAGGAAAGAGCGATCATAGGCGTGCGTATGGGAGGTCACAATTAAGTCTACTTTATATTGTTCTAAAACGGGCACCAATAACTCCCTCATTACGGTCAACTCGCCATCATTGCTTGGAAAAGTAGTCGATTTAGGGTCCGAATCGTGCGTTCCTTTGGTATAAGGTGGCGTATGAAATAATACGATTTTCCATTTTTTGGTAGTAGCGGCCAAATCTGCCTTCAACCATTTGACCTGCTGAAGTTGATTGAAAAGATTTAAGCGATTAGCAGGCTCATCAAACTTCAACAAGAACATCGACATAGGGTAGCTGGTGAGACAAAGCCAACCACCGCCCGTACAACCAGAAATGGCCCCTCGGGTAAGAAAAGCATCTGGGTGATAAGGATTTAGCATGATAACATGTACGTCTCCTAAATCAAAAGAATAATAGCCTTTACTTGCGGAGGGTACTCCGCCAGCTTCTGCCAACGTTGGGTAGGAGAAGGCATTATAGCCAGCAATCGTTGAATCAGCGTAGGGTCTATATCCATAATCGTGGTTTCCTAATGAAATCCAAGAAACGGTATTCCTGAATTGATTTGGGTAAACGGGAAATAGATTATAATCAAGTGCCGCGTCGGTCCCGTCAAAAGGCTCCAATTTTGAATTGTCCCCCCCAAAGAGAATGCCATGCAGACGCTTGTTTCCGAGATAGTTCATGTAGGCATTTCGGACATTTACTTGGCGGCGCGTTCCGTCGGTCACACTCGGCAAGCCCAGTGGGTTATTGCTACATACATCTCCCAAAATCCACAACCTCAACGAATCGGTGGTATTGTTGCTGGGCATACTATAATAATAATAGTCAGTGCCACTCGCTAGGGTGGTTTCGGCCATTCCGCAGGTGTAGCCCACTGAATAATAATACTTTGTGTTGGGCGACAACCCCGCTAATGGCACAATATGCTCAACGGTGGTTGTGGGTAAGGTTACTTGCAGATTAAGGTTATTGGGGTCGGTCCCGTACTTCACTTTACTGTTGGTGGCAACGTTGGTTTTCCAGCGCACAATCACCGACGTAGGCGTGCCTATCTGCAAATAAGGCTGGCGTACAAGCGTTGCCGAAGGACACCCTCCTACGCCTTCGATAGATAAGTCGAAATACCGGTCAATACTGGTAGACCCTGACTGGTGTACTTCTACCGCAATGACGTTAGTGCCAGTTAATAACTGACCAGGAATGGTAATTTCACCATAAATAGAATCATTTGTGGCTGTTGCAGAGGCCGAAAGGGAAGAATCCACTGCGGTTGCGGGCATATTGAGGCGGTACACTTCCGTCCCGTTGACATAGACCACTAATCCGTCGTCGCACCACGTTTTGATGCGATAGCTGCTAAATTGCGCAGGGTTAGTTACATTGAATGATTTTCGAAAATAATTAGCCCTTGGGGAGGTAGGTTGAGGGTTTGGCCCTTGAGGGTAAAACCCTTGAGGGCGAAGCCACGTGTTTATTAAAGGTTTTTGTGGTGAAGAAGTAATATCTTCATACCCCAATGGTGCCTGCCCGCTACTCCAAGCCGCATCATTGTACCCGTCCGTTTTCCAGTTACCGTTCCCTATATTTACTGGATCCTGAAAAGCCTCACGGTATTTCCAACCCGGTGATTTGAAGGCAATAGGCCATTCAGGAGACGTGGGTGGGGTCACTTCAATTCCTTCGATGGATAGGTCGAAATACCGGTCAATACTGGTAGACCCTGACTGGTGTACTTCTACCGCAATGACGTTAGTGCCAGTTAATAACTGACCAGGAATGGTAATTTCACCATAAATAGAATCATTTGTGGCTGTTGCAGAGGCCGAAAGGGAAGAATCCACTGCGGTTGCGGGCATATTGAGGCGGTACACTTCCGTCCCGTTGACATAGACCACTAATCCGTCGTCGCACCACGTTTTGATGCGATAGCTGCTAAATTGCGCAGGGTTAGTTACATTGAATGATTTTCGAAAATAATTAGCCCTTGGGGAGGTAGGTTGAGGGTTTGGCCCTTGAGGGTAAAACCCTTGAGGGCGAAGCCACGTGTTTATTAAAGGTTTTTGTGGTGAAGAAGTAATATCTTCATACCCCAATGGTGCCTGCCCGCTACTCCAAGCCGCATCATTGTACCCGTCCGTTTTCCAGTTACCGTTCCCTATATTTACTGGATCCTGAAAAGCCTCACGGTATTTCCAATCCTCTGATTTAAAAGCAACAAAAGTGGTTTGGGCCAAGGTGTCTCTAGTGATGATTGTAATCAGGAAAAGGGAAAAAAACTTCCCTAAAAAAATACTAAAGGTTTTCATAAGTATGCAGAGTAAAGATTGAATAAATAGGGCATTAAAAATCAATAAGTAGGCTATTACCACTGGCAACGGCAGCGTTTACGACCTCATGTTGTCGGTATCACTGCTTATACCAATGGATGATTTCACCCAAAAGTATTTGTCTAACAAGAGCTTGTTTAATAGTTAGGTGTGGAAGCGTAATAGTTGACCTAAAAAGGGTAAGAGATTTTAGGGCTAGAAAGATTTTTTATCAACTCGAAAGCTATTTTTTGAGATTGAAGTGATTACGTGATGAAAACGATATTCCTTTCTTTCGGGAAAAAGCCTAAAATATAAAATGGTACAATGCAAAGTAAAAATATAACAAAATAAAACAGAAAACAACCCTTTACACACGATAAATTGATTTTTGATCTACCAAATAGGCGATGGCAAATATCATTCCGCTGGCCGGCGTCTAGGTTTACGGGGGCATTTTAAATATTTCTTCAGTTCAGGTTTTCTTCGCCTTGATACCTGCACTTCAGTGCCGTCTACCATACTCACTAAATCAGACGTTTTTCGCTGTAGCGCATAATGAATATTGATCAAACAGGATTTATGTATTCTTATAAATGGGAAAGAAAGTAACTCTTCGTAATAAATCAAACTTTTGGAAGTAAGGAAATGACGACCATCAATCATGTGAAAAATGGTGTAATTCCCAGAGCCTTCCAACCTCACGATTTCATTCGTTTGTATTGATTTGTCTTTCGAATAGCCTGGAACGAAGATAGTATTCATGGAAGTAGAGTTTTGGAATCTAGCAATATTTAATCTGAATAGGTTTTCTGGGAAGTCGATTAAAGGTAGGTTACCTAAATTCTGCTAATTCGGGATGAGAATCAATAAAACGACCCGTTTTCTGAATAAGTAATCTGTCAGCTTCATAATAAAAGTAGCGATTGATGAAAAGTAAGCAGTGATAAAAAACTAAGGCGAAGCTAGACGTTGAGACATAACAATTGAATGATAAAATACAACAAAACGAATGATTCTGCTCAGGATTAGGCAGTGCCTATGAGCTTCGTCATCATTGCCACGACGCGGGTGATTTTTGTCACCTGAAGGAGTTTTATGTAGTCAGTTCCCTAACGCGTTTCGGCCTTTGGCTCACTGAGTTCAGCCATTTACGCAAGGGTGCTATCGCTATTTGTGGGTTTTGTATAGCTTTCGTCTATCAAATTATAGGCACTATCTTTCTTTTGTATGAAGACGCGTATTACTCGGCAAAGCATCTATGAGGGCTTTTTGTATGTACTATTGGTGGTGCTGGTGCTGATTCTGATTTTTGTATAATGTCCGTTTTTTACGAGTTGATTAACAGCGCTTTCCCTGATTTTTGACCAAAATTTAACAGTGTACCAAAAATGTCACGATTGCTCATTCTCCTTTTTTTGCTCTTCCTTTCTATCGGCCTTTTTCAATGCGGTGGAGAGCCAGAACCCGATAATTCGGGAAATAATACTAACAATGGCTCCAACACGGGTGGGGGAACCCTTGGCAAAGGCCAGCCCGGCGTGGTAGGTATTGCGGGCATTGATGCCTGGGATAAGCTCGCATCAAGCGAAAAAGACCGCATCAAGAACTGGAATGCCCTATTTCTGCACCAATCTGTGGGGCAGGATTTGGAAGAAGGCTGTAAAGCCAACGGATTTCCATTTGATTATTATGGCCCCAACGACAAAACTGATGGCGGTCTGCGAGGAGGCATCTTTGTGGATGTAGGCGGTATTGCCAACGGTAACCCGTCCGAAAAAATTAGGGTTTTTCGGGAAAATGCAACCCGCAATAAAGACCTGCTTCAAATCGCGATTTTTAAATTTGGTTATGCCGACGTAATGGACGATAACTTCGAAAAGGTAAAAACTGAATACAAAGCCTTCGTAGATGCCCTGAGGGCTCAATCGCCCACGCTCCGGTTCGTTCATGTCACACCGCCATTGGTTTATTCCACCACTTCTTTTGAGGGAAATGCCGCCAAAATGAAGGTAGGACAATGGATGAAAGACACCTTCAAAAATACCGATGTCATCTTTGATTTACAGGAATTGGAAAGCAACAACGGAGCATGTCAACAGAATAACGTTTGGCGTATTTGTACCGAAAACCGTAACACCGCCTCCGACCCGTCGGATGTAAATGGCATTGATTCTTCCGACGGACAGGGGCACATCGGCAAAAAAGCAGGGCAGCGTATCAGCAAGGCATTGTTGATGAGTATTTACAACGCTGGGAAATAATACGACCATGAGTAAACCCGTCGCTTTCAGCTATGCTCCCAATATCATCGTAGCAGCTGGTACCAAGTACGTATACGATTTTGAAGATTTCCAAAAGCGAGTGTTGTTGTGGTTGGCAGATATTATGAAAGCTAATTGGACGGGGCTTGGAATTATCAATCTCATTGGTCAGATGAGTAATAAAAAAGTAATCATTACGCCCGACCCCATCAAAGGACAGGCCTGTGCTGAAGATAGACGATCCACCCAAGGTTGGGGCAATACCATAGAAATCCCTATTTCAATAGAATATGTGAAGGGAACAGCTAACAAAAGTCCAGGTTTTATGCCTGATGAAATAATATTACATGAACTTATTCATGCTTATTTTATGCATCATGGCGCAAAACAAGATATGGCATTGTTTGTTCCCCCCAATTTTTATTACCATACTTTTGGGGAATTTGCGGCAGTTTTATTGACCAATATATACATGTCGGCAAAAGGCAGGCAAGCGCTACGCAGAGACCACACCGAGGCACAACTCACGGGTATGTGTAGTCATGACGAGGGATTTCTGATACTTCATGCTGACCCAAACCAATTTGGTTATCCCTATTCTCAATTTCCTCACGAAAGATTGATTTGGAATCTGACGGAGCAGGCACCAGAGCTTATTTTCAACTATGTTCGTCACGAAAACGGCGTTTTTAACCCAATTCGTTATTATTTGAATACAATTCCAGAACGGAGACTGCGAGAATTGCGGCCGCGTTCGGGAGAGACTTTTCAAAGAAAGGAAGAGTTTGAAGGGGAGGCAATGAAGCTCGTGAGAGAAGCAGAAAGGGTAGAAAGAGAAGGATGGGACAAATAGAAGTTTAATCAATAACAACCATGAAAAAAATAATTGCGTACGTTGTTTTAATCAGCGTTTTCATCCTCAACTCGGGAGCGGGTTGCGGTGACAAAAAAGAAGAACCCGAACCCGAATATGTTAAACTGCTGGTTGGAGGTCGATGGGATGTGTACAAAACCTACTCTGAATCAGCAAGTGATAAAATCACGCTGACTATTAAAGACGGATATTTGGGCTATAAATTTTATACGGATGGCTCAATGGACGGCTGCTTCCAACAAACCTGCGAAAAGCAAGGCCGATGGTCTTACAAAGTAAAAAATGCCGCCGCTGGAACGGGCGAATTAACGCTGTACAATGACAATAAAGACATCGCCGAAATTTATGGAGACCAACTGACAGGACATCTGGAAATACTTAGCGACAATGAGATTATCTGGGTAGTTAATGGCAGTCCATTTGTGGGAAATACCGATTATAGTTTGATGAGGTGGTCTATGAAAAGAACCCAATAAGGCCATGAAAAAACTACTTTCTTACGCCGTACTGTTGAGCATCTTAGTACTCAACTCGGGCGCTGGTTGTGGCTCGAAAACCGAAGCCCCTCAGCCCGATAATTTCCAGTCATTAATTGGTAAGTGGGAAGCAATACGCTTTGTTTACGAAATAGTGAAACAGGATGGGACTGAAATCGCTACCGGAACTGAACTTAAATCAAAAGGA
Organism: Runella aurantiaca; assembly: GCF_003339505.1. GTDB lineage: Bacteria > Bacteroidota > Bacteroidia > Cytophagales > Spirosomataceae > Runella > Runella aurantiaca. The sequence goes on from NZ_QPIW01000018.1 coordinate 118,136, forward strand.
ACTGTCATCATTTGGGAGTTTTTCAGCGATGGAAGATTGGTCGCTACGCAGGATGGGAAAAGCCGTGAAGTGCGTTGGGGACTGAAAGTCATGCGGTTGAATGGGGTAAACATTGATGTCGGGGAGTTGAAAATTATGGGTGCTCAAGAAAAACAATTGGCCGAAACGTTAGGCCAAAGTGGTGATTTAACCTATGCTATTGAGACTTCATCCGACGCAAAAATAATGTCTCTAAGGGTAGATGCAACCAAAATCGGCCCGTATAAAAAGAATACGCTGATTTACACCTATCATAAATTGTAGAGAATCAATGACAAAGGGGATAAAGCTATTGCTTTTTTTGGGTGTTTGTGTAGCACTGAGTTGGGGCGTGTATGAGTGCAAATACTATTACAGCTACTACTCCGACCTCAAAGATCGACCATGGGCTTATAGTCGCGACGAAAACGCACAACTGCTTGTAGGTCATTGGCAAGGCACTTTTGAGGATCCTGATGGCGTACAAAAAACAATCAAGCTTGAAATCTTGGAGCCAACGACCACCGAAGAACGCGCCGAAAAAGCAAGCAGGCGTTCGCGGCGGCGGAGTGGCTTAGGCTCTCGAAGTGATAAGCAGGGGTTTGATGGTTTTGCGACCGTGAATAGCCAATTAGGCAAAGAAGAATACGAGATTTACGGAGCCGTTGAAAAAGAAGATTTTCACCAGCTGCATTTTAATTTTAGACCTAAAGAAGAGAGGAAACGAGTCTTACCCAACTTTACGTTGGGCGAAGCAAAAAACGGTATTTGGCAGAATGCGGAACTCCGCTTAACCCTGAGTTTTAGCTATCACAAAGCCGATGGGGCGTCTTTTTGGAATAGTGCAGACCCGCGTTTTGATAAAAAAGTGACCGTTACCCTTAATCGCCAAAAACAATAAGATTTTATCTGATATGGATGCGAAAAAGCTATTTTTGTTTGCCCTCATTTCCCTCTTTTCGATTATTGAAGGATGTAAAAAGGCGGAAGTTGAAACCGACGAATGCGACGCTGACCCGACCGCCTGTGGCTGTCCGCAGGAGCCACCAAGTTGCAACGATCCGGGAAATAATGGCGGGCAGACCATCAGCGGAAAAGTCTACGTTTCACCCAACGGCAGCGACTCCAACGATGGAAGTGAAAGCAAACCTTTTAAAACCATCCAAAAAGCCGCTGACGTTGCCGACCCAGCCAAAGGATTAGAAATCATCCTGCGCGGTGGCACCCACCTAAGCGAAGAAGTAAAGTTCAGAACCTCCAATATCAATCTGCATTCCTATCCAGGTGAGTGGGCAGTTATCAAAGCGATAATGACGGTGGAAGATATTTCCAGCTGCCTCTGGTTTAGAGAACCAGAGAGTGAGAACATAACCATTGAAAACGTAGAAATTATGGGGGGCTATTACTACGGAATAAAGTTTGAAAGCAACTGGGATGACGACCGAAGTGTGCCTTTTGACAAGCGGCGCGGGGTGAGAAACATCAAAATTCTGAACTGCAAAATCCACGATACAGGGCGCGATTGCATTAAAATTACGCCCGGATGCCAAAATATTCAGGTGCTTAACTGCGAGATTTACCGTTCAGGAGTAGGCCCTGCCAACATCTCAGCGCAGAATGCCGAAGGAATTGACAACGTAAACGGCTCCAACATGACGGTACGTAATTGCTATTTTCATGACATTGCTACCAACGCTTTGTACGCCAAAGGAGGAGCAAAAGATTGCATTTTTGAGCAAAATCTCATCATGAATTGCGGCGAGGGTGGTTTGGTCGCGGGCTACTTGGATACTGATGCGGAGTGGTTTAATACCACCACTAATCCCACCTATTTTGAAAGTATCAATATCATCATTCGTAATAACATTGTTGTGAATACCAAATGGGAAGGCATTGGATTGTACGCCGCCTTCAATGCGCAGGTTTATAATAACACACTCATTAACGTAGCACAGGAAGCTAGTGCGGCGCTGATGATTGCTCGGGGTGAGATTTATGGTACACCTACCGGTGATAAATATCCCAAATGCAAAGACCTTAAAATCGCAAACAATGTTTTTGTACAAACGGCTTCTGCAAAAGGAAAAATGGCGCGACTGCGGGGTATTCCCGAAGGAATCAACGATGTGAGTAATAATTTTTACTTTAAGTCTGGCACGCTCACGTTCAGAATTGATAAATCTGACGATGATTACGCTGAGTTTGATGGGTTTGCCAATTGGAAAACCCAATCTAAACTCGACGCGAGCAGCACCAACGCTGACCCTAAACTGGATGCACAGTACCACTTAGCGGCCGGCAGTCCTTGTATTGGTGCGGGAAAAACGCTTGGAACTGCGGTAGAAAAAGACTACGATGGTGGTGCGAGAGGTGCAAAACTGGACATCGGAGCCGATCAAGCCGGCAACGGCACAGCGCTGTCTATTCCGCCAGCGGTGACGACAATCGGAACCAAAGGCACTGGTGGGGGCAATTGATTTTTAGTTTATTTTAGAACAAAAAAGGCTCCATGCGGAGCCTTTTTTGTTCTAAAATAAAAGCGTTGTTTAAAGCGCTACTTATTTAATAATTCATCAAAGGTAAGTGAAACATAATACATCGAACCAATCGCTGGACTTCCGTACGCTTGGTAGTAAGGCTTACCAAAAAGGTTGGTACCTCCTACTTTTAAAATGGATTTTAGCGTTGACATTTTGTAACTCACTTGGGCGTCTAAGTTGGTAATGGCTGGTACGCCAGTATTGGAGTACAAAGGTACGCCCGCCGTAGTTGGTACAACAAAACTTGATTCCCATGTAAAGGTATCTTGGTGTTTAAAGGCAAGATTGAACCCAATTTTATTTCCACTGCTGATGCGCTTACCAACATTAATGTTGAAGCGATTTTTGGGTGTATTGAATTCCGCATTAGGTAACTCAGGGGTAGGCTCAAAGTTTTTTAGGTTGTTTTGGGCAAAATTGCCACCGATGAAAAAGTTTTTAGGCAGTGAATAATTGAGCGCAATCGAAAAACCCGTAACGGTAATATCTTTCTCGCTGTTGGCTGGTCTTCCGTACCCGGCGCGTGTATTGCCACTACCCAATCCTGACTCAATGGGCAATCCTGGCGCGGCGGCGGCAGTAGGTACAACAATTGAGGCTCTACCAATAAAGTTTTTGTAAACGCTGTTGTAGTAAGAAGCATCCACCAGAAGTTTTTTGCCAATTACGCCTTTATAGCCAATTTCAACCGATTTTACCCGTTCTGGACGCAGGGCTTTTGCCTGATACTTAGGCAAAGTTGCCAGGGCGTAGGCTGGTGCTACTTGAGTAGTGACGGCCGTTACCTGTTTTACAACTTCGGCTTTTACGTTGTTGGCAATGGCTGTCTGTACTTCTGGAGTAGCCATTTGGTTGGCTACTCCAGCCTGAATGGCGGCTTGCGCAGCGGAGGCAGGAAGCTGACCAGCCGCAATGGCGGCATTGACTTGTGCCGTTACACCTGCCGTAACTTGCGCTTGTACCGCAGCTGTAACGCCCGCCTGAATAAGCGGCAACTGTGAATTGACCGCAGCTGTTGCGTAGGCCTGTGCTTTGGCAATGACATCAGCGGTGATGTATTTGGTTGGATTGGTCGCAAAATCTACCAATGTTTCTCTCGTAACGCCACTGTTCAGGTTGTATCTTTTGTCAAACTCGGGCAAACCACCTATCAGTGTTCCCGAGGGAGTCTGAAGATCAATGTATTGATTCTGGGTGGTTGGAATACGGAAACCAGTTTGGTACGAAAGACGAACGTTATGGTCGCCAAAAGTGGTCACTGCTGATACCCGTGGAGAAAATTGCCCTTCAAAATTTTGATTCTTATCGTAGCGGATAGAGGCCGATAATTTTAAGTGGTCACCAAAAAGCTTTTTACCTGCCTGCACAAATGCGCCGTATTCGTTGATGGGAATTGTCCCGTTGCGGCCATCTTTTTGATCTGAAAACAAGGTTCCTTCCGAACGGAGTTGATATTGACGGATGTTTGCTCCTGCCAATAGTTCAACGAATTTAACTTGGTTTTTGAAGTTGTAGACCCCTTCGGCGTGATACAGATTGGTTTGGTCAAGAAAGCTTCCACCCCCTTGTGCAATAGAGGTGTTTCTCCACTTATCCAGCAATGTGTTATATGTAGCTGAGCCCGCAACAGGTAAACCTTTGTCGGCGGTTTGGCGAGCCACCAAATGAGCTTGTTGCTCAGCTACACCCGCACCTCTTGCGGCGGCAAAAGCACCAACATATTCACCAAACCAAGTAGCGTGAGGCTTTACTTCGTTCAACATTGAAACTGCTACCAGACCAGCTGTATAAGAGTCTCCAGAGCGCTCTTGAGTAGTATAGGCGCGGATTGTGAAATTATCGCCTCGCAATTCTGCTTTTGCCTGCGTTAAGTTAAAATTACGAAGAGAATATTTGCCAGTACCCGTATAAAGGGTCGTGCCGTAACCATAGTTCACTTGCACAACGGCTTCTACCTTTTCGGTGACCCGGTAGTGCAGTGCTCCGTTGAATTTAAAGCTCTTTACGTTGTTGTCGACTAAACCATTTTCAATAAAACCCGTCCGGCTTACATTGGTGTTCGGAATAAGGGCCAACGCCGCCGAAGGCAACAATTTAGCGGCAACCAGACCATTTGCCACGGTTTGTATGTTGGCCTGAACTTCGTCACCGTATACGTTGGTCCCGTCAAAATCGTGGTCAGTGCCAGCACCTCTCAGCGGGTCGGAATTTCCGCCAACGTTTAAGTTGTCGTAGTTGGTTGACTGCCAGTCTTTTGCTTGAATGTAACCAAGGTTGATTTTAAAAGCAAACTTATTGTTGAACGCTTTGGCGTAGCGAATTGAAATATCACCAAACGGACTCGTGACTTGGTCGCGGTTACTGGCCGACATCACTCCTGTTTTGACGGCAGCGCTGAGTCCTTGGTACAAAAAAGGACTTTTGCTGTTCATCAGTACCAAACCATTGAGTGCATTGGGGCCATACAATGCCGACGCTGCCCCAGGAAGAATTTCAACGCTCTCTACGTCTAGTTCGGGCATCCCAACAATGTTGTCAATCGGGAAATTAAGTCCTGGTGCGGAGTTATCCATTCCGTCAATCATTTGCACCGTACGTGGGTTTCCTGTAGACCCAAAACCTCTCATGTTGATAGATTTAAACAATAAGCTTTGGGTAGCCATGTCGATTCCTTTCAAGTTGGCAAGTCCATCGTAGAAAGAAGCTGAGGGGTTTTCCCGAATAGAACGAATGTCCATTTTTTCAACCGTTACTGGTGATTGGAGTACGCTTTCTTCAATTCGGGAAGCCGATACAACCACTTCCTGTCCCATCAATGCCTGCTCTTTAAACACAATCTTAAGGTCGGGACGGTTACCATCAATTTGAATCTCCTGGCTTTCGTACCCGATAGAAGTAATAACCAAAGTGAAAGGTGTAGGAGTATTTGTAGTCAGTGAAAAATTACCTTTTGCGTCCGAAATGGTTCCAACCACCTTTCCTTTCACTTGAATGCTCACTCCCACCAATCCATCACGCGTTGTTGCATCCGTCACATTTCCGGCGACTTTTGTTTGAGCCAACACTATGCCTGCGCTCATTAACCATGCCATTGAATAGAGTATGGCATTTCTTAAAATTTTATCCATAGGTTTAAAGTTGTTTTTGGGTGTAACTCATTCGTAATTTTGTGTAATATTCGTTCTTTTGAAAATAGGTTACAATTTTTTCTTCCTATATTCATAAAAAAAAGTGTTATGCATGCATAATTGTTAGAAAAGTACAATAATGAATAAACTAAAATATCGTCCTTCGGTACTTTTTTCAGTCCTTTTAGTGATTGTAACCGGGTGTTCAAAATCAGTGACGTTACAAAGTCAATACATTTTAGAGAATGTTCCCACCGCTCCTGATTATACCAAACCACTCTACTGGGCGGCTCTGCCCACGGTAAAAGATGCCGCCGATAGTGTGCCTCTGAAGTCGGGTCTCAAAGATGGGCAGGCGGTGGCCAAAGCAGATGTTTTTTTTATTCACCCTACAATCTATACGCAGCAACCAACCATCGGCGCTTTTGAGTGGAATGCTGATGTAAATGATGCCGCGTTGAATCAGAGGGTGGACAACTCTACCATTCTCAATCAGGCTTCGGTCTTCAATGGCTCTTGCAAAGTGTACGCGCCCCGATATCGTCAGGCGCATTATTACAGCTTTGTGACGCAAAACCAACTAGAAAAACAAAAAGCAATGGACTTGGCGTACTCTGATGTGAAAGCGGCATTTGAGTATTATTTACAAAATTATCATCAGGGCCGTCCCATTGTCATTGCTTCGCACAGTCAAGGAACGGCCCACGCCAAACGTTTGCTGAAGGATTTTTTTGATGGCAAACCGCTCCGACAAAAACTAGTGTTTGCCTATTTGGTAGGAGACATCACGGGGGTTCCTGCCCAGCCCGATGAATTTAAAACCATTAAACCCGCAAAGACTCCCGAAGAAGTAGGCGGTTTTGCCTCTTGGCATACTTATTTGCGCGGCTTTTTTCCCGACAAGTACGTTCCCAATCGCTTTTCTACTGCGGCCTGCACCAATCCGCTGACGTGGCGTTTAACCGAAGAATATGCTTCTCAAAGCCTGAATAAGGGTGGTGTGGGCCTAAAATTTACGTTTGTGCCACAATTGACTGATGCGCAGGTCCACCAAGGGCTGTTGTGGATTAACAAACCCTACGTAAAAGGGCGGTCTTTGATACGGAACAAAGTGTGGCATTCGGCCGATATAAACCTTTTTTGGCAAAGTATCCGAGAAAATGTAGCTTTACGAGTTGAAAACTATATCCAACAAGAGCAAAAATAAACGGGAAAATGTAACGTAAAAAGGGATTTATCGTCTGAATGCAGTACTTTTCCTGTCAATTATTAACGCTTCACATCACTCATCGCTTATGAATCACAATTTTGTAATTATCATGGCAGGCGGCGCTGGAACACGGTTCTGGCCTTTCAGCCGAAACAACAACCCCAAGCAGTTTCATGATGTATTGGGAACTGGAAAAACACTGCTTCAACAAACTGTAAGTCGTTTTGAAGGGGTTTGCCCTCCCGAAAACATCTACATCGTGACCAGTGCCGAGTACTATGATTTGATTAAAAAACAAGTTCCGTTCCTGACTGACGACCAAATCTTGCTGGAGCCTAATCGCCGCAATACCGCCCCGTGTATTGCTTATGCGTGTTATAAGATTGCCAAAAAAGACCCTCAGGCTAGGGTGGTGGTGGCTCCTTCCGATCATATTATTCTGAAGGAAGAAATATTTCGTGAAAAAATTCAGTTTGCTCTTGATGCCTCAGGAAAAGAAGAAATTCTGATTACGCTCGGGATTCAACCCACTCGTCCCGACACGGGCTATGGCTACATTCAGTTCCTGCCTTCCGAAAGTGAGACCAAAAAAGTAAAAACGTTTACCGAAAAACCCCAGTTGGAAATTGCGGTTAAATTTCTGGAAAGTGGTGATTTCGTGTGGAATGCTGGCATATTCGTGTGGAATGTTCAGGCCATTCTTAAAGCATTCGCGGCTTATTTGCCCGAAGTAGCGGAGGTATTTGTGGCGGGTGAGCAAGATTACTATACCGAGCAGGAGAAAACCTTCATTGACAAAGCGTATATGCTTTGTAGAAACGTCTCTATCGACGTGGGCATCATGGAGAAAGCCCAAAATGTCTATGTTGTTTTAAGTGATTTTGGCTGGTCAGATTTGGGAACGTGGAAATCGCTCTACGATATTTCGCCAAAAGATGCGCAGCAAAATGCAACTGAAGGGAATATAAAGCTTTATAATACAGGGAATTGTATCATTAAAACACCCAAAGACAAACTCGTGGTGGTGCAAGGGCTGGATGGGTACATCATTGCCGAAAACGACGGTGTTCTGATGATTTGTAAAATTGACGAAGAGCAGCGGGTCAGAGATTTTGTGGCGGATGCCAAGCAGCTAGGCAGTCAATATATTTAAACATTCGGGGGAGGCGAAAGCTTCCCCCGCTTTGTTTTAAAAGTCTTGGGGTTAATTTTCCAGAATCGCGGTAGTTTCAATTTCCACCATGTATTCGGGGGCAATTAAACGAGATACTTCTACCATCGTGGTACACGGCCGAATCTCTCCAAAAAACTCACCATGCGCCCGACCAACGGCTTCCCACTGAGAAATATCGGTTACAAAAATACGGGTGCGTACAACATCCTTGAGCGAAGCCCCCGCTTCGGCTAATACAGTCTCAATTTTTTTGAGAATAGCTTTGGTTTGGACGTAGGGGTCTTCCAATCCTACTACTTGGCCATCTTCAACGGCGACGGTTCCGCTGATTTCAATGACGGCGCCGATTTTGACGGCTCTTGAATACCCCACGGTGGCCTCCCACGGAGAGCCAGAAGAAATATTGGTGCGTGACTGCGGCATAAAAAAACAGAATTAAGTGGTTTTGAAGGAATAAAAGTACATAATCCTGTAAATGAACAAAGATTACAACCCCAGTTTTTCCAAAAATCCTTTTTTCTCATTCCGTGAAATTTCTACTTCTGAGCCGTCGTCCATCAGCACAGTGCCGCCTTCTCCGCGTACGTATTCTTTGACCCGCAATAGGTTAATTACGGCCGAACGATGGACGCGTAAAAAGTGAGCGGAGGCAAGCATCTGTTCAAATTCTTTGAGCGTGCGCGATGCCACCAGTTTACGAGGGGGCGTTCCGTTGGCGGCGAGGTGAAATATGGTATAATTACTGTCTGATTCGAGCCAAACGATGTCCTGAATGGGCACAAACGTGACGCCTTTCAAGGAGGGAATGGCGATTTTATTGAATTGTAACGAAGACAAAGCTAGGCTTTCGTTGTGAGATGCCTGTTGGCTGTGGCGTTTTTTTTCAAGGCGTTGCAGTGCGGAGCTGAGTTCAATTTCCCGAACGGGCTTCAACAAAAAATCCAGCGCACTCTGACGAATAGCTTCAATAGCGTATTGGTTGTAGGCCGTGGTAAAAATAACTTCAAACGAATAAGGTTCCAATTGTCGTAAAAGCGTAAAACCATCCATCAGCGGCATTTCAATGTCCAAAAAAAGCACATCAGGTTTTAGTTGTCGAATACCCACAACCGCCTCCTCGGGCGACTGGAAAGTGCTTAAAATGTTGATTTCGGGGGCAACTTTACGCAATTTGATGGCCAGAACTTCAAGGCTCATGCGTTCGTCGTCAACAAGTATGGCTTTGAACATAGCGTTGTTTTTCTCAAAAATAAGGTAGTTACGGCGAAAAAAATGGCCGTTTACTAAATAATGGAAGCCTTTTTAGGCAACGGAAAACGAAATTATTGCCCAGTTGTATTTTTGAAATCTTCTGGCGTGTTGATGTTTTGGAGCCAACGGGGTGTAGGACAGGGTATCAAATGGACGTTGGCTTTTTTTAGAATTTGCAGTGGCGAAAAGCGGTTTTGCTCAAATTGCGCTTGGATTGATTGATAACTTTGAGGCTCCCAGATGGTTAATAAAGGTTCAGGAAACAGGGTTTCGGGATGTTGAAAGGCGGTCGCTATTTGATTGGGCTGGCGATGACTGACCAAAAAAGCAATCGTTTCTGGCGACACAAAAGGCATATCACAGGCCACGACCAGCCATGCTTCGGTTGGGCTATGTTCAAACGCCGACAGAATACCCCCCAATGGTCCGATTTCACGGTTATCAATCAGGCAGGGGAAACTGTCAAAATTATCTTTTTGGTCGGCTCGACAGGAGATAAAAACGGTAGAACAGTACGGCGTCAGCAACTCATATAAATAGCGCCATTGGGGTTGATGATGGTAGGTCAACAGGCTTTTGTCGGTACCCATCCGCGTACTGCGCCCGCCCGCCAGAATCAGGGCATTCATACCTCAGTAAGAAATGTTAACGCCCGAACTTCCGACCAGTAGGCGTCTTTGTGGCTGAATATATCAGGTCTAAAACCACAGTGCCCACCCGACTGCGTGAGTTCTAGCCACACGTTGGGCATATTTGCAATTACATCGGAGGGTAGGCTTTGGTAGGGCACCAGAGGGTCGTTGACGGCGTTGACGATGAGCGTTGGGATGGCCGCTGCATGAATAAAACCTTTGGAACTGCTTTTCTGGTAATAATCATCAGCCCCTTCAAACCCGTGCAGTGGTCCTGTGTAAACGTGGTCAAAATCCCAGAATGTTTTGACGTATTTCCACTTCTTTAAATCAAAATGCTCAGGATATTGTTGGGCTTTGGCCGTTACTTTGGGCTTTAGCGATTTTAAGAATCGCCACAAATAGATTTTATTTTCTGGTTTTTCGATGTTACGGCTACAAGCCAATAAATCCATCGGCACGCTGAAGGCCACGGCTTTTTTGATGGCAGGATGAATATTAGCTCCGTTTTCGCCGACGTATTTCAACGTCACATTTCCCCCCAAACTAAATCCCATCAGGTTGATTTCGGTGTAGCCTTTGGCGAGAGCGTGTTGAATCACAAACTCCAAATCGGTGGTTTCGCCGCTGTGGTAAAATCGCAGTTGGCGGTTTATTTCGCCGCTGCAACTTCGATAATTCCAAGCCAAACAGTCAAATCCGTTGGTGGTCAGAAACTTCACCATTCCCGTTACGTATTGCCGGGTGCTGCTTCCTTCCAACCCGTGCGAAAGAATCACCAAAGGACGTAATGAAGTGGGTAGTTTGGCGTTTTCTTTTTTGTCAGCTATTTTGTTATTTTTTGCAAAACTCCAGTCCAAATCCAAAAAATCATCGTCGGGCGTGGTAAGGCGCTCGCGTTGATAGGAAGGATTGATAGTCCGAAAAAGAGCAGGATAAATGCTCTGATAGTGGCCATTCGGCAACCACGAAGGGGGACGGTGAGTGTTGGTTGAAATAACAGGCATGAAAATTTTCCAGAAACAAAAAGGACAAATTCGGTACGTTAGCTTCTAAAAGGCAAACATAGCCTTTCTGCTCCGTGTTCCAATAGCTTCGTAAAATCTTCATTTGTAGCACCATCAGCCCAAATTTTGCAGCCAACTTGGGCGGGTGTAAGCTGCTTAAAGCACAATGCTTTTTCTAGGTTAAATGGTTTTTGGAAAAATCCAGTGGTATTTTGTACGTAATCCGCTCCCGCGTCGGCAGCAGTTTTGAGGGCGTGAATGAGGTTGGGCTCGTCAAAAAAATCGGTTTCGATAATTACCGTAAAAATAGCTTCTCGTTGGTGAATCAGCTTGGCGAGTTTGGCAAATTCTACTTTGGGCCAACCGTTTGAATTCGAAAACCATGCCGATGTATTCATAACCACCTGAATTTCGCGCGCGCCGTCGTTAAGGGCGCATTCTGTTTCGGTTTGCTTGGTTTCAGTGCGTTGGTAGCCCAAAGGATACCCAATCACGGTCGATAAAACAGCTTGGGTGGATTCAGGCCAATCACGGTGTAATTTTTTGACCCAGAAAGGAGGAACGGTCAACGTGGCAAATCCATTCTGCTGCACGGCTCCAAAAGCCGCAATCATATATTCGACGGAGGCCATGGGCGATAAAACGCTAAGTTCGATGGCATGATTCATACAAAAAAAACGTCATTGCTTCACAAAAGGTTTGGCAATGGAACGCCGCCCGTCGCTGACCTGAATGAAGTACTTACCCGGCGGGAGTTCTGACACATCAAACTGATTCAGAAATACACTGCCGTTGTCGTATAGTAATTTGTCCGCGAGTTTAACTCCGTCTATCGTCACAATTTGTGCCGTTAAATCGTACGTGTTGTCAGATGCATACGCGACGGTCAGGGTATGAACGGCGGGGTTTGGAAAAAGCGATAGGTTTTCTTTAACTATCAATATTTCAGGAACTGTGGCGGGGGTATTTGTTGGGTACGGAACGTTGATCAGTATGAGGGGGGCAGACCTAATTGAACACCCGTTTTGGGTAATTTCAACCGTATATTTCCCGGGCAATGAGGCGGTCAGCCGCGCTCCGGTTGCGGTCGCAATGGGGTTATCGTTTAGAAACCAGCGGTAGGCCATTCCTTGGCCCGTAATGGTTGTGAGCCGAATACTCCCTTTCGGGGGTATCAGAGTGCCAGTGTTGGTTGAAATAACGGGCTGTTGAAGCGCCGAAAGCAATTGAGTCGGCTTGGAAACGGCCGTGCAACTATTGCTCCGAATGATGACAGTGTATGTTCCGGGTTCTGTTGGGGTTAGAACCGACGTGGTGGCGCCTACAATGGGGCTGCCGTTGCGCTGCCATTGATATCGGTAGCCCAAACCTTCATTCGCGGTTAGTCGTACCGCCTTGCCCGCACAGATGGCAAAACTTCCTGCGGGGCTGATCTGTGCTATTAAGTCAGAAAAAAGGACACTGATGGCTTTTGATTGGGCCGAACATTGATACCCGATGGCCTTAACAGAATAGACCCCTTCCTGTGAAATATCCAGCGAGGTAGATGTGGAGGTAGCAAGCAATTGCCCGTCTTTCATCCATTGATAGGTCAGGCCATTATCGCCTTTGATTTGCATTTTCAGGGCAATATTTCCGCAAAGCGTGGTATCTTTTCCAGCTACTAACTGAACGGCTGCGTTGCAATCCTGAGGGTTTATGCCGCTGATAAACAGGGAGTATGGCTGAGTGCCGGTTTGCAGCGTTCGTTTGTGCCGAATGGTCAAAGTGTACACTTTCCCGGGCGTTGGCGATTCAATCAACGCTTGCTCGGTATTGTCCCGGATATTGTCGCCCCTGCTTGCTTCTTTGGTGGGATTTGCGGGGTCAAGTACCCAAGGGAACCACGTATTGCCCACATCGTCGCTCAGACGTACATCAAGGTCATTGATGAGTTTGATGGTCGGGTCATCTACGGTCTGGGTCGTAATCCGGGTGGGTGTACCTTCTGGGTCGGTCCAACTAAGGGTTACGACCAAGGGAGTGTTGCCCGTTGCGATTATTTTTTGTTGGTAAGTTTCATTCTGCCGAAGTGATTTCTCCAGCACGACATGATTATTATCTGAATTAATCAGGACTTTGGCCGCTTTTTCGGCGTTGAGCAAGCCCCAGCCGTATTCGTAGCTTGGGCCCAATTTATCGAGTGGTTTGTCGGCGGTGTGCAGTACCAGTCCCTTTAACGTGGCCGAACGCATAAAATAGGCCTTTTGACGGTAAAAAAGCTCTTGCAGCAGAATCAACGTACCCGAAACATTGGCGGAGGCAGTCGAAGTACCCGACATGGTTGCGTAGGCGTTGTCGGCGTTTGAGATGGAAGAAATGATGCTTGTCCCGACGCCCAATAAATCTGGTTTGATGCGGCCATCGTCGGTGGGGCCCCAACCGCTAAAATCGGAGACGGAGAAACCACCGATGCGGCCGTTTTGTAATTTTAATTCTGCTCCACCAACGGTTAAAATATTTTTGGCATTGGCTTCGGCGGGAATCACGTCATAGCCATCGTTCCGGTACCGGTCCAAAATACTTGTTTGGTTCGTATTTCGTAAAAAATAAGGCGTTCCGATGGGCGGGCCTGTTTCGCTACGTTTGTTATCAGCCGATTTTACAATCAGGTAAAAGGGGTTGTTGTACGCCAATTGATCCAAGTCCCGTGCTTTTTCGTCATAAAACCCAAAACGATAATCTTCCTTCGTGCTGATGCTCGTATTACCCCACCATTCCCATTTGCGAGTCGGGTCGTTACCCGACCGGCTTTCGTTGTAAAACCACCCCACAACAGGCCCGTAAGAATGGTTTGAAACCAACATTTTTGAAGCTTCGCGGGACATTTCCACCAAATCATCGTTATAGTCCCAAACATCTAATTTAGCTGCGTACGCCATTCCTTTGACTTGCGAATTGATACCCGCAGCGGCCATCGTTCCTGATAGATGCGTGGCATGGTCGCTCAGTAGGGTACTGCCGTCTTTTTGACGGATTCTCCCCCCAAATTCAACGTGCGAAAGACGAGGCAGGCCACCATCCCAGAGGCAAAGGGTGCCATTAAGCTGCGGTAAATCCCCTTTTAAATCAATACCCAAGCCTCCGCCGTTGTAGAGGTTGGTGGTGTGCGTACCCGTAGAAGCCAGAAGGTTATGAACAGTGTAATAAACGGGTATACCAAACGTATCAACTCCCTGTAAGGTTAAGGTGCGCCCCTTGGCATATTTTTTGCTGATAAACCATTTTTGTTTTTTGGCTAGATTTAGCGCTTTTTGACGATTTAGGGTGTAGCGTTTTTGGAGATCAAGGAGGCGTAAACCTGCGGTGTTTTCTGGTATTTTGAGACTGGTTTCGACGGTTTGGCCTTGGACAAAAATGCAAATGGCTGATAGATAGACCATTAAAAGCCTACCTATCAGCGAAGGAATACTAAAAAATAGTTTATGGGGTAAAATAACAGGCATCCTCTCACAGTACAGGCGCGCAACTTAGTGTTTTACAATGGCATTAATGATGCGCGTTGGTGTACCCTCCACTTCAATTATAGCAAAAAACGTACCGCTTTGCAGCATTTTAAGGTTGAATTGTGTACTAAATTTTTTTTCATTCCCTTCCATCTGTTTTTTTAGTATCAAACGCCCCTGTAAATCGTACAAAGAAGCGATTATTTTTTGCAAAATGGGGGTCGGTGAAGCATATTCTAAAATGACAAAATCTTCGGCTGGATTGGGATATACTTTATATGCTTCTGCAATCGGAAAAACGGGTTCTGTAGCCGTGATTGTAATCCGTACTTCGTCTGAAATCAATTCGCCACATCCATTTACATTGCCTCTCACCGAGTAGCCGCCCGTTTGCGTTGGCATGTACGTTTTGGCGGTAGCGCCCGCAATCGGCAGTCCGTTTAGGAACCATTGGTTGCCCGAAACGGCACTGGATGTAAGCTCGATGCCACTGGTCGTAATGGTGGGCTTTTCGGCTTTCTTGGTCGTGATAGTTATGGGTGATGACACCGAAGGTAGACAGTTATTGACCGAAGTACTCACTGTATACACGCCTGAATTGCCCGCCGAGAAGGTAGCATTCGTGGCTCCGCTGACGGGTTGATTATTGAAAAACCACTGATACGCGCCGCCGTTTGCGGGGGCGGTGAGGTCAATGACCGTGCCTTCGCAGATGGTGGTACTTCCCGTGACCGAGATGGTCGGATTAGTGCTACTGGAGGACTGCGCCACGACGGGAACCCTGCCACTCGAACAGCCCAACGATTTAACCTTCAAATCATAGAAATAGTAATAGGCGTTTGTGAGGGTATCGATACCACCGTTTTGGGCAAACAAGGCCCCTTTTAATGTAATAACATTGGGAATGCTGAACGGAAAACCCGATACTCCCGAATTGCTTCGGAATATGGTGGCCCCGTTTTCGTACTCAATCGTAATTTTATAATCTCCTGCGGCGGGAATGGCTAAATTAAGTGGGTATACATTGCCGGGGTCGCTCGGGTCGTCGGAGACTTGTCCCGTCGGGGCGCCCTGATTGGGGGCGTTGGGATTTCGGCTGGCGGTCACGTCAATCGTGGTGGTAGAAATAAATTTATCATCCAAGCCGTATACGGTAAACGTCAATCGACCAGCTGAGGAGGTATAGAGCCGAGCGCTTTCTAGCAAAACGGGTACTTCGGCGCGGATGAACGGCGCGGGGCCGAAATTGCCAGAATAGGTGCCTCCCGTAAAAGCGGATTTGGTGGTGGGGCCTAATGTGCCGCTGAAATCGTTGAGGGCTACGTAAAATGTTCCTCCCGGCAAACGTACACTGCTACTCGTTGAGTTGCCGACGGCAATAAATTGAGAAGAAGAAGGATTGTCATACCAAAAGGCGGTTCCGTTGCCATTGGCGATGAGCGATAGCGGGTCGGTGCCGCAATAAGTTGCTGTAGCCGAAGTAATCGTTGTTAGACCAGCCACTGCTCGGGTTTGAATCAAAGTATTGTTCAGCGAATCCTGATCGTCTGGCAGGAGTGTTTTAACCGTAAAGAGATAGTTTGTTGCGGGTTTTAATTCACTCAAAAAGGGTGCGGTCAACGAAAATGTAGCTTCCGAAAAAGCCGCTAAAGCCTGCATAAGGGTTGAGTTAATGGTTCCGAGTACGGCCCCTGATGGCTCCGATACCTGAACCGAAACGGGAATAGCCGTTAGAGCTTCCGAACCGTTGTTTTTAAGTCGAACAGTAATGCTGCTGAGTTGATTGTTGCAAAAATTGTTTTCGGGCGTGACCAATGCTGATAGGCTCACGTCGCGTGAGGGGCGCGTAAAACGCACTAAAAACTCCTGCGTTTCGCCCTTGGCGTATGTGCCGCAGGCTGTTACAGCGGCGGGATTGTTGGTTTCGGCCGTTACGATGCGTATGCGAGATAGGTTATTGAAGATTAACCCAGACGGTGCTTTAAGTACGGTCGAAAAAACGCCATTGCCCATGACCGACGAAGCCGCTACCGTTTCATTTTCGTCGTCAAAATCTCCGTCTGAATTCCAGTCAACAAACGCTTTTACCGCTTTGTTGAAATCTCCGCCGCAAGAGCCGATGCTTATTTCCAAAGGAATGCTTTGCCCCGAAGAAATCGTGACCACTTGACTCATAAAGTCACTGTATGTTTGACAGCCGTTATTGCCAAGCTGGGTGACATTTCCCAGTACCACTTTCGTGATTTTGGTGTCTGCGTCGGATGTAGCCCGGGATTCACAATACGCCTTGCCGCCGATGCCGCTGACAATCAGCGCGTAAACTTGGGTGTTGTTGGTCAAAGTGCCTTTGTGCTTTATAGTAATGGTGTAGGTGCGCCCTGGAATCGCGTTGGGAATCAAGATTTGTTCCACATTGTCCCGAATATTATCCCCCCGTGTTGCGTTGTTGGCGGGTTGTTCAGGGTCTAGCACCCAGGGCAACGATTCGGTTGTTCCGTCGGAGATACGGATGTCTAAGTCGTTCATTAACTTAGGGGTACGGTTATTAAAATTGGCGGAGTTGACGGAAAAAACAGGGGCTTCTGGATCCGTCCAGCAAATGGTGGCAATGAGCGGCCCTTTTCCCGAGGCCACCACCTGTGTGGTGTAAGTTTCGTTGGGCAACAAGGTGCGCTCGGTGATTAAATGCGATTTATCTTTGTTGAGAAGCACTTCGGCGGCTTGCCGTTGGTCCAACAATCCCCAGCCGTATTGGTAATCGGGTCCAGGATTGCCAGCATCGTCGGCAGTATGCAACACGAGCCCTTTTAATGTGGCCGAACGCATAAACGTACCGTTTAGGCTATGGTATAATTCCTGCAACAAAAAAATAGAGCCAGATACATTGGGCGACGACATCGACGTGCCGTTGAGGGTTGTGTAGGCGTTATTGCCCGTGGAGGTGGTTGAGAAAACGCTCACGCCCACCCCCACAATGTCGGGTTTGATGCGCCCGTCGTCGGTAGGGCCCCAACTGCTGAAACTTGAAATGCGCGGGTCAGAAATTTGATTATATCCATTATTCAACACGCTGATGGCACCCACCGTCAGGCTGTTTTTGGCGGTTCCGTAAGTCGAAATTAAATCATATCCCGTTTGGGCGGCGCGTGGAGTGGTGCTTTTACGGTTGCTACTGCCAAAAAAATAGGCAGTTCCTGCGGGTGGGCCAGTAGTGCCCCGGTCGTTGCCTGCCGAATTGACAATGAGATAATAAGGAGCATTATAAGCAATGCGGTCCCATTCTCGGGTGCGCGAATCGTAAAAACCGAATTTGTAGTCCTGAAGATTGTTCACCGTCGAATCCCCGTACCATTCCCATTTAAGGTTGTTGTCGGTGCCAGGCCGCTCGGTATTCAACCGCCATCCCGACAGTGTTCCGTACGAATGGTTTGAAACGAGTAAGTTGGCGGCCGCATTGGCCATTTCGGGGGTGTCGTTGTTGAAGTCATGGGCCAGTAGGGTTGCCGCGTTGGCCATCCCACGGGCCCGGGGATTGATGCCCGTGGCAATCATGGTGCCGCTTACGTGGGTAGCGTGGCTGCTTACGCTGGTTGCATTGTCTACCTGCGTGATGCGCCCCGCCAATTCGCTGTGGGTTTTCAAAACGGCTCCGCCATCCCAAATCCCCAACCGGTCTTTCATCACACTGCTGCCGCCCGTGAGGTTCAGGTCTAATCCGCCGCCGTCGTAGAGCGCGTTGGTACGGGTCGTGATTGCGGCCCCCCGGTTGGTGGTTGTGATATTATAGAGAGGTTGTCCAGTTTCGCTCACTCCGCTCAAAATCACTACGCTGCCGTCGGAAAAATCTTGCCGCAAAGGCCAATTGTTCTGCCGAGCCAAGGTTTTTAGTTGGGAGTTTAGGATAAAGTGTTGATTTTCAATGAGTTTTTGAGATTCTTGAATTTTTTGCAGTTGCTCGCCCGAATACAATGGTTTGAGTTGCGCGTAGCTAGTCAACGAAAAAAAGGATAGCCCCAAGAGAATGAATCGTAAACGGTAGTGCATGAGAAGGGTATTTCTTGTATAAACGAAAAACGGTGGGGTGAAGTTATAAGGGAAATGCAACTTTCCAAAGCACGCTGTTTTGGGTGTCAAAAAGGACGCAAAATGCTGATTTGAGTGATTTCAATCTTGTTTTAAGCAAATACGACTAGGAGAGGCAGAATGTTGCATACTGGCAAAATACACCAAAAAAAACAGCGGCCTTCGCATTTGTCGAAAACCGCTGTTGATAAATAGAATCAAAAACAACTTCATTGGGGGTGGTCTTTCATCAGCTCACCTTCTCTAGCTGCTGAAAACGAAGCGCTCGCCAGCTTCAATGGTTTATGCACGTTGAGGTTTAAGTAGAGGAAAGTTTTGTCTGAACAAAAAAGCGATGTATGCGATGAATAAAACCCGGAGTATGCCGTTGGCGATTTGCGCTATTTGTGCTGAATAATGAACCGTGAAAAGCAAGGTTTTATCGGCTGATTTTTTCAATTCCATTTGAAAGAGGTGTGCGGTTGTTTTTGCTTCCACTTGGGCAGTAAAACTTAGGAAGGAAAACGATTGTTTGGCCGTTACACAAGAGGTGCTGGCGGAGGGCTTTGACTCGGCTTGACAAACCTGCGCAAAGGCGATGAAGCCAAGGATAAGCGTTGCGATGGTGAGGGCCTTTTTCATGATCGAGTTCCTTTAAAGTTGGTAAAAGTGTTTGCTTTGAACACTTCAAAGGTCGGGGGATATAATGAGGTAGAAAATCAATAATCTTGGGGATATAGGTAGGGGTAAAAAATAAAAATCCCTGAAATTCAGGGGATTAGGAAAGTGGGAATAGGGAGATAAAACAAAAGTTAGGTTCTTTTGTGCGCTCTGACGAGCGAAACGCCATACGACATCATCAAAATGCCGATAATATCAATGCTCATTCTGACAATACTCAGTTGATAGAAAAGGATAGGGTAATTGGTGACGAGACTATCAGAAAGAAAGTAAATGAGCAATGAGAAAATATAAGGGGTCAGAATCCCCCACGAAATCCAACTGTAAGCCTTTTGGGTAAAAGAGGTATTGTTCTTTTGGGTATAATATTGCCGAAAGAACAAAAGCGGCAATACAATCCCGTTGAGGGAGAGCAGCAACGAACCCATTTTCTGGGCATCTTTGTAACCCTCCCCAAAGACCGTGTTCAGGATTTCCAACCCCGCTAATACAAAAGCAGCGTAGCGGACAATCTCGCCCGTTTTATCTTTCAATACCCGACTGTAAAACAGCCCCAAAAACAACAATTCATTGACGTAATAAAAAGGCGAAATAAAGAAAGTATCGTCTATTTCCAGTTTTTGAAGAATGGGGATAACTTGGGCTTTGAAAAGATTGACAAGTTTTATAAATGAATTTTCGAAAACAGATATAAAAAAGCCAATTAAAGCATACCAAAATAACATCAAAAAGGGCGAATGCTTAGTAAGATAGTTCAGTCGCTTAATAATTATTAAAAGCAATAAAATTCGGGCGACTAACATAACATACCCCAGACGAACTGTAAGAGTATAAATATCTAATTCTGACATTCTATGTTATGCTTCAGGTGCTGGAACTTTTACTTTTGTACCATCACCACCGTCACCTGCGTCGTCTTCGCTTGAATTAATGATAAGGAATACTTTGCCATCATCGTCCCGGCAAATGCTTACTTTTACAATTTTGCTGTTGGGCGAAAACCAATTGGGGTGTTGTAAAACTTGTTTGGTAATGGCAAATTGGTTGTCCGAAAGTGGCTCAGACCTCTTAAATTTTGCCAGTGACACGGCATTGTTGCCAGTAGCAACCGTGATTTTCAGCCCATCCGAATCAGCGGCACTGCTTAAATCCAAAGCGGTCTTTTTGTTTATTTTTTGTATGGTAGTTCCTTGGATTCTGCTCCCGAGTTTATCGTTGAGTTCTTCCTGTTCCTGAGGAGACATCGCTGCCAAAAAGTGGTTCACTTCTAAAATGTTTGACATACTTTTTGAGTTGAAGGGTAAAGGCTTAAATTTTTACAAAAGGTATAATTTTTGCGAGAATTATTCCATAAATTTCTCAAAATTAATTTTTTACCTTTTTGGGTTATGTCTATTCTCCGTTATCACGACGCACATATTTTGGTGAAAACCCAAAAAAATAAAAATTTTTGTTGGGCGGCCTGCATTGAAATGGTCACGGCCAAATACAACAAATCTCTTATCCCGGCTTTGAAAAGTGATGCGCTTGAAAAAGACAGATTCAGTTTTCAGTGTATTTTGGCCGACAAACAGGTAGAGTTGTTGAGAGGAAAAAAACATATTGAATTTAATTTCGGCCATTGCCTTACCTGTGATCCGTTGGGCGATACAACGCTGAGAAGAGGGAGTAATCTTTATCAACAACTTTTCAAACAAGTTTGCCAAATTGACTGCACACAATTTAAGTTAAAGGGTTTTCCCGATTGGCGGTTTATTGAAGAACAAACCGCCAAGGGCTTTGCCATTATTGTGAGCGGTATTTATATCCCAAGTTGTCCGGGGGCTTCTCATGCCGTAGTCATTACTGGATGTTTTTTGGAAAAAAATCATCAGGGAGACTACGTTCATTGGGTCATTGCCAACGACCCTTTCGTGACGGCTCCCTGCCTGTCAAAAAAAGCCCGCAAAACTGCTTGGATTTATGAAGAACTCATCAAGAGCCATGAGGCCGCCAGTCATGACGTTGATGACCACAAACCCCTGATTTATGTCACCGATTTTGTGCCCATGTCCTCCAAAACGGTTATCAAAAAATCTCCTCGGAAGCTAAGGGCTGCAAACTCTAACGACGGTACTTACCCAGCTTTGAAGGATGAGGAATTGGAAAGCGGGGTAGAAGCGTTACTGAAAAGTTTATTTGATACCCAAAACAACTCGTTCCTTTATACGCATTTCGGATTCAAGAAGCAGACAAAAATGGATCCGAAAGGCGTGATTCCTTATCAAACACTCGGTAATTTTAAAAATACGTTGCAGGAAAATGAGCCGATTCCGAAAGACCTGACCACGGGAAAAGCAAACTGTCTTGTCCTAAAATAGATTGACCATCTACACAAGCAGATGGGACACATATTTTTGCTTCGCAAACAGGCACACGAACTACGGATGCGCCAGATGGTTGAAGAAATCAACCTGAACCGATTGACTA
>NZ_QPIW01000019.1 GCF_003339505.1 Runella aurantiaca
TTCGTTGGCGGCCATGTGTGCCTATTCTTTTTACCAAAGAAAACCCAAAGTTAGTATTGCATCTCCATTGGAATTGAGGCAGTACTGCCCGCCAATAGCTGCGTAGATATTGAAAAGTTCACGTTAAAAAAAATACAAACATGAATTCCGCCGTTGACTGTGTGGACACAGCCAACTTTGTGATTAAAAAAAAATCTACAAACATGAATTCTTCACTCACTGCTAAAGCCTATTTCTCGGGCTTTGAATTAGCGCACGATACGTATAACGCCATTACTGCCGCAAGCAACGGCAAACTCTACTACGTCCTTTGTTCAGAATCCTACGAAATCGGTGGTCAAATGTATGCGTATGACCCAACGACCGACCAAACTGAATGGATAGCGGATTTGACCGAAATCTGTGGTGAAAAAGACGCCAACGCCATTCCGCAGGGCAAAAGCCACGTTCGTTTTTATGAAAGCAACGGCAAGCTGTATTTCGCCACGCACATTGGCGTGTATGAGATGATTGAGGGAATGGAACGTTTGCCGCAAAACGCGCCCGATGGTAAAAGCCTTTATCCCAGCGGGCATTTTTTATCGTACGATTTAGCAACGGGTGCATTTGAAGACTTAGCCATCGCACCCGAAGGTGAAGGTATTCTGACCATGACAATGGATCGAGAGCGAGGTCATCTGTACGGCATTACGTGGCCGTTGGGGTATTTCATTCATTACGATATTTCTGCCAAAACCCTTAAAACAGTAGGTCTGGTATCGGCCAAGGGCGAAGCTGGAATCCCGGGCGATGACTACCGCGTATTGTGCCGTTCGATGGTGGTTGACCCAAGCGACGGAGCGGTTTATTTTTCTACTTCCGAAGGCGACATTTTTACGTATCATCCTGATAACGAAGGCTTACAAAAAGTAGAAGGTGTTGATTTACGGATTGATTATTTTGGGAAATACGACCCCAAACATCCCGGTAGTATGGGCTACAACTGGCGTAAGATCTTCTGGTATGCTCCCGAGCAGGTAGCCTACGGAATTCACGGAAATTCGGGGTATTTGTTCCGTTTTGATCCCAAAACTCCTAAAATTGAAATCGTAGAACGCTTAACCTCGGAGCCTTCCCGAAAAAGCGGCATGTTCGATCAATTTAGCTACGGCTATTTGGGTTTTCAGCCCAGCCCAGATGGCGAAACGATTCATTACCTTACGGGCGGGCCGATATACATCGACGGGAAGCGCCTCAAAGGAGCCGACCAAATTTCCAAAGGGGCAGCCAAAGGACTGGAAAATCTGCATTTGATTACGTTCCATATTCCGACCCAAACCTACCAAGACCACGGCCCTATTTTTTACGCCGACGGTAGCCGACCTACCTACGTTAATTCCATCGCTATCGGAGCCGACGGTGCGGTTTATACCTTAGCCCGATTTGACCATAACGGGCGCGAAATTCAGGATTTGGTCAAGATTGATTTAAAAACGAAAGAATACTATTTATAGAGGTGCCCGAAATGGTAGCTTACGCCCAATGCTGGGTTTGAGAACCAGGCATCACACACCCCAAAATTGAATCGTGTAACCTTTCAGCATGATGAGTAGGTAAAAATTAAAAAAGTCTTCTCAAAAAAGAACTGTTCGGTAGCCTACTTATTTTTAAATAGTGTAGTAAATTGGCCCCTCAACAGACCCATTTATTTTTTTACACAAAACACCTTTCATGAACACTCCAGAAACTTCTACAAACAGCGAATCTCGGCGCAATTTTATCAAAAAAACACTGACAGGAACTGCTCTATTGACCGTTGGCGGCATTTTGCCTGGATTTAGTGCCAAAAGCTACGGCCGTATTCTCGGAGCCAACGAAAAAGTCCGACTCGGCGTGATGGGCGTCAATAGTCGCGGGTATGCGCTGGCAAGCAATTTTGCCCTGCAACCCAACTGTGAAGTCGTTTCGATTTCGGATGTAGATTCACGCGCTTCCGAAAAGTGTATCAAAGCCGTTGAAAAAATTCAAAATTCCAAACCCAAAGACGTTCCCGACTTTCGTAATGCACTGGAAGATAAAGACGTTGATGCACTCATCATCGCAGCGCCTGACCACTGGCACGCACCGGCAGCTATTTTGGCATCGAAAGCAGGCAAACACGTCTATCTGGAAAAACCATGCAGTCATAATCCGTACGAAGGAGAATTGCTCGTAGCAGTTGCCGCCAAGTACAAAAATGTGATTCAAATGGGCAATCAGCGTCGGTCGTGGCCAAATGTAAAACAAGCCTTAAAAGATATTCAGGACGGCGTGATCGGTCGCCCATATTTTGCCAAAGGTTGGTACACCAACAACCGCGCATCCATCGGTATTGGGAAAGAACAGGCCGTTCCGTCGTGGCTTAATTACGATCTGTGGCAAGGACCCGCGCCGCGTCGTGCGTATAAAGACAATATTCTCCACTACAATTGGCACTGGTTTTGGCATTGGGGTACGGGCGAAGCCCTCAACAACGGCACCCACATGCTCGACCTCATGCGTTGGGGATTGGGCGTGGAATTTCCTACCAAAGTCTCATCCTCGGGCGGTCGCTATCGCTACCAAGACGATTGGGAAACCCCCGATACTCAGGTGATTAACTTAGAATTTGGCAAAGATAAATTTATGACGTGGGAAGGCCGCAGTTGCAACAGCCGCAACATAGAAGGCAGCAGCGTGGGGGTTTCTTTTTACGGAGAAAAAGGAACATTGGAGTACGGCGGCGGCAACGCCTACAAGATTTACGATTTGGACAATAAGATTGTCAAAGACGTCAAAAATGATTTGGTGATTGACCCTCGTAATAAAATGGATCCTTCACAAGCCTTGGATGCCTTCCATTTCCAAAACTTCGTCTCGGCCATCAAAGAAGGAACTCCGTTGGCTTCAGGAATCGTCGGCGGACATCAAAGTACGCTGCTTTGTCAATTGGGAAATATCGCCCTGCGCTCCAACAGCATTTTGGAGATTGACCCTACCAACGGACATATCAAAAATAACAAAGCAGCCAAAAAGTTTTGGAAACGCGAGTACGAAAAAGGCTGGGAGCCAACGATATGAAAGCGACTACTACCGCCGTTGACGTAAGTAGCCTTACCAAACGGGAAACCAATATTTCTATTTTTTTAGTGGGAGTCATGTTTTTTATGTTTGGCTTCATCTCTTGGGTCAATGCCATTCTGATTCCTTATTTCAAAATTGCCTGCGAACTCACCAGTTTTCAGGCCTATCTAGTGGCATTTGCCTTTTACATTGCCTATTTCATCATGTCGGTACCGGCGTCGTATTTACTCAAAACGCAGGGATTCAAAAAAGGAATGATGATTGGTTTTTGGTTCATGGCATTGGGCGCGTTTATTTTCGTGCCTGCCGCCATGACCCGCACTTACGGCATTTTTCTAATGGGATTGTTTACGATTGGCATTGGTTTATCCATTCTCCAAACCGCCGCCAATCCTTACATCACGATTTTGGGACCTAAAGAGCGCGGCGCACAACGCATCAGCATCATGGGTATCTGCAACAAAGCCGCCGGGATTTTGTCGCCGCTTATTTTTGCCGCCGTCATTTTACGCCCAACAGATACCGACCTGTTTGCCCAACTCAGCACCATGAATGACCTGCAACGCAGTGCGGCCTTGGATGAATTGGTACGTAGAGTGATTACTCCTTACACAGTTTTGGGCATTTTCCTCTTTGTACTTGGCTATTTGGTGTACCGTTCGCCATTACCTGAAATCAACACCGAACATGAAAGCCCCGAAGTGGCGACCAATAATGCGGGCAAAACGAGCATTTTTCAGTTTCCGCACTTGATCTTGGGAGCCGTGGCCATTTTTCTGCATGTAGGCACGCAAGTGATTGCGATTGATACGATTATCGGCTACGCTAATTCGATGGGCATTGATTTATTAAAGGCCAAAACCTTTCCTTCCTATACCTTGGCCTGCACCATTTGTGGGTACATCATCGGCATCATTACAATTCCGAAATTTGTCAGTCAGGTCAATGCACTGCGGTTTTGTACATTGTTGGGAACGGTGTTTACGTTACTCATTATTTTTGCCAAAGGTTCAGTAAATTTCCTCGGACAAACCGCCGACCTTTCCATTTGGTTTGTGGTGCTATTGGGATTAGCCAATTCACTAGTTTGGGCGGGCATTTGGCCGTTGGCCTTGGACGGATTGGGACGTTATACCAAACTGGGTGCTTCCATCCTTATCATGGGCTTGTGCGGCAACGCCCTGATGCCATTGGTGTATGGCTACTTCGCTGATTTGTACGATGTTCGCACCGCCTATTGGGTTTTATTACCTTGCTATTTGTACTTAGTGTATTATGCTGCTTATGGTCATAAAGTAAAACGTTGGGGATTATAAAAGTCGAAACCTGCCAAGTTTTAAAAACTTGGCAGGTTTGAACAAAGTCCTGAAATAAGGCATTTTTCGCATGAGAATAAAAATCACTAACGGCACCATTCTTACTCCCTTCCGCGCCATCAAAAACGGAACGGTTGTCATTGAAAAAGACCGAATTTTAGGCGTACACGAAGGAAATGTGGAAGTGCCCGATGCAACCGAAATCGATGCCAAAGGCCAATACATAGCACCGGGCTTCATTGACATTCACGTACACGGCGGCGGCGGCTATGACTTTATGGACGGAACCGAAGAAGCCTTTCTGAAAATCGCGGAACTCCACGCCCAATACGGAACGACTTCTTTGGTTCCAACCACGCTGACGGCAGAAAAAGAAGATCTGCTCCAAACCTTAGACGTTTACGAAAACGCCAATCGACAAAACACAAAAGGCGCAAATCTCCTCGGAATCCACTTGGAAGGCCCTTATTTTGCCCTGAATCAGCGGGGAGCGCAGGACCCGCGCTACATTCGTAATCCTGACCCTGCCGAGTACGAAGAAATTCTCAGTCATTCGTCGTCCATTGTACGGTGGAGTGCCGCGCCAGAGTTGGAAGGCGCGATTGCTTTCGGACAGCGTTTGCGTCAAAAAGGTATTTTGGCGGCCATTGCTCATACCGACGCGTTTTACGATGATGTGTTGGCGGCGTATGAAAACGGCTATTCGCTCGTAACTCACTTGTATTCAGCCATGTCTGGGGTAACGCGCAAAAATGCGTTTCGGTACGCGGGCGTGATTGAAAGTGCGTTTTTGTTGGATTTAGATGTTGAAATCATCGGTGACGGCATACATTTACCCGCGCCGTTACTCAAACTCATCTATAAAATCAAAGGTGCTGACCGCACCGCCCTCATCACCGATGCCATGCGCGGTGCCGGAATGCCCGAAGGCGAAAGCACGTTGGGCTCATTGAAAAACGGCCTCAAAGTCATCATCGAAGACGGCGTAGCTAAAATGCCCGACCGTACTTCCTTTGCCGGCAGCGTAGCCACCTTCGACCGATTGGTCAGAAACATGGTCAATATGGCCGACGTATCGCTGTTGGAAGCGGTGCGCATGGCAAGTACCACGCCCGCTCGTATTATGGACGTTGACGACCGAAAAGGTCTAATTGCCAAAGGGAAAGATGCTGATATTGTCTTTTTTGATAAATATATTAATATCAGTATGACGATGGTTGGGGGAAAAGTGGTGTATTCAAAGTAAAATAAAAGTCAACCACTGGGTTTGACACAGAGTTTCACACCCTCTGTGGTACTCTGTGTAACTCAGTGGTTATAAAAAAACAATATATGACTCCTCTACACGAAACAACAATAGACAACCTTCACGTCAAACTATTCAAAACCCGCTGGGAATTAGGCCAAAACGCGGCTGAAATGGCCGCATCCAAAATCAGAGAATTGCTGCAAAGCCAAGACGTTGTCAACATCATCTTCGCCGCAGCACCATCGCAAAATGAATTTTTGGATGCTTTGGCCCAACAGCCTGAAATAGATTGGCAACGCGTCAATACCTTTCACATGGACGAATACATCGGCCTATCGGATGATGCTCCGCAGCGATTTGGCAATTTTTTGAAAGACCGTTTTTTTGATAAAGTACCGCTTCGCTCCGTGTTTTATATCAACGGCAACGTCAGCGACCCCGACGCTGAATGTTTACGCTACGAAGCCTTGCTGAATGAATATCCTACCGACATCGTCTGCATGGGCATTGGCGAAAACTGCCATATTGCCTTCAACGACCCGCATATTGCGTTTTTCAACGATCCCGTATTGGTTAAAAAAGTGGATTTGGACTTAACCAGTCGTTATCAACAAGTCCACGACGGTTGCTTTGCAACACTCGAACAAGTACCCGAATACGCCCTAACGCTTACGATTCCGGCGTTGGTCAAAGCACCGACGGTGTTTTGCATGGTTCCGGCCGCCCACAAGGCTGAGGCTATTTATCACACGCTAGTGGATGAAATCAGCGAAATTTATCCTTCCACTATTTTACGAAAACACCCCAATGCGACGTTATTTATCGACCAAGACAGCGCCCGCCAATGGATGAAAGAAGCGTCATTTGCAAGTAAATAAAACCCAACGGGTGCTTATTTAATCAAGTAAAATAGAGCAAGATTTTCCAAGTTTTCAATAGATCTGATTATTTATCCGCTTATTAACCTAAACTTGGAAAGTCTATTTTGCCTAACTATTTACTTTTTTATCAAAAACATACCCACAATTACGTCATTTATGAAAGCACGCGTTTTAGGCTGTCTGCTGGCGGCCGGCAGTTTAACCCTCCCCGCCATTGGCCAAGAGAAGAATAAATCAGTCAGTTTGATTGTGTTGGAGCCCGGGCATTTCCATGCGGCATTGGTCCAAAATACCCCGTACGATAACGTCAACCCCGTCGTACATGTGTATGCGTCCAAAGGCCCGGATGTGGAATCGTATCTGGATAAAATCAAAAAATACAACTCCCGCCCCGAAGACCCGACCCAATGGGACGAGAAAGTCTATACAGGGCCCGATTTTTTCCAAAAAATGCTTTCCGAAAAAGCGGGGAATCTGGTCATTTTGGCGGGAAATAACCAAAAGAAAACCGATTACATCAAAAAATCGGTGGATGCCGGTTTGAACGTGTTGGCTGATAAGCCCATGGCCATTGACGCTGCCGGGTTTTCGTTGTTGCAAGAAGCTTTTGCCCAAGCGAAAAAGAAGAACGTGCTACTCTACGACATCATGACCGAGCGCTACGAAATCTCCAACGCACTCCAACGTGAATTGGCGTTGTTACCGGAACTGTTTGGCACACTGCAAAAAGGCACACCTCAAGACCCGGCCGTAACCAAGGAAAGCGTTCACCATTTTTTCAAATACGTATCGGGCGAGCCGCTCATTCGTCCAAGTTGGTTTTTTGACGTCAACCAACAGGGCGAAGGGATTGTGGATGTTACCACTCACTTGGTGGATTTGATTCAATGGAGTTGCTTTCCTAACCAGGTGATTGATTATCAAAAAGATATAAAGTTTTTGTCGGCCACGCACAACGCCACCACCCTTACGCCCGAACAATTTAAGTTAGTGACCAAAAGCGATACGTATCCTGATTATTTGAAAAAAGATGTCAAAGGAAAGAATCTGGAAGTATACGCCAACGGGCAGATTGACTACACTTTGAAAGGTGTTCACGCGCGGGCATCGGTAATCTGGAATTTTCAGGCACCGCAGGGAACAGGCGATACTCATTATTCGATCATGAAAGGCAGCAAAGCCAATCTCATCATCCGTCAGGGCAAAGAGCAAAACTTTAAACCGGTGCTATACATCGAACCGATTAATGCCACGCCTGCCTACGAAAAAGCCGTAGCCGAAGCCTTCAAGAAAGCACAGGCAGCCTATCCGGGCATTGAATTGAAGAAGAATGACAAAGGTTGGGAAGTGACGGTTCCGAAGAAATACGACACGGGCCACGAATCGCATTTTGCGCAGGTAGCCAAGAAATACATGGAATTTTTGAAAGCGGGTAAACTTCCTGCGTGGGAAGTGCCTAATATGATTGCCAAATATTATACGACAACCGAAGCGTTGAAACTGGCGAAAACGAAGAAATAAGGTCGAAGTTTCAGACTTGGAAAGTTTCAAAAACTTTCCAAGTCTTTTTTATTTATACCAACTCCCCGTACAAATCAAACTCTTCCGCATTATTGATTTTCACGTTGGCAAAATCACCCTGACGAACAAACTGACTTGCAGGCAATAATACTTCATTATCTACTTCGGGAGAATCAAATTCAGTTCTTCCAATAAAATATCCGCCTTCTTTCCGGTCAAAAAGCACTTTATACGTATTCCCGATTTTGGCTTGATTCAACGACCACGAAATATCCTGCTGTACGGCCATGATGTCGTCGGCGCGTTGTTGTTTTACTTCGGCCGGAATGTCATCGGGCATGGTATGCGAGAAAGTTTGTTCCTCGTGTGAGTACGTAAATACGCCCAAACGGTCGAAACGCGTACGCTCTACAAACTCCAATGTCTCTTCAAAGATTTCTTCCGTCTCGCCTGGGTGACCCGCAATCAACGTGGTACGCAGTGCAATACCGGGTACTTTATCGCGAATGGTTTTAATCAAATCCTCCGTTTTTTCGCGCGTGATACCGCGACGCATCAACTTCAATAACTCCGTACTGCCACTTTGAAGCGGCATGTCCAGGTATTTACAAATATTGGAACGCTCGCGCATTACATCCAAAACATCCATCGGAAAACCCGACGGATAAGCGTATTGTAAACGAATCCATTCAATCCCTTCCACGTCAGAAAGATGATTCAATAACTCCGACAAATTGCGTTTTTTATAAATATCCAACCCGTAATAGGTCAAATCCTGGGCAATCAAAATCAGTTCTTTCGTGCCGCGACGCGCCAATGATTTTGCCTCAATCACCAAATCATCAATCGTCCGCGAAACGTGCCCGCCGCGCATGAGCGGAATGGCGCAAAAACTACAGGGACGGTCGCAGCCCTCCGCAATTTTCAGATACGCGTAATGGGCGGGCGTAGTCAACAAACGTTCGCCGACAAGCTCCTGTTTGTAATCTGCTTTGAGGGTTTTGAGCAAACGGGGCAGTTCATTCGTGCCAAACCAAGCATCAACGGTTGGGATTTCAACCGCCAACTCATCTTTGTAGCGATGTGACAAACAGCCCGTTACGTACACTTTATCTACCAAACCAGCATCTTTGGCGTCGGCATAGCGCAAAATGGTATCGATGGATTCCTGCTTGGCGTTGTCGATAAATCCGCACGTATTCACGATTACAATGCTGGCGTCGTCTTTTTTAGATTCGTGCGAAACGTTGTAGCCGTTGCCTTTGAGTTGGGTGAAGATATTCTCGCTGTCGACCAGGTTTTTACTGCAACCCAGCGTCACGATATTAACCTTATTTTTCTTGGTTCCTTTGGTTTTCATTGATTCGGAGTATAGAGTCGCGGGTAATGAATAGTGAGAAAAAACAGATACTCAATACCTTGCGCTTCTATTTAATACTATTATTTAAGCCACAAAGTTCGGCAACGTAATCGGAAGCACCAAAATTGATTAGGTATTTGAAGGAGAATACAGGCAACGATTTTGACGGCGCGGCGATAATTTCTTTACTTTGGGGGCTTTAGCAGGTTTATCAGACTTGATATTTAGGTTCCAATACAAACTTGTAGCTAATAAAGTACGAACGGGATGTTTATAGGGCGGTTGTACTTGGAAAAATTGAGAAAAATGATTCCTTAAAAATGAAGCTTGCGCTGACATTCGGGTAGTTAAACGATAACGAAATCCTGCCCCGTAAAAATACCCAGCAGCCTCATCTTGTATAGTATACGATGAGAAATTACCATTCTGTCCACCGTAGTCTACTTCGATAAATCCCCTCATTCTTTTTTTGCCAGTACCTAACCTTATTCCCGTTAAAACGGCAGAGTCCACAAGATTATCACCAACAAACCTACTGTGAAAAAATATTTCTACAAAATGCCCCTCTGTAGACTCGAAATGTCTACCTATATTGGCATAGGTTTGGTTTTTGGGCGACCATAAAAGAACAAGCGAGTTTCCTTTTTTAATAGGTGATTTAGAGTTATTTACAGAATTTGCTATCCCTAACTCCGCAAACCAATAATTAATAGATGGATATTGAGCAGCTGCAATTTCACTCCAAAAAAAGCCTAAAAGAAGCAGTAAAAAGGGTTTCATAAAATGGCCGTTACACTTCAAAAACGACCAATATTTGCTCTTTATTTCCTCAAATTCAACAAATAAGCGCCCATCAGTCCGTTGCGGGCCCATGTACCGCGCATCCGTCCGGGTGTGAGGCCCAGCGGATGGCTTCCCAAGGCGAAATCAATATCTCCATCGCCGTCGATATCGCCAGTATCTAAGGTAAGCCAGCGGCCCATGCGACCAATCGGAATAGACCAGGGTTTGAATTTTCCTTTCTGATTTTCAAAATATAGAACGTTGGTTTGAGGGTTAGTGTCAATATCGTCGTAAAATGCGATACTGACTAAGTCTAAATCTCCATCGGCATCTACATCTGCAGGAGCCACTTTGTAGGCGCCATCAATAGGATAAAAATAGCTTTGGCTAAATCCCCCTTTCCCTTGATTTTCAAATACATACAATCCATGATAGGGTTTAAAAATGACTGAAAGGTCGGCATTATCACCGCAAGTATAGACAATATCCAATTGACCGTCTTTATTCAAATCGACCACATCAAAATAGCTAGAGCCAAACACCGGCGGGAAGCGCAGCAGTGTTTTTTCTTCAAATTTCAGGTTGCCTTTGTTGAGGTACAGCACGATGCGCTCGTCGCCTTGGGCAAACAGCGTCATTAAATCTGGCATACCGTCTTTATTCCAATCTACGACCACGGTACGCAACGCCCCTGGGGTAGCACTTAACACTTTGGCCTCATAAGTACCCGCCACATTTCTCTTCCAAACGGAGAATTTTCCTTCAATGACCCCAAACTCACAGGTGATAAGTTCGGGCTGACCGTCGCTGTCCATATCCTGCTGAATGGTTTGCGTGGGACGGAGCAACTTGGTAAGCAACAACGAGGCGTTATTCGCGCTTTTTTTGCCCATGTTGACCGTTTGCGCGTAGCCGTTGGCGTTGTAGGTAACCTTGACGGTTTCACCAATATAGGTCACCAAAAGATTTTGATGGGAAGCATCCAAAAACTGCAAATCACTGACGGCGGGCTGACCGCCAAAGCGCTTAAGGGCCTTCCCTTCGGCATTCATCAGCCATACCGTTCGGTTTACTTCATCGGCTACATACACGCCTTTGTTGGCTTCGTCGATGCGAACGCAAGTGACATTGGCCATTTCTTGTTCGATGGGCGAAAACAGAGGGCGAATTTCAAACTGTTTCTCAATTAGTGTTGCTTTTTGAGAAGAAACGAGCGGGGTCAGGCGCTTGGGAGCCAAGTCCAAATAATAGTCTTTTATTTTTTGCCAATCTTCCTGTGAAATCAGGGGTTGAGTGCCTTTTACTTTGAGGTCGTTGGCGTTCAGTTTTCGGGTTTTCTTCAAATCTTCATCCAACCCTAACCGCAACGCCATGTAGGGCAGTACATCTTTCTCCCAAACAGTTTTGGGCAATAAATTAGGGTCGGGAAACAAATGACATCCACCACAATGCTGTCGTGCCAACGATTCATGTTGGGCAGGGTCTTTTTGACAGCCTATAAAAAAACAAAACAATACCAATAACGAAAGGGCAAAAACAGAACGAAGCATCATAGGTTTGGGAAATAAAAGCCAAACTTAACAGCAATGAGGCTATTCGCCAAGTTTTAAAGCAGTTACCTCCTTTCTATCCCAACACCACGCAACTGTAAGGTTCCAACGAAAGTGTTCCTGTTTTCAACAACTTTGTCTCGGGATGAGTACTGAAAATAAACTGAGCGGGCAGATTGGCGGCGGAGTATTTCACGCTTTTGGCCGAAAGATTATGAATCACCCAAACTGCTTGGCCATTGGACTTTCGGATGAAAGCCACCAAGCGCGGGTCTTCATTGGGGAGCGGCTCGATGTCTCCGTGAATATCAGCCAACGTAGGCTGTGATTTTCGCAATTGAATCAACCGTTTATAATGGTTGTATAACGAGTTTGAGTCGTTGATTTGCCCCGTCAACGGAACGACGGTGTTACTTTTGTTGTATTTGGGCTGCATCCACCGAGCGCGGTGACGGTCTTTTTCGCGATAATCCCATAAAAACGGCTCTCGGATATACTCATCGGGCTTTTTCCCCAACATTCCCAGCTCTTCACCATAGTACAAATAAGGTTGTCCGGGCAGCGTCAAGAGCAAATTTGTCGCTACTTTAAGGCGGTTGAGATTGCCGCCCATCACACTGCCGATGCGCACTTGGTCATGGTTGGTGAGCATGATGGCATCGATAAATTGGGG
This sequence comes from Runella aurantiaca, assembly GCF_003339505.1. Lineage (GTDB taxonomy): Bacteria > Bacteroidota > Bacteroidia > Cytophagales > Spirosomataceae > Runella > Runella aurantiaca. The sequence continues at coordinate 12,415 of NZ_QPIW01000019.1, forward strand.
GCTAGTTTGAAAAAAAACGGCCCGGGTACCCGCCAAAGTTGCCGCTAACTGCACCGCATCACGTTCTTTGGCGACTATTTTTTGAATGGTCAAACTCAAGTCGAAGTTAAAATTGGCGGTCAGTCCTTTGAAGTATGGGGCGATGTTTTCGGCAGCGGTCCATACTTCCCCTACCAAATACACATCAGGATTCGCCTTTTGCATCTCCGTCCGAAATTCTACCCAAAAATCGTAGTTTTTGTGTTCCTCCCATTCGGGATAAATGTGCCGGGCGGCATCCAAACGAAAGCCGTCCACGCCCATGTTGAGCCAATAACGGCCTATTTCGTAAATTGCCTGACGCACAGGCTGGTGGTCGCAATTCAGGTCGGGCATTCCTTTCCAGAAAAGTCCATAGTATTTTTCGGTGTTTTGCCGCCATTTATGCCACGGATTCCGATCCCAGGTATCGGGTGTCACCTCGCGGGTGGCAATGCCCAGTCGTTCAATATCCTCGGGGCTTTTCCAAGTATAAAATTGCCGATAGGGACTCTCTTTTCCCTTTACTGACTCCTGAAACCACGGATGATTGGCACTCGTATGGTTAATGACCAAATCTATAATAATCCTGATACCCCGCGCATGGGCTTCGGAAAGCAGGCGCTTAAAATCATCTAAAGTGCCATACTCTGGGTCAATGGCATAATAATCAACGACATCGTATTTATGATAGCTGGGCGAAAGCAAAATGGGCGAAAGCCATAGCGCTTCGACCCCCAAATCCTGTAGATAGTCTAGTTTTGAGGTGATACCGTTGAGGTCACCAATGTTGTCGCCGTTTGAATCACAAAACGAGCGAACGAAGATTTCGTAGCAGATGCGTGGGAATGCCAATGTTTTAGAATATTTTAATCGCTACTAATTCTTCTTCGCCAGAATCTTCTGCATATACTTGCCTAGTATATCAAATTCCAGATTGACCACATCGCCCGCCTGAAGCTGGTGAAAATTGGTATGCTCGTAGGTATACGGAATGATGGTTACTCGAAAACCATCGTCTTGCGAATTGAAGACCGTCAAACTCACGCCATTGATACAAATTGAGCCTTTTTCGACGGTGATATTTCCCACCGCAGCATCATATTTAAAATCAAACAACCAGCTCCCGCCGACCTCTTCTACGTACGTACAGATGCCCGTTTGGTCCACATGCCCCTGCACAATATGTCCGTCGAAGCGCCCATTGGCGGGCATACAACGTTCAACGTTGACTTTTGTACCCACTTTCCAATAACCGAGATTGGTTTTTTTGAGGGTTTCGTCCACCGCCGTTACGGTGTAGGTATCTTGCTCCAGGCTCGTTACGGTCAGGCACACCCCGTTATGGCTCACACTTTGGTCGATTTTGAGCTCAGAGGCCAAGTGAGAATGAAGCTTAAAAGTGATATTTGTCCCCTCAAAGATAATTTCAACTACTTCGGCGGTCGTCTCTACAATTCCTGTAAACATTATTCTGGATTTTTAGATTTTGGACGACAGACGTTAAAAAAGCGCTTCTTTTTCTAACGTCTGTCGTCGGCTATCTTATTTCAATATTCCTAATAAATACCGGCCATAACCGCTTTTCAGAAGCGGTTGGGCAATTTCCCGCAATTGTCCGGCATCAATAAAGCCCATCCGGTACGCTACTTCTTCAATACAACCGATTTTCAGTCCCTGACGTTCTTCAATCACTTCCACAAATTGCCCTGCCTGCATGAGGGATGCAAAAGTACCTGTATCGAGCCAAGCAGTTCCGCGCGTAAGTACGCCTACTTTCAATTTTCCACGCTCAAGATACACACGATTAATGTCTGTAATTTCTAATTCTCCACGCGGGCTAGGTTTAATATTTTTAGCGATTTCAACAACCTCATTATCATAAAAATACAACCCTGGCACGGCATAGTTTGACTTGGGATATTCGGGTTTTTCTTCAATGGAAACCACGTTAAAATCCTGATCAAACTCAACGACGCCATAGCGTTCTGGGTCCTGTACTTGGTACGCATATACAACACCTCCATCTGGGTCGTTGTTTGCCTGTAACAATTTACTAAGACCACTTCCGTAAAATATGTTATCGCCCAACACCAGCGCTACTTTATCTTTTCCTATAAAATCGGCCCCAATAATAAAGGCCTGCGCCAATCCATCAGGGCTGGGTTGTTCGGCATAGCTAAACGCACACCCAATGCGGCTGCCATCGCCAAGCAATTTCTGAAAATGCGGCAAATCATGCGGGGTTGAAATAATAAGAATTTCACGAATACCCGCCAACATCAGGATTGACAATGGATAATAAATCATCGGCTTGTCGTAAACCGGCATCAATTGTTTGCTTACGGCCAGCGTCAGAGGATGCAAACGAGTACCGGAACCTCCGGCAAGAATAATTCCTTTCATGATGATTTGATTCAAATTATGTTGAGTGAGTGAAATAATACTTTCAAAACACATTTAGTGCCATAAAAATAGAGAATCTCCGCGGGAAAGCCATAGTATACCCCAAAAGCCCTTCAATCTAGGTGACTTAAAATTATTTTAGGGCAGAATAGACACAAAAAAGCCTGACACCGAAGCATCAGGCTTTTACGTTGGAACCCTTGATAAACTAAATTACTTTTCTAATCATTAAGCGAAATAGAACCTGAACTAGCGCGCATGGTCACCAGCGTACCGCCGCCGTTGAGTTTGCCATTGACACGGTCTTTTTCCATAATACCGTTGAAATTATTTAAGGTGCCGACGTTGACCCGGTTGGCGCGCAAATCCAAATCAAGCCCTTTGTTCATCGGCATCTGCACATGAATCCCCCCCGCTGAAGTGGAAAGGTCAAGGTACTTGCCCAAAGAAACGATTTCGGCATTGATACCGCCCGCGCTGGTGGAGGCTTTAAGTGCGGCGGCTACGCCAGTCAAGCGAATAGAACCGCCTGAAGTAACTGCCGTCAATTCGCCTTTAATGTCGCCACCTTTGATGCTACCGCCACTGGTGGTGGCCCGAACATTGCCACTAAGGCCATCCAATTGAATACTGCCGCCAGAGGTTACCAATTTAATGTCACCGTTGCAGCCTTCAGCTTTGATGCTACCGCCACTGGTGGCAAGGTCTAATTGCTCTTGTGAATTGGTTAAATGAATACTACCGCCAGAGGTACGTCCTTTCACGTTCCCACTCAATTGCTCTAATCGTAAACTACCTCCACTCGTAGCAAAGTTTTGATTTCCCGACAGTTTTGCCAATTTTATGCTACCGCCGCTGGTGGCCAAATCGGTCGTTGTTTTTTCGGGAACTGTAATTTTAAACGAAATACTCAGGCCTTGTTTCCAATCCCATTTGTCGTTTTCGCTTTTACGTTTTGATTTGCAAATAAGGGTCTCTCCGTCCATTGCCACGGTCAGTTCATAGTCTTTGAGGCGCTCAGTGATTTCTTCTTTGCTCAATGCTGAGCTGCCATTCCAATTGTTGCCCCGGACATATATTTCCACTTTGGCGTCGCCGCTTTGGCCAGTTACGGTAATACTCCCCCCCGAAGTACGCACGTTAAGTGTTTTTACAGAACCCGCGTTGAATGTTTTTGTAAAATAAGGTTTTTCGTCCTCTTTCTGGGCAAAAACGAGCGTGGCAACGAAAAGGAAAGCTAAAAGGAGGCTGTATGTTTTCATGGTCTGTAAATGTTTAGGGCGGATTATAATTTTCCGCGGTGTTTTTTACAAGAGATGAAAAACAAAAAAGAAATGTTGCACGGTGAACAAAATATTTCTCAAAAAATCAGTGCATCAAATAATAAACCCCGATTCCTGCCAAATATCCCAAGAGCGCATAGCCCGAAATGCGCTTGAGATACCAAAGAAAATCAATTTTCAGAATACTCATAGAAGCCACCCCTGCCGCCGAACCGATGATAAGGATGCTTCCCCCTGTACCCGCGCAGTACGCCAATAAATTCCAAAAATCGGCATCAGGTGGAAACTCAGTCAATGGATACATGCCCATTGCCGCCGCCACTAGTGGAACGTTGTCGACAATCGCTGACAGAAGTCCAATTAACGTGTTGATAATGTAAATGTTGCCGAAGGTCTGATTAAGAAACGTCGCCATTAACCGCAAATGCCCCGAGGTGTCTAGGGCTCCAACGGCCAGCAAAATTCCTAAAAAAAACAAAATACTGGGCGTATCAATCCGGTGTAACATCGCCGCCACCGAAAAGCCCTGTTTGGTTTCCAGGGCTTTGTCTCGGTGCAAAAATTCGGTAAAATACCACAAAAGGCCCACGGCCAACAAAACCCCCATATACGGTGGATAGTGCGTAATAGCCTTAAATACAGGCACCGATAAAAGGGCAGCGCCTCCCAATACAAACATTATATTTTGCTCCAAAGGGGTCGTTTGCGTATGTTCTTTTGATTCTTTTACGGGCATTTTGGGCAATGCCCCACCACCACGCAAAAAATACGTTGCCGCTAAAAGCGGGACTAACAGGCTAACAAACGATGGTATAATCAACGATTGCATAATCGCAACCGTTGTCACTTGTCCTCCAATCCAAAGCATAATGGTAGTCACATCCCCAATGGGCGACCACGCACCGCCAGCATTGGCGGCCATCACAACAAATCCGCCAAACAGCCAAATATTTTCTTTTTCTTTGATAATCCGCCGCAGCAGAGCACACATGATGATGGCCGTCGTCATGTTGTCCAGGCCCGCCGATAAGAAAAACGAAATCCAAGAAATAACCCACAGAAGCTTCACCCGATTGGTGGTTGAAATCCGGTCGGTAATGGCTCGAAACCCTTCGTGAACATCCACCAATTCGACAATTGTCATGGCCCCCAACAAAAAGAACAGAATCCCAGCTATCTCGCCTAAATGTTCAAAAAGCGCTTCGTCGAGTACTTTATGAACGTCGGGCTGGGAGGATATCCCTTCAAAAGCGGGCATATTTTCGAAGCCAAACAATAAGATTATCCAACAAAAAACCCCCGTTAATAACGCGGAGGCAGCTTTGTCAATTTTCAGCGGATGCTCAAAGGCAATCAGCACGTATCCTAAAATGAATACGGCAGCGAGTAGAATAGCCATAATTGACCAAGATTAACGGGTAAAAAGAAAAGGATTAGGGGAATAACTACGCATTTGTAATGTAACTCTCCAAAAATTGGATGTGATCGACCTGTTCTTTCATGATTGAATTTACAATGTCTCCGATACTCAATACGCCTATCACTCGCTCCTCTTCCATCACTGGCAAATGGCGAAATTTTTTCTCGCTAAACAACTTCATACATTCCCGAATATCCATTTCTGGGGTAACGGTAAACACTTTGGGGGTCATCACTTCGGAGATAGGGGTACTCTTCGCTTTTCGTCCCTGCACGATTCCTTTTCGGGCATAATCACGCTCTGAAAATATCCCCACCAATTGTTCTCCATCAAGCACAACGACTGCGCCAATATTTTTCTCCGCCATCAAAAAGAGCGCTTCAATCACCGTTGTATCGGGCGAAACACTCCAAATATAAGATTGAGGCTTATCGGCAAGCAATTTTTTTACGGATTTCATAAGTTTTTCATTTTTAATGGGTTACCAATCTTTATCTCTAAACGAATTTATAAAATCAATGACTTATATCCAAATAAATCGTCGAAAAATATCATTTATTCTTTGGGGATGTTAACGCCTTGAATTATCTTTAATAAAAAAACAATTATGGGTACCGTAATCGCAGCTTCCATCTTGCTTGTTCTGGTGAGTGTTGCTCTTTTGAGCGTCCGTTTATTGCTAGTCAAAGGGGGCGAGTTTAAAGGAAGTTGTGCCAGCAACAACCCTTTTCTGCAAAAAGAAGGGGCTGTTTGCGGGGTTTGCGGCCGAAAACCAGGCGAGCCTTGCGCCGACAAAGCCTAGTTCGGGGGTGAGGTCGAAAAGAAATGAGCCGTGGCAAAAGTCTGCAATTTTCCTTCTGGAGTAGCATAAATACCGTACAGCTCTAAACGTTGTTGCTGCGCAATAACTTTTGCTTTCTCCAGCCCCATCACTAAAAACGCCGTTGCAAAGGCATCGGCCGTCATGCAATCTTCAGCAATCACCGAAATACTCAGCAAATTGTGCGTAATCGGGTTTCCTGTCTTGGGGTCGATGGCATGGCTATATTTTTTCCCTTCACGCATCACAAACTTCCGATAACTCCCCGACGTAGCGAGAGATTTTCCATTCAACGAAACAACGGTTTGCAACGGCCGCCCCGTTTCTTCTTTTTCGGTGGGTTTGTCAATCCCGATTTGCCATATTTGCCCTTTTTCGTTGTGTCCTTCGGCCCGCACTTCTCCACCTATTTCTACCAAATAATCGTTGATTCCATGGGCTTTCAGAAATTCAGCCATTACATCTACCGTATATCCCTGCGCAATGGCGTTGAAGTCTATTTCTATCGCCGAATTTCCTTTTAGCAAAACACCATTTTCAATACTGACGTTTTGGTAGCCAACCCATTGCAAAAGAGAATCTACTTGCGGCGGCGTGGGCAAGGGTAGTCCCTTTTTATAGCTGAATCCCCAAGCTTTTACCAAAGGACCCACCGTAATATCAAACGCGCCTTCGGTCAGTTTGGCCACTTCCTGAGATTTATTAAACACTTTTTCAAAATGCGCATCTGCTATTGTTCCAGGGCTATTTCTATTGAATCTACTGATGATTGAGGTACTGTCCCACAGGGACATGCTATGGTCAATAGCTCGAAAAAGGCTGTCAATGGCCTTGGAAAAATCACGGCTATCCGCGTATACAATTCTAAACGTTGTCCCCTGCGCCTGTCCCTCCAAATACGTAAACGATGGCCTACTTTTACAGCCTACCAAGGCATACACCAACCCCAATAATCCCCAAAACAGTTTTCTCATTGTTTAGCTCCCAAAATCATCAAAGGCAATATTTTCTTTAGAAACTCCGAGATTATCCAACATGGTTTGAACGGCCGAGAGCATCATGGGAGGGCCACAAAGGTAATATTCAATATCTTCTGGGGCAGAATGGTCGTCCAGATACTCATTTTTTACTACTTCGTGAATAAACCCAACGTAACCAGTCCAATTATCTTCGGGCAACGGAATAGAAAGCGCAATCTCGAAGCGAAAATTAGGAAATTCTCGTTCGATGGCCCGAAAATCTTCCTCATAAAAAATCTCTTTTTTACTCCGTGCCCCGTACCAATACGACACTTTACGACCCGTTTTCAACGTATGAAATAAATGAAAAATATGCGAACGAAGCGGTGCCATACCTGCCCCTCCGCCGATATAAATCATTTCTTTTTCGGTTTTTTTAACGTGAAATTCGCCGTAAGGCCCACTAATGGTTACTTTATCGCCCGGTTTGCGCGAAAAAACGTACGAAGAACACGCCCCTGGATTCACATCCATAAAAGCATTGCGGGCTCTGTCCCACGGCGGGGTAGCCAAGCGAATATTGAGCATGATGATATTGCCTTCGGCGGGGTGATTGGCCATCGAATACGCCCTAAAAAGTGGCTCATCAATTTTTGCTTTTATATCCCATATTTTAAACTTGTCATATTCATCTTTGAAACGCTCGGGTATGTTGTAAAGTTGGGTTTTAAAATCAATGTTCAATTCAGGAACATCCACCTGAATGTAATCCCCCGACTTGAATTTTAAATTTTCGCCTTCGGGCAGTTTTACCACAAATTCTTTAATATAGGTAGAAACATTTTCGTTGGAAACCACCGTACACTCCCATTTTTTGATGCCAAATACTTCATCGGGCACCCTGATTTCCATGTCATCTTTCACTTTGACCTGACAGGCCAAGCGTATTTTATCCTGCACCTGCCGCCGATTGAGGTGGTTGGTTTCGGTCGGCAGCACTTCCCCTCCGCCTTCAAACACTTGGCATTTACACATGGCGCAGGTTCCTCCACCACCGCAGGCCGATGCCAAAAATAGGTTCTGCGCCGCCAAGGTTGATAAAAGAGACGACCCCGGTTTAACGACAAACGGGTGTTCTTGGTCACCGTTGATAATGATGGACACTTCTTTTTGGGGTAATAAACGGTCTTTGGCTTTTAGAATAAGAAACGCAAAGAGCAAAACAACCAAAATGAAGACGGCAATACTGGCAGTAAGTACGGGTAGCATAGCGTTTTACAGTTGGATTCCAGAAAAACTCAAAAAAGCCAAACCCATCAGGGCCGTTACAATCATGGCGATACCCAAGCCTTGCAGCGGTTCGGGAATATTGGAGTATCGAAGGCGCTCACGGATAGCCGCCAACAAAACAATGGCCAAGAAAAAGCCAATACCTGCCCCCAACGAAAAAGCGGTGGTTTCGGCAAAATTGTATTCACGCTCCTGCATAAACAGCGACGCCCCCAAAATAGAACAGTTGACGGTAATAAGCGGCAGAAAAATGCCCAAAGAAGTGTATAACGCGGGCAGAAATTTCTCCACCACCATTTCTACCAATTGTACTGCACCAGCAATGGTAGAAATAAAAAGGATAAATGACAAAAAGGTTAAATCAACCGAGGCAAGCGAAGGGTGTATCCATCCTAAAGCACCTTCAAACAGCAAATAACGCAAAATAAGATAGTTGAGAGGCGTGGTAAGCACCATCACAAAAATTACCGCTAATCCCAGTCCAAAAGCGGTTTTGATTTTTTTTGACACCGCCAAAAACGAGCACATACCCAAAAAGAAGGCAAAGATTACGTTTTCAACAAAAATAGTCTTTATGAGGATATTGATGAGATGCTGCATAACAAGTGTAAAGGCTAAAATTTAACATAAAAACCTGACAACTAAATACATAACAACTTACTTAGGAGGCATTAATGAGTTTACGATTGCGGCTTCGCTGCCACCAAATAAATATTCCAATCAGAAACAGCGCCGCGGGAGGCAACATCATCAAACCGTTGTTGACATATCCCATGTCATAGAGCCATTGCGGCACTACTTTGAAGCCAAGCACCGAGCCCGAACCCAACACCTCTCTGATGACTGCCACAATCACCAAAATAATTCCGTATCCCAAACCGTTACCGATGCCATCCAAAAAAGAAGGCCAGGGTTTCTGCGCCAACGCAAAGGCTTCTAGACGACCCATGACGATGCAGTTGGTAATAATCAGGCCGACAAAAACGGATAGTTTTTTGCTCACGTCAAACATGTAAGCCTTCAGCAACTGATCAACAATGGTGACCAGCATTGCCGCCACAATCAACTGCACAATGATGCGAATACGATTGGGAATGGTATTGCGAATGAGGGAGATAATGAGATTGGAAAAAGCCGTAACGACCGTTACGCCCAAGGCCATGATAATGGCGGGTTTTACCTGAACCGTAACCGCCAGAGCCGAGCAAACGCCCAATATCTGTACCGTCACGGGGTTGGTATCATCCAAAGGGTCGCGGAGTACGCGCAGGTTTTTTTTGGAGAACAATCCTTCTTTCTTTTTCTCCTCTACAACCGCAACAGGGGTGGTTTCTGTACTCATCGTTGATGTGCGTTTATAAGTTGTCTATCTCACTTTTTAATTTTTTCAAAATACGTCAAATACGGAGCCGTACAGTTTTTGAGCATGGCATCGGTGCCGCGAGAAGTAATCGTCCCGCCCGAAATGGCATCTACGCGGTGTTCATTTCCAAAACTTACTTTATCGGTTTTTTTGACCACATTGACCGAAACAAACTGCCCTTCGTTCGACATGATTTTCTTGCCCTGAAACTGTTGCTGAAATGGCAACTCCGCTATTTCGGCGCCCAAACCAGGTGTTTCTCCTTTGTGGTCAAAAAAGGCACCGTAAACCGTGTCAAAATCATCCTGCAACGATATATACCCCCATATTGGCCCCCAAAGCCCTGTGCCTCGCAGAGGTACTATATAGTATTTTTTTCCTTCTTTTTCGGTATAAACATACAGTGGAAGGCGGCGATTTTCGGGCGTTTTAGCCACCTCTTCTTTTAAATCTATGTCGGTAGTTTTAACACCGCTCACGGGCTCACCCGCGGCGTTAATGACCATTTCTTGTACACGTTCGGCATAGGTGTTTTCTATTTGGGTACGTTCGTTGTACGCCAATCTCACTGCCCGCAGAATATTGGACTTTTTGTCCAGAGCAATGTTGGCTTCCTGTGCAGGCTTAAGCCCTTCGGCAGCCACGGCCAGCACGATTGCGGTAATGACCGACAAAACGGCGGCATAAATCAGGGTGTATTGGTTGCTATGCACGTTTTTTGCGGTTTTTGATGTGTTGTTCTACGACAATATGATCAATCAAAGGAGCAAAGACATTCATCAACAATATACTCAGCATCACTCCCTCCGGATAGGCGGGATTAAATACCCGAAGGATGACGGTAAACATTCCAATCAAGAGGCCATAAATCCATTTACCCGTTTCTGTTTGAGCGGCACTTACAGGGTCAGTAGCCATATAAACCGCCCCAAACGCAAAGCCACCCATCAATAAATGGTAATACGCGGGCGTATGCATGGCGTGCGTAGGTACATCAGCTGGTGCTACGACGTTCAGAAACAACCCCATCACCAACACCCCAACCACGCAGGAAACGATGATTTGCCAACTGCCAATCCCCGTAGCAATAAGAATCAAAGCCCCAATCAGACACGCAAATGCGCTGGTTTCACCAATAGAGCCCTGCTCAAATCCCCAAAACATGTCAGCCGGTGAAGGGAGTTTTGTAAAATTGGCATCAAAGGTCACTAAATTCGTTGCCCCCGAATACGCATCGACCAAAGCATGACCCGCCTCGGGCGACAGGTCGGTCCAAATATCTCCCGACATATACGCGGGAAAAGCAAAAAACATGAATGCCCGCGCCAACAACGCCGGATTCATGAAGTTCATACCCGTACCGCCAAAAATCTCTTTGCCCAACACCGTACAAAAAATAGCCCCTAATGCCACCATCCATAAAGGTATAGTGACAGGCATGGTGAGCGGAATCAGCAGGCCCGTCACCAGATACCCCTCACTGACTTGGTGGTTTCTGACAATGGCAAAAATAAATTCCACCCCCAACCCAACAGCATAAGATACAATAATGATGGGCAGCACTTTCCAAAAACCAAACAAAAAATTATCTACCAACGAGGCCTCCATTCCGTAGGCCAAATGATGTTGATAGCCCACGTTCCACATCCCAAAAAGCAGCGTCGGAACCAACGCCACAATGACCGTAAACATGGTTCGTTTTAAATCAATGGCATCGCGCACATGCACCCCCTGAGACGTAGTATGCCCCGGCACAAACAGAAATGTCTCCAAGGCATCAAATGCTGGATGTAATTTTTCAAATCGTCCCCCTTCTTTAAAGTGGGGCCTTACAGAATTTAGGAGTTTTTGCGCTATTTTCACGGTAAAAGGGTTGAGGAAAGGTTCAACAATTCTTAATTACCCACTAGCCTTCCTGACGAACATACGCCAGACCGTCGGCAATGATACGCTGTACGTCAATTTTGGAAGTGCAAACAAACTCACACAGGGCAAAATCTTCTTCCGAAACCTCATAAATGCCCAACTCTTCCATGCGCTCAAGGTCTTTGGCCAAAATAGCTTTCAGTAAATGTACGGGGTAAATATTCATCGGTAGCACTTTGTCGTATTGGCCAGTCATGACAAATGCCCGTTCTTCACCGTTATTGTTCGTATTGAGATTGTAGGAGCGATTGGGGGTCAACCACGAGAAAAAAGTACGCGACAGGCTCAACTTATGAAATCCAGGCAGTAGCCACCCCAAAAACTCGGGTTGGTCGCCTTCTGGAATCGCTGTCAACTGGTTTTCGTAGAAGGAAAGAAAATCATCTTCAGAAGTCTTCTTCCCCGTCAGAATAGTACCCTGAATCAGCCGAAAGTTGGTCGAATCCAGTTTATTCCCCGTAATACTTTTTATTTTTTGACCCGTAATAACCTTAAAATACTGAGGTTGTTTTACGCAGCTACCCGCTAGAGCAACGATGCGCTCCGCCCGATACCGATTTTCGGTAAACAACCTACCAATAATAATCACATCTTGGGGCTGCACATACCAAACCACTTCTCCTTTTTGGATAGGGTCAATATGGTGGATTTGAATACCCACATTACCCGCTGGATGCGGCCCGCTGAAATGGTGAAATTTATGGTTGGCAATGCCCCGGAAGTCGCTCTCTGAGAGCCGTTCCCCCACTTCCGCGTGTAGAGATATGTGAAGGTGGCCATTGGCAAGTTTGTCCAGAACTTCCAGCCCCGTTTGAAAATTCGCCCGTTCTTGTTCGATAATAAAACCCAAATCAGGCGCTAAGGGAGAAGTGTCAAAGCAGGAAACAAAGATAGCTTTGGGAATATCGTCGGGATTGGCAATGAGGGAATACGGGCGTTGGCGAATATAACTCCAGCAGCCACTTTCGAGCAAGTACTCAACTACTGCATCGCGGTCTGCATTGGGCAGATTGATTTCGGGAAAATATGCGTATTTGGTAATTTTATCGGGCATAACCCGAATTTCGAGAATTCGTCGCTTGTCGCCGCGAACGACTTCAATCACCTCACCGCTTACGGGTGAAGGAAGTCGAATTTTGGGATTGTTTTTATCGTGGAAAAGCGATTGACCCGCGACGACCTCTTGACCCACTTCGACCGATAATCTCGGAACAACAGATGGGAAATCGTGGGGTTTAAGGGCTACTACATCCGAAAGCGCAAGGTGTGTAATGGTTTTTTGGGCCACTCCATCCATTTTAATGGTATAACCCTTCTTAATAGTAATTACCTTTCCCATATTACTATTTATTCTTTTAATAATACAAAACAAAGGATTATTTCTAAATATTCTAATAATTCTTCAAAACATTTTTTGGAATATATTTTTCTGATGGTGAGGCTATTAATCACGAATGTATTTCTAAACGTCTAAAATTATCCAAATTCGTTTTTCAGTTGTTTAACTATCGGGAATTCATCTCAAAATCCGTTCTTTTGGTAGCATTCTTTCGGCTTAAAATGGGTTTTCCTGTATCTTTGAGTAACCAAATTTTTAACCCATGCGAAAATTATCCTTCATCAACTCATTGCCAGTGATTGTCTGCGTCTTGCTCCAAGGTCTATACGCAGCCAAAGCTCAGGCTCCCTCACCTCAAAACTACCACGCCAACGACCGGTTTGAACAACTCGGCACTGGACTGCCCACGCCCAATACCTACCGTACCGCTTCGGGAGCGCCTGGAAAAGATTATTGGCAACAACGCGCCGATTATGACATCAAAGTAGAATTGGACGAGGCCAACAACAAAATCATTGGCACCGAAACCATCACTTATTTCAATAATTCGCCCGACGCGCTGCCGTACGTATGGATTCAATTAGACCAAAACCTATTTGCTAAGAACTCTCCTGGCCCCGTTTCTCGCACGGGCGATTTGGGCACCCAAACCAGCATGACGAGTTTGGCAACCATTTCCGACATGAACTATTCAAATGCGGATTATGGCTACAACATCACGTCGGTACGAGATGCCAAAACTGGTAAGCCCCTCAAATACACCATCAACCAAACCATGATGCGCATTGACCTACCGCAACCCGTGCAGTCTAAGCAGTCGTATTCTTTTGCGATGGACTGGAATTATCGGATTGTAGAATTTTCCAAAGGTGGTCGTCGTACGGGCTTTGAAGCCTTCAAAGATGGGAACAATGTCTACGAAATTGCCCAGTTTTATCCCCGTTTGTGCGTGTACGATGACGTAACGGGCTGGCAACACAAACAATATTACAGTCAGGGGGAATTTGCGCTATCATTTGGAAATTTCAAATTGGCCATCACCGTACCTGACGACCACGTGTTGGGCGCGACAGGCGAGCTTCAAAACGCCGCCCAAGTATTGACAACCAACCAATTGAAAAAATTTGAGCAGGCCAAATCTTCCGACAAAGTTGTTGTGATTGCTTCGCAAGAAGAGCGAGAGAAAGCAGAAAAAGGCAAGCCAAGCGGCAAAAAAACCTGGATTTTCAAAGCCGAGAATGTACGCGATGTGGCCTTTGCCACTTCCCGTAAATACATCTGGGACGGTAAAATGCAGGAAGTAGCGGGCAAAAAAGTGCTTTGTATGTCGTTTTATCCCAAAGAAGGAAATCCACTTTGGGGCAAATATTCAACCGAAGTCATTGCGCATACCATCAAAACCTATTCAAAATTTTCGGTAGATTACCCCTATCCCGTCGCTATTTCCTGCCACGGTCCCGTGGGCGGAATGGAATACCCGATGATTTCGTTCAACGGCGGCCGCCCAGAAGCCGACGGAACCTATTCGGAAGCGACCAAATACGGTATGATTGGCGTAATTATCCACGAAGTGGGCCACAACTTCTTCCCCATGATTGTCAACAACGACGAGCGCCAATGGATGTGGATGGACGAAGGGCTGAATACGTTTGTGCAATACCTGACCGAAAAAGAATGGGATAGAGATTATCCTACGCGCCGTGGTGAGCCGCAGGCCATCGTCGATTACATGAAGCAAGACCCCAAGAATCTGGTGCCCATCATGACCATGTCCGACAACCTCATCAACGCCGGCGCAAGTGCGTATGCCAAGCCCGCTACGGCGTTGAATATTTTGCGCGAAACCGTCATGGGACGAGAATTGTTTGATTATGCTTTTAAGGAATATAGCCGCCGTTGGGCGTTCAAATCACCTACCCCTGCCGATTTCTTCCGGACCATGGAAGATGCTTCGGGCGTAGATTTGGATTGGTTCTGGAAAGGTTGGTTTTATGGCGTTGAACCAGTAAATCAGGATTTAGTAGAAGTAGAATGGTTTGCATTGGACACGCAAAACCCTGAAATCTCCAAAGCCGAAGCGAAAAAGCAATCAGAAGCCAAACGCAACACCGTGGCCCGGCAGCGCGACAAAGACTACATCAAAGAATCGGTGGTAGATAAAAATCCCGACATGAAGGATTTTTACAACAGCTACGACCCGTACAAAGTCACCGAAACCGACAAGAAAAAATACGAAACCTATCTGGCAAGCTTAACACCCGATGAGCGTAAGTTGGTAGAATCAGGACTGAATTTTTACACGCTGAAAGTGAAAAATAAGGGCGGCTTGCCCATGCCCGTCATTGTGAAGATGCAATACGAAGACGGCAGCGACTCATTGGTGCGTTTCCCCGCCGAAATTTGGCGCCTGAACGACCAACAGATTTCAAAGGTAATTACCTCTAAGAAAAAAGTGGTACAATGGACCTTAGACCCATATCGCGAGATTGCCGATATTGACGAGGAAGACAACAGTTTTCCGCGCCAGCCTACTGCGCCTACACGCTTCCAACTGTTTAAGAACCCGGCTGGCGGTCGCCGAGGTGGCGGTGGTACCAATCCAATGCAAGAAGCGCAGCAAAGTCAGCCGCCGAAAGCAGGTCAGCAAGGCGGGGCCAAAAATTAACAAACGTAGGGGCAGGCCTTGTGTCTGCCCTTTTTTGTAAATTCGGTTCTGCCATTAATCACCCAACGACAATCATTGATACCTTAATCAATGAAGCAACATTCCGAAGCCATTTCAAGCGTTTTATAAGCAAATTCAAATACAGAAAAATGTATATTCGCTGATGCTGTATGCTTTCTATTTTAGCTTTCGAAATATTTCCTGCATTGTTTGCGAATCCAGCGCATTCATGTCAATCAACTTTAATGACTTTACCATTTTGAGGGTAGATGTCTTATAATGTTGAAAATGGGGCGTTTTCAAATGTGACTCATATGCCTCCCTATTGGCGTATATTTCCAAAATTCTTATTTGCGTCGGATTGTGCTTTTGGTACATTGGAAAAATTGACAAAACACCCGGTTCCAGTTTCACCGATGCCGCCGCTTCTGCTTTCAAAATAGCGCTGTATTCTTCAAGGTCGGCGGGAAAAATTTCAATTTCTGAAATACGTACCATCATTTCTTTTTGTTGAGCGGAAGATTTATGATGAGAAAAAATCATACCGATTGTTAATAGAAAAACAAAGGTTGCTTTATAAACCCTGTTTTGAAATTTAGGAATGTGCATCTTCATTCTCTTTTGTTTTTACGTTTGTATTTATATTCAATTTTGATGGCCTCCGAATAAAGTCTATTTGCTTTTCAGCTTTTTTAATTCATAAGGCTCTCCCGGAGCCAATATAACGATGCGTCCGGGATTGATGATGCGTGTTTTTAATTTTTCGGGGTCGCCATTGAAGGGAGCAAAATCAGGTGCGTCTACCGTTCCCCAATGCGAAAGTAAAAGCGGAGTATTGGGATACGCATTGGCAATCTCTACCGCTCCTGCTAAGGTAAAATGCCATTCACTGTCCGAAAAATCAAATAAAATGGCATCCGGTGGGGTCATTGTCAAATGTTCGGGCATTAGTTTTGAATCGCCCTGCGCCCAAATCGTACCCTCCGGGGTGGTAATCAAAAAACCGGTACAGTCTTCTTTTTTGAAAAAACGATTGGCCGCTCCCTTGTATGCATTTTGCCATTGATGGTCAGCAGGAGATAGTTTTACGGATACGTTTTTCCCTACTTTAAAGATGTCACCAATACCATGACCGAACGAATTCCAGCCTAAATTCTTCATCAATGAATCGACATACACGGTCGAATGAAATTCTTTGGTATGCGGTGCCAGGTCTTTGTTGGTCGGTATACTGAAATGGTCGTTGTCACTGTGGGTTATCAATACAGCATCCAAATGCGGTACATCTTTGGGAGCAATGGGATAATCAATCAATACCGGCATATCAAAATCTTTTAAGAGCGGATCAACCATTAGTGTTGTTCCATGACTGTTGATCAAAAATCCCGCGTTTCCTGTCCATCGGACGATGGTTTTGTCCGTTTTTTCAAAGGCTTCTTTGCCAAACGGCTGTGTTTTCGGGGCTTTGGCTTGGTATTTTTTGGAAGCTGTCGGCGTTTGTGCGCCGGCAAAAAGGAATGATACCATTAATGCAATTACTGCCGGTATTTTCGTTTTCATGTAAAATGTTTATGAGTTAATTTTGTTATTCAATTGTTTTGCAAGGGCTTATGCTGTTTTTAGCAATGCAAAGGTCACGCTATTTTTATTGATGTTACTTATATCAATTACGGTATCTCTTACCATTATTACCGATTAGCTTTCGGGCCTAAAAAGTCCTGACTTTTTTGCATTAGTTTTGAATGGCATACCTACTGTCTATCCCCGGTTTTGTTGATAAATACTTAGGTGATAAAGCTAAAAATGATGAAAAAAATAGAAAGATTAGAAACGGTTACTCAGTTCAACACTCGTAGAGGACAAGAGACATTACACCCGCTGGTCAGTGTTTTAGACCAATCAAAATCCACCCCTTTTCTCTCCAAAAAGTATATTTCAGCCCTGTACATTGTTTTTTTAAAAGATTTGAAATGCGAAGATTTTAAGTACGGCCGTAATCACTATGACTATCAGGATGAAACATTGCTTTTCATCGCACCGGGACAGGTTTTCGGCATCAGTACACCCGAAGAAAAAATGGTGCAGCCCACCGGATGGGCGCTGGTATTTCATCCGGATTTTATTCATGGAACTGCTTTGGGCAAACATATTCATGATTATGGCTTTTTCTCTTACGAAGCCAATGAGGCATTGCACATATCGAAGCGGGAAAAACAAGTGGTACTGGAATGTTTTCAGAAAATTCAGGATGAATTGGAACGGGGCATCGACAAGCACAGCAAAATATTGATTGTAAACAATATAGAATTGCTTCTGAACTATTGTCTCCGCTTTTATGACCGCCAGTTTATTACCCGAGAGACCCTCAATAAAGATATTTTGGTAAGATTTGAAGGTTTGCTTAACGATTATTTTCAGTCAGGCAGCTCGCAACCGGAAGGTTTGCCAACGGTGGCCTATTGTGCCGAAAAACTGCATTTATCCGCCAATTATTTCGGAGATTTAGTAAAAAAAGAAACAGGAAAAACTGCCCAAGAGTATATTCAGGCCAAAGTGATTGACTTGTCAAAAGAGAAGATTTTTGACCAAAGCAAAAGCATCAGCGAAATAGCCTATGAAATGGGTTTCAAATATCCCTCACACTTTACGAGATTGTTTAAACTGCGGGTGGGTGTGTCGCCAAATGAGTACAGACAAAGGATGAATTAGCGCAGAAAGATGATTTCCGTTAAGATGCTATTACCAAATGGCAAACTAAATCTCGCTCTGTGAATGATTTTTTCCGTTATTACCGACGATATCAGAAACTGACATTCATAAATCGTCCTTCCTCATTGCTCTCCATGCCTTCCAGAATCGCTTATCGTTTTTACCCTTCATTGCTCAATACCTATTCCCGGTTTTTGCAGGGCAAACTCAGTGAGCAGGAGCTGTTGGACCGTATCAATCGCGTACCGATTCCGTCCACAGAAGCCCAAATGCGCGGCGTATCGTTTGAAGATGCCGTTCTGAAAGGCATCGGTGAAGACCAGTTTGATTTCAACATTCTCCAAACTGTTCGCCTACGGCTACCCAAACCCATTGTCAAAACACAAGTGTATTGCCAATACCAAATCGACGATGCGTTGATTTACGGATTTGTGGACGTTTTGGGGCGCAAAGAGGCCGTTGACATCAAAACCACTTCTCACTACGAACCCGACCGTTTTCTACAAGACCACCAACATTTTTATTTGCCTGCCCTGTACAATTGGGGCATTCGTAAAATGCGCTATTTGATTACTGATTTTGAGCAGGTTTACGAAGAAATATACGACAGCGAAAGCGATTTTTCAGGGCAGTTGGAAGAAGTCTATTCGTTTAAAATGTTTTTGGATGAACATCGAGAATTGATTACCAATGCAAAAATCTTCCCTAAAAAGCCTTAATTTGTCCTTTCAAAGGCCGCATTACCTTTAAATTCATTCAATTGAGATGAAAACATTCTGTACATTCTGCATTGGAATGGCGTGTGCGGTAGCCATTTTTGCACAAAATAAATCTTCCAAAGACACGATTACCCGAGCGGTTCCTATGAAACTCTGGCAAAAAGAAACGACTTCTATCTCCGAAAAAATTGAGAAATTCACCGTCGGGCGCGACCGTGAAATGGATTTATACTTAGCCCCGTATGATGTCTTGGGCAATATCGCCCACGCCAAAATGCTCGAAAGCGTAGGCTTGCTAAAAAGAGACGAACTGACTGCATTGGAAGCCGAATTGAAAATTATTTATCTGGAAATTCTGCAAGGAAAATTCCAAATCGAAGACGGCGTCGAAGATGTACACTCGCAGGTAGAATTGATGCTGACCCGCAAACTCGGGGACGTCGGCAA
Organism: Runella aurantiaca; assembly: GCF_003339505.1. Taxonomy (GTDB): domain Bacteria; phylum Bacteroidota; class Bacteroidia; order Cytophagales; family Spirosomataceae; genus Runella; species Runella aurantiaca. The sequence goes on from NZ_QPIW01000019.1 coordinate 31,779, forward strand.
GAAAATCCACAGCGGACGCTCACGCAATGACCAAGTGCTGGTAGACATGAAGCTGTTTACCCGGAGTCGTTTGGAAGAAGTCGCTTTGGCCTCCCGAAAACTGTTTGACTTACTCGTTAAACGTTCCAACCAACACAAAAACGACCTGTTGCCCGGCTATACGCACTTACAAATCGCGATGCCATCCTCCTTTGGCTTGTGGTTTGGAGCCTACGGCGAAGCCTTGGTCGACGACATGGCCATGATTCAAACGGCCTATAAACTTTCCAACAAAAACCCACTCGGCTCAGGTGCAGGGTATGGCTCTTCTTTTCCGTTGAACCGCACCATGACGACCGAATTGTTGGGTTTTGAGGCGTTGCATTACAACGTCGTGTACGCCCAAATGTCACGCGGGAAGACCGAACAAACGGCGCTGACGGCGATTGCCGCCCTTTCGTCCACCATTTCACGCATGGCAATGGATGTTTGTTTATACAACAGCCAAAATTTTGCCTTCGTCACTTTACCCGACGACCTCACCACGGGCAGTAGCATCATGCCACACAAGAAAAACCCCGACGTGGCCGAACTTTTACGCGCTAAAACCAATCGTCTGAAAGCCCTTCCGACCGAAATCACGATGGTAATGAGCAATTTACCGTCTGGCTACCACCGCGATATGCAGTTACTGAAAGAACTGCTGATGCCCGCATTTGATGAAATACTGGATTGTCTGGACATTGCTCACTTCATGCTTGAACACCTTGAAGTAAAGCCCGATTTATTGGTTGACAAAAAATACGATTTGCTGTTTAGTGTAGAGCGCGTCAATGAACTAGTAGTTCAGGGAGTACCTTTCCGCGATGCGTATCGCCAAGTGGGGAAAGAAATCAACGAAGGCACTTACCAGGCCTCACGCACCCTCAATCACACACATGAAGGCAGCATCGGCAACCTTTGCAACGACCAAATCACGGAGTTGATGAACGCTGAAATGGCGCGATTTAAGTTTGAGAAGGTACATACGGCAGTTGAAAATTTATTGAAATAAGAGATTAACCACAGAGGCACGGAGCTGTTCTCTATGTCTCTGTGGTTGACTATTTCAAAGGCCCAGCAACTTAAACAATAACTCTATTCCGATACCGCTTGTCAGCATACGTTCCTTTCGGTTGTTGGCTAATTTTTGCGACCAATCTACCAATCCACCATCGGCAATTTCGAATTCTTTCTGGCGAATAGTTACGAAAGTTTTGAACTGAATAACTTGGTAATAAGGCTGTTCTACCTCTTCTATCTCAAAGGTAATATCCTTTGTTTCAGTCATAATGGCATCACACAAAGGTGAAAAATCAAGATTTTCTTTACAGGTAGACTTCAATACGACCTTTATTGATTCAATGCCAGAAAAGCTTTTTAAGTAATCGGTCGTAAAACGAATATGCTCTATCAAATGTCGTTTTTCAAAAAGTAAACTTCCTTTGTCTTTCCCCGCCGTTACAAGGCAGAAAATCTTAAAATGAGGAAGAAAAGGAGATGGCATGTAAGGCGTGCGGAGGTGTCGATGCACGGTGCAAAGATGAATATCGGTTGAATCAAATTGTGTTTTTTTACGACGGCTTACCGCTTCCAGCGCAAGCAGATTCGTGGCATCGGCTACGACTTCCGTACTTCTTAAAGCCGATAAAATTTTGTTCTGATTGACCGTTGCTACCACAGCGCACGAACCCAACGGACTCACGGGAGACAGTTCGAGTGGTGTAAACCCAATAGCTTGCGCTCTTTGCAGAAGGTTCAACTCAAAAGTTAAAAATGAGACAAAATCAACATCAGAGGGTTTGACAAATCTGTTGTCAGCATAACTTCTGAACAAATCTCCCGCAGTCATTCGCTCGGTTTTTCGGCGCATTACTTCCATCAACAACGAATTGAGGTCTGAAGAAGGCAACGCCGTAAGCAAGTACAGCAAATCAGCAGTATCAGTCTCTTTATGAATCCGTTCAATGATTTTTTTACTCATAATTCATCTGGTTATTCTTCTTGCTCTTCTTCAACGCCCATGGTTTTCAGCAATTCCCACACAATATCACTTTCAAAACCCCGACTCAGAGCAAAACGCACCAATTTTTGCTTAATGGCCAAGGGTTCTCCTTTTAAGCCTTTCGCTTTTTTTTCCAGCAAATCTCGCAGTACCGCCTCATAATCATCGCCGTCTATTTCGCCTAAACCCTTTTGAATCAAATCATTTGGCAAGCCTTTTATCTTCATCTCCTGCCTGATTTTGAGGCGTCCCCATCGCTTTACCCGAAACTTACCTCCCGCAAACGCTCGCGCAAAACGCTCCTCATTTAGGTAATTTTGCGCTTTCAGCTCCTCCAGCACCCACGCGGTTTCTTCCTCCGAAAGCTCCCAATCGTTTAAACGTTGTCGGGTTTCTTTCACGGTTCGTTCCTGATATGCGCAAAAAGAAGCCGCTTTTAATAACGCGAATTTTTGACGGTCAGTCATTTATGATTTTTTTTCAACAAAAATAAGCATATAACATTTACAACATACCCCGTATATTGCAGAAGTTTTGCCGCAAAAAAGTACGCTTCGGCGTTTCGACCTTTAACCCCTGAGATACAATGCTTCCCAACAACTTCCGCTGGCGGATAGTGCTGTTGCTTTTTTTGGTTACTACCATCAACTACATTGATCGCAACGTACTCTCCTTTGCGATGCTTGATGATACATTCAGAAAAGAAATGCTTGGGTTTCCGCTTACCTACACACTCACCCAAGCCGACCTCAATGCGTTCAAAATCCAGTACGGTTGGGTAGATACCGCTTTTAAAGTAGCCTACGCCGTTGGTTTTATGATGATTGGGTGGCTTATCGACCGAGTAGGCACCAAACGTGGATTAGCAGTGGCAATTGGGCTTTGGAGCATGGCGGGCATTGCCAATGCCTTTGTGAGTTCGTTTCGGGGATTAGTGGCTACACGTTTTGTTTTGGGAATCGGTGAAGCTGGCAACTTCCCGTCAAGCATTAAGTCGATTGCCGAATGGTTTCCCAAAAAAGAACGCTCCTTTGCCACTGGAATTTTTAATGCGGGTGCCAATGTCGGAATTATCATTACCGCTGCCGTCATTCCCTGGATGACCCTTCATTATGGCTGGCGTATTTCATTCATGACCACGGGCGTATTGGGTCTGAGCGTACTAGTAGCGTGGTGGATGACCTACCAACGCCCCGAACAACACCCCAAAGTCTCCCCTGTTGAGCTGCGTTATATTCAGCAAGACCATCAGCAGGAAGTAATTGAGGGACGCCTGACGTGGTGGCGGCTGTTGCGGTATCGTCAAACTTGGGCGCTGATTGTGGGGAAATTCATGGCCGACCCCATCTGGTGGTTTTACCTGACATGGCTACCCGATTTTTTCAACTCTAGCGAATCTCTTGACCAAACCCTTGACCTTCAGAATATTGGCCTACCGTTCATGGTCATTTACATTATTTCAGACGGCGGCAGCGTGTTTTTTGGCTGGCTTTCGTCACAATTCATGAAAATAGGTTGGGAACTCAATCGCGCTCGTAAGACAACGATGCTGATTTGTGCGCTCTGCGTTGTTCCTATTTTCTTTGCCGCCCAAACCCAAAATATTTACATCGCCGTAGTGCTCATCGCCATTGCGGCAGCAGGGCATCTAGGGTGGTCGGCCAATGTGTACACCTTCGCCTCCGATTTATTTCCAAAAAGTGCCGTTGCAATGGTGACTGGTATCGGCGGGTTTGCGGGGGCCGTGGGAGGTGCCATTCTGGCCGCAATAGCTGGCCCGATACGCGTTCAGTTTGGTTATTTACCCTTGTTTTTGATTGCTGGCTCTACTTATTTGCTGGCACTTTTCATTATCAATCTGCTCGTTCCTAAAATGAAACCCGTGGAGATGTAAAAAATAAACTTTTATCATTTTAACACATTTTCTTTCTGAAAACGTTATAGCTTTGCATTAAAATCAAGTTCTTACTTTTCATTACAATAATTCCAATCCTTGGCATGAAACGATTCACCAAAATGTTATTAGCCGCGGGCTTTTTTTGTGCCGGCACGACCATCGCAAACGCACAAACCCAAATTCCCGCTGATATTGAGGCATTACTAAGCAAGAATACTTGTTTAGCCTGTCACCGTGTTGATCAGCGATTGGTTGGTCCAGGCTACAAGGAAGTAATGGCTAAGAAAAAATACAAACCCGAGCAAATCGTAGAGTTAATCTATGCTCCAAAACCTGCCAACTGGCCTGGTTATCCTCCGATGGCTGCCCTTGCAAGCGTACCTAAAGACGAGGCGCTTAAAATTGCCAAATGGATTGTGACGCTTGCTCCAAAAAAGAAATAACCAGTCTTTTTTATTTTCCTCATTGTAAAGCCGACGCAAAACGTCGGCTTTTTTGTAGCTTTAAGGGCAATTTATGGTTTAATTTTCGCTTCATTAAAGTAAATAAGCCCAAAACAGATAGTAACTTTTTGATTTAATACCATGATTTCATCTGTTTTAAAAAGAATCACTCTTGCTATTCTGTTTGTCAGCATTGGCATCTGCCTTCAGGCGCAAAAAAACGAAAAAGCCGATACCGCAACCGTAAAAGCACCTTTGGACAAATCAAGCATCGTACAACGCCTGCCTTCAGCAGAGCGTCTCGATGATTTACGTAACGATCGGGAGTATCGTTATCACAACGACGCGCCTCCCCCCGAAAACCCGCTGGCCAAATTCTGGTATTGGCTGATGCGCAAATTGTCGACATTTTTTCAAAGCAGCTCCTACGAAAACTTCTGGCAATATGTCATTTTAGCCGCCATTGGCGGTTTCGCCCTCTGGCTTCTTTATAAATCGGAGTTTTTGGGCGGCATCTTTGGCCGTAAAGCCCAAGACGACCCACTCTCTTATAACCGCATTAGCGAAAACATCCATGAGCTCGATTTTAATAAACTCATTGACGACGCCGTTGAAAATCACAATTACCGCTTGGCCATACGAATGTATTATTTGAGAACACTCAAACAACTGACTGACAAGCAATTGATTCATTGGCAAGCCACCAAAACCAACCGTATTTACGTAGACGAATTAGGCAATCTTCGTTTAAAAGCTGATTTTGAGCGACTGACATCCCAATTTGAGTACGTTTGGTACGGCGATTTTACGGTCTCAGAAGCCGAATTTGGAGATATAAAAGAGGCCTTTTCTACCTTCTCGGACAAAATCTAAAAAATTGACGACGCAACGACTGACATTCTTTTGAAAAATTTACGAAGCAAATATTTTTGGTTTTTAACGCTGACCATCCTCGGTTATGGGCTGTTTGAATACTACCGCCCCAAACCGATTGACTGGACTCCATCTTATTCCGACAAGGATAAAATACCGTTTGGCACCAAAGCGCTGGTTGAGTTATTGCCCGATGTCTTTGGTGGTCAAGCAGTAGAGTCATTGCGGTTGCCAATTTATAATCACTTGACAGAAAGTAAATTGCCTACCAAAAGCAACTATATTTTTGTCTGTCAAAATTTTGATATTGATAAAAATGACCGCACTCAACTCCTCAATTACGTAAAAAAGGGAAACACCGTCTTTATTTCCGCTTACGATTTTTCGGATACATTGCTCAAAACCCTCGACGTGCGAGCCACGCTCAAAGCGCCTTCGCTCCGCGATACGGCATTGGTCATGAACTTTGTCAACCCTGCTTTCAAAAAACCCAAAGGCTACGTTTTTCCGCAAGATGACGGTCGGAATTATTTTTTGGTAAAAAAATCTAAAAATGTAACGGTTTTGGCCCAAAATGCGCGGAATGAACCTATTTTTCTGAAGGTAGGTTACGGGAAAGGGCATTTTTATCTGCATAATTTACCTTTGGCATTGACCAATTATTACGCATTGGATTCTGCTACGTCAGACTTTGCTTTTAAGAGCCTTTCGTATTTACCCGTTCAGCCCACGTACTGGGATGAATACCTGAAGCAGGGTCGATTTGGTGAAAATGAGCAGTCCATTTTTCGATTTGTGATGACGCAGCCACCGCTAAAATGGGCCTATTATATGGTTCTTTTCGGGCTATTTGTGTTTGCCATTTTTGCGGGGAAACGCACCCAACGCATCATTCCCGTGATGGAAGTACCTAAAAATACCTCCCTCGAATTTGTGCAAACCATCGGAAAAATGTATTTCCAACAGGCTGACCACGCCAACATTGCCCAAAAGAAAATACAGCACTTGCTGCTCTATATTCGGGAGCGTTTTGGGTTGCGTACCAATGAATTGGACGAAGAATTTAAAGAAGCCTTATCCAAAAAAACAGGCTTTGCACGCTTAGAAATTGATTTATTATTTGGCGAAATAGCCCACGCGGAGCGCAGTGGCCGCCTTACTGAATATGCCTTACTGAGCTTAAACCGAAGAATTGAAGATTTTTATCAAAAAACCAGATAACATCTACCCTCTCATTCATGAATTTCGAATCACGCATTGACCTTCAGGACCTTAATGACGCCATTTCGGCCATAAAATCGGAAATCGGCAAAATCATTGTGGGCCAACACCACACCATCGAACTACTCCTAACCGCCATCTTGGCCGATGGGCACGTCTTGGTGGAGGGAGTACCCGGAGTAGCCAAAACCCTCACGGCGAAGCTATTGGCAAAAACCATCAACACCGATTTCAGCCGCATTCAGTTTACCCCCGATTTAATGCCGTCGGATGTTTTGGGAACGTCGATATTCAACCCCAAACTCGCCAATTTTGAGTTTATGAAAGGGCCGATTTTTTCAAATATCATTCTGGTTGACGAAATCAACCGCGCCCCTGCCAAAACCCAATCGGCCCTCTTTGAAGTGATGGAAGAACGGCAAGCCACCATCGACGGCAGTACTTACCCAATGAGTACACCGTTTATTGTGATTGCAACCCAAAATCCCGTTGAACACGAAGGCACCTACCGCTTACCAGAAGCCCAACTAGACCGTTTTCTGTTTAAAATAGTCGTGGGTTACCCCACCGCCGAACAGGAAGTAGAAGTGTTGCGCGGACATCATCAACGGAAGAGCATGGCAGAAGCCATTGGAGAAATTACGGCTATTTTACAGCCTCAGCAGTTGACCGAATTACGGGCAAAAACGCACCTAGTACACGTAGAAGATAAATTGTTGGAATACATTGCCCAAATTATTCTGCAAACACGCAACAACAAATCGTTGTTTTTGGGGGCATCACCACGGGCTTCGGTGGCATTATTGAACAGCTCCAAAGCATTGGCCGCGATTAGAGGGCGTGATTTTGTGACGCCAGAAGACATTCAGGCACTTGCTCCCGCCGTGCTTCGTCACCGCATTATTTTGATGCCTGAGCGCGAAATGGAAGGCGCGACTCCCGACGACGCAGTAGCGCAATTATTACAAAAAGTAGAAGTACCTCGTTAGTCCATCGCCCATACAATACAAATCGCCTGCTTTCTGAATTAAATACTCAGGAAAGCAGGCGATTTGTATTTCTTTCTTAGTAAACTCGCTAGAGTACTTTTTTAACCATTTCCTCAGCCTTAGCTAAATCAGCTTTGATTTTTTCGATATTGGTTTTTGATTCTTTTTGCACCTCAAGCATTTGATCAGGCGTCAAATCTGGCGCAGGTTTGTGCTCATGCTCTTCTCCGTCGTGGTGCTCATGAGGCAATCCTGGCACTTCTACCACACTTTCCTCCCAAGCGGCAAATGAGCCCGCCACCGCATCCAACGCCGCTACGGTAGAATCTAAACTTGCAATAGCCGCCGCATCGGTCAGCGTTTTTTTCTTTTCACTTAACACTATCTTCAACGAATCTATGCCTTCAATTTGTTGATGTAAAGACTCTTCAATTTCCATTGCTTCCAGATGGACCTTGCCCGCTTCTTCCATTTTAGGGTCTTTTTTGTCACCGCAAGCAGAAAATAAATACGCACCGAAAAGCATGCCGCCAACGGTAAGTAAAGAATAAACGTGTTTTGTCATGGTAAAAAGTAGCGTTGGTTAGTCAATCATTGAAACTTGATATCCCTGCTTTCGGAGAGTCGCCAAAATGGCTTCATCGGACGTTTTTCCTGCATAATAACGCACCGAAACCACCTCGTCATTCAGCTTGATTTGCGAAGGTACGACGCCTTCTACGGATTGAAGCGTATTATTTAACTTTTCTACCGATTTCAGCGGCGTTTTAAGTTCAAATTGAGCAACCCTTGTTGAGCGAATCCGCTCAAACTGTGCTTGCGCCAACTGGCCTTCTTCAGCCTGAAAATACCGATGAGGAATCAGATTCAATCCCACAGTAAGGCCTACCGCAATCCAAAACACTCTTTTCTCAAACAAACCAGCCTGGTGAGATGGGCGTAAATATAAATCATAAAAAGACCACGCCAATGCCGCTAATTGCAACGCAATCAACGGAGTACGATACTCTGCCAACCAGCCGATAGAAGCCCCGTTAAACAAAACGACCACCAACGGTACCCAGCAGCACAACAGGTGTACAAGCCCTGTTAAACCCACATTTAATGTTATCGAAATAATTCTTGCCATGACTATTTGCAACTATATTGCAAAAGTACGAACAAAAAACCATCATTAAAAAGTTTAGCGTAATTGCTTTTTTTATAAAAATAATTTTCACCGTCAACAATCAGATTTTATGCAAAGGATTGCCATGCTTGGTTCGGGCTTTATCGGACGTTTTTATGCAGAGTCTATCCACGGTCAGCGCGGCCGTGACCGCGTGGTGGCTATTTATGCACGCCGCGAAGAAAGCGCCAAAAAATTTGCCGATGATTACGGCTGTACGTTTTGGTCGACCGACATGGAAGAAGTAATCGCGCACCCCGACGTCACCATGATTTGCGTAGCGCTACCCAACAACCTCCACGAAGCCGCTGTCATGCTTTGCGTAAAACATAAAAAGGCGGTAGTCAGTACCAAACCTTTGGGCAGAAACGGTGCCGAAGCCCTGCGCATGATGCAGGCCATTGAAGGCGCGGGCATATTCGGCGGGTACCTGGAAGATTTGTGTTATACCCCCAAGTTCTTGAAATCCAAGCAGATGGTAGACAATGGTGCGTTGGGACGGATTCTGTGGGCCAAGTCGAGAGAAACCCACCCTGGCCCCCACAGCAACTGGTTTTGGGACAAAGAACAGGCTGGCGGTGGCTGCATCCTTGATTTGGGCTGTCATTGTATTGAAATTGCCCGCAATTTTATCGGAAAAGACATCAAGCCAGTAGAGGTGATGTGCTGGGCCGCCACGCAGGTAAAACCCATCGAGGCCGAAGACCACGCCATTGCATTGGTCAAATACGAAAACGGAGCCATCGGTCAATTTGAAGTAAGCTGGACGTTTCGCGGCGGCATGGACCTGCGCGACGAAGTCATGGGAACGGAGGGCACTATATGGATGAATAATTTTCTGCGTACGGGCTTTGAAGTATTCACGACGGGCAAAGGCGGCGACTACGTCGCCGAGAAAGCCGAAAGCAATACAGGTTGGCTTTTTCCAGTAGGCGATGAGGTCAACGAACTTGGCTACAACCACATGTTTACCGATATGTTTCGGTCGGTCGAGGAGGGCACCGAGCCTTCAGAAACCTTTTACGATGGCTACGTGGTCAACGCCATCATAGATGCCGCCTACAAATCGGCACAAACCAAACTCTGGGAGCCTGTCGATTTGCCCGTTTGGCGCGGTCAAGAAGGATTGACGCCCGTTTCAACGCTGATTGAGTACGATGCTGATTACTATTTAATTAAAGAAGAAGTAACGCACGACGGCCGTCACAAGGTAATTTTGAAAGACAAAAAGACTAATGAAATCATCGAACGGGATTTGTAGGGATATAAAAACGGGGAGCTCTTGGCAGAGTTCCCCGTACCGTTCTTGGGTAAAGAAAAATCAAATTTTCTTCACTTTAGTAGCGTTCAAGCCTTTTTTACCATCAACGATTTCGTACTCTACTCGGTCTTTTTCACGGATAACTACCCCGCCTAAGCCTGTTACATGTACAAAAATTTCTTTTTGAGATTCATCGTCCACAATAAAACCATACCCTCTGGCTTCATTGAAAAACTTTACTGTTCCTGTTTGCATTTTACTACAATAATTAAAATAATGAAAGAAATAATTAAACAAACAGCCGCCAATCGCCTCATTTTCAGCGGATTTACAAAGATATTGACAAAACTAATCATTGAGCAAAAGGCTTGAACGCTCAAAATTAGGCACTTGCCAAGACTTACTTTGTCTTGCGATGAGAATGAAGTTTTTAAGCAGAGCTCAAACAAATTTATAAAATATTTGTTACAAGTCAAGTTCGGAGTCATCTGTTATTCAGATGCTTGACTTTACAGAATAGATTTGTTACCTTCGTTTTCAAACATAAAAAACGCGATGAATCGTTTCCGGTATTTTGTTGAGAACCACGTTTTTGGCGTTTGTACTCGCTTGGGAGAAATCTTAAATATCTCGGCAAGCAGTATTCGGCTTTATTTTATTTACGCCAGTTTTTTGACCTTTGGTTCCCCCATCATTGTCTACTTAGTGATGGCGTTTTGGATGGAGATTGGCAAGCACCTCCGTCGACACAATAACCCTACTATTTGGGAATTATAAGGCCTGCCAACTCCTTTTGAGCCGCCGCTAAAACTCAATTTTACTTTTCAAAAATGCTTTTACTACATCCAGACCGCGATGAAAATGTCGGTTATTAGGAATGATTATGTCAGCGTCTGCCTTTGAGGGTTTGATAAACTGCTCGTAGGTTGGAAATACGTGATTTTCCCAACGGTACAGCACATCCGTCAAATCGTAGCCGCGCTCCACTTGGTCGCGGATGATGCGGCGTTTGAGTTTGATGTGTTCTTTGGCATCAATGAATATTTTTAAATCCAACAACTCCGCGATTTCTTTGAAGTAAAACACAAAAATCCCTTCTACCACAATGATAGGCGTGGGTCTAAAGGTAAGCATCTGCGGAATAATGGCGGGATTATTGAAGGTATATTCCAACTGCTCCACGGTCTTGCCTTCCCGAAGGTCGATGATGTGCTCGGCGTACTTGCGGTGGTTGATAGCGGAGGGTAAGTCAAAATTATGCACCCCGTTTTCGTCAACGGGCACTTCATTACGGGAGCGGTAATAATGGTCTTGCGAAATCAGACAGATTTCATCTTCGCCAAAAGCGCCCATCAGGCTGTTAAGAAAATAGGTCTTTCCCGATGCACTCCCGCCCGTGATTCCGACGATAAAAGGTTTTTTCATGCGGTAAAGTTACGTGGCCCCGTCTAAATACCGAACTTCTGGCACCGAAATTGTAAAAGAACCCGCAACAAATTGTTAGTTTTGCGTTTAAATTACATTTTCTCCTGCTATGTTTTTGAAAAATTTTCGGGTTGACCTCTTTCGATGTTGCTGATACTACGTTTCGGGAAATCAATTTCATAAACGAGTATTTAGTATTTTCTTATCATGACACAACCACTCAAAATCTATAATTCTCTCGCCCGCCAAAAAGAACTTTTTCAACCCCTTAGCCCCCCTCACGTAGGGCTATATGTATGCGGGCCAACGGTTTATAATTACGTACACTTGGGCAATGTTCGTACGTTTCTGACTTTCGATATTCTTTTTCGGTACCTGACACACATTGGTTACAAGGTCCGTTATGTGCGCAATATCACGGACGTAGGCCACCTTGTAGGCGATGGCGACGAAGGTGAAGATAAAATCGGACGGATGGCCAAACTAGAAAAGCTAGAACCGATGGAAATTGTGCAGCGCTACACCAACGATTTTCATCAGGTGTTGGAGCAACTTAATTTCCGAACTCCCAGCATTGAGCCCACCGCTACTGGACATTTGATTGAACAGATAGAAGCCGTCAAAGACCTGATTGACAAGGGACTGGCTTATGAATCCAATGGCTCGGTTTATTTTGACATCAATCAATACAACGCAAACGGCAATAATTACGGCAAACTATCGGGCCGGGTATTGGACGACCTGTTGACCGAGACCCGCGAGCTGGAAGGTACTTCTGAGAAACGGAATCCACTGGATTTTGCCATTTGGAAGAAAGCGGCCCCCGAGCACATCATGCAGTGGGAATCTCCTTGGGGCAAAGGTTTTCCAGGCTGGCACTTAGAATGTACCTGCATGAGTACCAAATACTTAGGGAAACAATTTGACATTCACGGCGGTGGTATGGACTTGAAATTTCCGCACCACGAATGCGAAATTGCGCAGGGAACTGGATTGAATGGAACGGAGCCCGTACGCTATTGGATGCACTCCAATATGCTGACGGTCAACGGACAAAAAATGTCAAAATCATTAGGCAATTCATTTTTACCCGTCGAGTTGTTTTCTGGCAATCATCCGTTGCTTGAACAGGCCTACAGCCCCATGACGTCTCGATTCTTTATGCTCCAAAGTCAATACCGAAGCACGCTTGATTTCTCAAACGATGCGCTGAAAGGTTCTCAAAAAGCGTATAAACGAATCATCAATGGGCTGAAAGCCATCAAAGCATTGACCTACATCCCTGCGGAGGTCGAAAGTTCGTCCAATGAAGCAGGCTTGAAGGTTTCAACCCCGGGCGTTACGATTGATGAAAAGAAAGTAACCGACATTCAGAAAACCGTGCAGGCGTTTTATGATGCCATGAACGACGACCTCAACACCGCCGTCGCGATTGCACAGTTGTTTAACCTCCTAAAATACGTCAACATGATTTACCTCAACCAGTTAAATCCTGCGGCACTGGGTGAAGAAGGTTTTGCCCTGTTGAAAGAAAAATACATCACCTTTACCGAAGAAATTCTGGGTCTGAAGGAAGAAACAACGGAAAGCAACGCTGTATTGAGTGGAATGCTTGATTTATATCGCGAATACAAGTCGGCCCAGCAATACGACAAAGTTGACCAAATTCGTTCTTATTTCAAGGCGCAAAATTTAGTCATTCGGGACATGAAACACCGGATTGACTGGGCGTACGAAGAATAATTTCAACCAAGCCGATATTCATTGTATTACTTCATCAAGGTATTTTATGGAAAAGCGTCGTTCATACATAAGTTATATATTATTGGCAGTTTTTGTGTTTGCGGGGGCTTTGTATCTTTTAAGGCCCCTGCTGGTTTCCAACAGCAACGCCTCCGTTTCGGCCGAAACGGAGGCGCCCGCTTCTTCGTCAGCGGCCCCTGCAGCCCCAGCGAGCGGCATTACAAAAGAAGGTGAAGTAACGTTTTTAAAAGGCGGTAAAACATTTCGAAAGATTGATGTTGAAATTGCCGAAAACGACACCGATCGCCAAAAAGGACTGATGTTCCGGCCCTATCTTTCCGATTCGGTGGGAATGCTGTTTGTTTTTGAAGAACCCACTCCGCAAAGTTTTTGGATGAAAAACACCATGATTTCGTTGGACATCATCTACGTTGACCAAAACAAAAAAATTGTTTCTATCCAGAAAAAGGCCAAACCCTATTCCGAAGAAAGCCTCCCCTCCTTTGGTGACGCACAATACGTGGTAGAAGTAAACGGCGGTTACTGTGATAAGTACGGAATTCAGGTGGGCGACACAATCGTTTTTTAAGGCTTCTTTCATTTTGGAACAATAGTTGTAAAGGATTAAGAAAAAGAACCTTACATGAAGTGGTGGATAACGTGCGGGCTATTGTTGATGTGGAGTGCGGGGGCATGGGCCAATCACATTATCGGGGGAGATATTGCGCTTACCAAACAAAATGGCTCCTCCAACAGCTACCTCATTACCTTAACCCTGATTTACGACGGCGTACTGGGTAGTACAAACGACAAAGCCTTTGTTTCTTCTTTTCGCAAAAGCTCCAACGCCCGCATTGAAGATTTTACACTCACCCGCGCTGCACTGGAAGAAATCCCCTATTCCAACCCTCGTTGTGTTCCCAATCCCCGAGAATCTCGCATTACGTTGGCTCGCTACACGGCCACCGTTTCTTTTCCTACGACTACCTACAACGATCCAGAAGGCTATTATTTTTCGTGGGAAGAATGTTGCCGCAACGGCGAAATTGTCAATATTCAAACCCCCAATAGAGTAGGCTTGGCCTTCTATGCTGAAATTCCACTCAATGGCATTTCAAACGGTTTACCCCAATTTAAAACTCCCGAAGTCAAATATGTGTGTGTAGGAAAAAATTTCGAAGCGGATTTTGGGGCAACAAGTACTTCGGGAAATGAACTACGATACAGCATTGTCACGCCTCTCATTGGCTCCACCGACCAAGGTGGCACTTTTCCTGATAAATCCAAAGCAGGGCCTTATAGTCGGGCGGTTTGGAGCGCAGGTTTTGACAGTACAAAAGCTATTCTAGGCGTTAACACTTTAAGAATTGACTCAAAAACGGGAAAAATAACGCTCAATGCCTCTCAAATTGGTTTTTTTGCCTTTGCGGTTCGTTGCGAAGAATGGCGGCAAAACGTAAAAGTAGGGGAAATACGACGCGAATTTGTGTTTAACGTTGTGGATTGTATTTCTTCAGTCCCTTCCCCCGTTTTTATTGAAATCTTGACGGCGTCGCCTTCAGTTACTTACCAATCCTCCGCAGGCAATATCTCTTCGGTAGAAATGTGTCAAGGCGATTCTGTAGTGCTGAAAGCCAACGATGAAAACCCGCAATGGGCATATCAATGGCTAAAAGACGACCAGCCCATCGCCAATGCCAACCAATCGTATTTGGGCATTTATCAGCCCGGCAACTACAGCCTTGTCAAACGTTTTGCCGAAAACTGCGGAACAGAAGAGTCTACCTCAAACTTCACCCGCGTCAATGTAAAAAACGCCAGCACGGTCCGGATTTCTTCCAGTCGCCCATTGCCATTGTGCTCCAATGACAGTACCAATCTGAGCATTGATTTACCCTCAAACGCCACCATCAGCTGGCAGCAAAACGGGGTCACCACCGACAATTCAGGGCAGGTTTTTTCCAACGTAAAACAACCCGGCGTTTATAGCGTGTTTGTAACCGAAACAACGACCAAATGCGTAAGTAAAGACAGTGTAATCATAAAGCTTATTTCGGCCCCAACGGCCACGCTGACGATTGACGGTACACCTATTTTCTGCGCCAACGATTCCATAAAGCTCATTACACCCCGCAATAATGCGTACGATTATGCATGGTATCAGGAAGATACTCCCTTGTTTGCATCGTTCGGAAACGAGTTTTCGCCAACGCAAACTGGGCGATATTCAGTGGCAGTGTCTGATACTGTCACTAAATGTATCACCCGCTCGGTCTCGGTCAATGTCATCGTAAAACCCTCCCCAACGGTTACTCTTGCTCCCATACAGGCACTGTGTACCTCTGCTTTACAGGCAGTTACCTTGGAAGGCTCACCCGCAGGTGGCACTTTTAGCGGGCAGGGAGTGGTAGGAAATCGGTTTGTAACGCAGGATTTATCGGCGGGTACGTATCCGATTACCTACACTTACACCAACAATCAGGGGTGTTCGGGAAAAGATACCAAAACTGCTTACATCGCCCCGCCTCCGCGCTTAGAAGTACCAAGTAAACTAGTAGTTGCCCGCGGTGACAGCATTCAAATCAAAACCACGGTACCCCTCAACGCAACCGCCGCATGGTTTCCAAGCATTGGTCTCAACAATTCAACCATCACAAGCCCAACTGTAAGCCCCGACCGAACCACTACCTATACCGTAACCGTGACCACTACGGAAGGATGTATAGTAAAAGGTGAAGTGCTCATTACTGTTATTGACCTAACGATTCCTAACGGCTTTACGCCTAACAATGACGGCGCCAACGATACTTGGGAAATTGCAGGCATTCGGGATTTTCCCAATTGCACCATCGAAATTTTCAACCGTTGGGGCAACCTGATTTTTAGCAACAAAGGCTACGAAACCCCGTGGGACGGCCGCTGGAATGGCGACTTTGTACCCGTCGGAACCTATTATTATCACATCTACCTGCGCGAAGTGGAGTATAAATTGACGGGAAGTTTGAACGTGATTCGGTAATATTGTTGTAAAATCGCACCAACAAACCCCTTCATATTCCATGCACACTTTTCTGCGGCCATTCTTTTTGGCTTTTCTAGTGGTACAAACCACTTTTGCTCAATCTCCCAACAGTGATTACACACAATATGTCAACCCATTGATGGGAACCGATTCTCGGCATGAACTTTCGGCTGGCAACACCTATCCCGCCATCGCCACGCCTTGGGGAATGAATTTTTGGTGCCCCCAAACGGGCAAAAATGGCGACGGATGGATGTACATGTATACCGCCAACAAAATCCGTGGCTTCAAACAAACCCACCAGCCCAGCCCCTGGATTAATGACTACGGGATGTTTTCGATTATGCCCGTGACGGGAAAATTGAAATTTACGGAAGACGAACGCCAAAGCTGGTTTTCGCACAAAGCCGAGGTGGTAAAGCCGCATTATTACAGCGTTTATCTCGCCGACCACGACACGCAAGTTGAAATCGCACCCACCGAGCGCGCTGCGCAATTTCGACTAACGTTCCCCAAAACCGACAGCGCGTTTGTGGTCATTGATGCCTTTGCCAAAGGCTCATACATCAAGATTATTCCCGAACAACAAAAAATAATTGGTTATAGCACCCAAAACAGCGGCGGCGTTCCGCTCAATTTTCGCAATTATTTTGAATTGCATTTCGACAAACCCTTTACTTATAACGCCACTTGGTCAGACAAAAAATTATCCAAGGGGAATCTTGAACAAAAAGACGAGCACGTAGGAGCCGTAATTGGTTTCAAAACCAAAAAAGGTGAAGTGGTTCACATCAAAGTAGCCTCTTCGTTTATCAGCGCTGAGCAAGCCGCCTTGAATCTTTCGCGGGAATTGGGCAATGACACCTTCACGGCCACGATGCAGAAAGGCCAAAAAGCTTGGAATCAGGAATTGGGCCGATTGGCGGTAGAAGGCGGCACCGACGCCCAACTTCGCACGTTTTATTCGTGCTTGTATCGTGCGCTGTTGTTTCCCCGCAAGTTTTATGAGTACGACGCCCAAAACAAGGTCGTTCACTACAGTCCTTACAATGGTCAAGTATTGCCCGGATATATATTTACCGACAATGGTTTTTGGGATACCTTCCGCTCAGCCATTCCGTTTTTCACGTTGATGTACCCCACACTCAATAGCCAAATCATGGAAGGATTGGTCAACGCGTATAAAGAGAGCGGATTTTTGCCAGAATGGGCCAGCCCAGGTCACCGCGATTGTATGATTGGCTCCAACTCCGCATCGCTGATTGCTGATTCGTACATCAAAGGTATTCGCGGGTATGACATCAACACGCTATATGAAGCCATTCTGAAAAATACCGAAAATGCGGGGCCCGTCAACTCCGTTGGGCGCTTTGGTCACGAATATTACAACGAACTCGGTTATGTGCCCTACGACGTCAAAATCAACGAAAATGCGGCCCGTACGCTCGAATATGCTTACGCAGATTTCTGTATTTGGGAATTGGCCAAAGCGCTGAAACGTCCCGAAAGTGAAATTGCGCTGTTTGCCAAACGCAACCAAAACTACCGCAACCTGTTTGACCCCGAAACCAAGCTCATGCGCGGTAAAAACAAAACAGGCGATTTTCAAAAACCGTTTAATCCCTTCAAATGGGGCGATGCCTTCACCGAAGGAAACAGCTGGCACTATACTTGGTCGGTGTTCCACGACATCAACGGACTTTCCAACCTCATGGGCGGCAAGGCGGCCTTTGCGCAAAAACTCGACAGCGTGTTTGTCTTACCACCAGTGTACGACGAGTCGTACTATGGATTTGTGATTCACGAAATCCGTGAAATGCAAATCATGAACATGGGTCAGTACGCCCACGGCAACCAGCCGATTCAGCACATGCCGTATCTGTACAACTACGCCGGGCAGCCGTGGAAATCGCAGTATTGGATTCGTCAGATCATGGACAAACTCTACCAACCCACCCCTGATGGCTATTGCGGCGACGAAGACAACGGCCAAACATCGGCGTGGTACGTATTCAGCGCACTGGGTTTTTATCCCGTTTGTCCAGGTACCACTCAGTACGTGATTGGAAGTCCGCTGTTCAAACGCATGACCATGACCTTTGAAAACGGTAAAAAACTCACCATCAACGCCCCCAACAACGGCGCGCAACAGGTATACGTGGACCAAGTAACCCTCAACGGCAAACCGCACACCCTTAACTATTTAGAGCACCACACGCTCCAACAGGGCGGTAACTTGGACTTTAAGATGTCGGCGCAGCCCAACCAAACGCGCGGCACGCAGGCAAGCAGTTTTCCGTATTCGTTTTCGGGGAAATAGGGGAAGGCCGTTTGATAATTATTATGACTAATATAATAACCAAAATTTGGGAAATTTCTCAAAAGGGTTCTAATTTGAGCGATAATCACAAATGTTCTAATTTACTTTATTTACTACATGAGTTTGGCACAAACTGAAGCAGTTCAACTATTTGATCTCAAAAAGTATCAAATAGATAATCTTTCTGTTAATTTTCCTCTACAAGGTCAAAGCATTGAAATCGAATTACAAAATCAAGGTGGAAGAATACGATTTATCGCTGATATTGACAATGCGAATGAATTTGTTAAAAAAGCCAAATTTCAAATGAGGTACAAAAAAGTGTTCTCACTTAGGAGGCTTGACTTAAATGGAAATCACCGAAACCCACCTGAAAATGCCCCTAGTTCTCTGTTTGAAGGATATGAAAATTATGTTTTTAATAAAGAAGATCATATTCATTTTTACATAGAAGGCTATGGAGAACGTTGGGCTTTACCTTTGGCAAAATTCCCTGAAATTGGAATTAAAGAAACAGATGATTTGTTTGAAAAGATGCAAAAATTCTTTAAATATTGCAATGTTGAAAAATTAACGGTAAATAAATTATTAGATTTATAATACCTTTGAAAAATGAAAGATTTGGTAAATTCATATGTTGAATGGATTAGGCAAGGGCTAAAGGTGACTGAGGTTAAGGGTGGATGGCATGAAATTGTAACTCCTTTTCTCAATCACAAAAACGACATGATTGAATTATATGCCAAACAAGACAAAGATTTAATCGTCTTATCTGACGGAGGAAATACAATAAACGAGCTTAAATTAAGTGGGCTTGATGTCGATAAGAGTCCAAAACGCATTGAAGAATTAAACTCAATACTTCGCTCATTTGGACTTCAACGAGAAAGCGGGCGAGAAATATCAGTTAAAACTGATAAAAAACGGTTTCCTGAGGTAAAACATAGATTAATACAGGCAATACTCTCTATTGATGATATGTTTATGCTTAGTGAACCAAAAATAAAAAGTTTTTTTGTTGAAGATGTTAGTGACTTTTTTGAATTAAATGATATTATTTTTGTTAAAGACACCTTATTTACTGGAAAAAGCGGCTTCACTCACAAATTTGACTTTACTTTACCTAAAATTAAAAAACGACATGAAACCGCAGTTAAGGTAATAAATAATCCAAGAAAAGATAGTGTCGGAAATGTAATTTGGATGATTGAAGATACTCGTTTGACCAGGCCTAATACTGATAGTCTGGTTATTTTAAACGATGACAATGAAATTGCCGGCGGTGTTTATGAGGCGTTAGAAAAGTACAATATAACCTCTCTAAACTGGTCTAATAGAAATACAGAATTAAAAGATTTGCTGCCTAGCCCTTTAATTAATAACTGAAAAGCCTAACAATGAACTGTTAGGCTTTTCAGTTATTATACTTCCAACCTTTGCCACACGGTAAACGTCTTTGTAATAAACCATCCTCAAAGGCCATGAAAAGTGCAATTGTTGTTTTATTCTTCCTGCTTATCACTGGTGCCTGTACCAAAGAAAGTATACCCGCCCATACGCCTGCTTGTATCAAAGAGAAGATTGAGCAAATGAAAAAAGATGCGGTGACCAATCCGCCAAGAGAAGTGTGGCAGTACACATTTAATAATCAAACCGTCTACTATATTCCGCCGATGTGTTGTGACGTATTTAGCAATCTTCATGATGACAAATGCAACCTCATCTGCCATCCCGACGGGGGCATTTCAGGAATCGGCGACGGAAAATGCCCTGATTTCTTCAAAAAGCGGAAGAATGAGAAGCTTATTTGGCGTGATGACAGAAAATAAACTATCGTATAAACAGCTTCCTGACTAAAATCACAACTAATCCGAAAACACTGTACCACGCAAAGAAAGGCAATATCATCTCTGGTAGCCCCAAGCAAAGAAGCACACAGATAACCAACAGCTGAAAGCCTAAGCCCAGCAACGAAATAAGGCTCATAAACCATTGAGGAAAAGCCCGAACGAAGAGGGCTTGCTTGTCTAAATAAAGCACCACCACATCAAAAATGAGGTATAAACTCAAAAAAATGGCGTGCAAAACATTAACGACTTTTTGGCTTTCGTAGTGGTAAGCGATGGGTTTTCGGTATTCGATGATTCGGCTGGTTTCTTCGTTGTTCAGCCTTCTTCTCAGAATAACGTAATAATAGTTGTAAATAGAACACTGAAATTCAATCCCCAAAAACGCCCACAGCAACAACGAATTGGAAGCGGCCCCCGTGAGAAACAGGGTACTGAAAATGAGGAGATTGATGATAAAATCAAACACCGAATCCAGATAACGACCAATCAGGGAAGGGTGCTTGGTGATTCGCGCGATTTCGCCATCTACTGCATCCAGAATGTTTTTAATCATCAAAAACACTGCTGCCCATACCAATTCATTGATGTAGATGCAATAGGCGCACAAAAGTCCCGCCAACAAAAACACAATCGTAACCTGAACCGCCGTAATTTTTAGCCGAGACAAGTGATGAGCCAGAAAAGTAGCAACGGGACGTCCATAATCAGAAAAATCAATAAATCTATCTTCTTTCGAAAGTTTCGGCATTTTAAAATAAGTCAGTTTACATCTGTAATAACTATCAACTAAAACGCCCTTCGGTTGTTCAGCACCATACCGTACCCATTATTTCCCCGTTAATACACTTTTATCGTCTTTTTCAAAAGCAAGCCACCAACAAACAACTCGTTTTTTGTAACTTACTTTTTCAACAACATACACATATGCTTTGCTATTTAGGTCTTGGCGGACAGGAAGTGTTACTCATTCTTCTCATTTTGAGTCTAACGATTGTACCACAAATCATCGCTATCGTACACATTGTACGGAGTACGTTAGAAAATACGTTAAAACTGATTTGGGTATTGGTCACCCTTTTTATCCCTTTGGGGTGGTTGGTTTATTTGTTGGCAGGAAAGCCCAAAGAATAGGATTACACATATTGATACGCCCACCAAATAAGCACCAATTGAAGTGGCAAACGTAAAATGAGAAGAATTTGCGGGATTCGGTGAAACTTGCCCGACGTCAGCATGTAGACGTTGGCGGGAAAAATGGCAATCAACAATAAGATAATTCCCCACGCTGATGGCGAACGGGTGGCGGCGAATAACAAGCCGATGGCAAAAGCCATCTCCAATACCCCCGAAACCAGCACAGCGGCCAGCGGCATTGGCACCCACGGCGGCATCATGCGCAGGTAGATGCGGGGCTTGAGCAAGTGAATTACTCCCGCCGCAAAATACAACGCCGCCATGAGGTACAACCCAAAGTTATTCATTTTTTTCGCGGTTGGCCAATTGCCCACAGGCAGCATCAATGTCTTTCCCACGACTGCGCCGTACGTTGACAATCACCCCTTTGCTATCTAAAAAACGAGCAAATTGCTCTAATTTATCCACTCCAGTGTTTTTGAAATCAGCCTCCGCAATGGGGTTGTATTCAATGATATTGACCTTGGCGGGCACTTTTTTGGTAAACTCCCACAACTCTTTCGCGTCTTGCAGTGTATCGTTGAAGTTGTTAAAGACAATGTACTCAAACGTAATCCGATTCTTGGTTTTACCGTAGAAATACTGCAATGCTTCTGCCAGATTTTCCAACGAGTTGGACTCGTTGATGGGCATGATTTGGTTACGCTTTAAGTCATTGGCTGCGTGAAGCGAGAGCGCCAGATTGAATTTCACTTCATCGTCGCCCAGTTTTTTAATCATTTTGGCAATGCCTGCCGTCGAAACCGTAATTCGTTTAGGCGACATACCCAAGCCCTCAGGCGAAGTGATTTTGTCAATGGATTCAAGCACGTTGGCGTAGTTGAGCAACGGCTCACCCATGCCCATGTACACAATATTGGTCAGCGGCACGCTGAAATTTTCTTTTGCTTGCCGGTCAATGGCCACCACTTGGTCGTACATTTCGGCGGCATCTAAGTTGCGCTTACGGTCCATGTAGCCCGTGGCGCAAAACTTACAGGTAAGCGAGCAACCCACTTGGCTAGATACGCAGGCCGTCATGCGGTCGTCGGCGGGAATCAACACGCCCTCAATGAGGTGACCGTCGTGGAGTTTGAACGCCGATTTGACGGTCCCGTCGTTGCTTTTTTGCGATTTGGCGTTGGAAATAGCCCGAATTTCAAAGTGTTCGGTCAACAACTCGCGCGTTTTGAGCGAGAGGTTACTCATTTCGTCAAAGGATGTGGCCGATTTTTTCCACAACCATTCTACAATTTGTTTGGCTCGAAAGCCCTGCTCGCCGTGTTGCGTCAACCAATCTTTGAGTTGAGCCACGGTGAGTTTACGAATATCCTGCTTGGAAAGAGAGATTGTTTCTGTCATTAGTAAGAGAAACCTGACGGCTTAAAAGCCCATCAGGTTATATTTTCAAACACAAAATTACTGATTTACAGGTGGATTACCCAATCTTCAACACAATCTTCCCAAACTGCGTTCCGTTGTCCATACGTCGCAGCGCCATTTCGGTATCGTCGAGCGCAAAGGTCTCATCCAGAATCGGTTGAATTTGTTTTTCTTTGATAAACTGAATCATTGCTTCAAACTCCGCTTCGGTTCCCATGGTAGAGCCGTAGATATTAAGTTGTTTAAAGAATACTTTTCCGGGAATAATATCGGTGATGTTGCCCGTGGTTCCCCCAAAAAAACAAATGCGTCCGCCGGCGGTGGCAACGTCGATGAGTTTGGCAAAATGCGGGCCACCCGCACTGTCGATGATGACGTCAAAATAACCACTGCGGTCGCCGCCCGTGGCGGCAATTAAGTTTTTGGTCCAATTAGGATCTTTGTAGTTCACCCCACCTTTGGCACCTAATGCAATGGCCTTTTCAATTTTTTCATCCGAGCCCGACGTTACCCATACTTCAGCACCCGACGCCACGGCAAATTGCAGCACAAACAGCGCAACGCCCCCACCGATTCCCGTCACCAAGACGCGCTCGCCAGACTTCATACTCGCCCTCGTCATCAACGCCCGCCACGCCGTAAGCCCGCCGAGCGGAATCGCGGCCGCCGCTTCAAAACTCAAATGCTGGGGCTTAGGATGCAAATACTTGGCTTCTACTTTAAGGTATTCGGCAAAAGTACCATTGTCGGGCATTCCCAAAATTTTGAAGGATTTGCTATAAAAACGGTCGTCGGGACCCCAATTGTGCGACGGATTGATGATTACTTCTCGGCCCAACCATTCTTCAGAAACCCCTTCTCCAATTTCTGACACCACTCCCGCGCCGTCGGAACCGATGATGACGGGCAGCTTCATGCCGGGGTATTTTCCCTGCTGTACAAAAACATCTCGGTGATTGAGCGCAGCAGCTTTGAGCTGAACAATGACTTCCCCCGGCCCCGCCTGTGGTTTTTCTACTTCCTGAACAGAAACGGGTTGATTGACTTCCTGAATGATTGCGGCCTTCATTGGTTGATTTTTGGTTGAATGATGTACTTTAATAAGTAAAGAGATAAACACAAATTCCTCCTGCTTGGTTGAAGCAGGTGCCATTTTTATTGGTAAATTACGTACAAAAATTCACGCTGTAACGTTATGATTGAGCCAGAAAATCGTAATGCCATGAAACAAATATATTTACTGCTACTCATATTGATTTCCGTACTATATGGCTGTGCAAGAGGCGAAAACGCACTACAAAAGGGCAAATACGACCAAGCATTACGGGTTTCGGCCAATCGCCTAAAGCGACACCCAAGTGACACAAAAGCCCAAAAAGTATTTACGGCCGCTCACAAAGAAACTGAACGCGTATACCAAGGCAACATTCAACGGTACATAGCCGAAAATCAACCCTTCAAATGGGAGAGTGTTTTGTACCAATACCAGCAATTGCATAAAAATGAACAGGCTTTGACAGAATGTAAAGCTTGCCTTGAATTGCTTAATTCGCCCCCAAATTCCTACGCAGAGATTATTGAAAAAGTAAAAACACTGGCCGCTGACGAGCGCTATCAAGCAGGCTTAGACGCTTTTAAACACAAAGACAATCGGGCACTTGCCGAGGAAGCAGTCAACCATTTTTTGAAAGTAAAACAACTTTCTCAAAGCTACAAACACATTGACGACAATCTCATTTCGGCCAAGGAGTACGCCGTTTTGCGAATAGTAATTGAGCCATTAACTGAAGACGCACGTCTGTCTGACGCTGAATACGAGTATTTACAGAAACAAATGGACGAAGAATTCTTCGGAAACCGCTCCCCGCACGAATTAGTCCGTTTTCAAAATCCAGCCGCTGCTCATGAGGACAGCCTTCCCTCCCACCACGTACTTCGGATTTATTTTACAGGTCAATCCTCCCTGAGAGAGTCGACTGGCAGCACGGACGTTACCGTTGAAAGTAGCACGAAATACAAAGTCGGCACGAAAAAAATCAACGATACAACCGTGGTAGACGTCATGGAGCCCGTCAAAGGAACGCTTACTACAAACTATCGAAAGCGGGAGAAAAATGCGGAACTGGAATATGAAATCATTGACTTGGACAATGATTGCGTGATTCATCGGGATGGTTTTCGGGGTAGTGCGGAATGGAAAGAAGAATGGGAAACATTCAGCGGCGATGAACGGGCCTTGAACGGGAAAGTAGTTACGTTGGCACCTACTTTGTTTCCAGCTTCCGATTGGGATCTTTTTAAAGAAATAAGTCGCTCGGCGGCTCGCCAAATTTATTACCAAATACACTACTTTTACAAAAAACCGTTACCTGTATATTCTTGCCTACCAAAAAACTCGCGGTGACGAATAATGGCTACTGCCACCGAGCGTAAGCCCCAGCGTGATTTCGTGCGAGCCTTGAGCACGGGATTGAAGGGAAGAAAGCACATATTCGTAGGTGTAGCTGACCGTAAATTTCTGCGCCACCCGCGTGCCGACCCATCCCAAAAAGGCATCGCTTTTCCGATAAGACATGCCAAACCACAACTGATTTAAGTAGCTAAATTTGAAATTCAAATCCCAAGACGTGGGTGCTTTGGCCGACTTTTTAAACAGCACCGAAGGCGTAAAATCCCATTCATCGTTGATGGGTAGTCGATAGCCTGCCGTGAGGAAATAATGCGGAACGAGTTGTCCCTGCCAATCATAACTCGTAGAACGAAATCGCAATTTTCCACCCAATACTTGTTGCACCGAAAAACCCGCAAAAAAGTCGGTGGAATAAACCCAAAGCCCCGCGTGCAAATCTGGCCGAAAAGTATTGACTTTGCCCACCGACACAACAGGGTCCAAAGGGTTGGCCAAGCGAATGCGGTCAAAATCAAGCGTGTGCTGGGTAACGCCCGCTGCAAGACCAGCACTTACCTGCCACTCATCGTTCAAAGGATAATGATACGCCCCCGAAACACTCATCGAAAACCGTGTCCAAGGGCCTGTTTGATCACGAATGAGCGAAACACCCGCCCCACCGTGTGCATCTGGCAAAATAGGTCCTCGCTGACGCCCATAACTGAATCGGGGCGAAGCTGGCGCTACTTCAAAATCTGGATTTCCGATGGGCAAATGTGCAGTCATGTACAAGGTTCGCGGCGCATCCTCCAAGCCAGCCCATTGCTGCCGATAACCTATTTTGGCATCGGCATAGCTTTCAATGCCCGCCAAGGCTGGATTGAGCAAAAAATTATTTTGGAGGTATTGAGAATACTGCGGCAGTTGTTGCCCCCAAATAATGGTTGAACAACAAACCACGGAGAAACAGAGGTACACGGAGAGCATTTTTGTGTACCTCATCTCTCTTATTTTTTTGTGTAAAAAATCTTTTAAATGGTAACCTTGCCGCATTTATTTTAGTATCAAAACACCCCTCTGTGTCACTCCGTTTCTCTGTGGTTCATAGAAAATCACCCTTGCTTTCACTAACAAAAATCGCACCTAAAATAGATTAACTCTAAGAATCAACCAAATCAGTCGCAATCTTCGCCGATAGGATAGCCAGTGGAATGCCGCCACCGGGATGCACGCTGCCTCCGACAAAGTAAAGGTTTTTAAATTCCCGAGAAAAATTGGCATGACGCAAAAACGCCGCAAAGCGGTTGTTGGAACTGTTGCCATACAACGCTCCCTGCGAACTTGACGTTTTGGATTCAATGCTGCGCGGGTCTAGGATTTCTTCACATTCGATAAAATCTGCGATGTTTACACCTAAATTATGCGATACTTTCCGGAGTACATCTTGGCGACTTTGTGCAATCAGCGCTTCCCAGTCTTGTCCTTCATTGTTGGGCGCATTGACCAGAATAAACCAGTTTTCGCCGCCTTTAGGGGCATCATCGGGTTTGTGTTTTGATGTAATATTTATATAAACGGTCGGGTCAGAATACAGCGTTTTTTGTTGGAACAAATGCTCAAATTCGGCGCGGTAATCATTCGAAAAAAAGATATTATGCAAGCCCAATTCAGCAAAGCTTTTCTTAACGCCCCAATAAAAAATCAGCGCCGAACTTGACTTGGGTTGCCGCAAAATACGTTCGGGCTGTTTGGCTTCGGGGAGCAATTTTCGGAAGGTATTTACCACGTCCATGTTGGAAACAACAATATCGTAAGTGTCAGGTGCGGAAGTATTTGCGTCAAAAATCAGTTTCGTAACCCGATTTCCCGATGTTTCTATTTTTTCAACTTTGGTATTATAATAAAATTTTACGCCCAACTCTTCCGCCAACTTTACCAAGCTTTCTGTGATACTGACCATTCCCTTTTTTGGAAAAAACGCACCGATGTTGTATTCCAAATGCGGAATAATATTCATCGTGGCGGGTGTTTGGTAGGGATCTGAGCCGTTGTAAGTAGCATATCGGTTGAAAAGCTGCACCACGCGCGGATTTTGGAAACGCCGTTCGTTGGCGCTGTTCATGGTCGTAAAGGCATCCAAGCGGTGCATATTGGCGTAGCCTTTGAAAGCATCGCGGTTGAAATAGGTGCTAATTTTGTGTAACGAACGGTGCAAAAACAGTTTTTCGGTGACGTTGTATTTGACGGCACTATCTTTTAAATGGGCCAAAACATGCACCGACGGTTCGCTCAATTTTTCTTCTATCTCTTGCGCAAACGCCCGTTGATTGGCGTGGGCGGTAAGGCGCACACCATCGTCCCAGAAATAGCGACAGGCTTCGTCTAAGCGAATATAGTCAAAATACGCTTTTGGATTTTTGCCCGAAATCTCAAACAACTCTTCCACCAAATGAGGTAATGTAAACAATGATGGCCCTGCGTCGAATCGGTAGCCTTTTACGTCAAAACTCGACAATTTTCCACCAGGATAGCTGTTGGCTTCAAAAACATGAACGTCGTAGCCTTTGTTGGCCAAACGAATGGCGGAGGCGATGCCTGCAATGCCCGCCCCTATGATGGCTGCTGTTTTTTTCATACTTTTCGTTACATGGGGTTTTGAGAAACCCCTCAGTCGGTTTTGAGAAACCGACTACACTTTTGCTGCAAAACCTTCAACCTTTTTTTATTCACTCATCGTTTGCCGTGATTTGCGGCTCACTACTTGTATCTCGTCGCCAATCTTTAAAACTCCACTCTGATTGGTCATTACATTTTGTCCAAAGAAAATCTTGTTGTTACGTTTGCGGTACATCGACAGCGTTTTGAGCGGTTCTTTCCCCACAATTTCACCTTTTTCAGGGTCAACGGTGGTCAGAATACAACGTGCGCAGGGTTTTACCCCATAAAATGCCAATTTACCAATCGTAAATTCGTACCATTGGTCTTCGTCATAAGGTATTCCACCTTCAAAAACCAGATTGGGGCGAAACCGTATCATAGAAACTGATTCGGGCAGGCGAGTGTTTAAATCATCTAAGGAAGATTGGCCAATTATCAAAAACGGAAACCCATCCGCAAAGCTCACATTGGCATCGAAAGGGGCATAATTGGAATCAGCAAGACGAGGCGAAGTATCGGGTAGATACACCAACCGCGCCGAAAAGCCGAGCGTTTCGCTCAACCAACGGTTTGAGGCATCATTGACGATGAAGGCCTCTATTTGGTCGTCCCACACGGTCACCGTTAACAAATCAAAAGTTTCAGGCTGAAAAGGAACAATGAGCGCGCTCAAATCCCGCGTGCGATGGCTCAGCTGCAAACCAATGTCCGTCAGGGTCACCTCAATCAGCGCCATGTTTGGGTAGCTGCGCTGGGTTACAAAACGGTTGTTATCGTCAATAATCAACCAGCGGCGGTCGTAGCGCAGGCCGCGCTCTTCCACCTGAGCGTGCGTGAGGCGAATCGCCCCCAACGATTTTACGGGATAAATGAAGATTTCGGAGAGGATGAGAGCAGACGTCATTCTTGTTTGTAGATTTGCACAAAACTCGTTATTCAATGCCAAAATACAAACACCTATTTTTTGATCTTGACCACACGCTGTGGGATTTTGAGCGTAATTCGTCCGAATCATTGACCGATATTTACCACGGCTTTGAACTCATCAATCACGGGGTTATGTCGCTGGGTGATTTTGTGCGGGCATTCCTCGAAATCAACACAAAACTGTGGGACGATTTTGATCATGGTCGTATTGCCCATAGTTATATTCGTGAGCACCGTTTCCGACTGGTTTTTGAAGCCCTGAACGTTAAAAATGTGGCTTTTGGCAGCGCTTTGGGCGAGGAATATTTAAAATTACTTCCACAAAAATCGCACTTGCTCGACGGAGCCGTTGAGCTGTTGGAGTATTGTGCAAGCAAAGATTACCAACTCCACATCGTTACCAATGGTTTTGATTCCATTCAGGCGTCTAAAATGCAAAGTTCTGGGATTCATCATTATTTTCAACAGGTGGTGACCAATGAAAAAGCGGGAGC
Organism: Runella aurantiaca; assembly: GCF_003339505.1. Taxonomy (GTDB): domain Bacteria; phylum Bacteroidota; class Bacteroidia; order Cytophagales; family Spirosomataceae; genus Runella; species Runella aurantiaca. The sequence goes on from NZ_QPIW01000019.1 coordinate 61,038, forward strand.
AAAAAAACCCGACGCACAGATTTTTGCGTATGCCTTACAAGCCGCCGACGCACAACCCCATGAAAGTCTGATGATTGGTGACAATTGGCAGGCAGACATTCTTGGTGCATTACGTTTTGGGATGGATGCCGCCTTTTATAACCCCAAGAAATTGGTTTTTGACCAACAACCTACCTACGACGTACAGCACCTAGACGAGTTGAAATCAGTTTTGTGAAACGACGGTCGAAGGAGCGCAAAAATCACCAACGCATTTTTTGCCGCTCCCAATCAACACATTTTTCTCGGCCTCTGATAGCTTTCGCACTTTAGCCCCAATGTTCTGAAAATCAATCGAAATGGTCCGTTTTAAATCTTCGGGGCGGAAATTGTAGCGGTTGGCCGCCTCAGACACCAAAGTATAAAAAGCGCCCATGTACGTTTTGAAACTGCGAATGGGATAAGACGCCAACTCAAAACCTTGGGTATCCGCTTTGATTTGCTCGGCACTTTCAAGCCTCAACCCCAAGGTTTCGGCGTTGAAAACGGGCGTTTCGGGCGGCAGATTAGGCTGCGGGGTGCTTAAATAACGATTTTGGTCAAAAAGCCCAATGGGATAATTCATCAACAAGCCGCCATCGACCAACACATCTGCAGGAATCGTGCGCGGCGGCCGCTGGTGAAATCGACCCGTACTATCCATAAACACGGCACAATAATACAACGGAATCGACATCGAAGCCCGCACGGCGTCGGCAATGACCAAGTCGGGAAACTTCTCATACGAAAGCACCATCGACTTTTGTTTGGTCAGGTTCGTAACCGTCACATACAAGTCTTTGTAGCAACTATCTCGTTGGGTAAGCGCGTGCAATTGACCAAAAGTCAAATGGGTAACACCCGTTTTTTGTTCTATCTTCTGGGCTATCCACTTACGAAAAGCGTCTCCCTTATACCAACCAAAACGCTCAATCAAACGCTGTGTGCCACCCACAAAAATGTATTGCCCATCGTTGAAGGATTGAATTTTCATTTCCGAAACCAACTCGGTCAGCTCTGCCGCTGAATAGCCCACCGCCAGCAACGACGCCTGAATGGCTCCTGCCGACGTGCCCCCCACACGCCAAATATCTTTCAAAAAGCCGCGTTGCTCCAATTCTTGAATCGCTCCGCAGTAGGCAATTCCGCGAATACCGCCGCCTTCCAAGACCAGATTATGGTATTTTTGTTGCGCAACAGAAGAATATGAAAGGAGAAAAAATACGCAAACAAGCCCAGTTTTGGCCCACAGGACGAACACTTTTTGGAACATAAAAACGTTTTTTGTTTAGAACGGTTTATTATAGAAAAAATTGAATGAGAATGAGGCAGATTATACATTCTAAGATGATTTTACGTGGTTTTCTGCGCTGGTCTGTGCCGCTGAGCCTTTGCTTCATTTGCGTGGTTATGGGGTTTAAATCGTTTGGTCAAACGTTTTCATTTCGTTGGGATAACTCCGCAAAAGTTCTCAAAAACAACGCCCCCATCCTCAACCCTTGGGCGGGCGGCCTCAACAGCGCCCAATTCTCAAAAATGCACCTCAACGACGACGGCACGGAAGATTTGGTCATCTTCGACCGTAGCAGTCAGCAGGTGTCTACTTTTTTGGCCGTTCACCAAGCCAACGTAATCACTTGGCAACATGCTCCCCAATACGAAGTAAAATTCCCGTCCAACCTGCTGTATTGGATGTTGCTGGTCGATTATGACCGCGATGGCCGCAAAGATTTGTTTACCAGTACCGTAGCAGGCATTCGTGTTTTCCGCAACATTCCCGCCACTGATGGTTTTTCTTGGTCGCTTGTGGCCGACCCTCTTCTGACGCAGGGTTTTTCTGGAAACATAAATCTGTACGTTCCGTCCACCGATTTACCTGCTATTACCGACGTCGACGATGATGGCGATATCGACATTCTTACCTTCGATTTTACGGGTGCTTCTTTGGAACTACACCAAAATTTAAGCAAAGAGCAAAACAGCACACAGCCGTTTGTCTTCCGAAAAGTAACCACCAATTGGGGCCGTTTTACGGCCACCTCTTCGTGCGACAAATATGAACTCAATCTGGAGCCCGCCGGCACAGAAGTGCAAGCTCCTGAACAAGTACGCACAAACGCTGCAACCCTCAGCGAAGCATTGGGCGGGCCCCTGTCAAACGCTAAAATTCAGCACGCTGGCAATACGCTTTGGGTCGGCGATATAGACGGCGATGGCCGCAAAGACATTTTACACGGCCACGTGGCCTGCAACAACGTGACGTTGCTCAAAAACGTAGGCGGCAACGGCATGGCGGCGCTGATCGGCAGTGTACAATCAAATTTCCCCGCCCAAGCCCCCATTAACTACCCCTTTTTTCCTTCGGCATATATCGAAGATTTGGACGGCGACGGGATTCAGGATTTGGTAGCCTCGCCGAGTAGCACGGATATTGCGAGCAACTCACTGATTAATTTACGGCAATCCAATTGGTTTTACCGAAACGAAGGCACGGCGCTCAAGCCCAACTTTGTGTATCGTCAGCCTGATTTTTTGCAGGACGGGATGATTGATTTAGGAGAAAACGCCACACCCGCCCTTGCCGATATTGACGGCGACGGCGACTTGGATTTAGTGGTAGGCTACGGAGGGCTTCGCACGCAAACTGGCTATCGGTCAAGTCTTCAATTGTATCGAAATACGGGAACGGCCACGCAAGCTCAGTTTGAGTTGGTCAGCACCGATTTTCAGAACTTGGGCAATCAACTCTTCAGCAAAGAAAACCTCATGCCAGTCAATACCAAACCGTTTTTTGCCGACCTCAACGGCGACGGAACGCTTGATTTGGGTTTTTGGGCCAATACGTTTAAAGGCATGGACATTCGATTTGTGCCTAACACCTCCCCCCGAGGAGCGGCAATGCAGCTGGACACCACCCGTTTGACCAAACTCCCCAATCCAGTCAACTTCTCCAACGGCGAAAATTTGCTTTACTACGACATTGACCAAGACGGAAAATTGGATGTGCTGGTCAGTAAAAACTCGGGGAATGTAGAGTTTCATCGAAACACGGGCAGTACCCTTGCGCCAGTGTATGAACTCAAAACGAATGTGTTTGGTGGTTTGGATGTCGATTTCAACAAACGTTCGCAAGGGATGGCCGTAGCCGACCTCAACGGCGACCGAAAGCCCGAACTTATTCTGGGAGATTTGTTGGGACGATTGCGAGTATACCAAAATTTCACCACGCCCGACGCAACTTTAAAGAGTGATACCAATTTGATTTTTAACGAATTTGCAGGAAAAACAGCATTTTTGAGAATAGGAGCAGGACTCTTTCCTGCCGTCGGAGATTTGGATGGCGACCAACTTCCCGAATTACTCATCGGTAGCAACACAGGCGGCATCAAGTACTTAAAAAACACTTCGCCCAAAGTCAACCCTCCTGTTGAAACACTGGAATTAATCGTTTATCCCAATCCGACCTCAAATTTCCTCTACGCACTAGTTCCTGTAACGGGGCAATTAGAAATAATCACCATCAACGGTCAAGTCATTAAAAGTCAATCAGTTACTCAAGTTATAGCAGAAGCTTCTTTCGATGTAAGTAGGTTAGCGCAAGGCATTTACTTCGTTCGACTCATCGGAACCGATGGCTCCCAAACGACGCGAAAGGTAGTAATAGCCCGCTAAAACAGCGACGGCATACACCCAATATCCCCAACTTTCGCGTAACGTCCAGCATTCAACACACCATTGCGGCATCTCGTTTGGGTAGCGCCCCAAATCGGGTTCTAATTGGGATAGTCTCATCAATGGCAACGACGTAAGTAGTACATACCCACCCATCCAGATAGGGAGTTGGTTCAGTCTCAGCACCAAAAAAGTTAAGACAAAAGGCATTCCGTTATACAAAATTCGCGTCGTATCGCCTCCACCAAAAACGCTGAGAAACAACCAAAGGAAGAAGTGAGGAATGAGGAGCGAGAAACGAGAAGTAGAGTCGTCTGCTGCTTTTAAAAATCTGAAAGGAAGTAACGCCAACCAAAATGTTCCGTACGCCAAAAACCAACTGACGGGTACGCTTAAAAATAAATCGGGATGCTCTGCATAACGCTTCATCCCTCGTAAAACACTGACAATGGAGTTGTTACGCCAATCGGTAGAGGCCGCAGGAAAGTAGAAAGCAACAAGGCAGTAAACAGCAATGGACAGGCAAAAAGATAAAAGCAGCGGCTTTATGATGCCAGCGGTATCTGAATTCTTCCCAGTAAGCAAGACCGTCATTCCCAAAACGGCGATAAAAGCCTCCTTTTGAAGTGTACCCAAAACAGCGATTAAAACAAACAAGCAATTGAGCCAAGCCTTCGAAAACTTCTTTTCTTCAATAAGTAAAAGGGCTAAAAAAGAAGTTAGCAAAAAATACCCACCCACATCCGCCGTCACGGGGTCGGGCAAATACATTCGCACCAAGCCTTTCCAATGAAATAAAATCCAGAAAAGGGCAATTGCAATCCAAAAAAGCCTAATGTTGAGTTTTAACCAAATCCAAGTCAACAGCCCAATGGTCGCCAAGATAAAGACCCCATTGAGCCAAACAAAATCCGTAACGAGCTCATTAAAAGGCAAATATGCAGCCAGCCATGGCATCAAAATACGCGTATTGAACGGAAAGGCTACTTCATAATTTGCGGTAAAGCCTTTGAAATAATTATAGGCCTTGGCGTATTGATGCGCATCATAGCGCCCGTCGAGCAAGGCGTAAGTATAAGTAGGTTGGAAGAACGCATACAATAAATACACCGCCAAAGCAGACAACACGGCTGCCATTCCAATCCAACCTTTTTCTTTCACAATTTTAGACGGTTTTCATTTCTGAAACATTCAGGAGACACCCTTTTAGGCCATCCTCCAGCGTCTTCCACGGCAATGGATTAGCCGAAATACACTCTACACGGCTGTCGCGGCGGTAAGCTAAATATTCGATTGAAAATTCTCCGCGTACGGCATTGATCAACACCCAATCTACGCCAGTCCTGAAAGCGCCTTTTACGCGCTCTACGTTTTGTAGGGAAGCAATCCATGCTTTCAGTTTGGGCAATTCAAAAACTTCATCGGGCGAGAATACCCATCCGCAACTATACCGTCCCAACCCGTGACTTTCACGCATAAGCGGCTTGCCCACTTCAGGAATTGGCAATTCTTCCGAATGATGGTGGTGGTGATGCTCGTGTTCGTGCGCATGAGGATGCAGGGCTTTTCGATTTGGGAAAGGCTCAATGTTGAGCCAATCGGGGTCGATGTCACCGTGCTCTACGGCCCCGATTAAAATTTTAGGCGGAAAAAGCGCCTTGGCCCATTCTAGAAAATCCTGCGTTAGCGCCTCGCCAGCCAAATCAACCTTGTTGGCAATGAGCACATCTGCCAAGGTAATTTGGTCAATAAACGTTTCGTGTTCCCGATAATCTTCGTTATCCCACTGACGCGGGTCTACCAAGCAGACCGTAGCTCGAATGTCAAGCACATCTTTCAAAAATTTTCCACGCAACATATCCAAAATTGCCTCAGGATGCCCCATGCCCGTCGGTTCAATCAAAATACGGTGGGGTTTCACCTGACGCAGTACCAACGTCAGCGTCATCTGCATCGGCAAATTGGCCGTGCAACAAATACATCCACCCGCTACCTCTTTGACCACCAAACCATTTTCATCTGCTCCCGCAAATGTCGTATGGTCGATTGAAACCGCCCCAAATTCATTGATAATGACGGCCCAACGCTCGTCGGTAGGTTTGCGTTTAAGAATATTTTGCAGCGCCGTTGTTTTGCCTACGCCCAAAAAACCAGTGATAAGATTAACGGGAATTTTATTGAGAGCCATTGCTTAGTTATGATTGTCGATTTAAGACATGATATCCAGTAAACCAATGTTTACCCTCACAGATTCATTTCTCCTCCAAATTGGGTGAAAATACGCCTGATTTTGTTGATTGTGGTTCTGTTTTTACTTTTTACAACAATTCTGCCTTACCTTCGTTTTTCAGCAAATTCATTCTGTAGAAGTTTCGATGACTCATTTTCTATCGGGTATTTTCAGGATAGAAAAAACAACCCATCGGCCAATGCACATCATAAATTCATTTATAATGTTTCGTCAAATTAGTTTTTTATTTCTGGTAAGTCTTGCGGCGTTGGCACAAGTTCAAAATCCAACGACCAAATACGACGCGCACGTATTATTCAACCCCTTGTTTAATTACCAACCTGCCAACGAGTCCCGTACGGGTAGCGGCGCCCCAGGCCCTCGCTATTGGCAAAACCGCGCCGATTATAAAATCGCCGTTACCCTCGACGAAGCCGCCAACACCATTGCGGGTGAAGTAGAAATCACTTATACCAACAACAGCCCCGAAGCGCTGCCTTTTGTATGGCTACAACTTGACCAAAATGCTTTCAACGACAATTCTCGCAGCGGTAAAACCACCCCCCTCAACGGCGGTCGCTACGGCAATATGGGCTTTGAAGGTGGCTATACCATCAGTTCGGTGAGCATTCAGCAAGGAAAGGGCAAATATGCCCCTGCCGATTTTATCATTGAAGATACCCGTATGCAAATCCGCCTCTCTGACGCGGTAAAGCCCACGGGCGATGTGCTGAAAATAAAAGTGGGTTATTCCTTCAAAATACCCACGTATGCCTCCGACCGCATGGGAAAACTGGACACCAAAAACGGCACGATTTACGAAATCGCCCAGTGGTACCCCCGCATGTGCGTATTTGACGACATCGAAGGCTGGAATGTACTTCCGTACATTGGCGCGGGTGAGTTTTATCTCAATTACGGCGACTATGAATACAGCGTCACGGTGCCTTGGGACCACATTGTGGGCGGCTCAGGAGAACTGCTCAACCCGTCGGACGTAATGACCTCCGAGCAAATCAAACGCATGGAAGAAGCCCGCAAAAGCGACAAAACCGTGATGATTCGCAGCGCGAAAGAAATAAAAGAGAAAAAATCACGCCCCAAAGATTCGGGCATGATTACGTGGAAATTCCGTTGCCAAAACGCCCGCGACGTAGCCTGGGCCACTTCCCGCGCCTTTGTGTGGGATGCCGCCAAAATGAACTTACCAAGCGGTAAACCCGCTATCGCACAATCATTGTACACCGCCGAAAATGACGGTAACGATGGTTGGGGCCGCTCGACAGAATACGTGAAAGGTTGTCTGGAATTTTATTCCAAATACCTCATGGAATTTCCGTATCCCGTAGCCACCAACGTGGCGGGCATCGTGGGCGGGATGGAATACCCCGGCATCGTTTTTTGCGCACACAACGACAAAAAAGAATCACTTTGGGGCGTAACAGACCATGAATTCGGACATACTTGGTTTCCAATGATTGTGGGCAACAACGAGCGCAAATTTGCGTGGATGGATGAGGGTTTTAACACATTCATCAATATGCTTTCGACCGAGGCTTTCAACGATGGTGAATACAACCGCGACCGTCTGGACGATATGCAAAACCTCGCTCCTACGCTGTTCCGCGACGGTGCCGACCCTATCCTGACCGTGCCAGATGTCATCAAAGCCACCAATTTGGGTTGGGACGCCTATTACAAACCCGCCATCGGACTTAAGCTCCTGCGTGAAGTAGTACTGGGTCGCGACCGATTTGATTATGCTTTCAAACAATACGTAAAACGCTGGGCTTTCAAACACCCAACACCTTATGACTTCTTCCGAACCATCGAAGATGCCGCTGGCGAAGACCTAGGCTGGTACTGGAAAGGCTGGTTTTACGAAAATTATAAACTGGACCAAGGCGTAAAAGAAGTTCAATACGTGGAACAAACGCCCTCCAAAGGCTCGGTCATCACCATCGAAAACCTTGAGCAATGGGCCATGCCCACCATCGTAGAACTAGAAGAAGCCGGTGGCAAAAAGACCCGCATTACGCTTCCCGTAGAAGTTTGGCAACGCGGCAGCACTTGGACCTTCAAAGCAGCTACCAAAAACCCCTTGAAATCCGTCACCATCGACCCCGACGCCCAACTACCCGACATCAACCCCCGCAACAATACCTGGCATCCAGTACGGTATATGTCGCCAGACGAGAATTAATACTCGTCAGAACACACATACATAGCCGAGGCACTGCGCAGTGTCTCGGCTATTTTTTGGCGTAACTCTTTTGGTTCAAGCACTTCTATATCCATCCCAAATTCTAAGATTTTAGACATCAGTTCGCGGTTGGTGTAAACCCGAATGGAAATCATCCGCTCTCCCACAAGTTGCTGACTATGATGGAGTTTCTTAGTCATTACATACGGAAAACGATTATCGCTGAATCGCAATGTGAGTGTTTCCAATGTACCTTCGAGCGTAGTTCCAATCATGTTGTTGAATCGTTCGCGCCAATCGAAAAACTTATCATAGCTAAAATTTTCTTGGGTTTCGTGGAAATTCTCAATACGGTCGAGCGGCAAATTTTGGATGTCGTTTTTTCCATTTTCCCACCCAATCAAAAACCACCGATTGTTGTATTCTTTGAGCAGCAACGGAAAAATATGCCTTTGGTAATTCGTTTTGCCAAAAGGCTCATAATTTACACGTACAAAGCACCGATTCTGAATCGCCTGATATAATTTGGGCAAATGCTCTTTCCCTTTCAACGCCACTTCTTCAAACGCAATGGCCGTATTTTTCTCCGCCTCGGTGAGCGAAAGGCGTTGTTCTAAACGCAACAAAATATCTTCCAATCCCAAAAATTCTTTGGTCTTAGAAACTTGTCGCAGCAATGCCACTGCTTCATTGAGCGAACCGTAGTAGCTGTCATCCAATTTTTCCAGAAACGAAAAAGGATGGACATATCGGTAGCTTTTTTTCCCTTTGGGTATTTCGGCCCCCATATCGCGCAAATCCTGAATGTCATCGCGAAGCGTTCGGTCCGAAATATGTTGTTCTACTTTTTCGGCAATGGCCCCAATCAGCGTTTGGGCGTTATATGCCTGCATGGTTCGCAGTTTTTGATGAATGGCAAACAGCCGCTCTAAGCGTTTTTTATCCATGAGATATTTTTAGCAACTTTTGATGACGGAACTAACTCTGCCGCCAAAGGTAAGACTTTTGTAGCGGCTTCTAAAACCAAAAGCCGTTCATACTTATGGCTACTACATCTCTTCTTTCATTTTTGGGTTTTTCCGCAACCACGGAGCAAGCAAACACTTTGGCGACCATTGAGCGTTTCTTGGCAGGCAATGACCATTTTTTGATTGTGAGAGGTGCAGCGGGTACGGGAAAAACCAGCATTATGAGCGCCGTCACGCGGTATCTGACTGCAAACTCCATCATTCCAGTGCCGCTTGGCCCCACGGGACGTGCCGCCAAAAACATCGGTCGCAAAACAGGGACGCCCGCCAAAACCATGCACAGCTGTTTTTATACTCCCAAAACCGACGTGGAGGAGGCCGTTGTCCGCTTGGAACGCCGCACCAACGATTGCCCCACGCAGCAGGTGTTTATTGCCGACGAAAGTTCCATGGTCAGCGACCGATTGGACAACAGCGGGGATTTTGTGGCTTCTCGTTCGTTATTGGCCGATTTTGTGGATTTTGTCCGACAGGGTCACGTCCTAAACAAAATCATTTTTGTGGGCGATGCCTGTCAGCTGCCGCCCGTAGGCTATGAATCCAGAGAAGCTTCGCCAGCACTCATGGCCGAGCACCTGCGCCAACATTATGGCCTGCGCGGCGATACCATCGAACTCACGCAGGTGATGCGCCAAGGCGAAGGCTCGCCTATTTTGGCCGTGGCTGACGTGCTCCGCCAAAACATGGCTACAAAGCGTTTGTCGGTTCCTTATTCGATGGGGCAGGCATATTACAAACCCGCTCATGCCATCCAGCTGTATCTGGAACGCTTTACGCAAGGCCAACACGACCGCGTAGCGATTTTGTCGTTGTCCAACAAATACCGCACCGAGTGTAACACCCAAATCAGAACGGCATTGGGGCTAACGGGGAGTTTGGCCGTAAATGACACCGTGACGCTTACGCAAACGCATATTGGGCAAAAGTACGTAGCCAATGGCGAAGTGGGCATTGTCAAAGCCCTCGATTCGCGCATTCATCGCGTGGCAGATTTGGAGTTTGCGGAAGCCGAAATCTCCTTCAAAGATGAGCATGACACCGAGTTCAGTATTGTATCTTTAGTGCTGTTGGACGCACTCAAAGGTGCTTTAGACCGTGAGCAGCGCAAAGCTCTTTTTGCCGCCGAAATGCGCAACAATCGTGCTTTCCAAAAAAGCCAAGACCTTCGAGACAGCCTGTATCTGAGCGCCTTACAACTCAACTACGGCCACGCGCTTACCGTACACAAAGCCCAAGGCAGCGAATGGGATACCGTGATCATGAATACGTGGATGCACAAAATGGACTTACGTTTCCTGTACACGGGCATCACACGGGCGCGCTCCGAACTCTTCACCAACGGCGCGCACCGCTACGTGGCATAGACAAAATCTGTATATTTGAGTAAAAATAAAAAGCGATGACTACTGTAACATTCAAAATAAAGGTAGACGATCAAGTCGGCGCTGATTTACGTCGTGATAAACAAAAACGTAAAAAGCTCAACTTTCTGATTACGAATCTGTTAAAAACATCTTCCGAGTCTAATCCCAAAAAACGACTGCTGACAGCCATGGATAAACTGTCAGACGAAGCCGAAAAAAGTGGCTTAACTGAGGAAAAATTGGCTTCGCTTTTGGCTGAAATAGACAAAGAGCGTGATTAGGATTGTTCTTGACACCAATACCTTGGTTAGTGCAGCACTAATCAAAAAATCAATTAGCCGAGACGCTTTTGACAAAGCACTTCAAATTGGACAATTGCTGGCTTCCGAAAAAACACTCAATGAGTTGGCAGACGTTCTTGCCCGTGAGAAATTTGACAAATATGTCAGTCTAAAGGAGCGACAGGAGTTTTATGTCAGCTACTTAGAAATAGTGAACATGAAGGATATTGTGGAAGTCATTACTGATTGCCGCGATTCCAAAGACAATAAATTTTTAGAAATAGCCGTATCGGGGAAAGCCAACATCATTGTATCGGGCGATGCCGATTTACTTGTATTGCACCCTTATCGGAACATTGAAATCCTAACACCTCGCCAGTTTTTAGAATGGCAGCCCAAACCATAACACCCATGAACACCCACCTTAAAGGATTTGGATTAGAAAACTTCCGCGTATTTAAAGATTATACGTGGTTTGACTTTGCACCGATAACGGTGCTGACGGGCACGAATAGCTCGGGAAAAAGCTCATTAATCAAGGCATTATTACTGCTTGAAAACAGCATTTCAAAACCCGGGCAACTCAAACTTGAATTTTCTAATGACAATGTATATCAGTTAGGTAATTTTGAGCGCATTATAAACAATAAATCTTCCGATAACACAGTATCATTTCACTTCCCTTATCAATTACAGCATTTTCCTACGTTGGGAGATTCCTACGAATGCCAAGTTTCAGTAACGTTTAGAAAAGAGGATGATTCAGATGCTGCTACTGTAGCCAATTTTTCTATTTTAGTTAAAAATACCCCCCTTTTAATATACGGAGATAATAAATTATGGTTTTATTTTGATATTTTTTTAAGCGAGGTATTTCTTAAACTAAATGAGTTCAAGATAAATGAATACAAAAAAATGAGAGTTCCTCTTCTCGACCCTTTCAAGGACAGTAACGAGCTTAAAAAGAAGGACATTGTCGATTCAATTACCTTTCTGTTATTAAAAAAATTAGACAATTTTTCAGCAAAGACAAAAGAGCAATCGTTTAAAGATTTTGCTGCGTCGCTTCGAGGTGTTGATAAAGGATATTCTGAGATTATTGAAAAAAAAACAAAACAAGAATTGGAAGAAATTTTAGACCTCTATCAGAAAAAAATACAACTAAAAAAAGGAAGTCCAGACACAGAATTGACGACTAAAATTTACTCAACCACCTATAATCCAGAATTAGAAGAAGAAGTAGTTGAATTTATGGATGTCCATGAAGATGACAACCCACTTCGTACTATTCTTAGAACGTATGGACTCAGCGATAGCTTGATTGAGTTCATAGATTTAGAAGTATTAGGATTTAGTAATCGGTTTTTAAAGGGAGAGTGGCTAAATGAGTTGCAAAAAATTCAGTACCAACCGGCTGTGAGAGGAAAGGTGAACAGAATATATAGAAAAGAAGAAAAAGACGTTTTGAATGAGTTAATAACTGCTTTTTTTGAAAAGAAAGTGCCTGAGAAAAACATTGATTTTCTGCAAAAATGGTCTGCAAGATTTAATTTATTGGGGGAAATAAAACCGTTTTTAGATTCCAAATACAACGTACAAAGTATTGAAATCGGAGATTCTCCACTCGTAGAGCAGGGTTTAGGAATTTCGCAGTTAGTTGCACTTCTTCTTACCATAATCACCAAAGAAGACAATAAAAAAGTATTTATTTTTGAGGAACCTGAAGCTAACTTACATCCTAAGTTTCAAAGCCAGTTAGCAGATATGTTTATAGATGCGGCAAAAACATTCAATATCCAATTTATCATCGAAACACATAGTGAATATTTGATTCGAAAGTTGCAATATCTTATCGCTAAATCAGCAGCATTACCTGAGCCTCAGGTAAAAGATGACGATAGAGATAAAATAACGCCAGACGATATATTTATGGGTAAAAAGGAATTGAAACGATTTAAACGAGCGGAACCAAAGATGAAAAAAGAAGACCTCAACATCTACTACTTCCATGACCCTAACAACGTCCCCGCAGGCGAACCACAGGTGAAGAAAATCGAAATCTTAGAAGACGGCAGTTTGTCAAGTGATTTTGGCACGGGCTTTTTTGACGAGGCTACTAATTGGAAATTTGAGTTAATGCGTCTAAAAAATGCCCAAAAGAACTAAGCCTGTATGGAAATCTACATAGACAGTGCTTTTATGGAACGTTTTGCCGAGCAAACCTCCCACCCGCTACATGATGAACTCCGTCTTTTTCTGAAAAAACCCCAAACTGGACAGAAAATCCTAAATTTTAAGTCGCAGGAAGCATTTGAAAAAGCAGCTCTTGAAAACCCGTTATTGGAAATGTTGTTGGAATCAAGTGTCCCTATACTTAATCCCAACTTTCAGCAAGAAATGCAGGAGGAGACATTTTATGAGAATGGGGATTCTAAACTTTTTTTCAATGAAGATGGCCAAAACGACCAATGGGAGGCTGATTTTGGGTGCATTTTTATCAATAGCCAACAGTTGCACAAAGTCCATTTTTTATTCAATTGGCATTTGATACCTTTTACAAAATCACGCCCGCGCTTCAATAGTTGGAGCTTTATGGTACAGCTAAAGCACCCCTGCAATTCTCTTGTGATTACGGACAATTATCTTTTTGCCAAAGAAGATTTATTACAAAACCACAGGCAGTTAGATGAAAATTTATTGTCGTTGTTGGCAGAACTGCTACCTTCTGCTCTTAAGATCCCTTTCCATTTGACTATCATTGGTTCTCCTATTGACAAAAGAGGTACTTATCAGAATTATCTCAAAAGCAACATTACGAAATTGCACAATTACATTTTAGAGAAATTGGCACATCGCTTCACTTACCCTATACACCTAAATATCCTCATTGCCCCGTTTCATGACCGAAACATTCTAACAAACTACGCGTGGATAAGTTCAGGGAATAGTTTTACCTATTTTGAAAATCGCAGATTGCACTCCAATACAAACCTAACATTTCAGCCTGTCACGCAACTTAACAGTACCTATAATCCATTCTATCATACATCGGAGCAAACAGAAAAATCGGTTTCGGTCAAAGAGGTGTGGAAAAGTCTTAAAAGCAACTGCAGCTATTATCAAAAGTTAAATCCCGACGAAAGTAAGCCTTATAAATATCGCTCAAGCAACTATTTAAATCGCCTATTATCTTAGCCCCCATGACCTCCTACCTCTCCCACACCAACCGCCAAGGCGATACCGCTTACATCAGGGCCGTGCCTACGGCCAAGGGCGGTACGCGCTACTACATCACCAAAGACCCAAAAGCGGCTGATTTGTTGGAAGAAATGCCAAGCGGGTTTGAGTTTTATGAATATCCGTCGGATGCACGTATTGTATTTCGTAAAAGAGTGACTTGCAAAATTACTGCCTCCGAGCGGCAAGTGGTTGAAGATGCGATGCACAACCTGTCGGATGTCAAGGATTTTATCGTAGCCGCTGAGGGAAATACCCTTACCATTTATATTTCTCAGTTTAGTTCCATATCGGGCGAACACGAAAACCCCACCACCGAAGAAACCCGATTGAATTGGGGCGGCGAACACGTAGATAGATTTAAGCAATACGACGATTATGTAAGGTTTGTGCTTGTCAGTGAAGCCAACCGTACTTTCCGACTCGAACGAATTGTCTTCTTAGGTTTTTTCAACCGTGACTATGCCGAGTTAGAAACCTCCGATGATTTGGAGTCGTTGGCCGAAATGGTTTGTCAGCACATCGGTTATCCTACGTATTTTGATTTGGCTCCCAAAGGTTGGGAAGAGTAACCTTTCTACATGGTTTCCCTCAATTACTCCAACCTCAGCAACATAGAAGCTGACGAAGCAACCCTCGAAATGTTCTAAATTTGGGGCTTTTGGACGAATGAATACTGATTTTAAGCCCTCTCTACAACTACCTCCGGCACTGTATTTGTAACTTTGATTCAGCAGTCAAGTACAATTTTTGGAATATTGACGTTACTTTTGTGCGTGTATTTCATTACGTTGTTTTACAACTCCGCTTTGTATTGGGGGTTGATTGATTTTCAATTGTGGATAAAGGAACAATGCCCTTGAAAAATCTTCTATTTCTTCTTTTGGTTAGCTTTTCTCTTTTCGCACAGCCCAAGCGTGAATTTAGGGGGGTGTGGATTGCCAATGTCGGGAATGTGGACTGGCCTTCTACCAAAGGACTTTCTGCCGCCCGGCAGCAACAAGAATTGATTGATTTGCTGGATATGATTCAACGACGCGGACTCAACGCCGTGTTTTTTCAGATACGCAATGCCTGTGATGCGGTTTATGAAAGCAAGCTAGAACCTTGGTCCGAATGGCTTACGGGACAGCAGGGGCAATCGCCCGGCTACGATCCACTGGCGTTTATGATACAAGAATGCCGCAAACGTAATCTCGAAATCCACGCGTGGATGAACCCCTACCGTGCCGTGACGGATATTCGTACGGCTTCGCTCGCTTCCAATCACGTTGCCAAAGTCCGCCCTGATGTACTGCTATCTTACGGCCCGTTACGGATTCTGGATCCAGGCCGCCCCGAAGTACGCTCGTTTGTGACCCGCGTGGTCATGGATGTGGTACGCCGCTACGATGTAGACGGCATTCATTTCGATGATTATTTTTACCCTTATCCCCAAACGGGCGTCACGCTCAACGACAACGCTACTTTTGCGGAGCACAATCGCGGGTTTACCAACCGCGCCGACTGGCGTCGCGACAATGTTAACTTACTCATTGAATCCGTCGCCGACAGCCTGAGAAGAGTAAAACCTTGGGTCAAATTTGGGGTATCTCCTTTTGGTATTTGGAAAAACCGCAGCAGCTCGGCAGAAGGCTCAAACTCTCGCGGTTTTGAAGCTTATTCTGGAAATTTTGCCGATGCCCGCAAATGGATACAAGAAGGCTGGGTAGACTATATTGCTCCGCAGGTGTATTGGAGCATGGGCAACGGGTCTGCCAATTATACGCATTTGGTACCTTGGTGGAGCGAAAACGTATCGGAGCAACACCTTTACATTGGCCACGGAGTGTACAAAGTCAACAGCGATGCCAACTGGCGTAGACCCATGGAGGTTTCCAATCAAATACGCTATAACCGAACCTTTGCCAATGTGCACGGAAGTATTCTTTTCAGCGCCAAAACGCTTCGCAACAACCCAAATCAGTTGTGCGATATTCTCTGTCAAGAAGTGTATCAATCTCCTGCGCTCGTTCCAGCCATGCCTTGGAAAAGCACAACTCCTCCACCTGTACCTACTGACCTCGAAACAGAACTTAACGATAACAACACCATTACCTTAACGTGGTCTTATCCTTATACGCCCACTTCTGAGCGCGACAAAGCCCGGTATTTCGTTGTCTATAGAAGCATCAACAAAGCCTCCATCGACCTTCGCACGGGGTTATCCATTCGTGCCATTGTCGTAAACGAAGCAGGAAAAAACACGTTTACCTTTACAGATTTGCAAGTCACCCCCGGCACCAAATACAACTACACCATCAGTGCGTTCAACCGACTTCATAATGAAAGTAAACCAACCGATGTGGTTAGTATCTCCACCACGCAACGGGCGGTAGAAGTGGTGGAAGAAGCCCCCAAGCCGATTTTACCTTTGGCTTCACAATTACAGGCACCGATTACTCCCCACGAAGAACCTACGGAAGCCATTGCGGCTGCCGAAGAAGAAAAAGAAGAGGCCGAGCCTGAAACTACGGAAACACCCGCCACTGAATCAGAGGAGCTGTTAGAAGTTTTCCCCAATCCATTCAACCAGCAGATAGACATTCGGTACCGACTTACCGAAGCCACCGAGGTGTCGCTTTATGTGTACGATTCGCACGGCACACGCGTGGGGGCGTTGGTGGTGAACAAACCTCAGGAAGTAGGCACGTATTCTGTTAAATTTAATGGGCAATTCCTGAGCGAAGGCGCGTATTACGCCCGTTTGATGGCGGGTCCCGTACAAAAAACCGTTAAGATGGTTTTGAAACGTTAGGAAGTATTAACAAAAATCAGGGCACGAATCTAACTCCATTCTTCGTTGATAGCCCACAAACAAATTATAATTACACCCATGAAACGATTCGTATTAAGTGCCTTGTTGCTTGCTACAAGTGCCGTTACTTTTGCCCAAACTACAACAGCCGTGGAAAAAGACCCCATCAAAAAAATCGAAGTTACGGGCACCGCCGAATTGGAGGTCGTTCCCGACGAACTGTATTTTACCATTTCGTTGAAAGAATATTTCAAAGACGAAAAAAATCAAAAAGACAAAATTGGTCTTGAAACCCTTGAAAAACAACTCATTGAGGCCGTAAAAAGTGCTGGTTTGCCCAAAGAAAACCTTAGCATCAGCGGCGTAACGGGCTACCGTGAATGGACTGGCAAGAAAAAACCTCAACATTTTCTGGCAGGGAAGCAGTTTCAACTCAAACTTTCAAATGCCAATAACATCAATGAACTAATGTCAAAAGTGGACGACAGGGGCGTAGAGTACGTCAACATGAGCCGCGTGGAGCATTCCAAAAAAGAGGAATTTCGTCGGCAAGTCAAAGTCAATGCGCTCAAAGCAGCCAAAGAAAAAGCGGGTTATTTGCTAGAATCCATCGGTGAGAAATTGGGCGAAGTGCTCGAAATTCACGAAGTGGAAGAAGGCAGCGTATATCCAATGTACAAACAGGCGCAATACAACGTGCGCATGATGGCCGCCGATGCTGCGCCCGAAGGAGGCGAAGCCATTGAATACCAAAAGATTAAATACAGCTACCGCATGAACGCCACGTTCAGAATCAAATAGTCATTTTCAATTCACCCAAAGACACAAAGAAAGTCTGTCTTTGGGTGACTATTTTATTTTTTTCTTCTCACATCCAGTCCATACCCTTTCAAAATACTCCGCGCTAGGGCCGATTTATGTACTTCGTCGGCACCGTCGTAAATACGGGCGGCCCGCTCGTGGGCGTACCAATACGAGAGTAAAATATCGCTGGTCATGCCCAGCCCGCCGTGGGTTTGAATGGAGCGGTCTATGACGCGCAACATCATATTGGCCGTAAAAAACTTAATCATCGAAATCTCATCCCGCACCGATGCTGCGCCAAATTGGTCGATATTGTGCGCTGTGCGCAAAACCAGCAATCGAGCCGCATCTATTTCGGCCCGACTTTCGGCAATGAATCCCTGAATAAACTGGGTATCGCCCAGCACTTTCCCTTCTTCCAACTCCCGACTCACGGCGTAACGGCACATCAGGTCAAAGCTACGCTCGGCAATACCAATAAACCGCATACAGTGGTGAATTCGCCCCGGGCCGAGGCGTTCTTGCGCCAATAAAAATCCTGCTCCTTCAGCACCAATCAAGTTGGCCTGTGGTACGCGCACGTTTTCGTACAGCATCTCCGCATGACTCGCCCAACTATCGCCCGCGTGGCCCATAATGGGAATATTCCGTACCAATTTTACGCCTGGGGTTTCCATCGGCACCAAAATCTGGCTGGCGCGTTTGTGCGGGGCTGCTTCTGGATTGGTCACGGCCATGACCACGGCAAACGCCGCGCCGTCGGCCGAACTGGTAAACCATTTATGGCCGTTGATGACATAATCGTCACCGTCTTTCACCGCCGTTGTTCCCATCCGAGTAGGGTTAGAACCCGCAAATTCTGGCTCGGTCATGCTGAAACAGCTCCGAATTTCGCCGTTCATTAGTGGCTTTAAATAACGCTCTTTGAGGTGTTGGGGCGCGTACTTGTGCATGAGTTCGGTATTTCCGATGTCGGGAGCTTGCGTGTTAAATACAAAATGCCCAAACGGCGAACTTGCCAACACTTCGCTAATTTGTCCAAATTCGCACAATGTCAGGTTCAGGCCACCGTCTTCTTCGGGCAAATGTAGTCCCCAAAGCCCTGCTTGTTTGACAAGTTGACGTTTCTGCTGCAAAATAGGCTCTACGTGCGAAAAATCATGGGCGAGGTATTCCGGGGTTTCGAGCGGATACAGCTCTTTTTCAATAAATACTTTGATTTTTGGCAATAACTCCCGAGTACGGTCGGTGGCAAAGATTGGTTCCATTGAGTTGGTTAAGGTTTGTTATGCACGCAGAATGACTCCCCAAATATAAAAAATAAAGCTTTACGGAAGTGGGGTTATTTGTCAGCCCAATAATTCAATTCCTGCAAAATTATTGGCAACAAAATCAACTATTTGCCCTAATTTTGACCACGAATTATTGTTTCTCCTCATGCTTATTTCTCTTCAAAACGCCTTTGTACGTCGTTACGACACCGTGATACTTTCTGAGCTAGATTTTCAAATTCTCCCCGGCGAGCAATGGGCGATTGTGGGCGAAAACGGCAGTGGAAAAACTACTTTATTGGAAGTTTTGGCGGGGAAATGGCCCGTTTGGCGGGGAAAACTTGCTCATTCGTACGGCGAAGTACTGCTTTCAAAAGTTGCCGAGCTGGTCCCTTCTGATTATTCATTCAATCGAATTGTAGCTTCGGCCGCCCAATATTATCAACAGCGTTTCCACAGCTTTGAAGCTGAAATAGCACCTACGGTGCGGGAAGTATTGACCAATCAACTCAAACCCGTCGGCACAGTAGATGCGCATTCGGTACAATTACCAGAATCCACTATTTCAGAAGAAGATTTACTAAAAACCGCCCAGCTGCTTTCCATTGAGCATCTGCTCGACCGCCCTTTTGTCACGCTTTCCAACGGCGAAACCCGTCGGATGATGCTGACACGATCGTTGCTCAAAAAACCCAAACTGCTATTGTTAGATAATCCCTTTGCGGGCTTGGACGTCCACTCACGTGATGTCTTGCGCGAAGCATTAAAGCAATTAAAAGGCGAAGGGATATTGGTAATTCTCGTAACCTCTTCGGTCGAAATTCCCGAAAGCGTGACGAATGTATTGAAATTGAAAGAAGGAAAAATCGTGGGTGTGACTTCGGGCGGTGCGTCTACTGATGAAGCATCCAGTAAGATGTTAGGTACGGATTTACAGGCAAAATATAGACCCTTGCAGGGTGACAAAAATCCAGAATCGGTCCGTCAGGATTTTAAATTGGCCGTTAATCTGCGAAATATCAACGTGACTTATGGTAGTAAGAAAGTTTTGATAAACGTAGATTGGAAAATCAAAAACGGAGAAAAATGGGCTTTGGTCGGGCCAAACGGTTCAGGAAAATCAACGCTCCTGAGCCTCCTTACCGCCGACAATCCTCAGCGTTTTGCCAATGACTATGATCTTTTTGACGTCAAACGTGGTGGCGCTTCGATGTGGGACGTAAAAAGTAAAATAGGCCATGTTTCGCCCGAATTACATTTGTATTTTCCGCAAGAAACCACCGTTTTTAAGGCCATTGCCTCTGGATTTTTTGATGCTACGGGGGTTTATTTCAGGAAGTTGACCGAGGAGCAGATTCAGCGCACGCACGTGGTGGCCGAATGGCTCAATGTAACCGCATTTATTGAAAAACCCTTTAAAAATATTTCGAAAGGACAACAACGATTGGTGCTTTTGGCCCGTGCCTTGGTCAAAAACCCGCCGCTTTTAATTTTGGACGAACCTTGTCAGGGATTGGATTTTGCGGCAGTCGAACATTTCAAAGAAGTCGTTGACGTCATTTGTGATACGCCCGAGCGCACGCTCATTTACGTATCGCATTACGCCCACGAAATCCCGAGTTGCGTTACCCAAACGTTGCGTTTGGAAGAGGGAAAAGTTATCTAACCAGAACATTATTGACCGCTTTCTACCAAGCGATTGGTCCAAAATACCCGTGGCGTTTGTCCTCTTCGTGCATTTACCAAAAAGAGTTGGTAAGTTCCAGGTTCAAGAAAACAGGCGGCAATCTCCCCCGCAAAACCCGGTCGAAAATACTCCTGTTTGGTCAAGAACTGAATCGGATTGGTTTTGGTGGCCGTGGCCGAAATAAAGTAGAAGCGTCGGTCATTTTTCAACATCCACAACCAAGCCTCTCCTTGGTTCAGTTGAAACCTGAGCGTGTCGGTTTTTACGGTAGCTACGCGTCTACACCGGGCGGTATCTTCCGAAACAGTTTCCCATTCTAGCGTGGTTGGAATAAAAGGCTGCAACGAATCTGTTTTCAGCATCGCAACATCCACCAAAGGAGAATCCGTTTGGCAAACTATATTTTGGGACTGAGAAGTTTGATAGATTTCGGGCAAACCGTTTTGTGCTTTCCAGTTCAAGTACAGCAGGTTATTGTGTTGCATGTTGTAAGTATCTGCCCAAAATTTCTGATACTCCATGTAGCGGTAGCCCCAATCACGGTAATACGATAATCCCCAAATACCCATGCTGACTCCTAAAAACATAAGAAAGAGTCGGTGAAGAATGACTTTATTATTTTGTAATTGAATAAGTAAAATAAGGTACCCAATCCCTACCAGCAAGGCAGAATAATGCCGATAACGCCCCAGCAACGCAGCATCAGCGCCCACTGGCTCAGTACGCAAAAGGGCCACTGCCGCCGCCGTCAGCAAGGCAAACAACGCATAAGCCGTTAACTTAAAGGTCGGTGAAGTCCAATAACGTGTTTGTTGAATAGCTTTGAAATTGGTTAAAAACAAAACCATCACCATCGCAGCCCCCAAGCTCGCCGCTACCCATTTAAAACTTCCCGAAATAAAATCTCCGTAGCCACCGATAAATAGACAAACCCCCAACAGCCACTGCACAGGATTGGTTTGAATGCCGTATGCATCATCGGGCACCCCAAACGATTTTGCCCACCAGTAGCCTCCTAAAAAAATACCCCCCAAAAGTGACCACAGCGCCATTCGCGCCAGAGATGCCCGTTGCACAATTAAAATTACTAGGCCAATAAATATACTTAACAGCCCATTTCCATTGGAAAATGTCGCCCCTGCGGCGCAAAGAAAGGCCAAGGTAAAGCGCCAACGACTTAGCTTTTGCTCATTATTTATCAACAGATGAATAGATTCAAAGGCGAGCCAAATCACTACCATGTTTGACCAGACGGCCATTGGCCACAATGCCGTTTCGGTAAATTGAAGCTGAAACAGGATAAAAAGAACTGGCAAAAAATACAGTGTAGGCATTTTGGCCTCTTTCAAACTACTATGAAGCAACCACGCCACCCGAACCCAACAAAGATTGCCGACCACAACCATGGTTTTCAGATTAACACAACCACTGATTATAACCTGTAAATAGGCAATTATTTTAGCCGGCAATATGACATGCTCACGAAAAGGCGTAAAAAAGAGCCTCAAGGATTGTTCATCAAAGGGGAAGGCATGATTGATAAACGCAACAATCACGGGAAGGTCATCCTCGTTGGGAAATGGAATACTGAAGCGAATTAAATATAGAAAATAGGCAAAAATGGGGATTGCAGCGGCAAGTGCTAAAATAATTCGTTTGGGCATACGCTTACGCTATAATGTGAAAAACCTGACAGATTTGCAGGAAAGAAATAGTCATGCAAATCCATCAGGTTTTTGTAAGTCACCGCCCACCACAAGTTTGGGATGGTTTTGCACGGAACAAATATACAAAACCAACGAAATTCATCGCGTAATTTTATCCATTCTTAGGCTTGGCCTTTTTGGCATCAATCACTGTTTGAAAAGTACTGACCCCCGATGCTCCAAAAAAGCCCAGCGCCTTGCGTCCATTCGGGTTGACATTGGTAACGTTAGTAAAAATATTGGAAGGTGGCGTGGCAAAAAGCCCGCCATTGGTAGACTCGATACGTACTTGGTTGAGAAAGTAATACGCTTCTAGCGACACACTTAGCAGCTCTACTTTCATCGTATCTTTCTCAAGCGCAAACTCTATCTGAGGCACCACCGATTGCCGAATCGGAAGAATAAAAATCAAGCCGTCGCTGTTGGCACCAGGACTAAACGCCGCATCAAAAGCCGTTGAGATGTTGCTTGCGCTATTGTAGTACTTGCCGTTTCGGTATGATTTTATCCAATAACAATCCCCCGCGCCAGCAGGGTCACGCGCAAAAAATTCGGGCTTATAGCCTTCTTGGGGCGAGCCATCGGTGGGTGCAACGGGAAGTTTATCAAAAAAATACGTCATTGAATCAATCTTGGGTACGCGATTGAGTTTGGTTGTAGCCCGATATTCTTCCGTACCAAATTTAACATTAAGCGTATACGTGCCCCCAATGCGCCCTAGCGAATCGCTTGCCGAAGCGGGTTTCCAGACATAGTACCCGTTGTTTTTGAGGTCTTTAAATGTAAAAACTTTGCCTTTGTCGTCGGTAACAATAACGGTAGCATTCAGCAAGGGCTTGGCGGGCCTATTGTCAAAATAAGGGGCCGATTCTGTCAGGCGAATGGTATGCTCGGTGGCTTGATTAGTTACCCAGCCGTCTACAACCAACTGAGGGTCTCCTGAAGGAATGTCTAAATCTACTACATCTTCACAACTTGTTAGAGCGCTAAGAGTCAGCGTCAAAATGAATAATTGAGCGAATATTTTTTTCATGGCATGTATCTATTGTCAAAATTCAATGATCAGAATTTAAAATTATAAGTAACCGCAGGAATCACACTGCCAATGATAGAATAACGTACGGCCTCGGTTTGGAGGTTATTATCTTCATTTTGCTGTACATAAGTTGAAAACGGATTCCGGCGATTGTACGCGTTATACACGCTGAAAACCCATTCCCCCTGCCCTTTGCCAAACAGCTTTTTCTTGGATTTAAGCGTAGCACCAAAATCCAAACGGTGATAGGAAGGAATCCGCGAAGCATTGCGCGAATCATTTACATTTTGCGGCAATGCCCATCCTCCCCATTCAAAGCGGTTGGTAGGAAAGGAGGCTGGCGTACCCGTGTTGAAGGCAAAATTGGTCGAGAAACTCCAACGCTCATTCAGTTGGTATAAACCTACCACCGAAAGATTGTGGGTTTTATCAAAACGGGCGGGAAACCAGCCGTTGTTATTGATTCCTTCTATTTTTCGTTCTGTACGCGCCAAGGTGTAGCTCAGCCACCCCGTTAGTTTGCCACGATTTTTCTTTACGTAAAATTCTGCTCCATAGGCCCGACCATTGCCAAAGAGCAAATCACCTTCGAGGTATTTATTGAGCAACAAATCAGAATTACGAACATAATCAATTTGGTTTTGGAGGTCTTTATAATACACCTCTACGGAAGCTTCGTAGGTATTGTCCTGAAAATTTTGGAACCATCCCAACGCTACTTGGTCGGCAATTTGAGGCTTAATGATTTTTGAGCTCAACGTCCACACATCCAACGGCGAGCTTGCGGCGGTGTTGGACAATAAATGCAAATATTGCACAGTGCGGTTATAACTGGCTTTGATAGAAGTCGAGGGCGAAAGTTCAATTTTTGTCGAAAACCGCGGCTCCCAATTTCCGTATTCATTGATTACGCCTGTTTCATATTTGGTTTCTGAAACGGGAATTTTACGTTCTCCTTTGACGATTTCCTGAAATTCAAAGTTAGTGCCCGGGCCCAGATTTCTAAAATGCGAATAGCGAATTCCGTACTGAAACGACAACCAATCGTTTACTTTTTGTTCATTGCCAATGTACAACGCCGATTCATCTGCGTAGCGCGCGTCGATGCTGATATTGCGTGACTCCCCGCTCGAAATCGCTAATGCCGTTCCGGGTTTTGAAGTATAGTTGATGTATTGTCCCCCAAACGTAACCGTATTGTTTGGCGTCAGATAATACGTAAAATCAGGCTTGAGGCTCCACGTCTGAATGTTTGAATTCCACTTGAATTTATCGCCAGTTTTGCTCGTATTGTTGCGGTCTGATTCCAATCCGTAGTCATAATTGGAATAAAACGTGGTAAAATTCATGAAAAGTTTGTTGTTGAAAACGTGGTTCCAACGCGCCGTGGCGGTTTGGTTTCCCCAATCAAATCCAAAATCAGCACCAAACACATCGCGGCCAAAATAACCAGAAGCATAAACAGTATTTTTGTCGTCAATCCGATAATTGGCTTTGGCCGTAAAGTCATAGAAATAAAAGCGCGAACCTTTCAAATCTCCGCTCAAAAATGGCTTGGCCAGCACATCAATGTACGACCGCCGCCCCGCCACAATAAACGAGCCTTTTCCTTTGGCAAGGGGCCGTTCATAACTCAACCGAGAGAAGATTGTGCCCACGCCTCCGTTAATTTCCGTCTTTTTTGAATTCCCTTCTTTGAGCCTCACGTCCAGAATGGAGGAAATACGTCCACCGTATTGCGCCGGAATCCCTCCTTTGACCAACTTAACGTCTTTGATGGCATCTGGATTAAAAACCGAGAAAAAGCCAAACAAATGCGAAGAATTAAAGACGGGAGCTTCGTCCAAAAGAACCAAATTCTGGTCAATATTGCCCCCGCGAACGTTAAAACCGCTTGCCCCCTCTCCTACACTCGTCACCCCTGGCAACAACTGAATACTGCGCACTAAATCTACCTCACCCAACAAAGCCGGCATTTGGCGGATGGTCTTCATTTCCACCTTATTGACCGACATTTCAATGTTTTTGACGTTCTCGTCTTCTTTTGTGGCCTTGACAACTACTTCCTGAAGTTTAAGACTTTCATCTTTGAGTTCAAGATTCAGTTTTAAGTCGGCGGTAAGCTCAATTTTCTTTTCGATTTTTTCGTAACCGATGTAATTGAAAACCAAGGTGTAAGTTCCAGTTGGCAGATTGAGCGCATAGTAGCCGTAATCGTTGGTGACTGTTCCGTTGCCAATTTCGCGCACGTATACCGATACGCCAATCAGGGTTTCACCGTCAGAAGCATCTTTGATGTACCCGCTTACAGTCTTTCGCTCTTGGCCGTATGCGTAGGTAAGCGTTAAAAGAAAGACCAGACTCGTTAAGATTTGTTTCATAGCTGATGATGGGTTATTGATTGTTTTTAAAATGACAATCTGCGGGGAAGGTTCCCCTATCTATATGTTTGTACTTTTCTGATATAGAAACGTTGCAAACCTACTTCATTGTTCAAAAAAATAAGATAAAATTGGGATGAACTGCCTGAAAAACGGCGTAAACGGGAAGAATGGAGGTATTAAAAATGCAAAAGCACCGCCAAGGCAGTGCTTTTGAGGTATCTTTAAAAAATTGTTAATCTACCACAACTTCATCCATTGCAATCGTTGTAGGTCGCCCTGCTGCGGGATGTCCTGCGGGAGCTGGACCAGCGTTTTTAGCACGAATTCGAATATAACGGGCACGGGCCGTTTTGAAATCTGCCACTACTGGCATAATCTGCCACGGCCCTTCCAGTTCGTACTTTACAGGCTGAGCCAATGCATCTTTAAAACTTTCACCATCGCGCGAAAGGCCGATTTCAACCGATGTCGGCGGAAATATGTTGTTCATGATTACTTTGAGAAAGTTAGCTGAGACTTTGGTAACGGGTTTTACTTCTCCTAAATCAATCGTAATTTCAAAATCTTTACCCGACATACGCACCCATTCAGCGTTGTTTCGGGGGCTTTGCGCTACTTGGCCGTCCGTGAGTTTCTTTTTGTCTGTATCTACGCCTTCAGCTGGTCCGTTGGCATAAGTGTAGGGTTTTCCTTTGGCGCGGTGAATAAAAAATTTCTCTTCAAACGTGGCTCCTGCCGTAGTGATAGCTTTAATTGTTGTAATTTTATCCAATGTAATGGGCATTAAATATTCGGTCGAGCTTGTCGACGGTTCTTTGCCGTCCGTGGTATAATATATTTTACTATCGGAGTCCAATTTTTCCAACCGAACCTGCAATTGCCCTTGATTATTAAATTGCGTCACCGCCCGTACGTCCAGAATTCGTTTTGAATAATTGACTTTCAGATAATCTAACCGTTTTAGATGCTCTTTCAGGCGCGTTGCAAAATCTTCAAAATTCTTACCGCCCGAAGGTACCCAAGCCACTTCGGCAATGGCCGTGGCGCGTGGGAACGTCATGTATTCTACCTGTGCAGGGCTTGGCATGTATTCGGTCCAAACATTGCCTTGCACCCCCAAAATATATTTTTGTTCTTGGGGAGAAAATCCTGCTCCGGGATCATATTCGTATACTTTTTCAATGGGTAAATACCCTCCGATAGCCAAGGGTTCTTTGGCAGGATTGGCCTGATAATAGTCCAGATAGTAATAAGTATTGGGCGTCATGATGACATTATGCTTTTGCTTGGCGGCTTCAATGCCTCCTTTGGTGCCACGCCAGCTCATCACCGTTGCATTGGGTGCTACGCCGCCTTCCAAAATCTCGTCCCAACCGATAATGGCTCGCCCTTTCGAATTAACAAACTTTTCGATGCGCTTAATGAAATAGCTTTGGAGTTCATGTTCATCCTTGAGTTTCAGTTTTTTTATTAGCTCCTGACAAAAAACACTCTGCTTCCAAGCATCTTTGGGGGCTTCATCCCCACCGATATGAACGTATTTCCCAGGAAACAAGGTGAATACTTCTGTCAACACATCCTGCAAAAACGTAAAAGTTTTCTCATTTGGGCAATAAATATCGTTCATCACGCCCCATTTGGTGGCCACCTCGTATTTTTTAGAGGGCTCACAACCCAACTCAGGATACGCCGCCAACGCCGCCGATGAGTGCCCTGGCAGTTCGATTTCGGGAATAATGGTCACGTATTTTGATTGGGCATACTTCACCACCTCTTTGATTTCGGCTTGGGTATAAAAACCATCGATTTCTTTTCCATCAAACTTTTGCGGATAGTTTTCTGAATACTGGCCAACAAGCGTTTCTTTGCGTTTTGCCCCTATTTGAGTCAGTTTTGGATATTTCTTTATCTCAATGCGCCATCCCTGATCGTCTGTTAAGTGCCAATGAAAAATGTTCATTTTGTGCAATGCCAACAAATCAATGTATTTTTTAACAAACGAAATGGGCATAAAATGCCGACTGACATCCAGCATAAGGCCACGATGAACAAAACGGGGCTTGTCCTGAATCTGACACACGGGCATCGACCATGCCACATTTTCAACGGATACGGGACTAAAAACAGCCGTCGGCAATAGTTGCAGAATGGTTTGCAACCCGTAGAAAGCACCTTGCGGTGTTGCCGCTTCCAACGTAACTCGGTCAGTGCTTACGCTAAGCTTATAGCCTTCTGTACCAAGTCCTAATGCTTTATTTAGGCGAATATAAATTATGTTTTTGGCCGTTGGGGCTGCTGTTGCGGCAATGGCCAAAGGTAGTTTTGAAGCCGTTTTCAACGTCGTTGCCAAACTTTGCGCAACTACTTTCAACGGTGCATCTTTGGCCGTGACAATAATTTTAGTTTGCGCATTTAATACAAACGTCCCCTCACCGCCATTGAACTGCGCAGGAAAAGGAATCAGATTGTAGTTATTTTCTTGGGCTTGAAGAAGTGTAAAGCGTAAGATGCAAAGTGTAAAGAAGAAAATTAGTTTTTTCATGCTCATTATAAATCGTTTAAAAAAACAAAGGAACTAAAAAACGGCTGGAATTGGAAAAAAGTATTCTGTCATCAAAAGCAAAAAAAACGCCCCAACCTATGTCGGGGCGTTTTACGATATAAACTAATTGGAAACCTATTAATTCGCCAATTCGCGTTTGCCACGGCGTGAACCACTGCGCTCGCGTGACTCTGTCACCGTTTCGAGGTCTTCTTTCGACCCAATGATAAGTTTTTGGTAACGACGAGCACCTGTACCAGCAGGAATTAAGTGACCTACGATCACGTTTTCTTTCAAGCCTTCGAGGGTATCGCGTTTTCCGCGTACGGCCGCTTCGCTCAATACTTTGGTCGTTTCCTGGAACGACGCCGCAGAGATAAAGCTTTCAGTACCCAAAGACGCTTGCGTAATACCCATCAGGGTTGGCTGAGCAACCGCAGGTTTGGCATCACGGGCAGTCACCAAACGTTGGTCACGGCGCTTGAGCGTTGAGTTTTCGTCACGCAAACGGCGTGCAGAAATCAACATACCCGGTTTGAGAGATTCTGAATCACCAGCATCTTCTACCACTTTCATGTCGAGTACACGGTCGTTTTCTTCGCGGAATGTCCACTTATCAACGGCCTGCATTTCGAGGAAGTTAGTATCACCTGGATCCATAATTTCAACTTTCTGCATCATTTGGCGTACGATACACTCGATATGCTTATCGTTGATTTTTACCCCTTGTAAGCGGTAAACCTCTTGGATTTCGTTTACGAGGTACTCCTGTACAGCGGTTGGCCCTTTGATGGAAAGAATATCACTCGGCGTGATGGCTCCGTCAGAAAGCGGCTCACCAGCTTTTACGTAGTCACCGTCCTGTACCAGAATGTGTTTCGACAATGGCACAAGGTATTTTTTACGGGTACCGTCTTTTGACTCGATATTGATTTCACGGTTACCACGTTTGATAATACCGTAAATAACCACACCGTCGATTTCCGATACTACCGCAGGGTTAGACGGGTTACGAGCTTCGAACAATTCTGTTACCCGTGGCAAACCTCCCGTAATATCGCGGGTTTTACCCAACGTACGAGGAATTTTCGCCAACGCCTGACCTGTTCTCACCACAGCACCATCTTTGATTACTAGACGTGCGCCTACAGGTAGGTTATAGATTTTCTCTTCAATGTCAGTCAAAAGCGGGCTTTTCCCTTTCGCCAAAATACCTGGGTTCTTGGTACGGTCACGACTTTCGATGATTACCATTTCCTGGAAGCCCGACTGCTCGTCGATTTCTTCACGGAAAGTAATACCTTCTTCAATCGCTTCGTATTCGATTACCCCGTTAAATTCTGATAAGATAACGGCGTTGTACGGATCCCAGTTACAAAGTTCTTGTCCTTTGGTTACCTTCTGTCCTTCTTTTACCAACAATGTAGCCCCGTAAGGTACGTTGTTTGCAATCAGTACTTGTCCGTTGGCTTCGCTGATGATACGAATTTCACCCGAGCGTCCCATTACGATGGTAGCAGGGTTTCCTTCATTATCAGTAGAATCTACCGTACGCATGTCTTCAAATTCCACTTTACCATCAAACTTGGTTTTGATGGAGGCTTCCTGCGCAATGTTTTGCGCAACCCCACCCACGTGGAATGTACGAAGGGTCAGCTGGGTACCTGGCTCACCGATTGACTGTGAGGCAATTACCCCAACAGCTTCGCCGTTTTCTGCCATGCGTCCCGAAGCCAAGTTACGTCCGTAGCATTTCGAGCAAACCCCGTTACGGGTTTCGCAAGTTAATACCGAACGGATTTCAACGGCTTCAATGCTGGTTTCGTCGATGCGAGATGCAATTTCTTCTGTGATTTCGCTTCCAGAAGCAATGATTAGCTCACCAGTAAGCGGATCTAAAATATCGTGAACCGATACACGACCCAAGATACGTTCTGCCAATGGCTCAACGATGTCTTCGTTGTCTTTCAAAGCTGATATTTCAATACCGCGCAGGGTACCGCAATCTTCTTCGTTTACGACTACATCTTGCGCCACATCGTGCAAACGACGAGTCAGGTAACCTGCATCGGCCGTTTTCAAAGCGGTATCCGCCAAACCTTTACGTGCACCGTGGGTAGAAATGAAGTACTCCAATACGTCAAGACCTTCTTTAAAGTTTGACAAAATTGGGTTTTCAATGATTTCACCTACGCCACCTGCCAAGTTTTTCTGAGGCTTAGCCATCAGACCGCGCATACCACCCAACTGACGTACCTGCTCCCGAGAACCACGCGCTCCCGAGTGCATCATCATATATACTGAGTTGAATCCTTGCTGATCGTTTTCCAATTGCGTCAGGAGCGTGTTGGCCAACTTGGTGTTGGTACGCGTCCAAACGTCGATGATTTGGTTATAACGCTCGTTTTCAGTGATTAGACCCATCATGAAGTTATCCATCACACCTTGAACTTCACCCTTGGCTCCGTCGATAAGCTGCCATTTTTCGTCAGGGATTTTGATATCACCCAAACCGATTGATAACCCACCTTTGAATGCCGTCTGGAAGCCTAAGTGTTTGATTTCATCCAAGAACTGAGCACAACGTGCGTTACCCGCAATTTTGAATACGTGACCGATGATTTGTTGCAATTTTTTCTTTGTCAACAATTCATTGATGTATCCTACTGATTCAGGAACAAACTGGTTGAAAAGGATTCGACCGGCTACGGTATCAATCAATTTCTTCTCCAGCGTACCATCCTCGTTACGAACCGTCACGCGGCATTTGATATGCGCATGTTTCGACAACTTGCCTTCGTTGATGGCAATGATGACCTCATCTGCTCCATAAAATATACCACCCTCTCCAATGATTGGAATCTCAGGCGTTGATTTACGTCCTTTTGTTACGTAATACAAGCCCAAAACCATGTCTTGTGAAGGTACCGTGATTGGCGCACCGTTGGCTGGGTTCAAGATGTTATGTGACGAAAGCATCAACATGGATGCCTCCAAAACTGCTTCTTGTCCTAGTGGTACGTGAACCGCCATCTGGTCACCGTCAAAGTCAGCGTTGAACGCCGTACAAACGAGTGGGTGCAGCTGAATGGCTTTTCCTTCAATCAACTTAGGTTGGAACGCCTGAATACCCAAACGGTGAAGCGTTGGAGCACGGTTGAGCAACACTGGGTGTCCTTTCAACACGTTTTCCAAAATATCCCAAACTACAGGGTCTTTGCGGTCAACGATTTTCTTCGCAGATTTTACCGTTTTTACGATTCCGCGTTCAATTAGTTTACGGATAATAAACGGTTTGAATAACTCAGCCGCCATGTCTTTAGGAAGTCCGCACTCGTGCAATTTGAGCTCAGGACCTACCACGATTACCGAACGACCAGAATAGTCAACACGCTTACCCAATAAGTTTTGACGGAAACGGCCCTGCTTACCTTTCAACATATCGGAAAGGGATTTCAGCGCGCGGTTACCTTCTGAACGAACGGCGTTTACTTTACGGCTGTTATCAAACAATGAGTCAACCGCTTCTTGCAACATCCGTTTTTCGTTACGCAAAATCACCTCAGGAGCTTTGATTTCGATCAAACGCTTCAATCGGTTGTTACGAATAATCACACGGCGGTACAAGTCATTTAAGTCCGACGTGGCAAAACGACCACCATCCAAAGGCACCAATGGCCGCAATTCTGGTGGAATCACAGGCACCATACGAATCACCATCCACTCGGGACGGTTTTCGATACGGGTGTTGGCGTCGCGGAGGGCTTCCACTACTTTCAGGCGTTTTAGCGCTTCCGCTTTACGCTGTTGTGAGGTATCATTGGCTGCGTTGTGACGCAGTTCGTAAGACAATTCGTCCAATTGTGTCCGTGACAACAACATTTCCAACCCGTCGGCACCCATCTTAGCGATGAATTTGTTGGGGTCAGTGTCAGGCAACATTTGGTTTTCGCGTGGCAGTTTGTCCACAATGTCCAAGTATTCATCTTCGGTCAGGAAGTCCATTTTATTGACTCCGTCTTCCGCTTTGATACCTGGCTGAACAACTACATAACGCTCGTAATAAATGATTTGGTCCAATTTCTTGGTAGAAAGGCCCAAGAGATAACCGATTTTGTTTGGCAAGCTACGGAAATACCAGATATGAGCTACGGGCACAACCAACTCGATGTGTCCCATCCGTTCGCGGCGTACTTTTTTCTCCGTTACTTCAACTCCGCAACGGTCGCAAATAATACCCTTATAACGAATGCGCTTATATTTACCACAGTGACATTCCCAGTCTTTTACCGGTCCGAAGATGCGCTCGCAGAAAAGTCCGCCCATTTCAGGTTTGTAAGTCCGATAATTGATTGTCTCCGGCTGGGTTACCTCGCCATAAGAGCTCTCCAAGATAGACTCTGGCGATGCCAAGCTGATGGTAATCCGCGAAAAGTCACTATTGATTTTCTTGTTTTTCTTGAATGACATTTCGGATATTGTTTTTGTGAAAATGATTTTTGAAAGCTTCTGACAGAAGTTTTTTTAATTTCCCGAAGGTTTAAAACCTTCGGGAAATCACCTCTGAAAAAAGGAAATTTAATCCATTGTGATTTCGAGAGCGAGACCTCGTAACTCGTGAATCAATACGTTGAATGATTCAGGAATATTTGGTTTCGGAAGGTTTTCACCTTTCACAATCGCTTCGTACGCTTTTGCACGTCCGATAACGTCATCCGATTTCACGGTCAAAATCTCTTGCAGAATGTGCGACGCTCCAAACGCTTCGAGTGCCCACACTTCCATTTCTCCAAAACGCTGACCCCCAAACTGGGCTTTACCACCCAATGGTTGCTGCGTAATGAGTGAGTATGGCCCAATCGAACGGGCGTGCATTTTATCATCCACTAAGTGACCTAATTTCAGCATGTACATGATACCTACTGTTACGTTTTGGTCAAACATATCTCCTGATTGACCATCGTAAAGCGGTGTACGTCCGAATTCAGGAATTCCCGCTTCGTTCAATTCAGCAACAACTTGATCCTCAGTAGCTCCGTCAAAAATTGGTGTCGCATATTTGCGGCCCAATCTTCTGCCAGCCCAAGCCAAAATGGTTTCATAAATCTGACCGATGTTCATACGTGAAGGTACCCCAAGTGGGTTCAACACGATGTCCATCGGTGTTCCATCGGCAAGGAAAGGCATATCTTCATCGCGAACGATTTTGGCCACAACCCCTTTGTTTCCGTGGCGACCGGCCATTTTATCACCCACTTTCAGCTTGCGCTTCTTAGCGATATATACTTTGGCCAACTTCACGATACCCGCAGGGAGTTCGTCTCCAACTTCCAACGTAAAGCGGTCGCGTTTGAAGCGTCCAGCAATTTCGTTGCGACGTTTTTGATAGTTTTTCACCATTTCAAACAACATCTTGTTGGTAGTAGGATCTTCTGTCCAGCCTTCGATAATTAAATCGCCCAACAAGTTTACTTCTTCCGCAACAACATAACCTGCCTCATCCCGGTAAGGGTTTTTGTCAGGGAACACGTTATTGATGATGTTAACACGGCTGAATTTCACCCCTTTGCTGATGATATCTTCGCCGAATTTATGTTTTACTCCCGCACTTGTTTTACCATCGAGAAGTTCCACCATTTTATCAATGATTACTTCACGAAGTTTGGTCAAATCGCGGCTGTAGGCTTTCATTAACACTTTCAACTCGTCCTTCTGCTTAACGCGCTCATCACGGCCTGGGCGAGAGAACAGCTTGGTATCAACGACCACACCTTTCATGGATGGAGGTGCTTTACGAGAAGCATCTTTTACATCACCCGCTTTGTCACCAAAGATGGCACGCAATAGTTTCTCTTCTGGCGTTGGGTCAGACTCTCCTTTTGGAGTAATCTTACCAATCAAAATATCTCCTTCTTTTACTTCTGTTCCGATACGAACGATACCGTTTTCGTCAAGATTCTTAACCGCTTCCTCACTTACGTTCGGAATTTCTGCCGTCAATTCTTCTTCTCCGCGCTTGGTATCTCGTACTTCCAAATCAAATTCTTCGATGTGGATTGAAGTAAAGATGTCATCACGAACAACTCTCTCTGAGATTACGATAGCATCCTCAAAGTTGTATCCTTGCCAAGGCATGAAGGCTACAAGTAAGTTACGTCCGAGAGCCAATTCTCCGGCTTCTGTAGCATAACCTTCGCTCAAGATATCACCTTTCTCCACTTTTTGGCCTTTCAGCACCATTGGACGAAGGTTGATACAAGTGTCTTGGTTGGTACGACGGAATTTAACCAAGTTGTAAGTAACAACATCACTGTCAAAACTTACAAGGCGTTCTTCATGGGTGCGCTCATAGCGAACAACAATTTTGGTTGCGTCCACAAATTCAATCACTCCATTTCCAGTTGCGACAACCAATGCACGCGAGTCACGGGCAACACGTCCTTCCAAACCAGTACCTACGATAGGTGCCTGAGGGCGGAGAAGAGGCACTGCCTGACGTTGCATGTTTGAGCCCATCAAAGCACGGTTGGCATCATCGTGTTCCAAGAATGGAATCATAGAAGCGGCCACCGATACAATCTGGTTAGCGGCAATATCCATCAACGACGCCTGCGAAGGATCCACCATTGGGAAGTCACCTTCAAAACGCGTCTTGATTTTATCAATCAGGAAGTTTCCTTTATCATCGACAAACGCATTGGCCTGCGCGATATAACGTGAATCTTCTTCTT
This sequence comes from Runella aurantiaca, assembly GCF_003339505.1. Taxonomy (GTDB): domain Bacteria; phylum Bacteroidota; class Bacteroidia; order Cytophagales; family Spirosomataceae; genus Runella; species Runella aurantiaca. The sequence continues at coordinate 96,029 of NZ_QPIW01000019.1, forward strand.
CGGCCGTCAGATAAACCAGTTCATTGGTCAATTTACCATTATCAATCACGCGGTAAGGCGTTTCGATAAAGCCCATGCTGTTTGTTTTGGCATACACGCAAAGGGAAGAAATCAAACCGATGTTTGGACCTTCAGGAGTTTCAATCGTACAAAGACGTCCGTAGTGCGTATAGTGAACGTCACGAACCTCAAAACCAGCGCGCTCGCGGCTCAAACCACCTGGCCCTAGTGCAGACATACGACGCTTGTGCGTAATTTCTGCCAGAGGGTTGGTCTGGTCCATAAACTGCGACAACTGGTTTGTACCAAAGAATGAGTTAATAACCGACGATAATGTACGGGCATTAATCAAATCAATCGGTTTAAAGTCCTCGTTATCCCGAACGTTCATACGCTCTTTGATGGTACGAGACATACGCGCCAAACCTACCCCAAACTGGGCCCATAGCTGCTCTCCCACGGTACGAACACGACGGTTCGACAAGTGGTCAATATCATCCACAACGGCTTTGGCATTGATAAGGCCGATTAAGTATTTTACAATGGAAACAATGTCTTGGGTGGTTAACACCTTGGTTGACATTGAAATATCCAATTGTAATTTTTTATTTACTCGGTAGCGTCCTACATCTCCTAGGTCATAACGCTTATCTGAGAAGAACAGGCTTTGAATTACTTCGCGGGCCGTTTGTTCGTCAGGAGCTTCTGCGTTACGCAATTGGCGATAAATCTGCTCAACCGCTTCTTTTTCTGAGTTAGAACTATCTTTTTGCAGCGTATTATAGATGATATTGTAATCCGCCATGTTCATATCCTCACGGTGCAGAATGATAGATTTCTGTCCTGAGTCAAGGATTACGTCCAAGTCATCGGCTGATACAATAGAATCACGCTCCAGCAAAACTTCGTTACGGCTGATAGATACCACTTCACCAGTATCTTCATCTACGAAGTCTTCCGTCCATGTGCGCAAAACCCGCGCCGCCAAACGACGACCAACGGCTTTTTTCAAGCTTGCTTGAGTCGCTGGAATTTCTTCCGAAAGTTCAAACAAATCAAGGATTTCTTTGTCTGAACCAAAGCCAATCGCGCGCAAAAGGGTAGTAACGGGGAATTTCTTTTTCCGGTCAATGTACGCATACATTACGTTGTTGACGTCGGTTGAGAATTCAATCCATGACCCTTTGAATGGAATAATACGGGCAGAATATAGTTTTGTTCCGTTGGTGTGTTTGCTCATTGAGAAAAACACGCCCGGTGAACGGTGCAATTGTGAAACAATAACACGCTCGGCGCCATTGATAACAAAAGAACCTTTGACGGTCATGTAAGGGATTGCTCCCAAAAACACTTCCTGCTCAATGGTTTCAAAATCTTCGTTGTCGGCATCATTACACTTAAGGCGCAATTTTGCTTTCAACGGCACAGAATACGTTAATCCGCGAGAGATACACTCATCTACCGAATATTTTGGTGGATCAAGTGCATAATCGACAAATTCAAGTACGAAGTTTTCGCGGGAATCTGAAATAGGAAAGTTTTCCTGAAATACTTTATACAAGCCTTCTTTGTGGCGCTCTTCAGATGCAGTATCTAAATTAACGAATTCACGATAAGAACGAACTTGTACATCCAGGAAGTCCGGATAGTCAATAACAGGCTTGATCCGGGCGAAATTTTTACGTGGAGGTTGTTTGGTTACCAAGGCTTTATAAGTTTTTTTGGTGGATAGAGCCCAACGTCAGTGTGACAATGTATAACGCTGGAAATCAATGATTAGTTTACAAAAAACTTAGCACGCCTCGTAGTTTTCAAAAAGTTTTCATCCCTCTGCATCGCTCCTACGAGTGGCGAAGTGTTTCAGATGAAACTCAACTCTCATCCCCAACGGAGAGTTTTAAAGGAGTCCCCTTTGGGGTAAGGGGCTTAAAACAGGAAAAGACCTGACGCAAGGTCAGGCCTATCCCTAAGGAATTTGGATGTTGAAAATAGAAATTACTTAACTTCTACTTCAGCACCAGCTTCTTCCAATTGTTTTTTCAAAGCTTCTGCTTCGTCTTTAGAAACACCTTCTTTCAAAGGTTTCGGAGCTCCGTCAACGAGTTCTTTCGCTTCTTTCAAGCCAAGGCCTGTCAAATCTTTAACAAGTTTCACAACTTGAAGCTTAGCGGCTCCTGCTGCTTTCAAGATTACGTCAAAAGAAGTTTTTTCTTCTACTACAGGAGCTGCATCACCACCACCTGCGGCTGCTACCATTACAGGAGCTGCTGCTGCGGGTTCGATACCATACTCATCTTTCAAGATTGCTGCAAGTTCGTTTACTTCTTTTACAGTAAGATTAACAAGTTGCTCAGCGAATGCTTTCAAATCTGCCATTTTATTGAAAGTTAAAATTGTTTCTGTTTATGTTTTGATTGATTAATATTTGCTGCTGTTGTCAGTCGTAAAAAATACGTTCCAAAAGCAACGTCTTGGTCAAAGACGATGGATTATCCTTCGCGTTCTGACAAAGTTTTGAGGATACCAGCCAATTTTCCTCCGCTGCTTTGCAATGCCGATACGACATTTTTGGCAGGTGATTGCAATAGACCAATAATTTCCCCGATTAATTCCTGTTTTGACTTCAGGGTCAAGAGCGTGTCAAGTTGATCAGCACCGATGAAAAGGCTATATTCAACTGAAGCACCTTTAAGCTTCAATTTGTCATTGCCTGATTCTTTACGGAATTCTTTGATCAATTTTGCCGCAGCTTTACCTGACTCCGGATGGAACATGATTCCTGAAAAACCCTTCAAAACGGTATCGTTAAAAGAAGTATAATCAGTATCTAATGTTTCCAATGCTTTTGCAATCAGCGTATTTTTAAAGACACGATACTCCACGCCTTGTGTAAAACACTTACGGCGCAGATTGTTTGTTTCACCCACTGTCATGCCGGTAGCATCAACAATATAGAAATAAGGTATCGCCTTGAACTTCTCGCTGAGTTCGTCTATGATAACGGCTTTTTCTTCGCGTGTCATAATTATATTCCTGCAATCGTGCTTTTATCAATCACTACACCCGGACTCATTGTACTCGATAGGTGTACGGTTTTTACATAGGTACCTTTAGCCGAAGATGGTTTGAGCTTCATCAAAGTAGCAATCAATTCTTGGGCGTTTTGGGCAATTTTATCAGAACCAAAAGACACACGGCCAATGCTGGTATGGATAATACCGAACTTATCAACCTTGAAGTCAATTTTACCCGCTTTTACCTCTTTTACAGCCTTACCGACTTCAAGGGTTACAGTTCCTGATTTAGGGTTTGGCATCAAACCGCGAGGTCCTAAGATTTTACCTAATTTACCGATTTTAGCCATTACAGTAGGCATCGTGATAATCACGTCCACGTCTGTCCAGCCTTGTTCGATTTTTTTTACGTATTCATCCAAACCTACATAATCAGCACCTGCCTCTTTGGCTTCGGCTTCTTTATCAGGAGAGCAAAGTACCAAAACGCGTACTTCACGACCTGTACCGTGCGGTAAGGCCACCACACCGCGAACCATCTGGTCTGCTTTGCGGGGGTCAACACCCAAGCGAACATCAATATCTACTGAAGCATCAAACTTAGTATACGAGATGTCTTTCAGAATTTCTGCTGCTTTTTCGAACGAATACTCCTGGCTGGAGTCATATTTCGCTAAAGCATCTTTTCTTTTTTTAGTCAATTTTGCCATTGTTCAAAATGTCTTTACGTCCGCTTGTGATTAGTTATCCCAAGGAGCTTGCCCTGATACTGTAATACCCATACTACGCGCCGTTCCCGCAATCATTTTCATTGCAGACTCAATTGTGAAGCAGTTCAAATCTGGCATTTTGGTTTCAGCGATTACTTTCACTTGATCCCAACTTACCGATCCTACTTTTTTACGGTTTGGCTCAGCCGAACCGAGTTTCACTTTTGCAGCCTCCATAAGCATAATGGGAGCCGGTGGAGTTTTGATGACAAATTCAAATGATTTGTCTTTGTAGTATGTAATTACTACGGGCAATACCATTCCCATTTTGTCCTGCGTACGACCGTTAAATTGCTTGCAGAACTCCATGATGTTCAAACCTTTCGAACCTAATGCGGGTCCGATTGGGGGAGAAGGATTGGCCTGGCCACCTTTCACTTGCAGTTTGACGTAACCTGCTACTTCTTTCGCCATCGTTATTAAACGTTTAAGTTGGCGTTACCGGTTCAAGCGTACGGCTGACAGACGAAAGTGGAAGCTTTTCGTCTCGTACTCCCGGCAACATTCTGATAAATCAGCTTTCTTTTTCTACTTGTGCGTAACTCAGCTCCACGGGCGTACTACGCCCGAATATTTTTACAACGACATTTAGCTTCTTCTTGTCGTCAAAAATTTCTTCAACTGTACCGATAAATCCGCTGAAAGGCCCGTCTATAATTTTGACGCTTTCGCCTTTCATGAAACTTACTTTCGGTGCTTCAACTTCTTCTACTGCGTCTTCTACTTTACCCAGAATCCGATTAATCTCGGCTTGCCGCAACGGCACTGGCACTTTAGAATTCCCAGTAGTATTACCCAGAAAACCTAAAACACCTGGCATAGTAGTAATCAAGTGATAAGCATCACCCTTAGACAAATCAGCAGAAATGATGATGTAACCTGGGAAAAAATTCTTTTCACGTATCCGTTTTTTACCGTTACGCATTTCAACAATTTTCTCGGTTGGAATCAGGATTTCAGGAATTGACTCTTGAATACCTTGTCTGGTGATTTCGTTTTCGAGATAAGTTTTAATCTTTTTCTCCTGACCAGACACTGCCCGGATAACATACCAATTCAGATTGCTCATACCTGCTCAATGTTTGGGTGACAGGGACAAATACCCTTAAAATGACTGATAAATAAAAGAGAGGGCATTCTCGAAGATGAAGTCCATAAGACCTACCACGGCAGCGAAGATTAACGACCCCAACAGTACCAAAGTAGTGCTAGACTGTAAATCTGTAAGTTTGGGCCATGTGACATTATGTCTTACCTCGTCCCAGGAGGCGGTTACGAATTCTATAAATGAGTTCATTTTGCGCAAAAAATAGCACGGGCACCAGGACTCGAACCCAGACCGACGGTTTTGGAGACCGTAGTTCTACCTTTAAACTATGCCCGTGTAAAGATGTCTTTTCAAATCGGACTGCAAAAGTAGAGATTTATTTTTTCAACTGCAAGACTTTCAGAAGATTTTCAATTTTTTGTTAATAATTTCTTTACTAAGACCAAACTAAAAACGGTCAGTACCGCTCCCATCATAAAAGGAGCCCCTGCAAACTGAAATGGAGCGGAAGGAGACGTAAAATAAGCAAAGAGAGAAGTCATCATAATTGGCCCAAAAATCGCCGTTAAACTCATCAAACCCGTAAGAGCTCCCCGAAGCTCACCCTGTTCATTGGGAGGTACTTCATTGGACATAATCGCTTGTAGGGCAGGCGTAGCAATTCCTCCCAGTGCCGACATGACGGTGATGGCAAACATCATCCAACCTTTATCGGCAAAAGCATACAACAGGAAACTTAGGGCATAGAGGGAAAGCCCCCAATAGATAGATTTTGTATTTCCTAACCTTGGAATAACCGTTCGCGTTAAACCGCCCTGTACAATGGCGGCCATCAAACCCACAAAAGCCAAAGAGTAGCCAACCCATTTTTCATCCCAACCAAATTTTTCCATGGTAAAATAAGTCCAGGTACTTTGAGTAGCATACCCAGCAATATATGTCAAAACCAATGGAATAACCAGTCCGAAAATAACTGGATATTTTTGTAAATGCCGCAATGCGCCTACAGGATTTGCACGTTTCCAATCAAATGGACGGCGATTTTTTACATCAAGTGATTCAGGCAACACAAAATAGCCGTAAATACAATTCAATAAACTTAACCCTGCCGACACAAAAAAAGGCACGCGTGGCCCGTATTGACCCAGTAACCCTCCAATCATTGGACCAAGAATGAATCCTAATCCAAAAGCAGCGCCAATCAGCCCAAAATTCTGAGCCCGTTTTTCAGGAGGGCTGACATCTGCAATGTAGGCCCCAGCGGTTGAAAAACTTGCCCCAAATATTCCAGCTATGACCCGGGCCAAAAATAACCAACCTATGCTTGAAGCAAAAGCGCTGAAAATATAATCTAATCCAAACCCAAACAAAGAACCCAGTAATATAGGCCTGCGACCGTATTGGTCGCTCAAACCGCCCAAAATCGGCGAAAAAATAAATTGCGCAACAGAATATACAAACATTAGCCAACCTCCATAGAGGGCAGCGTCTGAAAGGCCTTCACTCGTCAATTCTTGTATAAGTCTTGGTATAACCGGTACAATGATTCCAATACCAGTTATGTCAATTAATAAAGTGATGAAGATAAAAATGAGTGCAGAGTTACGTTTTTTGGCCATGGGCACAGTTTATAAGAGCGCACAAAAGTATAAAAATTTTAAGTCAAAGGTACATGAGCCAATACACTTGTGCCTTTCGTGGTAGATTCAATCTGCCATGTCCCTCCCAATGAAGCAATTCTATCCTGAATATTATACAAACCCTTTCCGCGCTTACTTTCACCATTGATTCCTTTTCCATTGTCAAAAACTTCCAGATGAACATACCCATCGAGGTTCTCTAATGAGATATAGGCTTCTGTGGCATTAGCATGCTTCAATACATTATTAATCAGTTCAAGGAAAATATTATAAAGTTCAAATTCCGTTTTTTTATTCAATCTCTTATCTAGATGTATATTTAATTCAAATTTAGTTTTGTTGCTCCGATTAAGTTTTTCAATCAGTTTTTCAATGCTTACTTGTAATCCATCTTCTTCTAAATCTTCTGGCAGCAAGTTATGACTCAAAAAACGAACCCGTTGGTGTGCATCATTGGTCATTTCAACCAGGCTATCATACACTTGTTTTTCTTGAGCAGACAGATGTTTCGTGTTAAATGACGTCAATGTCCAACGCATAGCAGATAACGTACCGCCTAGCGAATCGTGCAAATCAGCCGCAACACGCTTACGTTCAAGCGTTTGACCACGTAGTAATGCTTCGGAAATCTCTTTGTTTTGTGATTGTAAAGCGGTAATCAGCTCCCTTTGCGTATCCTCTCTTTCTTCTCTTGTGCGGCGATAATCCCGCGCCAGCGCCCATGTAAAAAATATCATTTCAAGCATACTTCCAATATGCATCGAATTGACCACAACCAGCGATGGATAGAGGTAACCAAGTGTCCAGATTATTTGCACTAAAATACCAATAAAATAGGCAATCGTGCCAAACAAATAATACAAAGCAGAGATATTACCCCGTCTATAACTAACGATACAAGATACAGAAACCAGACTAAAAAACACAAAAATTAGGGCACTTGAGTACACATTTACACTGATGCCAAAAGGAATAATAAATATCCAGCTGCTTAATACAACAGACAGGATCATGTCTCCCAGTAAAAATTTGTAAAGCAGGGGAGATGTCTTTTTAAGACGAAGCGCATGAGTATAAAATAAAACGCCCAATACATTGCTCAGTACTACCGCAAATACAATTCCAAACCTTTTAAGCCAAATATTCTCGGGCCATGCAATACTGTCAATAATACCATAACCACCAATTATGGCAATGGATAAGTACCCCAGTAGAAAGAGCACATACAACAAAAAGTTTCGCTCTTTAGTAACCAACAAAAACACCACCTGAACTATAATCATACAAAGTGCAAACCCCAAGTGCGCACTCCAAAACCAAAGCTCGTCTAAATAACTACTGTAAAAATAGTGGGTTTCCGAAAGTTTGAGTTTTATCAGTTTCGCATCTGTCCCAACCAATTGAACGTAGATTGTATAATTTTGATTGGGAAGAATATCAATCGGAATGGCGCATTGATGAACGCTAATCTCACGTTGGTAAGTGGGGAATGCATCTCTAACCGTTTTTTTAATAATTTCTCCAGATGCCTCATTGATTAAAAACACATTCAATTCATCAATCATAGGGTAGTCATTTCTCAAAACCCAATTAATGGGCTTATCGGTTTGTTTTCGCACCCGAAAACGAACCCAATGATATGCCTCTTCAATAAATCCAAAATCTGGCAAATGGCTTTGCGTACTTTTAAAGGAGAGTGAGGAATCTCTAAGCAGCTCCTCCATTATTAGATGGCGAGTAGTATCTTCAAAATATTCAATACTATTTTTCCCCCATAAATTTACCTCTATGGATTTTTCATTAAGGATTGTTACTGGTAACTGAGCTTTTACAAGCTGACTCAGCAAACAGAAAATCAAAATCCCTGCAATACAACTATAAAACTTTAATCCCGGCATTTCTTTTTGAAAAAGAGAACGCCAAATTAGCGAGTTAATCGTAAATAAAAAAGGGCACTCAATTGAGTGCCCTTTTTGTATATCTTAAAATATACCAATTAGTCAACGATTTCGGTTACTTTACCAGCACCTACAGTACGTCCACCTTCGCGGATAGCGAAACGAAGACCTTTCTCCATAGCGATTTGGTTGATAAGAACGACATCAATCGTCAAGTTATCACCAGGCATAACCATTTCAACACCAGCAGGTAAAGTAATGATACCTGTTACGTCAGTGGTACGGAAATAGAACTGTGGACGGTAGTTGTTAAAGAATGGAGTGTGACGACCACCTTCTTCTTTTGACAAGATGTAAACCTCCGCTTTAAATTTAGCGTGTGGTTTTACTGAACCTGGCTTACAAATAACCATACCACGACGGATATCAGATTTTTCAATACCACGGAGGAGCAAACCCACGTTGTCACCTGCTTCACCACGGTCAAGGATTTTGCGGAACATCTCAACCCCTGTTACGGTAGATTTGAGGTTTTCTGCACCCATACCAAGGATTTCAACAGGATCACCAGAGTTGATCACACCACGCTCGATACGACCAGTAGCAACCGTACCACGACCAGTGATCGTAAATACGTCTTCAACTGGCATCAAGAATGGCTTGTCCATATCGCGAGCAGGAGTTGGAATCCAGCTATCTACGGCATCCATCAAATCTTCGATGGTTTTAACCCATTTTGCATCGCCGTTCAAACCACCAAGAGCTGAACCTTGAATTACAGGGATATTATCACCGTCGAATTCATAGAAAGACAACAGTTCGCGAATTTCCATTTCAACAAGTTCCAATAACTCGGGATCGTCTACCATGTCCACTTTGTTCATGAAAACAACCAATTGAGGTACACCTACCTGACGAGCAAGAAGGATGTGCTCACGAGTTTGTGGCATTGGACCGTCAGTAGCAGCTACCACAATGATAGCACCATCCATCTGAGCAGCACCCGTTACCATGTTTTTTACGTAGTCAGCGTGACCTGGACAGTCAACGTGAGCATAGTGACGATTAACGGTCTGGTATTCTACGTGAGCCGTGTTGATTGTAATACCGCGTTCTTTTTCTTCCGGCGCATTATCAATTGATGAGAAATCACGCTTTTCTGCCAAGCCTTTTTCTGCGAGTACTTTAGTGATAGCAGCAGTCAAAGTAGTTTTACCGTGGTCAACGTGACCGATAGTACCTACGTTTACGTGGGGTTTGCTACGGTCGAATTGTGCTTTTGCCATTGTTGTATTAACTAAAAGTTGATTTTGAATTTATTATGGATTTACAGAGAAAACTTGCATTCCAGAGTTTTACGAAGGCAAAAAGACGAGCCATGAAGTACTGAATCTCACGCTCGCATGATTATACAAATAATTACCTTCACCTCGAGCCGTTACGGGGATTTGAACCCCGGACCTCTTCCTTACCAAGGAAGTGCTCTACCACTGAGCTATAACGGCTTTCAATAAAAAAGTTAACCGTTATTCGTTAAAAGTTATTAGTTAAGTATTAGTCTCTAAATAACGATTAACAAGTAACAATTAACTTGAAAAATGAGCGGGAGACGGGGCTCGAACCCGCCACCTGAAGCTTGGAAGGCTACCGCTCTACCAAATGAGCTACTCCCGCGTTTTCTAGTTGTCAGTTTTCGGACAAGTGTTGACAGTGTGAAAACGAACAGCCGAAAACCTGTTTACTAAAAGTGGGGGCGGATGGATTCGAACCACCGAAGGTATGAACCAGCAGATTTACAGTCTGCCCCATTTGGCCACTCTGGTACACCCCCTTGTTACTCTCAAAAAACGCCCAAAAGCTGTTTGATTTTCTTTTGGAGTCGCAAATGTATAAGGTTTTGCTTTTAATTCAAACCTTTACTTAAAAAAATATTTTACTAAAGTATTTTCGAAACCACAAATAATGCGGTTAAAAGCCCGAATAGAATCATCGAAAAGCTTTTAACCGCCTAACTATGAATATTATAGACGAATCCCGAAACTAATCATCCGTACCGCAGGCCCTTTATTTGTTTGGTATAATTCTCCTAAATCATACTGCATAAATAAATCTGGAAAATGACGAATTCCTAATTCAGCCCCGATTCCATAACGAAAATCATTTAAATGAAAGTTGGCATGCGTACGTTCTGAGCGTCCCTTACGTTCTTCCTGAACCTTTGTATAACTATCCAATCGGTACCCTCCGTACATCCCTACACTTAAGTAGGAAATTGGGCCATGATGAATAGCTAACGTAGGCATCAGCGAAAGATTCAAATAAGCCGACGTTAGCTTAGACTTATGAACATCACCAGAGGTATTTGCCACTGGAAATGAAATAGCACGCGTATCTTTCTGAACAGTATTGTTTCCGTCAAACATCATGTTGTACCACGAAACGTCGATTCCTAAATCCAATCCCAATGAAGCATCTTTCCCCCTGCTTATAGCTGCTCCCCGAACCCATGTAAGACTGACAAAACGCGACCCCCACGGCAATAAATCATAATCTGATTCCTGATAGCTAAGCGGCGTATTTTGGGCATACGTGTTCAGACCAACAAGTACATCAAATCCATTTCGTGGACTTTTATATCGCCGTGTTACACTGCGCGTAACGGTTCCGTCGTCTTTATTGTTTTCAGAACGTTTTACATCCTCATCCTTAGAATCTGACGATTTCTGGCTGGGCTCATTAATCGTAATTTTAACTTCTCCGTCTTTACGACTGATAACTAAAACTGTGTCTTTTAAGTATTTACGACCGTTTTGTTCGTTGATGTAGATGTAGGTTTCTTTGCTGCTAGAATCCAGCGCGGCGCCCATATCCCGAACAATTTTATTGAGGTCATATTGACGAAGGCTTTGAATACCTTCTTTATCCTTGGCCTGAATAATCAGGCGGGTATTGTTACCGAACTGTACAATCAAAGAATCTCCTTTTTGAGTGTATTTTTCGGCTTGCGCAACAAAAGCGATAAACGCTAAAACAAAGGTTACAATTGACTTTTTCATGGCTGTATTGATGTTAAATTTGATACTTAGTAGTTTCATGGTTGATTTAATTACGTTCCTTGCCAGTGGCTTTAGCCAGCATTTTATTTGGATTGAATCCTACTTCGTCCCAGTCTACGCGTTCGCCATTTTTAGCATTTTTCAATTGCTTCCATACTTTGGCCATACGAGTGGATTTACGGGGTTTATTGAGAATATCGTCTTCCAGTTCATCCGACATAGATTTAGTTTCGTCCAATTTTATTCTGGGTTCAACAATGGTTTCTTTCGCATTGGCAGCGACTAACGTTTCTTTTAATTCGGGCAACTGCAACACCACAGTCTTTGCTCCAGGTGTAATTTCTGGGTGAGTCGACGTCTGAGCAATTATCCGAGGACTTTCGACTATAGGCTCTGGCGCGTTTTCGGGTTTAGCCTGATTATCTGCTTTTTGTACATCTGGCAAAGTCGCCACCATTGGTTGAGGACTAACAGGCGCTGATTTCAATTCAGGTGCAGTGTTGGGGGTATTTTTCCGAACCATTTGTTTGATAGACTCAGACTTGTTTAACGCAGCGGCTACTTGGTCTTGTTCGGCAAGTGGTGCATCCACCTCCATTTTTATTTCGTCTTTGGGGGCAACTTGTTTTTCTATTGCTTTCGCTTTGGTGCTGTGGGTGTGTTGAGCCAAGTGGGTTTCATTTGACGAATTTGCGCGCCAAGTCAACCAGCCTGCTACCAGAAGTAAACACACACCTGCCGCCGCCAACCAAGGCCCTTGCTGCCACCAACCACCGATTCGGCGTTTTTTATTTTGCTGCATCCGTAGTTGCAGCTTATCCCAGGCTTCGTCGCGTGGTTTGATTTCAGCTTCTTTGAGCTTTTGGGCAAAGAGTTTGTCAATAGGGTGCTTTTTCATCGTTATTTCCCTTTTAAACTTTTCACCGCTTCAGCGGTTTGATTTAAATCTTCTATTTCTTTTATCATGTCTTGCAGCAAAGCACGTGCCCGATGCAGTTGCGACTTTGAGGTGCTTTCCGTAATCCCTAATTGCTCGGCAATCTCGGCATGTGAGTATCCCTCAATGGCATACAGGTTAAACACTGTACGGTAACCTGTCGGTAACTTGGCGATAACTGCCATTAAATCATCCACTTCGAGGGTGGCATCAGCCCATTCATAATTAGGAAGATGTTGTGCTTCTGGCGCATCAAGGTCTACTTCAATATGGCGCTTAGTGCGCAAATACATCAACGCTTCATTGGTCATTAATCGACGCATCCAGCCCTCAAAACTACCTTCTCCTTTGAATTGGTCGATCCGGTCAAAAATCTTCATAAATCCCTCAATCAACACATCTTCCGCTTCCATTTTATCGTTTATATACCGCACACACACCGCCAGCAACCGCCCCGAGTACTTTTCGTACAGGTGACGCTGTGCCTTGGCATCTCCCTTCTGTAAGGATTTTACCAATTGGGCTTCGCTCGTGAACAGTTGTAAAATTTTGACCATAATCAGGCTGTTTCAAAAGGTAGATGCAAATGCTTGGCACAAAGGTTGCATGAGTTTAAAAAAATTTATTCAAGTTCCAACCGTTATACAACCATCAACGTCATAGCATCAGTTTCCAACCAAAAAATTTGACAGCTATGACAACTATTCCTAGAACAGCTTTAACCATGAGAACTTCTTCATTTTTTCAGTGTGTACTGGTCATTGCCGCTACCCTGATGTTGCTTTGGGTGGCCTTGGGATGCAGCTCCACCAGCCCTTCGCCCGTAGGCGAAGAGGTAAAAATCTCCGAAAACTTTGCCAGTCGTACCGACGACTTTGCCTTTGATTTTTTCAAAAGGCTTAATGACGAAGAGCCGTCCGACAAAAACGTATTTGTATCACCTTTGAGCTTGCACATGGCGCTGGGTATGTTGCTCAACGGTGCCAACGGACAAACTGCCGACGAGATTCAAAAAACCCTCAAATTGAACGGAATCTCGTTGGCAGACGCCAACGCAACTTATTTAAAACTCATAGAAGGGCTACCCAAAACAGACCCTAAAGTTACGCTTAGTTTAGCCAATTCAGTATGGAATCGAAATACGTTTCAGCCCGAAACCGACTTTGTTAACATCTTAAAAAATTCTTTTAAGGCAGACGCGTCCCAATTTAGTGGCTCGGATGCAACGCCCCTAAATACGTGGGCAAGCGATAAAACTAACGGCAAAATCAAAAAAGTACTTGATAAAATAGAGCCGCAAATGGTGTTGTTTTTGATGAATGCCCTCTATTTTAAGGGTGATTGGACGACAAGTTTTGACGAGCAAAAAACCACTGATTACCCATTTCAACTGGCTGAAAGCAAAACAAAAAATGTCAAAATGATGCAAATGAAAAGCAAAATTTCGTTTGCCAATCGTGATGGATATTTTGCGTATGAACTTCCCTACGGCAATGGCCGCTATGCCATGACTGTATTGGTACCAATCGGCACACAAGGAGTCAATGATTTAGTAACCAAACTTACCGCTACCGAATGGAATCAATTGCAGGCAGGATTGAAAGAAGTGGATAATCTTTCGATTGGATTACCTCGCTTTACCCTTGAATACGAAGTGTATTTGAATGAGGTGTTGAAAAAAATGGGTATGCCATCCGCGTTTATTCCTAACGTAGCAGACCTAACTAAAATTAGTAAAACAGGCAATCTAAATGTAGGGTTTGTCAAGCAAAATACATTTGTAGCCGTGGATGAAAAAGGGACCGAAGCGGCGGCTGTTACTACCATCGGAGTAGAGCTAACTTCGCTTCCTCAAACATATTATGCAGACCGTCCGTTTGTGTTTATCATCAGCGAGAAAACATCTGATACCGTTTTGTTTATGGGTAAAATGGTTAATCCTTCTTAAATCAAAGCGCCTGTTATATACCAAAAAAGGAGCTTAGGTTCCTTTTTTGGTATATAACAGGCAAAAATCTACTTGCTTGGCACAAACAAAACAGCATCTGCCACCACAACACCGTTCGCATTTTGATTGGTAATCTCTACAAAGTTTTCATTTCCTTTGGCAAAGGGATATGTACCCAATTTAATCCAATCATTTACTTGTGTTTGCGACTCAACCACCACTTCTTTGATTTCAGTAGCGGTCTTTACTCTGACCATAGTTCGGCTCGCTTTAGCCTCGTCGGCAGCTTCTCCCAGATTTCCCCCACCACCCGTTGGGCTTGGGTTGTAGACATACACTGTATACACCCCCATTTTGGGAACATCTGGCGTAAAGAGTACGCTATTTCTATCATTGCCTTTCGAATTGTTTACCAACTGAGTCGCAGCATATTTTCCGCCCGTTTTAACAGTTTTCCAGTTACCAATTACAGTTATTTTTGTTGGAGTAACATCATTGTCCAATAAAATTTCTGCTTGGCTTCCATCCATCAAAGGGTTGGAAAGTAACGCATTCTGAAGATTTGTTACGTTTATTTCATGCACTGGCTTTTGGGTATCAATGGCCATCGCTGCCGCCACGGCCGAGGCTTGAGCCAACGCCATGAAAACGGGCTCCATGCGAATGGAACCGTACGCAATGTGCGTGGCAGAAAGACAAACAGGAACAAAAAGATTCTCACAATCAGCCTTTTTAGGAATCAATGAACGATAACTGATAGGATAGGGGGGGAATCCTCCTACTTGCACATCTCCTTCGTTGCGAACTTCCATTTTGCCAGTTTTAGGGTTCTTGAACAAAATACGCTGGCAATTGTGCGAATCCATGGTATAAGCCGCTAATCCAATACCATCTTTGACCAGTTCGCGCCCCTCGCAATTGTGTTGAGTCATCATGTATTCACCCACCAAACGGCGAGCTTCGCGGACGTAAAGTTGTGGACTGAAATGGTCATTGTCGATGTATTCATCCTTGGGATAACCCCATTCCAACATTTGTTTACGGAGATGCTCGGGCATTCGTGGGTCATGCCCTACAAAATAGAGGAACCCTTTGGTGTAGTCTTCGTGGTCTTTGATGATTTTCTTACGGGTTTCATAATTGGCTTCCGCATAATCATGATTCATGCCAATCATATCGGTCGAAAACCCACCTTTGTTATTGATATCGGTTTTTGAATTGGGCATATCCGCAATGTGCATCACGCCCCAATTGATGTGCGGTGGTTTTTCAATGGCCACTTGCCGCAATAAGAGTTCATACCTAGTTGAGTCATAGCGTTCAGGACGCGTGATCGGAATCCGATTGGCTGGGTCTTTGGTAAGGCACAGTCGAAAATTATAGGTTTGTAAAAGCTTATCGCCCGAACCGTTTGGGGCCAATGCCGCCGTTGATATTCCCCACAACAAACCGCTCGAAGGATCTCCGGGGGTTTTGTAAGGGTCCACGCCCTCAGGAAATTGGTGTTTATCCAATAGCTGCACGCCATTCCACGTCTCATTGTACTGGCTATTTGCCTCGCGCCCCACGATGTAACTCACACCTGCTTTGGCCATCAAATCTCCTTCGTAAGTACAATCAATAAACATTTTTGCTTTTACCGTTCGCAGCCCCTGACCTGGCTGATTAGACGGCTCAACGGTGATTTCTTGAATCTTGCCTTCTTTTTTAGAAGCAGACACCAAACGATACTCAAACCAAACTGGAAAATTACCTTTTTTTACATATTCTTTGAACAGGTTTTCTGCCACATGCGGCTCAAAAGTCCATTGCTCAAACTTCCCGTAGTGTTGACCTATTTGGCGGTAAAAATCCCTTGCAATGCCCGTAATCGCATATTTATTCCCGATATCGGTTTGGCCTAAGCCGCCCGAACTTAATCCCCCCAAATGCTTTCCTGACTCAATAAGCAACACTGTTTTTCCCGCTTTTTTAGCGGTATAGGCAGCAATGACTCCCGCCGAAGAACCCCCATACACACAAATATCATAGGTTTGGGCAACTGCTGGCGCAAGAATTGAAACGATTAAAGTGAACAGAAGAGCAATGCGTTTTTTCATAGATATTGGATTTATAAGAAAAAGATACAGACCTTTGAAACTTACTTTTATGCATTAAGTGGCCAAATCATTCGGTAAAACGGCACTATTTTCTTTGAATCTTTCGTTAGAAACATAAACAACCTTGAACACCATAAATATAGTATATGAAAAAGTTTTCGACTTCTTTGTTTATTCTCCTTTTCGCGGCGGTCTCTTCGGTATATGCTCAGGGCGTGGAGTGGGGATTAAAAGCAGGCATACAAATGACCCAGTTTATGGGCCGTGACTTTGAAGGGGTGTTAGCTACCTCAAGTTCACAGATACCCGAAAAAATTTCTTCAAAAGGAGGCTCAACCTTTGGTTATACCTTGGGAGGATATGTGCGTTCGACTGAAAATGTATTTTTACAAGGAGAATTACTAGTTTCTATCAAAGGAGCTCAACTAGAACGGCTGAGTACATCGACCAAAACGAGTGTGCAGTACGGACAGTTGGATATTCCGTTTTCGATTGGCTATAAACACAATCAATTTGAAATCAGCGGAGGACCTTTGTTATCCCTTCAGTTGTTTGAAAACGGGACATTGAAAGAATTTTTATCCCAATATTCAAATACGCCGCTTTCTTTTTCACCGTACAAATCATACGCATTTGGGTATCATGCAGGCATTGGAGCGCACTTCAACAAGTTGGGAATCAATCTTCGTTATTTGGCCAGCATTCAGCCAGTTAGCGATATGTATATTTCGTACACAACGGCAGGCAGTGATCCACAATTGCGAGAGAGTCTCTTTCAACAAAATTTCGGGTCGTTACAGTTAGCGATTTCTTATCGGTTAAGTAAATAATCGGACAATAAAAAAGAGCCATCCTGACATTACATCAGAATGGCTCTCTAGAGGGGCGGGGTTAACCTTCGCCCTTTTTTTATGCCTATGCAATTAAGCCCTACTTTTGTTAATTCTTTGCACCGCCTTGTTGACCTGCTTTGGGCTGCTGGCTTTGCTGAGCTTCGCGCATTGGATTAGGCCCGCGCTGGAATCCCTGCGATTTAAACAATTGGAATTTGGTCGGTTGAGCCGGCTGGCGTGGGAAGCTGTTGCTCTCTTCGTCAATATCGGCAATTTCACGATATGGGTCCAACGTCCATTGAACTACCTTCTTTTTACTGGTAATAACTTTAGAAACATTTTGGTCGTTCAATCTCCAGATTTCAGCTGGGAATCTTGCTACAGAATCGGTTCCGTCCTCAAATTGCATCTTCACGATTACTGGCATAGGCAGACCTCCTTTGTTTTTTACTTTCAATGTATAGAAGTTCACTCCTGATTCGACCAACTTACGCTCATCTGGATTTAAGCTTGCCAAATAGGTATCGTATTTTTTCTTGTCAGCTTCCGTCACTTTGTAAGGGTCATACGTGTTGTAAAAATCTTTCATATCGGGATTTTTATCAACAACTGACTCTTTGATGTAGTCTTTGTCGCGTTGGCGAGCCACGGTGTTGCGTTTGGCTTCAGCTTGTTTTTTTGCTTCTGCTTTGTTGATTTCGGGATTTTGGGTATCCAACGCAAACCATTCCACTTCGACTAAGTCTTGGTCAACAGCCTCTGTGCCATAAAACCAACCTTTCCAAAACCAATCCAAATCCACTCCTGAGGCATCTTCCATAGTGCGGAAGAAATCAGCCGGAGTAGGATTTTTAAACGCCCAACGGCGTGCATATTCTTTGAAAGCATAGTCAAACAACTCACGACCCATGACTGTCTCACGCAAAATATTGAGCGCCGTAGCCGGCTTGGCATAGGCATTGGGGCCATAAAGCATGATATTATCAGAACTCGTCATGATAGGGACCAGATTTTTGGCATCCTGTTTCATATAATCTACGATGAACTGAGGTTCTCCCCGCCGAGTTGGATAATCTTTATCCCATTCTTTTTCGGCAAGGTACTGTACAAAGGTGTTCAAACCCTCGTCCATCCATCCCCATTGGCGTTCGTCAGAATTGACAATCATCGGGAAGAAATTATGGCCTACTTCGTGAATAATCACGCCAATCATCCCGTATTTGGTACCTTCTGAGTAAGTTCCGTCCGCTTCAGGACGTCCACCGTTAAACGAAATCATTGGATATTCCATTCCACCGCCACTGGCATGGCACGAATAAGCCACTGGATAAGGGTAATCGACAGAATACTTTGAATAAGAGCGTATAGTATGCGCTACCACCATTGTAGAGTACTGTCCCCAAAGCGGATTCCCTTCTTTTGAATAAAGCGACATACACATCACTTTTTTGCCCGCTTGGTCTATCTGCATGGCATCCCAGATAAACTTACGGCTTGTGGCAAAGGCAAAGTCGCGCACGTTTTCAGCCTTATAAATCCACGTTTTCTTACCTGTTGGTTTGTTTTTTTCGGCTTTTTCAGCTTCTTCTTGGCTCACAATCAACACAGGACGCGTAGCCGTTTTGGCTTTTTCCATGCGTTTTTGCTGCTCTGATGTAAGTACTTGTGCGGCATTTTGTAATTCACCTGTTGCTCCTACAATATGATCATTGGGCACCGTTAAGGCTACTTTATAGTTACCAAAAGTCAACGTAAACTCTCCTTGGCCTAAGAATTGTTTGTGCTGCCAACCATTCACATCATCATAAACGCACATTCTTGGAAACCAGTGCGCAATAAAATAATTGGTGTTACCATCTTTCGGGAAAAACTCATAACCCGCCCGTCCGTAGTACTCATTGATAAAGTAGTTCCAGTCCACCGAAAAAGCATACGATTGGCCCGTTTTGATACCTACTGGCAGCTCTATGCGCATCATCGTACCATTGATGGTGTGTTTGAGCGGTTGACCCGTTTTGGGGTCTTTGACTGAAGTAATTTTGAAGCTAAAATCACCAGCAACACTACCTCTAACCGAACTAGGAGCATTTAAACCTGTCACGGCATTGGATGACATTTGGTTTTGAATGCTGTTATTTTGTGAAGTAGCATTGATAGAACTTTTTTCAAATAAATTTTGGTCCAATTGTAACCAAACGTACTTCAACTCATCGGGGGAGTTATTAAAATAAGTAATGGTTTCAGTGCCGGTAATTTTGCGTTTTTCATCGTCCAATTCGGCTTTAATGTCGTAGTCGGCGCGTTGCTGCCAAAAGTCCTTTCCTGGCGCACCCGACGCGGTACGTGTAGTGTTCGGGGTCGGGAGCGATGCCCCCAATTGTTCAAAACGTGAATTGGCGTTGTAATTGCCCGCAGGAGGTTGAGCAAGCAAACCGCCAGCGGTAAGCATCAGCCAGTAAAAAATAAACTGTTTTCTCATCGGAAGTTGGTATTAGTTTGTTGGTTGTAAAAATAAAAGAAAATAGCAAAAATCGCCCTCGTAGGTAGACACTTACCCTTTTTTCAGCGACATTATTCCACGGATAGACCTACAAAAGTTCGAAAAACCTCATTTTCCAAAATCAACGAAAGGGCCATCCCAGCCACAATTCCCGAAATCAAATGGTTCCAAGTGAGGCGTTTGACCCTTATCACATCCACAAAAAGAGAGGCAATGGCTAAAGCGATGGCCACTATCACAAGTTGACCCAATTCCAAACCAACATTGAACGCAAACAACGGCATCACAATGCTATCTTGGTCGCCCAGTAAACTGCGCAGGTAATTGGAAAAACCCATGCCGTGAATTAAGCCAAAACATGCCGCCAATACATACCTCAGTTTGGGGGATTTTGGCTCACCCGTGCTCTTTTCTGAAAAATTAGAGACGGCCGTAATGAAAATCGTAATCGGAATCAACAATTCAATGAAGGCCGAACTATAGGTAATCATTTTAAGCGTAGCCAACGCTAGGGTCACCGAATGGCCCAGTGTAAAAGCGGTAACCAAAACCAATACTTTTTTCCATTCTCTGAAAGCATAAATGGCGCAAAGTGCGATTACAAACAATATATGATCGTAACCGTTGGGGTCAGTGATGTGGGAAAATCCGAGTTGAAGATAGGCTTGAAATTCAGACATAAGGTGTAGACAGATGTGGGTAAAAATTACTTATCAAATAAAAAAATGAGCAAATTAATCAGCCAGTACGTATATCGCATCCAGGTTTCGTCCCTGCTCGTCATAATCAAGGCCATATCCAACCACAAAACGATTTTCTATTTCGAACCCTACGTACTTTACAGTTAGCGGAGTTTTGAGAGCTACTGGCTTAAAGAGCATGGAAGCAACCTGAATAGAGTCGGGTTTTTGAACCGAAAGCTGAAAAAGCAGTTTATTCATCGTCAGGCCTGTATCCACAATATCTTCGACAATAATCACGTGTCGGCCTTCAATCGACTCTTTTAAGCCCAATATTTCCTTCAACTGCCCCGTTGATTCGGTTTTTGAGTACGAAGAAACCCGAACAAATGTAATTTCGCAGGGGATAGGAACGTTTTTTATAAGCTCCGCTGCAAAGAGGAACGCACCATTAAGGACGACCACAAAAAGGGGATTTTTGTCTCGGTAATCTTCGCTAATTTTGCGACCCACTTCGGCAATTCGTTCTTCCAGCGTTTGTTTGTCAATGAATGGCACAAACTGTTTGTCTCTGACGACCTGCATGTTTGAGAAATATTAAAAAATTATTAAAAAAAACTTAAATTTATAAACTGTCCGAAAGAAATGTACGTTAATACGGTACAGCAAAGATAATAGACCATGAAAAAGAACAGTTTAAAATATTGGATATTCGGTTTTACATGCATCTTTATGGTGGTTGTGAAGCCCGCAAAAGCACAATTGTACGCATCTGCCGATTTTGACAGCAAATATGAGATGCTCCTCTCCAATCCCGGTGTACAAATCGAGGCCACGGAAGCAATCAATAAATTGTACAACTTCAAATTTGCCGAGGCCGATGCCGAATTCCGCTGGTTACGTTATCGCTATCCAAACCATCCGATGCCCTATTTTTTGATGGGATTGGCCGAATGGTGGAAAATCGTTCCAAACACCGACGATACTCGCTACGACGACCGTTGCATTGCCCTCATGGATACCTGCATTACCTTGGCCGAAAAGCTCTACGATATTCGGGAAAATAAAATTGAACCTTCGTTCTTTTTGGCGGCGGCCTATGCATTTAAAGGACGTATTCACTCCGAGCGCAAACACTGGTCACGGGCCACTTTTGCGGGAAAAAATGCCCTTAAATATTTAGAACGTTGCAAGGGCCAAAGCGAAATCAGCCCAGAGTTACTATTTGGAGATGGTTTATTCAACTATTTTGCCGAATGGATTCCCGACAATTATCCTCTCCTGAAACCTGTTTTGTGGCTTTTTCCGAAAGGGAATAAACAAATGGGTATCCAACAACTAGAAAAAGTCGGTAACAACGCGTTTTATACAAGGACCGAAGCCCGCTATTTTCTGTTGCAGATTTACGGGTACGAAAATCAGTACGCAAAATCGTATGATTTGGCAAAATATTCTTGGGAAACCTACCCCGACAATCCGTATTTTGAGCGCTATTATTTACGTTCAGCTTTTGTACGCGGAAACTCTGACGAAGCCGAGAAAATAGCGAATAGTATTTTGGCAAAAATTGACGCTGGAAAAACGGGTTATGAGGCCGTAAGTGGCCGAAATGCCGCGTACGTGTTGGCCTACTATGCCAACAACTACCACCGCGACCTTCCTAAAGCCAAACTGTACTATCAGAAAACGCTTGATTATTCCACACAGGCAAAGGCCTTTACCTCAGGCTATTACTTAGCGTCTTTGGTGGGATTGGGACGAATTGCCGAGAAAGAAAAGAATTACGATGCCGCTCGTGAATACTACAAAACAGCGGTAGACAGAGGCGAGAAAAAATCTACCCAAGTGAAGGAAGCCAAAGACGCACTCTCAAACCTCAATAAAGTACGACGCGAGGAGCGTCGAAAACAACGGAATTGATTTTTTAAAATCATAAAAGCGCGAAAGGATTCGAATTATTTGGTTTCTTTCGCGTTTTTTATGGATGATTTGTCTACAAAATAATCATTCCGCTTTGGGTGTAGTTACTAAATCGAGGAGAGTCGGGCGAGAGCTCGGTGATTAAGAAATCAATATCATTTAGCTCACAAACGCGAAGGCGTTGGGTGCTCCCGAGTTTTTCACTAATGGTTACAATCGCTGTTCTTTTGCAGGCCTTTATCATCGCTTTTTTTACTTGAACTGCCTCCAAATCAGAATCTGTAATCCCTTCGCCATCAATTGAATTGGTGCCCAAAATACACAAATCTGCACTGATGTCATTCATTCTACTGATTACTTCACCGCCCACGCTTATTTGAGAGTTTTTTACCAATTTACCCCCCAAAAAAATAACTTCTACGTTGGGGTGGTCACAGAGTTGCAACGCGGTAGTTAAGCTTACCGTAAAAAAAGTTGCGTGTAAATTCTGCGGCAATGCCCTCACCAATTCCCGCACGGTGGTCCCCCCGCCAATCATTACAAACATGCCATTTTCAATCAATGAAGCCGCTTTCTGAGCAATGATTGTTTTCTCAGAAAAGGCATAAGTACTACTCGGAACATAATCATAGTGATAGGATTTTGACAATGCACCTCCGTGTACTTTTATCAATTCACCCGCTTCCGCTAATTCATTCAAATCCCGACGAATTGTATCTTCAGATACGTTCAGCATTGCTCCTAAATCAGCCGACAAAGCCCGGTTATGCAGGTTCACCTGTTTCATTATGAATGCCTGACGTTCTCGTTTCAGCATGTGCGCTTGGACTTGGTGCATATTAATACTTCCCTTTTATATAAACCTGCAAAAAGATGCAATTATAACAACTGCTTTTATCTAAAAAAGTAAAATCCACTAAAAATCTATGGTTTATTTATCAAAATATTCATAAATGGTGAAAAAAAACAAATTTTCGTGTCGAGATGTGCAGTTTTTTTGCATATTTATTGCGGCTTTTTGCCGATTTTAATAAACAATCTTTTTTCAACCACTATGAGCCAAAACAATTACGTTAAAAACAATGCAGAAAGACTGCGTTTGGTAGGGCGGCGAACGGCTGGAACAACCCTAGCGATTTTATTTTCGCTTAGCGTTTGGGCCCAATCCTATACCGTAAAAGGAAAAGTAACCGACACCAACGGACAGCCAATACCTGGTGCTACGGTACAGGTACCAGGAACTGCGACAGGAACCGCCGCAAATATAGACGGCGAGTTTACCCTACCTTTGACAGGAAATGTAAAA
This sequence comes from Runella aurantiaca, assembly GCF_003339505.1. Taxonomy (GTDB): domain Bacteria; phylum Bacteroidota; class Bacteroidia; order Cytophagales; family Spirosomataceae; genus Runella; species Runella aurantiaca. Next base: position 119,678 of record NZ_QPIW01000019.1, read on the forward strand.
CTAACTTTCAGCGCCGTGGGTTACAGTTCGGCTAGCCGCGACGTTAATTCCAGCCAATCTATTGTCAATGTATCTCTGCGGGAAGACCAACTCAATCTGGACGAAGTGGTCGTAACAGGTTCTACCTTACGCGCTGAACGCCGTCAGTTGGGAAATGCCATTACCACCATTAAGGCCGATAATCTTGAAAAATCAGGAACGCCGAACTTAGTGAGCGCCCTCCAAGGTAAAGTACCGGGAGCGCAAATCACGCAAAACTCTGGTGACCCAGCGGGTGGAATTACGATTCGTCTGCGCGGGGTGAAATCCATTCAAGGAAGCTCTGACCCATTGTACGTTATTGACGGGGTAATCGTTAACAACGAAACCTCCTCCGTGTCACAACTGGCCCTTTCCTTAGGAAGTCAAGCCCCCAATACCTCTCTGGGCACCAACCGTTTGGCTGACATCAACCCCAATGATATTGAAAGCCTAAACGTCATTAATGGGGCTGCGGCCGCAGCCCAATATGGTTCACGGGCTGCCAATGGAGTAGTGATTATCACGACCAAACGCGGAAAATCAGGTGCTCCTAAAATCAACTTCACAACGAGTTTTTCTTCAAGCGAACTTCGTAAAGGCGTTTTTATCAGCACACTTGGGAAACAGTTCGGATTTCCTGCATTACGCTTACACACCATTGGTGTCATTACACCTGCTCAGGTAGCAGCCAACCCCGGAACAACAACTGTAGGAATTGTGCGCGATGGAGCCACTTCGCAATTGGCCTCTAACCTGGTAGATGTAACCCGTTACAACTACTTTGACCAAATTTTCAGAACCGGTTTCGGCAACGACAATACCCTTTCGATTTCGGGAGGAACTGACCGCACACAGTACTTTGTTTCTGCTTCTTACATGAAAAATGAAGGAATTATAAAAGGCGTAGATTTCCGTCGTGCCAGCATCCGTGCCCGCGTAGATCAACGTTTGACAGACTGGGCAAAAGTTTCGGCAGGTCTGAATTATTCCAACAGTTTTTCAAATGAAAAGCCGAACGGAAACGTATTTTACAGCCCTGTTAACTCCGTAACCATTACCAACAACATCTACGACATTACCCAACGTGATGCCGCCGGCAATTTATTGGCCGTAGAACCTACCCGTGTCAATCCATTGACGACTGTTGAAGCCATGCAGTTTACGCAAGCGGTAAACCGTACCATCGCCGATGCTCAATTGAATCTTACACCCGTAAAAGGATTAGGAATTGACTGGATCGTGGGGGTTGATACGTATTCACAATTAGGCAAAAACTACATTCCACCATATCCGTATCAAGCGGTAGCCGGCTTACCCGCCGAACGTTATCCGGATGGTTTCGCGGCCAATGCCAATAATAACGTGACGCAGTTTAACAGTGATATTAACGTGACCTACGAAACAGACCTCAGCAATGACTTTAAAATCAACGCGGCGGCCGGTTTCAACTATCAGTTTTATCAGGCAGATTTCACCCGTTCAAGCGGTTTGAATACCGCACCGTTTATTGAAACGGTAAGTGGTGCCGCAAGTACCTCCGTTACAGCTGGTTATGGTTTGGACAGATACAATCTAAGTGGATTTTTTGCTCAGGCAACGGTGGGTTATAAGAACTTAGCGTTCCTTACTGCGGCCATTCGCCGTGACCGTTCTTCTAAGTTTTCACCTGCTGAAACCAACCAAACCTATCCTAAAATAAGCGGTAGTTTTGTAGTTTCAGACTTAGAATTTTGGAAAAACAGCGGACTGACTGGTATTTGGGATGGTTTTAAACTTCGTGCTTCGTACGGGCAGGCGGGTAACTTGACCGGAATTGGAAGCTACAGCCGTTTTTGGCAGTTCTCACCCGTTCCGTTCTTGGGCAAAAACACCATTATCCCAGGCAGTACCTTGGCCAACCCTCGCGTACGTCCGGAGCGGATGGAGGAAGTTGAAGTGGGCGCAGACCTTTCCTTCTTGAAAAGCAGAGTGAACATCGGTATTTCGGTCTATAATCAGCAAATCAAAGACCTCGTTGTTAACCGCGAATTAGCTCCTTCTACAGGTGGTACTGGTATCGTAAACAACGTAGGAACGATGGAAAACAAAGGCTTTGAAATCAGTTTGAACGCTTTAGCGGTAAAAAACAAGGATTTCTCGGCTGATTTTACGGTGCTTTACAATCAAAACCGCAACAAGATCTTGGATATTGACCAAGGCAATCCGGGAGTGGGAACACTCACGATCGCTAACTCTGCCGGCGCCCCTGTTTTCTTAATTGAAGGTCAGCCAGCGAGCGTATTTTATGGTTGGCCTTATGCTTATAATACAGATGGTTCCTTGCTATTAACGGCTCAAAAACTTCCCCAACGCGAACGCGGAACGCAGGACCCTAATGACCCGACCAAATTTACCGTTGGTCGCGCAGCTGACGGACAACCTACGGGTGCATTTGTACGAACCGTAATTGGCAATCCCAATCCAAAATGGACGGGTTCATTCAGCGGTAATTTGACGTACAAAAAAATCGGACTTCGCTTCCTGTTGGATGCCGTACAAGGATTTCAAGTGTTCAATGCCGACAAACGTACGCGTAACAACGTAGGAATCGGTGACATTGCTGAAGCTGAAATGCTCGGCACCATGGCTCGTGGTTACGTATTTTCATTGGCAAACATTGAAGAATATCGTGTAGACGAAGGTGGTTTCACCAAATTACGCGAGATAGCCCTTACGTATCAATTGCCCAAAGTGAAAGGAATCAGCAACTGGAATGTTTCGTTGATTGGACGCAACTTAGTTTCATGGGACAAATACAATGGCTTTGACCCCGAAACCAACGCAGGTAACAACAGCGACATTTTGCGCGGTGTTGACTTTGGAAATGTTCCTATTCCACGCACGTATCAGGTGCAGTTGAACTTATCATTTTAATCTGAAAACGTGATTTTTCCATGAAAAAGACAATCCTATATTCAATTTTGGCGGGGATGATGCTCACGGCAACCTCCTGCGACCAAGAATATCTCAACCCAAGTGCCGCCAGTGAAACCCAGGTAACGACCGACCTTAACGGCCTGATCACGCTTTGCAATGGCCTCCAATATCGTTACACCAGTACCCGTGCCGGGATTCTTTACAATGCCATTACAGCAAGTGGCCTCACCACGCGTGAATTGACTGTTCTGAACGCCGGTAACGGTGATGAAGAGCAGCTTCGTATTGGTGGGAATAGCATTGCATCCAACAACAGTGTCTTGCGCAATCTATGGTCACAAAATCAATTGGTGAAAGCCAATGCCGATTTGATTCTGAAAAGTGTGGGTAACGTAGCGGGCGATGCCGGCACCAAAAGCGGAATCACCGTCTACGCTTCTATTTTCAGAGCATTGGCATTGGGCACGCAAGCCCAATTTTGGCAACAATTACCCGTAGAAACGGGCGATAATGCCAAGTTCGTAACGCGTGACGAGGCCCTGAAAGAAGCGGTTCGTACATTGGAAGCTGCGGCAACAACGCTCGCAGCAACGCCGGTTTCGGCTACATTTACGAGTCGTATCGTTCCGGGAATTGACCTGACCAATACGTTACAGGCGTTGATTGCCCGTTTCAGCATCATGACCGGTGACAATGCCAAAGCATTGGCCGCGGCCAACAAAGTGGATTTGACCAAAAAATCGTCGTTCAACTTTGATGATGCGGTTCAAAACCCTTTGTTTTTCAACACCTTTGGCAACCGTAACGTCACCGAACCGCTGAATGCTACGTTGGGTTTGCCGGAAGCACTGCGTCCTGTAGCAGCCGACAAACGATTGGCATTTTATTTATCGAACCCTTCGGGCGTAGCTGCCGGCGGAATCAATTTAGGAAGAGCGAGTTTCTTTACGGCCAACAATGCCGCAATTCCTGTATACCTGCCGGGCGAGATGTTGTTGATTCGTGCCGAAGCAAGTGCTCGTTTGAATGATTTACCTGCCGCCACAACCGCTCTGAACGCAGTTCTGACTAAAACCACCGATGCTTGGGGCATTGGTGCCGCTTTGCCTGCCTATGCAGGTCCAAACACCGCCGATGCTCTATTGACCGAAATCTATCGGCAACGCAGCATTGAATTGTATTTGTCTGGATTAAGATTGGAAGACAGTCGCCGTTTTAATCGTTTGGCGCCGATCCCGGACAATACCGCTTCGCAGGTTGAACGTAACCGTACGTTTTATCCGTATCCATTGGTTGAAAGGGATAATAACCGTGCCAATACACCGGCAGATCCTGCGATTTAGGTTTTCTTCCGCTAATCGTTATTTGTTAACGGTTAACGGGAGTTGAAGATAATTTGAGTTTTACAAAAATCCCCGACTCAACATCGGGGATTTTTTATTTTCATCGAATAACTATTTACCGTCAACTGAATTACTGCAACATCAAATAAGCTTTGATGAACTCATCCAGATCGCCGTCCATAACGCCTTGAACATCTGAGGTTTCGACCCCGGTTCGTACATCTTTGACGAGTTTGTAGGGGTGCATCACGTAATTACGGATCTGCGAACCCCATTCGATTTTTTTCTTGGATGCCTCTACTTCAGCGCGAGCCGCGTTGCGCTTTTCTACCTCAATTTGGTATAATTTTGATTTCAACAACCGCAACGCCAAATCACGATTTAGGTGTTGGCTGCGCTCCTGTTGACATTCTATGACCAACCCGGAAGGCTTGTGGCGTACCCGAACGGCCGTTTCCACTTTGTTCACGTTTTGTCCTCCCGCACCACCTGAACGATACGTATCCCACTCAATATCAGCCGGATTTATTTCAATCTCAATCGTATCATCAATCAATGGATAGGCATAAACTGACGCAAATGAAGTATGCCGGCGGGCATTGGAGTCAAACGGGGAAATGCGGACCAAGCGATGCACGCCATTTTCAGATTGTAAATAGCCATAGGCCTGCGGGCCGTCAATCTGAATAGACACCGATTTGATGCCTGCTGCGTCACCTTCTTGGTAATCAATCTGCGTAACTTTATAATTATGCTTTTCAGCCCAGCGCACATACATCCGATAAAGCATTTCGGCCCAATCCTGACTTTCTGTGCCTCCCGCCCCTGAGTTGATTTCGAGTACGGCATTGAGTTGGTCTTCTTCGTTGGAAAGCATCTTTTTCAATTCGACTTCTTCCAACACTTTCAACATCGTCTGGTATTCGGCTTCTACTTCGGCTTCTGTGGCTTCGCCCAATTCCAGAAATTCCTGTAAGGTTTCCAAATCGCCCAAACGTCCGTCAACGGACTCATAGCCTTCGGTCCATCCTTTCAGGCCACGCACTTCCTTCATGGTTATTTCAGCCTTCGCATTGTCATTCCAGAATTCGGGCTGACTTTGAATCTGCTGTAATTCGGTCAATCGTTCTTTCTTGGTATCGTAGTCAAAGATACCCCCTCAAAGCCGAAACGCGGGCTTTCAAGTCTTTCAACTGTTCTGTTGTCATTGTTTCAATGATAGATTTGTGAATAAATATTGGAGGGAAAAGAAATGGTCCGCTCCATTTTGGGTAACAAAGGTACAAATAAAAAGCGGTCGGTCGGTTCAAACCGACTGACCGCCTCATTCAATGATTGTATCACTTTTTCACGATTACCCCATCCGCCACAAAGGTAAGTTCGTGTTTAGGCTCCGTGATCTTAGCGATTTCAGCTTTGCTTTTACCGGCATCTTCGGCATAATGTTGCAACTCAGCCACGGGTGTGGTTTTCATTTTGGCTTCCCCTTCGATCACAACGGTTTTACCGGCAATGTCTTTCGGTACAAAAAAGCCGTAATCTTTGAAAGAAACCCGCATGGTTTGCCCATCGGTCGTTTTTACTTTCATCCAACAGCCTTTCGCTTGACATACCGATTCAACGGTGCCCGTTACTTTAGCCGTCATTTTTTCTTTATTGCCTATTTTCTTTGGCAACTCAGCAGCCGCTACAGCGCCTTTGTCATTAATTTTTTCGCCAAAATAACTTTCCTGAGCGTAAGCACTTGCTACAAAAACAGTTAAAAGTGCGGTAATGATTCGCTTTTTCATGGTTTTATCGTTTTTCTGCAACAAAAATAATCAATTTTGTTATTTTGATGGCTTTTGATGGTGTAAATAAAAACGAGCACTCCATTAATACCATCCACCACCCAAGGCGCGATAAATGTTGACCGTGGCATTCATTTGCTGCATTTTGGTTTCAATCAAATCAAACCGCGACTCAAGCGCATCCCGTTGCGTCAACAACACTTCCATGTAATCGGCCCTTGCCGATCTGAAAAGGTTATTGGAAATCGTGATGGACTGGGTAAGTGCCTGTACTTCACTCGCTTTGACGTCAAAGCTTTTTCCCAGATTATCAATGTTCGACAGTTGGTTAGCCACCTCAATGTAAGCATTCAAAACCGTTTTTTCATAATTGTAAATGGCCTGTATCTGTTTGGCGTTGGCATTGTAATAGGTGGCGGTTATGGCATTTTTATTGATCAAAGGCCCCGCCAAATCACCCACCAGAGAGGCCATCAACGATTGAGGCAGTTTTGCCAAATAAACGGGATTAAATGCCTGAAGCCCCAAACTTCCCGAAATACCTAACGATGGGTAAAAATTTGCTCTGGCCACCTGTACATCTATTTTACTTGCGGCCAACAACAGCTCGGCTTGCTTAATGTCCGGCCGATTTTCCAACAACTGAGACGGGATACCTGCATGGACAATATTGGGTGTCAACGTTTCAAAACTTCCATTGTCTCTGAGAACCGGTTGCGGGTATCTACCCAGTAGAAAGTTGATTCTATTCTCGGTTTCTACGATTCTTTGCCGAATACCATATTGCAGGTTTTGCGTGTTGAGTACTTGGGCCTGAAACCTCCGTACGGCCAATTCAGTAACCCGTGTGGATTCTTTTTCCAGTCTTACTATTTTGAGCGCATTGTTTTGAATTTCAATGTTTTGCTGCACAATATTCAGTTGACTGTCCAGTGCCCGTAATTCATAATAGGAGCGGGCGATTTCGGCTACTAAATTGGTCAGAATGAAGTTTCTTCCTTCTACAGAGGCTAAATATCGGGTAGCGGCCGCCTTTCGCGCATTGCGCAGTTTGTGCCAAATATCGACCTCCCACCGTGCGTAAAGCCCGCCTCCAAAATTGGGCAGCGGTTCCGGCGTTTCTCTGTTCGGTTTTATCTCAATGTTTGCTTCACTGGCACCCACTTGGGTGTATCTGGCCGCCTTTTCTACCCCGGCCGTACCGCCATACCCCACAAAAGGCAGGTATTCCCCCCTCCGCGCCATTACTTCGTTGCGGGCAATCTCTATTTCCTGCAAGGTAATGTTCAACTCCTGATTGTTTTTAAAAGCCGTATCAATCAGCGCAATCAGGTAGGGATCGGTAAAATAATTCTTCCACAACACCTTTGCAGTATTGATAGAATCAGCGCCCGAAAAGTTACCATAACTCGTGGCTGTCAGTTTATGCTCTGTTTTCTGAACCAAAGTCGGCACAGTACAGGAAGTATACGTTAGGGCAACGATTACTACCCCAACATAATTTATGATTCTTTTATTTAACATGATTTTCGGATTCATCTTTGTAGGAAAAATGATCTATTGCGTGGACAAATTCTTCGGTCAACGAGCCATCATCTTCATCTTTGATCAGCTTTTTGCCGTCGGCCAGTTTACCGAATATGTAATACAATCCGGGGATAATAATGACTCCGAAAATGGTTCCGAACAGCATCCCGCCAAGCGCAGAAGCCCCAATGGTACGGTTGCCGATAGCACCCGCCCCCTTTGCGGTAATCAGCGGGATCAATCCTGCCACAAAAGCAAAGGAAGTCATTAAGATAGGACGGAAACGGACTCTGGCTCCTTCAATGGCTGCGTTCAGAATCGTTTCTCCCTCATGGCGCTTCTGAACGGCGAATTCAACGATCAATACAGCATTTTTACCTAATAAACCCACCAACATGATGAGTCCGATTTGGGCATAAATGTTGTTCTCCAGCCCCATGAGTTTTAGTAACAAAAAGGAACCAAATACCCCCACCGGCAGTGAGAGTACCACAGCAAAAGGTATAATAAAACTTTCGTACTGGGCTGCTAACACGAAGTAGACAAAGGCCAATACAATCAGGAAAACGTAAAGGGCTTCGTTTCCTCGGCCGGCTTCGTCATAGGAAAGACCCTCAAAAGCAATATCGTACCCTTTTGGCAAGGTCTTAGCGGCTACTTCCCGAATGGCCTGTATTGCATCGGCGGTGGTATATCCCTTGGCCGGAAGACCCTGAATAGCCGCAGAATTGTATAAATTGAAACGGGTGATTTCATTGGGACCCTGACCTTTTTTAAGATTCATAAATGAAGAGTAGGGCACCATTTCCCCCTCCTCATTTTTGACAAAAAGCTTTAAAAGGTCGGTTGGAAGTCTTCGGAAGGCGGGATCAGACTGCACATACACTTTAAAAAACTGGTTAAACTTAATAAACCCCTGTTCGTAGGTACTGCCGATCATAATATTGAGGTTGTCCATCGCTTTCCCGATGGATACACCTTTTTGCATGGCCAACTTATTGTCTATCTCCAGTTCGTATTGAGGGTAATTGGCGGCAAAAAAGGTAAATAAGCCCGTGAGTTCTTTGCGTTTTCCCAAATTGTCCATGAATTCCTTGTTGATCTTGTCAAACTCACGGTAATCGGTATAGGTTGTTTTATCCAGTAAGCGCATGGAAAAACCGCCGGAAGTACCAAAACCGGGAATGGCCGGCGGTTCAAAGAATTCAACCGTAGCCCCAAGCCCTTTCGATGCCACTTCCAGTTCTTCCATGATTTCCTTCACGTTTTGTTCGCGCTCCGACCAAGGTTTCAGGTTGATCAGACAGGTACCGGCGTTGGAGCCGCGTCCTTCCGTCATGATCTCATAGCCGGCCAAAGAAGACACGGACTCTATTCCCTCCACTTCTTCACAAATTTTTTGAAGTCGTCGGGAAACTTCGTTGGTTTTTTCCAGCGTAGAACCCGGCGGCGTCTGAATGATTGCATAAATAGTACTTTGGTCTTCGTTGGGAATAAATCCTGCCGGCAGGATTTTATTTTCATAAGCTATTCCTGCACAGAAAGCCAATAAGATGACGAACGTAAGTACTCTTCGGCTCACGATGATTTTTAACAGGCCCACATATCTTCCGGTCAATTTATCAAACCCTCGGTTGAAACCGTCGAGGGCTCGGCTCAGCAGGTTCTTCTTTTTAGCATGTCCATGATGATTTTTCAGCAACATCGCACACAACACAGGAGTAAGCGTCAGAGCGATTAAGGCCGAAATCACGATAGAACTGGCCATGGTAATGGAGAATTGGCGGTAAAAAGTACCCACCGGACCCGACATAAACGAAATGGGTAGGAATACCGACACCATAACTGCCGTGATGGCGATAATGGCTCCACTGATCTCCCCAAGCACTTTTTTTACGGCGGCAAAGGGGGTTAGATGCGGCTCTTCTTCCATTTTAGCATGTACCGCTTCCACCACCACAATCGCATCATCCACCACAATACCAATGGCCAACACCAAGGCAAAGAGCGTAATTAAATTGATGGACAGCCCAAAGGCCTGAATGACAAAAAATGCCCCGATCAAGGAGACTGGAACCGCCAAAATCGGTATCAGGGTAGAACGCCAATCGCCAAGAAAGATGAAAACCACCAACGCAACCAAAATAAACGCATCCCGCAGAGTATCAATTACTTGCTCAATCGACGCATCCAAAAATTGAGACACATCATAGCTGATTTTGTAATCTACCCCCGGCGGAAAAGATTCTTTCATCACATCCAATTTCGCTTTTACCTGTTCAATGACATCGCTGGCATTACTGCCGTAGTTTTGCCTTAATACAATCGCGGCCGATGCTTTGCCATCCAAATTGGAATAGATATCAAAGAATTCACTTCCCAATTCCACTTTGGCGATGTCCTTCAGGTGGATACTTTCACCCTCCGAATTGGCCCGAACAATAATGTCTTCATACTCTTTCGGGTCGCTGTATCTTCCTTTGTAGGTGAGCACATATTCCAATGACTGTGCCGCGATACCGGAACTTTGGCCGATTCGGCCGGGACGACCGATAATACTCTGTTCCCCGATGGCTTTCATTACTTCTTCGGTGGAGATATTATAGGCTCTCATGCGGTCAGGGTTTAACCAGATGCGCATCGCATATCGCCGACTACCCAATATTTGAGCCCTGGCTACTCCTTTGGTCCGCTGTAATTCAGGGATCATTTTAACGGTGGCGTAGTTGAACAGGAATTTTTCGTCAATACTCTTTTCCTTGGAATAGAGGTTGACGTACATCAACATACTGGGTTGAATAGGCGTAATGATAACCCCTTCACGCTGAACCAGTTCAGGAAGGAGAGGCATCACCTGATCCACCCTTGTTTTTACCCGAATAACGGCATCATTTGGGTCCGTACCGGGTTCAAAAATGATTCGGAGGGTAGCTTCACCGGCACTTGTAGCATCGGTAGCGATGTATCGCATATCCTGAACTCCGTTGATAGCCTGTTCCAGTGTAATCAGCGTGGATTTCACCAATACATCGGCACTGGCACCGGGATAAGCGATAAATATATTGACGGTTGTGGGGGCAATATCCGGGAATTGGGAAATAGGTAATTTCTCAATAGCCAATATCCCTATAAAGACGATCATGACCGATATTACAATGGCGAATACGGGCCTGCGTATGAATTGATTGAACATGTCTTATGGTTGTTTGAATACCTACCTATTCGGCATATAGGCTTAAATTGGAGATAACAGCCTCGGGCTGTAAGAACTTATAGTGTATCTTTTCGTTTTCATGGACTTGCCGTAAACCTTCCAGCAAGATTTTGTCATCCATTTTCAACCCGGATTGAACAACAAAAATGTGTGGCAGTTCCGCGGCGATGGTGATTTCTCTTGAGCGAATCACGTTGTTTTTGTCCACCACATAGACGTATTTTTTTTCCAGCACTTCAAAAGTGGCTTTTTGAGGAATAATCAGCGCATTTTTAAGGGATTGTACCACTTGAATGCTACCCGTTTCTCCGTGTCTCAGCAATTTTTTAGGGTTGGGAAATGTCGCTCTGAACGCAATGTTACCCGTTTGATTATTGAAATCGGCTTCAATGGTTTCAACCACACCGGGATACTCAAACAACTTATTATTAGCCATAAGCAACCCAACTTTCAACATGCCTTCCTTTTCCGATCGGGTTTTGTAATCCAGGTATTCCGCTTCCGGAACGTTGAAGTAAACCCACATTTTACTATTGTCTGATAAAGTCGTTAACAAATCACCCTCGCCCACAAGACTTCCCAGCCTGACCTGAAAATGATCCATGATACCATCGAAAGGAGCGCTGATACTCGTAAAACCTAAGTGAACTTGGGCAAGTGACAATTCGGCTTTTGCTTTGTCCCATTTGGCTTTTGCCAATGCCAGTTCATTTTTGGATACGACATTACTGTCTGCCAATGCCTTTGTGTTGCGGTATTCTATTTCGGCAAAATTGGCTTCCGCTTGGGCTTTTTGCTGTTCCGCCTCATAGAGCATGGGCATGATTTGAAACATAGGTTGTCCTTTTCTTACGAACTGCCCCTCGTCAACAAAAATTTTTTGCAAATAACCTTTCTCCAATGCTCTCAATTCAATGTGGCTTATGGCATGGATCTGGCTTACGTACTCTTTGGTGATTGTCGTATCCTTTCTCAAAGGACTGGTTACCAAAAAATGGGTTTCTGCATTCTTTTCTTCTTTCTTGGATTCACAGCCTGTTTGGCACAACAGCGCACACAGGCTTATGCAGGGCTTTCTCATAAAACTCTTTGTTGTGTCATAAATAGCATTAACGCGTTAAAATTATCGGCGAATTGATCAATCTGAGCAGCCATATTCTTTGCTTTTGTCCTTTTTAACAAATTGATAGTCAG